>CAZGCT010000001.1:0-533415 GCA_964524325.1 uncultured Hyphomicrobiales bacterium
TCAGTTGGTAGAGCACTTCCTTGGTAAGGAAGAGGTCACCGGTTCAATCCCGGTCATCAGCTCGGGCAAAGGGGTGTAGCTCAATTGGCAGAGCGGCGGTCTCCAAAACCGTAGGCTGAGGGTTCGAGTCCTTCCACCCCTGCTAATTTATTGATTGTAGGAAACGAAATGCTTGGCAAAGTTAAAAAGTACTTGAATGAAGTTACTAAGGAAATGAAAAAAGTTTCCTGGCCTACTCGAGCGCAATTGCGAGAATCAACATATATTGTAATTATTACCATGTTGATTTTTACAGCTTTCGTCTTTGTTATCGATACAATTATGGTTAGAATTTTAGAGTTTATTTTCTAAGATGGAAGACAGGGAATACTTAAATATTAATGAGGATGAAGAAAATAGATCGGGCAAATTGCCCGAATTCAAATGGTATGCTCTACGCACTTATACGGGGCACGAAAATAAGGTCAAATTGACTTTGGAAACCGAAATTAAAAGATTGGGTCTTCAAAATAGAATTACCGATATTATTATTCCTCAAGAGCAAGTCTACGAGATGCGGCATGGAAAAAAGAAAACTAAAATAAAAAACTTTTTGCCCGGTTACATTATTATTCGCGTTGCCCTGGACAAAAAACTCAAGGATTATATCAATGCTTTGCCCTCAGTTGTTAGCTTCGTTGGGACAAAAACTGATCCAGTGCCACTTTCAGAATCCGAAGTAAATAGAATTATCGGTAGAGTAGAAGAAAGAAAAAATATTGAAACCATTGGAACTGAGTTTCAAATAGGTGATCCAGTGAAAGTAATTGACGGTCCGTTTAGTGGCTTCAGTGGTACAGTAAAGGAAGTCAATTACGAGAAACAAAAATTAAAAGTCGAGGTTGGAATTCTTGGACGAAAAACCCCAGTCGAATTGGATTTCAGCCAAGTTGAAATTGGTGCAATTTGAATTATGTAGGTAATTTAGAAGAGATAAGATATGGCAAAAAAAGTTATAGGCTCGTTTAAACTTCAGCTCCCAGCTGGTGAAGCAACTATGTCCCCGCCTGTTGGGCCCGCTTTCGGACAACGTGGTTTAAATGGTGTTGAGTTCGTAAAGCAATTTAACGCTAGGACTGCCAAACAAAAAGGAACTATTTTACCAGTAGTTGTTACCTTTTTTTCCGACAAAAGCTTTACTTTCGTTGTTAAATCTCCACCAGCTGCAATTTTAATTATGAAAGCTGCAGGAATTCAGAAAGGCTCTGGTCAACCCCATAAAGTAAAAGTTGGGCAAATTACCCAAGCCCAATGCGAAGAAATTGCTAAAATTAAAATGGAAGATTTAAATTGTGATACTTTAGAAGCTGCTGTCTCGATGGTTAAGGGTACAGCACGAAGTATGGGAGTTACTGTTGTCGATTAATTTTGAGGTAAATTTATGAAAAGGCAGGGAAAACGTTACCGCCAACTATTGAAAAATTACGATTTTAAAGCTATCTATCCTTTTCGCGATGCAATTGAAATTGTAAAGAGGAATGCTACTGCAAAATTTGATGAATCATTTGAAGTTGCAATGAGATTGGGAGTAGATCCACGTAAAGCTGACCAGCTGGTTAGGGGCACAGTAACGTTACCACACGGAACTGGGAGGCAGGTCCGAGTTCTTGTTTTATGCAAAACGCCTCGGGACCAAGAAGCTCTGGAAGCTGGTGCCGATTATGCTGGCTTCGAGGAGTATATAGAAAAAATAAAAGGTGGATGGACCGATGTTGATGTAATTATTTCAACCCCAGATGTTATGGGTGAAGTTGGTAAATTGGGAAAAATCCTTGGACCCCGCGGGCTGATGCCTAATCCAAAAAGTGGTACAGTTACAACCGATGTTGCAAAAGCTGTTAAAGAGGTCAAAGCCGGGAAAATTGAATATCGAGTTGATAAGACTGGAAATGTCCATGCATCAATTGGCAAATGCTCTTTTAGTTCAGAACAACTTGCGGAAAATATTCAGGCTCTGTATCAAAGTGTAATTAAAGCTAAACCCGTTTCTGCTAAAGGACGTTACGTGAGAAGTATCCATTTTACCTCAACAATGGGACCAAGCGTTGAGGTAAGCGAATCATCTTTGCAGACATCATAAATAAAGAGAGTTATTACGCACTGATAAATCAAACAGCGGCTTGCTTCTCGTTCTTTTGAACGTAGTCGCTTGTGATTAAAAAGGGAAGGTGAAATGATAACAAAACAGAAAAAATCGCAGCAAGTCCAAAACCTTATCGAGAAGTTTAAAGAAGTAAATTCATACTATTTTATTGATTTTACTGGTATGAATGTTGAATCGACACTTCAATTTCGTAGGGATCTAAAGAAGGAAAAGATGGAATTGAAAGTGGCGAAAAATACACTTCTCGAAAGAGCTCTATCCGAAGCCGGAAATTTGCCTGGGTTGAAAGATGGATTTCGTGGTCCAACTGGTGTGATTTTTGGATACGGAGATCCAATTCTTCCAGCAAAAGTCCTGAAAGAACGCATTGATAAGTTCCAACAGCCAGTATTCAAAGGAGCAGTTATCGAAGGAATTGCTTATGGCTCCGACCAATTGAAGATGCTAGCTTCCTTGCCATCTAAAAGCGAAATTATTGCAAATATACTGGGAAGTTTGGACTCCCCAATCTCCGGTATATTGGGTTCAATCAATGCAGTTATTCGCGACCTTGCGTATGTTATTGAAGAAGTTGCAAAAAAGAATTCAAAGTAATTGTTTAAAAAAATAAGGAGTTTAATATGTCAGCGATAGTAGAGGAATTAGTAGAAAAGATATCTAATCTTACTTTGGTTGAAGCAGCAGAGTTGAAAAAGGCTCTCGAAGAGAAATTTGGAGTCACTGCAGCTGCTCCGGTTATGGTTGCCGGTGCTCAGGTTGCTGCTCCACCAGCAGAAGCACCTAAAGAAGAAGAAAAAACAGAGTTCGACGTTGAATTGACCGATATGGGACCAAATAAACTTAACGTAATTAAAGTTATTCGAGAACTCACTGGTCTTGGTTTGAAAGAAGCCAAAGAGTTAGTCGAAGGTGCTCCCAAAATGGTTAAAGAAGCAGTAAGCAAAGAAGAAGCAGAGGACATTAAGAAGAAACTCGAAGCACAAGGGGCAAAAGTTACTCTTAAATAAATTGTTTTTTGGACCGAGCTACGTCTCGGTCCATATTTGTTTAATAGAGTATTTGAATGGAATAATTCAATTGGTAATACAAGTTCAATTAAAGAGCTTGTTTTTGTAAAGCCTTGTGGTTGGCTTTACTTATTTTTTTGTTTTTATAATAAAGTATGTGGTTACATATAATTTGGAGGTAAACCCAGTGAAAAGCGAAGGAATTGAAAAAATTGTTAAAAAGTTCGACCTTTCAATCTTGAAAGGAATGGAGGCCGATGGAACCATTAGGCTTTATGAAAGAATTAATTTTGGCAAGACAGAAAGATATACAAACTTCCCCGATTTGCTTGATGTACAACTAAAATCCTACGAAGAATTTCTCCAAGAAGATGTTCCACCCGAGGAAAGAAAAAATGTTGGGTTACAATCTGCTTTTTTATCTAATTTTCCAGTCGAGGATACCTCGGGAATCTACCAACTTGAGTTTTTAAATTACGCAATTGAAAAGCCGAAATATTCCGAAGAAGAATGCAGGGAAAGAGAACTTACTTATTCAAAAGCACTTAAAGCAAAATTTAGATTGTCCAGCAAGGTTGCCCCAGATTCCGAAGATTATATCGAAGCAATAGAACAAGAAGTATATCTGGGCAACATACCTGCCATGACTGCTCGAGGGACGTTTATTATTAATGGTGCCGAACGCGTGATTGTCTCCCAGTTGCATCGTTCACCGGGTGTTTTCTTTGATGATACTATGCATCCCAATGGCACTCGTATTTATTCTGCGCGAATTATCCCATTTAAAGGTTCTTGGTTGGAATTTATCACAGATATTCATGAAGTATTGACTACTTACGTAGACCGTAAGAAAAAGTTTTTAACAACAACTTTCCTTCGCGCATTAGGTTTTTCCTCTGATATGGAAATTATACAACTTTTTCAATTAGATGAGGTAGTTACTAACGAAGATTTGAGCACGGAGTATGCCGGAAGAAAGCTTTCGAGCGATGTTGTGGACTTGACCACTGGAGAAATCATAGCAACCCGCGATTTGATTCTGACAACAGATTTGATAGAAAAAATCAAAAGCACGCAAGTGCTTGATGTGCGTTTATATAAACCATACGATCCAAGCGAAGAACCTGTAATTGCTAAAACGCTTTCGAAAGATCCCACTCGCAACCGCGAGGAAGCATTAGAACATATTTTCAGACAATTAAGAACAACGGATCCACCTGATTTGCAAGCTTGCGAGGCTTTGCTCGAAAAACTTTTCTTCAACAGCAAAAGATACGATTTAGGGCTGGTTGGAAGATTTAAAATCAATAAAAAACTTGGCTTAGATATTGATCCTGAATATACAATTCTTACAAAAGAAGATATTATTGCTACCATTCGACATTTGCTTTATCTGCATGATAATAAATTGAGTGGCGACGATATCGACCATCTTGGAAATAGAAGAGTAAGAACCGTGGGAGAACAGCTAACTGCTCAAATTAACCTTGGCTTAAATCGAATGACAAGAACAATTAAAGAACGGTTGAGTGTACGAGAGGCTGAAAATTTAACACCAACAGATCTTGTTAATGCACGTACTATGAATTCCGTTCTGAATCAATTTTTTGGGACAAATCAGCTTTCCCAGTTTATGGACCAAACCAATCCACTTGCAGAATTAACCCACAAAAGAAGAACCTCTGCACTAGGTCCAGGTGGGCTTAGTCGAGAAAGAGCTGGGTTCGAAGTGCGCGACGTCCACTATACCCATTACGGAAGGCTTTGTCCTATTGAAACTCCCGAAGGTCCAAACATTGGTCTGATTTCTTCAATTGCCTTGTTTTCCAGAGTTAACGACAAAGGTTTTATTGAAACTCCATACAGAAAAGTTGTCGATGGCTTTGTTACAAACGAAATTGAATACCTAACTGCCGAAGACGAGGACGGTAAAGTTATCGCAACGGTACATACTCCAATCGGTAAGGATGGTAGGATTGCTGCAAAAAAAGTGAACGCGAGATTGTCTGGGGATTTTGTCGTGGTTTCCCCCGAGGAAGTGAATTACTTGGAAGTTTCAACTGAACAAATCACAAGCGCTGCAGCATCTTTAATTCCTTTCCTTGAACACGATGACGCTAACCGTGCGCTAATGGGGTCCAACATGCAACGCCAAGCTGTTCCATTATTGTGCCCCGAAGCACCGATTGTTGGAACTGGTATGGAGGCAAAAGTTGCAAAAGACTCACGGACTTTACTCTTTGCAGAAGGTCCCGGAGAAGTAATCTATGTGGATTCCGAAAGAATACGAATAAGATACGAGGATACAAGAACCGAAATTGAAAAATTGGTTGATTTTACATTCAATGAAGTAAAAGAATACAAACTTTTGAAATACTTTAGGACAAATCAAAATACTTGCGTCAACCAGAAACCGATAGTTCGCACCGGGGATAAGGTATTTAAAGGCATGCCAATTGCTGATGGTGCAGCAACCGACAAAGGAGACCTTGCTTTGGGTAGAAATGTTTTGGTAGCCTTTATGCCTTGGCGTGGTTATAATTTTGAAGATGCTATAGTTGTTTCCGAGAGACTTGTTGCCCAAGATATATTTACATCCGTCCATTTGGAAGAATTTTCCTTACAAGTACGTGACACAAAGAGAGGTGAGGAGGAATTCACACGCGATATTCCAAATGTTTCCGAAGACGCAACTAAAGATTTAGATGAGGACGGAATTGTTAGGGTTGGGGCAAAAGTCCGCGAAGGCGACATTCTTATTGGCAAAATTACCCCTAAAGGTGAAACTGAACCAACACCCGAAGAAAAGCTTCTACGAGCCATCTTTGGCGATAAAGCTGGCGATGTAAAAGATGTTTCTTTGAAAGCACCACCAGGGCTTCGCGGTGTTGTAATCAATACCAAACTTTTCTCCCGGAGGCATTCAAAATCTTCTGAAAGTGATATCGAAGAAAAACGTAGACTTGATAGAATAACAAAGGCCGAAGGCGAAAAGCTTTCTCAACTTGCCAAAGATGCGATTGAAAAATTGGCAAGACTACTCGATGGATATAAAGTTTATGGTTTAAAACTTAAAAACGGAGAAACAGTTTTTCGTAGTGGGCAAAAAATTACTTATGATGAAGTTATTGAATACTTTTCCAAACAAATACCAATTATTGAATCAATAGATCTCGAAAGACCCATTATCGCAGACAAGGACCGAGACTCATTATTGCGGAAAATGTTAAATAATTATTTCGAGCAGAAGAACAAAATTCAACAAACATTTAGATCCTACCGGGTAAAGGCTGCAACTGGCGATGAGTTGCAACCCGGTATTGTAAAAATGGCCAAAGTGTATATTGCTATCAAAAGAAAATTGATGGTCGGAGATAAAATGGCTGGCCGTCATGGCAACAAAGGTATTGTTTCTATAATTGTACCTGTGGAAGATATGCCATTCCTTCCCGATGGTACGCCTGTCGACATTGTCTTGAATCCTCTTGGGGTACCCTCGAGAATGAATCTTGGGCAGTTGTTTGAAACTTCATTAGGTTGGGCTGGCCAAAAACTTGGTGTTCGTTTCGCTTCTCCAGTTTTTGATGGTGCATCTTGGGAACAAGTTTCCGAATTTTTAAAACTGGCAAATTTACCACCTGATGGTAAATCAATCCTCTTTGACGGGCGAACCGGCGAACCATTCCATGAAAAAGTAACCGTAGGAGTAATTTATATGATGAAGCTGGTTCATATGGTCGAAGACAAAATTCATGCTCGTTCTATTGGTCCATATTCATTGATTACTCAGCAACCTCTTGGAGGAAAGGCTCAGTTTGGTGGGCAACGCCTTGGAGAAATGGAAGTGTGGGCTCTCGAGGCTTATGGTGCTGCTCATACACTTCAAGAAATGCTTACTATAAAATCAGACGACGTTGTTGGAAGAGCAAAAGCATACGAAGCAATTGTTAAAGGTGACAACTTGCCCGATCCAAATATTCCTGAATCGTTTAACGTGTTGATTAGAGAAATGCAGGGCTTGTGCCTTGATGTGGTCTTGGAATAAAAATGTTTTAAAAATAAATTTTGGTTAAAAATGCAAGGGAAACCAATTCCAAAAAAAGGATTTAGAAAAGTTATGATTAAGCTAGCTTCCCCAGATTCTATTCTTGAACGATCTCGGGGAGAAGTTACAAAACCAGAAACTATCAATTATCGTTCTTACCGTCCAGAAAAGGATGGACTTTTCTGCGAGAAGATTTTCGGGCCGGTGAAAGATTGGGAATGTGCCTGCGGTAAGTATAAGCGAATCAGGTACAAGGGTATTGTTTGCGATAGATGTGGCGTCGAAGTGACACAAAAGACCGTTCGTCGCGAAAGAATGGGGCATATAACACTTGCAACACCCGTTGTGCATATTTGGTTTTTAAGAAGTTCTCCAAGCAAAATTGCTGCTGTTCTTGGCTTATCTACCAAAGATTTAGAAAAAATTGTTTACTACGAAACCTATGTGGTGATTAATCCCGGAAAATTTCCTTTTAAAAAGTACGATTTGATTTCTGATAGTGAATATACTAACATAATGGATAGTTTGACCGAAGAAGAAAAGTACCTCGATGACGACGATCCAAATAAATTCCTTGCTTTAATGGGTGCTCCTGCCGTAAAAGAATTACTCAAAAGGGTTGATGTTGAAGAAGAATACTACCAACTTAGAACATTGATGCGCGAGGAACAGAATCCCCAAAAAAAGCAAGAGATTTTCAAGCGATTAAAAGTTTTAGAAGCTTTCCTTCCTGATGAAAAATCTGGAGAGCCAGTTAATCGTCCCGAATGGATGGTTTTGGATGTAATCCCAGTTATTCCTCCAGACTTAAGACCTTTGATACCCTTAGAAGGTGGCCGATTTGCAGCTTCAGACTTAAACGACCTTTACAGGAGAGTTATTATTCGTAACAACCGTCTTAAAAGGCTAATGGATATCAAAGCTCCGGCAGTTATTATTCGGAACGAGCAAAGAATGCTTCAAGAAAGTGTTGATGCTCTCTTCGATAGTTCCAGAAAAATGAGCAAAGCCGAAACTAGCAAACCTTTGAAATCACTTGCCGATGCCTTAAAAGGTAAACAAGGCAGATTTCGCCAAAATCTATTAGGGAAAAGAGTAGACTACTCGGGAAGATCTGTAATTGTTGTGGGGCCGGAACTCAAAATGCAAGAATGTGGTTTACCAAAAGACATGGCAGTCGAATTATTTAAGCCGTTCATTATAAGAAAACTTATTGAAAGAGGATATTGCCGCACTGTTAAAAGTGCAAAAAAACTTGTCGAAAAGAAGACCAACGAAGTTTGGGACATACTTGAAAAAGTTATAGAAAATCATCCTGTTTTGCTGAACCGTGCCCCAACACTACACCGGATTGGTATCCAAGCATTTCAACCAAGACTAGTCGAAGGTAAAGCTATCCAACTCCATCCACTTGTTTGTACTGCTTTCAATGCAGACTTCGATGGCGACCAAATGGCAGTTCACGTACCCCTTAGTTTCGAAGCCCAACTCGAGGCTTTGCTTCTTATGCTTGCACCTCACAATATTGTACACACTCAAAACGGCGATCCCATTGCAGTTCCTTCACAAGATATGGTTCTTGGAATTTATTACATTACAAAGGCAAAATCTGGAGCGAAAGGCGAAGGTAAAATCTTCTATTCCCCTTCGGAAGTAATTATTGCTTACAACAATAGGGTAATAGATTTACATGCGAAAATAAAAGTAAAAATTGAAGGACATTTTGTTGAGACAACCACTGGTAGGGTTCTTCTTAATCAAATCGTTCCCAAGGAAATAGGATTTATTAACGAATTGCTTACCAAAAAGCGTTTGCGGCAAATTATTGGACATTGTTTCCGTATTGCTGGACTTGCTGCAACCGTTGAATTTCTTGATAATCTTAAGCAAATTGGATTCGAATACGCAACCCGTGGGGGGCTTTCTGTTAGTATTTCGGACGTTGTTATACCCAAGGAGAAGTACGAAATTATTAATCAAGCTGCTAAAAGAGTAGAGGAAATCGAAACTGCCTACCAAAATGGGGTTATTAGTTTCGGAGAGCGTTATAATAAAATTATCGATACTTGGTCGACTGCAACTAATAGAGTTGCCGATAAATTGTACAGCGAAATTTCAAAGGTTGATCAAGGGTTCAACACTTTTTGGATGATGTTGGATTCCCAAGCTCGCGGCTCCAAAGAGCAAATTCGACAATTGGCAGGGATGAGAGGTTTGATGGCTAAACCAAGAAAATCTCTAACTGGTTCCACTGGTGAGCTTATCGAAAATCCAATTCTATCGAATTTTAAGGAAGGTTTGTCGATTCTCGAGTATTTCATATCTACTCACGGTGCTCGCAAAGGACTTGCCGATACAGCATTAAAAACTGCAGATGCTGGTTATCTTACTCGTCGCTTGCACGACGTTGCCCAAGATATTATTATTACAGAACACGACTGTGGAACAATTCGTGGAGTTGTGATGACAGCTCTGAAAGAAGGAGAGGAAGTTAAAGAAACATTGTATGAACGAATACTTGGGCGTGTTGCTCTTTGGAATGTTGAAAATCCGATGACTGGCGAAGTCCTATGCAAAGGTGGAGAAATGATTGATGAGGAAATTGCTCAAAAGATTGAAGAGTCTCCAATCGAAGAAGTTACAATTAGAAGTGTGTTAACATGTGAATCACGTCACGGGGTTTGTGCGAAATGTTATGGTAGGAATCTTGCTACTGGGAAATTGGTCGATGTCGGCGAAGCTGTTGGTACAATTGCCTCTCAATCAATTGGAGAGCCAGGAACACAGTTAACTCTAAGAACCTTCCACACTGGTGGTACAGCATTACTTATCACAAGTCAATCCTCAGTTTCGGCTAAATTCGATGGGGTTGTTAAGTTCGAAAATGTACGAACTGTTTCTTATGAGGAAGACGAGGAAGAAATTTTAGTTGTTGTTTCAAGAAATGGAGTTATAGATATTATTGAACCAGACAGTAATCGTATTTTAACTAAGTACGATGCTATGTATGGGGCAATTCTGAAAGTCCACGATGGTGAAACAGTTAAAAAAGGGCAACTTCTCTATGAATGGGATCCTTACAATGCTACAATTATAACAGAGGCTAGTGGTCGCGTTCGATTTAAAGATATGATTCATAATGTAACCTATCGTGAAATTAGTGATGAACAAACTGGACACATTACCAAAGTAGTAATTGAATCCAAAGATAAAAATCGGCAACCAACAATAGAAATCACTGATGAGGCTGGAAATGTAATTCGTTCTTACTCGATTCCCGTAAAGGCTCAATTACGTGTAGATGAAGACGAATTGGTTGGCGTCGGAACACCTTTGGTAAAAATTCCACGCGACCTTGGAAGAATGCGCGACATCACTGGTGGTTTACCAAGAGTCACAGAGTTGTTCGAAGCTCGTTCACCTCAAAACCCAGCAACGGTTTCAGAAATTGATGGCATTGTAACATTTGAAAAAGTAAAAAGAGCTCAAAGGACTTTAGTCGTTACCTCCTTAGATGGAAAGACTCGCATCGAATACAACATTCCATTTGGCAAGTACATTCTTGTTCAAGATGGGGACTTTGTACGTGCTGGTGACCGTTTGACTGACGGCGACATTAACCCCCACGACATTTTAAAGATTAAAGGACCTAATGCTGTTCAAGAATACCTTGTCAACGAAATTCAAGAAGTTTATCGCATGCAAGGTGTTAAAATCAACGATAAACATATTGAAATTATAGTTCGGCAAATGCTCCAGAAATACAGAATTGTCGATCCAGGGGACTCCAAGTTTATTGAGAATGACTACGTCGATAGAATTAGAATTTTCGACGAAAATGAAAAATTGAAAAAACAAGTTGTTATAACTGACAAGGGAGATTCCAAATTTAAGGTAGGTCAAATTATTAGCAAGGATAAATTCCGCGAGGTTAATCAAGACTTGAGAAAGAAAGGGAAAAAAGTGGCTCAAGCAAGACCCGCTGAACCTGCAATTGCTGAACCCGTTTTACTTGGTATCACCCAAGCTTCACTAGAAACTGAAAGTTGGTTGTCTGCTGCTTCGTTCCAGGAAACAACGCGTGTATTATCAGAAGCAGCTGTTCAAGCAAAAGTTGATTTTCTTTATGGTCTAAAGGAAAATATAATACTTGGCCAACTTATTCCTGCTGGAACCGGGTTGAAGTTTTATCAGGATATGATTGTAAAAAGTGAAGTAGAAAATATTTTTGAAGAAGAGTTGAGCATTAAAGCTCCGATTTCTCAAAGAGCAACACCCATTCAAAGAAAGATAGACAAAGAGCTCGAACGATACTTAGATTAGTTTATTAGTATTTCTTTGAGTAATTTTCTTTTCTAAACGATGAAAATTAGACAAGGGGTTAAAACCCCTTGTTTAATAATTGAATGAATTGATACATGGTTAAAATTTTGATTACAAAAAGCATAATTATTAAAAATAATTAGGTTTCATTTAACTGAGTGATGTCAATTAAACACAAAAAATAAGATGAATAACTTATTAAAAATCAGAAACATTGGAATTACTGCTCATATCGACTCCGGCAAAACAACTTTGAGCGAAAGAATTTTATATTACACTGGAAGAATTCACCAAATTGTCGAGGTTCGCGACAAAAGTGGAGCTGGTCCAACACTGGATGCTATGGATCTTGAGCGCGAAAAAGGTATTACAATTCAATCTGCGTCAACTTATTTTAAATGGAATGATTACCATGTAAATTTGATAGATACTCCCGGACATATAGATTTTACTGTTGAAGTGGAACGAGCGCTTCGGGTTCTCGATGGTGCGATATTAGTGCTTTGCGGTGTCGCTGGGGTCCAAAGCCAAACCATCACAGTCGACAGGCAAATCAGACGATACAATGTTGCAAGACTTGCCTTCATAAACAAATTAGACCGTTCTGGTTCAAACCCCGATAAAGTTATTCAACAAATGAAGGAAAAGTTAAACCTTCGCCCAGTTATGATTACAATGCCAATTGGGTTGGAGGATAATTTTGCTGGGGTTGTTGATTTGTTGAAAATGAAAGCAATTTATTTCGAGGGAAACAATGGTGAAATTGTTGTAGAAAAAGAAATACCAACCGATTTGATTGAGGAGGCAGAATTCCGTCGCTTCCAAACCGTTGAAACTTTAGCCGATTTTGATGACGAAATTGCCAATTTGTATCTATCCGATAGTGAAGTCCCAACTGATAAAATTATTTCTGTGTTAAGAAAGACTACAATAGCTCATTTGGTTACTCCGGTCTACGTTGGTTCAGCAAAGAAAAACAGAGGTATCCAACCATTGCTCGATGGAGTAGGCTTGTTTCTTCCCAATCCATCCGAGAGAGAATACGAGGCATTTGATTTAAACAACAACGAAGCAAAAGTAAAATTGGAGTGCAACCTCAATAAACCATTCGTTGGTCTTGCTTTTAAACTTGAAGATGGAAGATATGGACAATTAACATATATGAGGATTTACCAAGGTAAAGTGCGTAAAGGGGATGTTATTTACAATGTTAAATCGAAAAAAAAGATCAAAGTCCCTCGAATTGTTAGAATGCATGCACAAGAAATGACGGAAATTGAAGAAGCTTACGCTGGGGATATCATTGCTATGTTTGGAGTAGAGTGCTTCTCTGGAGATACTTTTACTGATGAAACGGTTAATTATTCTCTACAATCGATGTATGTTCCAACACCAGTTATTGAATTGTCTGTTGCTCCAAAAGAAAAAGCATCCTTGAATAATTTCTCTAAAGCATTGAATAGGTTTCAGAAAGAAGACCCCACTTTCCAAGTTTACCGCGACGAGGAGACCGGGGAAACGGTTATTAAAGGAATGGGTGAATTGCATCTTGAAATTTACCTCGAAAGGATTCGAAGAGAATACAATTGCGATGTATTTGTTGGTCAACCAAAAGTTGCTTACAGAGAGACAATTACTCGAAGAGCCGATTTCAATTATACACACAAAAAGCAAACAGGAGGGGCGGGGCAATTTGCTCGTGTTGCAGGTTACGTTGAACCATTAGAATCAACTGATAATAAGGAATACGAATTTGTAGATAAAATTGTCGGTGGGGTAATCTCCAGAGAATTCATCCCTGCTTGCGATAAAGGTTTTTTTGAACAATTGAAAGAAGGGATATTGATTGGGCAACCCCTTGTTAATGTGAGAGTTGTTTTAAACGATGGGCAAACGCACCCTGTCGATTCATCCGAAATGGCTTTTAAGCTTGCTTCGAGATATGCTCTTAAAGAAGTATTACCCAAAGCGGCACCTGTAATTCTCGAACCTATTATGAAGTTGGAAGTTACTGCACCCGATGAATTCCAAGGTGTAATTATTGGTCAAATTAATCAACGTAGAGGGATTATCACTAATACAATTGTTGATAATGGTTTTGTGGTTGTCGAGGCAGAAGTGCCATTGAAAGAAATGTTTGGTTATTCCTCGAGTTTAAGAGGAGTTACCCAAGGCAAAGGTGAATTTACTATGGAATTCCTGCGGTATTCTCCTGTTCCAAAAACTGTCCAAGAAGAGCTTATAGAGGATTACAGAAAAAATAAAAAATAAATTCACCAGATCAAATTGTTTAAACCAAAGCTTAATATTTTCATTAAAAATTTTTTATTTGTTTTTCTGTATTGCCGAGATGGACGAATTGTTTGAAAGCTAAAGGAAAATAGATAAAAATTTCAGTGATTTCAGCAAAAGCTAAAATGGAGAAGAGAACGATTGGGTTTCGGATTTATGGCGAGAGTATGAAAATGAACTAAAACTACAATTCTTCGCAATTTGGGATACACCCGAAAGTGATCCTTTTAACTGGACCAAATATACTATTCGCGGCAATTTACTAATTGAAATCCCCAGACAATGCTTGCTCCGCTTCTCGAAACAAATTGATCTGGTGTTGGACCCCTTCTGTGGTTCTGGAACAACTTTAATAGTTTCAGCACATTTAAAGAGAAATTGGGTTGGTATTGAAATAAACCCAAAATTATTAGAATTGCAAAAAATAATTTGGACCAACAAACCCTTCATTTTTGTGACGATGAATTGTCTTTTGGCTAAGACAACACAAATAATATTAGGTGATTCTACAAGACTACTGGATTTGGGTTTTCAGACAGAAAGTTTCGATTTTTCATTTGCGCATCCACCTTATTGGGAACTTATTAAGTTCAGCAATGAATATGGTAAGGCTGTTGGAGATTTATCTAACGAAACGACAGTGGAAGGTTTTTTAAATAAGTTGGAAATGGGTTTCAATAGGATTTACCATTTGCTAAAAAGGGTAAATTTTACCGCGTGCTAATAGGCGAAGATTTTAAGAAAGGTGGTAAAACCACACCTTTAGATTTTTTTGCGACACAAATTGGGATGAATGTTGGTTTTGAATTTTATTCAAAGATAATCAAAGTTACACGATTTGCTAGTTCCGGGCAAGGTAAAATCAATATTTACAAGTATCGTCGCTTCGTTCTAATTATTTTATTTGCAACTACTATTACGTAATTATTTTTAAAAAACTAAAATGACCCATTCGGAAGCAGTTTTTGCAGTTTCCAATTGATTTAAACTGAAACCAGAGGTAGAAAAAATAGCTCGCTTCAGCTTTAATTTTCCTATGCCAGATATTTAAGTTCAACTTACCGATGGTTCGATTTCTTTAGTGGAATGTAAACCAAGTAACGCAAACCGAAGAGAATACTTAATTGGGTTGAGCCAGGCTATCGCTTTTTGTCGTCATTCTGATAAAGCTTATTTAGCTTTCCTAGTAAAGATTACTACTTGATGGATAAATGGCTCTGGACAGATTTTTGGTATCACTTGTGTTGAACAGAATCAAATATTCGTAAAACGGGAACTCATACCTCCAAAAAATATTTTGATATCGAAAGAACTAATCAAAAGAGGAAATGCATATAATAAAGATCTTAAGTATTACGAAATATATCATATTTTACGTTCAATTAACAATGCTTTAAATAAAACCAAAGACCGAGTAGAAATTGACAATGAAATTTGGGATACAGTAACTAAAGTACGAAATTGGATGTCATCAAAAAATCAAATTTGCTAAATATTAAGCTATTACCTCGGGACCTTAAACTTGTTGATATTTATTCTTACCAAATACTACCTCTGGGCAATGAACTATTGTCGATAGAAGCAACCAATGATACTAAGTTAAAAGATTTTTTCGAAAGGTTTTTTTAATTGATGGAAATTACATCGATATTGTGGGCTTGATTCAAGAAATTAACGATAGCAATGAATTTTTTAGAGACAGAAGAACATGCGAAGACCGATTAAAGGAATCTTTGGTTGCCGTTAAGTTGGCAGGGAAAGGTACCAATATTAAAAGAGATTGAAGGGAAATACTTAGAATTTTAAAGGAATTGGAAATCATTGGAGCATGGAAGAAAGTGAAATCCTTGGGTGGAAAACATCCTATTTTATGGAAAAATATTATGAACCTTGTGAAATTTAGATAAAAATCACATCTTTCTAAAATATTCAAAGCTGGATTAATCATAATCGAAGCTCAATTTTTAGCCTAAAATTTATTTTTTAAAATTTAATGAAAAATTTATAAAATTTGATTTTGAAAATAATTTTTTTTGTAATTTCGTAGTCTCTATTTTTTGTTTTTTGTATTTAGTTATAGGAGTAGTTGAGTGCCAACAATTAGTCAATTAGTAAGAAAACCGAGGAAGAAGCTTCGAAAGAAAAGCAAATCGCCTGCGCTTTCAAGCTGCCCGCAAAGGCGTGGTGTTTGCACACGAGTTTATACAACTACACCCAAAAAACCAAATTCTGCTTTGCGCAAAGTCGCAAAAGTAAGATTGAGTTCTGGTTACGAGGTAATTGCATATATTCCTGGAGAAGGACACAACTTGCAAGAGCACTCAATTGTATATGTCCGTGGTGGACGTGTCAAGGATTTACCCGGTGTTCGTTACCACATAGTCCGTGGTGTAGCAGATACCCAAGGGGTTGATGGACGAAAGCAGGGACGCTCTAAGTATGGTTCTAAACGTCCCAAAAAGGCTGTTGCAAAATAAAAGGTTGATGATAAAATGAGAAAGAAAAGAGCAGAGAAAAAAATATTGCAACCCGATCCAAAATACAGCGACATTCTCGTTGCAAGAATGATTAATACTGTTTTAAGAAAGGGCAAAAAGAATACAGCAAGGCATATTGTTTACGGTGCTTTGGATATCGTTGCTCAGAAAACCAAACAAAATGCACTGGATGTATTTAGAAAGGCAGTTTCCAATGTTGCACCTTTGGTTGAGGTCCGCTCCCGAAGAATAGGAGGTGCAACCTATCAAGTTCCAGTTGAAGTGCGTGAAGATCGAAGAATTTCGCTTGCACTTCGCTGGTTAAGAATGTATTCAAAACAAAGAAAAGACAAATCTATGAGCGCGCGTTTAGCCTCCGAAATTATCGCTGCAGCCAACGGTGAAGGTGCCTCTGTCAAGAAGCGCGACGATACGCACCGAATGGCAGAAGCTAACAAAGCTTTTGCTCATTTCAAATGGTAAAAGCTATGGTTGTTCTTTGTCAATAGAAATGCTGGTAGTGTGTTATGCCCCGAAAGGTTGAAATTGAAAAAGTGCGAAATATTGGTATCATGGCGCACATAGATGCGGGGAAAACAACCACTACAGAGAGATTTTTGTTCTACACGGGATTTTTGCACCGGCCCGGGGAAGTCGATGAAGGCACTGCCTTTATGGATTATATGGAGCAGGAAAAAGAGCGGGGGATTACAATTACTTCTGCTGCTACTTCTTTTTTTTGGAGAGAACACCAAATTAATCTCATCGATACACCCGGTCATGTTGATTTTACTGCCGAAGTCCAGCGTTCTCTTCGTGTACTGGACGGTGCCATAGCCATTTTTTGTGCCGTTGGAGGTGTGGAACCGCAATCCGAAACCGTTTGGCACCAAGCGGATATGTATGGTGTTCCTCGTATTGCTTACGTTAATAAATTGGACCGCATGGGGGCCGATTTCCTTCGTGTAATTAGAATGATGAAAGAAAAGTTAAATGCCAAACCTGTTGTTTTACAATTACCTATTGGTGCCGAAGACGAGTTTGTTGGTATTGTTGATTTAATTCTGCAAAAGGCAATTTTTTTTGATGCTGAATCAAAAGGTTTTCGATTTTTTGTCGAAGAAATTCCACACGAAATGATAGAACTTTCAAACGAATGGCGAGAAAAATTGGTTGATTCAGTTGCAGAAACCGATGATTCCTTGCTTGACTATTACCTTGAAAATGGAACTTTGACAACCGAGCAAATCGAATATGGAATTCGAAAGGCTACAATTCTTAATCAATTTGTTCCCGTTTTGTGTGGTTCTTCGAAGAAATACATTGGTGTACAGCCCTTATTGGATTCCGTGATTAAATACCTTCCTTCTCCTAGCGATATTGGTACTTTCTGGGGCTACGACTATAATGATCACGAAAGAAAGATATCTAGGAAAGCAAAAGACGATGAGCCATTTTCGGCACTTGCTTTTAAAATATTAACAGATCCATATTTAAAGAAACTAACATTTGTCCGAGTATATTCTGGCTCGCTGAAAACCGGTGAAGCTGTGTTCAATGCAAATTCTGGAAAAAGAGAGCGAATACAAAAAATTCTGCGCCTTTACGCTAATAGAAAAGAAGAAATATCTGAA
The DNA here is from genome assembly GCA_964524325.1 of uncultured Hyphomicrobiales bacterium. Taxonomy (GTDB): domain Bacteria; phylum Bacteroidota; class Ignavibacteria; order Kapaibacteriales; family UBA2268; genus Naka2016. Next base: position 17,922 of record CAZGCT010000001.1, read on the forward strand.
GTTTGGACTGGCGATATTGTTGCATTCCCTGATTTGAGATTCACTAAAACAGGCGACACTCTTTGCAATGAAAAATACAAAATTCTGTATGAAAAGATAACTTTTGCTGAACCAGTCATCAACCAGAGAATTGAATCTAAAACTCAACAAGACCGCGACAAACTTATTGATTGTTTAATTAAATTTTCAGACGAGGATCCTACTTTCCGCTTTGCAAATGACGAGGAAAGTGGCGAGATAATAATTAGTGGTGTCGGTGAATTGCAACTTGAAATCATCGTCGATAGGTTGAAACGAGAGCATAACCTTGAAGTCAGAATTGGGAAGCCCCAAGTTGCCTATCGAGAAACAATAATACAAGAAATTGAGCAAGAACATATGTTCGATAAGCAAATAGCCGGTAAGAATAACTTCGGATATGTTAAACTTAAACTTTTCCCCCTTACCCGCGGCAGCGGCAACAGAATTCAATTTCTTATTTCCGAACAAACGGTTCCAAAATTATACTGGAACTCCATTGAAGAGGGAATCAAAGAAGGATTGCAAATAGGTCCTCTAGGGTATCCATTAACTGATGTCGGAGTTAGTGTGGTTGAAAGTAAATTCGAAAAGGAAATATTTACAGATTTGGGTTATAAGATTGCTTCTTCAATGGCAGTTCGCGAGGGTTTACGAAAAGCTAAAACCGTTTTGTTGGAACCAATTTTTAAAGTGGAAATTGTTTCACCAGAGGAATATGTTGGCGATATAATTTCTGACTTTAATTCAAGGAAAGGCAAAATTGAAGCAATTGAGCAGAGAATTAAATTCCAAAGCATTAAGGGTTTGGTTCCTTTATCTCAAATGTTTGGTTATGTTACCGATTTAAGGTCATTGAGTCAGGGAAGAGCCTCATTTACTATGGAATTTTCCCATTATGAACCCGTTGTAGAACAAAAATCTATTTATTGAAAGCATAGAAATTAATTTATAAAGTTTTTGATTTAATATAGTTTATGTCAATTTAAATAGGAGTTTTAAAGATGGCAAAAGAAAAATTCGCAAGGACAAAACCTCATATCAACATTGGAACCATTGGTCACATCGACCATGGGAAGACTACGCTTACTGCTGCAATTACAATGGGGCTTGCCAAAAAAGGCACTAATACTCAAGTCAGAACTTTCGACTCAATTGATAACGCTCCCGAGGAAAGAGCTCGAGGTATTACAATCAACACAGCCCATGTTGAGTACGAAACCGAAAAAAGGCACTATGCACACGTTGACTGTCCCGGACACGCCGATTACATTAAAAATATGATTACAGGTGCTGCTCAAATGGATGGTGCTATTCTTGTTGTTGCAGCGGACGATGGACCTATGCCACAGACTCGCGAGCATGTTCTTCTTGCCCGTCAGGTGAATGTACCATACATCGTTGTTTTTTTGAATAAAGTTGATATCGCCGACCCAGAGTTGATCGACCTTATCGAAATGGAAGTTCGTGAACTACTTAATAAATATGAGTTTCCGGGTGACGATGTTCCTATCGTCCGTGGTTCAGCTCTTCTTGCAATGCAAGCTGGTCTCGAGCCCAATGTTACACCCGATGATCCAAGACTACAGTGTGTTTATGAGCTTATGGATGCTGTAGATAATTTCATACCTACTCCTCAAAGAGATATTGACAAACCCTTCTTGATGCCAGTCGAAGACGTGTTTTCAATTACTGGTCGCGGAACTGTAGGTACTGGGAGAATTGAACGCGGAATTATTAAGATAAACGAAGAAGTTGAAATCGTTGGATTTGGGTTGCACAAAAAGACAACTGTCACTGGAATTGAAATGTTCCGTAAGATTTTGGACGAGGGTGTTGCTGGTGATAACGTTGGCTTGCTGTTGCGAGGAATTGATAAAGACGAGCTTGAAAGAGGTATGGTGATTGCTAAACCTGGTACAATTACACCTCATACAAAGTTTAATGCTCAAGTTTACGTTTTGAAGAAAGAAGAGGGCGGTCGGCACACCCCATTCTTCTCTGGATATAGACCACAGTTTTACTTCCGAACTACTGATGTTACTGGCGTTATCAAATTACCCGAGGGTGTAGATATGGTTATGCCCGGGGACAATCTTGACAATATTACAATAGAATTGATTACCCCAGTTGCTATGGAAGAAGGGCTTCGATTTGCTATCCGCGAGGGTGGCCGAACAGTTGGGGCTGGTGTTGTTACCAAGGTTTTAGAATAATTTTGCTCACTTTTGCAAGTGAGGTTATTTTAGGAGTGAAAAGTGGCAGCGACACAAAAAATTAGAATAAAATTGAAATCTTTCGATCACTATTTAATTGATAAATCTGCCGAGAGAATAGTTAGGACGGTGAAGCAGACCGGGGCACTGGTCTCTGGTCCCATTCCCCTTCCTACTAAAAGAAGTATCTTTACGGTAAATAGGTCGCCACATGTTGATAAAAAATCTCGTGAACAGTTTGAATTGCGAGTCCACAAACGTTTGATTGATATTTACAGCTCGTCCCAAAGGACAATTGATGCATTAATGAAACTTGAATTGCCCGCTGGGGTTGATGTAGAAGTTAAAGTGTAGGAGTTATTATGGGTGCAGCAATTTTAGGCAAAAAGTTAGGAATGACGAGCTATTTCACCGAAAAAGGGGAACAGATACCCGTTACCGTAATTGAAGCTGGTCCTTGTCCAATTGTAAAAATTAATACAAATGAGCGTGACGGCTATTGTTCTATGCAAATTGGTTTTGGAAACCGTTCTCCCAAAAAAGTAAATAAACCAGAAATGGGACACTTCAAAAAAGCGGGCGTCGAGCCAGTAAAATTTTTGAGGGAATTTAAGCTCTTGGACACAACTTTGCAACCTGGTTTTATTCTTAAAGTTGGAGATTGGTTTAAGAAAGGCGACAAGGTAAAAATATCTGGTACATCTAAGGGACGTGGGTTCCAAGGCGTTGTTAAAAGGCATCATTTCGGTGGCGTTGGAATGACAACGCATGGGCAATCCGACAGAGTACGCGCCCCGGGGTCCATAGGCGGCTCGTCATATCCTTCTCGCGTATTTAAAGGAATGCGAATGGCAGGGCGTATGGGTGGCAAAAAAGTCACCGTTAGAAATCTTGTGATTGTAGATGTTATTCCTAACGAGAATTTAATGTTGGTCAAAGGGGGTGTCCCTGGCCCAATCAATGGATTATTGGAAATTGTAAAGTTATAGGCGAAAAATGTTAGTTGATGTTTTTTCAAAAGAAGGTCAGGTTTTAAGCCAAATCGAGTTAAACGATGATATATTTGCTGTTGAGCCACACGAGCATGCTTTACATCTGGCAGTTGTAGCTTACCTTGCAAATCAAAGGCAAGGTACGCACAAAACTAAGGTGCGCTCCGAAGTTCGTGGAGGTGGTAAGAAACCTTGGAGACAAAAAGGTCGTGGAACTGCTCGCGCTGGTTCGACACGTTCTCCTCTTTGGGTTGGTGGTGGTACTATCCACGGACCGAAACCACGCGATTATTACATGAAATTGAATAAGAAGATTAAAATTCTTGCTCGCAAAAGCGCTCTTTCCCTTCGTTTGCAAGAAGGTAATTTCATCGTTTTAGAAGATTTCCAGATGGAGAAACCGAAAACTAAAGAATTTTATCAGGTCCTAAAAAATTTAAAATTGAACGAAGAGAAGACATTGGTTCTTTTGCCAGAAAAAAGTAAAAATCTGTTTCTTTCTGCAAAAAATATTGATAGGGTCACTGTTTTAGAGGCAGATAAAGTTTCAACATATCATATCTTAGCGCACAAAAAACTGTTGATTTTGCGAAGCGCTGTCGAACAACTTCAATCATCTTTTAATAATTGAGTAGGGGTTTAAGATGATAGAGATAATTAAGAAACCGGTAATTACAGAAAAAGCCATGAAATTGGGCGACCTTAGGCAATATGTTTTCGAAGTTGAACCTAAAGCTAATAAAATACAAATAAAACAGGCCGTTGAAAAAATGTTTGAGGTTAAAGTCGATTCTGTGCGCACTGTGCTAGTGAAGGGAAAGGTTAGGAAAAGATTTACTAGACGTGGTTTAATGGCTGGTAGAACCCCTTTACGTAAAAAAGCTTACGTTACTTTGAAAGAAGGGTTCTCTATCGAATTGGTTTCAGGTGCAGAAACTTAATTAAGGTGATGAAATGGGGATTAGAGTTTTAAAACCAATTACGCCGGGAACAAGATTTTATTCAGTATCTACGTTCGAAGAAATAACAACAGATAAGCCATACGAGCCTTTAGTTGTTCCTTTGAAACGGTCTGGAGGTAGAAATAATACCGGCAGAATTACATCGCGCCACAGAGGTGGTAGTCACAAAAAACGATATAGGATAATAGATTTCAAAAGAGATAAAAGAGGTATCCAAGCTACAGTCGAAACAATTGAATACGATCCGAATAGAAGTGCTCGAATTGCTCTTTTGAAATATGAAGACGGTGAGTACAGATATATCCTTGCTCCCGACGGTTTAAGGGTTGGAGACAAGTTGATGGCTGGCCCAGATGCTGAGTTCAAAGATGGGAATGCCCTTCCTTTGAAGAATATTCCAATTGGAATGTTCATTCACAATATCGAAATGAAACCAGGCAAGGGTGGGCAGTTGGCTCGTTCTGCCGGTGTCTTTGCTCAATTGGTTGGCTTAGATGAGCGTTATGCCCAAATTAAATTGCCATCTGGAGAAATAAGAAATATTCTAAATACTTGCTATGCAACGATTGGAAGAGTAAGCAACCCGGACCATGAAAATATTATGCTTGGGAAAGCCGGGCGTGCTCGTTGGTTAGGAATTAGACCACAAACTCGAGGTATGGCAATGAACCCGATTGACCATCCTAATGGTGGAGGCGAAGGCCGTTCGAAATCTGGTGGTGGTCGTCAGCATCCTCGTTCGCCTTGGGGGCAACTTGCAAAAGGCTTAAAAACAAGAAAGAAAAATAAGCCTTCGGATAAATACATTATTAGACGTAGAAAAGGATAATAGGTGGGATAGACTATGGCAAGGTCTTTAAAAAAAGGTGTTTACGTTTACTGGAAGTTGTTTAAAAAGGTCGATGCTTTGAACCACTCTAGAAAAAAACAAGTGATTAAAACATGGTCCAGAGCATCTACAATTGTGCCAGAATTCGTTGGGCATACTTTTGCCGTTCACAATGGCAATAAATTCATACCAGTGTACATCACAGAAAATATGGTTGGTCACAAACTTGGTGAATTTGCCCCAACAAGAACTTATCGTGGTCACGCTGGACATAGAAAAGAACAAAAGGTAGCTGCTAAAAAGAAATAAGGAGATTATCTATGGAAGCCCGTGCTATAAAAAGATTTTTGAGAATGCCAACTAGAAAAGTAAGAGTAGTTGTCGATTTGATTCGCGGAAAGAAAGCAAGTGAAGCATTGTCAATTTTGAAATTTTGCCCTAAAGCTGGAGCAATAGAAGTTGAAAGAGTATTACGATCCGCTATTTCTAATCTCCAAAACCTAAAGGATAGAGGTAATGTCGATCCAGAGAATGTATTGGTAAAAAGAGCATATGTGGACCAGAGTGCCACTCTAAAAAGATTGCTTTCGGCTTCTATGGGTAGGGTACATCGTATACGAAAGCGTACTTGTCATATTACAATAGTTGTACGAGAATTACCTACACCAAAAATTGGTAAAGAAGTTAAATCTAAAGTAAAGAAGGAGGAAAAAGTTGGGACAGAAAACTAATCCAATAGGTTTAAGGCTTGGTATTATTAGGGGTTGGGATGCAAATTGGTTCGATGAACATAATTTTGGCGAAAAACTCAACGAAGATATCAATGTCAGAAATTATTTAAAAAACCGGCTCCGTCGTGCAGGAGTTTCTCGTATTGTTATTGAAAGAACGACTAAATTATTGCGCATTACTATACATTCCTCTCGTCCAGGCTTAATCATTGGTCGTTCCGGCCAAGAAATATCTAAGCTTGAGGAAGAAATTAGAAGATTAACCAACAAAGAAGTGAAAATTTTGATTTCAGAAGTCAAAAAACCAGAATTAGAAGCTTTACTTGTTGCAGAAAATATTGCAACACAAATAGAAGGACGTGTTTCGTTTAGGCGTGCAATGAAAATGGCTGTCAGCAATGCAATGAAAATGGGTGCAGTGGGAATTAAAGTTCAATGCTCCGGACGGCTTGGTGGAGCAGAAATGGCTCGTTCTGAGCAATACAAAGATGGCCGAATACCGTTGCATACACTTCGTGCTGATATAGATTTTGGCTTTGCTGTTGCACAAACAATCTATGGAAGCATTGGTGTAAAGGTTTGGATTTGCCGAGGTGAAATACTTGGTAAACCACAATTAGCATAATAAAGAGGTGACAAATGTTATTACCTAAAAGAGTTAAGCATAGGAAAACACAAAGAGGAAGAGTTAGAGGAATAGCAAATCGTGGAACTACAGTTTCCTTTGGCTCATATGGGTTGAAAGCCTTAGAGGGGGCTTGGATTACAAATAGGCAAATCGAAGCCGCTCGTATTGCAATAAATCGTTATCTCAAACGTGAAGGCAAACTCTGGATTAGAATTTTTCCCGATAAACCAGTTACGAAAAAACCATTGGAAACTCGTATGGGTAGCGGAAAAGGTTCGCCAGAATTTTGGGTGGCAGTGGTTAAAAGGGGGAAAATTATGTTCGAGGTTGGGGGTGTTTCTAAAGAACGAGCCGAAGAAGCTCTTAGACTTGCTGCTCAAAAACTACCGATAAAAACAAAATTTGTTCAACGAGTGGACATAGAAGAATGAAACCACGAAAAGTACACTATTTGCGTGAATTGACAAACGACGAATTACAAAGAATACTGAACGAATCGGTTGAAACCTTGGCTCGAATACGTGTTCAGCATTCTTTGAGTCAGTTGCAAGATACTGCCTCCTTAAGAATTTTGAAGAAAGATATTGCTAGAATTAAAACTATTATTTCTGAACGGCAAAGGGAAAACAAATATGGAACACAATAACGAAAAATTAATTACTGAGGAAGTTTACCCAGATAATGTTTCAGATACTTCAAACCATACCGAAGGTGAAATCGCTATAGCTGGCAAACAAGACAATTTTGCTCTTGAATCTAAAGCCAAAGAAGTTAAAACTGGCAGGAAAAGAATTCTTGAAGGTAGGGTGGTTTCGAATAAACCAGATAAAACAATTATAATAAAAGTCGAAAGGCATATTCAACATCCATTGTACAAAAAATACTTTAGGAGGTCAAAAAAATTAGTAGCACACGACGAACATAATGAATGCCAGGTTGGTGATTTAGTAAGAATTATTGAATGGAGACCTTTGAGCAAAAGAAAAAGATGGATGTTGAAAGAAATTGTTGAAAGGGCAAAGTAAGAGAGGTTAAAATGATACAAGAGGAAACTAATTTAGTGGTCGCAGACAATTCAGGTGCAAAAAGAGTTAGATGCATTCGTGTCCTTGGTGGTCACGAAAAAAGATATGCCACTGTTGGAGATGTAATTGTGGTCTCCGTTAAGTCTGCAATACCGCACTCTTCCGTTAAAAAGGGCGAAGTATGCCGTGCAGTTATTGTCCGTACCAAAAAGGAAATTAAGAGAAAAGATGGCTCTTTTATTCGCTTCGATGACAATGCAGCTGTTATTCTAAATAATCAAGGGGAACCAAGAGGAACTCGTGTTTTTGGCCCTGTTGCAAGAGAACTTCGAGAAAAGAATTTTATGAAAATAATTTCCTTAGCACCAGAGGTTTTATAAAGGTGGAAAATGAAACTTAAACTTAAAAAAGGCGATTTAGTCCAAGTTATTGCAGGCAACGACAAAGGTGCAGTTGGGCGTATTCTAGAAATTTATCCAGACAAGATGAGAGTTTTGGTCGAAGGTGTTAATGTAAGAAAAAAACATACTAGACCAACCCAACAAAACCCTAAAGGTGGAATTGTCAGTAAAGAAATGCCCATTCATTATTCGAATGTTATGATTTTAGATTCCGACAAGAATCCTACTCGAATTGGGATTCGTATCGACGAAAAAGATGGAAAAAAAATAAAAATACGCTACTCAAAGAAAAATGGTAAGGATTTGTAACTAAAAGGTTAGAATAAAATGGCAAAGACAACAACGAAAAAGAAAACGCAACCACAGGTAACAAGTTCAAAAAAGGTTGAATTCAAACCTGAAGGGAGACGGCTTGAAGATGTAAAAGATAAGGAAATTCCAGTACCAAGGCTTTATGAATATTATAAAAACACTATTGTACCTAATTTGATGAAAAAGTTTGGGTTTAAATCCCCAATGCAGGTTCCCAGATTGGAGAAAATTGTTTTGAATATGGGGATTGGAGGAGCCACCCAGGACCAGCGGCTTCTTCTGAATGCTATCAATGAATTAGAACTTATTGCAGGTCAGAGACCTGCCCTTTCTAAAGCAAAGAAATCTATATCAAACTTTAAGTTACGTGCTGGTATTCCCATTGGTTGCTTCGTTACTTTACGAAAGCAAAGAATGTATGAATTCCTCGATAGATTTATTAACATTGCAGCACCACGGATTAGAGACTTTCGTGGCTTCTCGGACAAAAGTTTTGATGGGCACGGTAACTATTCCGTAGGAATTAAAGAGCAAATCATTTTCCCAGAAATAGATGTAGATAAAGTTTCCAGAATTTCTGGGTTGGATATCACTTTTGTTATTCGTTCTAAATCCGACGAGGAATCCTACGCACTTTTATCTGAATTTGGTTTTCCATTCCAAAGAAAGGATTGATTATGGCTACAACTGCAATATTTGCAAGGAATCTTAAAAGAATTAAGTTAGTTGAAAAGTACAAAGCTAAACGACAAGAATTAAAAGACGCTGGCGATTATTTTGGACTGCAAAAATTACCTAAGAATAGTAGTCCTGTTCGTGTAAGAAATCGTTGTGGAGTCACGGGGCGAGGTCGAGGCGTGTATCGGAAATTTATGCTCTGCCGAAATGTGTTTCGGCAAATGGCTTTAGAAGGAAAAATTCCTGGTATTAGAAAGGCAAGTTGGTAATATTAAAGGAAAAATGTTTTATGCCAGTAACAGATGTTATTGCTGATTTATTAACAAGAATAAGGAATGCCGGAGTGGCTCGGCACAAAGAAGTTGAGGTACCATTTTCAAAAATGAAATGGGCAATTTGCGAAATTTTATTAGATCAAGGTTATATCGAAGGCTTCGAAAAAATCGAAAACAACATTCAGGGTACTATTAGAATTAAACTTAAATATTATAACAGACAACCTGTTATCAAAGAAATGAAAAGAATAAGCAAGCCGGGCCGGCGAATTTATGTTAATGCTCGTGAAATACCCCGAATTAAAAATGGTCTTGGTATTGCAGTATTATCTACATCACGAGGGATAATGACAGACAAAATGGCTCGAAAATTAAACATTGGTGGTGAACTGCTTTTTACGGTATGGTAATCAATTAGGAGAGATTAACGTGTCAAGAGTTGGAAAAAAACCCATACAAATTCCCGACAAAGTTATTGTCAAATTTGACAATGGAAAAATATTAGTCAAAGGAGCAAAAGGTGAACTTTCGTTCGATATTCCAGAATGTATTACATATAAACTAGATGGCAATATTTTGACTTTCGACAGGACAAAAGACGATAAAAAGACTCGAGCCTTGCATGGTTTGACCCGAGCTTATGTTTACAATATGATTTTTGGAGTATCCCAAGGATTTGAGAAAACATTGCTTATTCACGGTATTGGTTATAAAGCGGAGATGAAAAACAAAAATTTGCTTCTCTCGCTTGGTTACTCTCATCCAATTTTGTTTATTCCCCCCGATGGAATTACTCTTGAGTCACCTAATCCTACAACTATTATTGTCAAAGGTATCGACAAACAGGTTGTTGGGGAAGTTGCTTCTAAAATCAAAAAAATTCGACCCGTAGAACCCTACAAAGGTAAAGGAATTTTCTACCAAGGTCAATTCATACGGCGCAAAGCTGGTAAAACAGGTACAAAATAATTATTGTAAAAAATAGTGATGGTTTACAAATGAATAGACTTGAACTTAAAAAGGTAAGAAGGAAAAGAAGAAAGTTAAGAGTTAGAAAAAAGGTTGTTGGTACGCCCGAAAGACCAAGGCTCACCGTGTACAGAAGTCTTAACCATATTTATTGTCAAGTAATAAATGACGAGATTGGTCATACCCTTGTTTCTTGCTCTACGCAAGATAAAGAAGTTCGTTCTCTTCTTAAAGAGGGTATGAAAAAAGTCGAAAAAGCTAGGGTTGTTGGTAAAGTTCTTGCACAAAAAATGCTCAAACTTGGCATAGAAAACGTTTGCTTCGATCGAAATGGGTATCTCTACCATGGAAGAGTAAAGGCTCTTGCAGAGGGCGCAAGGGAAAGTGGTTTGAAATTTTGATAACAAATTGGATGAATTTTATGGCGAAGATTAAAGCATCGGAATTGGAACTAAAAGAGAAATTGGTTTACGTTGGGAGAACAGCAAAAGTCGTTAAAGGTGGCCGACGCTTTGGCTTCACCGCAATTGTTGTCGTTGGTGATTACAATGGACATGTCGGTGTTGGTTTAGGTAAAGCTGCTGAAGTGGTTGATGCTGTCAACAAGGCAACCCAAGCTGCTAAAAAGAATATCGTAAAGGTAAGTTTGTACAACAATACTGTTCCCCACGAAGTATTGAGTAAATATGGTGCTTCTAAGGTATTAATTCGACCAGCTTCTCCAGGTACTGGTGTAATTGCCGCCGGTGGTATTCGTGCTGTTTTGGAACTTGCCGGTATCAAGGATGTATTAACGAAAAGTCTTGGGTCTTCAAATCCACACAATACCACTAAAGCAACTTTAAAAGCTTTGATGATGATGGAGGATATAGGACAAGTTGCACTTCGACGTGGTATTTCTCCTCAAAAAGTACTCTTTGGATAATTAGAGGTCATTATGAAAAAAGTTAAAGTTACACAAATAAGAAGTATTATAAAGACAAATAAAAAGCAAAAAAGAACAATAGAAGCATTGGGATTGGGGAGGCCAAACTATTTTAATGTTTTACCAGATAATCCTCAAATCCGAGGTATGATTAAAGTTGTTAAGCATTTAGTTAAAGTTGAAGAAGTTGGAGAATAATTTTTAGGGGAATTTTATGAAACACATTGGTAATTTACAACCTGCGCCTGGTTCTAAGCACAAAGATAAAAGGGTTGGGCGCGGGCCTGGGTCTGGCCATGGTGGAACTGCTGCTCGAGGCACCAAGGGTCAACAATCGCGCAGTGGGTATCATAGAAAACTTGCCTTCGAGGGTGGCCAAATGCCCCTGGTGAGACGAGTTCCAAAATTTGGGTTCAATAATAGAAATCGCGTGGAATATCAAGTTGTCAATTTGTTGAAAATACAAGAATTAATAGACAAGGGACGCATTCAAACCGAAATCCTAGACCCAGATTTGATGTTCGAGGTTGGCTTGGTTAGAAAGAAAAACCATCCCATAAAAGTGCTTGGAGAAGGCAGGATTTCGAAACCTTTAAAAATAACTGCCCATTGTTTTTCTAAATCAGCTATAGATAAAATTGAATCAGTTGGAGGCAAAGTATCAATCTATGAGTAAGATTGTAGAAACATTTCAAAATATATGGAAAATTGAGGAACTAAGGCAAAGGCTCCTTTTTACCTTGTTTGCGATAATTGTCGCCAGAATTGGAGCACATATTACTTTGCCGGGCGTCGATTTCCAAGTTCTTGAAGCTTTTAACCAAGGTGCTGCCCAAGACTTGTTCGGATTATTCGATTTCTTTGTCGGTGGTGCATTTTCCAACGCTGCAATCTTTGCTCTTGGGGTTATGCCCTACATAACTGCATCGATTATTATGCAACTTGCTGGTATAGTCATCCCAGAAATTCAAAAAATGCAAAAAGAAGGCGAAGAAGGGCGAAGGAAAATTAATCAATACACCAGAATACTCACTGTTCCTATTTGTATGTTTCAGTCTTGGGGTATGACTGTTCGTTTGGTAAATATGGAAGCCAATGGCGCACCTGTTGTTCCTAATTCCAGTTTCTTTTTTGTGATATCCACTATTATAATATTGACTGCTGGGACAATGTTCTTAATGTGGCTTGGTGAAAAAATTACCGAAAGAGGGATAGGCAATGGTATTTCTTTGTTGATTTTTATTGGTATCGTTGCTCGTTTTCCAACTGCATTATATCAAGAGTTTTCCCAAGTATTTACTCTTGGCGAGCGACCTTGGCCCGTTGAATTAATAATCTTGACCTTCTGGGTAGCGATTGTTGCTTCAATTATTTTTATTTCTCAGGGTGCCCGACGTATACCTGTCCAATATGCAAAAAGGCAAGTTGGGAGAAAAATTTATGGCGGGACAACACAATATATTCCATTGCGAGTTATTACCGCTGGGGTTATGCCAATAATTTTTGCCCAATCCATTATTTTCATTCCCCAAACCATATTTAACTTTTTCCCAACGAGTCAGTGGCTCCACACTCTAGTTGTTGCTTTTAGCGAAAGTTCATTTGTTTATGCAATTATTTTTGCAGGGTTAGTTATACTTTTTACCTACTTCTATACTGCTGTAATATTTAATCCTAGGGATATGGCGGACAACATGAAAAAGCAAGGCGGATTTATTCCTGGTATCCGCCCTGGACAACAAACCGCTGAATATATTGACTCTGTTTTGACTAAAATTACCTTACCGGGGTCAATTTTCTTAGCTATTATAGCAATTATTCCTACGTTTGCAATAAACGTTTTAGGTGTTACTTCCGCATTCGCTTCGTTTTTTGGTGGTACATCTATTCTAATTGTTGTTGGGGTTATTCTTGATACCTTGCAACAGATCGAATCGTTTTTATTGATGCGCCATTATGATGGATTCATGAAAAGTGGTAAGATTCGTGGTCGTGCTGCTGGTGTAGGAGGTCTCTAATTATGCGGAAAGTCCGGGATATTAGAAACATTTCAAATCCAACTTCTTTGGTTAAGTCGGCCGAAGAAATTAAACTAATTGAGCAAGCCTGTCGGATTGTTGCCGAAACTCTTGCTCTTTTACGAAAATACATTAAACCGGGCATTGAAACAATTGAATTAGACCAAATTGCAGAAGATTTTATTTTGTCCAAAGACGCTAAACCAGCCTTCAAAGGTTATAGGGTAGACAACAAAGAATACCACCATACACTTTGCATTTCAATTGATGATGAAGTAGTTCATGGCATTCCCAGTAAAAGGGTGTTGAAAGAAGGGGAAATTGTTTCCATAGATTGTGGAGTTGAGAAAAATGGTTTTTTTGGGGATTGTGCTTTTACATATCCAGTTGGAAAGATTTCCTCAGAAAATGAGAGGCTGCTTCGGGTAACCCAAGAAGCTTTACAATTGGGAATTGACTCTGCAATCGAAGGAAACAAAGTATACGATATATCGCGTGCAATTCAATCACATGTGGAGAGAAACGGCTTTTCTGTTAACCGCGAGCTAGTTGGGCACGGTATAGGTAAAAGATTGCACGAGGAACCCCCAATTCCAAATTTTGTTCCACCATTGCTTGCTCGATCTCAATTTCCCAACATTAAGTTACATAGCGGTATGACACTTGCAATTGAACCTATGGTTAACATGGGGGACTATAAGGTTTTTACTAAGCAAGATGGATGGACAGTTGTCACGGCCGATGGCAAACCTTCAGCTCATTTTGAACATACAATAATTGTTTCTGACAAGAAACCTTTAGTATTAACATATTGGTAATGGGGTAAATATGCCAAAGCAAGGAATGATTCAGATGGACGGTACAATTGAGGAAGCTCTTCCAAATACCCAATTTATCGTTCGTTTTGAAAACGGACACAGAGTCCTTGCTCATATTGCAGGCAAAATGAGAATGAATTATATTAAAATTCTTCAAGGAGATAAAGTTAGGGTCGAAATTTCTCCCTACGATTTAACTAAAGGAAGAATTATTTATAGGTATAAATAAAAAGAGGTTGCTATGAAGGTAAGAGCTTCGGTAAAGAAAAGATCACCGGAAGACAAAATTGTCCGGCGAAAGGGAAGAATTTATATCATCAACAAAAAGAATCCTAGGTATAAACAAAAACAAGGTTAAGAGGAGGCATAAATGGCTCGTATCGTAGGTGTTGACTTACCCAAAAATAAAAGAGGTTTTGTTGCCCTTACTTACATCTATGGCGTTGGCCGGACTACCGCAAAAGAAATATTGGCTAAAGCTGCTGTGGATGAATTCAAAAAAGTGACAGAGTGGACCGACGATGAAATTGCCAGAATTCGACAAGTAATTCAAGAGTATAAAGTCGAGGGGCAACTTCGCAGCGAAGTTCAAATGAATATTAAACGTCTTATTGATATAGGTTGTTATCGTGGGTTACGTCATCGGAAGGGACTTCCCGTAAGAGGTCAGCGAACAAGGACAAACTCCCGAACCCGAAAAGGGCGTAGAAAGACAATTGCCGGCAAGAAGAAGGCAGTTGGTAAGAAGTAATTTTATGTTCAATTAAGGAATTTTACTTATGGCTGCACCAAAAAGAAGAGCAAAGAAAAAACAAGTTACAGAAACACACGGAAAAGCATATATCCTTGCTACTTTCAATAATACTATAGTGTCGATAACCGATATGTATGGAAATACTTTGTGTTGGGCTTCTGCTGGCAAAAGTGGGTTTCGTGGGTCGAAGAAAAGCACCCCCTATGCTGCTCAAATAGCTGCCGAAAGGGCTGGCAAGGAAGCCTACGATATGGGTTTGCGTCGCGTAGATGTAGTAGTTAAAGGTCCCGGAAGTGGCCGCGAAGCCGCCATTCGTGCCCTTGCAACAGCTGGATTGGAAATTCACAGCATTCTTGATAAAACTCCAATTCCTCACAATGGTTGTCGACCACCAAAAAGGCGACGTATCTAATGTAGTAAATAATTAAGTTAAATAAAGTTTGGTTTAAAATGTCACAATTTGATTTCATTACCCTGCTTCAGATGCCCGACATGGTTAGTATCGAAGAGACTGAAGATCCTAACCATATTCGATTCATCATGCAACCATTGGAAAAAGGTTACGGGGTAACAATTGGAAATTCTTTGCGAAGAGTTCTCATTTCTTCAATACCCGGCTATGCTATTGTTGGAGCTAAGTTCACCGATGTCCTTCACGAATTCCAAAGCATACCGGGTGTTCTCGAGGATGTTACTGATATTATTTTAAATTTAAAGCAAGTTCGAATTAGGTCGAGAGAATCAAAACCGTTTAAGGTAAACCTTCATCTTAAAGGTCCTTTAACCTGGACCGCCCTCGACATTCAGAAAAGCAGTCCTTTTTTGGAAATTGTAAATCCAGATTTGTACATTGCTACCTTGGCAGAAGATGCTGAGTTTGATGTTGAACTTCGTGTTGCTTTTGGCAAAGGTTATGTCCCCGCCGATGAGCAAAATTTGGGTGAATATCCTATTGGAATGCTGCCAATCGATGCTATATATTCACCTATAAAAAACGTAGTCTACATAATTGAGCCACATCGAGTAGGGCAAAAGACAGATTACGAAAGACTTATTTTGGATGTTATTACCGATGGCACAATTTCTCCAGTTGAAGCTGTTCGTTATGCAGCTAAGATATTGATTGAACATATACAATTTTTCTTGACTTTTGAAATTGCGAAAAAACAAGTTGTTACCGAAGGTGCTCCATTTGCTCCTGAATCTTCCGAAAGCGAACATGCTCGATTAAAGAGAATTCTTTCTATTCCAATTGAAGACCTCGAAATTAGTGTTCGTGCTTATAATTGCTTGAAATCTAACAATATAAAAACATTGGGCGATATTGTTTCGTACAATGAACCAGAGTTATTGAGGTTGAAAAATTTTGGTAAAAAATCTTTGAAAGAATTAGAAGAAATTGTCCATCAGCATGGTTTGGAATTTGGATTGAATGTTGAAAGGTACCTTAGACCAGAAAAGTCGACCTCTTCTAAAACATATATGGAATTTGATTACTAACCAATAGGGTGACAAAATGAGGCATTTAAAAAAAGGATTGAAGTTGAAAAGAACAAGTAGTCATAGAAATGCATTGCTAAGAAACCTTGCAATTTCTTTGTTGGAACATAAAAAGATAGTTACTACCTTAGCAAAAGCCAAGGCTTTGCGCCCTTTTGTTGAAAAAATTATTACAAGTGCAAAACACGCTGTAATTCGCGAAAAAAATGGACAACTTCCCGAAGGTCAAACTATCGACGTACACACAAGAAGAGTAGTTGGTAAATTGATTCATAATAAGGGAGTCCTTCAGGAGCTTTTCGATACTATAGCCCCAACAGTTATTGATCGTCCTGGTGGTTACACGCGTATCGTTAAATTAGGATTTCGTCGGGGCGATGCTGCCGAATTGGCTGCTATAGAACTTGTCGATTGGGGTGCTCCGCAGGATGGGGCAGTGAGTTTGAAATCTAAAAAGAAAGCAACTGGGAAAAAACAAAGTCCTAAAAAAGAAAAAAGGCTGAAGAAATCAAAAGAGCAAGATTCGATTACAGCTCAACCTGCTGAAGAAACTCCGTCCGAAGAGGTAACAAAAATCGAGGGCAAAACCCCCTATGTTTTAGAAACTACACAAACGAATGAAGCAGAAATAAGCCCTACGCAAGAAAGTGGTTCCTCCGATGAAACATTAACTGAAATCAAGTCTAATCTTTTGGATGAACAAGGTTCAGAGGAAAAGAAAGAATAATTGAGCTTTTTATAATTAAAAAGGGCACCAAATTGGTGCCCTTTTGTTTTTACTTGCTACTAATTTCAACCAGGACAATCCTATAACCGTAAATAATTTCACGAGCAAGGTAAATACTTCCAATAAGAACACAAATCATACCTAAAAGAAAAGTTACGAATGTAACTGCTCGCAAATCAATATGAAATGCAAAACCAAAGCCAATAAGCAAGGAAGTTAGTACATACAAAGCTACGGAGATTGTGTAGGAAAGTACTGCACGAACAATGAATGGTATCCTTTTTTGAAAAAAAGCCAATTGTTTGTTAACAGAATTCAACCTTTCTTTAAGATTATCATCTTCTAAAAGCTTACCGTTGTTTTCTTGAAGTTCGCGCTTTTCTTCGTTTAGGCTTCGGATTCTATCCACAACTGCGGAATACTTATTGTTTGTTACAAGTAGCATTAAGGCACAAACATTGACCATTACTCCAGGAGCGAGCATTGTTTGGATTAATTCCCTAATAGATGGATTCATATCTTACCAACCAAAACAAAAGGGTTTTATCGAATTTAAATTTAATTTATTGTTAAAATTGTTTTTCAAAAACAACTTAAAGTGAGTTTATTTTTTAATGATAGCATATTCAGTGTCGATATCTCTTGGAATATCCTTTAGATTATCAATAACTTTTTGAATTTCGGGTTTCATCTTACCATATTTTTCAAGTATTTCACCTGCACGATTGTAATCTCCTTCCGCTTGAATTGTAAGTACAATTCTTGCAAGTTCTTCTATACTTTTCAAAAAATTATCTAAATTAATAATGATTTTTTCATTTTGATATTTAATAATACCATTTTCCGCAAGATAGTTCAATTGAATAAGATTGGCATTTCCGTGAGCTTTACCTGCACCAAAACGAATGGAACGAAATAGTCCAACGATATAAGTTATTTTTGCTTTTTGGAATTTATCCTCTGTGATTAGTTTTTTGTCGAACAAATGTTTATGATTGTACATTCCTAACACATCCGCTTTGCATTCTTCAATTGCTGAATATCGTTCCTTTAATGCTTTACGGACTTCTAAAGTATCGTTGCCATAGACGAAACCTCGACCTAAAGTGTGTGAAACTTCGTGCAAGGTAACAAAACTCGTAAATGAGTTTTTATCGACATATTTGACATGGTCTGGCGGAAGTATTTTTTCGCCAATCGGTTTCAGAATTTTTTCGAATTTAGCTTCCATCATATTTTTGAACATCGATTTCTTTCCACCCTTCAACTCGTGCACCCTCGGGTCATTCGGCAACGAATTTGCTATAGTTTTAGTTCCAGCTTGGCAATCACCACCAAAATAGATTACATTCATTATTTGAAGAACATTTTCTTTTCCAGCAGATTTTCGAATATATTTTTTGTCGTAAGGCAAATTGTGTTCAAAATAATCCAAATTTTTTTCGAACATCTCCAGTTCTTTGGTCCCTTCCTCATCTTTTACCATAACTATAGCTTCATATGCAGTTTTGTAATTAAAAAGTGCATCCTCGTAATTTTCGATTGGACCAATTACCACGTCGATTTTGCTATTTTTAATGTCCATCCAGGCTAAATCACTTTCGAAATAGTCGTCGGTACGTAATGCTTTTGCTCTTAGAATAAGATAATTTTTTAGTGTTTGGTTGTCGCAATAATCTGCTGCTTCTTCCAATTTCCTTGCAATTTGCTCGACTTCAGGGTATGCCCGGTTATAAGGTATTCCTTTAAGCTTGTTACCTTCTCTTACGACAATTGTGTATTGGCTTTCCAGCTCAGCTTTTTGTTCTGGATGTTGTTCAATGTACTTTTCAAACTCTTCCTTTGTTAAATCGAGTGGATAGAAATTTGCACCTTTCGGCTTGAATTCTGGATAATTGCCGACAAATCTTCTCCCTTCGAATATTAAATCATACGGCCCATAAAAAATTTTGACTAATTTCAAAAGTTTCTTTGCATCTTCGTTGTCAACTTTTGCGAGCGAATCACGTACGGATATAGCATCCGGAGAGGTTTGTTTCCAAAAGATTGCATCTGCGTATTGCCCCGCTTCAACAAGCAATTCAACGACTTTTCTCTCCCTTTGGGAAAGTTGACTTAGGTCTGCTTCTATTGTAACAGGTGCGAAGGAAGCTATTCGCTCATCAATGGAAGGTAATTCGGCTTTAGGTTCCATAGTAGCTTCTTTCTCTTTTTGGTTACTGCATGCAAAAATGAAAAACAAAACGAGTGCTAATAACAAATATTTCATAAAAGCCTCAAATAAAATTTAAACAATTACGATAATTTTATTTTTAACATAAAAAGTAAAATTATGAATATTATTCGAAAATTAACTGTACTTTCATTCCTAATAGTCTTTGCTTTGAATTATTCTTTTTCAAGATTGTTGATGAAACCTTATCTACAAGCCATTGGACCGAATTCCGTTATAGTTATGGCAGAGACAGATACAAAGGAACCAGTAACTGTTCTTTATGGAAAGGAAAGTTTGTCGTATGTGGCAACTACTTCTTTCTACAGAGTCGCAGAGGATAGAAGAAGCCAAACCTATGTTCATAGAATAACTTTAGATAATCTGGAACCTAACACAATTTATAAATATCGCGCAATACACAATGGTGATACCTCCGATTTATTTACCTTCCACGGTTATGTAACCGAGGGTTTTCCCTTTCGCATTGGAGTAATGGGCGATAATCGTTCCAATCCAGAAATTCATTCAAATAAATCAAAAAAACTTGCCAAACATAAACCTCACATATTAGTCTACACTGGGGATTTGTGTTATTCTGGTACTTATTCTGAATGGAAAAAAGAATTCTTTACCGAGGAGGAGCAAAATTTGATTGCATCGGCTCCTTTTTACAATTCTCTTGGTAATCACGAAGCTCAAACCGAGCTTACAAAGGTATTTCTGCAAGCTCCTTCCTCGCCATCAAATAATGAATATTATTATTCTTTTGATTATGGAAATATTCATTTCTTAATTTTGAACACAGAAACAAATGTCACTCCAAATTCACCTCAATGGGAATTCGCCGAGGAGGATTTGGCTCGAACAAACAAAAAGTGGAAAATAGTTGCTTATCATATTCCAGCTTATGCTGCTGGGGGTCACGGTTCAAACGAAAGAATGAAAGAATTCACAACAAAAGTTTTTGAAAAATATGGTGTCGATGTTATTTTAAATGGGCATTGCCATTTTTACCAAAGAAATTATGTAAATGGAATATATCATTTAATCCTTGGTGGCGGTGGGTCTCCATTGTATGAACCAAAAGATGCCCCATTTGTTCAGAAATCTGTTAAAGATTACCACTATGGAATTTTGGACGTTAACGATAACAAAATAACTTTCACAATTTATGATTTGCGTGATAAAATAATAGACCAGTTCGAAATTTCAAAATAATAAAACTAATTTAACAAAAAAAATCAATCACTTTTGTGTCCTCAGCTCTTTCGAGTATGAAACTTAGTGTTTCTTTGTGAATGGGATGATTGCGATAAATTTTTAAATCTTCTTCACTTTCAAATGAAGAAATCAAGACAATGTCGTAAGCTCTTGGGTCTGTTAGTACATTGATGCCAACTTCGTAATATTTTATATGAGGAATAATATAAGGCAATTTTTCAAGTACCTCTTTGATCTCTATTGCCAATTCAATTTTAGGCTTTTCTAAATATTGATCTTTTAGTTTGAACATTACAACGTGTTTCAGCATTTTCATCTCAGCAGAATAATACTTTCATATTTCACAACACTTTTCCCTTTTGCTATGCAGAAGTATTTTCCGCTGGGAAGCTTAGCATTATTGTCTGTTGTACCATTCCAAAATAAAAGGATTTTGTCGTCGGTAACGTGACCGTTCCAGAGTGT
Organism: uncultured Hyphomicrobiales bacterium; assembly: GCA_964524325.1. GTDB lineage: Bacteria > Bacteroidota > Ignavibacteria > Kapaibacteriales > UBA2268 > Naka2016. The sequence continues at coordinate 38,601 of CAZGCT010000001.1, forward strand.
TTTTACCAATCTTCCTTCTGCATCATAAATTCCAATTGTCAAAAACGTGCCAGGGTCGCATTTAACTTCGAAAATAACTTCATTGTTTGATTGGTTTTCTTTCTTCGAAATAATAAGTTGTTCGGTACTTGGGATAATTTCTTTCTCTCCACTTAATACTTTTGCAATTTTGAAATCCCAAATTCCACGTCCGTAAGTAGCATATCTAACTGTTTTCAAATCTGGAAGGTATTCGACATCCCAGAAAATATTATCTGGACAATTGATTCCACCAAGAAAGTGCCATTTTCTTTCTGCAAAGTGGTAAACGAAGGGTCCAATTTCAGTTGCAGCAAACAAAAGAGATTCGTCTTCATTTAATTCAATATCGTAAAAAAGAGTCGTTGGAATATTCTGACTTAACGTTGAAAAGGTTTTGCCTGTATCAATTGAAATTAATACCCCAGGATTTGAATAACCCGAGCCTGCTATTATTACTTTTCCAATGTTGAATTTAGATGCAACAATCTTGTTGCCGTAGAAATAGTGGCTATTGGGACCAGCAACACCTTCGACAATTTGCCAATTGTTTCCTCTATCGAAACTTCTAAAGAATTTTCCGTCGTTTGTCAAAGCAAACCATACATCTGTGTTGATCGGTGAAATACAAAGTGCGGAGATTTTGCGATTAATCTCGTTTGAGGCAAAATTGAAAGGCAGAACTCGATATAGGATGCTATCAGCATTTTGGTCATATTCCAGTTCATAAATGTAAGACGCTGGGGTTCCTTCAGGTTTATTATTGTTTCCGCTAAGCAAGTAAGATTTTGCAGGGTTATCTGGGTCTGCCACAATTGGAGGCAACCAAAGAAAACCTCTCCCAATAAAATTCCAAGATTTTGCATCAAAGTATCCACTTTGTGGATTGAAAACAAGCATTGCGAAACCGGGATAAGTTGTCCACAAAAAGCGGCCACCATTACTGGATGTTAGATGTCCATAGTCACCGCTTATTACTTGGTTGAAACCAAGAGCCCTTCCGCTATCGTTAAGATTGTATTGCAACCCTTGATCTTGGCTACCAGCAATTAAAATTTTTCCAGCCTTATCGAAAGTATAAATTGAATAATATTGACTAATATTCAAATTTTTCAGTGAAAGGTTACGGTATTTTGAGCCATTGTCGTATGAAACGTAAATTCCACCGTCGGTGCAAACGAATAATATTTCTTCTAAGACTTTCTTAGAATTATTCCATTTGCGAAATGAGGAAATACCAGGGATGTCGGCGTGAAGCTTTGTTTCTATCAAGCTGTAGTATTCGGTCCAAGAGTTAGCTCGCTTCCAACTTTCTCCACGATTCGTGCTTAGGTAAAATTCAACCTGGCCAAAATAAATGTTGGTCGGATAAATTTGCGATACTTCGAAACTGTTCTTCTCAAATGGATAAAAATCCAACTTACCAGTTTTAGTGAAACTAACACCTCCATCACTTGAGTAATAAAATATGGTTTGTACGCTTGTATTTCTTAAAGCATAGTACAGATGAATGTTTCTACCAACCGTTGTGCCTTTGAGCTGAATTCCATTTATATATTTGTCAATAAATGGGTTATTACTTACTACTTTGAAAGTACCTTCGTTGTCAATTGAGAATAGGGTATCAGCAATTGCAAAGTATACAATATTAACATCATATGAAGGTGCCCAAATATCACATAGGGCATAATCAACGTACGCTGAATAGAGCCGCGAGAAATTCTTGCCTAAATCACTGGATTTGTATATGCTGATCATACTTTTCCAAGAAGTAAAGTTCCATTCGTTCAAAAGTACGTAAATTTCTTGGTTGATGGTTACAGCCCCCCTAATGGACCAACCCCAACGCTCAGCATTTTCAAAACCATTTGCCTTTTGCCAGCTTTTGCCTTCGTCGTCGGTGTAATACATTGCACAAGGTGAGTTTGCAACCACAAGAAGTCTTTGCTTATTTCCAGGCCAAAGAATTTTTACCATTCTTGGATTTGCAAACTTCTTGCTATTGTTTAGGCAAATCCAGTCATCACCTTTAATTGTTCCTTTCCAAATATTTCCTCCTGCTGATGCAAGATAAATGATATTTGTGTTTGTGTCGAAATCAAGTGTGTGAACTCTTCCCGAAAGGTTATCGCTTCCTTTTTCAATCCACTCACCAAAAATTCTTCCATTTGCAAATTCATTTGAATTAATACTATTTTCTTTGTTGTTCTTTTCATTTTGAAAGAGTTCTTTTGTTTTTTGATCTATTATCCAATAGGGCAATCCTTCTTCGCAACGGTGCAAACTATTAAGCCATTCTTGTCGTTGTCTTTTAAATTCTTCATTTCCTTCCCGTTCCATTAGATTGTTTACACGAGTCTGCGTAAATGCCACAGAATTATATATAACAAATAACAGTGTAACTATAAAAATTTTTTTCATTTTAATAACCTTTCACAAAAGCTAAATTTAAGAAAATTGTAATTATTAACTTTATTAACTTTTTAATAACAATACACGGTTAGTAAAATAATCGAAGTCAATGAATGTAATGATCCTTGCTATGAATGCAATTTCAATACAAAAATTTTTCGTATTCGGATTTAAAATTCGATAAAAGTAGGAGTTCTTGCATTTTTAATTTGAATTTAAAGATCTTTGCCCAGAATCTATGATCCTTCGAGCTCGAATATAAAACAAAAACTTTTTTAAGATCTTTTTAATAATTTTTAAATTAAATGAAAAGAATGGGTCGGATGCATATTTTTAGTTTATGTTCAAATTAAGGCTAGTAAGCATTTTCACGTTTTAGATTCAAGTTTCAATTTTTATATTATTTCTAATTTTCTTAATTTAATTTTTGTTGTTTTTTTACTTTGAATATGGCAGATATTTTCCAAATCGAAGTTGAATGCCCGAATTGCAAGAATAGATTTTCAATCGAAGAGGTAATTTCCGACAAAGTACGTTCAGATTTCGAAAGCAAGATTAAGCATAAGGTTGAAGAAGAAATTACAAAAGCAAAAGAAAAGGAATTCGAAAGGATTAATTTGGAACACCAACTCGAGATAGAAAATCTGAAAAAAGAATTCCAACAATCGCAAAAAAAAGAATTGGAAGCCTCCCAAGAAACAATATCAATTTTGAAACAACAGCTTCTGGAATTTCAAAAAGAACTGGAGGAACGAAAGCAAGAACTCGATTTTGCTCGGAAAGTTGAACTTGAATTTCGTCGAAAAGAAAATGAATTAATTCAAAAGGAACAAAACCTTGAACTGGAACTTCAAAGAAGACTTAGCGAGGAAAGGAAACAAATTCAAGAATTCGTTAAAAATAGTTTGCACTCAGAGTACGAACTTAAAATTCGAGAAAAAGAAGAAACAATTTCCTCTATGCAAAAGAAAATCGAAGAGCTTAATTTGAAATTACAAATGGGCTCTCAGCAGCTTCAAGGGGAAGTCCAAGAGATAGTAATCGAAGAGCAACTAAAAATGAAATTCCCAATTGACAAAATAGAACCAGTACCAAAAGGAATTCGTGGTGCCGATATTATTCAAGAAGTTCGCAATAGGTTTGGAGAAGTTTGTGGCAAAATCCTATGGGAATCAAAACGGACAAATAATTGGAGCAATGAGTGGATTCCAAAACTAAAGGAAGACCAACGAGAAATTGGAGCCGAGTTTTGTGCTATTGTCTCTCGTGCTTTGCCAAAAGAAATAAATTCTGTAGGATTGCTCGATGGGGTTTGGGTGTGCGATTTCAACAGTTACATTGGTCTAGCAATGGCTTTACGAGAAAATCTTATCCAAGTAAATAATGTTAAGAATTCACTAATTGGCAGAGAAACCAAAATGGAGCAAATTTTTAATTATATCTGCAGCGAGCAATTTTCTCAAAAGGTACGTGCAATTGTCGAAGCTTTCGTTGCAATGAAAAATGATCTGGACAAAGAAAAAGCCGCAATGGAAAAGCATTGGAAAAAGCGCGAAGAAGAATTGAACAAAGTGTTGAAAAACACAACTCGGATCTACGGCGAAATTGAAGCTCTCGTTGGTAATCAATTACCAGAAATTGAATATCTAAAATTACCCGGAAGTTAATTTTTCTTTGTAATATTTTTTAGGGGATAATATGAAAAATTTATTTGTAACGGTTGTTTTTATTCTATTTTTTGGATTTGTCTCTATTTTTGCAGATTGGGAACCTCTTTCTGGAATTCCGCAAGGCCAAATCACCGACATACTAGCTTATAATAAAAGGGTTTATTCTATTGTTTGGAGTAATGGGCTTTACGTATCTTCCGATTATGGAGACAATTGGGTTCAGCAAAGTTCAGGATTGTCTTCGCCTTTTGTAAAATGCATCACTAATGTAAAAAATACACTTCTAATTGGGACAAGCGATACTAATGGGGTATTTCGCTCAACAGACAACGGTTTCAATTGGGTCCGTTCTGTTGATAGTTTAACTGAACGCAACATTGCTACCTTTACTGTAGACGGTGATAATGTTTATTTACTAACAGAATCAGCTGTAGTTTTTAGAAGCACTGATTATGGAGTTACTTGGTGGCAAGTAAACACTTCGAATTTGGATAATTATTTGATTACTTCTATTGCTGTAAGCAATGGGCGGATTCTTGCTGGAACAAGCACTGGAGACTTATTTTTGTCCACTGACAATGGGGAAAGCTGGGCTAATATTAAAAATCAACAAATATTCTCTACAATCACTTCCTTGCTTTGGGATGGCGATAATATCTTTTGCGGTACTCGAGCGGGCGTCTATTTTTCAAGCAATACGGGTGTGAATTGGTTTCAAAGAAATCTTGGCTTGAAGGTTCAAGATATTTCTTTAATAAAAAGGGTAAATAATGCACTAGTGCTTGGCAGTCGGACAGGTGGGGTCTACTTTTCCTTAGACGAGGGTAGGACTTGGTTCGAATTCAACGAAGGTATTACAGATATGTCGATTTTATCTTTAACCTACGACCAATATTATATTTATGTTGGAACTGAATTTGGTTCTGTTGCGCGGAGAAATATTAGTGAAATTAAATTGCCCGAGGTGAAAGCTCCAAATTTGACTTATCCTTCAAACGGTGCAAAAAATGTTGAAAAAGTTGTAAATTTTGCTTGGGAAACCGCTAAAGGTGCTGTCGGTTATCGTATACTTGTTGCCAAAAATGAAAGTTTTTCTCCAAATTTTGTGGTTGTGGATAAAAGCGGGCTAACAAATCCTTTTTACCCATCTGTAATTCTACAACCAAACCGAAAATATTACTGGAAGGTTGCTGCTATTGATCATCTTTCCAAAGAACATTGGTCTGAAGTTTTTTCTTTCGAAACCATATTCGAGCGCGTTAGACCAACACTCTATTACCCATTTAATAATTTCGAAACCAGCAAACTGCCAATCCAATTCATTTGGAGTGATGTTGGGTTTCTAGAGCATTATCAACTTCAGGTCGCATCTTCAATCGATTTTCAGAATCTAGTTGTAGATGTTACTACCAAGGATACGACATTTGTTGTTTACAATAACATTGAAAACAACAAAACCTATTTCTGGCGAGTTATTGCCAAATACAACGATGCTTCTTTGGTTGTTTCCGATACTTTTAACTTCAAAACAACTGTCCTTGGAATAGAACAAGAAAATGATAGAAAAATCCACTGGCAAATGTTCGATTCGAAGTTAATCATTGGATTTGAAAACTTTGAAGCTAATAGAATATTTTCAATAGAAGTGTTCGACTTTGTCGGAAGAAGTGTTTTATTTGGTTGGTTCGAATCCTCAGGCTCCAAAAACACTGCCGAATTAAATTTGAACAATTTACCAACAGGGATGTATTACGTCATTGTCAACGGTGCGAATATGCGATTTTCTAATAGATTTTTTTTGACAAAGTAATGTAAATAAATAGCTTACACCACTGTTGTAGTTTAATTCATTACAAAAAAAACATTAAAATACTTACAAGTAATAAAAAAAAATTAATTTAAGTTACCCATGGATATTTGTTTTGTAACTTTTTTCTTAATTATTTGTTAAGAGTAATGTTTGTATGTATAAATTTTTTGAGGTGTTAAAATGAAGCTGTGGACTAAATTCCTCGTCACCCTTTCTTTTTTAATGTATGTTTTATCTTTTGGCGAAACTTTTGCTCAATATTGCAGCGTCACGGGTTACTATCCCCAATATGGATATATGAACCGCTTCGTTTTCAATGGAATCGACAACCGCTCGTCTTATAATTCCTCAGGCTATAGCGATTTCACTTCAATCAAATCTAATCCTTGCATTCCTGGTCAAGCATATTCTTTCACTGTAGATGGGTATTCTATCTGGAATTGCACAGGCTACATTATTTGGGTAGACTGGAACCAAGATGGATCTTTTAACAACTCCGATGAACGTGTGGCTTACAAATGGGAGTCTTGCCGCAGAAATTGGACTAAAACTTATACTAGTTCTTTTACCATTCCGACTACAGCAAGATTGGGTGAAACAAGAATGCGCGTTGCCTACACAGGTCATCATTATTATGCCCAAACAGTTATGTACTATGGAGCATGTTATTCATACTACTATATGGAATGGGAAGACTACACTATCGTTATAGGTATGAAGAGAAACGATGCTGGGATTGCAGATATCACCAGTCCTGTAAGTAAATTCAATTCTTATCAAACTCAACCTGTTCGCGTTGTTTTGAAAAACTTCGGGAAATACTATCCTTTAACAAGCTGCACTATTAATTGGTCCGTAAATGGTGTAACACAAACTCCTTTTAATTGGTCTGGTTTTCTTGATACTGGTGCTACCACAACTGTTGAAATTCATCCCAACTTTTTGTTCACACCCGCTCCTCCTTGGGATCCTTTCGTTGTAAGAGCTTGGACTACCAACCCCAGAGGTACCGACCCAGGCGCCAACACTCAACCTGACGGTGATCCAACAAATGACAGCTACACAAAAAACATTTCATGCATTCTAAATGATGCTGGAGTTATTAGTGCTGCCCCAATGTTACCGTTAAGCCCCGGTATTAATTCAGTTCGATTCAGAATTTATAACTATGCTCCTAAGCCACTGACATCTGTTTACATTAATTGGAGTGTTTACGGTCAACTTCAATCACCATTCTTTTGGACTGGCAATTTGGGATCCAAAGATTCGGTTGATGTTGAGGTTGGTTCTTTCGACTTTGGTTCAGCAAATATTCCGGTTCCTATTGTGGCTTGGACTTCATATCCGAATGGGCTACAAGATGAATTTCCCTCTAATGATACTTTAACAACGCAGGTTTACAAAGCACTTGCTGGGGGAATTTACACTATTGGTGGCCGTGAACCAGATTTTGCAGACCTGATTGAATTCACAAGCTTTGTCAGTTATTGGGGTATTGCCGGTCCTGTTACTTTGCTTGTCCGACCTGGAATTTATCAAGCCAATTTTACTTTGAGCCCTGTTGGTGGGAGGCAATATCCTATTACGATTCAATCCCAATCTGGTAGGAAGGAAGATGTTATCATTCAAGCAACTCCAACCTCTGCATCTGGTAATTTTGTTATTGATTTAAATGGATATAGTAATTTTATTTTCAAAGATGTTACTCTTCGAAACAATAGTTGTGTTTTCGGTCGCGTTTTATCTCTGCGCGGGAATAATGTCAATATTACTTTGGATAATTGTGAGTTGATAGGTTGCCAAAATCCACCAAAAACAACAGACTTCGCCTTGATTTATTCTGATAATAATAGATTGACAAATTTGAACATTATCAAAACCACATTTCGAAACGGTTCTGTAGGAATTTGGCATAAATCCCCTTCTGGTCAGCTTTCACAAACATTTAATATCGACCAAAATCTATTCTTTGGTCAAAATTGGCAAGCAATCCGAATAGAAGATGTTCAAGGATGTTTTGTTTCGAATAACAGTATTTCTGGGACCAACTTGATCAACGGAATCTTCATACAAAATGGTTCTCTAATAAAAGGTAATCGTGTAAGCGGGGTTGGACCTTCGTCTTCAACTTCTATCTCTGACAATTTGGGCGGCATCGTAGTTATTCACACTATTACTGGTTTCGAAGGTGCTAATATTGAAGACAACGTTGTTATGACAGACAACTCCAATGGTATTTATATTAGTGGCGTGAATGCTTTCAATATTTCGCGAAACCAATTAACAATAAATGCCTCTGGTACATACGATAAAGCTGGCATTGTCTTCAATAATTCAGGTTTTGAATTTAATAATTATCAAGCTGGTTCATTTGTTTCAAATAATTTTATAATTGGTACCAACACTCACGGGATTTATGCAAACGCAAGCCAAAGCGTTAAAGTTTATCGTAACTACGTCAAACTCAATGGTAATAATAAGTACGGCTTGTTTTTAATTAATACTCCATCACTAATTGCAAACAACTTAATTACTACACTTAATGCAAATGCCTTGCAACTGAACAATAATGCAAGGACAATGATGTTCTATAATACTTTCTATTCAAATAGCACTGGACCTGCAGCCTTTTTCACTCAGCTCAAGACTCAAAATAATTTCAAGCGAAATATTTTCTTCAACAAAAGCACTGGGCTTGCAATTCAAGTTTCCGGGGCGTTACCCTCCGATTTAATTATGGACGAAAACAACTTTTATACCTCGGGGGCCAATCTTACTAATCTTGGTGCAACGCTTTCTGCATGGCAAAGTGCAACTGGAAAAGATTTAAACTCTACTGCAGTTTTACCAGTGTTTTTATCTGATGACTATCCTAAAGTCGCTAAGATCGATCCTAAATTATACTTGAAGTATCCATTGCCAGAGTTGTTAGGTACAAATTGGCAAGATGAAGTTGAAAACACTGATATCGACGGAAACAAAAGATTTAAAGCATTTTATAAAGGTGTCAACACTTTAAATCCAGAAATTAGAATTATCGAACAACCGAAAGAAGTTATTGGTTGCGTTGGACAAGGTGGTTATTTTCTTTCGGTTGTAGCCCAAATAGACTTTGGTGGCGAATTATTCTTCCAATGGTATTTCAATGGGCAACCTGTCGACGGAGCTACCCAACCAATACTAAACCTTCCGGTTTTGACACATGATATGGGAGGAGTCTATCATTGCGTTATTTCCGGTAATGGTGAAGCAGATCCAATAGAGACACAACGTGCTTTGCTGTATGCTCTTCGACCAACAAAGATAACTCGACAACCAGAGATTGAATTGGTTCATCAAGGCGACGTGGCTACCTTCCAAATCGATATGCATATTTCGCCAGAAGAACAGCAGTTTGGAACTCCATTAATTCAATGGTACCGTGGGACCACACCATTGCAAGATAATGACAGAATAGCAGGTTCTAATTCTTCTATTTTGACTATACGCGAAGTCAAACCAATCGATTTTGCAAACAATTACTTTGTTATTGTACGTGGTCTTTGCGGATCCGATACTTCCAAACCAATAACAATTGCCGAAAGGCCAAAAGTTGTTCTTCAACCATTGTCTGATATTGAAGTTTGCAAAGGTGAAAACGTCGAAATCACTGTAAATGCTTCTTCAACCGTTCCTGGATATAATTTGATCTATCAATGGCGTCGGAATGGAGTTCCAATTCAAAATAACACTAAATATAGTGGAGCAAATACCCAAACTCTAACAATTTCTAATATTGATTTAGGCGAAGCTGGTGCATACGATGTTATTGTTAAAATTCCAGGATTCGACGAGCAAATTTCTAATTCCGCTGACCTTATAGTTTATTATCCACCCGAAATTCTCACAGATTTACCTGCTTCCTTGAATATTCAACAGGGGAATGAACTGAGGCTTAAAGTAGATGCTCGCGGGGATCATCTAAGCTATCAATGGTACAAAGATGATAACGAAATCTCTTTCACTACAAACGAACTCATAATTCCTTCTGCAACAACCAACGATGCGGGTTTCTACAAAGTCAAAATTTTTAATGAATGCGGTGTTGTTTGGAGTAAAGAATGCCAAGTTTCTGTTACCTTTAAAGTCATTCTGAAAGGTGAAGACAATGGTTTCAATCTTGAATTGCTCCAAAATTCCCCAAATCCCTTCACTAACTCGACCAAAATTGACTTTATTTTACCAGAATCTCGATTTGCTAAAATTATTATAACTAATCCCGTTGGCGAGGAAGTTGTAACCCTAGTTGGTCAATTCTCCGCTGGATTGAATTCAATTGAAATCAATTCCGAAGAGTTGAAACTTATCCCTGGAATTTATTTTTATACTCTGGAAGTCGATGGTAAACGGCTTTCAAGAAAAATGATTTTCCTTAAGTAAAATTTGTTTAATTCGTTCTGTTTTTTTAGGGCGGGCTTTCCCGCCCTTTTTAATTCTAGATCGAAGGGTCTTGTCGTCATTCAGTGTTTTGATTGTATTCTGTTACTTGCAAATGTTTTTAAGCGAAGTTGGTAATCTATATTTTTTTTGTTATAAAATCTATCTTACTTTATATTCGTTTTGCTTACTAGGGATGTTGAATAAATTTCTGAGAAAAGAAGCTACTTGATGAATAATGTCTCGTAATTGCAAGGCATAAAGAAAAGGGCAAGTGGGGGATCCCAATTGCCCTTAAATAGTTAATATTGAAAAGGTTAATTCGTTTTCATGATTGGCAAAAAGCGTTCTTGGTTACCAAGCTTAACTCTTAAATAGAAACTTTGTGAGGGAAGCCCAGCAAGAAAAATAGGTATTGTTACTTTCCCTATACTAAATGTTCCTTCAAAAATATTTCGAACAAGTTTCCCTTCAACATCGTAAAGCTCAATTTTTCCGTATTCCACGGGATATTCAAGCGACAGGCTTAAATAAGTAACAGAACTTGCAGGGTTAGGATAAATACTTAATTCTTGGTTGCTATAAATATCATTGACAACTTCAGAAAGTTTATCTTCCAACCAAAGTAATGACCTTGAGATTAAGTTGTTACGAACATTTGCATCAAAAATAATGTAAGGGTTCATGCCCAGAATAACAGCTCTACTCTTAGTAAGTTGAGCTTTAATCGCACAAATTGAATCTACAGATTTTGCAAATGTCATTATTGGAGTGGTTGTATTTGAATTTGTGATTCTAAAGAGAGGAAGCAGGTAGCTAATCAAGTACCCTTGTATGTTTGTGCCAAAGTCCCCTGTTATGGGGTCCCCAGCAACCCCAGCTAAGGTAACTGGATATGGAGCTTGCCCATAACCTTCTCTACAATAAGCAATAAATCCAATACCGAAGTAAGGTAATACTCCATTGGAAACCATTCCAGAAGTAATCTTGCCACCACAAATCATTATATTTTGGTTTTTGTTTAAAGCATTAAAAATTATGTTTGCTGAGTTTGCTGTAAAGTCACCATTTGTGCTTCCGTTCCAAACAATTGTTTTTAATGAACTAAATTTCGAGGAATTGGAGATAAAGTCACTTTCTGAAATTTCGAAAATATATGCCGGTGGGAGTTTACTTTCGATTGTTGATTGAATAGAATGTTTGTCTTCACCCCCAAGAATATTTAGTCGTTGAATACCCGAATGGTAAACCTTCCAGCTAGGACCAGTTTGTGTGAACTTTCCGTCGGTTGTCTGTATTTTTAATTTCAAGTCGGAAGCAAACGGTGTTTCGCCTACTTTTAACCAGGCTTTTATAGTATATATTGACTTTGCTTGAACAGTTACCTCAGAATTGTTTTCAAGAACTTTAGCCTCCCAATCAGTTGGAATATTGTTTTTCCCCTCGAGCGAGATGGTAAAAGTAGTGGCAATCGGTGTATTATTTAAAACTACTGCTTCCAATTCCATTTCATCTTTCGAATTGAGCACACTTGTAAGGTTGGTGCCAAGAACAAGTAAAGCATATTTTGGCTCATTTACCGGATAGTTTTTAGTCCAAGCACCTTGCAAAATTTCTTTGGTCTTGTCATCTTGAATAAAGGCAACAGCATATAAGTCGTCTGTAAATGAAGTATCTATGTTAAAGGAGAATTCAAATGTCTTAGTTTCGTTTGCATTTAGCGAAATCGAAGTTCCACTTGCATTTGGTAACATTTTCCTAGCGACCCACAAGAAATCCTTTTCTCCATTAGAACCGGCATTTGCATAATAGTGGTGTTCCTCGCAAATTGCTATTCTCAAAAATAAATTAGAAATTGGCTTAATTGAAAAGGCATTAAGTTTGACGGACCCTTGACCCGACATTTTATCAACATTAAAATCTGCAAAACTAATTGAAATGGTGGAATAAAAAGATTCGGAATTCAATTGGTTGTTCAATGCAACGGTGTCGGCTACTGCTCCGGCATAGTATGAACCAGAGGAAGGTGCAATTTTTCCGTTTACTCGGCCAGTTGGTACTGAATTAATTCCATAGTATCGGATTCTATTTTGATTCATTAATGTATCGTATAAATACATTGGGTCTTTTGAACCGGGCCACCACGCATGGTAAACTATAGGAATGACTCTGTCGAGATGGTTATCTAACCATTTCTTGAATATTGGATTTTGGGATGCACAAGGACCACAAGATGCATTGGTTGCTTCTTCTACGACAACTTTTCGAACGAATTGCGAGTTGAGGGAAAAAGAACAAAAAAGAAGAAGAATAAGTAAAGAAGTAAATAACTTCATCTTTTCCACCTATTTAAAAAAAACTAAATTATCAAAAATTAAACAAAGAATATATCTTTTACTAACTCTTCGCCTAATTCGCTGTTTATTTTACGAATAATTTCTTCTTTAAAGAAAAACATCTCAGATTTCCAAATTGAATTTGTACATTTAACTGTTAGCATACCTCGACGGAATTTTTCTGGCTGGCAGTTCTTTTTGATTGTGGGTTCAAGTGTATTTTCCCAAGCAAGTTCTATTTTCATCAACGGTGCCTTTTTTTTGTCAACAAGGTTTTCTACAACATCGTCTATGATTTTTTCAATGGAAAGAAGTTTGTTGTACCGACTTTTTCCTTTTTTCATATTTAAGCTTGACGTAACCAGCGGAATATTTCTTTGAAAGATGGTTTTTTCCCATAGATAAGAACTCCAACCCGATAAATCTTAGCTGAGATTCTTAAAGCTATCCAAATCGATAGTAGCATCAAAAGTACTGAAAGTAACAATTGCCAAAGTGGAACTAGTGCCCCGCTCATTCTTGCAATCATTAAAACTGGTGTAAAAGGAGGGAAAAGGGAAAGCAATATCGAGGCAAGCCCATTGGGATTTGCTACAATGAGACTGATTAGAATAATTGGAAGTAAAAAAACCAGATTAACTGGGGTAATTAGTGATTGTGCATCTTGTTCTTGGTCTACTGCTGAACCGATGCCGGCATAGATAGAAGCAATAAGAAAATAACCAAGCAGGAAGAAGACTACAAAAAAAATTACAAATTCGGTAGCTATAGGTGGTATTTTGAAATTTGAAACCGTCGGGTTTTGCATACCCAATCCTTGAGAAATATCTTGCCCCATCGTAGGTGTTTGTGAGAAAAGCGAAATTATTTGAGGCGAAAGTGCTCCAATTACCACAAGAAGTATAATCCAAATTAGAATTTGGGTGATGCCTACACTACCAAGTCCGATTACCTTACCAAGCATTATATCAAATGGCTTAACTGATGATAACAATATTTCAACAATCCTATTAGCCTTTTCTTCGACTACTCCTCGCATTACAAGTCCTCCGTAGAGAAATATCAACATGAAAAGCATAATTCCAGCAAAATACCCAAATAAACTATAGAAAGTGGAATAGTCCTCTTTTATTCCTTCTTTTGTTACTTTTTTTGTTTCCACTTTTAAATCTTCTTCAACCCTTTGGATTAAGTTAGGACTCAAGCCGCTTTCTTGCAGAATTTGTTTCCTTATTATTTTTCCGACTACATTTTCTATCTTAGTAATAAAACCAATCCCACCCCCACCTTTTGTAAAAACATTTACATAGTTATTTTTAATATTATTATCATCGATAATAATATAAGCATCCAGTTCCTCTTTAAGAATTTTTGAGTTCAATGCGTTTTCGGGTAAAGTATTGAGGAAAAAAACATTTGGGTCTGCTTGCACAATTTCCGTTCCGATTTTTTTTGTGGTTTTATCAATAATTGCAATTTTCATTTCTGTTTTATCAAAAGAGTACGAAACAAGTAATCCCGGAATAATAATTAAAGCTAACCAAAAAATTGGAACTATAAAGGTTCCGATTATGAAACCTTTCGATTTTACTATGTTTAGATATTCTCTTTTGGCGATAGTCCAAAACCTTGAGTCTGTTTTCATTGCTCACCTTTGGTAACTTCCTCGATAAATATTTCCCGAAGACTGGGGGAGGTAATTTCGATTTTATTAACATCGACATTTTCTGCGATTTCTTTCAGGAACTCTTTGAAGTTGAAGCTTGTAGGGTCGAAGCGAAATTCAATTCTATTTAGTGTTTTGTTTATTATTCTCACTCCAGTCAATTCTGGAAATTTATCTCCATTGGTAAACTCGCAAACAATAGTATCTTTGTACCTCGAGGACTTGATGCTTGCAATTGAGCCACTCAAAACCACCTTGCCTTTGTTTATTAAGCAAACATCATCACACAATTGTTCTGCTTGTTCCATGATATGGGTTGAAAGCAGCACAGTTTTGCCTTGTGCTTTTAGGTCCAAAAGCACGTTTTTGAAAACTTCGACGTTTATTGGGTCAAATCCAGAAAATGGTTCATCTAATATGAGCAGATCTGGGTCGTGCAACAAGGTCGATATAAACTGAATTTTTTGTTGCATTCCCTTTGATAATTCTTGCACTTTTTTATTTGCCCATTCTTTGGCATCAAGAGAATTTAGCCAATAGCGCGCTTTTTCTTTTGCAATTGCTGGGTTTACTCCCTTCAATTCAGCGAAGAATACCAATTGGTCAATCACTTTCATCTTCTTGTATAGCCCACGCTCTTCGGGTAAATAACCAATTTTCCTTTGAATTTCATCCTTCGAATTTAGGTTCAAAATTTTGATTTCTCCTTCGTCCGGTAAAAATACTCCAGATATCATCCTAATAGTTGTTGTTTTTCCGGCTCCATTTGGTCCTAATATCCCAAAAATTTTGCCTTCTTCGACGGAAAAAGAAACGTTATCTACAGCTTTGGTTTCTCGAAATGATTTTGATATGTTTTTAACTTCTAACGTTTTCATATATATTAAAAAAAAGAAATACGAAAATTTATCATAAAAGTTTCTTTGAATATATAATTCGTTTGTTATTTCAAGTAAAAGTACTAAGAATAAAGGTCCTAAAATAAAGAAAATTTATGAATTATTAGGTTATTTACTTAAACAATGATTCTTAAAAATTGAATTCCTTATTTGATTTATACATTATTACCTATTTTCAAAGCCGAATTTTTGCAATACAATCAATTAATTTAATACGTGATTTTTCGTGCTTTCGGATTATTTCTTAATCATAATAGGTCGGAAAATCGATTTTGAATGGTTTCGAATAATTTACATTGAGCAAATTCGTTAATTTAGTTTGTGCTAAATTTATTGATGAATGAAAGTTTCTTTTTTCAATATAGGATGCAAAGTTAACTTTGCCGAGCTTTCTCAATTACAGAAACAATTTGAACAGCTTGGTGCTGAAGTTGTCGAGTTTGGCGAAACTTGCGATGCTGTAATAATTAATACTTGTACGGTGACAAGTACCGCTGACGCGGATTGCAGAAAAATAATTCGTAGGGCTCTCCGAATAAATCCAAATGCTTTTGTTGCTGTGACTGGATGTCTTGCTCAGGTGAAGCCTTACGAAATTGCTAAAATTGAGGGAGTCGACGCTATTTTGGGCACCAAGTTCAAATTTGATATCCCACTTCTAATTGATAATTTCCAAAAAGTGGGTGAACCTAAAATTTTTGTTTCTGAACTCGATGGTAATTTGCCTTATCATTTCGCAGTTAGTACCGATAACGAAAGCCGAACTCGCGTCGTTCTGAAAATCCAGGATGGATGCGACTATTCTTGCACATATTGCATTATTCCTACTGCAAGAGGTAAAAGCCGTAGCCTTCCTTTTCCAGCTTTAAAACAAAAAATATTTGAATTAAACGAGACTGAATACGAAGAAGTTGTAATTTCTGGTATTAATGTCGGCGAATACAAGGACAACTTGGGCCATACTTTTCTCGATGTTGTCAAATTTGTTGATGAAGTAAAACCAAAACAAAGATATAGAATTTCTTCGATTGAACCCAACAAACTAAGCACTGAAATAATTGACATTGTAAGTACATCAAAGGTTTTTTGTCCTCACTTCCATATTCCATTGCAAAGTGGTTCGGACGAAATTTTAAGGCTTATGCGAAGAAGATACAATACAAACAAATATAGAGAAGTTGTTCAAACAATAAAGAGCAAAAACCCCAGTGCTTGCATAGGTGTTGATGTCATAACCGGTTTTCCTGGAGAAACAGATGAGTTATTCGAGGAAACATACAATTTTCTCGAAAGTTTACCAGTTTCTTACCTACATGTTTTTACATACTCAGACCGTGAGGGCACTAATGCAAACAATATGGGATTTAAAGTACCAAAAAATGTAAAAAAAGACCGTACAAGAATTTTAAGGAAGCTATCGGATTTGAAAAAACGACAATTTTACCAAGAGAACCTAGAGAAGATTTTAACTGTAATACCCGAAGAATACATCTCGAACACTGGAAAGTGGAAAGGTTGGACTGAAAATTATATCCGTTGCGAATTCCATGCGCCAATGGATTTAAATTCCAAACGAGTAAAGGTTAAGTTAATAAGTGTTTTCGGAGAAACTTGCTTTTCCAAACTCGTTTGAAATTCAATTATCTGTTTTCTTCTTTAGTATTTTATCTGATTAATACTAAATTACATTTCAAAAAGATAATTTCTTTTTCTCTTAAATGTTTTTATAATTATTAATTAAAGCCCGAGTTTTCAATAATTCTTTACTCTACTTTTTCGAATGTAATTAATCTATGATTATCATTCGTTTCGGTATTTTCAAAAAGTATCCTGTGATAGGGTTTTGGAATCAATTCTTCTGCCTTTTCTCCCCATTCGATTAAGATAATGGATTTGGGGGTCGAAAGTAATTCCAAAAAGCCTAAGTCGATTAGTTCTTTAATGTTTTTGATTCGGTATAAATCAATGTGAATGATATTGCATTCCTCTTCTGCCTTATAACCAATATATTGGTTCATGATTGTAAATGTGGGACTGGTAACTATCTCATCAACGAATAAAGAGTTACATATTCCGTTGATGAAAAGCGTTTTGCCGGTACCTAAATTGCCAATTAAAACAACAACATCGCCAATTTGCAGATCTTTGCAAAAATCTTTGGCAAAAGTAAGTGTTTCCTCTTCGCTGTGCGAATAATAAGTTTTCTTACTCTGCATAGTTTATTGTTTTACTAAAATTGAAATAATTAACTCGTTACTGGAGTTGGCTTTGATTGGGACGTCGAAAACTAATTTGTTAGATTCTTTTACTTTGGGTTTGATGTTGGATTGGGTTAACTCCATTTCTAAGGCTTCGGTATATGTAATCTCTATGGTAGCATCTTTGTTTTTGAAATTGTGGCAAACGACTTTAAATCTTCGTTCAGTCAAATCGTTTGAAAGCTGAACATGATCTGCTCGGGTTACTTCAACTGCAAGGTCTGTAACTTTCCCTGCATCTATTTCTACTTTATCTCCTACTGGTACAGTTTTAATATAGTTTTGCCCAATGAACTCTAAGCCATCTTTTTGTTTAATATATATATTGGCTTGCCCTTTTGGAAAAATTCTTCCAAGATTGTTCTGTTTAGTGTTTGAAAAAGAAATTCTGATTGTGGGTCTATCTTTTGTAAAAAGCATTGGATAAGTGTAAAGGAAATAGGAGTAAGTTTTGTTGAAAGAAATGTTTTCTGAGGAAAAAAGGGTTAGGAGTTTAGTTTCACCTTTCAGTAAGTTGATTTTTTGTGGATATGTAAATTTATAATAGTCGAAGATTTCTTTTTCTGGTTCGAAACCACCACGACCCAAAAGCATTTTAGCAGAATTTTTGGTTGTCGACTCATATTGAACAATTGTTCCAGGTTCACTAATATTTAAGTCTCCTTCAACGATTTTAAGATTGGCATCGTTGATATTCATTTCAGTTTGATTTCTGAGCATTGCAAAAGCATAAATGTCCAACTTGTCTTTTTCTTCGTCTACATAAAGTTGGTAATTCCCTCGCCAGCTAAATCCAGAAGAGTGATAAACTAAATTACCAGTGTTTTTTCCGGTTTTTGCGGGTTTTGCAAGCCAAATGATTTTGCTTTTTTCTGCCGGAAAAAATGGATGGTCGTTGAAAAGGAAAGTAAATCCTTCGAAATCTTTTACCAGAATTGTTTTCTTATCTTCGGTTGAAATTATCAATTCATCATCGGAAAAAAACATTAGTTTTCCCCTATAGCTTTGCCCATTTGGAGAAATTATAGTAACATCTTTTCCAATAGCATCCTTTTGCCAGGAATCTTCATCTTTTTGCGATGAAATGAATGATTGTTCCAAAATTTCTCCGTTGATTCGGAGAAAAGTTGACCAAGGTATTACATTTGTCGAAGGAATAACAAATAAAAGAGAAGTGGGGGATGTAGAAACATTGAATTCAACATCTTGCTGTATAGTTGCATAATTATTTTGGTATATTGCGATGCTTGTTTGCTTTGGAGTAAGTTCTTGAGAATAAATAAATTGTGAAAATATGAAAGATAAAAATGAATAATAAAATAATTTTCTCATAAGAAAATCTATATTGTTTTTAATTTTGCAATTTAACAAAAACGAAATTATGAAAATTATTGATAATGAAAAGCTAAGAAAGATAAAACTTTTGGTCATGGATGTTGATGGGACTTTAACTGATGGCAAGGTATATTATTCCAAGGATGGTGAGCAATTAAAAGCATTTTGCATTCGTGATGGAATGGGCATCGAATTGCTCCATCATTACAAGATCGAAACTGCTATAATTACTACTGAAACCACACAAATTGTAACTGCAAGAGCAATGAAATTACGCATCGACCATGTAATTTTGGGGTCAAAAAACAAACTGAAAGATTTGCAAAATTTAGTAGAAGATTTAAATCTAACACTCGATGAAGTAGCTTATATTGGCGACGATATCAATGATGTTCAAGTAATCGAAAATGTAGGATTTTCTGCTTGCCCTGCCGATGCATTAAAATATGTTAAGGATAAAGTCGACTTTATTTGTAGTAATAATGGTGGTAACGGTGCAGTGCGTGAACTTATTGAATTAATTTTGGAAGCACAAGATAAAGAAATTATTTACCCTAATTCAAAATAAATTAAGGAGGCCAATATGTCCAGCGAGGGGAATGAATATTTTAAAGGGTTGTTTGTTGGTTCTATTCTTGGTGGAGCAGTAGGTGCTATTATTGCATTGCTCCTTGCTCCCAAAAGTGGGAAAGAACTTCGACAAGAAATAGCAGACAAAACAAGCGAGTTGTATCAAAAAGCCTCGAATTATTTTGCTGATGTTCAACAAAAGGTCGATCAAGAGGTCTGGCAAACCGTTAACGAAGGTAAGCAAAGAGCACAAAACATTATTAATGCAGCAAAAGAACAAGCCCAAAAAATTTTAGAAAACGCAGAGAAAATCATTGTAGACGCTAAAGAAAAGGCAAAAATAGTTTCTGAAAATGTCGAAGGAAAGATCGAGCAATTAAAAGATGCTGCAAAAGCTGGGGTAGAAGCTTTTAAAAGCGAGTTCAACCAATAGCAAATAAAGCGAGGAAATATTATGGAACTCAATTTCATATTGAAGGGTGTTCTTATTTTTGTTTTGTTTTCGCTTGGCGTTTTCATAATCTATTTGATTTTTTACCTTAATTCTTTAAATAAGTTTATTAAATCGACCCTGCTTGAAATACAAAACTTTTCCAAAAATATCGAAGTAATTCTGAAAGATGTCTCCAATGACATAAGTGATGTTAAATCTAAACTGGAAGTCTCACTTTCGAATTTAGATAATGCTTCTATCCAAATTAAAAACTCATTCCAAAATCTTGACCAAAAAGTTAATGAAATCGAAGGAATCTATCAGCCTTTTTCTCAATTGTCTAAATATGTATACCAAAAGGTTGCCCCACCACTGCAAACCACCTCGCGCTTAATTAGTGGTATTTCTAAAGCCGTAGAGGTTTTTGTTGGTATTTTGTCCACCAAAAAAGGAGAAAATCTTAATGGATAATAAAGCTAAAGAATATCTTCAAAAATACAAGAAAATAGCAGTATATGGGTTTTCTAAAAACCCTGAAAAAGTTGCGCATACCATACCTGTTTTTTTAAAAAAACATGGTTACGACGTTGTTGGTATAAATCCCCAGAAATTCCAAGTCGAAGGAATTCCAGTTTATCAGCATATTAACGATTTGCCGGATGAAATCGAAATTCTAAATGTTTTCCGTCCCTCAGATTTTTGCTTAGATGTTGTCAAAGAAGCAGTAGAAAGGAAAAAAGTACGCGGCGACATAAAGGTTATTTGGCTTCAGGAAGGTATTGTAAACAATCAAGCAAAAGATTTGGCCGAAGAAAATGGAATCGATTTTATTCAAGATACTTGTATTTATAAAGTGTATAATTCTTTATAATTATTTGGAGTTAGTATGGTAAAGATTAAAGTTGAAAAATTAGTTGAAGAGGAAATAAATAAAAAGGATATTAATAATTGGCCTATTTGGGAAAAAGAAGTCTCCACCTTCGACTGGTACTACGACGAAACCGAACAATGCTATTTTTTGGATGGTAGGGTAATTGTTCAAACCGATGATGGGGAAATAGAAATTGGAAAAGGGGATTTTGTTACATTCCCTTCAGGGTTGAGTTGTGTATGGAAAATTGTGGAACCAGTTCGCAAGCACTATCGTTTTATCTAGAAGAAATTGAAGAATATCAGGAAAAAATTTATTTTAACATTTTTATCGTTATTTACTTTTACTTCCTTTGTTTATTCCCAAGACAGTAATAATACTAATGGCAAGGCTGATATTAATGATACACTGTTAATTTACTCTCCAAACCAACATTTTGGTACTTTTCCAAGTTGGCTTATCCACAAAGGAATCACCAAATTTGACATAGTAAAATACGATGCCCTTTCACCTTATGAAATTATCGAAAGAAAAACAAGCCATAAATTTCTCGGCTTTGGGACATTGGGATATTCACCCCTTTTAAATGATTACGGTATAATTTCTAACCCTTCGTTGATGCAAGGCACAATTTCACATTCAGTTTTGCCTTATTCTTTTTCCTCTTTCGAATTTTTTCCTTTGCTCTTAGTTGATAAAATTGAAGTTCTTTCTGGTAGTGTTGCGCAAATTTTATCAAAAACTTCGAACGGATTAGTTTTAAATTTTAAACCAAGATTTTTTAACACAAAATTCCCCTACACACAGATTTGGATTGGGCAAGGTGGGTATGAGTATTTGGGTTCAAGTGGTATATTTGCACAAAATGTTGCCAGAAATTTCAATTTCTTTTTTGCTTACCAGAGATATTGGTCTGCCGGAAGATACTCTAATGCTAATTCTGATAGATGGAGTATATCTTCTGGTATTAGTTGGTTTGGAGCCCCCAGACTCAATTTTCGAATAAACTACCTGTATACAAATTTAAACAACAATCTATACGGTGGTATAAATCCTAAAAAATCTGAAATCCTTTTCGACAATACTTTTTCCACTGTGAATTATGAAAATCTGAATAAAGGTATTTACCAACATGAACTTGCTTTGAACTACTTCTATTTTGTTACATTTGATTCTTCTATTTATTCCGATGGGGGCTTTCGTTTTGCTTTTTCAAAACAAAATTTCGAATTCGAGAATTTTTTTGCAGATTATTTCAATGTGGACAAAAATTCTTCCAACGTTTCCAACGAATTTGTTTTCAATTCGAAGTTCACAATCTGTAAACCTCAGTATAAGATTCTTTTAGGCACAGAAATAGAGAAACCAAATCAAAACAAGTGGCTATTTATCGAGCAAAGGAAAGAATTCTTGCCTAATGTCTATACCATATTTAATAAAAATTTTGGAAATTATGCTGAAATTCAATTTGGTGCAAGAATAAGTACAAGTTCCAAAAGTACCGATTATGCTCTTGGTTCTAATTTCAAATTGAATTTTGATACTTCCTCGAAATTTTATTTTGATTTATCTTTTTCAAAGAAGAATAGTTTTAACATTTTCGAAAATAGTCAACTATTAATAGTCGGTTACCAAAATATCGACGAAAGAATTTCTTTCTCTTCTGAAGTCTATGCGCGAAACATTAAAAGCTTTTCCTTCTACGACTACGAATCAGACAGCGTTGGGAACATTGTTTCATTCAAAATATTACAAAAAAGACCTTTAAAAGTGATGGGTGCCAATTTTCTTTCTAATCTTTACATTGTTAAGCCATTGCAGTTTACCTCAAAAGCGAATTTAATCTTCTTTTTGGCTGATAATACTGCTCTGGATTGGCTACCACAATTAATTCTTTCTGTCAACTTAGCTTATCGGTTCGTTCGAGGTTCAAGTTATTTGGACCTTGGCTTAGAGTTTGAATTATTTTCTCCCTTCAAAGGTTTGTATTTCCATCCACTTTACAATTTTCCAATTGAATTTGAGAACAAAAGACAATGGCAAACAAACGGTCTAAATGTTTTTGCTTCTGCAAAACTTGGAAACGCTTTTGTCAATTTATCGATACGTAATATAATTTCTGCAAACTATTATCTTTTGCCAATTTATCCAGAATACGACAGGAATATTCGCATAACTGTTTTCTTTTCCTTTAACGATTAATTCACTTTCGACTAATTTTTTTCTTTTTGTATTCTTTAGGAATTCATTCTTACAATTTTGGAATATTTTATCGTCATTGAATTTACATAAAATCTAAAGAGTTGTAATATGATTGATTTGAATTCAGCTTACGAATCTGAATTGTATTTAAAATATTTGCATAATCCCAATAGCGTTTCAATTGAATGGCAAGAATATTTTAAAAATAAGTATGGTAACAAGCAAATAACATACGAACCTAAAGTTGAATCTTTCATTGAGCAAATTAATGGATACATTGATCTACCCAAGGTAACTCTTGAAGATATTAAAAGTTCTGAGCAAGACGAATTGATCCAGATAAGTTCTATTCAAGAAAAAATTGCCGATAATATGGAACTCAGTCTTTCTGTTCCTACCGCAACAAGTGTATGGACAATTCCTGTAAAAGTTCTTGACGAAAATAGGAGAATTATCAACAAACATCTTGAAAAATTTAAACTTAACAAAATTACATTTACACATCTTATAACCTGGGCAATTATTAGGGCTTTGCGTAAGTTCCCCCATATGAACGATGCTTTCATTAGAATGGATGGCAAGGCCTTTCGGTTGCACCGCAATTCGATTAATCTTGGTTTTGCCGTGGATTTAGTTCGCAAAGATGGTTCACGAATGCTCATGGTTCCGAATCTAAAAGAAGTGGAAAAATTTAAATTCGACGAGTTTGTTCAAAGTTACGACGATTTGATTGCTAGAACTAGAACAGGAAAGATTATAGTAGAAGAACTTCAAAATACTACCATAACTATTACCAATCCTGGAATGATTGGCACAACAATGTCCAATCCGCGATTGATGCGTGGGCAGTCTCTTATTATTGCTATCGGTTCCATCGATTATCCTACAGAATTCAAGGCTGTTAAGCCCGAAGTTCTAACTACCCTTGCAATCTCCAAAGTTGTAACAATTACCAATACTTACGACCATAGAATAATTCAAGGCGCAGAATCTGCCGAGTTTTTATCTTACATCCAAGAACTTCTTCTTGGTGGTGAACAATTTTATGATTCAATTTTTGCAACCCTGCATATTCCTTTTGAACCAGTGCGCTGGCAAGTAGATACGACACCAATAAATAAATTCGGAAAGATCGACGAAGAAGAAATAATTGAAAAAAGTGCCCACGTGGAGCTGATGATAAACGCCTATCGAGTTCGGGGGCATTTGCTTGCTACAACAAATCCCCTTGGATACGCAACTTATTATTATCCCGAACTCGACCCTGCTTATTATGGCTTTACACTTTGGGATTTGGACAGAGTCTTCCACGCCGAGGATCTTTGGGAAAATAATAATTTGCCTTTGCGCGAGATTATCGAAAGGCTTCGCGATACATACTGCGGTAGCATTGGATACGAATTTATGCATATTCAAGACCCTGAAAAAAAAGATTGGGTAAAGAAAAGATTGGAACTTGAAGGTTTTCCAGAATTCAGGAACCATGATAAGATATTTTTTTTGAAAAAATTAATTGAAGCCGAAGAGTTCGAAAACTTTTTGCATACCAAATACATTGGGCATAAAAGATTTTCTCTCGAAGGTGGTGAATCAGTAATTGTCCAAATAGACAAGATTTTCCAGTTGGCTGCACGTGATGGACTACTCACCATTGTAGTTGGAATGGCTCACCGCGGTAGGTTGAATCTTCTTGCTAACGAAATTGGAAAGCCAATTGAGGAAATATTGAAAGAGTTTGAAGACGATGTTGATCCAAATTCTTTCTGGGGAAGTGGTGATGTTAAGTATCATCTGGGTGCGGAAGGAACTTTTGTTTCTCTAGAAGGGAAGAAAATCCCCGTAATACTTTCTCCAAATCCCAGCCATTTGGAATTTGTTAACCCAGTGGTAGAAGGTATTGCTCGTGCTTTATCAAACAATTTTAATGATAAATCCCATTCAAAAGTTTTACCAATTCTTATTCATGGAGATTCAGCTTTTGCAGGACAAGGTGTTGTCGCCGAAACTCTCAATCTTTCGCAGCTACATGGTTATCGAAATGGCGGAACTATTCATATTATTATCAATAATCAGCTTGGTTTTACAACACCAGCAACCGAAGCTCGATCCTCCTACTACGCAACTGATATTGCAAAGGGAATTCAAGTACCAATTTTGCACGTTAATGGAAATGATCCTGAAGCAGTGGCTAAATCGGCTATTTTTGCTTACGAATATCGCCAGAAATTCAATACAGATGTAATTATTGATTTGCTTTGCTATCGTAAGTATGGACATAACGAAGCCGACGAACCAACATATACTCAACCGCTGCTTTATAAAAAAATTCGTTCTCTCCCCCCAATAAGTGAAACATATAAAGAAAAACTTATTAAACAAGGTATTATTCGAGAAGAAACTGCACTACAATTTGCAAGGGAATGTCAAGAGCGTTTACAAAATTCTTATATAAAGCTTAAAAGTAGTAAAGAAATCAAAGAATCTGAGGAGACTTTTGTCGAATTTAACCCATTTGAAAAATTCCGAACTTCTGTATCTTTCGAAACTATTCAAAAAGTTGGCAAAGCTATAACAGTAGTTCCAGATGGTTTTCATTTGAATCCGAAGTTGCTAAATCTTTTGAAAAAGAGACAACAAGCAATTGCAAGTTTAGATTCTTTGATTGATTGGGCATTTGCTGAAGCTCTTGCTTTTGGTTCGATTTTGTTGGATGGTTTTAATATTCGGTTTTCTGGTCAAGATTCCCGAAGAGGTACTTTTAGCCAACGCCATGCTGTTTTAGTTGATTACGAGAACGAAGAGGAATATTTTCCATTGAATAACATTTCCGAGAACCAAGGAAAGTTGCGAATATACGATAGTCCCTTGTCCGAGACTGCAATTCTTGGGTTTGAATATGGTTATAGTCTTACAGCACAGAAAAGCCTTGTGTTTTGGGAAGCGCAATTTGGAGACTTTGCAAACGTTGCCCAACCAATTTTTGACCAGTTCATTGCTGCAGGAGAAAAGAAATGGGGTAAAACTTCTAATTTAATTGTACTTTTACCCCACGGTTATGATGGACAAGGTCCTGAACATTCAAGTGCACGTTTGGAGAGATTTCTACAGTTGTGTGCTGATAACAACATGATAGTTGCAAACTTAACCACGCCGGCAAATTACTTTCATATTCTGCGAAGACATATGTTTATTAGGAAACCATTAATTTTGATGACTCCAAAAAGCATGCTAAGGCATCCTTATGCATTATCATCAATTTCTGAGCTGGTTAAAGGTGAGTTTGAAGAAATTTTTGATGACCAAGTTGCAAGTCCAAATGATGTTGAAAAAATAATTTTACTCTCTGGGAAAATTTATTGGGATTTAATCTCCTTCTTAAGAGAGAAGAAAGTTGATAGATCGAAAATTGCAATTATTAGGGTCGAGCAAATTTATCCATTGAACAAAAATCATCTTATTAATATTATTGCCAAATACCCTAAAAGTCAAAAACTTGTTTGGTTCCAAGAAGAGCCGCAAAACATGGGTGCTTGGAATTTTATTTTGGAAAACCTATCGGACATTCTTCCAAATAGTCTAAGTTTGCATTATGTTGGTCGGCCAAAAAGTTCATCCCCTGCGACGGGTTCTTTTTCCATGCATAATAAAGAGCAGTTAAATATTATTGAAAGTGCAATTGAAATTTAAGAAGTTTGCTTTAATGGTAATGTAAGTGTAAATATTGTCCCTGTTTCTT
This sequence comes from uncultured Hyphomicrobiales bacterium, assembly GCA_964524325.1. Classification (GTDB taxonomy): domain Bacteria; phylum Bacteroidota; class Ignavibacteria; order Kapaibacteriales; family UBA2268; genus Naka2016. The sequence goes on from CAZGCT010000001.1 coordinate 65,233, forward strand.
TTGAACTTTCAACACTTATTGATCCTTTCAAAGTTTCCACAGCTTTCTTTACAATACTCAAACCTAATCCAAATCCTTTTGTTGCACCTACATTGCTTCCTCGGAAGAAGGGATTAAATAAATTGGTTATTTCGGTGTTGGGTATTGGTTCTCCAAAATTTTGTACTTTGAAAACAAAGGATTTTTCATATTGATTAACAAGAACAAATATTGGCTTTTCAAAAGGACTGTATTTTATGGCATTACCTAATAAATTGTCAAATATCAATCCCAAAAGAATTTCATCTGTTTCTATTTCGAATTCATGTGGCATTTGCATAATAATCAAATTCTTGTAATTATATAATTGCTTGTTTCTTTCAATTATTTCCTCTATGAATTTTTTTAGATTAATTTCTTTGGGAGTAATAATTAAATTACCTTGGGTTAACTTATCCAAGTGCAAAGAATTTTCTATTAGCTTAACAGCTGTTTGAACTGAATTTCGAATAATCTCGAAATGTTTTTCCTTTTCGTCATTGGGTATTGCATTTCCAAATCTCTGTAATAAATCAACTGAAAGAATAATGGCAGTGAGAGGAGTTCGTAACTCGTGCGAAATCAATGAAATAAACCTATTTTTCAAAGTATTCAACTCTTGTTCCTTTTGGATAAAGGAAATAATTTCTCGATTTGCTTCTTGGATTGGCGAGACATCCGTTACAATTATTAAAAACCACGACTCCTGCTGAAGATATTGTAGATAGTTAAAGTGAAGAATAAAATCAGCTTTCTTCCCGTTGGGAAAACAGTATTGAAGTTCAAATTGTTGTGGAGAATTGAATTTTTTTGCGGTTAATAAATACTCTTGGATTCTGTCTTTGTCTTTGCAAAATGGAAGGTCAAATATCGATTTGTAAATTACTTGGTCTAAATCCAGTTCGAACATTTTTAAAAATTGAGGATTTACCTCGAAAATTGAAAAATCATCTGCCCGCATTAATATAATACCTAATGGAAGGTATTCTAATATTTTTAAATAAAGCAACTCCGTCTCTCTCAATATTTCATCGGCAGTCAATTCCCTTGTAACTTTTTGGTAAAAATCAATTATGTAATCAATTTCCATGCTATTGGGATTCTGGATTAGAAATTTATGAAGCTCAATTATTTCAAATTGTGCAGGATTAAAACTAAATTTAATTATTTCTTTTAAAGAAGATTTTGTTTCTAAAGCTTTTCGATCTAATAATTCAAATCGTATTGCGTTTTCTTTGTCGATTATATCAGTTATTTTTTCCCCTAAAATTTGGTCCGAAGTCCTTTTGATTAATTTAGCAAAAGCGGTATTAAAGTAAATACACCTAAGATTTTTTGCTTCTTTAATGCATATAGCCGAGGGCAAGTTGTCAATTATTTCTTTAAACAAGCCATTACGAATATATTCAGAATTTTTTATCATCAGAAAACAAAAAAAATTAAAATTACGAATTTAGTTCGAAAAAGTTAGTATATTTTTTTTGAAAATTTAAAAATTTTTTTCACTCAAAGTTTATTCAAGTATTTGTAATAAAGAAGGTTAATTATTAGTGTTTCGATTTAGTCTTTGGTGTTAATTATGGGAAGAAAACCATAATTAATATTTTTCGAAATAGATTAATTTTTGTGCATAATATTAATCCGGAAAAATCTAAGAAAATTCTATTTCCTAATTTTCTTCGGTATCCTACTTAATTTGCATTTCTTGTTAATTTGCATTTTTTAACTATATGCAACAAAAAGTAGTATTACCAAAACGGAAAAGTGAATCGTTTTTCAATCCGAACACTCCCACTTTTGTTGCACGCATTTCTTTCTTCGTTTCAATTCTTATTGCTCTAACTACATTTGCTCTTGGCTGGCTCGAAGAATCGCTCTTTTACAGAACTAATGGGTTAATTGCTTTAACAGATATTGTAAACTCTGCAATACTTATGACTGCAGTTGATCATAGCAGACGGGAGCCCGATTCGTTTTTTAATTATGGTTACGGTAAATACGAGAGCTTGGGGATTTTTGTAAGTTCAGCACTTATAACCATTATAGCATTATACACTCTTTACGAAGCATTTGTTTCTTTTGGGGAGATATCACCTATTGGAAACTTTTACTACTTGATTTTCTTCTCTGTTTTTTCCTCGGCACTTATGTATTGGATGTATTTAACTCTATTAAGATACTACAAAAATTTTCAATTACCAATTCTACGTTTTGATGCTGAATTATGGAAATACGATGCTTTTATAGAATTAGGTGTAATTTTTAGTCTTGTAATTTGTCTATTGCTCAATAATCTAGGATTTCCAAAAGCTGCAAGAATTGGTGATTCTATTGGGGCATTGATTTTTGTTGCCTTTGCAATGAGGATTCCAATTAAATTTGGAAAAAAATCAATCGACCAGCTGCTCGATAGAACTTTGCCAGAAAAGTTTCATTACGATATACTTTCTGTAATTGCACAGAATTTCAAAAGTTTATGTGAATTCAAAAATATTTATGCTCGCCAATCTGGAAAGGATATTTTTGTAGAAATTGACGTTGTCCTTCCTTATGATTTTACACTATTAGAAGCTTTTGAAATCGAGGAAAAAATTGTAAACGAGATTAAATCAATGTACCCAACTGCAATTCCAAGACTCTACGTTATTCCTTGCAAGCAAGATTGTATATATGACGATATAAGACATTGCCCAGTTAAAAAGTTGAAATTTGAGATAAATAAGAAAAATGAATAAAGAAAAAAGAAATTCGGATATTTTATCAGTTTCAAAGAAAGATGAGGATTTGGATGCGACTTTACGGCCTAGTCGCTTTTCTGAATTTACAGGACAAAGAAAAATTGTTGAAAATTTAAAAATTTTCATTCAAGCCGCAAAAGCTCGCGTCGAACCGCTCGACCATATTCTTTTTACTGGACCTCCAGGCTTAGGGAAAACTACTCTTTCTATTATTATTGCTAATGAAATGCAGGCAAAAATTAGAATTACTTCTGGCCCAGTTATCGAAAAGCCTGGCGACCTTGCAGGCATTCTGACAAACTTACAAGAGGGAGAAATTTTGTTCATTGATGAAATCCATAGGTTATCTCCCGTTGTCGAAGAATACCTTTATTCTGCAATGGAAGAGTTTCGTCTCGATATTGTAATTGATTCTGGTCCGGCAGCGAGGACTATTCAAATTGCATTACCTAAATTCACACTTATTGGAGCAACTACTCGTGCTGGTTTGCTAACTGCACCTCTTCGCTCAAGATTTGGTATTCTAAATAGATTGGATTATTATCCTCCTGAGGATTTGATGGAAATTGTCATTCGTTCTGCTAAATTACTCAGAGTACCAATTGAAAATGATGGGGCATTAGAAATTGCACGACGTTCGCGCGGTACTCCACGAGTTGCCAACAGGCTTTTGAAACGAACTCGAGATTTCGCTCAAGTCCTCGGTGATGGTGTTGTAACTTATCCTATTGTGCTTAAAGCATTGGAAGCATTAGAGGTAGATGAGTTTGGTCTCGACGAGATGGACAAAAGAATTCTTTTAACTATTGTTGAAAAGTTTAATGGTGGCCCAGTTGGTGTCAACACAATTGCAATTTCCGTTGGCGAGGAGCCGGGTACAATAGAGGAGGTGTACGAACCTTTCCTTATTCAATGTGGTTTTTTGCAAAGGACTCCTCGGGGAAGAGTGGCTACTCATCTATGCTATAAATATTTTAATTTAAACTATCCAAAAGAAAATCTTTCACTCTTCAATGATACAAGCGGTACAAGCCTTTAGGAGCATTGAAAATAGGTTGATAAAAAAACCAGTATTGTGGATTTTTGTTTTAACTTTTGTTGCAAACTTACCTGCAGTCTTTTTTTCCCGTGGTTACGGGATGCACGATGACCACTTTGGCCCAATTGAACAGCCCTGGGCTGTTATTAATAATCCAGATATTTGGAACAGTAGGACTACTCCCCATGCCCATAGTATCTTCTATCCATTGTTGCATTATGTTTTGTTCAAGTTACTTTACAAACTTGGGGTGTTTGACCCACAAAGTATAATGTTGGTAGTTCGGTTTCTACATTCAGTTTATTCTATAATAACTCCAATATTTATTTTTAAAATTCTGTCCTTGTTTTTTGAAAAGCAAATTGCATTTCGAACCACAATTTTATTGCCCTTTCTCTGGTTTATCCCATTTCTTTCTGTTAGGAACCTAATTGAAATGGTTTGTATCCCACCTATGGCAATAGGTTTCTTCTTTTTTTTAAAATCTCCAAATGAAAAGCGCTATTTTGTTATTTCGGGACTATTTTTTGCTCTCGCTTTTGCTTTTCGTTATCAAACACTTATAATTTCTGGAACGATTTTTTTGATTTTGATTTTCCAAAAGAAATTTAAATTTGGTTTGTTTTTTGCCTTGTCTTTTCTCTTTTTTGCTTTTCTCATTCAAGGCTCTGTCGATATTTTTGCTTGGGGCTATCCTTTTGCTTCGTTTATTGAATATGTTCGTTATAATTTAACCCACAGCGGAGATTACACTACAGGACCTATCTATCGATATCTTCTTCTTTTACTTGGTGTTTTTACTTTTCCTTTAAGCATATATATTCTATATTTCTTTGTTAAGGATTTTTCGAAATACATTTATATTGCTTTACCAATTATTTCCTTTTTCATTCTTCATTCAATTTTTCCAAACAAGCAAGAGCGCTTTATTCTACCCATTGTTCCTTTTGTTTTTTCTTTTGGTTTAGCGAATTTCCTTAATTACATTAGAGAAGGTAGAATTTTCAGTTCAAAGCAAAATTTGTTTAAACTAGTTTTTATACTATTTTGGTTTATGAACCTGCCACTTCTTGTTGTCTTTTCTCTAAATTATGGAAAAAAAACACGATGCGAAGCTCTTTACTACCTTTCAAAAATCTATGATGTAAAGGGTGTTTACCAAGTTACTGGAAGTCTGGGTACTTTCTTTTCTCCAAAGTTTTACTTGAACAAGTATGGAACTCCAATTGTTGAAATTTCAAAACTTGACAGTCTAAAAAAATTTGCTTATTCACAACAAGCACCAAATTATGCTATATTTTACAGCAGCGGATACGAGCTTGACAGTCTTAAATTAGAATCAGAAAGGATTCTAAACAAAAGGCTTGTTTTATTGACCAAAATAGATCCTTCTTTAGCTGATTGGATACTTTTTAAATTAAACCCAAAATTTAATAAAAACCAAGTTGCTTTTATTTATAGGATAGAATAAGATGAAATGTGAAAAGAAAAAAAAATTTTTCTACCTTGACGAAATGTCTAATATTTAAGTAAAAAAAGGGCTTAAGGCTTTTGCCTTTTGCCCTTTTGAAAATAATTTGCTTACAAGTTTAATTCAGGTAAACTTATCGTTTCAAATTGTTTGTTTCAGCAAGCATAACATCGGTAATAGTAATTGTTCTTGCTGCTGCTTCAAAAGCCCTTTGAGTTGTAATCATATTAGTGAATTGCTCAGTTAGGTCAACATTTGATTGCTCTAGAGCACCAGAAAATATTCTAGTTGAAGCAAAGGTATCAACAGCAGTACCAATTAATGGTAATCCGCTATCAGGTGCAACTGCAAACATATTATTCCCCTCTCTGGTTAGAGCATTTGGGTTAGCAAATTTAGCTAAAGCTACTTGACCTAAAAGCTCGGTTCTTCCATTTGTGAACGAACCCCAAATTTTTCCACTATCATCCACGTTCAAGTTGGCAAGTTCACCAAGGGCGTATCCATCTTGGTATTGGAAAGAGATTGTATTTAATCCAGAAAATTGCGTGATTCCTTGCAATAGGTTCCCCGTTGGAGCAAGTTGAACGGTAATATCTTTAGGTGTAGTTGCGTCGAATAAATTTTGTCCAAGAGCAGTGTTTAAATTACCTGCAGTAATTGTTAAGGAATTAGGGGTGTTGATTGTACCATCAGCATTGAAAGTTACTGTTGTTGCTCCCAGAGTTAATGCATTTCCATCAATTTCAGCGGAAATAGACCATTCGTTTGGATTAGCTGTTTTGGTAAAGGTAAATGTTAAGTTATGAGCAGTTCCAAAATTGTCGAAGATTGTTAAACTGGATACTGCAGTACTATTTTGGCTTGCGTCAGCATTAAGGTTTCCAGTTACTTTAATTGTTTGAGTTTGTTTTGGTGGCGAAACAGTTAAGTTTGAGATTTGAAGATTATCTAATACTTTGTTTAAGGAACTGATTCCGTTTGCATCATAAACAATAAATCCATTAGTATTGCGATTGACATTGTATCCCTGAAGTATCGCACCTGTTGTGGGATCGACAAGAAAGCCTTCACTGTCTCGAGTGATTGGTGCTGAGCGTGAATAGAATTGTCTTCCATTAAGTTGAAAAACAAAAAATCCATCCCCTTGAATTGCCATGTCCAAAGGTCTATTGGTAGTTTCGATAATACCTTGAGAAAGATCAGGTGTGATTGAGCCAACTCTCACTCCAAGACCATATTGCAAGGGATTGTAACCTCCAGAACCTCGTCCTTCAACAATACTGGAAGCCCGTCCGCGAGTAATTATTTGATTGAATTGTTCGACGAAGTTAATTCGAGAAGCTTTGTAGCCAGTTGTGTTTACGTTTGCGACGTTATTTGCAATAACGTCGAACCTGCGTTGATGGCTACGAAGCGAGCTTGTTCCGATAAAAAGTGATCTTGATATTGCCATGTTTCCTCCATAAAATTGTTAATATTTTTTTTAAATTATTCTCCTCAGTCGTTCGGAGTTTTATGGAGCTTCCTGCCATCGGGCAAGGTCCGGCTCCATTAAAAATCGAATATTACACTGTCAATGTTTGTAATTACGCGTTCTTCAAGATTGCTGTTTGCGAATACTGTTATTATTGTTCGATTCGGTATTGAAACTAAGAAAGATTTGTCGGGAAAAATAACAAGGCTGTCGCGGCCACCCTTCATTTCAATATTAGAGACAGCTTTTTCCAACTTTGTTAATTCTTCGTTCGTTAGGTTCAATTCCCGACTTGCTAAACGTGCTTTTGCATGTGCAGAGAATTTTAGGCTAGAAATTTCAGCTTCGAAAAGTTCTTGAAAGCCGCTTCGGTTCTTGGGTATTGGTTGTGTTGATGATTTCTTTAAAGCCTCGACACCACCAATTGGAACAAAAGGAAGACGAATTCCCTCGATTTCCATATTACACCTATACTTTAGTCCTAACAGAAATCAAATTTTTCAAAGGGACTTCGATATTATCGATAACTAACATTGTTCCTTCTGGTTTAAATCTGATTGCTTCGATTTTTCCGGAATAATATGTCGAAACGTTGAATGTACTCCCGTTGAAGTTGGAAACAACGATTTGAATTGAATACTCACCTTTTGGAACAGTGTTCCCGTTATTATCTTTGCCATCCCACTTCAAACGATGCTCACCTGCTTTTAGCAATGTTGCTTCAAGCGGAATTCTGCGTATTTCTCTACCGGTGGAGTCTTTGATTGTTGCTTCGCCATTTTGTACATTCGAGTCCAAAGAGTATTCGATAGTTGGTTCATTTTCTCCTGAAAAGAAGAATTTGTTGCTATAAACTGTACCTAATTCACCAAGTACTGAACTCATAGCAGTACCTTGAAGTGCTTGTGCAAGAGATTCGAATATTTTTGATTGATTTTCAATTACGCTTCGAATATTTGTTAACTGTTCGAGTGAGGAAAATTGTGCAAGTTGAGTTGCAAATTCCATATTGTCGAGTGGTTTCATAGGATTTTGTGATTTTAATTGAATTAATAGCAACTTCAAGAATTCATCTTTCCCAATGTTACTTGCTTTTGTTGAGTTAGATGAATTAGAAATTGAGTAATTCGAAGTGGAATTAATGTTGGTTATCATCTCCCCACCATTTATTTAATTCGAAATTTTGATTTTGATTTCTTAGTCTCAAAAATGAATGAAGAAATTGCCTTTTAAGTTCTTCATCCTCTTGCTTACTTTGTTTGTTCGAAAACCAACCAGATCCATTTTCTTTTTCCTCTAATTGATGTTGAAAAGTGTAATTTTGTTTTTCGAAGCCCAGATTTTGTAACTTTTCTTTTAAAAAGTTTACCTGAGTTTCCAACATTCGCAAGGTTTCTTTATTTTCCGATTTGAACACCATTTCTATTCGTTCCTCTATTACATTCATTTCAACAATAACTGTACCAAGCCATTTAGGATGTAATACAATCTCAGCTTTTATTGGTGTATCATTTGAATTTTGAACTAATGAAGCCACTTTCGATGGAATTTCGCTAATTCGTATGGGTAAAGGTTTGTAAGTATTCGGTGAAATCATTTCTCCTTCCCTAATCTCGTGGGATCGAAAGTGACTTGCAGTTAGAGTTTCATTAGCATTGCTTTCATCTTTATACTCATTTACTCTGAACGGTGTATCTTTTGTTGATATTTCTTCAGCAGTTTGCGTATTTTCCTCCACTGGTTGATATTTATGACTTTTTGGGAAATTGTTAATAGATGGATTTATTTCATTTTGCTTGAAATTTTGTTGGATGGTTGTCGCTTTATTTATTTCTGATTCTTTGGCATTGTATGGAAGAGGGGATTCATCATTTATTTTGTTAGAAACTATATGTTTGTTAGTATCGGAGGCAGCACTTGTTTTTTCATTTAGTATGCTATGAGATTCTATATTTTTTTCTGATTTATTATCAACGAGGCGAGCATTATTGTTATCTAAGTTTTTATTGTAAAATCTTTGGGTATTATTCTCCACTGGTTGATATTTATGACTTTTTGGGAAATTGTTAATAGATGGATTTATTTCATTTTGCTTGAAATTTTGTTGGATGGTTGTCGCTTTATTTATTTCTGATTCTTTGGCATTGTATGGAAGAGGGGATTCATCATTTATTTTGTTAGAAACTATATGTTTGTTAGTATCGGAGGCAGCACTTGTTTTTTCATTTAGTATGCTATGAGATTCTATATTTTTTTCTGATTTATTATCAACGAGGCGAGCATTATTGTTATCTGACCTAATTTCTTTGCTCAAATTATTATATATGGCTTTCCTTGTTACGTCTTCAATTGGGAAATGCTTAATTATTTCTGAGCCATATTGAATTACCGAAGCCTTTCCTTCGTCTTTCTTTAAAATCTTGACTTTAGTTTCGAATCGTACATTTCTTTCCAATGAATTAATAAGTTTTGGATAATCTGGTTCGTTAAATTTGTTTATTGCCGGATTATTTTTATACAATAAGTCTATTTTAGGAGCTTCGAAATAGAGATGGGGGTTTTCAATGTTTTGAGGAAAATGGGCTTTCAGCATTTCAGCATTGTATGAACCTTGAATTTCAATTAGTTTCTTTTCCAATGGATTATTAACATTAGAAAAAATAAGTGAAAGAATGCTAGAGAAAGCTACATTATTTAAGTCAAATTGGTTTATATTGAACTTTTGGTTAGAATTCCTATTTGCAAATTGTTGAATTTTCGAACTAAAAATTTTTTGCATCCTTGCGATCATTTTGGCTTCCTGCCTAATTTCCTAAAATCAAACCATTTATCTTTTATTTAAACGAAGCCTCTAGAATCTGAGCACTTCGTTCTGGTTTTAACATATCAATTATCTTGCCAGCTTTTTTCTTATTCATCGATTTTAGAATTGCAAGAGCATTCTTATCATCAAGAATTTCAATGATTTTAGCTACTTCTTTTGGATCTGAGTTTTCATAAATTTTTGCGAATGTGCTGTAAACAACTTGCTTTGCGGAATCGGTTAGAGCCTTTCCGCTTTCTTGTTGGGTTTCGATAAGCTCCTTTAAATCGCTAAGCTCTTTTTCCTTTTGATTCAGAAGACTTAATATTTTTTTGTTTTCTGCATCTTTTTCATTTAACATTCTGTATGCCATTTTCAAACTGTCGGAATATTCAGTTAGTTTTTTTTGATTGTGCAGATATGAAGTAACAATTTTATTTAATGAATCTTGCAAATACTTGCTGTAGTTCGAAAGAAACAAATTCTCGTTTTGTATAGCATATGCATTAAAAGATTTTTGTAGCCATTCGTCGTACTCATATTTAGAAAGTACAATCTTGGGTTCAGTTTTGAAGTCTTGTTTAATTTTTTCAATTTTTTCTTCAGTTCTTTTTTCTTCTGTCTTAATTCCAAAAATTTCTGGGAAAAACTTGTAAAGACCAAGCAAAGCAAGAAAAAATATTACTAAAGACCCAAGGACTAATGCCAATATTAAAAGTGCCTGTTTAACGTTCATAGCCTTTCGTAGTTATCTTTACGCATTTCTTTTTGAATAGAAATTTCGTCGAGCAATTTGGTTTCTTCTTTGTTAATGAGCATTTTATAATCTTCGTAATCTCGCTCTTTTAGCTTTTGTAAAACTTTTTCTTCTTTCATAGCTTCGGCTAACTTCATTCGAAAGATATTTTCTATTTCAATAATTCTTGCAAGTTGCTCACGAAGTTCCCGAATTTCTTCTTTTACATATTCCTTATGATAATTAAGCGCTTGTATTTCTATTGCTTTAAATGCACCATATCTCTGTCCGTTAAGCGTTGCGAGATAATTTTCGTTTTTTGCTATTTCACTTTCCGTTTGATTTCTGTAGAGTAGTACTTTTTGAATAGATTCTTCAATTTCTTTGACTTTAAATGCTTTCAAATTGAGTAAACTTTCGAGCCTGTAGATAAATTTCTTTGCCATTTTTAAACTTTAGATGTAATACTTATTAATGTTTGAATTGTTTCTTCGAATGAGTGTGTTTCTTCTATTTCTTGTTTTAAGAATGACATAAGCGTATCATGCATCGAAATTGCTCGGTCTATTTTAGGATTAGTTCCTCTTTGATATGCTCCAACGCTTATTAAATCTTCGGAGTTTCTGTATGTAGCTAAAAGTTCAACTGCTTTAGAAACTGCAACCTTATGTTCTTTTGTAATAATATCATTCATTACACGGCTAATACTTTCAAGGACATCAATGGCGGGATAATGCCCCATCGAGGCTAATTTTCTGGAAAGGACAATGTGCCCATCAAGTATTCCCCTAGCAGTATCTGCAACTGGCTCGTTTAAATCATCTCCTTCCACAAGCACCGTATATAGTCCAGTAATTGAGCCAATCACACTTGTTCCAGCTCGCTCCATGACTTTTTGCAATAACGCGAAAACGCTTGGTGTATAGCCCTTCGTTGTTGGTGGTTCTCCAATTGTTAGCCCTATTTCTCGTTGTGCCATTGCTAGCCGAGTGGAAGAATCCATCATAAACATTACATCCAAACCTTTATCTCTGAAATATTCTGCAATAGTCGTTGCTACCAAAGCAGCTTTTACACGAACGAGTGAAGGTGCATCGCTTGTGGCTACGACTACAACAGATCGATTCAAACCTTCTTGCCCAAGGTCTTTTTCTAAAAACTCTCGAACCTCTCTTCCTCTTTCTCCGATTAATGCAATAATATTTATGTCTGCGCTTGTTTTTCTGGCAATTATTCCAAGTAGGGTTGACTTGCCAACTCCGGAACCAGAGAAAATTCCAACTCTTTGCCCTTTTCCTAATGTTAAAAATGAATCGATTGCTTTGATTCCGGTAGCAACTGGCTTGCTTATTCTTTGTCTTTGTAATGGGCTAGGTGGAGAAGCATAGATCGTGCGTTTTTCTTTTGCAATGATTTCTCCCTTCCCATCGATTGGGTTTCCGAGCCCGTCAAGAACTCTCCCAAGAAGTGCATCCCCAACTTTTACATTCAACATTTCACCGGTGGCTATAATTTGTGTTCCAGGTTCAATCTCTTGCAAATCCCCCAGTACCATTGATAGTATTTGATTTCCACGGAACCCAACAATTTCTGATTTGCTAATTATTTTTCTTTCCTTGTTTACCAAGTTGCATATTTCCCCAATTTTTGCTTTTGGTCCTTCGCTTTCAAGAACTAAACCAATTACCTTGGATACACGACCAACAACTGTCAGGGGATTTATCTTTTCAATCTCTTGAGTTAATCTTTTGGTTATGCTCGAAGTTTCAAACATTTTTTTCTTCCATATCAATAGAAATATTATTAAGTAAAGTTGCAATTTTTGTTAGCTGAGATTCAATTGTAGCATCAATCTTACCAGTTTCTGTTTCAACGATGCATCCTCCTTGTTCTATTGTGGGGTCGGCAACTATTTCGACCCCTTCCAATTTTGGATCTTTAAGCAAATTGCTTCCAACCATCTTTAAAATTTCTACATCGCTGGGGTTTAATTTAACTTGAAAAACTTTTTCTTTGTCAATAATTTCAAGGGTCTTACGTACTTGCTTCTCAATTATACTTGAATTTGTTTTTAATTCCGATTTAATTATATGTTTTGCAATCTTAATTGCAACTGGAACGATTATTTCCTTTAGATTAAATACCTGAGTAGAATATTCGCGGTTAAGATTAACAATTACCTCGTCAATTCTTTTAACCCAATTTTCCATTTTTTTGAACTCTTCAGCAAAAGCCAATTGGGTTACTTGCTGACCATCTTCGAAGCCTTTGTTGTATGCAGATTGGATTTGACTTTCTAACTCTTCCGTTTCAAGTTCAATTTTATTAACCTTGGAAAGATCAATCTCGGTAGGTTTGTTAAAGTTTTTTAAAGAAAAATAAGCTGCAAAGACAGGTCTTTCAATTTTTTTTTTACTTGGGGGCTGTTCCTTTGTATTGCTTATTTCTTGTTCGAACTCAGTGAAAAGACTTTGGTAGTCGATGTATTTTTCTGAGTTTGTTTCTTCTTTTTCTAGCTCTTGAAATTGATAAGGCTCAATTTCTAGTACTTTTACTATATCATTAACTATAGAATTTTCCAATGGTTGTTCATAGGCCACGCCTTTTTTAAAAAATACTACTTTTAATTTCTTCATATTAACCTAAAAAATTTTACACGAATATGTCTTCTCTACCACGCCCACCGATAACAATTTCTTCTTGCTCTTCCAGACGCTTGATAATGTCTACAATACGCATTTGTGCTGCTTCGACTTCCTTAAGCTTCACGGGTCCCATAAATTCTAATTCTTCTTTAACGACCGCTGCAGCGCGTTCGCTCATGTTTTTGAATATCTTCTGTTTAACTTTTTCATCGGCAACTTTTAGTGCAAGAGCAAGGTCGCGTTTATCGACATCTCGCAATACCCTTTGAATACTTCTGTCATCAAGCGTAACTATGTCTTCGAACAAGAACATCAATCGTTTAATTTCAAGGGCCAACCCATAATCTTTTTCCTCAATGTTTTCGAGCAAAGATTTGGCAATAGTTGTATTGCTTTTATTTAATATGTTTGCAACTAATTGGGCACCACCAGCGACTGCAAGGTTTTGTGCAAGCGTTTGCTCTGCAATTTGGTCAACAACGTGCTCCACTTCCTGTAGTAATTGTGGGGAAACTTTCCCAAGTTTGGCAATTCGAAATACTGTATCGATTCTTAGCTGCTCGTTGAATTCAGAAAGTACTTCGGCAACTAAGTCCGGTGGCAAATGAGATAGAATCAAAGCAATTGTTTGCGGATGTTCTTTAGTAAGGAAGTTTGCGAGTTGCTGCGGATCGGCTTTTTTCAAAATGCTAAAACCTCGGACGCTTGTTAAAACCCGAATTTTTTCGACAATTTCTTTTGCTTTTTCGTATCCATAACTTTTTTCAAGTATTTGCTGTGCGTAATCCAACCCCCCTTCGAGCATAAAGCTTTGGGCTGTCATTAAATGATAAAACTCTTCGAGCGCTTGGTCTACTAAATTCTGAGGCAAATCTTGAAGATTGGTAATTTCCAAAGCAATTTGTTCAACTTCCTCTAAACTTAATTGCTTGAACACTTTTGCAGCAGTGTCCACATCAAGCGACATAAGCAAAATTGCTACTTTTTGCTTTGAAGTTAATTCTTCGTATCTATATTCTCTCTTTTTCATCTTTAATTTTTAACGATGTAAAAAATATTTATTTTGTTAGTATATTTCCCTTTTTACTTGCTCTTCTTGGGATAAATACATTCGAACTAGTTTTGCAGCGTCCACTGGATTGGTGTCTATGTATTCCTTTATTCTTTCTTTTATTTCTCTTTTCATAATTGCCTCTTCAGTAAGCGTTGGTGTTTCTGCTAGTTTCATTACTGGTTTTTTAATTATTGAAAGGTCAACAGTTTCTTCTGGAATGGTTACACCTCCAGTTTCCTCAGTTAAAAGCAATTGTTCGGGCATTTGTGTTGGAAGAAACAAAAATTGCTCGTCAGCAGTTCTCAAGCCTTCAAGTTCTCTTTGTATATCTTCTTTTTCTTCTTCAATCATTCTCCTTGGTTCAGGCAAGGCCATAGCAATTCTGGTAGTTTCTTTTACATGTCGGGAATGAAACAACAAGGAGATTAATAAAACAGTCAAAAGAATTGCAGCAAGCAATCCCCAAAGCCTTATATATTCCGGTTGAAGATACCAAGGTGTTGGTGGTAATAGTACTTCTGGTTCAGGTGCTTGTGTGTCGAAGGGAATATTTACAATACTAATTTGGTCGTTTCGATTTGGATCAAGTCCAACAGCATTTTTAATAATTTCTTCTAATTTTTTAATTTCCTCTTCTCTTCTTGGAATGTATTCAACTTGTTTTTTTCCATCCTTTTCGGTTACTTGGTAAGTTCCGTTTATTAAAGCTCCGATTGTAATTCTTTTTATTGTTCCGACTCCGTTTACAATTCTTTCAACAGTTTGTGGTATTTCGTAATTAGTTACAGTATTAGATTGGTCGACGGTTTTATTGGGAGCGGGATATTGCAATGAATCTACAGTTTTTGCACTTTGGGTAATAGTTTGTTCACTTCGAACAACTTGTCTTTCTGGATTAAAATCGGTTATTGTTTTTTCAATTTGGGTGAAATCTAATTCTGCAGAAACTCGGACTTCGGAGTTTCCAGGTCCCAATACACCGTCGAGTAACGATTGTACTTTGTTTGATAGGTATTGCTCCACTCTGATTTGCTGTTCATGCTGCGATTGTGTTTTCCCCAACACCGAATTTGGATCTATATCCGACTCTGATATAATTCTACCTCTGTGGTCAACTACTGTAACATTATTGGGCGAAAGCCCTTCTACACTTGATGCAACAAGGTTTTGTATCCCTTTAATATTTAACCTACTTAATAAATTATCATTTGCAAGTTGAATTGTAACAGATGCAGTTGGTTGCTTTTGGTCTTTTTCAAACAGTGCTTTTTCGGGCATTACTATGTGAACCCGGGCTTTTTTAACCCCATTTAGCGAGCTAATTGTTTTTGCTAATTCCCCTTCTAATGCTCTACGGTAGTTTAGTTTTTGAATGAATTCGCTCATTCCAAGATTAGTCTTGTCGAATATTTCATAGCCAACAACGCCGCTTTCGGGCAAACCTTCCGCTGCAATAGAAATCCTCGTGTCGTATACTTTAGTTTTATCTACGAGTATCGTTGTTCCATTATCTTCAAGTTTATATGGGATTTTCTTTTCTTTCAATTTTTCGACTATTTTGCCAGCTTCGTTTGGGTCGAGTTGCGTGAAAAGTGTCGCGTATTCAACTTTGGTACTAGTTTGGACAATAATATAAATTAAAGCAAATAGCACTGCGAAAGTTACACCGAATAATACGATTTTTTGGGTAATCGATAATTTTGAAAGGAATGTAGATAATTGACCAAAAATGCCTGATTTTGCCATAATTTACCGGTTAAATTTGCATTCGAATTATTTCTCGATAAAAGTCCAAAAATTTATTCCTTATTTCAAGAAGTAGTTGGAAACTTGTTTTTGCTTTCTCTGCAGCTATCATAACGTCGTGAATTTCAACTGGTTCACCTTTGATAAATGCTTCTTGTTTTTGTCTTGATTCTCTATTTAATTGGTTTACTTCTTGGATCATTTGTTTTAATGTATCGACGAAAGACGGTTGGTCTCCGTTTTGAGTTTCTAGATCTTTTATTTCACCAGCGTAGATGGACTCCTTTGCTTTTTGGTTTGGGGAGGTACGCATTAATTCTTGTTGTAATTGCCTTTGAAGTATTAATTCGTCAATTTTCATTATTATTACCAACCTTTTGATAATACCTTATACTCGAGCATCGATAATCAAACCTTTTGCATAAGAATAAGATTGAACCTTGCCATTTCTGTTGAAAAGCACATGATTTTCTATCTTTTGGGAACTTTCAGGAAACATTTTGACGAAAAATTCACGTTCATGCTGGCTAATAATTTTGTTATGGTCTTTTAGTTCAAGCGATAATTCGTCTTTCTTTTGCTCTTGTTTTTGTTTGGGAATAACTTTAGAAACATTCTCGTTAATCAGCTTTTGAATGTTGTCCACTTGCCTTTGCTCGTGAACATCATATTGCCTATATACATTCAAAGGATTAACTTTCATGATTTATCCCATATTTATTAAATATCCATGGAATCTCGAGCAATATTTTTAGCTGCTTCCATCACTGATACGTTGGCTTCGAACGCTCTCTGTGCAGAAATCATTTCAACCATTTCTGTTACTACGTTTACATTCGGATAATGAACGTAACCGTTTTCGTCAGCATCTGGATGCGATGGATCATAGACTATTCTCTTACTGTTATCCTTGTAGGTTTCTGCCTCAATTATCTGATCACTATCTTCTATTATTTCATTAATTACAAGACTTTCAGGTTTTGATTTGATTGGATTTAGTACAGTTTCAAGTTGGCTTTGGAATTCAGGTTTTTTTATTGAACGAGCAACAACAATTTCTCGTTGGTAGGGGCCTCCTTCGGGAGTCTTCGTTGTATTAGCATTTGCAATGTTTTTAGCAATTGCAGACAGTCTTTTCCTTTGGAGGTTCAAACCTTGTCCACTGATTTTGAATATTTCGAAAAAACCGCTTTCCATCTTCCTAAACTTAGATAAAATATTTTTTGAAATAATAAGTAAAAATACTCAATTTATGCTTCTCGTATTCCAGTTATTGCTGTATTCA
This sequence comes from uncultured Hyphomicrobiales bacterium, assembly GCA_964524325.1. Lineage (GTDB taxonomy): Bacteria > Bacteroidota > Ignavibacteria > Kapaibacteriales > UBA2268 > Naka2016. Next base: position 82,245 of record CAZGCT010000001.1, read on the forward strand.
ACCCAGAAAAATATCTTTTTAGAAGCCTTGAAACAAATCGAAAACGAATTTGTGTTTCTGCTAATTGTGCCATTTCTTTATCAATATTCACATTTGATTGGCCGGAAAAGAACCTTTCTACAAGCGGAACATGATCTTCGACTACAATTGGGTCGAATATCTCATTTTCTGGCTGTAAAATAACTTTATTTTCCTTTTCTACAAATTTCTTCACTTGGTTAATATTCTCCTTAAAAAAATCTTCGAAAACTACTTTTTTTGGTGAATATCCAACAGTGTTGACATTAGCTATATTTTCTGCAATAGCTGTGATTCTCATTGTGTATGTATCTAAGGCTTTGTGCATCAAAGGCAAACGCTCTTTGAACAAAAGCATATTTATTGGCATTTTTCCCTCTCACTTCTTTTCATACAAGTTCTTAATCAACAATTTTAGTGCCAGAGAATGATTAGGATTTAGATTAACAGAATGATATTATTTATTTTGGGTTGAATTTTTGCTATTGATTAGAAAATAAATTCATGGAATAGTAGAGAAGATATCTTAGGTTCAAATAGGTTTAGATGATAAACTTTATTACTCGTCGAACACCTCTATTTCTTTTATTTCTGGTATTTTCATAATTTCAATTAAAAAAATGTTTAGTTTATCTACTGAGTTAAATTTCCCAGTTAGCGAACCCTTGAATTCAGTTATTTTAATGGGATTTAAATCAAAATTTAATTTTGTCAAAGGAATATTCAATACATTTCCTATGTTGAGAATTTGAGCTCCGATTCCTACTTTATCAAGTCCTCTTATACTAATTGTTTTAACAATTGTTTGTTTGGGCTGTATTTCTTTCTTCTCTAATCTTTGCTGCAACTTTCTTACTTCGTTGATTACAACAAGCGAGTAAGGTTTTAGGTTTTCCAACTCGTAGCTTGGGGTTCCAGCAGTAATTAATTCAAAAATGTCATCGTTCTTTAAAACGTAACTCAGCGACTTGCTTTCCCATTGTCCGTTTCCAGCATAAATTCTAGCACCAATTGTATGGAATGCTTTATCTGGTGTAATTTTAAATGCTAGGTCTAATATAGTAAATCCATTAGGTACTAAATAGTAGGTATCGTTTAAGTTGTCCCGTACGCTAACATATTCACTTGGGTAAATTCTTTTGGCAAATTCGAATATTAATTCCATTTTCTTCGACACGTCTTGATTGTAGAAGTATTCAATAAGTTCAATGAACGCTTGATATTCCCTTTCGTCGTAACTTTGATGGTAGTCTTTTTTGAAAATCACTTTGTCAATATCAAATCTACTACTTCCCGATGGAGTTACATTAAAAACCAATTCCATTCTTTCCTTCGATGGAAGAATATATGTGTTCTTGGCCAAAGATAAGTATTGAACAATTTCCTGGGTCAATTTATCCCTAACTGAAGAAATTTGTTCACTTGAAATGAATGCAAATTTATTTTTTAAACTTGTTTCAATTTGTTCTATTATCTTGGCACTATATATGTCCGAGGGAATATCGATAATCCAGTAAAAATGCTGGTAGTTTGAAGGAATTTTATTTGAATTACGTTCCAAAGTTTCGTAAAGTTCGTATAAAGTTTTGTGTCCAACAAGAAGGTTGATTTTTTCGGACACAGATTGTAAGATTCCTTTTATTTTTTCTTCAACGTTATGAGCAGATGAAATTGCAATGAATTTATCTCGTTCTGATTTATGTATTTCCACTAAATTTCTGTATTTTTCTTCTGCAACCGATTGTTCTTCTGCAATAATATGAAATAAGCACAAGTCTCTTAATTCCTTGGCTGGGTCTACCAAACCCAAAGAACTCATTAGCTTCACATATATGTTTACAGTTTCTTCTGCTATGTCTTTCCTTCTTTTGGGTTTTGGTATGCCATATAAAGTTAGGACATTATGAAACCTGTCTGCAAACTTCACCAAAAATATTCTTGGGTTTATTAATCCATATTTGAAAATTTTTTGAATAGTCGCAAGTTCTTGCTTTTCGTAGGTGAGTTCTTTATCAACAGTTACATGAAAATTTTTTTCAACTTCGGAATGTGATGTTATTTTGGTTACTCCTTCAACAATCTCTGCAACATTTTTATTGAAGATCCTTGCTAAATCTTCGAAACTAACTTTTTCTTTTTTATCTTCCAGTGTGTCATGCAACAGAGCAGCTATTATTGTATCAATGTCGTATATTTTGAACTTATTCAAAAGGATATGAGCAGTTTCCAGGAAGTGAGTATAAAACATTGTTCCATCATTTCGCCTGTCTTCTTTAAAAAGTTCGTACACAAAATCAATGGCTTTCTCAACTTTCCCAATAACATTTGATGTAAATATTACGGGTATTCGTTTCTGGCAATTTTCAAGGAATTTCTTTTTATCAAATTCAATATCCCCAAAATAGTTGGGTTGAAACTTAATTGTAACTATCCTTTGAGGAAAGATACTCAAGTTTTTATTATCTGATTCAATTTCCATTTTTTAACTAAGTTAATTATCCCCTCAGTTATAAATTAAATAAAATTTACTGATTAATTTTTGCTTTTTCGAACATACAGTTTCTTTGCATAAATTTTTCAAAAGTTTAACTCACAATGGCTTTGTATTGGACTTTTTTGTTTTGCGTTTAAATGTCTCTAAATTTAAAATTATTTTTGGGAAACGACAAGAAAATTTCTGTTCGAACGAAGTCCTAAATATTTATTAAGAAATTTTGCATTTCAAGCTTTTATATACATAAATAATGATTAATCTGCTTAGTACTTGAGTGCAAAATTCAATCAAAGGGATTTGAGTTTAAAGAAAGGAAGATTATTAATTTTGGATTAATTTAACCTTTGGTTAAGTGCTTGCTAAACTTAAATTTAAGTGCAATTAATTTGTTTTATTTTTTTATCTTACTCGTTTTCCATAATTTTGTAGTTTTATTAATTACCAAAGAAATAAATGTTAAAAATTTTGGTAAAAGGAATTAGAGATGGTGAATATGATATCGATATTGCTTCGCCAGTATCTGAAATAGAAGGATTTTTCCCAGAGTTTTTCGGTGAGGTTCGTTTTAGAGGAAAGCTTAGAATTGTTGGCAAAAGATATGCTGTGGAAGGAATTGCTGAATGCGAAGCACGCATGGTTTGTGATTTATCAACCGAAGAGTATACCGAAATAATCAGTGTACAAATTGTTTCTTCTTTTTTTGCAAACAACGAACTTTTTTATGCTACTAAAGGCATTAGCGAGGAACTTCGTGAAACTAGTGAACATATTATCCATGAAGATGATAAGTATATCGATATTTCAGAAGATGTTCGCCAAGAGCTTGCAATTAGTTTACCTATGAAGAGGGTTGCCCCAAAATATCGTGGAAAGAATTTTGAAGATATCTATCCACAATATTCAGCTGATGCCACTCCCAAGAAGCCTAAAAAAAGTAAACCCGAAGAGATTGACGACCGTTGGAACGAGTTGAAAAAACTGAAGTTTAATTAATAAATTAATTTAGGAGGTAATTGTGCCAAATCCAAAACGTAGAATGTCGAGCGCTCGTCGCGATAAAAGACGAGCCCATTATAAGCCGGTAGCTCCAACAACTTCCATTTGTCCCCAATGTGGTGCTGTTAAGCTTCCTCATAGGGCATGCTCCGAGTGTGGTTATTATAATGGAAGGAAGGTAATTTCAAAAGTGTAATTTTCTTATTTTTGAATTTTTTGTTTGGAGTTACATGGAATTTCTTAAAAAAAAATTTATAAGAATAGCAGTTGATGCGATGGGAGGGGATTTTGCTCCTCTAAATGAAGTGCAAGGAGCAATTTTTGCTTTTCAAAACAAAGAACCTTTTACTGATTTCGAAATTGTTTTAGTTGGTGACGAAGAAAAAATAAAAGATGCGATAAAAAATTATAAACCCAAAAAATTTAACTACTCGATAGTTCACGCTGAAGACGTGGTTACTATGCACGATGAACCTACATTAGCAGTGAAAAAGAAGAAAAATTCTTCGCTTTATAAAGGAATTAAACTTTTATCCGAAAGTTATGTTGATGCTTTTGTTTCTGCTGGTAATACTGGGGCTACGCTTTCTACCGCTACAGTGCTTCTTGGAAGAATTGAAGGTGTTAGCCGACCAACTATTGGTTCCTTCTTTCCAACCGTTGGAAAGTTCCCTACCCTGGTGCTCGACGTTGGGGCTAACATTGATGTCAAACCAAAGTATTTATACGAATTTGCAGTAATGGGAAGTATTTATTACCGAAGTATGTTTGGAATTGAAAACCCAAGGGTTGGTTTGCTTAATATTGGGGAGGAAGAAACAAAAGGTTCAGAAATTTTGCTTGCTACTTACAAAATACTTAAGGAGTCCTCATTGAATTTCATTGGGAATGTTGAAGGAAGGGATGTTCTTCTCGGTACTGCAGACGTTGTTGTTTGCGATGGATTAATTGGTAACATAATATTGAAATTCGCAGAAAGTGTTCTTGGTCTTTTTAAAACCAAAGTTAGAAATTATTCCCGAAAAAGTATTGTTAATGCTTTCAAAGTTCTTCTTTTAAAACCCGCACTAAGAAATATGCTGAAGGACATGGATTATCAACAGTACGGAGGAGTCCCTTTGCTTGGTGTTAATGGTGTTGTAATAATTGGTCATGGCAAATCTTCACCTATTGCAATTCAAAATATGATTTTTACTGCAATAGAACAAGTAAAGAAAGAAATTAATAAGAAAATAGAACGAGCCCTTAATCCAAGTTTTGTCGAAAAATAATGAGTTAGCAATATGCCTGCGACTATTACTTCGATTGCAAACTATTTTCCCCCCGATGTTTACACTAATGAATATTTTGAAAAATATTTGGACACATCGGACGAATGGATTGTTGAAAGAACTGGCATAAAAGAACGTCGTTTTGCAAATAATGGAGCCACTTCTGATCTAATCGTTCCAGCTGCCAAGCTTTGCCTAGAAAGAAGAGGATTGAAACCCGAAGAAGTTGATTGTATTATAGTTGCTACTGTTACACCCGACCATTTGTTTCCATCAACTGCTTGCGTAGTTCAAAACAAGTTAGGAATACCTAAAGCTTGGGGTTTCGATTTGTCCGCTGCTTGTTCTGGATTTTTGTTTGCTCTAGTTACTGCTGCAAAAATTGTTGAAGCAGGCGGAGCCCGTAATGTTTTGCTTTGTGGTGCCGATAAAATGAGCTCTATTGTTGATTTCCAGGACCGTGCGCAAGCCGTTCTTTTTGGCGATGGCGGTAGCGTTGCTTTGGTTGAAATGTCCGACGATCCCGATCTTGGAATAATAGACTATATCATGCGAATTGACGGCGAGGGTGGTAAGTTTCTTTATCAGGCTGCTGGGGGAAGTGCAAAACCTCCATCTTTTGAAACAGTAAAAAATCGTGAACATTTTATCCATCAAGAAGGACAAGCGGTTTTCAAAGCCGCAGTTAAAGGTATGGCAGATGTATCTGTTGAAATTATGGAAAAAAACAATTTAACTAAAGATGATATTTCTTGGTTAGTTCCACACCAGGCAAATCTTAGAATTATTAGCGCTACTGCCCAGAGAATGGGTTTGCCGATGGAAAAAGTTATGGTCAACATCGATAAATATGCTAATACTACTGCCGCTACTATTCCATCTTGCCTGTCTCAATGGTGGGAAGAGGGTAAGTTAAAACGCGGTGACAAAATTGTTCTTGCCAGCTTCGGAGCTGGTTTTACTTGGGGTGCTGTTTATATGAAATGGAGCTTGTAATATGATAACTTCACTTCTTGCTCCTGGACAAGGTTCACAATATGTTGGGATGATAAAAGATTTATACCAGGAATTCCCTGTCGTTAAATCCTTGGTACACAAAGCTGATGAAATTTTAGGTTACCATCTTAGCGAAATTTGTTTTGATGGTCCACAAGATGAATTAAGAAAAACCAAGTATACTCAGCCAGCCTTGTTCTTGCACTCAGCTTGTTTATTCGAGCTTATCAAGGACCAAATTCAATACCATTGCACTGCTGGGCATTCCGTTGGCGAATATGCTGCTTTATTTTTTGCCGATGTTATTTCATTCCAAGATGCATTGCTTCTAGTGCAATTGCGTGGGGATTTGATGTTTCGTGCTGGGGAATATGCATCAGGAACAATGTTTGCTATAATTGGTGCGGAGGACAAAGCAGTAGAGGATGTATGTGAGAAATTAACTTTGAATGGCAATGGTAACGTTGTCGTTCCAGCAAACTACAATTGTCCAGGACAATTGGTTGTTTCAGGTTCTTCAGAGTATTTAAGAAATAATGTTGGTGCTTTTAAAGAGGTTGGTGCTAAAATTGTTAAGGAACTTGTAGTAAGTGGTGCTTTTCATTCCCCTTTGATGGAACCAGCTCGCGAGGAATTAGCTAAAGCAATCGAGCAAACCACCTTCAAAAACCCAACAGTTCCTGTTTATGTTAATGTCTCTGGTTTTCCAGAAATGAACCCCATCGCTTTGAAAGATTCTCTTATTCAACAATTGACCTCTCCAGTTAAATGGACTCAGAGCATTTTGAATATGTATCGAGATGGTGTTAGAAAATTTATCGAAATAGGGGCTGGGAATGTATTGCAGGGACTCGTCAAAAGAACTGTAACCGATTGTGAAATTATAGGTTTAGACAAAGCCGTGGACGTTAATAATTTTCTTTCCAGCTTGAAAAAAGATTAAAAAACTTATTTTTGTATTTTTGAATGAGTATGGATAAATTTAATAATAAAGTCGTTGTGGTAACGGGTGGTTGCCGAGGAATCGGAAAGGCAATAGTGGAAGCTTTCTTGCTCGAAGGTGCAATTGTCTATGCTTGGGATTACTTTGTTCCTGTTCCTGAAAAGAGTTTTATTGAAAACGTTGAGCTTTGGCAGAACCTTAATGTAATGCAAGTAGATGTTTCTTGTGGTGATTCAATAAATAATGTTTCTCAAAAAGTTTTAGAGGAAGCCGGAAAAGTAGATATCCTGGTTAATAATGCTGGAATAACACGCGACAACTTAATTTTGCGAATGACCGAGACTGATTGGGACTCTGTTTTAGATACTAACCTCAAAGGTGCATTTCTTTGCACAAAAGCTCTGGTCCGAACGATGATGAGTCAGCGTTGGGGTAGAGTTATTAACATAAGTTCAGTTGTAGGTTTAATTGGTAATTCTGGTCAATCAAATTATTCAGCTTCGAAGGCTGGAATCATAGGCTTAACAAAGTCGCTTGCCAAGGAGCTTGCTTCGAGAAATATATTGGTAAATGCTGTTGCTCCTGGTTATGTTAGAACTGCTATGACAGAAAAACTTACCCCCGAGCAAAAAGAAATGTTCCTAAAAAATATTCCTCTACGACGCGAAGCTGAACCCGAGGACATCGCAAAGGTTGTTCTTTTTCTTGCATCCGATGATGCAAGTTATATTACTGGACAAGTAATAAATGTTGACGGTGGCTTAGTTATGTAAATATTTCTTTTTGTTTTGTTAAACATTTATATAAGGAGATTTTATGGCAGACATCAAACAAAAAGTTACAGAAATCGTTGTTCGAAAACTTGGTGTTGAAGAAACGCAAGTTACCGAAAACGCCAATTTCATCAAGGACCTTGGGGCAGACTCTTTGGACACAGTTGAGCTCATTATGGAATTCGAAAAAGAATTTGGGATTACCATTGAAGATTCTGACGCCGAAAAAATTCAAACTGTAGGCGATGTCATTGCCTTTTTGAAAGAAAAAGTTGGCGAGTAATCACAATTAAAGTGTTTGAATTATGGCACGTTATAATTTCCCTAAAGTGGTCGTTACGGGTATAGGTGTAATCTCTCCAATTGGTAATACCCCCGAGGAGATGTGGAAATCATTGCTCGATGGGGTAAGTGGTGCCGATTACATTACCCGTTTTGACCCCACAAATTTCGAAACAAAATTCGCATGCGAAGTGAAAAATTTCGATCCACTACTTTACCTGAATCGAAAAGAAGTCCAAAGAATGGATTTGTTTACTCAATTTGCTATTGCATCTGCTACCCAAGCATTAAACGACTCTGGTTTGAACTTAGATAAGATAAACAAGGAAAGAGTAGGGGTTGTTTTTGGTTCGGGTATTGGCGGAATGTGGACTTATCACCAACAACAAGAAATTGTCTACCAAAACAATGGACGCCCCGATAGAATTTCTCCTTTCTTTATTCCAATGATGATTTCCGATATCGCAGCAGGGCACATAGCCATCCGCTGGGGCTTTAAAGGACCAAATTATGCAACTACTTCTGCATGTGCGACTTCCTCCCATTCCCTTGCAGATGCTTTAATGCTTATCCAACGTGGTGATGCAGATATTATGATCGCCGGTGGAAGCGAGGCTGCTATTTGTCCTATGGGTGTTGGTGGATTCAATGCTATGAAAGCTCTTTCCACAAGAAACGATGATCCCAAAACAGCTTCCCGCCCATTCGACAAAGATCGCGACGGTTTTGTGATGGGTGAAGGTGCGGGGGTTCTTATCCTTGAAACTTTAGAACACGCAATAGACCGCGGTGCTAAAATCTATTGTGAATTCGCCGGCTTTGGTTTAACTGACGATGCATTCCATATTACTCAACCAGCACCCGCAGGCGAGGGAGCTTATCGTTCTATGAAACTTGCGATTGAAGATGCTGGAATTTCTATCTACGATATAGACTACATCAACGCACACGGAACTTCCACCCCTTATAACGATAAGAACGAAACTGAAGCAATTAAAACTTTGTTCGGCGATTATGCTTACAAAATAAATATTAGTTCCACGAAGTCGGAACACGGGCATTTACTTGGGGCTGCAGGTGCTATCGAAGGTATCATTACCGTATTAGCTATAAAACATGGGATTATTCCACCTACCATTAACTATTTTACCCCAGACCCTGAATGCGATCTAAACTATACCCCGAATAAACCAGTGGAGCGAAAGATTCGCGCAGCTTTGTGTAATACTTTTGGATTTGGTGGACATAATGCAACATTAACTTTCAAGGCCTTTGAAGAATAATTAATTTGGCTGCGAGCTGTGGAAAGTTTTTTCGATTTACTTTACTCTTATTTGCATAAATTTTCATCTAAAGAAAAGTTAATCCCATTAAAGCTCGAAGCAAATAACTCTATCGAGAATGGTTATTTACAGCAGGAAAGAAAGCTTTTTATCGAAAAAACGTTAGGAATTGAAATACATAATTTCAAATATTTTGAAGAAGCCCTTATACACCGTTCTTATCTTCATCTTCTGCCAAAAGATGAATACAAATCGAATGAAAGACTAGAATTCCTTGGTGATGCTGTTTTAAATTTGATCGTTTCTGAATATTTGTTTCAAGCAAATCCCGATTCTACTGAGGGGGATCTGACCAAGATGCGTTCTTGGCTTGTCAACAAACATTCCCTTGCTGTTGTTGCTCGGAAATTGGAACTCGACAAACTTGTTTTGATAAGCTTCAATACTGCCAAAACTTTTGATCGTTCTGGAGATTCTATTCTTTCCGATGCAATTGAAGCGATGATTGCTGCATTGTATTTGGATTCCGGGTTGGAACAAACAAAAAAATTTATTGTAGAAAAACTTGTTCCTTTGCTTCAAGAAGAAAATGTACTTCAAGATAAAAACTACAAAAGTATTTTGATGGAAAAGGTCCAAGCCGAAGGTAAAATGGCTCCAAAATATGATGTAATTAAGGAATATGGTCCACCTCACGATAAAATTTTTTATGTAGCAGTTTTTATACAAGGTAATCAAGTTGCCATAGGTCAAGGTAAAAGCAAAAAGGAAGCAGAGCAAGATGCTGCCAAGAATGCTTTGAAAAAACTGAATTTTAAAAATGGAGAATAAAATGGAAAAGTTGGTCTTTGAAAAAAGCGTAAAAGGCAGGAAAGCATATACACTTCCAAAATTTAATTACAATCAGTACAGTTCTGAACAAATTTTGCCCGAAAGATATCGTCGAAAACAACAATTGAATTTACCTGAACTAAGTGAAATCGAAGTAGCTCGTCACTTTGTAAAACTTTCTAAAATGAATTACTGCATCGAAGACAATGTCTATCCTCTTGGTTCTTGTACGATGAAGTACAATCCGAAAGTCAACGAAAAGGTTGCTTCCCTGGATGGTTTTGTTGCCTTGCATCCTCATCTTGATGAAAATTCCTGTCAAGGTGCTTTGAAGGTAATGTATGAGTTAGGTCAAAGCTTAAATAAAATTACCGGATTTACTGGTGTTACTTTGCAACCTGCTTCGGGTTCACAGGGAGAATTGACCGGATTGTTGCTTATTAGAGCATATCACAATGACCGCGGCGATTCAAAAAGAACAAAGATTTTAATCCCCGATTCAGCTCATGGCACCAACCCAGCATCTTCGGTTATTGCTGGCTTTCAGGTTGTTACAATAAAATCTGGATCGGATGGTAGGGTGAATGTTGACGAACTTAGAAAATATTGCGATGAGACAACTGCCGGTTTTATGCTCACAAATCCTAATACTGTGGGACTATTCGAAAAAGATATAATAGAAATTTCAAAAATAATTCACGATTGTGGTGGGTTAATGTATTTGGATGGGGCCAACTTGAATGCCCTTCTTGGTTTGGTTTACCCTGCTGAATTAGGTTTTGACTGTATGCACATTAATTTACATAAAACCTTTTCCACTCCACACGGTGGTGGTGGACCAGGTTCTGGACCAGTTTGTGTCAATAGTAAACTTGAACCATATCTACCAGTTCCTCAAATAACATTCGACGGGCAAAAGTATCATTTGGATTATGCTATTCCTAAAACTGTTGGAAAAATCCATTCGTTCTTCGGAAATTTCTTAGTTTTCGTTCGTGCTTACGCCTACATATTAATGAATGGAACCGAAGGATTAAAACGTATTAGTAAAGGGGCAATCATCAATGCAAATTATCTTTTGAGTAAATTAAAAAATACTTACTTGCAACCATACCAAGAATATTGTATGCATGAATTTTTACTAACTGGAGACTACCAAAAGAAATTTGGAGTTACAACCAAAGACATTGCAAAAAGGATTCTTGATTTTGGATTTTATGCTCCGACAATTTACTTTCCACTTATAGTTCACGAAGCAATGCTTGTCGAACCAACAGAAACAGAATCGAAAGAACGTTTGGATGAGTATGCCGAGGTTATGCTAAATATTGCAAAGGAAGCAGAAACAAATCCAGAAATCCTTTTGACAGCACCCCATTATACACCAGTTCGCCGTGTTGATGATGCTCGTGCTGCTCGCTTAATTAATGTTAACTTCTTTAAGGGAGAATCTAAAGATTAAATCTTGATTTAATAAATACTGAAATTAAATATATACAATACAAAGAAGGGGCAGAAGCCCCTTTTTTGTTTAGGTAAACCAATGTATTTCAAAAATTAAGAAAGTTCCGGAAATTGTTGAAGTTTCTGTTTTATCAAGTTCAATGCAGACCCAGCTTTGAACCATTCAATTTGCGTTTCGCTATAACTGTGGTTGACATAAAATTCATCATTTGTCCCATCCTTATGGTGCAAAACCACTTTCAAAGGCTTATTGGGTTGGAAATCTTTTAAACCGAGAATGTCTATAACATCATCCTCTTGAATTTTGTCATAATCCTCCTTGTTTGCAAACGTTATTGCCAACATCCCCTGCTTCTTTAAATTGGTCTCGTGTATTCGAGCAAAAGATTTAGCTAAAATAGCTTTAACTCCAAGAAAACGTGGTTCCATTGCTGCATGCTCTCGCGAAGAACCTTCTCCGTAATTTTCGTCTCCAACAACTATGGTGCCAATGCCTTGAGCTTTGTAGAACCTTTGAACCTCGGGTACAGGACGATACTCACCTGTTAGCAAATTTTTTACAAGATTAGTTTTGTCGTTGAAGTAATTAACTGCACCAATTAGTAAGTTATTAGAAATATTATCAAGATGTCCTCGGAAACGAAGCCATGGACCAGCCATCGAAATGTGGTCTGTAGTGCATTTTCCTTTCACTTTTATTAACAACCTAAGCCCAAAGAAATCCTTCCCATTCCATGGTTCAAAAGGTTTTAAGAGTTGTAAGCGTTCAGAGTTTGGATTAACTTTGATTTCAATTTGAGAACCATCTTCCACTGGTGGTTGATAACCAAGCTCTTCGACAGCAAAACCCTTTGGGGGTAGTTCCAAGCCATTAGGATCTTCTAAGCGAACTTCCTCCCCCTGTTCGTTTACAAGTTTGTCTTTAATTGGATTGAACTTCAAAGTTCCTGCAAGAGCAAAAGCAGTCACAATTTCTGGAGAGGCAACGAAACTGTGTGTGTTTGGATTTCCGTCATTTCGTTTGGCAAAGTTACGGTTGAAAGATGTCATAATTGAATTTGGTTCATCTTTGCCAATATCGCTTCGTTGCCACTGACCAATGCAAGGACCACATGCATTTGCTAGTACAACACCGCCAATTTTTTCGAAGATTTCAATAAAACCGTCCCGTTCTATAGTATATCTAATTTGTTCGCTACCGGGAGTTATAAGAAAGTAAGATTTTGCTTTCAATCCACGGTCCAAGGCTTGTTTGGCTATTGATGCAGCCCGTGAAATGTCCTCGTACGAGGAGTTTGTACACGAGCCAATTAGTCCTGCAGTTAACTTATCTGGCCATTTGTTTTCCTCCACTGTTTTTGAAAATTGACTAAGTGGCCAAGCTAAATCTGGGGTAAATGGTCCATTGATGTAGGGTTCGAGTTCATCTAAATTGATTTCGATTACTTGATCGAAGTACTTTTCTGGATATTGGTAAACTTCTTCATCACCAGTTAAATAATCCTTTAATTCGTTTGCAAGGTCACCTACTTCTTTTCTTCCTGTTGCAACAAGATAATCATACATTTTCTTGTCGTATCCAAAAATAGAAGTTGTAGCACCAACTTCGGCCCCCATATTGCAAATCGTTCCTTTACCTGTGCAGGAAATTGTAGTTGCTCCGTCGCCAAAATACTCAATTATTGCCCCGGTTCCACCTTTAACAGTTAGGATGCCAGAAACTTTAAGAATGACATCCTTAGGAGAGGTCCATCTTTGCAATTTTCCAGTAAGTTTTACTCCTATTAATTTTGGCCAGCGAAGCTCCCAAGGCATGCCAGCCATAACATCGACTGCATCGGCACCACCAACCCCAATAGCTAACATTCCCAAACCACCTGCATTTACTGTGTGCGAATCGGTTCCGATCATCATTCCGCCGGGGAAAGCATAGTTCTCGAGTAATACTTGGTGGATAATTCCAGCTCCTGGCTTCCAAAAGCCTATTCCATATTTCAAGGAAACGGAAGATAAAAAGTCGTAAACTTCTTTGTTAAGTCCTAATGCATATTCAAGATCATCCTTAGCTCCATTTCGGGCAATTATCAAATGGTCGCAATGTACGGTCGTTGGTACAGCCGTTTTAGGCAAATCTGCAGAAATAAACTGCAGCAACGCCATTTGTGCAGTTGCGTCTTGCATTGCTACTCTGTCGGGTTTGAAATTTACGTAATCGATTCCACGTTTGAAATCTCTTAAATCATCTTGATTGTACAAGTGGGCGATTAGTATTTTTTCCGAAAGCGTAAGGGGTCGATTCAATATGTCTTTTGCTTTGTCGATTTTCAATTTTAATGTGGAATATAAAGATTGGATTAAATTAAAATCGAATAACATATTTAACCTCAAAACTAACAAAAATGCAAATTAAAAATTATTAAATATTTTTATTATTTCCCAGGTTTTTTATTACATTAAATAAAGAAAGCAATTTGACTAATTTCATACAAAAACAAGGGGAATTTTCCCCTTGTCTTAAAGCTACATCATCTTGGATGTAAAATTTTCACATATTTGATATTTGTTTTAGTTTAGATCGGGATAATCATTTTTTATTTTACCGTCGAGAGAATTTTCCTCGAGTAGTATTTCATCAATGTTAATTTTCCCAAGATTATCCTGATCATCTATTTGAGGTTCAATTAATTGGAAACGTATTTTTTTCTTCGATTCATCTAACTCACCAGAGATTAAAGTTCCAGGTATTACCGAACTAGATAGCAAAGCCTCTGCTAATTCATCCTCGACATATTGAGTGATTGCTCTTTTTAGTGGTCTTGCTCCAAATTTTTCGTCGAAACCTTTTTCAACAAGAAAATCTTTTGCTGATTGTTTAAGTTCAAGTGCCAAATTCTTATCTTTCAACCTTTTACGGAGTTCTTCGAGTTGAATATCGATTATTTGATATATATGTTGCTTTGTCAATTTCCTAAATATGATAAACTCATCAATTCTGTTTATAAATTCAGGATTGAAAAGTCGTTTGATAGCATCTTCGATAGAGGTTTTGATTGATTGATGTTCGTCTTCGTTGCTAGGTTCGACAAAACCAAGTTTAGAACCAATTTTCAAATCGCGTGTTCCAACATTTGAAGTCATTATTATGATGGTGTTTTTGAAATCAACTTTTCTGCCTAAACCATCTGTAAGAATTCCATCGTCAAAGACTTGTAAAAGAATATTGAAAACTTCTGGGTGTGCTTTTTCGATTTCATCAAGTAAAACAATGCTATATGGACGTCTTCTAACCTTTTCGGTCAGCTGGCCACCTTCTTCGTAACCTACGTATCCTGGTGGAGCCCCGACAAGCCTGGAAACAGAAAATTTTTCCATAAACTCGCTCATATCGATTCGGATTAGAGCATCTTCGGTATTGAACAATACTCTTGCCAAAGCTTTGGCTAGTTCAGTTTTTCCTACACCAGTCGGACCAAGGAACATAAACGAACCAATAGGTCTTCGGGGATCTTTCAATCCAGCCCTTGCGCGTCGGATTGCTTTTGTAAGATGATCTATTGCTTCGTCCTGGCCAACAACCATTTTCTTAAGTTCTTCTGGTAATTTCATCAATTTTTCAGTTTCACTTTCTGCTATTTTGTTTACAGGAATACCGGTCATCATTGCAACAACATCGGCAACATCGTCTTCGGTAACTGGGAAATAGGTTTCACTTGATTTAATCTCCCATTCGATTTTTGTTTTTTCCAAGTCGGCTTGTAGTTTCTTCTCCAAATCACGCAAGCGTGCGGCTTCTTCGAAATTTTGACTTTTTACAACGAAATTCTTTTGCCTTCGGACTTCTTCTATTCTTTCTTCAATTTCAATAACATTTTGGGGAACACTAATATTTGCCAAATGCACTCTTGCTCCGGATTCATCTAGTACATCGATAGCTTTATCTGGGAAATATCTATCTGTAATATACCTATCGGATAAACGAACGCAGGCTTCTATTGCATCGGGCGTGTACTTCACATTGTGGTGCTCTTCGTAACGATCTTTGATTTTTTCAAGAATTTCCTTGGTTTCTTCGAAGGTTGGTGGATCTATCAATACTTTTTGGAATCTTCTTTCAAGTGCACCGTCCTTTTCAATAAATTGGCGATACTCGTCCAAAGTTGTAGCTCCGATGCATTGAATATCACCTCGAGAAAGTGCAGGCTTGAAAATATTAGAAGCATCGAGCGATCCAGATGCACCCCCAGCTCCTACAATTGTATGCAATTCATCAATAAACAATATTACATCTTTTGCTCTTTCGAGCTCATTTAGAACTGCTTTCATTCTTTCTTCGAATTGTCCACGGTACTTTGTGCCAGCAACAAGCGAAGCTAAATCTAAACTAACGATACGTTTGTCCAGAAGGGTTCGAGGTACTTTTCTTTGGACAATTCGAAGGGCAAGTCCTTCGACAATTGCAGTTTTGCCAACTCCGGGCTCACCAATTAAAACTGGATTATTTTTTTTGCGACGAGCAAGTATTTGCGAAACTCGCTGAATTTCCTTTTCTCGTCCTATGACTGGGTCTAATTTATCTTCAAAGGCGAGTTTGGTTAAATCTCGCCCGAAGTTGTCTAAAACTGGTGTTTTAACTTTTTCTTTCATAGTGGACCTCGATTGTGATGAACTATAAGATGAACGGCGGGTTGGTTGTTCCCAAGTGCGTCCGCTTAGAATATTATCGAGTTCGTTTTTGACATTGTCGTAGGTTACTCCAAAATTATTTAAAACTTCTTTTGCCAAATTTTTTTGGTCGCGTAGAATTGCAAGAAGTACATGTTCGGTGCCAACGATATCGGTTTTATATATTTTAGCTTCGGTGAAACTCAAATACAAAATTTTTTCTAATTGTTTGCTGAAAGGCAATGAGGCACTTGATGTTCCAGATACGGTTCCTTCTAATTTACTGACTATACTTTCGCGGAGTTTTTCAAGGTCTACACCAAGATTTCGCAATATTTTGATTGCTATTCCTTCGCCTTCGCGTATCATTCCAAGAATTATGTGTTCTGAACCTATAAAGTCGTTTCCATATTTTAATGCTTCTTCTTGGCTATACCGAAGTACATCCTTTACTCTATTTGAATATTGTTCTGCCATTAATTCCTTAATTTGTACTGCCAAATAGCAAGACGAAACTTAGCTACTTTTATTTATTTTGCTAAAATTCCATTAGGTATTGCTTTTCTGAATTTGCTAGAGAGATGATGCCAGAAAGCACTAAGTTTTTCCTATAGTATTTTTTTTCATAATCCCAATTTTGGAATATAATTTTCAGATAACTGAAACCACCTCCAGTAAATATAACTGGTAGCTCTTTTCCCTCAAAATACACTTTCTCGATCTCATTAATGATGTAAATGAGCCCTCCCCAAATAGAATTGACGATTCCACTTGTTATGGCTTTTTCGGTCGAAATTTCAAGCGCTTTAAGTGTTTCTTCTTTCGATAAATTTATTTTTTTTAATAAGGAAGTGTTATTTTGCAAGGCTTTTGCTTGGGTTTCGGGCCCAGGGATTATCACCCCGCCAAGAAAATTTCTGTTATCGTCGAGACAATTAACAGTAATTGCTGTACCGATGTCAATTGTTATCAAAGGTGGGCTAAATTCATCTAAAGCACCAATTAGTCCTAGTATCCTATCTGTTCCTATCCAATAATAATTATATATATTTACCTTTTTCTGTCTTTGAATTATTTCCCTTGTGTTGTAAATATATACGTTAGGTTGGGTAGCGAGGAAATTTATTATGCAATTTGATTGTTCGATATTCACACTTGAAAATAAAACTCGCAAAGGAGTATTTATTCTGGTAAAAAAAAAGTTTCGAAACTCGGCTTCGAAATTTTCGGTGTATTTAAATGTTTTGTAAATGTTTTGGTAAAGAATTTTTGCACAACTGTTTCCAAAGTCGATAGCAAGGGTCTGCTCGATGAATTTGTTACGAGAGGTCATACCTTATTGTGTCCCCATTACCAATAATAATTATTTGGTTACTTTTTATATCTTTTGCAATAATTTGACCAATTTCATCGAAGTTTTTAACTATGCAACGTTGACCAGTATTTATTAATGTGATTTCTTTTTCCAAGATATTGAGCTCTTTGATCCATTGTTCATATATCTCAAATGGAAGCAAGCTTAGTTTTGCTTCAACACTTTCGATTAATTCATCGATGACTTGTTCAACTTCAAGTTCGCAACCTAAAAGTTTTAGAGAAGTAGCATTATTTTTAATCTCTGAAGGGAACAATGTTTGTTTGACATTGATACCTATACCTAAAACTGTCGAAATGCAATATTCACCTAAAAATTGGTGTTCTACAAGTATCCCCGAAATTTTTTTATATTTGCCATTTCCCAATTTTGCATAGACATCATTTGGGTACTTTAAACGAAACTTCACAGAACAACACAAATTTTGCAAGGCATGTAAAACAGATAGAGCACCAAGCCATTGAAAATAAGCAACTTCCTCGACCTTTTTGATTTGGTTATGTTTAATTCCAATCGAAATGTAGACATTTTGACCAAATTCACCTAACCAAGTGTTTTGGTTTCTTCCCCTTCCCTTGGTCTGGAAATCAGCTGTAACTACTACACAATCAGTGCTTTGTACAAGTTCCTTTGCAAAATCATTTGTGGATGTAACAGTGTCGAAGTGATATCTTTGGTATTTCATTGTTCAACATTATGTACTATTGCTGACTGTATATCGAAGATAACTTTGTCAATTAAAAGAGATAAAAGCTTTGAATATCCTTCTACGAATTTAGAATTCTCTCTTTCCGAGATGTCAAATTTTTGAGCATAGGTTTTAGAAAAAACAATTTCTTTTTTCGTTGTAAGTGGTTTATACTTAACTAAATTAACTAAAATTGACACTTGCACCCAATTCTTCTTTTTGTCCTCTTTCTCGGCATATGATTTAAATTCTAAAATACTTCCTTCGATAATGTAGTTAGGAACTATTGATGAATTCAATTGATTAACTCCGAACTTAAATGCTTTGGATTGGTTTAGCCGGATAAAAATGAAGCTGTTTATTATTTCTGAGTAATCTGCATTAAATCTATGGTAACTGAACTTTTGTACAGTTCCGTCGTCGAACCAAATCATAAAACGATTGTCAAACAACTCTTCAGGGACGGTAAACTCTTTATAGGCAATATAAGTTTCGAGCTCGGCAATATTTCGAAAGGAGAAAGGTTCTTGATTTAGATAATAATAGTTTACCGGTACGTAGGGTGTTCGGATTGACAAACAACCCATAAGTAAAATTAAAGAATACAACCAATATTTTTTCATTTTTTTAATAAACTATCTTTGCAAATTTAACCAAATGTTGATAAAAACACTTAATTTAGTTTTTTGTAAAAAATTTACATTAAACATTGATTTACTTTATTTCGGATGTTCATCTTGGTTATTTTAATCACGAGCGAGGTAAGCAAGTAGAAAAATTGCTGATTGACCTCTTTGATGCAATTTCAAAAGACTGCAAGGTTCTTGTTATCGTCGGTGATTTATTTGATTTTTGGTTCGATTACAAAACTGTCATTCCTAAACATTTCTTCCGTGTTGTTTCCAAACTTGATGAACTCCGAACTCTTGGTATAGAAATAATATATATTATGGGTAATCACGACTTTGGGCATTATAAATTCTTCCAGCAAGAGCTTGGTATTGAGGTTTTCGAGTCTGATATAGAAAGGGAATTTTTTGGAAAAAAATTTTACATATCACATGGCGATGGAAAAATTCAAAATGACTTTGGTTACTTGGTTTTAAAGTCAATTCTTCGCAACAAGTTTGCTCGCTTTTTGTTTCGTTTTATTCATCCAGATTTGGGAATTTGTGTAGCCAAAAGTTCCTCTAAAAAAAGTAGAAAATATTCTAGTATGCAAAGAAATAATAATTTCGATTCTCTTTTCGAATTCTCTAAGAAAAAAATAGAACAAGGTTTCGATTTTGTCATTATGGGACATTCCCATAAGTTTGAATTTAAAAAGTATAAAAACGGTTATTACCTAAATCTTGGTGATTGGTTCAATTCTCCATATGTTGGTATTTTTGATGGTAATGAGCTAACGTTTCAACAAGTTGCAGAATTTATAGAAAATAAAATTAAGGTATAAAGATGGATGCTTTGGATGCAATTTTTTCGCGGAAAAGTGTTAGAAATTTCACTGGCGAAAGTGTATCACAAGAAATGTTAGAGACCTTACTTCGTGCTGCTATGGCTGCACCCTCGGCGGTTAATATGCAACCTTGGGAATTTGTCCTTGTCAAAAATCGCGATAAGTTGCAAGCATTGGCAGACAATCTTCCTTACGCTAAAATGCTGGATAAAGCTAGTGCTTGCATTATCGTTTGTGCTGTTCCCGAACTTGCCCACAGAAAACTGAAGGACTATGCAGTTATTGATTGCTCTTGTGCAAGCCAAAATATCTTGATTGCTGCCGAGGCTTTGGGACTGGGTGCTGTTTGGACTGCTGTGTTTCCAAACATTGATAGAATTGAGTTCGTTCGCAGGCTCTTAAATATTCCAAAAGATGTAATACCATTAAATGCTATAGCTATTGGAGTGCCTACTGGTGAGGATCAACCAAAGGATAAGTACAAACCCCAAAAAATCCACTTCGAAAAATGGTGAAAGAATAGGAGTTGTCATGAAAAGGTTCGCCCTTATTTTGGTAATCTTTCCATTTCAGATTTTTGCAAACAGCAATTTTATTGTTGGTTGCTGGATTGGGAAAATTGATGTTGTCCAGCAAATTTTGGCAATTAAGATTTGCTTTAATCTTGATTCAAATCAAAATCTTATAGGGAAGATTGATATTCCCCAGCAAAATGCCTACCAATTGGGGCTTTCAAATATTCAATCATATAAAGATTCAATTTACTTCGATTTGATTATAAATGTTGTTAATGTTGCGAAATTTGCTGGAAAAATATTCTATCCTTTTACAGATACCTCGAAAATAATTGGAACATTTCGCCAAATGAGCTTTGTGGGTAATTTTGATCTTGAAAAATATTTTTATGAAGACAGCGAAAATGAAGAGGAGTTTAAAGGCTTCCAAGAAGATGTTGAAGTATTCAATCAAGATATTAAACTTTCGGGAACATTCGAAAGACCGCAAGAAGCAAAAAAATGCCCAGTTGTTATTTTAATCACAGGTAGTGGTCCACAGAATCGTGACGAAGAAATCTTTGGATTCAAAGTTTTTAAAGATTTATCTCAGCAATTATTGAAACTTGGCTTTGCAACATTACGGATGGACGACCGTGGAGTTGGTGGTTCAACCACTTCAGTTGGTAAATCTTCTACTACTTTCGACTTTGCTTCAGATGTGGAACAGATGATTAATTATTTAAAAACCCGAGCTGATGTTGACACAAATAAGATTGGACTTCTTGGCCATAGCGAAGGGGCGATTGTTAGTTTTATTGTGGCGTCCAAAAGAAAAGACGTCAAATTCATTATTAGTGTTGCTGGGCCAATGATTCGAGGTGACAGCATAATTTTAGAACAAATTCGCTTGCAAATGCAGCAGCAAAATGCTCCTGATTCGTTGATTATAGAAACACTTAGCGACCAAATGGAAATTTACCATATCATCAGAAAATCTAAAGACTACGAGAGGGCAAAGGAAATTCTACTCAAGCAGGCAAAGAAACAAATGGAATTTTACCCTGAAGAAATGACAACTCAAATTACCACTAGATTTATCGAGAGAAATATTCAAAATCAACTTGAAAAGATGCGTTCCGATTGGTTTACTACTTTTATTGATATAGACCCTTTAGAGTTTTTGAGGGAAATTGATTGTCCAGTCTTACTGATTTTTGGTGAGAAAGACCAACAAGTTCCCCCAAAAATAAATATCTCGCGCCTAAGTAGGAATATTAAGAAGAAAAATATTACTATTAAAACTATACCTTCAGCTAATCATCTATTCCAAAAATGCAAAACTGGACAAATTTTTGAATATGCAATTCTGCCCAAGAAATTCGCTCCTGGATTTATCGAAACGATATCCGATTGGCTAAAAACAGTTGCCTGGAAGCAAAAATGATGTGAGTTTATGAAGCAAATCGCACTGGAAAATATAGTTAAAGTGTTTGGGAATCACAAAGTTTTGACAAATATTTCATTCGATGTAAATGAAGATGATTTTTGTGTTCTTGTTGGACCATCCGGCTGTGGTAAAACAACAATTCTAAGGATAATTGCAGGTTTGGAGCAGCCAACTTCTGGAAAAATTTTTTTCGATGGTACAATTTGGAACGATTTTCCCCCTGGGGAAAGAAATGTAGGAATGGTGTTCCAAAATTATGCCTTGTATCCCCACATGTCTGTTTATGAAAATCTTGCTTTTCCTCTTCTTATAAAAAAAGAAAACAAAAAGAAAATTGAGCAAAGAGTTCTCGAAATTGCTCAATTATTGAATTTAATAGATAAATTGAACAAAAAACCCAAAGAGCTTTCTGGTGGCGAAAGGCAAAGAGTTGCCTTAGGGCGTGCTATTGTACGACAACCTAATGTTTTTTTGTTCGATGAACCTTTATCTAATCTTGATGCAAAGCTTCGCGTTGTTATGCGGACTGAAATCGTCCACATCTGCAGGTATCTTCGAGTTCCTTCCATTTATGTTACCCACGACCAAACTGAAGCTCTAACAATGGGAACTAAAATTGTCATCTTAAAAGATGGGGAAATACAGCAAATTGGTTCTCCCTTTGATGTGTATCACAAGCCTTCCAATACTTTTGTTGCAACATTTATTGGAGCTCCCCAGATGAACTTGTTCGAGGGTTATGTTGAAAATAAAACATTCTTTGAAACAAACTCTTTATTTAACATTTACTTACCAAGATTAGATAACTTTTCTGGAAAATTGATTTTGGGAATCAGACCCGAAGATATTTTCTTAACATCAGGAGAAAATGCTGTTTTTAAAACTATGGTCAAAGCTTGCGAATACATCGGATACGAAACAATAGTGTATTTCGAATATCAGAATAAATTCTGTTCAATTATCCTAAAAAAAGGAAGTCCTATTCCTAATACAAATGATAACATAAGCATTTTTTTCAACCCCGATGCTTGTCACTTTTTTGACAAGCATGGAAATCGATTAGAAACTTAGCTAGCTTTAGTTTTTTCAAATATTAATTAGGAGTTTGAAAATGGAAATCAAAAACATTTTTATTTTGTTTTGTTTTCTGCTGGTTTCTTGCGGAAGTTATCGGGCAAAACAAGAAATTATCTTTACGGATAATGCTCCAAAACCTATTGGACCTTACAGTCAAGCAGTAAAAGTTGGAAAGTTTATTTTCATTTCTGGGCAAATTGGACTTAGTCCCCTCGATAGTAAAATTGAAGATAATTTAGAAACCCAGTTTATTCAAACAATGGAGAATATTAAAAATATTTTGAAATCTGCAAACTCAGACTTTTCCAAAGTAGTGAAAGTTACAATTTATCTCAAAGACCTCAAGGATTTTGATACTATTAACAAGTTATACGAAAATTATTTTTCAGCAAATTACCCAGCACGCGAAACCATTGAAGTTTCACGCCTGCCCAAAGACGCGAAAGTCGAAATTTCTGTAATTGCAATTTCCCGGAAAAGAAGATAATTATTACATTCTATTTGGAGCGGAAACACCTAAAATCGATAATCCATTTTTCAATACTCTTTGGGTAACTAAAGCAAGTTTGAAACGAGTCGAAAGCATAGGTTCATCGCTTCCAATTATTCTGCATTCATGATAAAACGAATGAAAGGAAGTAGCTACATCATAAAGGTAGTCGGCAAGAATCTGTGGTTCGAACTTATCTGCAGAAACTTCAATTACTTCTGGAAACCGCCTAAGTTGTTTAACCAAGTTTATTTCTTGTGGTTGGTAGAAGCAATCAGCCTTGTGTTTTAGATTGAAGTCAATTCCACGCTCTTTTGCAGTATCGAAAATTGAGCATATCCTTGCGTGCGCATATTGAAGGTAGAAAACTGGGTTTTTTTCGCTTTGTTCACGAGCAAGGTTCAAGTCGAACTCGAGATGTGTGGATACGCTTCGCATTAAGAAAAAGAAGCGTACCACATCTGGACCTACCTCGGAAATCAGTTCGTCGAGTGTGTAACTTCTTCCACTTCGCTTCGACATTTTCACTTGAACACCATTTTCTACTAAAGTCACAAATTGGTGAAATACAACTTTCACTTTATTCCTGTCGAACCCAAGGGCTTCTATTCCTGCTAGGACATCTGGTACGGTTGCAATGTGATCCGACCCCAAAATGTCAATAATTAAATCGAATCCTCGAAGAAACTTTTCTCTATGATATGCAATATCAGGTAATCGATAAGTGGGTTCGTTGGTGGATTTTATGATTACCCTATCCTCTGGCAGACCAAGTTTTGATAATGCAAACCAAATAGCTCCATCCTTATTGTAAATTAGGCCTTTTTCTGTTAATATTTCAATGACCTCTTGGATTTTACCTTCTTTGTATAAGGAATCTTCGTTGAAAAAAATATCGTGGTGTATGTTCAATTTTTTCAGTGTCGAATGGATTTTTTCGAAACACCAATTTTCGCCATATTTTTTGCAGAATTCCAAATTGTCTTCTGTTTCCTCCACAAACCTTGCACCATACTTTTCAGCTATTTCACCTGCAATTTCCTTAATGTATTCTCCGAAATAACCATCTTCGGGGAAGGGATAATTTTCGTCTCCGTTCAGTTGACGATATCGAGCATAGATTGAACGAGCCAAGTTTTGCATTTGCCGTCCAGCATTGTTAAAGTAGTATTCTCTTGTAACATCGTAACCAAGCCAAAAAAATAAATTTGCTATGCTATCGCCAATAGACGCATTCCGTCCGTGTCCCAAATGAAGTAGCCCCGTTGGATTTGCACTTACATATTCAACATTTACTCTTTTTCCTCTGCCTTTTGTCAACTTACCATAATCGTCCCCAAGCGAAAATATTCTTTCAAGTTCACTTGCAAAGAAGAAATTCGACAATTTTATGTTAATAAAACCAGGACCATCGATGGTAATTTTCTCAATCAAATTGGAGTCGAAATTTAATCTTTGAAGAATTTCTTCAGCAATTTGCTTGGGATTTTTTTTTAGTTCCTTTGCAAGCAAAAGTGATATGCTGGTTGCATAATCACCAAATTGCTCGTGTCTTGGCTCCTCGAAGCGAAGCCTTTCTTGTGGGTTTTCTATTCCTAAACCAACCAATGCTTCATTGAAAGCTTGTAATAAAAAATCGGGACACATTTTCACTAAACCTCTACTTTGTCCAATTCTAAAAGAAATTTTGCTTTGTCTCGAATAGGAACAAGTCTGTTTCTTTCGCTTAGTTTGTAGAATGAACCATCACTCCACAATCTTTCAATATTATAGAACTTTCGAGCTTGGTAATGAAAAATATGGAACACTATGTCGAAGAAATCCAGTAATATCCAATAAGTTGAATTAATTCCTTCTACCTTTGGTTTAGGTTTCCTTTCTTTTTTGCACCTCAATTCTATTTCTTCGGCAATTGCCCGCATCTGCACATCAGAATCGCAAGAACAAATAACAAAAAAGTCTGTTGGTGCTGTTTCGATTTTGGTTAAGTCGATTATTATGATATCTTTTCCAATTTTATCCAATGCAATTTGTGCTACCCACTTTGCCAGTGCCTTTGGGTTATTTTTCTTAATGCTCAATTCCTTTCCATTATATGAAACAAACTAATAATTGACGAACTAATTCTTAAATGGTTTTAATAATTTATAATCGGTACCAAGTATGATTACAATGTCGTTGTCGATTGTATCTGTTATTGTTATCATTTCAGGTTGGAACTCAATTAATTTTGCTATGTACTCAGCAGTAGAAAAATAATTTGGTTTTGTTAAAAACCTACATCTATCTAACAACGTGTCGTAGTTTTCAGTTTGTACCTCCTTTACTTCAAAACTTCGAAGAAACAACTTCAAATCTTTTGCTAAACCACTTACATTTGTGGCATTGTAAATAACAATTTTGTTTGTAATTGTTGCAATTTGTTGGCTGTTAGCTATTTTGGGCTCGCTTGAATTGTGAAAGTGTTTAAAATATATTGAAATAGCAAAAGCAACAAGAATACTCAATCCTAAAAAAAATATTGAAAAAACAAAAATTTTTTTTATTTTGCAAAACATAAAACTCAAATTTAATCAAATATTTCAAAAGGAAAATATGAGTAAAAGGCAACTCGATGGTAGAATTTTAAATCCCAAAGAAAATGGCAATGTCGAATTACTTGAAAATTCCTTCGTTGAATTTGACGAGAAAACAGGGAAAATTTTATCAATTGGACAAACCAAGAAAAACAAACAAAGCAAACAACAAGATTTTAATGATGTAATAATTATTCCTGGCTTAATTGACTTACATAATCACATACCCCAATTACCAGGTGTAGCAAAATTTGCAGATGAACTTTTGCCTTGGTTGAAAAATCACATTTTCCCTCTTGAAATTAAATTTGTTGAGCCCGTTTACGCTGAAAAGGTTGCTCGCTTTTTTTTTAACGAAGCAATTAGTTTTGGCACAACAACAATCGTTGCTTATTCATCAATTCACAAAGAAGCTACCGACATTGTTTTCGAAGTGGCCAAAGATATAGGCATACGTGCGTTTATTGGAAAAGTAATGATGGACCGCGATATGAAAAGGTATCCAGAAGAGCTCCCTTTAATGTCCAGAAATATTAAAGACTCTCTTGATTTAGCTAAAAAATGGCACAACACAAATAATGGTCTTTTGCAATATATATTCTCGCCACGCTTTGCTGCTTCGTGCACAATGAAACTACTTGAAAAAACGGCTGCTGTTGCAAAAGAAGGTGGCTTCTTCATTCAAACACACCTTGCAGAAAATCAAAGCGAAGTAAATTACATCAAATCCCTCTTCGAACGAGAACGTCATCGTGTACCCACAAACACACACATTTTTAAGAAAAGTAACATCTTGGGCGAGAAAACATTACTCGCACACTGTTTGTATCTTTCAACACCAGAATTACAATTGATAAAAGAAAGTGGCTCGAAAG
This sequence comes from uncultured Hyphomicrobiales bacterium, assembly GCA_964524325.1. Classification (GTDB taxonomy): domain Bacteria; phylum Bacteroidota; class Ignavibacteria; order Kapaibacteriales; family UBA2268; genus Naka2016. The sequence continues at coordinate 108,739 of CAZGCT010000001.1, forward strand.
TTGTACATTGTCCAACGTCCAACATCTTTCTTCAAAGTGGGTTAATGCCCTTACGGCGATATCAAAGTTACGACTTTCCAATTGGGTTAGGAACTGATGTTGCGGGGGGTTATTCGCTTTCGATGTTTAATTGTATGCGCGACGCAATAGAAACTTCGAAAATTGTAAATCTTTTTAATGATAACCGGCCTTATCCCTATCTTTGTCCTAAAGAAGTTTTTTGGTTGTCCACACTTGGTAATGCCAAAATATTGGATTTAGAGCACAGAATTGGTTCCTTAGAAGTTGGCAAAGATGCAGATATTGTTGTAATAAAACCAAAACCCTCTTTTTATTTTTACAATAATGCATTTGATGTCCAAGGTCTTTTGGAAAATTTTATTTACTTACCCCATACATATCAAATTGAAAATGTTTTCATTGCTGGTAAGCAAAAACTTTAACCCTTTTTCTACTTCTTGGAAAAGGTTATTTAATTTTCTAAATCAAATTAATTTCGAAATACTTGAAATGCCTATTGGTTCAACGCTCAGAAATGCTTCGGCATATTTGCACCCAACCAATGTTCCAAAATATCTAGCTCTTGCTTCGAGTTCATGAAAAAATTCTGGACGGGACAACCGCGTTGTTGGTTCGTTAAGATTGGATTTCCCTTCTACATAAACTTGAGAAACATAGCACTTTATTGCTTCTATTTTAGTTTCATAAACCTCTGAAATATCTACATAAAAGCTTGGCTTTTCGTGGAAAGGATAGCTTTGCATGTAGCAGTACATTTTTCGAATTCTCCACGGTTCTTGTGGTTTATTGTTTACTAAAGTTTCAATTTTTCTCAATCCACTCAAAAACATTGCTTTCCGTACAATTTGATTCAACGATTCGTGGTCTGGATGTCTTTCAAATGGTGCACTAATTAAAACCATCTTGGGTTTATATTTTCTTAGAATTTTTATGGTGGTCAAAATTGCTTCTTTGGTCGGTGTTGTAAAACCATCTGGCAACCTAAGGTTTTCTCGGTAAATTGCACCGAGTATTTTCCGTGCTTCTTCTGCTTCTTTTTGCCTATCTTCAACTGTTCCACGAGTTCCTAATTCTCCAAGCGACATATCAACAACTGCAACACGGTAACCTTCTCTTACCAATTTAATAATAGTACCACCGCATGCAATTTCAACGTCATCGGGGTGAGACCCGAATGCAAGTAAATCAACTTCAAAATTGCTCATATTAACTACCTGTAAGGTGGTGGATTTTGCTTATTCTTCGCTCGTGCCTATTCCCTTCGAAATGTTCATTTAAAAATGCATTGACAATTTCTATTCCAAGTTCCAAGGGAATTAACCGAGCGCCAAGTGTTATTATATTTGAATTATTGTGTTGTCTTGCCAATTTTGCCATTTCGACCGAACAGCAGTTAGCTGCACGAATTCCTTTAACTTTATTTGCAACTATACTCATACCAATACCAGTTCCGCAAATGAGTATTCCGAATTCGAAGTCACCGTTTGCTACGCTTTTCGCTAAGGGATAAGCATAATCAGGGTAATCACATGATTCCGAGGAGAAGCAACCAAAGTCGGAAACCTCTTGTCCCAAATGCTCAAAATATTCTTTCAATTTTTCTTTGTATTCGAACCCAGCATGGTCCGAACCTATGGCAATCTTCATGTTAAGTTCATATTATAATATCAGCCATGGGTGTATGATAATCTTCTTGTTGTGGGGTAGGCGAGATATTCTTCCCAAAGTTGAACAAATCTGGTTTGTGCTTTTTTTGAATTTTCTCTTGAATGATCATTAGTGCCTTTATAAGTGCTTCAGGGCGCGGCGGACAACCAGATACATAAGCATCAACAGGCAAAAATTGGTCTATGCCCTGAACAACTGGATAACTTCGAAACATACCACCTGTCGAGGCACAAACTCCCATAGAAATAACCCATTTTGGGTCTGGCATTTGGTCGTATATCTTTCGAACCACCCAAGCCATTTTATATGTTACAGTTCCAGCAACTATAAGCAAGTCAGATTGTCGCGGTGTCATACGAAAAACCTCGGAGCCGAAGCGCGCAACATCGAAGCGGGGAGAGGCAAATGCCATCATTTCGATTGCACAGCAAGAAATTCCCAACGGCATTGGCCATACGGAATTTTTTTGTGCCCATTTCAAAACTGCATCGACGGTTGTTGTCACAAAACCGTCGGGACCCAGCAATTTATCTAATCCCATTGAAATCCTCCTTTCTTTAGTTCATAATAATAACCAGCAAAGAGAACAATTATGAAGATTATCATTCCCCAGAATCCAGCAGAATCGAGCGATGAAAACGAAACTGCCCATGGATAAAGAAATACTACTTCAATATCGAATACAATAAAACTCATAGCCACCAAATAAAACTTAACGGAAAAGCGTTCTCGAGCAGTTCGATAAGGAAGCATTCCACTTTCGTACGTTGTAGTTTTTTCATGTGTTTCCCGGCGTGCACCCATCCATTCCGATAGTATCAAAAACACAAATGCAAAAGCAAACCCAAGAATCACCATTAAAATCAAAGGTATATAACTTTCTAACATAGCAAATCCAAAAAAAACAAAAATAAATAGAAATCAAATGTAAAAAAAAGAAACGATAAAAAGCAACTTTATTTTATCAATTCAAACTTTTGTTATTTTCTCAAAATTTATTAATTTGCAACTCCTAATGGGCGGATAGCTCAGCTGGTATAGAGCGCCTGCCTTACAAGCAGGAGGTCGGGAGTTCGAGTCTCTCTTCGCCCACGATAGGTTGCAGAAGTGGCGGAACTGGCAGACGCGCTGGACTCAAAATCCAGTGGGCTTGAAAACCCGTGCGGGTTCGACTCCCGCCTTCTGCACAAGCAATTCTACACGGTACATTTTTAAAAAAATTACATTCAAATTATAATTCAAATATGTATTTTGCTAATTTCAATGGCTTTTCTTTTTTCTGACATTAGAGTAAATCCCAAGACCAAGAATTATTATTGTTAAAATATTTGCAAATAAGGATAAATTCTTGCCTTTTTCGAAGCCAGGGGAATGGTATTTCATCTCTATTGTGTGCTTTCCTGGTGGAACAATAATTCCACGAAAAGCATAATTCGCCTTAATAATTGTGGTTTCCTTTCCATCGATATAAGCTTTCCAATAGGGGTAATAAATTTCTGAAATGAAAAGGATGGATTTTACATTTGATTCTGTTTCTATTTTGATGTATTCGTTCCTTTTTTCCAGGAAATTTACTTTGCTGGTCGTATCGTAGCCAAGGTCAGATATGTTTATTGGTTGTTCCACATATAATGTATTAGTAGGATTGAAGTCCCCTTGCTTTAGATGATTCAAGATTTCGATTGGTTTTTCCACAACTATACTCTTAACAAAGAATGCTCGAGGGTAATAACCAAAGTTTGGGTAAACATATGCTTGAAAGTTGGCTCCTTGGTAAATTGGTTCAACTCCTTCAAGTTTCCGTGTAAAAACTAAGTATTTTACATTCAGCAAATTCCACAAGAATGGATTGTACAACTGCGATGTCGATCCTTCCATTCCTTCCATGTTTGCAACATCTAATAAATCTTGATAAACACGTAGTTTTGCGGCGTGATAGCCGTTAATATTTTCAACCAAATAATAAGCAGTTAGATTAGCTGGATTTGCGGAAAAATCGGCAATCCTATAAATTCCAGTATCTCGTTTAATGAAGTCGTAAATGTCTTTTCTTGATTCAAAAACTGCTGTAGCGTCTTGCTCTTTTGAATATTCCATTCGTTCAGTATCTATTCTAAATAAGTCGATAATAGTGATTATTCCACTTATAGTTATAAGCGTGATGTATTGCAACTTGTTTTGTATATACAAAGCCGAGAAAATACCAAAAGCGACTAAAAACAAGGCATTTATATAAAGGTCCTGTATTGTTTTGGACCAAACGAATTCTTGAAGTTCCATTACAATTTCGTTTCCGTATGCTTTTCCATAGGATTGGAATGTTTCCGAGCTTCCTGCAGCGGTAATGTAGCTTGTCTTCATAAAAGCAGAGAAGAAGAAAGCAATAAGTAAGAAAGCGAGTGGAATAATGATAAGCCAAGTAGTAAATTTTTTGAATTGATTTGGCTTTTGTCGCATTTCTCTTAATGCTTTAAATCCAAAAGCTGCTAAAATCGGAATTGTGAAGTGGAGTAAAACTAATGCCATCGACGGAGCTCGGAACTTACTAAACGATGGAAAATAATTGTAGAATAAATTGTAAATAAAAGGCACATTTTTACCAAAAGAAAGGAAAATTCCAATTAAAGAAATTACAATCAAAGATTGTATAAACACATTCTTGCGAAAATGTATTAAACCTATGATAGCAAGAGCAAGAACAATAATACCCATATATGGTGGGGAGTCTTCGGATTCTTTAGTTCCCCAGTAGGTGGAAACCTTTCCCTCTCGGTATTCTCTAACACCAAATCCAAAGTAACTTGGAACAAAGAATGTAATTAATTCTTTTGGATGATACGACCACATTGTTGCATATTCGTAATCGCTTTTATCTGATTTTTGAGTTTTATCCATTTGGAGTTTGACTATTGGTGCTGAGCCGCGAACAGAATAGGGAGCATATTCAAAAGTTGAAAAGTATCTATCGGCGGACATTAAAAAGGCAAGAACTAGTGAAAAAACAACTAAAATTCCCGCTCTTATACGAGGAATTACATTTTCCTTTTTAACTATTCCAGCAATAAGGTCATAGATGACATAAATTGCGAGTGCCAGCCCCCCGTAAAAAATCATTTGCAAATGGTTGCCAATGAACATAACTGAAAATGCTATAATTAGCAACCCAAGGTTAAGGAAAGAAAACTTTTCTTTTAACTTTTCGAAAAACAAGAAAGTATAGGGAAACATTGCCAAAACAATTGGTTTTGTATTGTGTCCGATCATAATCCACGTTATTACATAGGTAGAAAATATTGCTGCAAAAGCAGAAAATAGTCCTACTGTACGTTCAAAGTTTTTGTATCTAAGCAACCAGTAAATGCCAATTCCATAGAGTATATAAAAGAATAGTACACGAGCAACGTCGCTTCCGAATATGCCACCAAATCCCACAGAAATGTTTGTAAACAATTGTGCTATAATGTCCCAAGTTCGGTTTCCAGTGACTAACAAAGATGCATAGGCGGGCATACCGCTAAAAATAAGAGGTATCCAAAGAGGGAAGTTCCCTACTTTACTTGCTTGTTCAATAAATGGCCTAAACGCTAGCGATGAGAGATTGTCGAAATCAATAAAACCACCTCCAAATATTGCTCCCCAGAAAAAGGCAAACAAAAGTACAACCATCGTCAAGATTGCCAAAAGATCTTGGTATTTTGGTGGTATAATTTGTTTCTTTGCTGTTTGCTTCTTTGGTGCCTGCTTACCCATCTTTTCCTCGATTTTTATTAATGTTTTCTATATTTTTGCAAAATATGATTTTTTTATAAAAAAAAGAGATATGAATAAGGTAGACAAAAGAATTGTGTTTATGGGAACACCAGAGTTTGCTGTTCCAACTCTCGAGAAACTTAATGAAGAATATGGAGTTGCATTGGTTGTAACAAATCCCGACAAACCTGCTGGTAGAGGCTTAAATCCAGTACCCTCTCCTGTAAAAATCAAATCTACTGAATTGAATTTGCCCATACTGCAACCAGAAAAAATCAAAAATCCTTTATTTTACAAGCAAATCCAAGAATTTTCCCCAGACATAATAGTAGTTGTTGCTTTCAAAATTCTACCACCAGAAGTCTTTAAATCAGCGAAAATAGCCAGTTTTAATGTTCACCCAAGCTTGTTGCCTAAATACCGCGGGCCAGCTCCAATTAATTGGCAAATAATTAACGGTGAGAAGGAAACTGGATTAACGACTTTTATTCTGCAGGAAGAAGTGGACGCTGGCAACATTATTCTTCAGTGGAAATATCCAATCCCCGAAGGATTTACAGCAGGAGATCTGCACGATTTCTTGGCACCCCTTGCTGGAGACATTGCTGTGGAAACTTGTAAATTACTTCTTTTGGGTAATTATTCCCTTCAAAGCCAAGACGAGAGTTTATTTACTAAAGCACCAAAAATTTTCCCCGAGCAATGCCAAATCGATTGGACTAAGGATTGTATTTCTTTACGCAATTTTATCCACGGAGTCTCGCCTTCGCCTGGGGCTTGGACTTTGATTATGGGTAAAAGGTTCAAAATTTATCGCTGCAATTTTGAAATCAACACCCACAATGAACAATTAGGCATACCAATTGTAAATGGCAAAAAATTGCTGTTCCCTTGTGCCAATGGCTTCATAATTCCTTTGGAAGTACAAATGGAAGGCAAAAAGAAGATGAAAACTGAAGAATTTATCAAGGGTTATCGTGCTTGAAATTCTTTCTTTTTTGTTTCAACAACTTCTTTTGCTGCTTCATTTTTAATTGAGTCAATCATCTCGGAAAATTTTTTTGAATCTTTCGTTCGCAATTCCCATGAAAAATCAAGAAATTCGCGAAAAGTAAAGCCGTTTTGCCGCAAAATTTCCATAACCCTCTTGTTTGCTTTCGCAGAGTCCTCAATTGTGTAGCGTGCTAAAAGTATCTCTTTGTAGGTTTTCATAAATTTTTTTTCAGAGGAGGAAAATTTTTCTTTCTGACAGGAAAAAATAATTATCGATATAAAAAGCAAGAAAATGACTTTTGCTTTCATGTTATTCAGGTAATCTATTGAAAAAATTATAAACGAGAATATTATCTTTCTTATTTGCTAATTCCGTTGGTTTTCCCGTTGCAATTATTGTTTTTGTCGATTTGTCCAACATTACAACTCGATGACTAATTCTCATAATACTGGAAAGGTCGTGGGTGACAACGATCATTGTTATTCCAAGCAGTTTGTTTAGATTAATTATTAGTTCGTCGAGCGAAGCAGAAGTCACAGGGTCCAATCCAGAAGATGGTTCATCAAAGCAAAGAATCGGTGGATCAAGCGCTAATGCTCGGGCTATTGCTGCTCGCTTTTTCATTCCACCACTTAGTTGCGATGGAAAAAAATATTCATAACCATCGAGTTGAACTAAATTTAATTTGAATCGAACAATTTGCTCGATTCGCTCATCAGATAGTTTCGTATGTGCTTTTAATGCTAGTTCGATGTTTTCGTATATTGTCATCGAAGTGAACAAACCACTTGATTGGAAAAGTATCCCAAATTTTCTCAAAATAGCATTTCGCTCTTTATCTTTTGCTTTTGTTAAATTTTGTCCGTCTATTAATATTTCCCCATTAGTTGGAGTCTCTAAGCCAATTATTTGTCTAAGAAGTGTACTTTTTCCGCAACCGCTTCCACCAACAATTACAAAGATTTCGCCTGGGAAAATCTCAAAATTAATATCTTGAAGAATTGTCCTTTTATCGTAAACAACAGATAAATTTTTTACTTCAACAATTGGGTGCATTTTTTCCCTTGGCTTTATTAATTGCTATTTTTACAAAACCGTTGGATTCTTCCAATAATTTAATTGCTTCTGCCTTACTTACTTTTCCAAGCAAGATAATAAGAGCTACTTTTACTTTTCCATCTGCATCGGATAAAGTCTTTTGAGCAGTTTGGTAATCTACGTTACATAACTCCATTATTATTTTTTTTGCCCTCTCGCGCAGCTTGTTGTTTGTCAGTTGCAAGTCTACCATGATGTTTTCGTAAGTTTTACCTAATTTAATCATTGAAGCAGTCGAAAGCATATTCAAAACAAGTTTTTGTGCAGTACCGCTTTTCATTCTTGTCGAACCAGCAATTACTTCTGGACCAACAACAGGGCAAATGTAAATATCTGCATCTACCCCAAGCTCTTTTACCTTTTCAACTGGGGAGGTTGCTATAAAAATGGTTTTAATTCCTCTATTTTTAGCTTCTAAGATTGCTGCTTTGACAAACGGAGTTCTTCCAGAAGCCGCTATACCGACCACTACATCGGGTGGTTTAATTTGGTATTCCTCAATTACCTTCCTTCCATTTTCTATATTGTCTTCTGCCCCTTCTTTTGCACGAAAGACTGCATCTTTTCCCCCAGCAATTATTCCTTGAACCATTTCTGGGGGAGTACCAAAAGTTGGTACGCATTCTACTGCGTCAACTATTCCCAGCCTACCGCTTGTACCAGCACCAATATAAAATAATCTTCCCCCTTGCTTGAATGATTCAACAATCAAGTCTACTGCTCGAGATATGTTTGGAATTTCTTTTTCTACAGCATAAGGAACAATTTTGTCCTCTTCATTTATCATTTTAAGAATTTCTTCAGTTGAAGCGATATCAATTCCCTTTGTCATGTTATTGTTTTGTTCTGTTGTAAGCAAAGAAATTTCGTTGAATAATTCAATTTCGTTCATAAATCCAATCCGAAGGTAATTTCAAATTTAGTAAAAACATTCATAAACTACGATTTCGCTTCGGACTGCTTCAAAAAGGTAAGGGTTGTAATAAATTAATTAAACATCTTTTTAAGCTTAGATTAAAGACATTTATGAGAAAATAAGTGGATTTTTTTCACCAAAATTCAAATCCTCTCATTCCTGTGCGTTTAAAGTTCGGTTCCCTATTAAAATTGCGCCATCTAATGGGGTTCCTATTGGATCTGTTATTTTAAACCTTTGGTCCTTGGTAACTTCTTCAATTAATTTTCTTCCAAGAAGACTTTTGGACTCGACAATACCGCCAACAAGAGCCACTTGTACTTGTTTTGTTTTGAAGTATGGAAATAGAGCCACCAAGAGTTCTATTAAGTGATGTGATGAGCGATTAATAATGTCCATGCAAATTGGGTCCCCAAGTTCTGCACATCGCATTACTGTAGGTGTAAGCATTTGATATTCAAAGGTTTTTTCGGCATAAGCTTTGACAATAGTTCTCGGATTTTTTATGTCTATTAGTGGATTAAAATCGGCAAGCATGTCGGTTAAAATTGTTGGTTTGCCTCGACCGTCCAAAGCACGAACCACAGCTGTGAGCCCTTCGCGCCCAATCCAAGCCCCACTACCTTCGTCGTCAAGTTCAATACCCCATCCTCCGCAACGATAGAACTTATCTTTGCCTGTTTTTCCAATTGCAATCGAGCCGGTACCAGCAATAAGTACAATACCATTCCCTCCGTTAAATGCACCTTCGATTGCAATTTCGGCGTCGCTTGTGATTATAATATCGTTTAGAGGTATATTTTGTGTTCGTGCAAGCGTTTTTAACAAGTGTGTCGACCGTTGCTTTTCTTCTTCCAGCCAAACTCCCGCAAGTCCAATTACTACAATATCAATTTCGTTTGTGTCCATTTCTGCTTGGTCGCATAGGTCCAAAATGATTGTTAACAAGCGTTCGCAAGATTCACCCACACCGACTGAACCAACACGAGTTGTTCCAGCCGTTGTTTGCGATAGTATTTCATTTCCTCGTTTTAAAATTGCCCTTGTTCGCGTTCCCCCACCATCGATTCCGATAATCGTGTACTCATATTTTTTTTGCATAAATTTCTTTTTTGTCATTCAAATCTAAAACTTATCTCAAAATTTGTGCCAACAAAAAGCAAAATTAAAAACTAAGTCTATTTTAATCATCTTTGTTTAATTTTGTTTTTTCAAGTTTTTACCATGATTGCTTATAGATACATAATTCGACTTTATCTTCAGATTTTTATCTTTTCTGTTGTTGCTTTAACTTCGGTATTTCTTATTGTTAATATGATTGAAAGTTTAGACGAGTTTTTGGATACCAAAGCTACGTCAGAAATAATTTTTAGATATTATCTTCACTTCACCCCTGAAGTTATTCGATTAGTAACCCCAATTTCAGTTTTGATTGGGATATTGTTTTCACTGGGTCGGCTTTCCACTTTGAATGAAATTACTGCATTGAAATCTGGCGGTTTTAGCTTATATCAACTTATTATCCCATATCTTATTTTGAACACATTTTTAAGTTTAAGTCTTTTATATTTCAACGGTTGGATTGTTCCTCGTTCTAACGAAAAACGGTTTGCGATAGAAAGAAAATACCTAAAAAAGGAATTCGAAACTCGTTCCGTTTATAATTTTTTCTTTCGCGATGAGCCAACTCGTAATGTTTCGTTTCAATATTACGACCCCGACGAACTTCGTGGTCAGTATATATTTGTCGAGGATTTCACTTCTTCAAAAAAACCAAGAATATTTAAACGAATCGAGGCAAAGAATTTTCGTTGGGATCCCAATCTTCGGTCTTGGGTTTTGTATAACGTCATTGTTCGTGATTTTGAAAATCGGAACCTAAAATTAGAGGACTCAATTCGGGTAAACCTAAAAATCCAACATGACCAATTGATGAAGCTTCAAAAAAAAACTGAGGAAATGACTTTCGATGAACTTCGCGAATATCTTAGCTTGCTTTCGCAAGGTGGGAAAAATGTACGCCGACAAATGATTAAGTACTATGCCGGATATGCTTTTCCCTTTTCATCTTTAATACTTGTTTTTTTTGCTGTACCTTTTGCTTCTTTAAAACGCCGTGGTGGTATTGCTTTGCAGATTGCTTCTGCTATGACATTTTCTTTCCTTTATCTTTTTTTTACAGAAATCGGACAAATACTTGTTTATACAACAAACTTTCACCCTGCCCTTGGCGGTTGGATTGCCAACATTGCTTTCTTTATCTTTGGCATAATAGTTCTACTTAAAACAAGGACTTAAATGAATAGGCGGGATTTTGTTTCTTTGTCGATTTTGTTTTTTACTTTTGGTAGCCGGCTTTTTCCCCAAACTTCGGCCGATAATTCTGTTTTTTCAAAAATTATGGAAAAAGCAAATACCAATCAATGGGCCGAAATTCCAATTTCCGAACTTATTTGTAAAATTGCCCTTGAATTCATTGGCTTTGCTTATATAACCGGTACTCTAGATACTGGGCTCGAGGAACGATGCGTTGTGACTTTCGATGGCTTCGATTGCGTAACTTTTTTCGAGGTATCCCTTTGTTTAGCCAGAATTATAAAAAAACAAAAATTTACTTTCAAAGATTTGATAGACGAAGTTACTTTTACTCGTTATAGAAACGGAAAAATAACTGATTACTCTTCTCGATTGCATTATTCAGCAGACTGGATTTACGACAATATTAAGAAAGGAGTGGTCAGGGAAATAACTTCAACCCTTGGTGGAGAAATTTTTAGCTTCAATCTAAACTTTATGTCTGAAAACCCAAATATTTACAAGGCTTTACTAAAAGATACTTCTTTAATTTCCAAGATTCGAAAGATAGAACTTGAAATAAATAATCGAACACATTTTGTAATTCCAAAAGACCGAATAAAAAACATAGAGAGTAAACTGAAAAATGGAAGTATCATTTTCTTTGCTACAAGCAAAAAAGGTTTGGATTACAGTCACGTTGGTATATGTTTCATTGAAAACCAAAAGCCAAAACTTTTGCATGCATCGTCCAAACACAAAAAAGTTATTTTGGACAAGGTTATTTCAGATTATGTAAATGAAAACAATAAGGTCATTGGTATTACAATAATAGAACCATTGGAAGTGGCTTGATTTATTTCATTTCGATTGATATTTCACTAATTTTGTAATTTTAATTTTGGGAAAGTGAAACTCAAAATACACCATTGGATAATTTTTGCCTTTTTACTTGGCATTATTGCTGGTATAATTTTCAAAGCTGATGAAAAGGCAATAGTAGTTGTTGTTGGAGAGGATAGCAAGCAGCAGGCTATTAAAATACCATATTTTGACAAAGCTATGTTAATTGTAAAAAGCCCAGTCGGCTTCGATACAGTATATTTCAAAACCAAAGTCAGCTTGATAGGATTTTATCAGAAGGAAGCCCAGAATGTTCAAGCTGTTTACTTCGATGGAAAAAGGTATACAAACATTTTGAAACTAAGGGGTGATGAGTCCCCCCTTAAGTTCTTTTCCCCAATTGGTTCGCTTTTCCTTCGACTTCTTAGCTTTCTTGCTATTCCTCTTGTTATTTCTTCAATGATTGTTGGAATTTCAAGCCTTGGTAATATTAAAACTCTTAGTAGAATAGGATTTCGTACTCTTACTTTTTATTTCGTTACCACATCATTTGCGGTTGTAATTGGATTAATTACCGTTAACGTGATTCAGCCAGGTAAGAAGATTTCCCCCGAGGCCAAAAGTCAAATCGAGTTTGTCGACCAGTCCGCATTGCAAGAAAAAATGCAGACAAAAAAGTTCGATTTTTTTGAGTTCCTTGTTAATATTGTTCCCTCCAATCCTTTTAAAGCTATGAGCCAAGGGGAAATGTTGCCAATCATTTTCTTTGCAATATTCACAGGAATTGGATTAACATTTCTTGAACAGGAAAAAAGTAAGTTGATAGTTAATTTTTTCGATGGAATCTCTCAAATCTTTATTCGAATGGTAAAAGTAGTTCTTTGGGTTGCACCTTTTGGTGTTTTTGCTTTAATTTCAGTTGCTGTATCTGAATTTGGTGTTTCGATTTTATCCACGCTTGGCTTTTATATGTCTGCAGTTATACTCGGACTTTTCTTGCATTTTGTACTTGTTTATTCTATTTTGATTTGGACATTCGCAAAAACAAATCCATTAGTTTTTTTCAAAGGGATGCGAGAAGCTTTTCTTGTTGCTTTCACCACAAGTTCGAGTGCTGCAACTCTTCCAGTTACTTTTCAATGTGTCGAAGAAAATTTAAAAGTACCTAACAAAATAGCAAGCTTCGTATTACCACTTGGTGCAACTATAAATATGAATGGAACAGCATTATATCAATGCGTTGCAGCAGTTTTTATTGCACAATTTTATGGACTTGATTTAAATTTTGCCCAAATGTCCACTATACTTTTAACTTCGATGTTCTCTGCAATCGGAACTGCACCAGTTCCCGGTGTAGGTATCATAATGTTGATTATGGTTCTTCAATCTGTTGGTATTCCACCCCAAGGTATTGGGCTTATTTTAGGAGTGGACCGAATTCTTGATATGCTACGAACTATTCCCAACGTTGGAGGTGATGCTCTGGTTAGTTTCATCGTTTGGAAAATGGAGAAAGAAAAGTAGGTAAAAATTATTTGCATTTGACTATTTTTATGAAGGTTATGAAAGACATTAAAGATCTTGTTTCAATATTAAAACCAAAAACGATTTTGGGCAATGTCGAGGGCTTTATCTCTTCTGTTTGTTACAACTCTTCAAAATGTATTCCAAATTCTCTTTTTGTAGCAATTTCTGGAACTAAAGTCGATGGGCATTACTTTATCGAAGATGCTTTGAATCGTGGGGCAAAGTATATCATTTGTGAGCAACTCCCAAATAATTTATCTAAAGATTGCACTTATTTTCTTGTAGAAAATTCGAGAATTGCCCTTGCTAAAACCTCAAATTTTTGGTTTGACTTTCCAACGAAAAACATGTGTGTAGTTGGGGTAACTGGCACCAACGGAAAAACTACAGTTACTTATTTACTGAAAGAAATTATGAAAACTTCTGGAAAGAAATCAGGTGTGATTGGCACAATTGGTGCCTTTTCCGATGGTTATTCGAAATCTTTGAACAATACTACCCCAGAAAGTTACGAGTTGTTTAATATCTTGAAAGAATTAAATGATATCGGTGTTGAATTTGTGGCTATCGAGGTATCTTCTCATAGCCTCCACCAAAATAGAGTTTATGGTATAAATTTCTCTGGTGGGATATTTACAAATTTAACCCAAGATCATTTGGATTATCACAAAACTATGGAAGAATATGCCCAAGCAAAGTCCCTTTTATTTAAATCCTTGAATGAAAATTCAATTGCAGTTGGTTTTAACGACGATCCATATGTCGGGAAAGTACTTCATGGAACAATGGCAGGAAAAGTAATTTTAGTGGGAAGGAATCCAATTTCGGATGTTGTAATTTTGAATGAAAATTTAGGTTTAGATTCCTCAGAGTTCGATTTAATATTTAACTCAAGTGTAGCTGATGTAAACGGAATTCATCTTAAATCTAAGTTAGTTGGTAGATTTAATATTGAAAATCTTGCATTATCGACAACTTTAGCTCTTGCCTTAGGAGTAGACTTAGAAACAATTCAAAAAGTTATTTCAAGTTTCAGAGGCGTTTACGGTAGGATGCAAAAAATAAGACTTAAAAATGGTGCAATTGGTATTGTAGATTACGCACATACTCCCGATGCTTTGCAAAAAGCCTTAGAAACCTGTAAAGAAATCCTAAATTTAAATAATATTAATGGTAAACTGATTTGCGTATTTGGCTGTGGGGGAGAACGAGATCCACACAAGAGACCAATAATGGGCAAAATTGCTTCTGAAATATCGGATTTCGTTGTCCTAACCAATGATAATCCCCGAAACGAAAACCCCGATGATATTCTGAATCAAATTTTTTCTGGCATAGCAAGCGATAAAAAGAAAAAAGTTTTCCAAATTCAAGATCGTGAACAGGCTATCGAACATGCCTACAACTTAAGTAAGGAAAACGACATAATTCTTGTTGCTGGGAAAGGTCATGAAGACTATCAGATAATAGGCGAAATCAAGTATCATTTCAGCGACTTTGAACAATTAATTAAATTTGGAGTAAGCTAAAATGAAAAAAAACAAATTTACCGAAGAAGAGCTTCACCCAAAACATCCTATAAAAGCTTACGACAACAAAGTATTCATTCATAGCAACGAAGGTCGTATTATTCGAATTATCGCAGAATACTTATATCCAGACCAACATTTTAAAAAGCATGGTATAAAAAAGACAATTATTTTCTTTGGTTCAGCAAGGGTTAAGTCCAAAGAGCAATATCAAAAGGAAATTGAAGATTTGGAAAAGAAAATGTCTACTGTCTCTGAAAAGGATAAAAATCGAATTATGAATAAGATTCGAGAGCTCGAAGTAAAAACTCAAACGGTGGCTAAATTTTACAACGATGCATATTCTTTATCCAAAATGGTTGCAGAATGGAGCAAAAAATTTCCACCTCGCAATCGTTTCTACATTTGCACAGGTGGCGGGCCTGGTATTATGGAAGCAGCAAACAAAGGTGCCCACGATGCTGGGGTAAAAACTATTGGTTTGAATATTAGCCTTCCTTTCGAACAGGAACCAAATGTTTACATTAGCAAGGAATTGAATTTTGAATTTCACTACTTCTTCATGAGAAAGTTCTGGCTAGTTTATCCAGCCCAAGTTTTGATTGTGTTTCCTGGTGGTTACGGGACGATTGACGAAATGATGGAAATTCTCACTTTGCGTCAAACTGGAAAAATGAAAAAGCCTCGGCTAATCATACTTTATTGCAGTGCGTATTGGAAAAAAGTAATTAACTTCGAATACTTAAAAGAAATGGGGATGATAGGTAAAAACGATACTAAGATTTTTTCCTTTGCCGATTCCCCAGAGGAAGCTTTCGAAATTTTACAAAAAGAACTAAATTCTAAGTTTCTCGAAAAAGCATAAAGTGGAATTAATACCTTATATTTTAATTTTATTTTGCTATTTATGCTCCAAAACAAAATCAATACCCGATTAGATGAACGCAACCAAAATAGATTAACTTTGATATTTATCCTGTTCCTTTTTTTGTTCTCTATTGTCTTAGTACGTTTGTTTTACATTCAAATTATTCATTCCGACAAATACCGCAGACTTGCGGAAGTCCAGCATATTAAGAAAATGGAAGTAAAAGCCAAACGAGGTGAAATCTACGACCGCAATGGAATACTCCTTGCTTCCTCGGTACTTTCTAGGTCTTTTGCTATTGACCCATTCTTGGTACAAAAGGATTCGCTTTCTCGGTTTTATTATTATTCTTTTGGTCAATTATTAGGAATTACCCCGGATAAATTAAAGTCAATACTCAATACATCAAAAAGATTCGTTTGGCTGAAAAGAGGACTTTTAATGTATTCTCCAGCCCTTGATACTTTCTCGTTTGCAGGGCACATTCCCCTCGACGAGCCCAAAAGGGTTTATTTGTACGGAAATTCTGCATCCAATTTTATTGGGTTTACAAACATTGATAATATTGGAGCTTCGGGCTTGGAATACACGTTAGACTCTATTTTAAGGGGTAAAGATGGATTTGTTTACTATTCAAAAGATGCTCGGGGTGGATTGCATCCAAATTTCGAGATTCCATCGCAACCTGCACAAAATGGCGAAGATATTAAGTTAACAATAGATATTAATCTACAAAGGTTGGCTAACTTTTATCTTGAAGAAGGAGTCAAAGAAACAAGATCAAATGGTGGATGCATTATTGCAATGAACCCAGAAAATGGCGAGATTTTGGCTTTAGCAAATTACCCCAATTTTGATCCTAATGATCTTGCCGAAATTGATATTCCAAATTTAGCGCTTTATGCCACTAACTTTGCTTTCGAACCTGGCTCAACAATAAAACCTCTAATTGCAGCAATTGCTTACGATCGAGGCTTTGTAAATGAAAATTCACTTTTCAATGGTCACAACGGTAAATTTGTGTATGGGGACGTTGTGATCACAGATGAGCACCCGTTTCAGAATAAGCTTGGGCTTGCTGATGCTTTAATTTATTCAAGTAATATCGCTTTTGCTCAAATTGCTACTTTGGTGCCTCCGGAAATTCTCGAAAATGGCCTTCTAAGGCTTGGCTTTGGTAAGAAAACTGGAATTGGGTTGCCAGGAGAATTGAAAGGATATGTAAAAAAAGGAGATACTCTAAACTATACCCAACAAATGTTCCTTGGTTACGGATATGGTCTATTTCTGACACCTTTGCAATTAATAGTTGCTTATTCTACTTTAGCAAACAATGGACTCATAGTAAAACCAAAAATTCTTTTTAATGATCAATTTAAATTAACTTATGATACTTTGTTTAAGAGGGAAACTGTTGAGAGGATTAAAAGAATACTTGTTAAGGTCGTTGACCAAGGAACAGCTACTTCAACCAAAATTCAAGGAATTGAAATTGCCGGTAAAACTGGTACTTCTCAAAAATTTGAGGATGGAAATTACTCAAAAACAAATTACATTAATACTTTTGTTGGTTTTCTTCCAGCAAAAAAACCAAAAATGCTAATTTTAATTTTGTTAGATCAACCAAAAACATCAATTTATGCTAGCTATACAGTAGTGCCAATTTTTAGGAAGTTGGTACTTTCAATATTGAACTCAAAACTTGCAAAATATATTTATTAAATAAAACAACACTCTGCAACAAAATTTCTTTATCTTTCTTTATTTTCTTTTTAATTAATTGAAGTTATGTTAATTTGCATTTTCTTTTATTGTTTACGGAGAAAAAATGGCAAAAGTCATTGGAGAAATTATTATCGACATTGAAAGGTGCAAAGGTTGTGAACTTTGCATTCAAGCTTGTCCAGAACATACCCTTGCCTTGGGCAAATCTCTTAATCATAAAGGTTATCAGTATGTTATTAAGGTAAATGACAATTGCACTGGCTGCGTTAATTGTGCTATTATTTGTCCTGATGCAGTTATTACTGTTTACCGTAAGATTTACAAAACCAAACAAGAAGTACCAGCATAAAGGAGGATATGATAATGGGAGAAATTAAGTTAATGAAAGGAAATGAAGCTCTGGCCGAGGCAGCAATTCGAATTGGTGTTGATGCATATTTTGGTTATCCAATTACCCCACAATCCGAAGTGATTGAGTACCTTTCGCGCGAGGCACCAAATCGTTCTGGAATGGTTGTACTTCAAGCTGAAAGCGAAATAGGTGCAATTAATATGATTTATGGAGCTGCTGGGTGTGGCAAAAAAGCAATGAGCACTTCCTCTAGTCCCGGTATTAGTTTAATGCAAGAGGGCCTTTCCTATATTGCAAGTGCTGAACTTCCCTGCTTGCTTGTTAATATTAACCGTGGGGGACCAGGACTTGGAACGATTCAGCCAGCTCAAGGTGATTATTTTCAATCTGTGAAAGGCGGTGGCCACGGCGACTATCGCTTACTTGTTTTAGCTCCTTATAATGTTCAAGAAATGGCCGACTTTGTTAAACTTGGTTTCGAATTAGCATTCAAGTATCGAAATCCAGTAATGATCCTCTCAGATGGTGCTCTTGGGCAAATGATGGAAAAAGTTGAATTACCACCCAAGGAACCTAGAGTAGATGTTGAATATCCTTGGGCAACTACCGGAAAACCCAAAAACGGTGAAAGGCGTGTTATTACTTCGTTACATATTGAACCTGAAAAAATGGAGGAAATCAATCTTCGTTTGCAAGCAAAATATAAACGAATGGAAGAAGAAGAAGTCCGATATCAAACTAAAAGAATAGAAGATGCAGAATACATTTTTACTGCTTATGGCTTGGTTTCACGTATTGCTCTTAAAGCAATGGAGTTAGGAAGACAAAAGGGGTACAAAATCGGCTGGATTAGACCAATTACATTATTCCCATTTCCTAAGATAATTTTTCAAGAGGTTGCTGCTAGGGTAAAGGGAATTCTCGACATTGAAATGAATGCCGGACAAATGGTCGAAGACGTCAAACTTTCCGTTTGTGGTAAAACACGAGTAGAATTTTTTGGTAGAATGGGTGGAGTTATTCCTACCCCAGAAGAGATCCTAGATAATTTTGAAAAGTTGTTTATAAAAGGAGAATAAAAATGTCAGTGGAAAGTGCTTATGTTATTGTTGATAATATAATTGCACCAGAAAATCTGGTTTATAAAAGACCTAAAGCTTTGCTTGATGTTGAGATGCATTATTGTCCTGGCTGTGGTCACAGTACTGTTCATAAGATATTTATGGAAGTTGTCGATGAAATGGGTATACAACACGATATTATTGGGGTAGCTCCCGTTGGTTGCTCAGTTTTTGCTTATCAATACATGGATGTGGATATGCAGCAAGCTGCCCATGGTAGAGCTTGTGCAGTTGCCACTGGTATCAAACGTGTGCTTCCAAATAAATACGTGTTTACTTACCAAGGGGATGGTGACCTTGCAGCCATTGGTGGGAACGAAACACTACACGCTGCAAATCGTGGCGAAAATATTTTGGTTATCTTCATTAACAACGCTGTTTATGGAATGACTAGTGGGCAAATGGCTCCTACTACTATCGAAGGAATGGTTACAACAACTTCTCCATATGGACGCGACCCAAAAACAATGGGCTGGCCAATGAAAATTGGCGAGCTTCTTGCACCTCTTCCCGGCGTTGTTTACGTTACTCGTCAGTCGGTACACACAGTTCAAAATGTTAGAAAGACAAAAAAAGCATTACAAAGGGCATTGGAATATCAAAAAATGGGCTTGGGGTTTTGTTTAGTTGAAATTGTTTCCAATTGCCCTTCGAATTTGAAGATGACTCCCCTCGAGTCAAATAAATTTGTCCAAAATGTTCTTATTCCTTATTATCCATTAGGTGATATTAAAGTTCCAGAGGTGAAAAAATGACACATGAAGCAGTTTTTTCTGGTTTTGGTGGCCAAGGTGTTCTAACTATGGGAATGATTCTTGGCAATGCAGCTATTTTCGAAGGCAAAGAAGTAACTTGGATGCCTTCTTACGGACCCGAGATGCGTGGTGGAACCGCAAACTGTATCACTATAATTTCGGACGAAATGATTAGTTCCCCAATTATTTCCAAATTTGATACTGTTGTTGCTTTGAATCAACCTTCCATCAATAAATTCGAAAAGGCGGTAAAACCAGGTGGCAATTTGATTTACGAATCTACCACATCTTTGGCCCCTCCAACTCGAAAAGATATTCATATATACTCTCTTCCAGCTGGGGAAATTACTGTTGAGTTGAAAAATACTAAAGTTCTCAATATGGTTATGCTTGGTGCTTTTCTTAAGATTACAAATATTGTAAAAATTGAATCAATTTGGAAAGGTTTGGAAACTATTTTACCCGAGAGATATCATAAACTTATACCCTTGAATCAGGAAGCATTCATGCGTGGTTATGATGCAATAAAAGTTGACCAAGCAATTTTGATTTAATCGCTTACGGCAAATTTCTTAATCTTTAAATAAACAAAGGGGCATGGTACCCCTTTTGTTTATTTGAAGTAATTGTCAATGAATGAATGCTTTTTATCGTGTTAATCTTGTTACTTTTCGATATATTGATACAGGGTGCCTTGGCGCTTCTTTGCTATTTCGTCCCATTGGGGAATTATCGTTCTAAGAAGTTCTTCTTTATCTTTTTGCATGGCCTCCAAATCTAACCCTATATATTTTTGAGCCTTTTCTTTGGTAGAAACGTCTGGAAGCGAAGGATAAACTTGTAGTCCAAGCTTTGTAAATAGGACTGAAAGCAGTCCTCTTGCTTTTTCTGCTCTTTCGATAGAAGTGCTTAAAACTCGGAGGGCTTCAACGGGAGCATGGAACCCAATACCGTTTGCAGCTGCTACCCAATCCCAACGCCACTGAGCAGAACGGATTAATTTTAATATTGGTTCCATATCCTTTTCGCTAGCACCATTCTTCCAAGCAATTTCAGCTTCGAGATGAGCTTTGGCAATAGATTTTTCAGCAATTTGCCTCACTTCGCGAACCCTATCTTGGCGATCGTAAACATCTCGAATTAATTCTTCTTCGCTTTGTCGATGGCAAACCTGACATGCATTTGCAATATTGGAAAGCGGGCTTCGAATATGATGGTCAGTATATTTTACTCCCCCTTCAACTCTATATGGCATATGACAATCGGCACAAGAAACTCCTCGTTTTGCATGTATTCCAGTCATATACAACTCGTAATCTGGGTGCTGAGCTTTGAGCATTTTGGCTTTACTGAGCTTGTGGGTCCAGTCTGCAAAGTCGAGTTCATCGTAATATTTTTCCATTGAATCTGCTGCAAATCCTTTGTCCCAAGGAAAAGTTAAATACTTCCCTTCTCCTTTGAAATAATACTCAACGTGGCATTGTGCACAAACCAAGGACCGCATTTCCTGATGTGTAATACTCTCCAATTTTACACCACGTCTTTGCAATGCTTCAATCAATGCTGGTCTGGTTATTCTAAGTTTCATTGTTTTAGGGTCGTGGCAATCTTGGCAACCAATGGGATTTACCATTTCGTGTCCCATTTCTATCCATTTTTTCTTGTATAATGCCTCGGCACCTAATTGTGCTACCAAGCGTGGAAAGTCTGTTGTTTTGCAGGACCAGCAAGCTCCAGGTTGTGGACTTTCTTTTATCCCTCCTGTACGTAAGCTTTTTCGTAAATCGTAAACGGCCCAAGCATGTCCACGCCCTTGCTCATAACTTTTAGAAAAACCATAGCCAGCCCACATAATCACCGATTCAGGGCAATCTTCTAATAGATCAATATGGCCTGATCCCCCATATTTACTTCTGAATGTAGTGTCGAGTGTCCGCCTATATGATTCGAATTCTCTTGGAAAATTTTCCCCCCAAACCTCATTGCGGGGCTCCCATTCTGCAATGGGTTTAACCATTTGCAATCTTGCTATTGATTCGACGCGCCGTTCCATTATTGTTGTTACAAGAATGGCAACTAATAGGACAATTATAATAGAACCAAAGAAAACGATAATATGGACTGGTTTGATTTTTTTGTTTTCCATAACTAATCCATTTTATTTAATAAATTAAGTTCTTTTTTAATCCACAATGGTGTGATGTTCATTTCAATTGGAACAATAGCATTAGGTGTTGATGCTTGGCTTGCGATTCTACCATGTGGAACTTCACGATGACAATCCCAACATTGCCTGCCAAATGTTTTTGAAGAATGCCCCCCAGTGTTTTGAAAAATCGAAACAAAGCTTAGTTGATTTGAATGGCAGCGTGTACAATTTTCTTGCACAACTTTTGCCCCTTCGTCTCGAATCTTAATTACTTGTGGATAGGATGCAACAGTGAAAAGAGTTGAATGTCTTATTCCATCGTTTATTTTGAACCAAAGGGCTCTAAGTTTATTGTCTTGCGGGACATGACAGTCATTGCAAGTTGCGCTTTTGCGATGGCTGCTGTGGAACCAGGTTGCAAATTGTGGTGTCATAATATGACAATTGATGCAAGCGGCCGGGTCGTCCGATAAGTAGGAGAAAACTTTCGAGATATAAGCCCCATAAGCTACAAGGCCTAAAAATGTCCCAGCAAGTATGTAATAGAAGGTTTTCAACTTTCCTATTCCTATCATGATATCAATCTAAAAATACAAAAATAAGACTTTTTATTCTTTTTTAGGAAAAATCTGAATTTATGTTTTCAAATGTTGTAAAATTGTTGTTGGGAATATTTTTGTTAAGCAATGCTATTTTAGACATGGCAAGTACTAAGGTTGAATATATTTCATGAAAATCTTGTTGCAAAGTTTTTATACCTTCGGTATGTTTGGTTAGTGTTAGTTTATCGGAGCGAATAATTGGACCAGTCAAAGGGGTAAATGTAGAATCCTGGAAATTAATTTTATTGTTAGTAAGAGTTCGCTCAACTAAAGGCAGGAGAATATTAGGCTCCAACTTTGTTTCGGAAATTAGCTTCTTTGCAAAAAGAATAATCAAATTAAGAAAATTTGAAGCTACAACAGCAGAAGCGTGATAAATGGCTCGAGTTTTTTCATCGAAGTTTACTTTTATTGGTATTCCACCTATTTCTTCAAGTATAGGACAAATACTCCCAAAATATTTTGTTTGGACTATCCAAAAAATATTCTCAAAGATATCCGGGGAATATTCATAAAATGTTTGTAAAGGGTGGGCAGAGGCTGTAAGTGCACCATAATTTTCCAACTCTTTTAAAATCTCATCTGAATTTATTCCGGAACAGTGAATAATGATTTTTCCATTTAAAGATTTTGCAAAAGAAGAGGATAGTTCAGAGGTTACGTTTGGGATTTCTGAGTCGGTTGTTGTAATAAAAATAATTTCTGGAATATTTGAAATTTGGCTTAAGCTGTTGAAAATTTTCACTCCATAATTCGAAAAAATATCTGCTTCTTTTGTTCCCAAAAGATGTTTTGAAACCACTAAAGAAAGTTTACCCTTTTCAAGGAGCTTTTGGCAAAGTGCATTTCCCAATTTCCCAAAACCGATGATGGCAGCTTTCATAATATTCATATATCTTTCTTAATAAATTGTTAAATTAAAGTTTTGTCAATTAATATCAAAAGAATTATGATTTCGAAAAAAAATAAAGTTAGCTTTTTTGCTTTTTTTATAATGATTGTTTCCTTGCTTTCTTGCGACGACGGAATAAATGTTTTTTCACCCCAAGATGATGTTCAATTGGGTAACCAGCTGCATCAGGAAATTATCGGGAATCCCAAAGAATACCCTGTTCTGAACAATCCAGATGTTTCAAGTTATGTTCAAAACATTGTAAATCAAATAATTGCATCCCCAAAAGTAAACTACCGAAACACATTTAATTATCAAGTTACCATTATCAATAGAAACGATATTGTAAATGCTTTTGCTACACCAGGGGGACGAATCTACGTATATACAGGTTTACTTAAATTTCTCGACAATGAAGCAACTCTTGCGGGAGTACTAGCCCACGAAGTTGCCCATTGCGAACGTCGTCACGCAACAAAAAGATTAACAAAAGCCTATGGTGTTTCGCTTTTGTTGGATGTCGTGCTTGGCAAGAATCCTTCTACCTTGGAAACTATAGCAGCCAATTTGCTTGTCGGGCTTGCTTTTCTAAAGAATAGTCGAGACGATGAATACGAAGCCGACGAATATGCTTACCAGTACCTAAAAACAACTGTTTGGTATCCCGGTTCTTTAATTTTCTTTTTCGATAAGGTCAAGCAAAACGAAGGGAGCTCTTTTTTGGAAGTCTTGCTTTCAACTCATCCGCTCAGTCAGGACAGAATTGATAAGTTGAACAAAAAAATTCAAGAAGATAAGTTACCAGCTCCAACCGAAAATAATCTTTTTCAAACAAGGTACCAAAATTTTAAAAAGCTTCTGCCTTAATTTGAAAAAACTTTTATTAACTTATTTCGATTTGGTTGCTAATTGGTAATTTTACGCTAAATCTTGTATATTTATTCAACTCGCTCTCTACTTCAATAGTACCATTGTGAGCTTCTATAATCCATTTAACTATTGATAACCCAAGCCCATAACCTTTAATTCCAGGTTTAATTCCTTTATTTGCTCTATACATGCGGTTGAAAATATTATCTAAATCTTCTTTAGGTATACCAATTCCATTGTCTTCTACAACCAATTTAACAACTTCGGTGTCTTTCTCCAATGATAGTTTAATTTTACCGCCTTCGTTTGTGTATTTTGTGGAATTGTCCATCAGGTTCAAAAGTGCTTGATGAATTCTAATAGCATCTATGGGTATAATTACATTTGGTTCTATTGTTTTTTCAATTTGAATATTTTTTTGTTCGGCTATGATAGCAATATCGTCTGCAACTTCTTCTGCTATCTTCGAAATATTTTCCATCTTCAAGTTAATAGCAATTTGTCCAGTTTCGGCTCTGGAGAGTTCAAGAATCGAGTCCACAACGTTCGACAAGCGGCTTACTTCTTCCAAAGCACTTATTATCAACTCTTCGTATTCTTCTGGTGTTTTTTGGGTATGCAATGCAATTTCCAATTCGCCTTGTAAAATAGTCAATGGTGTTCGAAGTTCATGAGATGCGTCGGCTGCAAATTTTTTTACTTGATTGAATGATTCCTCTAATCGTTCTATCATATTATTCAATGTTTTTGTTAAATGTCCAATTTCATCCTTTGTTGGAATTTCTGGTAAGCGTCGGCTCAAGTTCTTTGCAGTTATTTCATCTGCGGTTTTAGCAATTATATCGATTGGCTTCAATGATACTGTAGACATAATCCAACCACCTACAATTGAAATGAGCAGGATGAAGGGTAGGGCAATTGCTTGAATTGTAAATAATTTTTGCAATGTTGAACCTAAATCATCGAGTATGTAGCCCACTGAAATCACCGCTTGATTAGTTTTTTTCACTAATAAACGGACTTCGGTATTCATTACTTTTGTTTTAGTAAGAATTGAATCAATTCGAACTGTCTTAGGTATCTCCATAGAAAGCTGTATAACAGAGTCTTTTGTGCGTGACGGAACGTAAATTGTGTCTATTGGGGAGACAGTAGAAAAGCCAAGCAATGTTGGTAATGTATCGTTTTGTAAATTCTGTGACCGCCAGATAATATTGTTATTTGTATCAGCAATTTGAACATAAAAATTCTTTGGATTCAGTAATATATGCTCGAAAACAGCAGACCAAATATCACCCAAATCTTTTTCTACTAGCTTTTCTCTTTGCACTGTGGGTCGAATTGGACCAACAAATCGCATTTCTTCAAGTTCTCGAAGGAGAGCGAACTTGTCCAAGTTAAGCTTCCAGCTTTGCCGGTTTTTGATATTTCTAATATTATCCTGATTTCGCGAGATAACAATGTCGAGCGAGTTGACAACTTTTGAAATAGAGGCGTCCAGATTTCTGTGCAACTCGTTGTAAACAGAAACATAGGTATAAAACCCATACGCTAAGAGTGTTACAGCCACAATGGTTCCATACCAAAATGATAACTTTGCTCTTAATGGTAACTTGCCAGCCAATTTTCAACTCTGCCTAATGCAAAAAAATAAACGGAAAAATAGTAAATTAATTATTTTATTGATTGGAATTATAGGTTTTAATATGATTAAAAGACTAATTCTTTTTGCAATTTTTTTGTTTTTTCCATTATTCTTTTTACAAAGTCAAGCAACTAAAACAACTTCTAAAAAGGAACAAACTGAAATTAATAAACCTAGGTACGATTTTGATAATATTTCACTTCGTTTGCTGGGTCCTGCTGTGTTTGGGGGAAGAATATCCGACATTGCAGTAAATCCTTATAACAAAAAAGAATACTACGTTGGAGTTGCTTCCGGGGGAGTTTGGAAAACTACAAATTCCGGTGTAACTTTTATCCCAGTTTTTGACAAATACGGTTCTTTTTCTGTTGGATGTCTTGCCATAGATATTAATAATCCAAACATTGTTTGGGTTGGGACCGGTGAAAACAATAGCCAAAGGAGCGTTTCTTGGGGTGATGGAGTTTATAAAACAACCGATGCTGGCAAAACTTGGAAAAACATGGGATTGAAACAATCAGAACACATTGGAAAAATAATTATCTGCCCAACTAATTCAAATATTGTGTATGTTGCTGCTCAAGGTCCTCTTTGGGGCCCTGGTGGAGATAGGGGATTGTATAAAACAACTGATGGTGGTAAAAGTTGGAGGCAGATTTTGAGAATTAGCGAAAACACTGGAGTAACAGATTTAGTAATGGATCCAAGAGATCCAAATGTTCTTTATTGTGCCTCATATCAAAGAAGAAGACATGTATGGACATTGATTAATGGAGGACCAGAAGCTGCTATCTACAAGTCTACCGATGGTGGCGATAATTGGGAAAAGCTTCAAAATGGTTTGCCTAGTGGTGACCTTGGAAGAATTGGGTTGGGTATTTCTCCAGCAAATCCAGATTATATTTACGCTATTATTGAAGGAAATGAAGGGAAAGGTGGTATTTACAGATCTACCGACCGCGGGGCTTCATGGGAAAAGAGAAATTCTTGGTTTTCTGGTTCTGCTCAATATTACCACGAAGTATTTTGCGATCCTAAAAACCCAGACCGTGTATTTTTTATTGATACTTACCTTCGTGTGACAGAAGATGGTGGAAAAACACTTAAAATTGTTTCGCACAAGAACAGACACGTCGATGACCATGTTGTCTGGATAGATCCAGACGATACAAGTCATTTCCTTGTTGGTGGAGATGGTGGTCTTTACGAAACTTTCGACAATGGAAACACCTGGCGTTTCTTTGCAAATATTCCAACTGCGCAATTCTATCGAATTTCTTGCGACAATTCTGAACCTTTCTATTATGTTTATGGTGGCACGCAAGATAATAACACTTGGGGTGCTCCTTCGAGAACCAATTCTACCGGTGGTATTACCAACGAAGACTGGTTTCACGTTGTTGGTGGAGATGGTTACAAAGCTCAAATTGACCCCAAAAATCCTAACATTGTTTATGCTATGTGGCAATATGGAAACCTAGTTCGTTACGATAGAAAAAGTGGTGAAGTTTATTATATCCAACCCCAGCCCGAAAAAGAGGAAGCTCTAAGATGGAATTGGGATACTCCGATGCTTTTAAGTCAACATTCCGAAACAAGGATTTATATTTGTGCAAACAAAGTCTTTAGAAGTGACGACCGTGGCCAAAGTTGGAAAGTAATTAGTCCGGATTTGACAAGACAAATTGATAGAAATAAGTTGCCTGTTATGGGAAAGATTTGGAGTCCTGAAGCAGTAGCAAAAAACGCTGCCACATCATTCTATGGCAATATTACTTCCTTTGCCGAATCGCCATTAGATGAAAATATTCTGATCGTGGGCACCGACGATGGCTTAATACATTTGACAACAAATGGTGGCAACACTTGGGTAAAAATTGATAAATTTCCTACAGTGCCAGAAACAACCTATGTTAGCGATATCTTTGCTTCAAATCATAATAAAAATGTCATTTATGCCTCTTTTGATAACCACAAGAATGCAGATTTTAAACCATATGTTTTGATGACTACCGACTTTGGGAAAACTTGGACTTCAATTAGTTCTAATTTGCCAGATAATGGTTCAGTTTACACTGTGGCCGAAGATTTTGTCGACCCAAGTTTATTATTTGTTGGTACAGAATTTGGCTTATTTGCAACGACTAACAAAGGCAAGGAATGGGTTCAGCTTAAGGGCAATTTTCCAACTATTGCAGTTCGGGACTTGGAAATCCAAAAAAGAGAAAACGACTTAATAGTTGGAACTTTTGGGCGAGGAGCTTACATTTTAGACGATTTCTCGTTTATGCGTTTCCTTAATGACTCCATTTTAAAAAAGGAAGCTATTATTTTTCCAGTAAAACCGGCTTTGATTTACAATCAGGACGAGTCACGAGCAAAAGAAGACCAGGGAAATTCTTTCTGGCGCGCTGAAAATCCTCCATTTGGAGCTGTCTTTACTTACTTTTTGCGAGAAGAGTATAAGACAAAGAAAGAAATTAGAAAAGAATCTGAAAAAAAACTAGAAGATGAAGGAAAACCGATTTCATATCCTAGTTTCGAGGATTTAACTGCTGAAGATTTAGAACACAAGCCTTTACTTATCTTTAAAATATTCGATGAATCGGGTAATACAATTCGGACTTTAACAGCAAATCCCAAAAAGGGTTTTAACAGAATTGTTTGGGACCTGCGATATCCAGACACATCCCCAGTAAGCGATACCTTGAATATTAACACAGCTCAAGGTATGCCAGTAGTACCTGGACGCTACAAAGTTCAGCTCTTCAAAAGCATAGATGGTAAAATTTCTGCTGTAACTCAGCCAGTTGAATTTGAGTGTAAGCTTTTAAACAACCTGACTTTGCCTCCGAAAGATTTTGCCCGCCTAGATAATTTTAGGAAAAAAGTATCAAAACTACAAAATAAAATAATGGGATCGAACCAACTCTTGAAGGAAGTCACAAACAAAATTAAAGCAATAAAAAATGCCTATTTATTGTCTTTCAATTATGCTGATTCTACTCTTAACTTTATTCGAAATATACAACTATTGCTAGACTCTTTGAATATGAAACTAAATGGGAATAAAACATTGTCACGTTTAAATGAAAATCAGCCACCATCGATTGTTGACAGGTTGAACTACATTCTTTGGGGGCTCTGGGCTACAACTCAAGAGCCAACCGAGACCCAACATAGAACTTTTGCAATTGCTAAAGAAGAACTTTCATTAATTCTCGTTAGACTTAGGTATATCGTTGAAAATGATATACCCAGACTTGAGAGTGAGCTTGATAGATTTGGTGCTCCTTGGACTCCAGGTAGAATTCCAATTATCAATGACCTAGAATAGAAAAATCGGCGGTGGGTTAGACGCCGATTTCATAAAATATTTAGACCTAGAGCAAAATTGTTTTAAACAAGCAATTTCATGTTCCAGCGAGATAGTCTTTCATATATTTTTCTTGTTCGGGTGTTAACTTATCGATACTTACACCCATGGACTTTAATTTCAAAGTAGCAATATATTCATCCTGCTCTGGGGGCAAATCCATAACTTCGATTGGAAATTTTTTGCCTTCTTTGTGGGCTTCAACAAAACGTAGTAAAGCCATAAATTGATTTGCGAAGCTCATATCCATTACTTCCGATGGATGCCCTTCTGCTGCAGCTAAATTAATTAGTCTACCTTGAGCAAGCAAATATATTCTTTTACCATTTTTTAGTGTATATTCTTCACAATTTTCTCGAATTAGTCTCTTGGAAACCGACAGTTCTTCGAGCTCCGGAATGTTGATTTCTACATCGTAATGGCCAGTATTGCAAACTATGGCACCGTCTTTCATTTTTTCAAAATGCCATTTGCGAATAACATCCTTACACCCAGTAGCTGTAATAAAAATATCGCCAATTTCGGCTGCTTGATCCATTGTCATTACTTGATGTCCCTCGAGCAAAGCCTTGATAGCTGCTGTGGGTTTTACTTCTGTTATTATTGTGTTTGCACCAAGACCCTTTGCTCGTTTAGCTACACCAGTACCGCAATGCCCGTGTCCAGCAACCACAACGGTCTTCCCAGCAATTAGAACCGAGGTTGCACGTATTATGCCATCAAGAGTAGATTGACCAGTTCCATATACATTGTCGAAATCCCATTTGGTTTCTGTATCGTTTACAGCAAAAACCGGATAAAGTAGTTTCCCAGCTTCTTGTCGTGAGCGAAGTCTGTGTACTCCAGTTGTCGTTTCTTCCGTTCCACCAATAATAGAAGTTTTCGCCATTTCTGGATATTTTTCGTGAACTGTGTTGATAAGATCGCAACCATCATCCAAAGTCAAATGAGGAGGTATATCTATTGTTCTTTCAATACACCAGTAGAAGTCTTCAAGATTACCGTGCCAAGCAAAAATAGAAATATTTTGCTTCGCAAGAGCTGCAGCAACAGCGTCGTTGGTTGAGAGTGGATTACATCCGCTCCAAGAAACTTCTGCTCCACAAGCTACAAGAGTACGAATCAAAACAGCAGTTTCTTTTGTAACATGTAGGCACCCGGCAATTTTGTATCCTTTAAATGGTTTGGTTTTGCTGTAAATGTCGCGAAGGTGCATAAGTACAGGCATATTTGATTCTGCCCAATCGATTAGTTTTTGCCCTTCTTCTGCAAGAGAAAGGTCTCGAATACAATATTTACCCGGTACTTCATCGAATTTTCCATTTGCTTTTTTGGGGGGATAATTTACTACTGTCTCGCTCGAAGTTGCTTTTTTAGGTTTACATCTTGCCATTTTTGTCTCCTTAAAATTAAAAATTAAAGCAAAGTTTTAAACATTTCGACCAAATCAAGTTGTTCCCAAGGGAATTCATCTCTGCCGAAATGACCATAAACAGCTGTTTGTCTATAGATTGGCCTAAGTAATCCGAATCTCTTTATTATGCCTCTTGGGGTTAAGTCTATATTATCCTTAACAAATTCCTCGATTACTTGTTCGGGGACTTTAGATTTATTGTGTGTATTAATGTGGATAGAAACTGGGTTGGCTATACCAATAGCATAAGACAATTGAATAGTGCATTCATCTGCGATTCCAGCAGCAACGATATTTTTAGCAATGTGCCGTGCAGCATAAGCAGCAGAGCGGTCAACTTTGGTGGGATCTTTGCCAGAGAAAGCACCGCCGCCATGTGGAGCTCGTCCCCCATAGGTGTCCACTATAATTTTTCTTCCAGTTAAGCCGGTATCACCGTGGGGACCACCAATAACAAATTTGCCAGTTGGATTAACATAATAAAAGGTTTTGTTGTCTAAAAGTTCTTCTGGAATAACTTTTTTTATGACATTTTCAATGACATCTTCTTTTATTCTGCTCTGGGGAACATCAGGGTCGTGCTGGGTTGAAATGACTACGGTGTCCACTCTAAGTATTTCGCCAGTTTCAGAATACTCAATTGTAACTTGCGATTTTGAATCTGGTCTAAGATAGGGCATCAAATTTGGTTCTTTCTTTCGAATGTCTGACAATCTTTTCACTAGTCGATGTGCATACAAAATTGTGGCAGGCATAAGTTCCGGTGTTTCTCTTATTGCATAGCCAAACATCATACCTTGGTCCCCAGCTCCTCCGGTATCAACTCCTAAAGCAATATCTTCAGACTGATGATTTATAACATTAATTACTGCACACGAGTTTGCATCAAATCGATAACCGTCTTTATCGTAACCAATTTCTCGTATTACTCCACGTACTAATTGCTGAAGGTCCACGTATGTTTTTGTAGTGATTTCGCCACCAACAATAATAAGACCAGTAGTAGCAAAGCATTCACAAGCTACACGACTTTCGGGGTCCTCGGCAAGCATTGCATCAAGAACAGCATCCGAAACTTGGTCACAGATTTTATCGGGGTGTCCTTCCCCCACAGATTCAGATGTGAACAGATATGTTCTTCTTGTACTCATAATTTCCATATTTTTGATTAAACACTATTAATTTCACTTGAATTGCCTACATTGATTTTGAAAAATGTGCCTTTTACCACAGCATTGTTCCCTACAATGGATTGTTCCAACAAGTATGATTCAACTCTTGCTTCGTCGCTAATAATTGAATCTCGTACAACGCTATCTTTTACAATTGCACCACAAGCAACAGTTGTGTAAGGTCCTACAACAGAGTTAATTACTTCTGCCTTGTCATCAATAAAAACAGGAGGAATAATCACGCTTCCTTGTATATTTCTAAAGTATGGGTTTTTCGAAAGTAAAAACCTATTGGTTTGAAGCAATGTTTCGGGTTTCCCACAATCAAACCAACCATCAACCGTAAAAGTCCTAAATTTTTCTCCTTTATTAAGCATTAATTGTAGTGCATCTGTTAGCTGAAATTCACCTTTGGTTTTTATTTGTCTTTGCAAAAGTTCATCAAGGGATTCTTTTAGTAAATTGGAATTCTTTATGTAATAAATACCAACAATTGCCATATCGGAGACGAATGTTTCTGGTTTTTCAACCAATTGACTAATATATCCGTCGGGGTTTGTGATTACAACCCCAAATCTTTCGGGATTTGGTACTTGTTTCACACCAAGCGTTGAAATATCAAAATTCATCACTTGGTTAAGGTCAGCATCGAAAATTGTATCCCCGAGCACAATAAGCAAAGGGTCGTTTTGAAAGAATTCAGAAGCACACCAAATTGCATGCCCCAAGCCTAAAGGTTCAGTCTGAGATACAAAATTAATGTCGAGATTATATTTCGAGCGGACGAACTTCTCTATGTCATCCCCAAGGTGCCCTGTAACAACAACAAATTTGTCGATACCAACGGATATAAGTGAATCAAGTATGTGTTGTAATATTGGCTTCCCAGCAACATTCAGTAATACTTTGGGAAGAAAATAAGTGTGTGGTCGTAACCTGCTTCCAATGCCTGCAACTGGAATTACTGCTAACATTTAAAATTGTCAAAATCAAAATTACGAAATTACGAAAAGATAGGGCAACTATTTTATTGTTGTAGCAAAATTTGAGGGAAATTAACTTTTGTCTCTAATGGTTTTTGAATATTTTAATTATTTTGCATTTTTAAATTCAATTATTTGTCTATATGAATTTTCAAGAATATGTAGAAACCCTAATCTCCAATTTCAAAGGTAGAAAAACAATTACAATTGATGACATTAAAAACTCTAACTTTATTCACCCCCAGTATTTTAATTATATTAATAATGAAGTTGGCAAGCAAATTGACGAGCTATCTTGTGTTCTCCGCAGTTTTAAATTTATTGATCCATCAAGCCAAGATACAAAGAATCTATTTGATTCATTTCTTTACGAATTACGTCAAAGAATTGAATTTGATGTTAATATTTTACGACCTCTTTTGCTTTCTGCTTTAAAACTTCATTATAACTACCTTACTAAACCAATTTCAACCTTGCTTTTCTTTATTTTTGGTAACTCAACTAAGAAAACAAAAAATGATATTATTTTTTTGATTACCTACTTTACTGATTACAAGGAATTCCTTAACAAGATTCATAAAGAAATTGAAAAACTTTTTGAAAATGAAATAACCGTTTACGAGTTCAATCATCTTGTTAGAGAAGTTGGTTTTGATTTCTTTAACACTGCAACAACTGAAGAACTTTTGGTATTTTTCAAACCAATTTTCGATTTCTTCGCTCAGGCAAACAAAAACCTTTTGCCACCAGTTGATTCATTGATTAGTCTTTTCGATGATTTTAGGCTCTTGCATTTCTCAAATTTTTTAGAGGATTTTTGCAAAACAAATAACATTCAATACATTGACCTTGAATTACTTAAACACATACTTTTAGAGTCCTCGATACTTAATTTAAAGTTGTTAGAGATAAAAGAAATGAAGCAGTCTTCTTGTTTCGGAGTGAACAATATATCATTTACTTCAATTGAACCTTTTGTCTTTACATTACCTTTCGAGATCCCAAAAATCCCAGATGAGTTTCTATATAAATTTGGAGTGGAAGATGAGGTTTTGGTTGCAAAAAAAGAAGAGGTAGATGAAATAAAAAATCTTTTGTCGGCGTTTGATTCAAAGGATAGGGGTCAAATCATTGAAAGCTCGGTTGGTTTAGTTGAGAATGTTCAGAATATTAACGATTATTTTGGTCAAGAAGAAACAGAAAAAGACAAAGAAATTTCTATGAATTTAGAGTCGGAAACACCATCCGGGATTGAAAATATGGAATACCAAGACATTGAATTACAAGGAGTTGAATTGCAGGAAGAAGAAAGCACAGAAATTCAAGCTGAAGCATTTACTTTCGAGGTTGAAGATATTGAAATGTCTACCACCCAAGCAGTGGAGGATGGAATGGATACAATATCTATTGATGAAAGCCGATTTGAACCTGTAGAAAATGCTTTAGAGGTATCAGACAATTTTCAATCAACACCCGACGATGCAATAACTTCCGAGCTGGATAACGTACCCTTAAGTTCTTTGTCTTTTAATTTATTAATTGGCGAACAAAAAAGGAAGCAACTCATAGACGAGTTGTTTTATACTATGGAAGAGGAATATAACAACTTGGTTGATAAAATAGATAGCGCCGATACTTTGGAAAAAGCGATGGAGTTTACTAATTCTTATTTTCAAGATTTCGGGATATTTCCAGAAATGCCTATAGCAAAAGAATTTATTGAATTGGTGAAACTAAAGTTCTCTCAATCAAACAAAATAGAGTGAATTTTTGTTATAAGCTCTTTACCTTTTCCTTGCTTTACCAAAAGTACAACTGAGTGGTTTGAAACAAATAAATAAAAAGAGTTTGCAAGTTTATCTGAAAAAGAAGCGACAATTTTATTTAGTTTACTAATTGTAGTTATGTTGGCTTTCGACAAATTCGAACCAAAGAGGGCTATGGCATCCAAGACATCAAATTCTATTAATTCTTCGGTAAGAATATTTTCAATATTCTTTGTTTTACACCCTTTAGCCACTGAGTTGATATTATTTTGATTAAACCCAATGTGAATAATTGTTTCGAAGTTTTCTTCAATTTTATTTAAATAGTAAGCGATATCTTTTGAGTAAATATCAATTTTCCTTTTCAAAAAAAAGCAGTCTTCAATTAAATGCAAAGAATTTATTGATGAATTGTCTTTGTCCTCTATTTTTTGTAAAATTGTAGTACCTTTGCCGTTTTGGGCAAAAGTATTTAAAACTTTTAGTGGGATATTTTTGCTTACCGCAGGTTTTATTGTTTCGGGGTGAATAACCTTAGCACCAAAGAAAGAAAGTTCGGCAACTTCTTCAACCGAAATTGTTTCGATAACTTTTGCGTTTTCGACAACTCTTGGGTCAGCAGTCATAATCCCGTCGACATCAGTCCAGATTTGAATTTCGTCTGCATTAACTGAATAACCAAAAAGAGAAGCAGAGTAATCGCTTCCCCCTCGACCTAATATTGTAGTCTCCTTTCGCCAATTACCTATAAAACCTTGGGTAACAACAACGTCGTAGGTCTTGAAGATTTTAAGAATTTTTTCTCCGTTTTGTTTTATTCTATTTAAATTGGGTTTGGCTTTTAAATGGTAGTTGTCTGTTATGATAATTTCACGGGCGTCGAGCAAGAAGGAATTCTCTCCTTGCAAAAGAGAATAGTGGTAAAATATGTTAGAGGAGAGAATTTCACCATAAGAAAGAATTTCAGCTTTAACTTTTTCTGTCAGTTCTTCGAGTATTATTGCTCCATTTATCAATTGCCATAAACTTTGCAAAATGTAGTAAATTGATTTAAAGCAATGAACAGACTTTTCAGCATCCTGAAATAATTCATTAACTAATTTTAAATGATGGGATTCAATTTCTTCGAATACTTTTTCATACTGTTTACCTTCTTTGCTTAGGCACACTTCAATAATATTAAATAGCTTGTCAGTAATTCCATGTGATGCAGAAAGTACAACAATTCTTTTTCCTGAGGTCGATTTAACTATGTCGTATACTTTTCTGAATGCATATGAATTCGCTACAGATGTTCCACCAAATTTCTGAACTATTATGCTCATTTATGCCTTATAACAATGTTATAAAATTATCCTATCAAAGTTTTTTAAAAATTTGTCTATAACCAATTTGTTTAACCCAACTAAAGAAAGTTGAAATTAAGACTAAAAAACGAATTCCTGATTAATTGATTCAATGATTCAACTCAAAACACTTACATTTTCAGCTATTTTCCAACAATCATTTATCTAATTTATTTCTTTAGATAAATTACCATAATTATATAAAGTTAGTCAGTCAAAATTGAGAAACTATTTTCAAACAAATAAAATCAAAATTAACATTTTTAACCTCTAATTGAGCTCAATTTGTTATTTTACATTTTTACAACTTTCTGAGAAGTAATATGCAATCAAAATCAAATAGTTTAAAAATCACAATATCAGAGAAAACCAAAATCTTACTTTATGAATTAATGAAAAAGCCACTTGAGGTTAAGAAACTCGATCTTCATATGCGCGAGCTCGAAGATATACCAGTTGAAATTTTTTCCTTTGCAAACCTGCAAGAGCTTAACTTGAAAAACAATTATTTAAAAGATGTTCCTAAGGAAATCCTTGCTTTAAAAAAATTAAAAAAATTGGAATTGGGAGGTAACAATTTTTCACATTTTCCAGATGTTATTTGTCTTTTAACAAGTTTAGAATACCTTGACTTGAGCTGGAATCAAATTGAGGATGTTCCCTATTGCATTGGAAACTTGAATAATTTGCATATGCTTAGTCTTAATCATAATAAGATTAAGCTTCTACCAGATTCAATTGGGTTTCTGAGCAATCTTCGTGTTCTTGCATTAAACAACAACAAAATAGAGTTTCTACCAGGTTCTATCGGCAATCTTCAATTCCTTGAAGAGCTTTATCTTTTTGAAAATGAATTGAAAGAACTACCCGAAACCCTAGGTAGATGCCAGAACTTGATTAAATTGGAATTGCAACAAAACCAATTAGAAGAAATCCCTCGTGAAATTGGAAATTTGAATAAACTCGAAAAGCTTCGACTTTATAAAAATCTTTTGAAGACCATTCCTGATACTATTGGAAACCTACAAAATTTGACCAAATTATTTTTGAATGAAAATCAATTGTTAGAAATTCCCCAAACAATTGGAAACTTACTTAATCTTCTTGAGCTGGACTTGAGTGGGAACGAGATACGTTCCTTACCCGATTCTCTATTTTCGTTAAAGCAAATACAAAGATTATCTTTGGAAAAAAATTCTTTTCCTAAAGATTATATTT
The DNA here is from genome assembly GCA_964524325.1 of uncultured Hyphomicrobiales bacterium. Classification (GTDB taxonomy): domain Bacteria; phylum Bacteroidota; class Ignavibacteria; order Kapaibacteriales; family UBA2268; genus Naka2016. The sequence goes on from CAZGCT010000001.1 coordinate 145,634, forward strand.
ATCTTTTAAAGGAAAAATTCCCTAAAACTAAAATTGAGTACGACTTTTAAAAGCCAATAGAAATACCTAATCCAAAAATTTCTTTAAATTGGGTTCTTGGTCCGTAAGTATCGAATTTCCCATCACCATCGGTGTCCATAGGGATCTTTACATTATCATCGTAAATCAATTGTGTAGTTAAATTAATTGAGATAATTTTATTTACCTTAAACAAAATAACATTTTCCCAATTCACATCAATGTTTTGCGGTTTATTCAGAAAGTCAGAAAACAATTCAATTTTTGAAGTCACCATAATATTTTTAAGTAGCTCTATTTCGAAATCTTTCTTGTTAAAAAAGAACCGAAGGAAGCCACCAAATTCTTTTTTGAATTTTTCACCTTGTTTTACTAATGTTCCAAGGGTATCATAAACGGCAGGCTTAACCCCAAAGGCACCTTTGTTGGCAAGTTCTTGATCGTTAACATAGGTTATTCGTCCTGTAAATGGGGCGGCAAACAAGCTTAAAGTTGTATTTGGCTTCCAGTCAATCCCGAGAGCAGTAATTAAATATGCAGGTGAAAGAAGATTTGAAATTTTCTGAGTATCTTTTGAATAATTCCACCCAACTGTCATTTGTGTTTTGAAGTTCAAAGCACCAGCAACAAAAAAATTGTTTCTAACTTGAATTCCATATTTTGAGGTTATTTCAAACTTGTCGTCGGTCTTGATAAATCTTTTGCTTTCTCCTTGTTGTAGCAAACCATAGCCGATGTCTAAGTTGTTATCCCAAACAGAACTTTTGTCTTTGTAACTGGCAAACATACTTAGGAAACCCTGAATTGAAACAGAATTCTGACCACCTGCAGCCCAATTTGTAAGAGAAGTTTGAGCGAGGTTAACATTGATTAACCCGCCTTTTTTCCAGCCTATGGTGTCTGCTTTTGTCCCTTTCTGAATGATAGCTTCTGCTTCTTTTACTTGTGAATAAGTAATAGAGGTTAAGAAAATAAAAAACAATGAAAATAAAATCTTTTCCATTTTTGGACCTTTATTATTGAGAAATAGTAAATATACTATCTATAAACTCCTCTTGTGGAGCTTTGGATAAAATCAATGCAATATTGAATTTCGGAAAGTATTCCGTCTGGATGGGTTTCAAGGTATTTTTTTATTCCATCCGAGTTGTTGTAACAAGAATGGAAAATCAAACGATAGAACGAATCAATTTCTTTAATCACTTCAGAAGAAAAGCCTCGGCGTTTTAAGCCTATTTTATTTATTCCATCTACTTTTGGTGGATTTTCGCCAACAAGAGTAAATGGAGCAATGTCCTTTGTAACTTTTACGTCGCCCCCAACCATTGCATGTGACCCGATTTTGCAAAACTGATGAACTTTTACAACTCCACCTAAAATAACCCAATTTTCGATGTGGACATGTCCAGCAAGCTGGACAACATTTGCAAAAATATTATTGTCACCAATTCTGCAATCGTGGGCAATGTGTGTATAAGCCATAAACAAGTTATTGTTCCCGATTATTGTTAAGCCTGTGGTTTGGGTTCCTCGGTGAATGGTTGAATATTCTCTAATTTCGTTATTGTTGCCGATAATCACTTTTGTTTGGGAGTTATCGAATTTAATATCTTGTGGTTTAGTTGCAATGACAACGCCAGGGTATAAGATACAATTTTTACCTATAATTGCACCATTTGCAAGATAAACATTAGAAATTAATTCGGTTCCTTCGTCGATTTGAACATCATCTTCTACAATACAATAAGGTCCAATCTTGACATTATCTGAAATAACCGCTTTTGGGGAAATTATTGCTGTGGGATGTTGTTTTAACGCCATATGCTCCCTTTATAATTGAATATTTCTATCAACAAGAGCAGCTTGAAGATCCGCTTCGGCTACTACTTGACCATTAACAGTGCTTACACCATGAAATTTGTAGGTATTGAATTTTTTACTAACGATTTGTACTTTCATAATTAATTGGTCGCCTGGGATAACTGGCTTTCTAAATTTTGCATTGTCAATTCCCATAAACAGAAGAAGTTTATTAGTGGCATCAACGGAGCTTAAAAGCAATAAACCTCCGGTTTGGGCAAGAGCTTCTATTAGCAACACACCTGGCATTATTGGTTTCTCTGGAAAATGCCCCATAAAGAAAGGTTCATTTATTGTTACGTTTTTTATGCCAGTAATTGTATTTGTTTCGGTATCAATATCGAGTATTCTATCAATAAGAAGGAAGGGATATCTGTGGGGCATAATTTTGAGCAAACTAAAAATGTCCATTAAAGCATCTTTGCCTTTTTTCCCTTGGAGTTTAAGAAAAGGAAGCTTTTTCAAGTATAGGTTCCTGATTTTCTTAGCAAATTCTATATTGCTAGCATGTCCGGGACGGGCTGCAAGTATTTGTGCTTTAATTGGAACACCAATTAAAGCTAAATCGCCAAGCATATCGAGCAGCTTGTGCCTTGCTGGTTCATTTTTGAAACGGAGATTTGTTCCGTTTAAAACCCCACCTTTAGGTTCAGGTAGATGTTTGATCCCAAAAACCTTTTGCAAGTTCTTCAGTTCCTCGTCGTTTAATTCTTTGTCGATGATAACAATAGCGTTGCTAAGGTTTCCCCCCTTAATGAGACCATTTTTGTACAATTCTTCAACTTCTGTAAGAAAGCAAAATGTACGAGCAGGGGCAAATTCAGTTAGGAATTCCTTCTCCAAATTAAAAACACCAGTATGTTGGCTTCCAAGGGTTGGAATATTATAGTCAATCATTACTGTAATTCTATAGTCATCAGTTGGTAGTGCCACTATGTCAACACCTTTTTCTTCGTTTGTATATCGGACCGTCTCATCTATAACAAAATATTCCCTTTCTGCTTCTTGTTCGACAATTCCTGCTTCGAGTAATTTTTCTGCATAAGGTAAAGCGCTTCCATCAATTACCGGTGGTTCTTTTCCTTTTAATTCTATTCGACAGTTGTCAATTCTTAGTCCAACCAAAGCTGAAAGCACATGCTCAACCGTTAATACCCGGACATCACCTATTCCAAGGGTAGTTCCGCGAGATAAATCAACGACATAGTCAACTAAAGCAGGAATTTCTACGGGAGGGTCGAGGTCGACCCGAACAAAACGATAACCAAAGTTTTCAGGTGCAGGATGAAAAGTAATTGTCGTTTCTTCGCCAGAATGTATGCCAATACCAATTAGACTAACGGGTTTAGCAATTGTTCGTTGTTTCTTTTCCATAAAATGAAAAGTAAAAATTAAAAAGAAACAAATTTAAGAAAATAAATTCTAAAATTGTAAGATCGAAAATTAAAGTTTTCAAAAAACCAGTCGATAATTATAGTGAATTAGGAATTGTAGTGATCGGCAGGATGCCCAAGAATATTATTAACAAAAACATGGAGGTACACTATGCCAACAGCAATTGCACAAGGTTCGAGGATACGAACCAACACACCTGCCGAAAACGCATATAATGCGTTGCAGGCCGCAAGCAATAACATTGCTCTTCGCCAGTTGCGATTGTCAACTGGAAAGCGAATCAACACGGCTGCTGATGATGTGGCTGGCTACATCACAAGTCGCGCGTTACAAGCTCGAAATGGTGCTTTGAAGAAAGCACTTCTCGCTGCAGGTGAAGCTATGAATGTAACATCTATTGCTCAAGATGCTCTTGATAACATTACTAATTTGTTGACCCAAATTAAAGATGCTGCGTCCCAAGCTTCCACTGGTGCTTTAGGTACTGCCGAAAAAGTTGCTCTTGCAAAAGCATCCTATCGACTAGCCCAACAAATTCAATTTGTTGTTGATTCAACAGTTTTTGGTGGGAAACAGCTCCTCTGGGGTGATTACTCTGGGACTTGGGCGATTGGTTTCTACGCCGATAACTCAATCTTGTCGATAGGGGTGGACTTGACAACTGGCAATACTGATTTCAACGTTGCATCCAATAACTTTAATCTTAATGCAACAACAGCTGCAATTTCTCCTGCTGGATTTACAACCGATTTCGCTGGAGTTTCTGGACTTAGCCTGCAAAGCTTGGACACTGTTTCCGAATCCGACCTTGGTATTTTTGCAACTTCCGTGATTGCAACCACATTGACCAGCCTTGCTTATGCGATTGACAATGTTAATAAAGTTGCATCATACCTTGGAGCTATTCAAAACAGAATTAATTCTCACGAGGAATTGTTGAAATCCCAGATAACAAACTACAATGCAGCAATTTCCCGTATCGAAGATGCTGATGTTGCACAAGAGCAACTTGAATTGATTAAACAACAATTCTTGCTACAAGCTTCGCTGATTTCATTAACACAAGCAAATCAGCAACCGCAAGCATTCTTACAGCTTTTTAGGTAATAGCCTAAATTGATATGCGTTTATCACCTAAACATATAGTTTTTCTACCGAAGGGATTCCAAGGAGGGGATCCCTTTGGTTTTGGTATAAAATTTGCTTTTATTGATTTTTATCGTAGGTGAAATATGTCTCTTGCTACGCCTAACCCCGCAGTTTCCAAAGCTTATGGACTAAAGAAAGACGTGGGTATTCCTCAATATCTTGAACAAGAGGTTTTGTCGTGGTCGAAAGAAAAAGTTATTTTGAAAATGTACGATCTTTTTGTTGTAAGTGCTAAGAAAAAAGATATTAGTAAAATGAACCGAGTCCTTGCAGAGTTGATGGCTTCTTTGAATTTTGACTACGAAGATACTGCTACCAGACTCTATAGACTTTACGAATATGTGCAAAGATTGGTTTTTCAGAAGAGATACGATGATGCAGCTTTTATCATACAAGAACTTCGCAGTGCTTGGAATCAAGCGTTCGAAATTGAAAAATAATTTAGGTTCACTATGGCAGATTTAACTTCTAGTTTAGATTCCCTTAGTAATGCATTGGGTTCGTTGACACAAACTTCCGCTTCAAGCCAAACCCAGGCTGATTTGCTTGTTGAGGCATACAAAAGGACTCAAGCTGGAAAGTTAAATCAATTGAAAGATAAAAAAAGTTCCCTTGAAAAAAAGAGCTCATTTTTTTCTTCGTTAAGGTCCAAAATTAATACTCTTGTCTCTCAAATCGATAAATTTAACACTACAGAATCCTCGAGTTTATTTATTGCACGAAAAGTAACTTCATCTGATTCTTCTATTGTCAATGCTACAGCAACCGGAGATGCTTTGCTTGGAATAAATTCGATAAAAGTTAACCGGCTTGCTTCAAATGATTTGTTGATTTCAGCACAGCTCAATGCCTCCCAGAATTTCTCTGTTTCTGGCTCAAATTTAACTTTTAAAATAAATAATAAAAATATTACTGTATCGATTGATCCTGGTAAAACAAATGAAGAGGCTCTGAAACTTATTGCTAGTGCAATTAACAATACGTCAGATGTTAATGCAACTGCTTCTGTTGTTAAAGATACAAATTCTACTGTTAGGTTGACAATTACTGCAAAAAATTCAGGCTCGGAGAATAAATTAATTTTTGATGATAATGGTAGTGATGTCCTAAATGCCTTAGGTTTTAATAATTTAGACCCAAACGCAACCGTTCGAACACCTGTTAACAGTGGGAATCAATATGCTCATTTCAAAATTGCTAACTCCTCAGAGTTGGATTCCGAGGCTGAAGTAAATGGAATTATTGTTGTCAAAAGTTCCAATAGTTTTTCTGACGTTCTTCAAGGTGTTACAATTAATATGCTTAAATCGCAGGGTATTAATGACCAACCTGTTACCCTGACAACCGAAGTGGACTCGAGTGCAGTACAAAATGTGATTAATCCGTTATTAAGTGCTTACAATGATATTCTTCGATTTATTAATAATAATAAAAGTCTACTGCGCGATGAGCCATTGCTTAGAAATTTGGCTTCTAATTTACGGGCTATGGTTTCACAACCCGTGACCTCGACTCAACCCGGGAATCCACAATTTTTAAGTGAAATTGGAATCAAAGTCAATTCTGATGGGACCCTTTCAATTTCCGATACCTCAAAGTTGCAAAAAGTTTTAGAATCTGATTACAAAAAGGTTTCAGATTTGTTCGTTTCAAGTGATAGTTTTGTAAACAAGTTAAATAATTTAATTGGATCTCTTTCAGGCGATTCTAGTTACATTACAAACAAGACCAGATTGGTCCAGCAACAAATCTACCAAATGCAGAAAAGGATAACTGAATTCGAATCGAAAATTGAAATTCAGGCGGAGAATTACAAAAATGATTACTTTAGGAGTCTAGAAGCGTATTTAAAAGCACAATCACAATTTAATAGTTTTTCCAACACAGCAAGCACTTTACTAAATAGATATTATTCATATTAATTATTTGGGGAGGAGATATGATAACCCCAATTGAAGGAACGCCAATTAATGAATTGCAAATAAACTTGCCCGAGTTTAGAACTTCACGCATTTCTTCTAACTTTAATGAATCAATTGAACAAGGGGGCAATCAAGGTAAAGGTTTAGAAAATTTAAACAATTTTGTGAAGAATATTAGCCAAGAGGAGACAAGGAAGCCCTATAAAGTTATTGATTACGACAAGATTGCAAAAAAGTTAGAAGAAATTATTAATGACAAAAGTTTAATGATTCAATTTACTCTGGATGATCAAACAAAAAAAATGATTTTTAAACTTATCAATTCCGAGACAAAAGAAGTTGTTCAGCAAATTCCCCCAGAAGTTGCATTGAAAATTGCACGATATATTGCATCTACACTTGAGGATAAAAATGTTGCTAACGCTACAATATAACCCTGAAGCCGTTGAAATACTAATTTCAAAAATAGAAAATTCTTCGAAAGAACTTAATGATTTGCTTTCTTCGTGTGATGATTTTTCATCGATCATCAACAAATTATTAGATATTCTTAATAATAGAGACATTTATTTCGAGGAGTTTCAAAATTTGTTAAATGAGGAAAATTTAGGTGTTTACTTTCGAAACAATCATAACAAATGGCTCAGCAGAATAAAGAAAATAATGGAGCTGGAAAAAATTAATTTGGATATTATTGAAAAAAATATGATATTGCAGAGTGATAAAGTTAAAGATTTAAATAGACAAAAACAGTTACTTTTGTATTTGAAGAGGCAAGTATGAATGTAAAGAAAATCGGCAGTGAAGGTTCTGGTGTTTTCTCCGACATTAATTCACAGAATAAAAGAATCGGTGGTAATGCACAAAGCAATGCTCCTAAAATTACCGGCTCTTCCGATAAATTAGAGATCTCTACTGAAGCAAAAAAGCTACAAATTATCAAAAATAATATTGAAACTGGTTATTACAATCGAGAAGATATTGTCAAAAAAACTGCTTCGTATATTCTTTCTAAAACGCAACTTTAATCATCTTTCAGTTTTTGGCATAAATTTTGACCTACCTTAATTTATTTCTTAGATTGTTCTTATTGTTTTAAGAATTTATTATTATTAAAGTATTACATAAGTAAATCAAATGGTTAAAATAGTTGAAATTTTAACATTTTATCCTGAATATCTAGAATTTTTCTATGATAAGTATGATTTTGCATATCAGCTTCCCTATAATAATCAAATCGATTTGTTAATAAATGATGGTTTTGGTGCGGGTATTATCTTCACTCCATATCTGAAAGATTTCGGATTTGAAAGTTATACCATTATTGCCAACAATTTTTTTTCGCAAAAAGCGTGGGCAAAAGAAAATAATCATTCTACTCCTAGTTTTTGTGATAGACCATTTGATTTTGAAAACATAGACTATACCCTGTTAAAGAGGCAAATTGAAAAACTTCAACCGGAAGTTATTTTTTTTGCGGATACAATTCACTTTCACCAACCGTTTATTGAAAGTTTAACCCATAAAGCTAAACTTATTGTTGGTTGGGGGACTGATAAAATACCTCGTGGTTTAAATTGGTCTTGTTACGATGTAATTATCTCGATGATTGATCAATGTCTGGAAAAAGCTAAATCACTTGGCGCAAAAAATACATATTATTTTGAGCCTGGTGCACCTGATTTTGTTTATGAAATTTTAAAACATGAATCCAAAATATATGATGTTACATTTGTTGGTCAAGTTACAGAAGTACACAGCAAAACGGCCAGAATACTAAACCATTTATCCCAAAAGATTCATTTCTTTCAATCAGAATTCCCAAACATAAATATTGCCTATTATATCTTAAGTTATCCAAATCACCATTTACCACCCGGTATTGCTAATTTAAATAAAGGGAAGGTATTTGGCTTAGATATGTTGAAAGTTCATAGACAATCTAAGATTTGCTTAAACACTATAAATTTTGAAGAAGGGGCCAATTTCAGGTTGCTTGAAGTCACTTGTGTAGGCAGTTTCTTACTTACAAACCATAATCAAAATGTAAACAGATATTTTACTCCTGGTGTAGAAATAGGGGTTTTTGAAAATGAGGATGAGTTAATTGAAAAAGTAATCTTTTACTTGAAAAACGAAGAAATCAGAGAAAATATAGCGAAAAATGGCTTTGAGAAACTCAAAAAAAAATTCTCTTTGCAAAAGCGGGCAGAAGAATTTTCTTATTTGGTCAAAAAATATATTGATGATAAAAAAGAAAATAAAAGACCAATTTCTAAACAAGCAATAGAAAAAAATCATACATTTGTGGGTTCACCTATAGATGAATCCTTTAGTCCTCTGACTGGAGAACCATCAAAATTGATAACAACCTTTAGCAGTGAATCTATTATCGAAGGTTATGAAAAAGCATATAGTATGGACGTTGGTTACCTTTTTAAAAATCATTCAGAGGTAAGACTTTATCAATGTCCAATCACTAAATTACAGTTTTTTAGACCAAAGGAAATTTGCGGTGATGGGTATTTTTATAGCAAATTAAGTAGATTTCCTTGGTATTATAAACCCGATAAATGGGAACATAGAATTGCATATGATTTTATTAAACCCAATTCAAGTGTTTTAGAAATTGGTTGTGGACAAGGGTCTTTTTTAAAAAAATTAACTCAAAAAAATTGTTTTGCCGTGGGTTTGGAATTGGATAAAGGAATTTCTGAAGATTTAATTTATGACAAAATATATTTCGAATCAATTCAGGATCACAGCCGAAATAATTTAAAAGTTTATGATTACGTTTGTATGTTTCAAGTCCTTGAACACATACCAGATTTGAAAAATTTTTTGTTGTCAGCCATTTCGGTTACTAAAGATAATGGATACCTGATTGTTAGTGTCCCTAATCAAGACTCTTTTATAGCACTGGACAAATTTAACTTATTGGACTTGCCTCCTCACCATATGACAAGGTGGAAACCAGAAACCTTTCTTGCTCTCGAAAAAATATTTCCTCTAAAGCTTATGGAAGTTAAGGTAGAGCCTCTTCAAAACATTCACTTTGAGTGGTTTAAAAATATTATGGCTTTATATGTTATGGATTCCAAAATTTTGGACCAAATAGTTAAGATTTCGCAAGAAAAGCCATATTTAATCAAAGGCCATACATTTATTGGGTTTTTTAAAAAATTAAGTTATGAACCATAGTATTCAAAACATTCTGAAAAATATTCAAGATGAAAATCTTTTCGATGCGTACGACGCCCTAAGATATTTACAAAAAAAGTACACCGAGGACGACATTCTTAAAATTTTCAATTTAATCTTTAATTTTCAGTATGCTAAGCAAAAAGTTCCAAATTTGAAACTTCTAAACCTCGGTTGTGGATACAATTACCATCCCGATTGGACAAACGTTGATTTTATCCAAACAGGAGAAAATGTAATTCAATTCGATTTGACCAAAGGAATACCTTTCGAGGATAATTTATTTGATGTTGTTTACCATTCCCATCTCTTAGAACATTTTCCTAAAAGGTTTGCTCCTGTTTTTATCAAAGAATGCTATAGAGTTTTAAAACCAGGAGGGGTTATTAGGGTAGTTGTTCCTGACCTTGAACAAATAGCAAAATTATACCTCGAGAACCTTCAAATGGCTATAAAAGGAGATGAGTCGGCAAAAGTAAAATACGAATGGATTTTACTTGAATTATTTGACCAAATGGTCCGAAATGTTTCCGGTGGAGAGATGTATGAATTCTGGCGACAGTATCCTTTGCCGTGCGAAGATTTCATATACCAACGTTTTGGATTCGAAGCTAAAAAAGCAATAGAGGAAATTAGAAAATATGGAAATATTATCTCACCAAAAGACTATAAGTCAAGACAACCGGTATTTGAGACAAATCCTTTAACAATTGGCAGATTTCGACTTTCTGGAGAAGTGCATCAATGGATGTATGATAGATTTTCCCTTAAGGAATTACTAAGTCAGGCTGGTTTTGTGGAAATCGAAGTTGTAAGTGCCCAAGTTTCTCGGATTCCTAATTTCGAAAAATATTTTCTTGATACAAACCCAGATGGAAGTATTCGTAAGCCAGATTCATTATTTATGGAAGCAGTTAAACCAAAAGACTTTGATGATAATACAAGTTTCTTTTTGAGTTCTAAAACAGAAAGTCCAAAAATTACTTCAACCTGCCTTCCCAAGGTAGTTCATCTTTCGGTCTGGGATAAGGGAGGCGCTGGACTTTCTGCTTTGAGACTTCATTTAGGATTGTTAAGATTTGGGGTGGATAGTAAATTTTTGACTTTACATAAACATACTGATTCCCCTTCGGTATATCAAGTTGAAAAAAAGTCCTTTGCAAAAGACTGGGATTGGAATAGCTATATTTCAATATGGTATCAAAATTTAGATAAACAATATCCCAATCGTCTAACAGATTCTGAAATCTTTTCTTCAATTAAAGGTATTGCTGAGTTAAAAAATAATGAATTTATCAGAAATGCGGATATTATTAATTTCCATTGGGTCTCTTCCCTTGTAGATTTCGAGGAAGATTTAGAAATTTTCAAAGGTAAAAAAATAGTTTGGACATTGCACGATGAGAATCCATTTACAGGGGGGTGCCATTACACATCTGGTTGCAATAATTTTGAAATTCAATGTAAATTATGTCCACAACTTAATTCTATTGTTGAAAAAGACTTAAGTTTCGTTCAATTTTTTTTAAAATCAAATTTTATTGATAAAAACGATATTACAATAATCACACCCAGCAGATGGTTGCTTGAAAGAGTAAAAAAAAGTAAGCTTCTGAAAAATAAACCTGTGTTTAACATTCAATATGGTATCCCAACGGGCATCTTTCATGTCTATAATAAAGAAACATCAAGGAAGTTGTTAAACCTACCTAGGGAAAGTTTTTTGATTTTGTTTGGTGCTGAGTATCAAAATAAAAGAAAAGGATTTCATTTTTTGAATGAAATATTAGCCAAATTGCCCGAAACAATAAATGGGCGAAAGGTTGAGCTTTTAGTTTTTGGTAACGTAGCATCCCCAATCAAACAAAGCAAAATACCAATTAATTATCTTGGTTTTATTGGTAATCAAACTGTGCTTGCGATGCTTTATTCAGCGGCCGATGCTTTTTTGATGCTTACTATGGAGGATAATTTGCCAAATACTGCCATTGAATCAATTTGTTGTGGTACTCCTGTTGTTGTTTTTGATGTTGGTGGTTTAAGTGATATTGTTGACCATAAAATAAATGGTTGGCTTGCAAAACCATTTTCTTTTGATGAAATTGTTAAGGGAATAATATTTACGCATAATATTGATGATAATTCTAGGATATGTTTTTCTAAGGAAGCGCAGGTAAAATTTGGTGATTTAACCCAAGCTTCGAACTATACTGAGTTATATAAATCTCTTATGTCGAGTTCCAAATTTCAAATGATTGGAACCCGTGCTTTAAATGATAATTTTAATTTTGATAAAATATCAGATGACAATCAAATAATTTTAGCTTTTAAGAATTATCTTCAAAATTTCTCTGGTTTAGATATTAACACCTTTAAAGAAATTATCTCCTTTCGTAGGTTGTCAATTTCCACATACGTGAGCCTTTTTATTAGTAGGATTTTTTTCACATTTAATTTTGGAATTTCGAATATCTGCCTCGTTACTTCATTTGAAAGTCCCTTGAAACTTAAAATTTCTGATTCATTTTTCATGATATTTATTAACTCTACCAAAACTAATTTTGTTGAAGAGAAAAATGGCCAAAACTCTTCAATTATTGAATGTAGTTTCGATAAAGTTCATGAGGTAATTACTAATTTACATCCATATGCGGTCTTTTTCTATCTCAATTTCGATGAATTCCTTTTATATCAGAACAAGTCGGAAAATAATTTAAGCGTTTTACTTAACCTTTTTGCAGATTTTCTAGTTTTCATTTTTTTAAAAATAAATTTGAAAAGCATTGATATGCTTAAAAATATTTTGCTTTACAGTCACCTTTTTTCGAGCGAAGAAGTCGATAATGCATTTGACCAGTTGGAAAATGACGACGACGAGTTATTAGTTGAAACAGAAGATTCCGAAAAATTTACCCTAATTACTCTGAAGTATGCTCCAAAAAATGTTTACCTGAGAAGGTTTAAAAATATTAATATTATTAAGAATTATCAGTATGAACTACCTAAGATTTCAATTGTAACACCAAATTATAACCACGGAAAGTATCTAGAAGAAAGTATTAACAGCGTGATTAACCAGAACTATCCTAACCTCGAGTATGTTATTATTGATGGAGGTAGTTCTGACAACAGTCTTGAAATAATAAAAAAATACCAAAATTATCTTAGTCATTGGGTTAGTGAAAATGACAATGGTAACTATGATGCGATAAATAAAGGGTTTAGCTTTGTATCCGGAGATATTTTGGCTTGGATTAATGCAGACGATTTCTATCTACCCGGTGCCTTTTATTTTGTTGCGGAATTTTTTAATACTTTTAGTAAATCCAGTTGGGTTACAACATCAAATATTACTACAGTAACTAACTCGGAAATTCAACCAAATTGGGGAAATAAAAAGTACAATTTAGATAAAATTATTTCTGGAAACTTTGACAAACCTTTTATACAACAAGAGTCGACATTTTGGACTAAGGAAATTTGGTCGAAAACCGGTGGTTATCTTAACACTAACTATAAAATGGCAGCCGATCTTGAACTTTGGATTCGATTTTTCCAAGCAACAAATCTCTACGTTCTTGCATGTCCGTTGGCTATATTTCGTATTCATTTTAATTCGAAAACTGGAAAAGATTTTGAAAAATATATGTTGGAAGGTTATCGGCTTATTGAAGAAAAGAAATCTTCAGTTAAAATTGATAGAGAATCTAATCAAGTAGGTAATGGCATTAACATTTCTTTTTTTGATTTTTGTGAAAAGAGTGGGTTGAAGATAATTGGACCACAACTTGGGAAAATAATTAATGATTACGAAAATCTTCCTTATTATCCTAGAAACACTTTCGACAAAAGGAAAGTAGATAATTGGGTACAATTATTAAAATCATTGCATGAAATTTGGAATCAAAAATAGCACGCAAAATGAATGATATTTTGGTTTCTGCATTGGTTTCGACTTACAATTCAGAGATATTCATTAAAGGATGTTTGGAGGACCTTGTAAATCAAACTTTGTTTTCCAAAAGCCAATTAGAAATCATTGTTATTGATGCTGGATCCCAACAAAATGAAAGGCAAATTGTTGAAGATTATATTGCAAAGTATCCAAATATTGTTTATTTAAGAACTCAAGACAGAATTCCACTTTATGCTGCTTGGAATCATGGCTTGAAAGTTGCAAAAGGAAAGTATATTACAAATGCAAACACCGATGACCGACATCATCCCGAAGCTTTAGAAATTTTAGCCAGTGAACTGGAGGATTTTTCTGAAGTTGCTCTTGTTTACCCCAATCAAATTATTACAAGCAGTGAAAACCAGACTTTTGACAATGTAAAAGCCGAAGGCTATACCATTTATCCCCATTTTGATAGGCAGCACTTACTTCACACCACTTTCATTGGGCACCAACCAATGTGGCGAAAAGCTTTGCACGATGAATTTGGATTCTTTCGAGAAGATTTAAAAATAGCAGGGGATTATGAGTGGTGGTTGCGGATTTCTGAAAAATATCTTTTCAAACATATTCCACTTCTGTTGGGCATCTATTATTACAATTCTCAAGGGCTTGAACGCGAAAATTCAGATCTTTGCAGAATTGAAACTTCACATGTGCGGACATTTTACCAATTGAAATCAAACAAGCTTGGCCTACAAAATTACTATAAGACTGTTTACTATGTTAGTAATTACATTGATTATTCTTCTATTTCCATACCTAATCCTGTGGTATCATTTATATTTATAGATGCCGACTATTCAGAAAATACTATAACAACGATTAATACTATATTGAATCAGACATTCAACAATTTCGAAATCAAACTTATTTCCGATTCTAAATCTGAAATGAAATTAACAAATTACTTTAGGTACGACAAAAGGGTCGAAGTTGCCTCTTTTGGCGGGCATCCAAATATTGTGGAAAAAGCTTTTTTTGGATTAGGAAAGTCGAAGGGTAAATATATTTGTTTCCTTACTAAGTTTAATAGATTGTTTCCTAGGTTTTTAGAATTTAATATACAGCCATTTTTCTCTAACAATCATTTAAAGATCGTTTTTTTCAATTTTTTCAATGTTTTTCAAGGAATCCAAGACAAGAGAAATTATGAATTTGGTCGCAAACTAGTTGCAGTAAATGAATATTTTAAAGAGACTCATTCAGAAAAATTTAAATCGGGGGTATTTCCATTTGTGGCTCGAAAGGAAATTTTGACAAAAGAATTATTAACAACACTTTTTTCAAAACCAAAGGAAGCAATAAGTAGTTTCCCAAATTTTTATGTTGAACAAGCTTTACTTGAACATTACAATTTTATAGAGGATCCAAAAAGTTCGATAAGGAAAAGTAGCTTCATTTATAGTAGTAACTCACCAAAAGTATCTGTGATAATCCCTTGTTATAATCAAGGTTCCTTTTTAAATGAAGCAATTGAAAGCGTTGTCTGGCAAACTTATCAAGATTGGGAATGTATTATTGTTAATGATGGAAGCACCGACAATACTCGGGATGTAGCATTATCTTTAATCGAAAAATACCCAGATAAAAGAATTTACTACCTCGAGAAAGAGAATGAAGGGGTAGCAATTGCTAGAAATTTTGGTATTTCCAAATCTAAGGGTAAATATATTTTACCTTTAGACGCCGATGATTTAATCCATCCTCTTTTCATTGAGAAAACTTCAACAGTCCTGGAAAACAACCCCACAATTCACATTGTTTATACAGATGTAAAGCATTTTGGTGATCAAGATCGTTTTGTTCCTTCGCAGGGTTGGAACTTGTCTAATGAGTTATTTTTCAATTACATTGGGATAACTTCTCTTTTTCGTAAGGAACTTTGGGATAAAGTAAAAGGTTATAAATCGGGGATTGGATTTGAAGATTGGGAATTTTGGATTAATGCAATTGAAAATGGTTTTGTAGGTTACCACCTCCCCGAGCCTTTGTTTTATTATAGAGTTAAGCAGAAGAGTCGTTATAGAAATGATCTTTTAGAGGATTCTGTAAATAAAGCCAAAATTGTCTTGCTCCACCCAAGGCTTTTTTCACAACAACAAGTAAATTGGGCAAATTTTGTTGTTTCAGAGCAATCTTACAACTTCCCATATAAGAATATACCAAACTTTGTTCCTCAATTCATTATGAGAAATTATAAAAAAAGCCTTTCAAATTTTAGGATACTTGCTTTGGTTGCTACTTTCAATGATGCAGATATTATCGAAAGTGTATTGAAAGATTTAATATCGAATGGTATTGATGTATTCATTATAGATAACGATTCAAATGACGATACTTTGAAGATTTTATCAAATTATTTAAATAAAGGGCTTGTTGGAGTAGAATCAATAAAATTTTCTAAGGAAACTACTGAGAAAACTGATTATAATCCGGAATTAATACTTAGTAAAGTTAAAAAAATTACCAGGGAATTTGATTATGATTGGTTTATTTACGTTGATGCTGATGAATTTTTGGAATCACCATGGATAGAATTTCCTTTGAAAGAATCTATCTTCCTTGTTGACTCATTTAATTTTAATGCAATTAATTTCAAAATTTACAATTTTCTTCCTTATACGGAGGAAATCGAGCTAGAAAATAATAATCGAGAGATACAGAATTATTACTATCCTGAAGCAAAAAACTCAGACCTTTTGCAAATAAAAGCTTGGAAGAATAACAAAGTAGAGGTCAACTTTCATTTCGACGACCGATTTGAAGTTCTCTTCGAAGGAAGGAAAACTTTCCCGATACCTTTCATTATTAGACATTATCCATTTTGGTTCCAAATTCATACTAAAAAGAAAATATCTCAAGATCAATCTTCAAAAATAATTGAGCAAGTAAAAAGTAAGCATAAAAATTTTCAAAATGAAATTTATTCCAATAATGAAAATTATCTCTGGAAAAAGGATGATTTGCTTCCTTGGGAAGCTCTAAATATAAGGTACAAATTATTTTCTGACTATGCCTTATCCACTATCCTGATGAATACACTAAATGTCGAAGGTAAAATTCCTATGAACTTTCCTCAATCGGCGAGCAGTTTCCTAAGTAATTTCAATTTTGATAACCCAGATACAATACTGAAAGTCTGCCAGACCTTCGAAAGTTCCCTTGATCAGATATTGCCTTTGGAACCACAACAATTAGCACAACAAATTATTGGCAAATTTAACACTGAAACGATTAGCTTACTTGAACAATATCTTACACTTACATATTCAGCTTTCGTGACAAAAGGGGATATTCTATCTGCTAACAAAGTTAAAGATTTATTGCTATATTTACAAACTTTGATAGCATTGATGGCTCCATTTTTGAATATTATTGGTTTTTCCGAACTAAAAACTCTTTATGCAAATAATATCGATACTCCTAAAGCTTTTACTTCTTACCCGAAAGACAAAATTGAAGCCTTAGTAGAAGACAATAAACTTGAAGAGGCCGAAAAGTTAGTTAATTCCTATCTAACCATAGACTGTGATAATATTGATGCCTTAAACGACCTTGCTGTTATATATATTTTAAAAAATAATTTAGCAGAAGGGAAAAAAATTCTCGAAAAGATTTTGAGTATTGATCCAAAAAATGAGATTGCTAAAGAAAATCTCAATGCATTTTTTTCGCTTAAATCCTAGTTTATTCTCCTCTATGCAATTTATCTATAACTCGAAGTAGTGAATCACTTAGCTCGATTTTGCCTTGTATCCTGTAATAACTTTCCAAGTAAACTAAATTTGTTGCAGTTGCTTGTATTATCCCTTGAACAAGATGATTTTTGTTGCTAATAAAATATTCGAATGGTTTGGTATTTATTTTTTTAAAGTCGGTTTCGACTTGTCGAAAATCAGAAAGAAGCCTAATTGCAAAGCCCTGAGGGACCTGTTCATATTCTAAAAATGGTCGCCGGTCGTATTCATTTTGCAGAACATCGAAAGTAATATACACAGGGCGCTCATCTATGTTTTTTGCAACAAAGCTACTTAATAAATTTTCAAAACGAAATTGAATTTCTTGTGCATCATAGGGTTTTTCAGATTCGAACAATTCAAGTTGCTCCATAAATTTCGTTATTTCGGGGTTAGATTTGTTTATAACTTGGGGATACCATCGTTTTAATTGTTCTAAATACCAAGTTCTTCTAAGTAGTTCCTTTTCAATCAAAACAACATCCTTCCGATATCCTTCAACTTGCTGCAAATACCAAAATGGAGAACAAAAGTAATCCCATTGGGCGGATATGATAATAGCATTCTTTTCTAAATTGTCGATCACATTTTTTGTGTAAGTTAATGCCAGATTGTTCTTTGAATCATCATTTTCTTTGTAGTTTAGCCAGATAAGAAAGAATGGTACAATAGCAAAGATAAAAGAATAATTTCTGAATCTCTCCCAAAGAAGGAATAAACCCGCACCAAAAAACAAGAACAAAACTATAAATGCAAGGGAGAAGTATGTTTCAATATCGTGAATTTGGTAGTTCAATGAATAGATCAAACAGGAAATAAATGAAATAAGCAAGTATATTAAAATGTAGCGATTTCTGAAAAGTAAAAAACCTACACCTATTAAAACCAATACAAGGCCAATATAAGCAAATTCGTAAGGCAAATCATTTAGAAATTTTTTGAGATTTTCCGAGATTGCATCTGTAGAGCTAAACATCCAAACTCTGTATTGCTTTCCAGATACGTGGTAGAAAAATTTGTCGAACGAACGAGAAACCCAACCCCAATTAAAAATTGGAAATTGACTGCTACGAAATAATAAGTATAAATAAGGACTAATGCCAACAATGAAGGGAATAATTAACAATAGCAAGGATTTGAGACTTGGTCTGGAGAAAAATATTTTATCTTCACTCCTAAAAAACAGGAGGAAAGCTAAGCTTGGTAATATCAAAATTGTTGTAAGGTGATTAGAAAAGGCCAAGCCTAAAAGAAAAAACAACAAGAATGTAATATTAGGATTATGTTGCAATCGAATCGACTCGAGGCTGCAGAGGATAATCAGGTTGAAGAGTAAGAGCTGAAAAGAATAAACTTCGAGTGATGTTGCTTGGATCCAAATTGTTTTTCCAAAGGCAAATGTCAAAGATGAAATAAGTCCAAGAAGGTAGATTTTCCAATTGCTAACATCGACTAGATTGCTAGCTTTTTTGAGTTTTCTTGTGCTTGAATGAAGAGTTTTGTACAATGAAACAACAGCAAAAAAGAAAGTTGTTGCAGCCAGGGCTGTCCAAAGTGCCGAAAGCAAATTCATCTGAAATATTTTGGAACTGCACAAAGGCAGCAGAGACCAAAGATGTCCCAACATTGTGAAAAGGGGGTATCCAGTTGGATGTGGGATACCTAAGGTAACGCAAACTGCCATTAGTTCGCCATTGTCAGTGAAGGAAAGATATGGATTTGCTGTCGAGAAATAAATTATGAAAGGTATAAGAAAAGAAAAAATGGCAAAGATTATTAAAAATAACCTATCCTTTTTCATTTCCCATCCAAATTATATTCAAATTCAGCAAAAGAATCGGATGTTTCGTAGAAACGAACAATAATTTTTTTTATGTTTTTATAATGTTTAAATTTTAGGGAAATTTGATTGGCTATCCAAATCGCAAGATTTTCAGAAGTAGTTGTGGTAGGTACAACGACAAATCGGAAATTATTTTCCTTTAAGAAATTTATCATAACTTGGTCGTTTGAATCAACTACGAACGAATGATCTAGTTGGTCGATTATCGGTTGAACAGATGAGTTTATGTCATAGAAATCTAAGACCATGCCATTTTCGTCGGGTTCGCCCTCTAAGGTTACACGAAGTTTGTAAGTATGGCCATGAATGTTACTGCAATGTCCTTTGTGAAAAGGTAGTCTGTGGCTCATGTTCCATACGAATTCCTTAGCTATTTTTATTTTCATTTTTCTCTCCCTTTTTTTACATATCGTGCGATAACAGTTGAATTCATCCCTCCCCGAGTAGTCCAATCGGTTTGGACTTCCATTTCCAATGGCTCGCAAGCTTGCACCAAGTCGTCTAATATTTTGTTAGTAACAGCTTCGTAGAAAATTCCCATGTTTCTATATTGCAAGAAGTAATATTTTAAAGATTTTAGTTCTAAACAAAGCTTATCGGGAATATACTTGATTGTTATTGTGCCAAAATCTGGTAGGCCTGTTTTGGGACAAACAGATGTAAATTCTGGATTTCTATGAATTATTACATATTCACGCTCTGGTTTGGGATTTGGAAATGTTTCGATCTCCATATGTCAAAAAATTTTTTTTTGAAACATCTATAAAAAACTAAAATAAAATAAAAATTTATTAGATTAATTTTCTTATAAAGTCAATTATTGTTGTTTTTGAAATTATTCTTGAACTAGATGGAAAACAGACTTTATTCAAAAGAAGAAGTTGAAAGAATACTGAGCAGAGTTATCAAAATAAAAGGGTATGCTGGTGATAAATTTTCAATTGAGGACATTTTAAGCATTGCCAAAGAATTAAATTTAGATCCCAAACAGGTTTTAAGTTCTATCAAAGAGGAGGAATCGGTTCATGAACTGGAAAAGGCTAAAATTCTTTGGCAGAAGAAGAAAAAAAACGAATTTTATCAGCACTTATCTGCATACTGCTTAATTAACTTAACAACTATTGTCCTTAGCATAAAATTTGCACCTGATTTAATACCATTGCCCATCATGGTTGCAATTTTTTGGGGAGTGGGTCTTATTGCCAACTTCATAGAAAGTTTTTTTCCTACGGAAGATAAAATTGAACGTGGAGCTAAGAAACTCCTTAGAAGCCAAAAGTGGAAAGACAGAGTCGCATCATTCGTGGATAACCTTTTGGATAGTTTACCAAGAAAAAAATATTAATCATAAGGGAAACCTAAAGCTTAGTATTTTTGTGAGGCACAATTTGGCAACTTGAATTTTCACTCGATTTTTATGTTTTGGGATTGGCGGAAACAAATTTAGAACCACGAAGGTAAAACCTCAAAGGTAATTCTTTTGCTCGATTTATCCCAATTCTTTTGGATATTCCAATCTCTGAGTCTTGAAAATTTAGATAGTCTTGGATAAAAAGCTCCGAAGTAAAAATGCTTTTTCTATTGTCATTTATCGTAAATGAGAATGCCTTAGCAAAATTTCCTGGCCCAGCAAGTATTTTTTCAAAGGGGACATCCCCCCGCAAAGATTTTAACATTTCTATTCCCGATAGTGGCTCTCCTGAACGAATCAATACAGCACAACCTTTCCCTTCATATTCTGTTACAATATTTACACAATGGTGTATTCCATAAATTTTGTATACGTATATTTTTCCACCATCTTCAAACATTGGTTCATTCCGCTTAGTTTTACCAACAGCTGAATGACTTGCAGAATCGAATTCCGACAGATATGCTTCTGCTTCGACTATCATCGCGGCAGCCAAAAAACCATTTATTTGCTTTACCAATACTTTTCCAATAATGTTTCTGGCTACCCATTCTGTTGGTTGTTTGAAAAAATCTTCCCTCAGGCGCTTTGAAAAGTCTGCTTTGAATTGCATTGTTACAAAATTGAATATTTTTTGCTAAATTTCTCTTTTAAATTTGCAAATTTATGTGTTTTTGAGTTGAGAAAGGTTGTCATGTTCAGATTGATTTTAACCTTTTTATTACTTATCTTGGCGACAAATGTTACGTTTCCTGAAAATCCAAAAGAATTCTTTAAAAGGTTGATGCAATCTGCGCACCCGTTACCAGAGTACGACATAAAAGAGTTACCTGCAATCCCCTTTTCTGAACCTTCAGGAAAAGGTTTCTTTTTAAACATCCCGACTACTGTCGATGAAGTTGGTCAATACCAAATGCAGAATGAATCCTCGATTGCTGTTAATCCTAAAAACCCCAAAATCTTGATAGCTTCTGCTGTCGACTATCGTGATACATCTGCTACTTGGGTATATTTTTCTACTGATGGTGGAAGAAACTGGAAGAACAAAAAATTGGGAAGGCCCTATCCAAATTGGCGATCCTCGAACGACCCGTCCGTTGCCTTTTCTTACGATGGCGTTGGTTATTTAGTCTATGGGGGATTTGGCAACCTAAGCGATACTGGAGTGCTTTATGGGGAAAATGGGGTTTTTCTTGCTCGAACCTTCGATGATTGTAAAACCTGGGAGGCCCACATCCCTGTCATTGTTCACCGGGGTCCTCAAACTTTAGATTCTGTTTTCGAAGATAAATACTACATTTGTGTTGACAATAGTCCTAATTCTCCTTACAAAGGGAGCCTTTACATTCCTTGGAAAAGGGTTGTCCCACGCGACTCTTCTACTCAAATTGTTATTTCTAAATCTACAGACAAAGGTACTACTTGGTCTGTACCTATTCCTGTTAGCCTTCGGAAGCCCGGAAGCTCTGAAGACACAACTTTTGGGCAAAGTTTTCCAATTGCAACTGTTGGACCCAATGGAGAAGTATTTTTATTTTGGAATGATGGAATAGAAAAGGGCATTGGCTTTGCAAAATCTTTGGATGGTGGCAACAGTTTTACTGAACCAAAGATTATTATTAAGTATAATCCTTTTGGCAAAGCTAAACTCATTACAAATCAAGGTTATAGGCACACGGTAAAAAACAAAGTCCGAGCAGAAGCTTATCCCTCGGTTGCTTGCGATGTAACTGGAGGCGAAAGAAATGGATATTTGTATCTTTGTTGGTCTGCAGATTCAATACCCAATGTCTACTTCTCCCGTTCTACCGACGGAGGCGAAAGTTGGTCAACTCCCAAAGTTGTTCATAGTGATTTAAAAAATGACCAGTTTTGGCATTGGCTGGCAATTGACCCTACGAATGGAGACTTAGCAATTATGTTTTTAGATAGTAGACGAGACCCAGAAAATCTTCTAGTGGAGTGCTGGGTTAGTTTCTCGAGTGATGGAGGAGAGAATTGGATTGACAAACCTGTGTCTGATGTAGCGATTGATTTGCGGTTGAATCCATTCACCGATAATTCCTTTGCAGGTGATTATAGTGGCTGTGCCTTCTTTTCTGGGAAAATTTATCCCTCTTGGGTTGATATGCGAAATTCTGTTAAAAACATTTTCGATAGCGATGTGTATACTGCATATATAAATATTAATACTCCAAATCCACCTCAAAACTTTGTGGCTAAAACAATTCCAAATGAACCAACCACAATTCAACTCAACTGGGAGCCTCCAACTTCTAAAGTTTTTGGACATCCTTTTAATTCCATGGAACTTAGTTATGTTTTGCGTAGGAATGAGGTCTTTGTTGCGAGTTTTCCATTTTCGTTTTATTCTTTTAAAGATACTGGCTTGATTCCTTATCAAAATTACAGATACTCGTTGTGTTCTGTTCTAGGTTCAGATACTAGTGTCGAAGTTTTCTCAAATGCTTTTGCAGGTGGGGCAAAGGATTTACGTCCACCTTCCATTGTTTCAAAAGTTGTTGAAGATGGTAACACAAATCAAATTTGTGTAGATATTCCAAGACTGCGTGCAGATTCGATAACTCCAATCGTCAATATGGCAAAACTTTTAGTTTACGATGTCGATACTTTGCTTTACGAAGTACCTTTGAATTCAGACGATACCGGCAAAGTAGTATGTGTTAATTTTTTAACAAAAGGAGAGGGTTTTTATAGGATACGGACTAGAGTTGCTGATAAAGACGGAAATAGAAGCGACTTTTCAAACGAAATAATAGCTTTCCGAGGCAAGGTTGTAGATATTTCTGTTGAAAACTATATTGATGAATTTGATGTTGCAAGTTCAAAAAAATACCTCCGGTATAATGGATGGGGCTATTCGACGAACTTTTTTGTTTCTCCCCCCAGTTCAATCACTGATTCTCCTCAAGGTAATTATCCAACAAGGACAGTACTAACCATTGGCACATTTCCTTTTAAATTTTCTGGGGATGGGTACATTGTCCTATCGTTTGACAATGCTGCAATCATTCATAGGTCAGATTCTGGCTTGGTTGAAATTGTTAATGCTGAAAATGAAAGCATTGTTCTCGAAAGGTATAATATGGAAAGATTTGCGCCTTGGCAAGATAAAATCTTGGACCAAAACGATTGGAAAAAAGAAAGCATAATTTTAGATGCTAAAGAAATAACCAAAGTGTTAGGGAATGATTTTCTTTATATTCAATTTCGGCTTTATAGTGGTACTATCGGTGTTGATGATGGCTGGTATATCGACAATCTTGAAATTCGGAAGTCTGCGACAATGGTTGAACATTTTGGTCTGGAGGGGGATATTGAAATCTTTCCAAATCCGACGGAAAAGTACCTGAATTTTAAAAGCACAAAAACATACGATAGGTTTAACTTGCAAGATATTTATGGCAATCTCATTGATATTGAACCAATACATAGATTTAGTAATGAAGCTTTGTTCGATGTTTCTTCCTTGCCTTCCGGAGTTTACTTTCTTAGTGTTGGCGCAAATAATGAAGGATATCGAAGAATATTACCATTTGTCGTGAAAAAGTAACTTTTCCCCTTAGGAAATTAATCAAACAATTTTCTAAGTATTTTATTTACTTGCAATTCAATCTGCAAAATTGAATTTGGTAGAGAAGGTTGGTTGCATGAAAAAGTTTCTCAAAATGGTATGAAAAATATTACACAAATTTTTCTTGCACGACTTTGTTTTGATTTTTTCTTTAATTTAATAGAAAAATAGCAAGCAAAATATCAGTTCAACTATATGGAAAATACAAACTAAAGGGATTTGGATAGGCATAAATCGGTCCATTAGTTTTTATAAAATTTGTTAATTTTGCATTACCAGATGGCGAGCTTAGCTCAGTAGGTTAGAGCACCAGATTGTGGCTCTGGGGGTCGTGGGTTCGAATCCCATAGCTCGCCCTAATCAAGCTTTTTGACCTCCTTTCTTACTTTAATTTATTATTTTTGTTTTTTATTTGGGGATGACTATGGGGAAATTTTTTTGGCTTGTTTCTATAATTTCTATTTTTTTTACTTTTTGCACAAACAATAAAGAGCTGGAAATGAAAAAATTTATCGACAAAACCACTGTTAATAAGACAATTAAAGCACTGGTTGAAAAACATGGCGAAAATGAGCGGTTTCGAATTGAAAAAAGTGTCCAACAGGTTGCTAATTTTTGGATTGAAGAGGATGGATCAAAAAAGGATTTCTTTGATTTTTGCCTAAATAATTTCGTCCAACAAGGTGAAAAACTCGACCTCGTTTTTGAAAGGCTTTCAAATTATTTTGAAGTAGTTAGCGGCCATTTCAATAAAATATCATTAGAACTTAACAGACATTTGCATTTAGATTTAGGAGAAATTCTTCCTGTCGATTTAATGTTCGCTGGATACGACCCCTCGGCTAATCTTATTAACGACTTTTTCAAGAATAAAATCGCTTTCTATGTTATTTTGAACTTTCCTAATTATAGACTTGAGGAGAAAAACACACTTGGCATCAAATGGAGCAGAAAAGAATGGGCTTTTGCAAGAATGGGGGACATTTTTACTTCTCGGGTACCAAGCGAATACTTGCAAAAAATTTCTGAAGTTGCCACAAAGGCAGATTCCTACATTTCGCAATATAACATTTTTGCTGGTAATCTTGTTGATGATAATTTCAAAACATATTTTCCAAAAGAAAAGAAATTAATTTCACATTGGAACCTTCGAGACGAGATAAAATCCCAATATGGGAAAGAAGATGGTTTATTTAAGCAAAAAATGATTTACGAGGTGATGAAGCATATAATAAACCAGACCATACCTGAGAGAGTAATTAACAACCCCGATTATACCTGGAATCCATTCAAGAACAAGATTTACAAGGAAGGTAAAGAAATTCCAGCAGTATCCGAACCAAACACAAGGTACGAGCACTTGCTAAACAATTTTAAAGTGAGAAAAGCCATAGACAAGTTTTATCCAGAATATCCAACATACATTAGTAGAAAATTCGAGTTAGAATTCGAAATTTCAGAGAAGGAAATAGAAAAACTATTTATTGATTTAATTTCATCCCCTACTGTAAAAAAAGTTGCTGAACTTATTAAAAAGAGATTGAATAGACCACTTGAACCATTTGATATTTGGTATGATGGTTTTAAAGCCAGAAGTTTGCTCGACGAGGCGAAGTTGACCCAAATTACACGAAGCAAATACCCAAATAATCAAGCTTTTGCAAATGATTTACCCAATATCCTTATTAAATTTGGTTTTTCTCCCGAACTTTCAAATTTCATTTCATCTAAAGTTGAAGTTGAACCATCTCGTGGTGCGGGTCACGCTTGGGGGGCGCAAATGCGAAGCGAGAAAGCCCATCTTCGTACACGAATTCCCCCCGAAGGAATGGACTACAAAGGCTACAATATTGCAATGCACGAGTTCGGGCACAATGTTGAACAAACATTGACTTTGCAAAAAGTCGATTACTATATGCTTTCCGGGGTACCCAATACTGCTTTCACCGAAGCTGTGGCTTTTATTTTTCAAAAGCGTGACCTTGAGATTTTAGGAATTCAGAATCCAGATCCAAATGCACAGTATTTGACAATTTTAGATAATTTTTGGGCTACCTACGAGATCATGGGGGTCGCACTTGTTGATATGTACGTTTGGAATTGGCTTTATCAAAATCCTAATGCAAGTGTCGAAGAATTGAAGAATGCAGTGTTAAGAATTTCCAAAGAAGTTTGGAATAAGTATTATGCCCCAATTTTTGGACTAAAAGATGAACCTATACTTGCGATTTATTCGCATATGATAGATTATCCGCTTTATTTACCAGCATACCCGCTTGGACATGTAATTGAATTTCAAATTGAAAAATACATTGAAGGCAAAAACCTCGCTCAGGAGTTGAATA
The DNA here is from genome assembly GCA_964524325.1 of uncultured Hyphomicrobiales bacterium. Lineage (GTDB taxonomy): Bacteria > Bacteroidota > Ignavibacteria > Kapaibacteriales > UBA2268 > Naka2016. The sequence goes on from CAZGCT010000001.1 coordinate 172,068, forward strand.
GAATGCTTATTCAAGGACGATTGACCCCACAAATATGGATTAAAGATGCTGTAGGTTCGCAAATTTCGGTTCAACCCTTGATTGAATCAGCAGAAGAAGCTTTGAAGTTTGTAAATTGATTTTACAAAACTTTTGTCTTGGGTTATTTTGTTTTTGTTTATTTAATTATCTAAAAAGAGGTGCTTTGGACAATAAGTTGAATTGTTTCGATTGTTATAATTAGGTTTAAATTTATAATTACTCACTAAGTAATATTTTCAGTTCCATAAAAATATATTCAAAAAAAATGAAGGTATTTAGGGAATTATTCTGGAATAAGTATAGATTTATATTATTATTATTCATTTTTGTTTGTGGTAATGTATTTTTTACTATTGCACAAGAGAAGAATGCAATTCTCGATAGAAACAATCCAATAGTAAGATTTATTCGTGTTTATGGAGAAAAGGGTGAAACTGAACCACCTATTATATCAATCGCAGACGAAAGAACTACCGCGAGTAGCGGGCTTCAGAGTAATAAGCTAATTATTGAGTTTGATGTTTTTGCTAATGTCCCACCAAATTTGTTTGCACGTTTTTACCATTGCTCTTACGACTGGAAAGAAGATGAAAACATTTTTATTAACGATGCTACAACCAATCGAACAAGCAATATTTTTTGGGAATCAGCTCCTCTGAGCTCAAGATATTATAATTTTCGTGGAAAAATTATTATACCAAATGAGCAAGTCAAATTTAAATATTCAGGAAATTGGAAAGTAAAACTATTTGATTATTCCAATCCAAATAAAGTTCTTGCCGAATCTAGATTTTTTGTTGTCAACAACATAGTCTCTACAGAATTGAGATTTTATTCCAATTTTTATAAGCCAGAGAGAAATGTTACTGCTTCTGCTTTCGATATCGAAGCAGTTGTAACCGACAAAAAATCGTCTAAACTGATTGAAAACTTTGTCCACACCGTAGTTTTATATAGAAATCAAAGATGGTACGAACCTTTTTTTGTTTCCCAATATTCAGGACAATTCAATTTAGGTGGCTTTTTTAAAAGTTCAACATCCATTTATGGTTTCCTTCTCGGAGGTAAAGTATTCCGCATAGAATCCATACCGGCAGAAAATGGCTACCGAGTGTTGGACTTGACAAATTTGGCTCAGTTCCCTTCGATGAATATTCCCATTCGTTTGCCTTTATCCGACTACAGGCGAAGAGGAAGTTACTTCGAATTTCACGACGACGGGGCTATGGTATCTTCTTTTGTTACTCCAATTTACGATGATTATATTTATTTAGAATTTACACTTGATCCCGAAGGGTGGGAAACTACCAAAGATGTTTTTTTAGTTGGTTCTTTTAATAATTGGCTTCCAACTCGTGAATGGCAAATGTATTACGACGAAAATGAAAGACTTTACAAACTTCGACAATGGGTTAGAAGGGCAAGACATAATTATCTTTATGGTACTGCAAACTACGACGATTCAGGGAACATTGTAAATCTCTTTTACGATGAGTTCGAAGGAAATACAGTGACAAGCGGACATACTTTTTTTGCCTTTGTTTATTACCGAAATCCCGGGTTCGGTGGATACGATGAAATTGTTGGCTTTTCCCGTGGTAATTTTTTTTCATCTGGAAGATAAATGAATATTTTGTATGGAACAAACAAAGAGACTCTTCGTAGGAACTTTTCTCCAAACAGAAAAACTTTTGACAGAATATCCAAACATTAAAAAAGAATTTCAAACCGCAATTTCAGGAAAGTGGGTCGAAGAGTATAACCTTCATTTTACTTATCATTTTCTGGGAAATGTAGATAGCAAAACTATCCCGTTTCTTCGTGATGAACTTTCCCCAATTTTGAAGGAGTATAAAAGCATGTTAGCTTTGAAAGGCCTTGGATGTTTTCCATCGCTTCGTTCACCAAGGGTTCTTTTCGTCAATCTCAGAGATGAAAAACGCATTCTCAAAGATATTCACGCAGATTGTGCAAAAGTGCTCGATAAATTTAACATTGAATTGGAACGAAGGGAATTTCATCCACATCTTACTTTGATTAGAATTAAAACATTTAAAATTGGATTGTTTCAAAGAATTATGGAAAAGTACTTTAACTTAGATTTAGGAACAATCGATACATTTCGTGTTAGCCTTATCGAAAGTCAACTCACTAGAGATGGTCCAATCTACAAAACAGTAGAGTAGTTAGGTTAAAGCCATTGCAAATTCTTTTAGCTTTTCTGGGACATCTAAACTGCTTGTTTTTGCACTATCGACTGCAACTTCTAATGGTAAACGGACTGGGTCTTCACCAGGCCTAAAGCAAGTGTAAAAAGCACTTTCTACTCCTTCAAATGCTTCTTTGACCATAACAAATCCCAGCCAACTTGCTGTAATAATATCTTTAACTGCAGCTTTTCCACCTCTTTGGAAATAACCCATATCAACATGTCTAATTTCATGTTTAATATTCCTACGGGAGAAAATTTCTTCCAAAATCTTACGTATTTCATCTGCTGTTTTGGGGTAGCCTTCGGCAACAATAATTCTAGAGTCGCGATCCCTATCACTAATTAAATTAACTAATTGCTCGAAATTCACATTGTCATTAGGAAGAATAATATGTTCTGCACCTGTTGCAACGCCTGCGTAAAATGCAAGAAAACCAGAATCTCGGCCCATTGATTCGATAATATATACCCGCCTATGGGCCGATGCAGTGTCTCGTATCCATTCCAGCATTTCGAGACTTTTGTCTATTGCACTGTAAAAGCCAATTGAGTAGCCATAATTATTGCATACATCATTATCTATCGAACCTGGGGCAACCAATATTTTTGTTCTTAGTCCTTTTTCTTTAATGATATTATTCAATACATTTGCGGCGGCCAAACTTCCGTTTCCTCCGATTATAAAAAGATAATCGAAATAATTGTCGTGGAGATTGAATGCGCACGCTTCCTGCATATCTCTATTATCTTTGAGTTCTGGTACTCTTAGGGTACCAAGAATTGTTCCACCTTGGTGTGAAATTCCGGCAGTGTCTTTCTTGCTCAATTTCCTAAAATTCCCATTAATTAAGCCATGCCAACCATCAATTACCCCCCAAACTGATGTAGCTGGTCTTAAGTTCAAGCAACTTCTAACTACTGCCCTTATGAAGGCATTCATTCCTGGTGAATCACCACCACCAGTCATTATTGCTACTTTCATAGCACCTCTCTTTATGTTAAAAATTTATAAGAAAAGGCTTACAAGAATTGCTAATATAAACAATATTAAAACAATTACCAATAAATTTCTAATTTTTGTAGATAAACTTTCCTTGCTTGCTCTTAATTCATTAACATTTTGAAATAAAAGCCTTATCTCTTCTTTTAACTTTTCGGAACTCCCTTCTTTGCTTTGCAAGGTTGCTTCGGTTTGCTGCTCAAAATTTGTCAATATTTGGTCCAATTTAATGAACTTTTTGTTCAATTCTTCTGAAAATTCAGAAAATCTTCCCTCAATTCGTTGTCTTTCTTCGTATATCATTTGACGTGCAGTTTGCAAATTTTCTTTAATTGTATCGAGTTCATCGTATAAAGCTTTGCTAAAACGAGAGCTTGTCACTGCTTGGTTAAATAGCTTTTGGTCGATGTTCGAAAGCTTCTCGTCGAGCGATTTAAATTTTAATGCATATTTAACTTCGAGCATTTTGAGTGTTGAATCTGAATCTTCTTCAATTCTTTCCATTACACGACGACTATACGATTCAAATTCCATTTCTATTTTGTTTTCGAGTGTTTTTACAATATTGTCCACTTGCAAAAGTTTAACTTTTAGCTCGGAGTGTAATTTGTATAAATCATTCCTAAGTTTCTCAATTTGTTCAAGATTCTGATAAACATTTTCGAATGTTGCTGTCTTTTGTTGAAACTCCGTAATAAATTCATTATAAGAGTTCTCTAGAAATTTTACTTTTTCTTCTAGCAAACTTGATATATTTTGGGCAAAGCTATCCAACTCGTTTAATTTTAAAATGATTTCTTGTTTTGTTTTTTCCAAAAAATCCAAGGCTTTCGAGTACTCAATTGCCTGTTTCTTTATTGTTTCGAATAATCCTTTGATTTCTGGGCTTATTGCTTTTGATTCTTCCATTGTTTTGTATAATCAATGAAAAATTGTAAACTTTCGCAAAGTTGTTCAAGAAAGTACTTTTCCAATAGGGTTACCTTTTCTGGTGAATTTTGTAAAAGTATCTCGTTTACGTCCTCTCGAAATTTTTCATTTTGTTCATAAAACTTTTTCCATTGGTTTTGGAGCAAATCCTCTAAAACACCCATTTCTGCTAGTTCTTCGAATATCCGCTTTGGTTTTATTTTTTTTTTCAATTGTATCTTCTATATCAAATTCAAACCTTTTTCCAATCCAATTATTAAATCTTCAACATCTTCAATTCCAACAGAAAGACGCACCAACCCGTCGGTTATTCCAGCTTCTTTACGCAATTCCTTCGGCATACTTGTGTGGGTCATACTCGCAGGATGTTGAATTAATGATTCGACTCCCCCAAGGCTGACCGCAAGTTGCCATACCTCGACATTGTTCATCAATACTTTTCCTGCTTCTAACCCTCCTTTTAACTCGAATGAAATAACACCGCCACCACCTTGGGATTGTTTCAAAGATAATTCATATTGAGGGTGTGATTTTAAATAAGGATACCACACTTTTTCGACTTTCGGACTCTTTTCTAAAAATTCAGCAATTTGTAATGCATTTTCGCAATGCTTTTTCATACGAAGTTCCAATGTCTTTATTCCTCTGTGTACCAAGAAGGCATTGAATGGGTCGATAACACCACCAATGTGATTAGACATTTTTCTAAATAAACCATAATCTTCAGGGTTTTTTATTACAACAATCCCTGCAACTACATCGGCATGTCCGTTTAAAAATTTTGTCATACTATGAATAACAAAATCAGCTCCAAATTCAAAAGGTCTTTGCAAGATTGGACTCATAAATGTGTTATCGACTACAACTTTTGCGTTCCAGGAACGAGCCAATTCTGAAATTTTTTGTATGTCGCTAACAGAAAGAGTGGGATTGCCTGGGGTCTCGAAAAAAACCACTTTAGTGTTTTCGCGCATTACTTTTTCTACTTCTTGAATATCTGAGGTGTCGACAAAAGCAACCTCAATGCCAAATTTCGATAGGATTTGCGAAAGGAAGGTAGTTGTCGGTCCGTAAACTGAATTACCACAAACTACATGGTCTCCGCTATTAGTCAATGTAAGGAAAACAAGGCTTACGGCAGCCATCCCGCTTGCACATCCTATTGCCTTTGTACCTCCCTCCAATTCAGCAATTGCATCCTCCATAGCTTCAATTGTTGGATTTCTCATTCTAGTGTAGATAAAACCATCTTCCTCGCCCTTGAAAAGTCTTGCTCCATGTTCTGCGTCTTTAAATTTAAATGTTGAAGTTTGATAGATTGGAGGTACAACGGGACCAAATTCGTAATCCTTGATTCCAGAATGAACGCACTTTGTACCTAAACCCATTCCTTCATTCGTACTCATATCCAAATTTCTTCAATTTAAAAATGAAATTTAACTAATTAATTCCAAAAAGAAAAATTTGAATACAATATTAAATGAATTATAATTCCTCTCTTTATTTCTTTTCTTGAAAATTAGTTTAGAAAAAATTTGCTTTCCCATCGAAAAACGGATTTCAGATAGTTTTTCTTCGTTCCTAAATAAAAGATAAATTTCAGCTACAGGAAATAAAGAATCAATAATTATCTATTTGTGCGCGTTGCAATCGATTTGAATAATCAATATAAACTGTTTTCCATTCGGTGAAAATATCGAACACAGTCCAACCACCTTCACGGTGCCCATTTCCAGTTCCTTTTACACCTCCAAAGGGCATATGGGCCTCAGCCCCAATTGTAGGTGCATTGATATAAGTAATACCAGCCTCGAGATCTCGAATTGAAACAAATGCATTATTAATGTTTGTTGTATAAATAGAAGACGACAAGCCATAATCAACAGAATTCGCAAGTTCTATCGCATGCTCGAGCGATTCTGCTTTGCTAACAGAAAGTATGGGTCCGAATATTTCCTCTTTAAATAGTCGCATATCTGGCGTTACATCAACGAAAATAGTTGGTTCAAAAAAATAACCCTTTGCCAGCTCTCCTTCTGTAGCCCTTTTACCTCCGCAGACAAGGCGTGCTCCTTCTTTTAGACCTATTTCTACGTACTCTTCGCAAGTTCGAAGCTGTTGTTCATGAATTACTGGTCCAACATCAGTATCTTGGTTCAGTCCATTTCCCAGTTTAAGTTTTTTTGTTCTATCGACAAGTCTTTCAATAAATGTATCGTATATATCTTTATGCAAAATAAGACGCGAAGTAGCTGTGCATCTTTGCCCAGTAGTTCCAAAAGCACCCCAAATTACACCATCGATGGCGATTTCCATGTTTGCATCGGGCATCACTATCATAGGGTTTTTACCGCCCATTTCCAAAGAAACTTTTTTATTCAAGCGACCACAAATTTCTCCGAGCTTTGTTCCAATTTCTGTTGAGCCTGTAAAGCCGATAACCTTTACATCGGGATGTTCAACTAACATATTGCCCATATACCCTTTGCCAATAATAACGTTAAAAACGCCTGGGGGTAGACCTGCTTCGTCGAAGACTTCCGCAAAAACTACACCGCAATGTGGTACATCCTTTGAAGGTTTAAAAATAACAGTATTTCCAGCTGCCATTGCCGGAAGAATTTTCCACGAAGGAACTGCAATTGGGAAATTGAAAGCTGTTATCACACCGACAACTCCTATTGGTACTCTAAATGAAAGATTTGCTTTATCAGGTAATTCGCTTGGAGTATTGTGACCAAAGAGTCTTCTTGTTTCCGAAGCGGCGTAATAAGCTGTATCGATAGCTTCTTGAATATCACCTTTAGTCTCGAAAACGGGTTTCCCCATTTCTCGAGTCATTATCTTAGCAATTTCTTCCTTTCTTCTTGCGAAAATATCGCCGGCGCGCTTGATGATTTCTCCTCGCTTTGGTGCTGGCACAAGCTTCCATTTCTTAAAAGCTTCTTTGGCTGCTTGTACAGCAACATCGACATCTTCTTTTCCAGATTCGGGAAATTCCCCTATAATGTCATCAATATTAGCTGGGTTAATATTTAGGAAATACTTTCCGGATCTAGGTTCAACCCATTGACCATTGATATAATTTTTAAATCGTTCCATAAACCCTCCAAATAAATACAAGAAATAAGTTGAGTAAAAATTTAAAAGCAAAGTTAATTATATATTTTTTAATAGGGAACCAAAATATTTAAAAATTATTAATGTATCCAAGTTGGGCAAGACTTGTAAAATTACCTCCGGCAATAATCAAATGGTCCAATATAGGAATATCAATAAATTTGCTTGCTTCTACGAGTTTTTTGGTAATATTGATATCTTCTTCAGAGGGTGTACTGTTCCCTGAAGGGTGATTATGCACCAATATAATCGATGCTGCAGCCTCGGTTATTGCAAATCGGAAAACCTCACGTGGGTGCACTAAACTTGAGTTCAACGTACCTTGAGTGATAAGTTTTGTTTTAGTGATCCTGTTTGACGAATTCAAAAGAACGATATAAAATCTTTCTTGCATAACTCCTTGCAGCATTGGAATAAAGTAATTAGCGACGTCTCTAGGTGAACGAAAAATGGGATTTTCTTCGAAGGTCGAGGTTTGGATTCTACGGGATATTTCAAATGCAGCGCAAAGTGTTATGGCTTTAGCAAGACCAATTCCTTTAATGCTTTTTAATTCGCTAATATCGCGCGAAGCAAGTTGGAATAAACTTTGAAATTTATCGAGGAGTGTTTTGCCAAGGTCAAGAGCAGATACGCTTTTAGTTCCTGAGGAAATGAGAATAGCCAATAGTTCAGAATCAGAAAGTGAGGATGGCCCATTCTTCAGAAGTCTCTCTCGAGGTCGTTCGTCGGCTCTCCATTCTTTTATGGATTTATAAGAGCTTTGTTTGTTGATAGGATATTCAGAATCATGCTTGACCTTTTCCACGAAGCACCAAAAAAATTGTTCTTAAAATTATTTCAATATCCAATTTCAAAGACATATTTTCTATATAGTAAAAATCGTCCTTGAGCCTGTTCTTTAGGTGCTCTACGCTAATTTCAAAGAGTGGTGATTTTACTTGGTTCCAACCGGTAATACCGGGTGGAACAACTAAACGGCGCTTAAACATAGGCACCAATTTGTTGTAACTTTCTACAAAAACAGGTCGCTCTGGTCTAGGTCCAACTAAACTCATTTCGCCTTTCAAGACGTTCCAAAATTGGGGAACTTCGTCGATGTGTGTTTTACGCAAAAAAACACCAATGCGTGTGACTCGAGGATCGTTGAGTATAGTAGTCTTGGGCCCAGTTTTTTCCGCATCAACGTACATAGACCTAAATTTATAACAAATAAAGATTTTACCGTTTTTACCAACTCGTTCTTGCTTGTATAATATTGGTCCTTTTGAGTCCAATTTTATTAATATGCTAATCAAAATCCAAAATGGTAATCCAACAATTAAAACAATCAAGCTAACTAATATATCCAAAAGTCTTTTCAGAAAAGCCTCCCAGGGTCGGAGAAGTTGGATACTTATTTCGATTAACGGTATCGAATACAAAGGAAATGTTTTAACTAAGCCAGTTAGAACATCATAAAGGTCTGGGACTATTTTTACAACTATTTGATGTTCAAAGCATTTGTTGGTAATTTCTAATATCATTTCGTGGTCGGGTTTGTCGATTGCAATGAACAACTCCGAGGGGTGAATTTCTTTTAAAACTTGGTCAAGTTTATCGAAAGATAAAACTGGTATTCCAAGGTCTTCTTCTAATTTGATATCATTCAATAGTATAATTGCTTTGACATTAAAGCCCCATTCTGGGTGTTTATAAACTTTCTTAAATAGTTCTAGAACTTCGTTTTTAGTACCAAGAATTACTACAGGTATTTGTATTATTTTCTTTTGACGGAGATATTTTTGAAGACGACGTGCAAAAAATCTACCCAAAAGTATTAGGAAGGTTATATTAATAAAGTAAAGTAGAAACAAAAGCCTTGGGCGTTGTGAACTATCTAAGAATACAAAAAAGAAAATAATAAAGTTGAAGAAAAAGGAAGCTTTTATCACTGCATAAAATTCGTCGAAAGGCGAACGCACGAACCAATTGCGATACAGCCCAGCAAAGAAAAAAGATACTAGCCAATAGACCAAAAGTATAAGTCCAGTAATCAATGTATCGGTGAATGATGGTTGGATATCACTCTCGAACCAACCTGATTCGAAGCGAATATAATAATGGATAATATAACTTAGGGAAATAGCAATAATGTCGAATACAATTTCAAAAAATATTGGAGACTTGCAATTTAATTTTTCCTTAAGACTTTTCATTCTCGGTTACAAGTCCTTTAAGTGTCCAACTTGAGTTTTGCTTTCCCAAAAAAGCTCGAAAAATTCCAGCAATGCTTCCGGCTAATGAATAAAAAATATAAAGCGGGTAACTGAATATTTTTAGCAACCTACCCCCAAGTTTATGATATATAAATCCCAGTAAAACAAGAAGAACAAACAAAACAAATATTGGGATAATTATGATTTTGGCAAGTTGGAATTTGACAAAAAAAGCAAGTATAATAACACATAATGTAAATATTGGGCTTAACCATCGTAGTAGTTTATGGGAAACAATAAATAATATATAGAAAGGATGGTACAGTAATTCTGGAACTGCCAAAATAGCAGATATTCCACCTGCAGAAAACCTCATTTTTCGGTGAAATTCTTTACCAATATCGATTCGTTTCCTTACGTCATAGGCAATTGCATCGGATGCTAAAATCATTCTTTTTCCTTGGGTGATTATTTTTAGAAGTGTAAAAAAGTCGTCGCATACCTTATCGTTTGGTATTTGGGTGAATAATTCTTTTCTAATTGCATAACAGGGGCCATTGTTGTTCACAGTTGAGAATATCTCGCTTTCCAATTTCCGAAATATTTCAGAATACTTCTGCGTTTTTCTTTCCTTACTCGAATAATCTTTCTCCCCGAGGTTCAGAACATTAATTTGTGAAAGAACTCCACCTATGTTTTCATCATTGAAATATCTAACCAATTTATTCAACGATCCTTTTGCAAGCCTAATGTCTGCGTCGATAAAGACAATAATATCATTTTTGGCTTTTGGAACCAACTGATTTAATACGAAGTTTTTACCACGCCTTGGAAATATATGGTATTCAATAAAATCATATTCTTTCGAAATTTTCTCTAATATTTCGTTGGTTTTGTCTGTGGATCCATCGGAACCAATAATGAATTGTACTTTCGATAAAGGATAACCAGAGTTGGTAATGGAATCCAAAAGTGGTAAGATGTTATTTTCTTCGTTGTGAACTGGGGTAATTATCGAAATATTTGGCTCGAAATCCTCGCCTAAATTGATTTTTGCCCTAAATATTTTGCTAATTACGCTAAGTAACAATGGGTAAATTATGTAAGGATAAATTGTAAGAAAAACAAATGCTAAAAATAAAGTTTCAAGTGTTCCCATTTTAAAAGTCATCAAATCGGAAGACAATTTTCGATATAAAATAACTTTGCTGATTTTGAGGCTTTCTATATTCTATGAGAAATTGCAAATTAAAATTTCTAATTATTTCGATTCCACCGCTTAGAGAGACACTGAAAAGGTCGTTTCGAATCCCGTCTAAAAATTTTACTCTATCGCTGTCCGTAGAAGAATGATTTAGCTTATAGTCACCACCAACATTGCGAATAACTCGTCCGGTGCTATCTTTAACATTATCTCCGTGCCTCTGATACGAAATTCTGAGATTTAATGGGTAACGTTGTAGAAAGAACCCCTTAACCAAAAATCCTAGTTCGTCTGAATTTGGAAAAAGATAAGTTCCAATTAATTTTCCGTCGTTTGTTCGGTTGTTCACATTATTGAAGTGGGTAAACATATAAGGTTCAACGCGAGTGTATTCCAAGCCAAAATCAGTTGAAAGGGAAGAAGAATAAATTGCCCCAATGTTCCATGCTGTTTTGTTTCCCCAAAAATTTTTTCCTATCTCAGAAAGAATTAAATCTTCCATCATCCAGCTTCCCAATAGTAGGAAATTGGGGTAAACATTCCACTCGAAGCTTAAACCCATCGCGGCTTTGTCGCGGTCGTGGAGAGAATGTTCGACAGATTTCAAAAAAGTTAATGGATTTAAATATGCTAATTCTACGCTTCTTCCCGAATAAGTGATTGTCTCGAAATAAGTCAAATTCCACTTTTTGAATAAAAATGTAGCTGAATGCAGCACAAAGTACTTTGGTGGAATGTCGGCCGAAAAACCAACTTGTTTGTGGTCGGCAATAAGGCTAAAGTGGGAGAAATTGTATCTAAAATTTTTTAAGTTTGCAGCAAGGAAAAACTCATCCATCGGCGGGGCATTATCAGATACCACTAAGTTTTGGTAAACTCCCGAACCTAGTAGTCTTGTTTCTCTTGAAAACCCAACTGAAAACCAATTTTTTTGATATCGAACATGTGACTCTACAAGGTCAAAATCACTATTAAGTAATGTAAATTTAACACTGTTCGAAAGGGTTTTATCCTCTTGTGTGCCCAGAGTTTTGCTTCCAGATATGAATTTACCATTCGTTACTTGCAAAAAAAAGCCAAGGCTAGAGTCGATTGTGCCATAAATACGAAAACCAAGGTTACCATAAATTGCATCTTCCATTTGAATTTCATTTCCGAATTTGACTATAGAACGAACAGAACCTAAAGGCTTAACAGATACACTATTACTATCATCTGAATAATGATATATGTATTTTTCATCACTTGAAATAATTTTTGATGAAAGAACTAGGTTTGTGTCGGTCTCGCTAAAAATAAGAACTGCTTTACTTTTTGGGAGGATTTCGAATTCAATCAAAAAACCATTTAAGATTTTTTGTTCTAAATAACTTAGTTTGTTTTGATGCTCTGAAATTTTTATAAGAAGCTTCTTTATTTCCGATCGAGTGAAAGGTATTTTGAAAAAGCTCTTCTCTTCAATAAGCCCTTTTACTTGCATACGTTTAAGAAATTGATAAACTGTGTTTGTTGTGGGAACATTTTCAATTTGGGCAAACAAAATGCAACACCCAAATAAGCTTAATACTAAGGCATTCAGAAATAATTTTGCCATTATTTATTTTCTACTAGTAAGATTAATAATTAAATAGGTTAAACTAATCAAAGTTGCGATACCAGTCGCTATTAGACTGTAATATTGATATTCGGTTCCAGGTGGATAATCGGGTGGACCGGGGACAAATATCTCATCTCCGTCGACAATGGTAGCTTCCTCTGGTTTTAGCCAAACTCTTTGTGCCCCGCGAATTACTCGAATTCTTGATTTTTTTGCTGTCGTTAGGTATCCACCAGCTTTATTGATATACCATTCGAAATTTTTTCCTTTCTCATAAGTAACATAGCCGGGATATTTCACCTGACCCCACACATATACACTTCCTTTGCTTTGAGGGAGCATAATTAAATCACCATCTGAAAGTAGAATATTATGGGCTTCGTTTTTTTTGACTATTAGTTCATATAGGTCGCAAGAAACAAAATGACCTTTCGAAAGTAATTCCATTTTGAAGCGAGTTGTATCCTCCATTGTTAAATTACTTTGCTTGAAGATGGAAAACAAGTCTATTGTTGGGTTTTCCCAAAAAGGACGTTGAGGGTAACTCCTTAAAATATATGATTTTGAATATTGTGGGCTACAAGATAGTCCCCCTGCAAGATTAATTAAATCTGCAACTCTTGTTTTGCCTGGTTCAATTGGGTAAACTCCCGGTTTTTGAACGCAGCCATAGATTCCAGCAACAGCAGTTGCTGTGTGTGCCTCTATTTTTCGCTCGCCAACAATAACATTCATAAAAGGTTCTAATTCTAAATCGACACTTAGGTCAAAATTTGTATCAAGCTGAACAGTTTTAATATCATTTTGGCTACGAACAATAATATTTGTCGGGTCGGCATTATTTTTAAAACCTTTAGCAAAAGCAAATAAATCAGAAAGTTTGTCGCCTCTTTTAAAATAATATTTTCCAGGTGAAACAACTGCTCCAGAAATAGTAACATACTCAAAATTTGGAGGCAAGAATGGTACAAAAATTTCGTCACCCTCGCGAACATAGGGATCATTTTCGAAAGAATTTTTGGATTTACTCATTTCTAAGTCGGCCTTACTGAAACCGTAGTTCTGGTTGTAGATTGTGATATTTCTGCTAGAATAGTAAAAATCCGTTGGAATTCCTTTATCTACTAATTCGGATTGGCGCTTTCTTTCGAGGTCTTCTACAAAAAGGGATGTTTCAAGTTTGTTAATAGGTACTTCCTGCGATGTAAATTCATTATTTGCGATAGATACCACGTTCGAAATTCGATAACTTGCAGGAAGATAGTAAATTCCGGGTTTTTTTACGTTGCCATAAATTTTAACAAGGCAGGTCCTTGGTTTGTATAGGGAAAGATAAACATTAGCTTTTGGATTAAATTCTTTCACGATTTTTTCAACTTCATTTTTAACTTCCAATAGAGTTTTTCCCTTAACGTTCATGAAACCATATCGTGGCAGAATAAGCATTCCATCGCTCGATATCTTTGTCAATTCGGGATTAATATTTGCAGGGCTAACAAAAAAGGAAATAACATCATTTGGACCAACATAATAAAATGTATCGCATACAACAGTTGTTGTTGGATAAATATCTTTTTCTATTTGAATTTGCTGTTGAAATTGGTTTTTAAACTCTTCACCAATGCCAGTTTCTTTTTGTAAAGTTGGTAAACCAGTTACCTGAGAATAGGAATTTATCGCAATGAAAAGGAAAATTACAACTAAACCGAGAAAAAAATTCATTTCGGCCTCATATTAATTTACAAAATTACAAAATATAAAGGCTTGTTTCAATTGGTTAAGAATTTAAGAATAAAACCAAAATTTGGCTATTTTAAATAAGCGATTTCTCTAAAATTCAAAGTTACATAATAGAAAAGTCGATATATGGTTCTTTTAACTCGGCAATGGCATTGACGACAAGTTCTGCTAATCCACCAACAAATAACCTAGATTTGTCCTTTGCACCATAAAAATCAAAAATATCCCGAATTTGTCCTTTACAATTCGAGCAAGGTGCACAAACATATTTGGGCATTTCGGGTTCGATTAGTTCATTTTTGAATGCGTCAAGAATTTGCTTGAACTTTTTACGTCCGCTAATGTAATTCTTCCAATCCTGAAAATTGTAAGAAGACATTATTGCAAAGCCACTGCCTCCTCCACAGCAATAATTATCAACTCCGTGTGGTTCCATCTCTCTAAATTTTGGGGCAATATATTTTAAGACTCTGCGTTGTGGTTCTACAATTCCCATCATTCTAACTATATTGCACGGGTCATGAAGTGTTACTGGGAAGTAATTTTTTTCAGGGTTGAATTTTATCTTTCCGCCAAAAACGATTTGCTCAATTAAAGTCATTGCATTAATGGTTTTTATCTCGTTTCCAAAGATTCTTTCAGCAATTATTCCTAAAGATTTGGATTCGTGTCCGCATTCTCCCATGATAATTGCTTTCACTCCTAATTTTTTTGCAATTTCAAAATGTTTGTGTGCAATTCTAGTAAATTGGATATCGTCGTACCAAACTCCATAATTAACACCGTCGTAACCAATTAGCTCACTTGATAAAGTCCAACTTATGCCTGCAGCATTTAGCAAAATTGTAAATGCAGCTGGATTTTCGGGCCAAGACAAAAATTCACCTGCATTGTGCAAGAGTAGGTAATCTGCCCCGGCAACATCCCAATTAGACTCGATCTTAATTCCAAGTCTATCTGCTAAGTCCTCGTTAATAAAACTGACATTGCTTTTAACAACTTCGGGTGACATTCCAGTAGAAGAGCCTTTGGTAAGGTGTTTCACAGTACCTTTTTCGTGCAACTCCTTTGGTGATATATCAAATTCTTGGCTAAATAGTTTTCTTATTTCATGGGTAATTAATCCATTATCTATACCTATTGGACAAGTTTGCCCGCAGCGTCGGCAGATTGTGCATCGGTAGCTTAATTCAACAAGTCGAGATATCAAAGTCCAGTTCAATTCGATATCTCCATGTTGGAACTTCTTAAAAATAAGGCTTCCAGGCTTTACATACTTAAAATATAACCTTCTTAGTACCTCTGTCCTATATGTTGGTCTGTATATTTCTGCATGATTACTTGCTTCATAAATTTGGCAGGCATCGTTGCATGTTTGACACTTTGCACAATGCTCCATAGTTAAGATAAGTGGTTGAAGGAAAGTCCAATTGTTTTCCTTTGAGAAAAGTTTAATTAGGGCAGAAATAAATTTTTCTACTAGTTCTTGTTCTTCTTTAGGTGTTTTTGGTTTAAGTACTCCGACTGCCATTACTCCGTCTAAAGAATCATCGTAGTTTTGAAGAGTTGGCTCACTAAGTTTTTTGAAACCTGGTAGTTCATCCAATTTGTCGTATGGTGGGGGAAGCTTGATACTATCGTTTGGAGAAATTTCACATAATGGTCGTAAATTTGGATTACTAAAATCTTTAACTTTTATTTTCCTTCTCGCGACCAATTTTCTATCCTTTGTTTTGAATTTGTGTTGTTGTTATTATGAGCCAAGTTTTCCGACCATCGGAGCCAATATGAGGTGCTGACCATTGAACTGGTAAATTAAGTTGTTCGTTAAGCCTCTTGCGAATATGCTTATTTGAAATATTTGGTTCGTCGTCCCATCTGACTTTGTGATATGTGAAGTACTTCATGTAGAAATGTGTCATGTGAGTGAATGGCAAGTAGAACATAAAAAAGGAGAGAAGATAAAAATGTACATTTCCAATTAGAGGTGTATTTTTTATTAATGATAAGTTCAAGAATCCTTGGTAAAAGCCAATTATTTCAACTACTGCATTTTTTGAAGAAAGCAACCAAATTAATGTTGTAGCATAAAGCGAACCAATCAAAATAATATTGAAATAGTGGCTAAAACTTGAAAATAATCTCAAGTTTTCATCGAAAATTCTTTTAAAAAGCAAAACAATAGATCCCAAAATTCCTAAAAAAGTGATTAACCAAAGTAAATAATTGAGAAAAAGAATGTATTTATGTGATTGAGTTTTACCTGCGGAGGGATACAATCCCACAAGTAAATAGACTAATATTAGTAATGTGAAGACTATGTAAAGGTACATTGCGTAATGAAAAGGTGCCGAACCAAACCACAAAGAACGATTGTGTTTCCACACTCCTTTTAATAAGAAAATTTCTTGAAGCATTGACCATAGTTTATGTATTTTTCCGTTTTTAATAAGTTCTGCCCTAAAATCAAGCTCATCTGGGTTAGAACCAACATTCTTGGAATCAATCTTTTTGTTGGGTATAGGGTAAAGCTCCCAACGAAGATGCACTGGAGATTTAGCAATTCTAATTCCCTTTGCAAGAGCAATTGTAATAAATGTCAAAAAACTAAAATAAAAAACAAGATGAAGTAATTCCATAATCTGTACAATTTTTCCGAAAATTAACTCCAAAAGTAATAAAAACTAAAATAAAGAAGTTTAGATAAAACAAAACCTTGAACAAAGCGAAGTTATTCCTTGTTCAAGGTTTTTAACAAAGATAAATTATACACAACCAGTTGGCTTTGTAAGCCCCGCTACTTTGCAAGCTCCTTTTGCAGGTCCGGAGGGAAATAGGTCGTAAATTTGTTTTAATGTGAAGCCAGTTTCTTTGCACAATTTACGAATCATCGGTGCAATACCATACTGTTTGTAATAGTTTCGTAAATAATTAATTACTTTCCAATGTTCGGCTGTAAGTTCCGAAACTCCTTCTGTAGTCGCAAGTGCAACAGCAACCCTTTCGTTCCATTCTTCTGGATTAGCCAAAAAACCTTCTTCATCAACTTCAATCTTAATTTCATTCCACTCGAATACTGGCATTTTTATACCTTAGCAAAATTGTACATAACACAAAACCTACAAGATACTTTATAATTCATTTAAAAAAAATTCAAAATTAATTGTTTTGAGATTCATTTCTATAAAGAATAATATTTATTAATTTTTCTTTTAATAATCTTCAAAGCTTTTGTCCCTTTCTTGTTATTTTTTGTAATTTAGCTTGTAGTAATAATTTCTTGATAAAGTTAAATTTCTGGTGTTTTGGTTATAAAAAAGCCAATACCATTCATAAGTTTCCAACACAGGGTTTCTTCTAACTTATCCCTATCCTGCAAAATTTTGTCATTTATCTTAATCGTATTTAAACTCAAATAGTACCATCGCGAAGTTTTGAAAAGATTCTAAACAACACATTACATATTCATTCCTTTGCGAATATTTTCTATTTCTTCGAGAAGGTTGTCATGTTTAGTTTCATCGTAAAGTAAATACTCCAATAAATACTTAACAATTGGAGAGGTGAGATCTTGTAAGGCTTCTTTTGCAATAGCAATTGTTTTCTTTTCTACCTCATTGTGTTCTTCCACAAGCGACCAAATGTTCGATATTTCTTCA
Organism: uncultured Hyphomicrobiales bacterium; assembly: GCA_964524325.1. Taxonomy (GTDB): domain Bacteria; phylum Bacteroidota; class Ignavibacteria; order Kapaibacteriales; family UBA2268; genus Naka2016. The sequence continues at coordinate 189,749 of CAZGCT010000001.1, forward strand.
GTAAAAAGTGTAATAGGCTGTTTTTCATAATTATCGATGATAAGCTGTTGAACACGGCGATGCATCACAGAGTCCTGGCGTATTATTTCCATTACTAAGTGGACTAATGGGTTGTCCGTTTTCTTGATAATTTCGGTAGTATTTCTAATGGTGGCATCCTCGATTTTCTGCCAATCTTTTAAAATTTCAACTAGTTTTTCGATGTTACCTTTTTCTGTTTCCATTTACACTCCAAAAATTTTACTAAAAATTAATATTTTTGTTACGAATTTACAACTTTTATTGAATATCTTGAAATTCTTGCTGCTTTTGTCATCAATAAACTTTTTTAATTAAGTTTGTTGCTGCTATTTAAATACTTAGAACTAAACTTAAAACTGCTTTGTTTAGTTGAAAACAAAGTGGAGGATTTAATCCAAGTTAATAAATTGGCAAATGGAACTTTCGACAAGTCAAGATTGTTTTTGGTTTTGCTAAAATAAGCTATTGAAAGAATTAACATTTCAAATTTGTGGGTTTAAGCATGTTTCTATTAATAGGTTTCTTTAAAGCCAGAATAATATTCTCTCAATATAGCAATTACTTCTGGGCGTGAAAATTCTTTAGGTACGTCTTGCCCCTCGGTTAAAGCTTTTCGTAGCATTGTCCCACTTAAAAGTAGTCTGTATTCTTTTGAATGAGGGCAAGTTTTCATAGATACCATACCATCGCACTTAAAGCAATAAAATGTCCAATCTGTTTTAAGTGGTTTACAAAGGAGTGCACCATCCCATAGCTCGTCGAATATCTCTTGTGCTTCAAAAGGTCCATAATAATTCCCAACACCAGCGTAATCGCGACCAACAATTATGTGTGTGCAGCCATAGTTTTGGCGGATGATTGCATGCAACAATGCTTCTCTTGGCCCAGCATATCTCATATCCAAATGATGACCTCCGATGAGAACCGAGTCCTTGACAAAGTAATTTTTTACAAGTGCATCTATACAACGCAATCTAACATCGGTAGGAATGTCGCCAGGCTTTATTTTTCCAACTAATTGGTGGATATAAATTCCATCACTGACTTCTAAAGCAATTTTTGCAAGATATTCGTGCGACCGGTGCATTGGGTTTCGAACTTGCATGGCAGCTATAGTTTTCCAACCTCGCTCAGCGAAAATTTGTCTTGATTCCTCAGGTCTTTGATAAATGCCATTGTAATGTATAGGGAAGAATCCTTCGCTTAACACTTTTACTGGGCCTGCGAGATTAATTTCGCCTTGTTCCATAACCATCTTTGCACCAGGATGTTCGAAATCTGTTGTTTTGAAGACATTCTTGCATTCAAGTTCTTTTGATATTTTGTATTTCTCTTCTACTTTCATAGTTGCTATAATTTCTCCGTGTTCATCGGAATATAGAGCTATTTGGTCTCCAATTCTAATTTTACTTGCAATTTCCTTTTCAGTTGATAAAGTAATTGGAATAGGCCAGAATAACCCATTCTTACTTGGCATTTTCATTTCTTTGCAAACACTCTTCCAATCGTCATAACCCATAAAACCAGTAAGTGGTGTGTACCCCCCAATTCCCATCATGATTAAATCGTTGCATTCTCGGCTTGTAATGCTTATTTTCACTAACTTTTCAGCTTTCTTTTTTTCTTCCAAAAGTTCTTCGCCTTCAAGGAGATGTTTAATAAGTGCTGGGCTGCCGTGGGGGCTGATTAATTTTGACATAATTTCTCCTTTGATTGTTGTTTTACAAACTTAGTGGCTTTTACAAGATACATATATCATAAAGTAGAATACCCCATTTTAGAAAAAATTCTTTTTTATTAAAATATTATCATTTATTCCAATATTCAAAATACAACGATATTTATACAAAATTCCCAGTTTGCTTTTATCACTCTATAAACAAATTGCTTTTTGTACCAAATCTATTAATTCTTGCTTCGCTTTTTCTAAATTATCATTTACAATTATGTAATCGAATTTATCTTTCATTTTCATTTCCATTTCTATTCTTTTGAATCGTTCTTCAAGTTGCTCTTGAGTTTCAGTTTTCCTTGATACAAGTCTTTCTTGTAGCACATCCAATGAAGGTGGGGCAACAAAAATCAACAGGGCCTTTTCGGGATAAAGCTTTTTTATTGATAATGCTCCTTTAACATCGATGTCGAAAACTATTGTTTCACCTTTTTCAAGACTATTTTCAACTTCCTTTTTTAATGTTCCGTAGTAGTGACCAAAGATACTTTCGTATTCAATTAATTCGTTTCGGTCTATTAGGTTCCTAAATTCTGTCTCAGATAGAAAATAATAATCTTTACCATTGATTTCGTTGTTTCTCGGTGGCCTTGTTGTTGCAGAAATTGAAAATTTGAAGTTTGGAAAAGCTAACAAAAGGAAGCGAGCCAAAGTGGTTTTACCAGCTCCACTTGGTGCCGAAAGTACAATCAGTTGTTTTTGGGGTTGCATATTTTTAGCACTCTGTATTGCATTTACAAATTTAATGAAAAAGCTAAATAGGAATTTCATTTCGAAATAATTAAAAGCCATTTAAATTTTCCCCAAAAATTGAATCTAATGTTATTTAATCAAATTGAGACAACAAAATGGTAAAAGGGGGGCAATTCAACAATTTCCATGATTTTCTTTTGAAAATTGTTTTCCCCAAATTGTAAAATAGGGAATATTGTTGCAATACTTCTTTCTTGAAGTGTTCCATTGGGAAAGAGTAGATTGTTCAACGCAAAGACTTCTTTATGCTTCTGAATGATATTTCTTTTTTCAGCAGAGAATATTTTTGTAACATATGATTCAAGTTGTCGAAATGATTTTGTAAAATGAGCTTCCCCGCTAATGTTCAATGATTTGTCTAATTTTGAGCCAATTTCTTTAAGTCTGGAAAAAATTTCTGAAAACTCGGCAGAAATGCCCTTGATTTCATCTTGCAGAAGCAAATTGCGGTTGGCATTATAGATTTTTTCTTCGATCTCTTTTTTGGGTTTAAAAAGGAAATTAATTCCATATTCCTCTAAAATATTCATGTATTTATTATGTAAAAATGTTATGGAATGGCGGGGTATAATTGTTGGCATTGTTATCCCGTACCAGGCATATAATTCTTTTAATTGGGTAGTGTAACCAATTTCGCTTGGACCAAGAACAGAAGCGATATTTGGAAGCAAATAGTCTTGGCAAATTGGGCGCAGAAGAACGTTTGGCGAGAATTTGTCTTGATTCTTTTCAAAAAACATAATAATATCTTTTTCTGAGATAGTAATATCATCAAGAATCCACATTTTGTTTTTGGTATTCCATTCAACTTTTGCCCTTCTTTTATCTGAGTGGAAAAACAAATTAGGCAAAGAGTTTTTCGCTTGAATATGATAGCCTTGCGACCTTATCAGGTGATTTGCAGTTTCGATTACAGTAAAACTAGTTCCAAAATTTTCAAATTCCCGCGATAAAATTTCTGCAAAAGCTTTTTGTTTCCTAAATTCTGATGCTGCTACGAAAAGTAACCCAAAGTCTTTGAAAAGGTAGTTATGAATACTTTGAAATGTATCGACAAGCCTATCCTTTTGGTCGAATAGTTCAAGTAGAAATTTTGAAAATGTTGGGTTGGATTCATCCTCTGAGTTAGTAAACAAGTAGGATTCTATAAGCTTCGAGTATTTGGTCGAAATAACGTATTCCGACAAAGAATTTTTCAAATTATTAATGCATTTTTCTTCTATAGGAATTTCTAAAACATCATTTTTTTTGTCCAGAAGAACTACTTGGAATGCCTCTACGCAATCGTGGTCGTTGTCCTCTATCCAGAATATTGGGACAAAATTAAAGATTGGAAATTTTTCCTTTAACATTTGTGAGGTTTTGATTGCTGTTAAAGTTTTGTAAAATGTATAGAGTGGTCCACCGTAAATTCCGGGCTGTTGCCCGGCGACAACGACCAAAGTATTGTCCTGATCAATTAATTTTAGATTTTTTAATTGTTCTTCTGAAAGATCAAATTTGCTATTGCAATCTCCAACGATTTTCTTAAAAATCTTACGATTAGTGTAAGAGTTTAATTTTTTATCAATAAGATAAGAATTGGATAGTAAATTTTCTAAGTAAACAAATCTCTCTTCGAAGAAGGAATTTTTTTTTAGAAAATCGCAAAACAACTTTGAAAAACCAGGTATTTCATCGAAGTTAAGTTTAATCATTTTTTGTTAACTTTTTTCAAAATTTGTCTTGATAAAAACTCAAATTTAAAACAAGTTGTTATGTGTTGCTTTAACATTTAATATCTAACTAAAAGATAAATAAATGTTATTTGTATTCGTTTAGAATTTTTAACAAACTAAAGTGCAAATGGAAGCAATACTTCTTGATTTTACTGAATTATTAAATAAACGATTGCAAACCTTCATCCACAGTTTTTCTAAAGGATATCAAAGTACTGGTTCCCAGCTGCATCTAATTAAATTTCAGCAATTGAATATTATGGATTGTTTGGGTTGCACCGAGGATGTATTTTTCGTTCCCAATGGTGAATGTAAATGTATTGATGATCTCAGCGAAATTTACCCGAAACTTAAAAATAGTCAGACTTGGGTATTTGCACTCGACATTTCAAAAAACGAGACATTTCAAAAGTTTCCAAAAGTTCTAAATAGGCTGGAGCCTATGTTCCCAACTGTTTTAAATGGCTTAACTTCCTCTCCACAAAAGAAGATACTATCTCTTCTCTTTTCCAAAACAAACGATGGGAATATCTCCTCTTTGCTAGATGTTTTCAATGAATTTTCAACGCTTTACAATTACAATTTTTTGGGATGCGTGCATAGAACAAACTATGATATTCTTGAATTAATTCCAGAAAGAATAATTAACAGCTTCGGATTTGAAGATGACTATTTCAATTTAGCTTCTGAATTGGCAGCGAAAGGCTCATTAAATAAGTTTTTACAAGAACGTTTGCAACGTCCAATTATTCAAGAAGAATTTTTGCTTCGTGATATTTTGAATTTAATAAAATGATTTTGTTCCTGGTTTAGCTAATTATTTGTTTTAAATACCCAATCCCAAAAAGGCGAACTTACTCCATATCTTGAATTTTCATCGCTGTAATGGTGTTTCATATGATGAGATTTTATTTTTAAAAATAGCTTGCTTTTTGCACCAAAATGGTGAATTGCAAAGTGTATCATATCGTAAATTAAGTAACCTAAAACAAAACCTGCAAAAAAAGGCAAATTTAAATTGTTGGGGATTATTGTTTTGAATGTGAAATAAAAGAGAAATGCCAAAGGTATGCTTACCGACGGTGGCATTACTAATCGTTTTGGGTCACGAGGATAACTATGGTGTATCCCGTGAAAGATAAATAGGAGTTTCGCCCCAATTTTAGTTTTTGGTTTGTAATGGAATACAAATCGGTGAAGTAGATACTCGACGAATGACCACAAAAAAATACCAAGAATAAACAAAATTACAATCTTTACAATTGACAAATTGTAGTGAAAAGCAGAAAAGTAAAGCGAAATCAATATAACTGGTATGTAAATAATTAATGGAACATACCAACTTACTTTAGAGAAATATTCAATAAAATCACTTTTGAATAGGCGAGGGGTTACTTCTTCATTTGTTATAATATTTGCCATATTCGAAAGTAATTGTTAATTAGTTGAAACGAAGAAATATATTGATTATTATAATATTTGAAATTTGTTTACTTAAAATTTTATTTCCTTTAAGTTTACTGCATATTTCAGAATTTTCAAATAATGATCCAAAGGTATTTCTATTGCACCAAGCAACTTTGTATGTTCGTTTATGAATTGGCTGTCCAATAAGACAAATTTTTTTTGCTTTAAATGCTCGACTAAATAGTAAAAAGCAACTTTCGAAGCATTGCTGACAAGGGAAAACATAGACTCCCCGAAGAATGCTCCTCCAATAGCAACTCCGTATAATCCCCCAACAAGTTCCCCATCTTTAAAAGTTTCTATTGAATGAGCGAAACCTAGGTGGTGTAAGTTGATGTATGAGTTAATGATGACCTCGTTTATCCAAGAATCTTTGCGGTTTGCGCAACCTTTAATAACTTGCTCAAAGCAAGAATCTATTTTTACTTGGAATATTTTTTTCTTAATAATTTTTTTTACGGAATGGGAGGGTTTCAAGTTATAAATTGGAAAAATTGCTCTTGGGTCGGGCAAGAACCATTCAATAAGGCCGGTTTTTGGGTCTGCCATGGGAAAGATACCATTCATGTACCCTTCGAGCAAAAATTGCGGGCTAATTATTTTTTTCTTTTCAATTTCCATTTACCTTTACTTGTTGATATTATACAACAAAGAGGCATCGCCGTAACTTAAAAATCTGTAACTTTTAGAAAGTGCCTCTGAGTAAATTTTCTTCCAATCTTCTCCGACGAATGCTCCAATGAGCAAAAGCAATGTACTTTTTGGTTGGTGGAAGTTGGTAATCAAAGCATCAAAGAAATTGATTTTGTAATTTGGTGTTATGTATAATTTTGTGCTCCCAGATATCTTATCGAAATTCTTTTGCGACATAACGTTAAGCATAAATTCAATTGATTCAATTGGATTTAGCTTTGATGGTACTTCTTTCCAAATGTACTGCTCTATTTCGAACGAGGGTTCCTCAACTATACCCTTTTTAAAGTGTAGCTTTTGTGCAAGCCAATAAATCGATTCCAATGTCCGGACACTTGTTGTACCAACTGCAACGAACAATTGAGAATTAATTCGTTTTTTGAAGAAATCGTATATCTTTTGAAGGTTATCGTGGGTAATAGCAAATTTTTCATCGTGCATCTTGTGCTCAAAAATATCTTGGTTTTGAATTGGTTTAAAAGTTCCCATACCTATATGCAAGGTAATTTCTGAAAAGTAAATTTCTTTTTCTTCGAGCCGTTTAATTACATTCTCAGAAAAATGCAGGCCAGCTGTATGTGAAGCAACCGAGCCAAATTGATAACCGTATATTGTTTGATAGCGTTCCCGATCCAAATCTTTACCTTCACGTTGAATGTAGGGTGGCAATGGAATTTTGCCCAAAGTTTCTAATATATCTAGAAATGAGTAATTTTCTTTTCTCCAAGTAAAATCGACAACATAATGGTCTGATTTTTTTTCGATAATATTGCAAAAAAACTCTGAATTGCCAAGGGAAGGATCAATTGGTAGCAAAGTAGAAATTTTCTTTAAGTTTCTTCCTCGAAGCAACGCTTTCCAAGTGCATTTACCTTTTGAAAGGAAGGCTATTTGTGGATCTGTCGATGGTTCTAAAGGTTCCAAGAGTAAAACTTCAACCTTGCCTCCTGTTATTTTTTTGAAAAAGAGCCTTGCTGGAATAACCTTAGAAACATTTCTCAACAGAAGACTTCCCCTTGGAATAAGAAATGGTAAATCATAAAACTTATAGTGTGAAATACTTTTATCTTTTCTGTAAACAAGTAAATTACTTTCATCTCGGTTTGGAAGTGGATACTGCGCTATAAACTCTTTTGGTAAAGAATAGTCAAAATCTTCTACAGAATATCGTTTCATAAGTCGGAATTATATTTTTAAGTAAATATAACGAAAGAGTATACAAAAAAATGGATTAATTTTGTCATTTATTCAATTTAGCTTTTTATAATTTTAATGAAGAAAGAATTAATTTCGTTTGTAATACCCGTTTATAACGAAGAAGATAGGATTGAATCAACTTTGGAAAAGGTTTGGAATTTCCTCGATTCCAATAAATTTGAATTTGAAATTATAGTCGTAGATGATGGTTCCACGGATAGAACACTTGAAAAATTAAGTAAATACCAAAATCAAATTCAGATTATTAGTTACATTCCAAATAGAGGCAAAGGAGCGGCGGTTCGTGCGGGTATGCTTGCTTCGAAAGGTAAGTTTCGCTTTTTCTCCGATGCGGATTTGTCGACCCCAATATATGAAATTGAAAAACTTTTAGAGAAATTAAATAGTGGTGCCGACATTTGTATTGGTAGCAGAGCAATAAATCCATCACTAATTAAAAAGCATCAACCATTTTACCGTGAATTAATGGGAAAAATTTTCAATAAAATAGTTCAATTTTTGATTTTTAAAGGAATTGATGACACACAATGCGGTTTCAAAGGTTTTACAGATAAAGCTACTGAGTTGGTGTTTTCCAAATCTAAAATAGATGGATTTAGCTTTGATGTGGAAATTCTTTTTCTTGCAAAAAAGGCTGGACTTTTTATTGAGCAAGTACCAGTGGAATGGTATAATGACAAGAGGACAAAAGTAAATCCAATAAAAGATTCATTTAAAATGTTCTTAGAGTTATTAGAAATTAAAAAGTTACATACCAATACAATTTTTAAAAGTGAAGATCGGTTCGTTGACACTAAAATTTAGATTCCACGAAGTTTGGGAACGAAATCTCTTTTTCATATCCTTGTCTCAATTCATAGCTATGATGGGAATGAATGCTTGTGTTCCTTTTCTTCCCTTATATGTACGTGAACTTGGAGTAGTAGGTGTTTGGTCAGAAAGGTTTTGGAGTGGGGTGGTATTTGCTGGGCCGTATTTTTTGTCCATCATTTTCGTGCCAATTTGGGGAAATCTTGGGGACCGATATGGCAAGAAGCTGATGATAATTCGTGCAATTCTTGGTCTTGCTTTAGCTATGTTTTTAATGGGTTTTGCAACTAATGTTTGGCAATTGTTTCTCTTACGTGTTTTTCAAGGTGCGACTAGTGGATTTATTGCGGCTAATCTTGGTTTCACTGTTGCTAATACCCCTGCTTACAAAAAAGGTTATGCAGTTGGTTTTCTTCAAAGTTCGCAATCTGCTGGTGCTATTGTTGGTCCAGTTCTTGGGGGTCTCGTTTCAGATATTTTGGGTTTTAGATTTGTCTTCTTTGTGGTTGCAGGTTTATGCTTAGTGAGTGCAATACTGATTGTTTTCTTTGTGAAAGAAATTATCAAGACAAATGAAAATAGTAAAGATAATGTTTTTTATGTTTTTAAACTAGTAACTACAGAAGGAAAGTATAAATACACCTTGCTAATGATTATTCTTGGCCAGGTTGGAATTTTTTTAACATTTCCAATTCTTCCTTACTATCTTGAGCAACTTAATGCTCCAAATGATATTTTAAGTTCGATCACTGGAATTACGATAGGTTTGACAAGCGTTTTTAATATCATTTTTGCACCAATTTGGGGTAGATGGGCTGATAAATACACAATTAGCAATCTTTTAATCAAGTCCACTTTGATTTTAACTTTTACAATGTTGCTTCATAGCGTTGCTTTTAATTTCTTCTTTTTATTACCCTTGAGAATAATTCTTGGCATTTCCATAGCAGGACTTATTCCTTTGCTTTATTCTTATCTTGGAAAAGTTTCCGACCCCGAAAGGATAGGAAGTATTATGGGATTTGCTTCTTCTGCCAATTTGTTTGGTTCTTTAGTGGCATATCTTGGTTCAGCTTTTATTGCACCTAATTTAAAACTGAACTGGTTGTTTGTAATTTCAGGATTAGTACTTCTGTTGGTCCTTTACATAGCTAGGAAGAGTATGCAAAATTCTGAGAAACAACCTTAGAAATGACTTCCACAAGCCTTATTACTTTTGGGTAATTCATTCTTTTGGGTCCCAGCAAACCAATATATCCTACAGCATTTGTAATCCAATAAGGTGAAGCAATTATTGAAAAGTCGTAAAGGAGTTCGTTCTCTGTTTCACGACCTATTAGTATTTGTAAACTTGAACCCATTTGGTTATAAAATTTCTTAAGTACTTTTAAAATCAAACTGCTATCTTCTATTAGGGTCATCATTCTTTTAATGTGTTCTGGTTCTTGAAATTCGGGATATTCCAATAGGTTCTTTGCCCCAAAAATCAAAGTTCTTTCTTGCTCTAAAAGACTGTTGTAGATTCTGTCGAAAAAATTGAAGAACAAATTAATAATTGGAAAATCTTTTATTTCTGTTTCTTCAATTAAGTTGAAAAAATTTTCGTAGATAAATCTTAAGGACTTACCAGAAATTTTTTCGTTAATGTAACTTGAAACGGACTCAACTTGGTTTTCGTCGATTTCAAATTCAGCCTCGATTGTTAGTGTTTCGACAAAATTTGAATTCAATGCTAAAATGAATAATAAATTCTTGGAAGAAAGCTTTATGATTTCCAGTTTTTGGACGGTAATATCCTGAATTTCGGGTATGACAATAATGCTAATATATTTGGATAAAAACCCTAATACTTTAGATGCAATTTTTAGCACATCTTCAAAATTCGCAGTATCTACTTTTTTGAATTCTTCTTCGATTTTACTAAAATCTCTTTCAGTAGGTTTAACGTGAGGCAATAAAGAATCAATATAAAATCTGTAGCCTCTGTCGGTCGGTATTCTTCCAGAGGAGATGTGAGTTTGCTGTAAAAGTTCTTTATCTTCAAGTTCGCACATAATGTTGCGAATTGTAGCAGGGCTCAATTTTAATTTATTTTCTAGGTGCTTCGATAAAAGCCGGGAACCAATGGGTTGGGCTGTGGAAATATGCAATTGCACAATTGACCGGAGTACTAACTTTTCTCTTTCAGTCAAATCAATAATGATTTCTTTAGATTTTATTTTTAAATTACTTTGTCTCATAATGAAAATTAAATATTTTAATTCTTTCAAAAAGACAAAATTCAAAGAAAATTATTTTTGTTTACATGTAAAGTAAAACTAAATATGAAAAAGGTTGCAATTATTCTTGCTGGTGGAAGTGGTGAAAGGTTTTGGCCAATTAGTAGATGCCAAAGACCCAAGCAACTCCTTCCATTAAATACTGAAAAGACTCTGATTGAGGAGGCAATAGAAAGAATTTCCTCATTTATTTCCATTAACGACATTTTTGTATTTACAAACGTCACAACATTTGAACCAATAAAAATGGTTCTTAATTTTCTACCTCCTGGAAATATTATTCCAGAGCCTTTGAAAAAGAATACTGCTCCTGCGCTTGCTTATGCAATGAGTTTTATTTTAGCTAAATATGGTTTACAATATAAAGAAAACCAATTGTTGATTGGGGTCTTTACGTCCGACCAGAAAATAGACCCTCTTGAAGGTTTCCAAAAGTCAGTAAACCTTGCTTTCGGCTCGGTTTCCAATCAAAATAAAATTGCGACTATAGGAATAGTCCCCTCGCGTCCGGATACAGCATTTGGCTATATTGAGGTCAAAAAGTCATCCGATTTCGATCATAAATTTATTTTCGATGTTCTTTGTTTTCATGAAAAGCCAACACTCGAAAAGGCAAAACACTATCTTGAGTTGGGCAACTACTTCTGGAATAGTGGAATGTTCTTTTGGAGGTTAGATACATTTTTAAACGAAGCTAAAGTTCACATGCCAGAAATTTTCCAGAAAATTCAATCCTTAAAAGAAGTCTTTGAACGAAATAGTACTTATTTCTCTTGTATCGACCATTTTTTGAAAGACGTTGAACCAATTTACAAGTCTTTCCCCGACATTTCAATTGATTATGCTTTGATGGAAAAAACAAACAACATTGTTTTAGTGAAATCATTTTTTGATTGGGATGATATAGGCTCTTGGGATGCATTAGATAGGACAAAAAAACATGATGAATTTGGGAATGTTAACATTGGTAACAATTTGCTTCTTGACTCAAATAATTCAATTGTATTTAATCAATCGAAATTGGGTAAAATTAAAGTCTGTCTCATAGGAATGAACGATGTTGTTGTTGTTACCACAGATGATGCTGTACTTGTTTGCCCTAAAAAAGAAGTACAAAAAGTAAAAAAATGTGTGGAAATGTTGAAAAATAACCCAGAAGATAATGTTTTAATATAAATGGAATTTTTATGAAAATCCTAATTAAAGACATCTCTTCTTTAGTAACCATTTCGGGAAATAATGGAGAACCTCGAAAAGGAAAATTGATAAGTGATGTGGGAGAGATTAAAAATGGTGCCTTATTTTTCGACAAAAATTTACTTTGGATTGGTACTACTGAAGAAGCCGAGGTAAAACTTCAAACCAACGAAGTTGTTCCCGATAAAGTTCTTTCCTTGAAAGGAAAAACAATTATTCCCGGTTTTGTCGATTCTCATACTCATCTAGTTTTTGCTGGGGATAGATCAGATGAATTTGCCAAAAGAATGGGTGGGGCAACTTATCGGCAAATTGCAGAAGAAGGTGGCGGAATTATCTCAACTGTTAAAGCCGTACGCAAAGCTTCTGAAGATGAACTTTTCGAAATTGCATACAAGTATCTTTTCAATGCAATAAGGCATGGAACCATAGCAGTAGAAATTAAAAGTGGTTATGGGCTTGACACCCCAAACGAAATTAAAATTCTAAAAGTAATTGAAAAGCTGTCTCAGAATTTTCCAATATGTATTGTTCCTACATTTTTAGGGGCTCACGATTTTCCTCCAGAATATAAATCCGATCCAGATGCCTATGTTGAGTTGATTTGCAACGAAATGATTCCGAAAGTGGCTGAAATGAATTTAGCAAAATATTGTGATTGTTTTGTAGACGAAGGTTATTTTACTTTTGAGCAGGCGGAGAAAATTTTCAAAATGGCTTTCGAATGTGGTTTGAATTTACGTGTGCATGCAGATGAACTTGCAGATGTTGGTGCGGCTGAGTTTGCTGCTTCATTCGGTGCGGTTTCCGCGGACCATTTGATTTTTGTCTCCGATTCAAGTATTAATGCTATGAAAAAGTCAGGAACAATTGCTACCCTTCTTCCGGGTACCTCGTACTTTTTACGTATGCCTTATGCACCCGCTAGAAAAATACTTGAAAACGAAGTACCTATTGCACTTGCTTCTGATTTTAATCCTGGTTCTTGTTTTACCGAAAATATGCAAATAATATTGTCATTAGCAGTTGTAAATTTAGGTTTATCGTGTGAGCAAGCTTTGGTTGCCTCCACAATTAATGGTGCTCATTCTCTTGAAATTGCAGGTTTGGTTGGTTCCCTTGAAGTTGGAAAAAATGCTACTTTCGTTGTTTTCAATTGTAGAAACTATGCCGAAATTTTTTATCACTTTGGGGTAAACAATGTTCAGTCTGTTTGGATTGAGGGAAATAAATTTATTGAGAATAATTAACAAGCTTTTTTTACCATGCTACTTACTTGAAGTTAAACTCTATTTTTCAATTTTAGTTGAATATCTTTAATTTAGTTTTTTTTTCACATCAAAACTCTTTGAATATCAGCAAAGATGTTCATTTTTACCCATAATCCAAATTTTTTGAATTTATCATTTTTTTCATAAATATCCTAAAAGTATGGATAACTTTGTAATGTGGCCTATTTACACATATTACTATGGCTGAAATAATGGTAGGGAAAGAGAATTAAGCTCAAAACTCTTTGCTAAATTCCTTTTAATAAAACAATGTTAGGCTAAAGAAATAACAAAAAATAGGAAATATTAAAGAATCAAAAATTGGAAATTGGTCGGTTGGCAGCGTAGGTTTTAAAATAATCACCACATTAGATTTTAAATGGGGGGAGGTTGGAATAATTAATCAATTAATTGCAGATTCATGTGAAATTTTTTTCTCAAAAATAAATGATAAAGAAGTGAACCAAGGTTAGTTCCTCAGTTCACTTCCTTTTTTTGAAAAAAAATCGAACTTTCAATTTTGACTTTTTTGGAGTTCAAAAAGTATTTTACGGATAATTTCAATTCCATGGTCAATTTCCTGGTGTGTAATGCAAAGCGATGGCCTAAACCTTATAGATTTAATTCCGGAACCTAATATCAAAAGCCCATTGTTCTCAGCTATTTTGCGAAACTTGTTGCGTATTTCGTTTGATGGTAAATCGAAGGCACAAAATAATCCTCTTCCCCGAATGTTACTTACCCACCTTGGAAACTCTAGGCCCAACCCTTCTAACTTTTCCATTAAGTAAGTTCCCATTACTTGTACGTTTTCTAGTAGATTATCCTCCTCAATTATTTCAAGATATCGTGTGGCTCGGACCATGTCTACAAGATTACCGCCCCAAGTGGAGTTAATTCTGCTGGAAATCTTGAAAACATTTTCTTCGACTTCGTCTATTTTGCTTCCAACAAGTATTCCACAAACTTGCATTTTCTTTCCAAAAGCCATGATATCTGGTTGAACGTTCATTTGTTCATGTGCCCACATTGTACCAGTAATTCCTACACCAGTTTGAATTTCATCGAAGATTAATAAGCAATCATTTTCATCGGCAAGTTGGCGAAGACTCTGCAGAAATTCGGGTCTAAAGTGATTGTCTCCCCCCTCTCCTTGAATTGGTTCGATAATAATTGCGGCTATATCATCTGGATTTTCCAAGAAGGCTTTCTTAATTTCTTCTTCTGCTTGCTTTTCCCACGCCAATGTTTGTTCTACATTTTTGTCAATGAATGGAAATGACATTTTGGGGTTAATTATTCTTGGCCAATCGTTAAACTTCGGATAGTACTTTGTCTTGGTTGGATCTGTATTGGTTAAACTCATAGTGTAACCAGAGCGTCCATGAAAAGCTTCGCGAAAATGGATTATTTTGTGCCCCTTTTCTTGCTGAATACCTTTAAGAAAGTTTTTCCGTACCTTCCAGTCGAAAGCTGCTTTTAGAGCATTTTCGACTGCCAAGGCTCCACCTTCGATGAAAAAAACATATTTGAAATGTTTTGGAACAGCAGTTTTGAAAAAGGTTTTTACAAAGGTTGCCATCTCTTCAGTGTAAATATCTGAGTTTGATGGTTTGTTTATTGCTACAAATTTCAAATATTCCAGAAAATCTTCCTCTAACATCTTGGGGTGGTTAAGTCCCAAAGGCAAGGACGCAAAACAAGTAAATAAATCTAAGTACTTTTTCCCACTAATCTTGTCTACAAAGAATGATGGAGTACTTTCGGTCAAATCGGTTACAAAGTTGTAACCGTCGATAAGCATATGAGCTTTCAAAGTGCTTAGAACATTTGTACTTTCTACAAAATACTTTTGTTTGTAAGATAATGACAATTTGGACATAGCATAACCTCCTAATTAAAAACCAATGACAATTTACAGGATATTAGAAAGAAGAGTAATAGGAAAGATTCAAGCAACAAAGAAGTAAAGATTTCAGAATGGAAAAAGAAAGAAAGGAGCCACCGCGAATGGTGCCTTTCTCCAAATTCACATTTGCTTTAATTGTTTTTACTCGCATACACAAAATTAATGAATTTAAAGGAGAAAATTTGTCAATTTTAAAACTACAAAGCGGAATTTAAAAATTTGACAAAAAATTCATAAAAAAAATTATTGCTCAATATTATTTATTTTTTAATTTTGTTTTTACATTTTAATTGTTACCTAACAAATTGATAGTTTTTGAAATTAGAAAAAAAGTATGTTTTTTAAACTTTGAGGGATTTTAATGACTGCAAAACCAAAAACTCGAAAAGCTTTGGGTACTCAACAACAAAAAAAGTTGGGACCGACACAAGTGATTATCTTTGTGGCTTTATTAGTATTTTTCTTTTTCGTCTGTTTCCGATATTTTATTCCTTGGGGAACCGCGCAGTTTGTTGTACCTTTGTTTAAACCAAGCGGTGACAAATTGGAAAAAATTGGTTTTGTAAAATTCCAAGACCTTGTTTGGGCATCTACCACTAAAGAAAAAGCCGAAGAAATTATAAAACATGGTTCGGTTGAAATCAGCAAGGATTTGATTAATAAGGAATTTATTTTTGATTTTACTTTTGAACCAAGAAACGAACGCGAGCACGGATATGTTAAAGAATCACTTCAATTCTTTGTGAAATCCGAGGTAATAGGGGAAAATGCCATTATTTTGGACCCTGAGCTTGCCTTTTCAATTCTTGCATTGGACCTTGCTTTTCTTGTTACTATCTTTCTTACAATGGTTTTTCCAACCAATTTTGGCTTTATGGCTTTGCTTTTCGACCGTCAAATAGATAATACTAAAACAAAGATTCGACTTCAAACTGGCTTTCCAGAAGAGGTTGTTGAACTTCTTGTTATGCCCGATGATATTTTGATTCAAAAAGATAGGGATGAAGTCGAAAAGGCATTTAGAATAGTGTGGGAAAGAACCATTGGCGAAGAAATGTCCTCTCCTCGTCAATCACTGCGTTTTGAAGATATTTTTGATGACACCACGGATGTAGTCAAGTTTAGAAATATCAATCTTTATAGTAGAATAAAGGACTATTTCTCTGATTTCGTTTTGAAGGAAATTGAAGATACCAAAGACGGTTTGCTCTGGCGACGAAATCATTTCCTTGTTTTCAAAGGGTTGAGATTGTACATGGCACACCATTTTACCGAGAAATATTCCAACAATGTTACAGGTCTTGCCTATGGCGGTGCTGCATTTCTAATTGTTGCAGTTGGTATTCGAGGGTTGAAATTTATCCCCGCAACCAAACCCTCCTTTATTTTGCTTGCCATCTTTCTTGAATTTACCATGTTGGCTTTGCTGTCAATTACTTTGATTTATACAGAAGAAGAAGAACGAATGGACCGTATGTTGAAAAAAATGGAAGATGCAAACAAAAGCCAGTTGGAAGCTCTTCGCACCCAACAATACGATATCCATCAATTAACCACAGTCTTAATTGGACAATCTGCCGAAATTATCAAGTCCCGTGTTGAACGTGCTATTTCTGATTATCTTACAAGCGACGATCATGTCAAAAAGATGATAGCAGAAGAAATTAGCGAAAAAATTCTTATTGGGTTGAAAGAATCATTCTTAAGCGAAAAAGGAAAGTAAAATTTTGAATTTTTTCTAAATGCCCACGTTTTCGTGGGCATTTTTTTTTTGCCTAATTCCTTATTGAATGAATAATGATAAAATATCTTCAGGTTTAATATTGGCTTGTGCTTTAATGCCTTCTTCTTTGAATTTAGCCTTTTTTGTTTCTTCCAATTCTTTTAAAGCTTCCTCCAATGTTTGAATTTGCCTAAATCTACCTTGGCTAAGCGGATGATTATTGTCCAATTGGTTCTTATTCTCCAGATATTTTAGAGCAATATCGACAACACTTTTTTGCCAGTCGCTTAAATCCAAAATGTCCTTTTGCTCTTTGTATACAATTGCAACAGACTCTTCTTTTCTAAATTGCTTAGATTTAATGTCTTCTACTTTGTTTAGCATGTTTTTGATTGAACGAATTTCCATTTTTGCCCTCTTGTTTTTTCAAAATATTATTTGTATTTTGTTTTTGGTTTTTTTAATTTTTTTGAAAAATGAAATTCTTCAATTTTTATACCATAATTAAGAATTCAATTTGTCAAATTGTTCGGGAGGGTTTATGAAATTTTTATTACCAGTTCTTTTATTAGTCTTCTTGCTATCTTGTTCTACTTCAAATGACCAGTTATCGACGGAAGAAGAAGTTAGGGAAAAAGAGAAAGTTGTCGAAGTTTTGAAAGCCTACAATAAAGCCTATGAAAAGAAAAACTTCTCGGAAATGGTACGCTATCTTGCTAATGATTTAACTTTTTTTGGTAGCGATTCAGGGGAAACCGTTAAATCTTTATCCGAATTTAAGGTAGCTATAGAAAAGCAGTGGGAAGATATGGATTCCTTGAAATTTGGTAATATGCAAGATATTTACATTTTAATGGATTCAAGAGGAAGAATCGCCTCGGCAATTTATGGAATTCCTTTGAATATTTGGACTAACGGACAATATGTTAACTTTTTCCTTCGTGTAGCAAGAACATTAAAGAAAGAAGGTGGAAACTGGGTGATTGCAAGCGGTATTACTGGAATTACTCGCCCATCGAAATCGGTAAAAGAATTGGTTGAATAAATTACCTTGCTAAACTTCTTAAATTTTAAGCTATTTTACAAAAACTAAAGATTGAGGATTTAAGAGGTTTTCTTTTAAATATCTCTAAATGTTGTACTTTTATTTTTTTAAACCAGTTTTCATTTAAGTAAAACTGGATTGATTATTAATATTTCTAGATTTGTTTTTGGGTATGCTAATAAAAAAGGTAAAAGAAAACAAACCTTGTAGTTATTGAAGGAGCAAAACTTCTTTCTTTGGTTTTTTCATAAGTTTCGATTAAAAGCGAGGGAGTAAGATAAATCTTTTCAATTGGTTTATAATTAAGGCAAAAAAGGAATAAATTCCTTTTGTCATTTTGGAAATCTCTAGAAATATTAGGATCAATTTGGTCGAACCTAAAAACAAAATTTACTTTTTTTGATAAATAAAATATCCCAAACAGGGAAATACCTAACATGTTTCTATTTAAATATTTCTTTTGAAGTGTATCGTAAAACGAATTACGCACATAATTGTAAAAGTTTTCAACTCCAACTTTGAAAAGGTCTTTTTGGTGGAATGTAAAGAAAATTGAAACTAAGTCTTCATCCTTACTCAATATTTGATTTGCTACAAATTTATCGGATATGGGTTTTTGATATTTATGGTAATAATTAATAAAAGCGTTGATGCTTTCGCTGGGTTTAAAAAAGAAATTCGAATACAAAGTTTTATGTCTATCTGTTTCGGGAGTATTGCCAGAACCATTTCCAAAAAGGAACCAGTAGTTAACAATTCCTTCTTTGTCTATCTTACCTTTTAAAGAAATTCCGAAATCTCTTGAGCTCGAAAAACCATATAAATCAATAATTGTTTTTTCAACATGTCGATTTTCCCATGAAAATTCCGAAATGTCGAATGTTGGGGTTGGTTGTATTCCAATTGTCAAGTTCGAGCCTTGAAAAATATTTTTCCATTGAAGGTAGGCATCCTTTACAAAAACACCTATTTTTGAATTACTTGTTAGGGTGAATTGGTCGGCTTCAAGCCTAAACCTGGATGAAAATTGATCAGAAATTTGGTAATCATATGTAAAGTAAATCCTTCTGAACTCGAATCCGTTAAGGTCTTTAGCATCTTTATAATTTACGAATGGGAGTTGTGCGACGCTACTGTCTCGCATAATATTGTAGTAATAATCTCCAAACATATAACCCGAAAACCGACCTTTCTCAAGTATTTCTTGGGATTGTACTGAGTAAAATGAAAGAAAATTTACTATTAAAAGGATCTTCAAATTAAATAATCTGAATAGCTTGCCTTGCTTCATTCTAAATATTTTAAAAAACTCAAAATTAATCAAAAGTTAACAATTCTACTTATTATAATAGTGATTGATAGGGTATACACTTTTTGTGATACTGTAAACTTTTCAACAATTTAAACAATTTGATTATTAACAGTTTGGGAAAATAGGATCGAATTTTCATCTTAGTGACAAAGTAACTCCTAAGTTTTAAAATTTCGATAAATAGTTTTAAAATAATTTGGGGTGCAAATAATGATTTAAGTAACGAAAAGGAATGTTTTTATTTAATAAAGAAATAATGATTTTTAGAATTGATTTTCTTCTATTTCAATTATTTGCATTTCCTAAGATTACGTGCTACAAAATTCTCAATTTTACTTACCAAATCTATAGTAAGCTTATCCGCAATGAAATAACCTTCTGGGGTCAGTTTTATCAAATTATTATTTATTATGGCTTTGCCCATAGACTCCCAAGCCTCAAATATTTGACCGCAGATTTGGAACAAATCAATTCCAAATTCTTGTTTGAACTCGAGTAGGGGAATCCCCTCAGATCTCAAGCCAAGCATAATTTTCTCAAGAATTCTTTTATTTGTATCAATGTGTTCGAAATTTTCTATTGGTAAGCGATTTGACTTAAGTAGGTTAAAATAATTGTTAAGGTTTCTTACATTCCAACTTCTTTTGTGGTTAAAGAAACTATGAGCGGATGGTCCAAAACCAAAATAATCTCCATATCTCCAGTAATTTAAATTGTGAAGTGATTTAAATCCAGATTTAGCAAAATTGGATACTTCATATTGAATGAAATTGTGTTCGCTAAGTGTTGAAGTTATAAACTTATATATTTCAAAATCTTGCTCTTCTGTTTTGGGGCAAATATTGCCTTTTAGGAGTTCATTATACAATGGGGTTTTTTCTTCATAAATTAATGAATATGCAGAAATATGTTTGATGTCGTGTTTCAATAGTTCTTCTAAGGTTTTACTGATCGAAGCAATGGTCTGATTAGGTATCGAGAAAATGATATCCACACTTACTTTTTCAAAAAAGTCTAATGCCATAGTGATGGCATCCATTGCTTCTTTTGCTGTGTGAATTCTATCTAAAAATGTTAGTTCTTCGGGGACTAATGATTGGACTCCTATGCTGATTCGGTTTATCCCGAGTGATTTGTAATCTGCCAATTTGTTGGTGAAGTTTGTTCCAGGATTGCATTCCACCGTAAATTCACTAATTTCATCAACATCGAAAAAATTTGAAATTGTGGAAATTATTTTATCAATTTGCTCTGGTTCCAAAAGGGAAGGAGTGCCTCCTCCAAAATAAAGAGTATGGACTTTTACTCTTCTCCCCAATTCATGATTAAAGTAAAGTTCAATTTCTCTTTGTAACCAAAATACAAATTCTTCAATCTTGCGTTTATTTGTAATGGAGTAAAAGTCACAATATGAGCATTTTTTTTCGCAAAATGGGATGTGAAGGTAGATTCCTATCATTTTACGAAAGTTTGTATTGATTAATCTTTCGGTACAAGGTTCGCTCGCTTATTCCAAGGGCTTTTGCAGTTCTACGGCGATTTCCTTTAAATTTTCTTAGGGTATATGAAATAATTTCTTTCTCGATATTGGTTAAATTCAAATTATCTGGTAAAATATTTGGGAAACCATCATTATCGACAATATGATATGTTCCCGGCCTTAGTTCTGTAATATTCGAATTTACCGAATCCATCTTACTATTCAATTCGTTTAAAGCTTCTTTTACCAGGTCCACATCCTTTTTAATTTCAAGTAAAGTTCTAAAAATGATTTCTAAGCCTAGTTGGGTTTCTTTTCCGGAAGGAACATAAAGTAAAGATGTTTCCTTAGGTTGTTCAATTCTTACATGGGGTGGTAGTGCTGGTGGAAGGTACCTTTTTAAAACCTCAAGGGTTATATACCCAGTTTTTTCAAGTTTTAATATAGTTTCTATGAGATTTTTTAATTCCCTAATATTTCCAGGCCATTGCAATCCACGAAGGATATTCAAAGCTTCCAACGATACCCCTTGAAAAGAGATCCCAAGTTGCGAACAAGTTTTTTGGGCAAAAAAATCGACCAGAATTGGAATATCCTCTGGACGTTCACGTAATGGAGGAAGAATAATATGCAAATTTTTTAGTCTGTAAAACAAGTCTTGTCTGAAAGTCCCTTTGTATATTTCCTCTTCAAGCTTTTTATTTGTAGCAGCAATCACTCGTACTTCAACCTTCCTGACTTCAGTTGAACCTAGTCGATTGAATTCCCCTGATTCAAGTACACGAAGTAATTTAACCTGCGTTCCGACGGGCATTTCTCCAATTTCGTCCAAGAAAATTGTTCCGCGATTTGCTACTTCGAAATATCCTTTTCTTTGTTCGTAAGCTCCGGTAAAGGCACCCTTTTCGTGTCCAAAAAGTTCGGACTCTAGCAATGTTTCAGGTATTGCGCCACAATTAACACTTATGAAAGGAAATTTTCTTCTTTTGCTAAGTTGATGAATGGCGTTGGCGACTACTTCTTTTCCAGTTCCAGTTTCACCCGTGATTAAAACATTAAGGTCCGTGGGGGCAACTTTAAGAATGGTACGGAAGATGTCAAGAATTTTTTCAGATACACCAACAAGTCCATATTTGTTTTCTAGTAATTCAAGAGTGGCTTTATTAATTATTATTTCTTCATTCATTGGCATTCTTTCTTAACTTTGTCCATTCATCCCAACCACCGGGATAAATAAAAACATTTTTGTAACCGAGGTGAATTAAATCGTACGAAACTTTGTGGCTTGCGTCGCAAGAACCTCCTTCGCAATAGACAATAATTACTTTTTGTGGGTCTATTGGCAAAGTTGCTATCTTTTGGAAATACAAGTTTAGGTCCTGCTCGTAGGCAAAGATATTTATAGCTTTGCCAATATGGGCTTTATTGTACTCATCTGGTGAACGTGCATCAATTAGTATGAGATTTGGAGACTCAAGGTATTTAATTAATTGATTGTAGGTAACAATGGGAATTTCATCTGAACGTTTTTGAGGATTGATTTTATCAACTTGCTTTTGTTCTATTTGGGTTGCTTTCTTTGCTTTCGTTGTATCCTTTAAAGTAAAAGTAGCTGTGTCTAATTTTTTTATATCTTCTTTGCTTGCAGTTTCTTTTGGGGGTACATTCGAAATTGTATCAGAAAGAAGTTTTTCTAATATTGTGTCCGAAACTATTGCTGGTTTCTTAAATAAAATAATTCCAGACGGGTTTAAATAGTTGTAAATTACAGCAACGAAAGAAGTTAAGCCTAAAATAAAAAGAGCTTCTCTGGAAATTTGTTTCCAATCTATTTTGCGCATATTAAAATCCTCTTTCTTTTTTAATTAATTCAAAAGCAAAGTTAATTTCTTGAATTTTATGCGTTGCAAAATTGCGAATTTCTTGCCCAAGATTTTGGACAAAGTCCGGGTGATACTCTTTAACTTTTCTTTTATAAGCCATTTTAATTTCATCTATTGTAGAATTTCGGTCTATACCAAGAATTTGATAAGCTTCGTTAAGGGAAATGTTATTTATGTTCTTTTCAAAGTTCCGATAAAATGAACTTGTTTTCTTCCATTCATTCTCAATTTCTTGTTTTAAAGCATCATCTTCTTCAAGAGGAAGTTCATAATGTCGATATTCAAATTCTTTATCGGTTAAATTCGACTTGATAATCTTCCAAATTCTTCCAAAAATTTGCGACATTTCAAATTTTTTAAAAAAAATTAAACGAACAAGAAATAGATTTATGACAAGGAATATAAAGGTTAAGACAAATTGACATATTGAATAAATTACTAGTAAGATTCTGATTCGTTGGGAAAGTTTTGGTTTCTAACATCTTCAGCATACTTTTTACAAGCTTCTAAAATTGTTTCGAACAAACTTGCATATCTACGTACAAACCGAGGATTAAAATCTATAGTTAAGCCAACAAGGTCGGTATACACAAGGATTTGCCCATCGCAGTGCGGCCCTGCGCCAATACCTATTGTGGGTATTTTAATTGCTTGAGAAATTTTTTTGGACAGTTCTGCGGGTATTTTTTCAAGGACTACGGCAAAAACACCAGCTTGTTCTAAGTTTACAGCGTCGCGGAAAATTGCTTCCGCTTCTTGTGGATCTTTGCCTCTTGCCCTATAAGAACCAAATTTGTGGATACTTTGTGGCGTAAGACCAACGTGACCCATCACCGGAATACCACTTTCTGTCATTCTTCTAATTGCTTGTAAAGTAATTTCTGTAGCACCTTCCAATTTAACTCCTCCACAACCTGTCTCTTTCATAATTCTTCCTGCATTTGTAAATGCTTCGTCCGCAGATACTTGGTAGCTCATAAACGGCATGTCTGCAATAATTAAGGGTCTTTTTGCTCCTCTTACAACTGCTTTTGTATGGTAGATAATTTCATCCAATGTAACTGGTATAGTTGTTTCTAACCCTTGGACAACATTACCAAGCGAATCTCCAACTAAAATTACATCTACACCACTTTCATCTAATATTCTTCCTATTAAAGCATCATAAGCGGTTAGACAAACTATCTTCTGCCCAGAATTTTTCATTTCTTGAAGTCTAAAAGTTGTGACTTTGCGTGGGTCCACGCTTGTGCTTCCAATATAATCCATTTTTCCCTTTTCGATTAAAAGCAAAATTAAAAAATATGTAACTGGTTAAATAAAATTTTTTTCCGTAATGTATTATTGGATTAAGAAATTTGCTTTGATTTATGTCATTACGGCAGAACCGAGCTACTTGATTTTATTCATTTTTAATTCGTAGAAATAATGAACACCGAAACTAGATTTTTTTTAATTTTACTGTTTGGTAATATTTAAATATTAGATTGATACGATTATAAAAAAGGTACATTAATTTTATATTTATTATAAAACAATAGGGTGCAAATTTTAATAAAAAATATTGAAGAGGTAAATTGGTGCTGCTTAGCAGCTGATAATTATTGTAGCTTAGTTTTTCAAGTTTTAGAATTTTACTGTTTGTATTGCTATGAGAACCCTTCAAAGTAGTAACAATTTAATTTTTTGCACTAATTTTCTAAGCAAAACTACAAAAGTTTATCAGCCATGATACTTTGTTCTTGGTGTTATTATTTTATGAAAATAGTGGATTCACTTCAGAAATTGCCTCTTAATTTCCTTTTAAAATTCGATAATTTCTTATTTATGTTAAATAAAAGAAAGCTTGAAAGATATGAGATGGATTGTAATTTCTCTTGCCATTTTAAGCGGCGTCGCTGTTGTTGTCCTCAACCTTATTAGTCCTAAAGAAATATTACCTACAAAGTTAATGCAATTGAGGGAAAAGTATTCCTCTAAAAAGTTCGAAGCTGGGTACAAACGTGTCGACCACTCAAAATTTGCTATTCTCCAACAAAATTTCGAAACACCACAAGAGGTTACCAAAGCCTGCATTTCGTGCCACAATAATACTGCAAAAGATATTATGAATGGTAACCATTGGAATTGGGAAAGAGTTGATTACATTAAAGGCAAAGGAATTGTGTATCTTGGGAAAAGAAATGCAATCAATAATTATTGCTTGAGTGTTGTAAATAGCGAAAAGCTTTGTGCAAAATGCCACATTGGATTCGGAATTGACCATACTGGTCGTGGTTTTACCGATTCAACGAATATTGATTGCCTAATATGCCATGATAATACTGGATCATATGCAAAAGCTTCAGGGGAAGCTGGTGCACCGTCTCCAAATGTCAATTTCAATTTTGTTGCTCAAAATGTAGGCAAACCACAGAATGTAAATTGTGGTTCATGTCATTTCTTTGGTGGGGGTGGGAACAACGTAAAGCACGGCGACTTAGAAGTGTCATTGTTGGAGGCTACAAATGAAGTTGATGTACATATGGGTATCGATGGATTTAATTTGCAATGTATTGATTGCCATACTACTCATAGGCATAATATATCGGGGAAATTGTATTCATTGTCTTCAATGAATACAAATAGAGTTGAATGTGAACAATGCCATACCGCTACACCTCACACAAAAGGGATTTTAAACGAGCATACATTGAAAGTAGCTTGCCAGACTTGTCACATACCTAAATATGCAACAATGAAACCAACTAAATTATCTTGGGATTGGAGCGAAGCTGGAAAACTTGTAGATGGTAAACCGATAAAACTTAAAGATTCCCTTGGTAATGAAATTTATACATCCCAGAAAGGTAGGTTTACTTGGGGCAACAATGTACGACCCGATTACATTTGGTTCAACGGAACTAGTAGCCATTACCTTGCTGGAGACAAGATTCAAGATACTTCGAAACCATTGGTGCTCAATCAATTATTTGGTACATTCGACGACCCAAGTTCAAAAATTTATCCAGTGAAAATTCATTATGGCAAGCAGCCATTCGACCCGATTAACAAAATACTAATTCAGCCAAAACTTTATGGTGAGAAGTCCGGCGAAGGTGCCTTTTGGGTTGATTTCGATTGGAAAACTTCTTCAAAAATTGGTATGCAAACTCTCGATTTACCTTTCAGTGGTGAAATTTCTTTCATTCCAACTATTATGTATTGGCCCTTAAATCATTTGGTTGTTAAAAAAGAAAAATCTGTGCAGTGTATAGAATGCCATACCAAAAACAGCTCTCGCCTTGCTGGACTTCAAGGTCTTTACTTGCCCGGGAGGGATAATAGCGATTTGGTTGACTACGGTGGTTTAATATTAATAATTTTAGTGATTCTTTTGGTTGTGATCCACTCTTCATTTAGGATTTATTTTTATTTTAAAAATAAAAAAGAGGTTCAAAATGGGTAGGAAAGTTTATATCTATTCTGCATACGAGAGATTTTGGCATTGGACTCAAGCAATTTTGATTTTCTTTTTAGCCTTCACTGGCTTCGAGGTACATGGTGTTTATATTTTCTTTGGGTACGAAAATGCTGTAATTTACCATAGAATTGCTGCCTATCTTTACATCATATTGGTTATTTTCACTATTTTTTGGCATTTTGCTACAGGACTATGGAAACAGTATATTCCTACGCGAAAATTCATTAAGGAACAAATTGAGTTTTATATTACCGGTATTTTTCGTAATGCTCCTCATCCTATTAAAAAGACTGTTTTAAGCAAACTTAATCCATTACAAAAGCTTACTTACTTTGCATTAAAAGTTTTGGTAATTCCAATAGTGGGTACATCTGGTTTATTCTATCTTTTTTATCGGTACCAAACCGACTTAGGGGTACAAGCAATTAATATTGCTTCATTGAAATACATTGCAATAATTCACACCGCCGGTGCAATTTTGCTGGTTGCTTTTATTATTGTGCATATTTATTTAACTACAACTGGAACTACTATTTTTTCAAATCTAAATGCTATGTTGACTGGGTACGAAGAAATAGAAACAAAGGAAGAATCGGATAAAAATTTCGTCCAGAAATCAGAGTTGCCGGTTCAAAATTTAGAAGAAAATTAATTTAAGTCATAAATTTGGAGAGTGAATATGGAAACACAAAAGTATATGAATCCTTACTTGGCGGGCTTGTTGTTAGGTTTGTTGTTACTTTTTACTTTTTTTATCACTGGTCGTGGTTTGGGTGCAAGTGGTGCATTCAAAAGCCTTACAGTTGCTACAGTCCAAAGCATTGCCCCTGGACATTCAAATAATTCTAAATTCTACAAGGAATATTCCGAAGAGCATTCTGGAAATCCCTTGATGAACTGGCTTGTCTTTGAAATTTCGGGTGTCATTATTGGGGCTTTTCTTTCTGGACTTGCATCCAATAGATTGAAACTTCAATTGGAAAAAGGACCGAGGTTGTCTTCGAACACAAGAATAATCGCAGCATTTCTTGGTGGGGTACTTTGGGGAGTTGGTTCACAACTTGGTCGAGGTTGCACAAGCGGTGCAGCTTTGAGCGGCCTTGCAATTATGTCCACTGGGGGTATCCTTACCATGATATCAATTTTCGCTGGGGCCTATTTGTTTGCATTTTTCTTTAGAAAGTTTTGGATTTAATTGGGAGGATTTATGGGACCACTTGTGCCAGATGTAATTAGTCAAGGGTTAAATTTTGTTATTGCATTTTTTATTGGAATTTTCTTTGGTGCGATATTGGAACAGGCAGGTTTTTCTTCTTCGCGAAAACTTGTTGGTTTGTTCTACGGTTATGATTTTACGGTTTTAAGAGTATTCTTTACTGCTGGTGCCGTTGCAATGGCTGGAATTTTTCTTTTCCAAACATTTGGAATCATCGATATTACTGCCTTTTATATAAATCCAACTTACTTCTGGTCTGCAATAGTTGGTGGTTTAATTATGGGACTGGGATTTGTTGTTGGTGGATATTGCCCAGGAACAAGTGTTTGTGCTGCTTCCATAGGTAAGCTCGACGCAATGGTTTTCGTTTTTGGCATTATTGTTGGCGTTTTTATTTTTGCCGAAGGGTACAGTATCTTTGAACCATTATATAAAAGTTCGTTTCTGGGTTATCCAAGAATTTTCCAAACCTTAAATATTTCTCAGCAGTTTTTTGCTTTTCTTTTGGTTATAATTGCTTTATCTGCTTTTTATTTTACAAATATTATTGAAAACAAAGTAAATAGTAAAAAGCTAAGTGCCATCAAAACTACACCTTATTTTGCAATAGTGTTAGTGATTGGAGTTGTTATTGCTTTTTCTTCCTTTACTTTTTACGATAAAAAGGAGATGATATTAAGTTTAACGGAAAATCCAGAATATGTTGTCTCTGCAACTGGTATTTCTTGCTCCGATACTAATCCAAATCCAAATTCAATTTGCCCTGACGAATTTGCTCTTATCTTAATTAGAATCCTTGAGTTTAAAAACATTAAAATTTATGATTTCAGACCCACAGAAGATAGACAAAAACTACCATTTCCAAAATCTATACCCTCAACAATTGATGATTTGTTTTCTAAAGAATTCAATAGACTACTTCGGGTGAGGGGCACCGAAAATATTTTTATTGCTAATGATGAATTTACAGAAAGAAAGATGGTCTTTATTGCTAAAAGTTTGGGCTACAAAAAAGTTAAGTTTTTGAAAGGTGGGGTGAACTACTTTGTCGATGAAATTTTGAATTACAAAGAAAACCCCGATCCTAGAACCCAACAAGAAATTAACCGGAACAAATTTAGGCTTTATGCTAAACAAGTATTACCGGAAATCTTTGCAAAGTCTAAGACAAATGAAGTTTCCCAAACAAAGAAGAAAAAACCTACTATGGGAGGGTGTTAGTATCTCTTTTTTGAATTTTTAATTAGGATTAGATTTTGTTTAGTTGCATGGGTTATTTGTTTAGATTAACTTTTTAAAACTAATTTACTTTATCATGTTTCCATAATGATCGAACATGTATTTCACAACGGCTTCGGCTTCGTTTGGTTTTAGACCTTGGTTTGGCATAGGCGGGTAATTTGGGTCTACTTTAACAGGGTTTAGAATGTACCTTACCATATCTTCTTGGCGATCCTCATATTTTTTTAATACTTCTTTGTGAGGAGGGCCAACCAATTTGGTATCGAATTGATGACAAGCAACACATTTTGCTTTGTAAATCTCTTCCCCATTAACTTCTTTGACTGTACTGCGACCAGCACTTGCTAAAAGCTTCTCATGATATGCAATATGATCTTTTGAAATTTTGAACTCTTGTATTTTGTTCGAAATTGCGAGGGAGGTTGCATCCGAACCAAAGAACAATAGGAAAGAGAATATTGCAGAGAAAAAGGCATTTTTGGCAAAAGTAATGCTTTTATTTTTTAATGAAAAATAACTAAATAGTAAGCAAAGTAAAAAAACAAGCAAAGAAGCTACAAGTAAAATGTAATTTTGTAGGGTTACAAGACTTTTGGGTAAATTGACATAAATGACAAGAGAAATAATTGGAAGAATATTGCCCCAGATGATAACATTTGAAAGAGCTTTTTTAACCACACCGTTTTCTTCAGGAAAAAATTCGCCTATTTCGGAAACTTTATCCACTGTAAATGTTTTGAAAATGTAGGCTAAGGAGGAAAGGACAAAAGCAATTCCAATGAATTGGATAATTCTGAAAATAATATTCAAATCCAAAAAATCTGCAATGTTGAAGCCAGATAAAACGAATGAATTTTGAATTGCAATTAATGAAATACCATTAGTTAAGTATATAGTAAAAAAGATTGCAATTATTGAAAGTGTTTGAAGTAATAAAATAGTCGGATTAATGTTTATTAAACTATGATTCTTTTCAAAAAAAAATAGTATGGTCTTTAGGAAAACTACAAATAAGATGAAAAGTAGAGTGGAAGAAAAAAGTACTACAAAAAAGTCATTGGGTGCCTTTTGCATAAATTGAAGTAAGGAATAATATATCGAAAGCAAAGGAACAAACCCAAGCCCGATTAACGCTACATAGCCTCTTGCGATATACTCGATAAAGTTCCTTGCAATAGTTAAATAGTATTCGTTTTTTGTTTTATTGGTTTTAACATAGAAATATAGGGAATAAATTACACCACCAAACAAAAAAGCAAAATAAAGGTTGAAGGTTGAAAAACCTAAATAGAAAAATATCTCCAAAAGTTTTGAAACCTGTACTGAATGTGGAATTGCAAAAACGTTCAACGCTTCCATTTATTCTCTCCTAAAATTTGAGTATTTTCTGAACTGAAATGACAAGTGAGAAAATTAAAACAAAGATGTTCAAATTTATAAATGCTATTTTATAAAAGTTTTGTGGTTGGATAACTTTAACCATACGGTAAATTCTTCCTAAAAATAAAACACCTAGCAAAAAAACAACGATAAACGAATAAAGATTAAAACTTTCGATAAAAGCTAATATTATCAATGCAATTATCACAAGTGCAAAAATCCAAAAAAAAGATATTCTTGCAATTTGTAAGGAAGAAAAAATATCTGTGAGCACTGGAAAGCCAGCATTTCGATACTCTTTCTCATAAACAATTAAAAGTAACCAAAAATGTGGAATTTGCCATACAAAAAAGAAAAGGGAAATTGAAAAGATTTGAGGATGCTCAATTGAACCGCCCGCAAATGTCCAACCTATCAAAGGAGGAATTGCTCCAATCACAGCTCCAGGGATTGCTGCAAAAGGGGTTATTCTCTTCAAAGGTGTATAAATTACATTATAAAAAATTAAGGCAAGAAGCCCAAAAAAGAAAGGGTGTGACTTTTCACTTGAGAGAAAAAGTACAGCTAAGCCTATTGCAATTAGTGCTCCAGATATAATAGTTCCAGATGCTGGAGAAATTACTCCTTGGGGGATTGGACGAGACATTGTTCTTGGCATTCGACTGTCCAATTGCCATTCTTGCACTTGATTGAGTGCACCGGAGCCTCCAGCCAGCAAAAAAACACCAAGCCAAAGGAAAAACAAATCGAAATTAATAGAATTGTTTGCAAGTATATAACCAAGAATTGCTGATATCGATACAAATACGACAATTCGAAATTTAATCAATATTAGAAAATTCTTTAAGGTAAATTTCATTGTTTATTTTTTGCAAAGTTGATGAACAACAAATCAACAATGTACTCTAATTCATCTTCTTTTAAGTTGTTTAGTTGTCTTGGCATTTTAATTTTTTCATAACCACTAACAATATGTAAGTCGGGGTTGATTATTGATTCCCGAATGTAGTTCTTGTCTATAGCAACAGAAGTGTCTTTCCCATTGAAGATGACTTTTGCAAAACCCCGAGATAATTCAGAAAACGATGGACCTATGCTTTTTCTGTTGTCAATACTATGACATTGGACACAACCTTTTGCAAATAAGATTGCCTGGCTACCAGACAAGTAATCTTTATAGCCACCAGTATGAGATGCTACATATTTTCGAAGATAATTATCGTCGACTTTACCCTCTAGCCATTGCGAAAATTCATGCTCCGGTACGACATAGACTTTTGTGTACATTAATGAATGATTCAAACCGCAATATTCAGCACATGCTATGTCGAATGAACCAATTTCTTTCGGATGTACAACCATATAGTTTTCTCTACCAGGAATAGCGTCCTCTTTAATTCTAAAAGCAGGTATGTAAAAAGAATGGTTTACGTCTTGCGATACAATGTTGAACTTAACTGGCCTTCCAACCGGTATAAACAAAGTGTCTGTTACTTTGCCATTATCGTAAAAAAAATTCCAAGCCCACATTTTTGCTTCGACCTTAACGTTCAGTGCGTTGGGTGGAACAATTCGCGATTCCTTGAAAACTCCATAACTGTAGAAAAACATTGTTAAGACAAGTATTACAGGAACAACAATCCAAATAATTTCAACAACCTTATTCCCCTCAATTTGCGAGGCGACTGGATTTCTCTTCCGATTGTATTTGATTACAAAATATATCATAGCAAAAGTAACAATCAAAAGTAACGCAACTGCTATTCCTATTATATACAACATCACATAATCGACTGATTTAGCATATTCTGTTGCCCATTGAAACATTTCAACCTCCTACCTAAAGAAAATATCAGTTGCCGTAAGAATAAAAATTGATGCAAGCGTTACCAGTGCAACCAAAAGAAAGAACTTGAAAATTGCATCGTCGAATTTAATATGCATAAAATAGTTTATAACAAGAGTTGACTTGACAGCTGCAATAAATAAAGCTATAAACAAAGCAATCCGACCAAAATCTACACCAGCAATGGTTACTGTAAGGACAGTAAGTGAAACAAGGCTTAACCAAACAAGTACATAAGTTCCATAGGGTATTAAATGTGAGTTGTGCTCTTTTTCCATTGTCACCTCTTAGTGAATAAGATAAAACAAAGGGAACAAAAAAATCCAAATTAGATCGACAAGGTGCCAATATAATCCAGAGTTTTCGAGTTTGATATAATCCTCTTTGTTGATTTTATTTCTAGATAGGAAAACAAGCATAAATAGTAATATTATTGCACCAATAATTACGTGTAAAGCGTGGAGCCCAGTCATAGAATAATACATTCCGTAGAAAATAATCTCACCATTTGGCTTTGACAGTAACTCTGGGTTGTTCGGTGAAATTCCATGCTGAAACTTTGCGCCCCACTCAAAATACTTAATGACAAGGAAGGCTAAAGCAAAAGCAATAGTCGAAATTAAGAAAAAAATTGAAAGAGTCTTTTTAGCTCTTTGGATTGCTGCTATCGAAAGAGCCATAGTTAAACTACTTGTTAAAAGAATAATAGTATTTACCGTACCTAGAACAACATTCAGTTCTTGCCCTGCTATTATAAAGTCCTTTGTATATTGCAATCGATAAGACATATAAAGCAGAAATAATCCCCCAAATAAAAGCAATTCAGTAAATAAAAACAACCACATACCGATTTTGGCACCAATAGCATCTTTGTGTTGATGTGGGTCAGAGATATGGTGGACACTCTTCTTAATTTGATTTTCGGAAAGTGCATTTGTTGTTTCAATTCTTTCCATCATTTTTCTCATTTATTTTTGAAAAATCGTAAGGTCCGTGATTAACTACTGGTATTGTTTTAAAATTTTCTGTCGGTGGGGGCGAGGGTATGGTCCATTCTAAAGTAACTCCTCCCCAAGGATTTGAATCGGATCTTTTTCCTTTAAAAAGTGAATAAATTAGATTGCCAAACATCATAGCAAGCCCAGCTATGAGTATCCATGAACCAATTGTTGAAATTATGTGCAAGGTTTCGTATTCAGGAAGATAACTCCAATAACGGCGAGGCATTCCTAAGTAACCAAGAATAAACATTGTGAAATATAGCATGTTGAAACCAATAAAGATAAATGGGGTAGACCAAATTGCTACTTTTTCATTATACATTTTTCCAAACATTTTTGGGAACCAGTAATGTAGAGCTGCAAATAAGATAATTGCTGTTCCTCCAAACATTACATAATGGAAATGTGCGACAACGAAGTAGGTGTCCGTTACGTGAATGTCTGTTGCTAATGAACCTAAAACAAGTCCGGTTAGACCCCCAATAGAAAAAAGAAAAATGAACATCATTACGTAAATTAAAGGTGCACGCAGTTCTATAGAACCTTTGTAAAGAGTTGCTACCCAATTGAAAACTTTAACTCCGCTTGGAACAGCAACAAGAAATGTAAGCAAAGAAAATATCATTCTTGCGGTATCGCTGATACCAGAAGTGAACATATGATGAGCCCAAACAAAGTAACCAATTAGGGCAATCGAGAGCGAAGAGAAAGCTATAACCCTATATCCAAAAATAGTTCTACGAGCAAAAGTAGGAATAATTTCAGATACGACTCCCATAGCAGGCAATATCATTATGTAAACTGCTGGATGTGAATAAATCCAGAAAAGATGCTGAAACAATAATGGGTCACCACCGAGTGCGGGGTCGAAAATACCAATTTGTAAAATCCTTTCAACTACAACAAGAAGAATGGTTATTCCTACTACTGGGGTGGCTACTACTTGAATCCAAGCAGTTGCATACAAAGCCCAGACAAACAAAGGCATCCTGAAAAATGTCATTCCAGGTGCTCGTAGTCGGTGTACCGTAGTAACAAAATTCAATCCAGTAAGAATTGATGAGAAACCAAGAATGAAAGCCCCAAGCAATGGAAGAATAACATTTGTAGTTGTTCGAATGCTATACGGAACATAAAATGTCCATCCAGTATCGATTGGGCCGCCTTGAAGAAATAAAGATATTATTGCAAAAAGTCCACCTAGGATGTATAGATACCAGGATAAAAGGTTAAGCCTCGGAAATGCAACATCCCGCGCTCCAATTTGTATTGGGAGGAAAAAGTTGCCAAAAATTGCAGGTATTCCTGGTATTATAAATAGAAAAATCATTATTACCCCGTGGAGGGTGAAAAAAGCATTGTATGTCTGTGCATCAATAATAGTTTGGTCTGGGGTAAGCATTTCGAGTTTCATCAGAAAGCCTAAAAAAACACCAACCCAGAAAAATGTGATCATTGCTACAAGATAAAGTATACCAATTCTTTTGTGGTCTGTGCTCGAAAGCCACCCCAAAATTCCCTTCTTTGTTTCGTGTTGTGAAAGATAATTTTCAAGTGTTTCTGCAATAGTGCTATTAGCCATTTCTCACCTCTGAATTCTCTTTTTTCTTTTTAGAAATTAATATTACAAAAAATACAGCTAAGCCAAGTAGAATTAAAGTTCCAAAAACGCGTGTGAAATTGAACACATATGTTCTTCCGGTTGGGTCGTAGGAGTAACAAAATTTTAAAATGCGGTTAACTGTGGGCAATGGTATTCCTTTGTCAGCTTCTAATAAAGCCATTTTAAAGTCGAACGGGTTAAACTCCGTTCCGAATAAATATCTTATTATTTTACCATCTGGGGAAATCGAATACAATGCTGCACCGTGAATAAATTCTCCTTTGCCATCTGGCTTAAAGTAGAAACCTACAGATTTAGTTACTTTCATAATCGAAATACTATCGCCAACAAGAAATACCCAGCCATTTTTATCGATTTTCCGCTTAAGGCCTTTTATGTGGTTTTCTTTCCACTTTTTTGCCTTATCGTATGTTTCTGTATGATCAAAACTTATAGTAACAAGTTGGTAGTCTTTACCGGGTATTAGATCTGTTTTATCAACTACCTCTGAGATACCAGTTAAAAGTGGACTACAAATTCCAGGGCAGTGATAATAAACAAACATTAGTATTGTGGGTTTATTGATCAAGTCCCAAAGTTTAATTTGCTTTCCCTCTTCATTGGTAAATGAAAGATCCAGTGGGATTTTGTTGCCTAATTTTTCTACAATACCTACTTCGGGTTCTTTAATGCTTTTCAAAACCGAAGCAACAAGAAAAAATGCAAGAATAAGTAATATCCTTTTCATAACTCTCTATTTCAATTTAGTGTTAGAATTTTATCAATGAATTGTTTTTTCTCTTGTTCACTTGAATAAATAAATTTAGGTGAAATACCATTAAGCGGAAATGTAGAAATAATTAAATCTTCTATGTTCTTGGAGTCTTTTCTGGCATTTATCAGAAAGTGGGTAAATTTGTCTAAATCCTTAATGAATTTTTTTAAATTTTCATCATTGAGAGCCAAAGATATTGAATTTGTTTTTCCAAGAAATTGTTCATTTTCTTTTAAAATTTTGTCTATTGCTTTTGTTATTGGTATTGTTGGGGGAAGTTCATAAGTTTGTGTTACTTTGTAGGTTGTTTCCAAATCGGCAATATCCTTTTCTGAAATTTCAACAGAATCGGTATAAAACTTATTAATTTTGTGAAACAAAGCGATTTTTTCCTTTGTAGAAAGATAGCTATAAGAGACCATGCTTGAACCTATTATTCCTTCTTGCAAGGTCTTATAAACTTGTGTGATTGTTCTTCCATTTTTCCAACCTTCTTTAGATTTGAAATTCCTTGGAGAGGGATTTAACCCCATACTTGCTAATCCATTTCCTTCCCCAGTTTCGCCGTGGCAGGAAGAGCAAGTAGTCCGATAAATTTCCTCTCCCCTCTTTATCATATCAATTGGAGGTTTGATTATTTCCTCTACTTTTATACCTTCTATTTTTCTTCCAAGCGAAAGCTCGACCTCTTTGAATTGTTTGGTTGTATCAATTTCGTCGTGGGGGGTGGTGTTCCTATAAAAATGGTCAATTTGGTCAAGGTAAGCTAAACTTATGCCAAAAATCGAAAGGAAGATAATTATAAATGAATATCCAACCCACCTTTTAGGGTCCTTAAAAACCTCTTTAAAGTTAATTTCATCATAAAAATAATCAAATAATTTTTTCATTTTATGCTGCCCAAATTTTAATTTAGTTTCTTCTAATAAAGCAAATACGATATTTTTAAAAAATATTGTTAAGATTTTATAAATGAAACTCTACACCTCTTTTGAGTTTTGGGTCGCCTATAGGTACGAGGTTTATCTTTTTTGCAAAGAGGTAAAAAGATGTTAGCAACAAACCAAACCCAAAAATTATCGTAACTACTTCAAACCAATTGAAGGGTATTGATTGCTTTGAGTAAGTTGGCATAACAATCCAGAACAAGTCGTAGTAATGAGAAAAAAGTATCCAAATAGAGGCGATTTTAAGCCTTCTTGCATCCATTTTTGCTGGTTGGGGTAACAAAAATATATAGGGTACCACAAACTTAACGAAAATAATACCGATGGAGACATACAGCCAGGAACCAGTGCCCCGATCTATAAACCAAAAAGTTTCTTCTGGCAAATTAGCATACCAAATCAACATAAATTGACTGAAAGCAATGTATGCCCAGAAATTGGTGAACGCGAAAAGAAGAGCTCCCATGCTATAATAATGGTCTGGACCTAATCCTTGTACTAAGTACCCCTTTTCGTTCAACATTATTGAAAACAATGTAAAAACACTTAAAGAAGCAAGAAAAGTTCCAGCAAAATAATATACACCAAAAATAGTTGAATACCAATGAGGTTCCAGGCTCATTAGAAAGTCTATGGCGAATATTGTTAAGGTTACAGCGAAGATTGGCATAAATATAGCGGAGACAGTTATATTTTTCTTAGTGAAATTTTGACTTGGATTTACATCCTGACTCCGAGAAAACCTGGTTATTAAGTAATAGAATAAATACCATAAAAGTAAAATTATGATAGTTCTAATAATAAAGAAATTTTCGTTTAAGTAAGGTGCTTTTCCTTTTAATATTTTGTCGGCTTGAACAGCTTCGTAATGCGACCAATGAAAAAGGGAATGAATATTAAGAATTATTGGAATAATCAAAACTGGCAAAAACAAAATAACCGATGCATTGATTTCTGCTACTCTCCTAAATGGTACACTCCACACTGCTCCAGTAAGATATTCAATACCAATAAAGAATAATGAACCTACACCAATGCTTGCTATCCACGCGGTTAGAATAACTAAATTGAAAGAAATTCTAGCTGGATTGAATATAAAACCGAGAATTATTCCCAACAATCCAATAGCAAACAGCAAAAAGCCAAGCTTGAAGATTTTTTGGGGAATTTCTTTTTTCTCGTAAATAACATCAATTTTGGCATTTTCTATCATTGAGTATCCTCCTGTTTTGCATTTAAAGATCGCTGCAAGGCTCTTATGTAGAGAACGATAGCCCAACGTTCTTCCTCGGTTAGTTGTTTGGAATAGGATGGCATAATATTTTGCCCTTCCACAATCACATGATATATACGACCGTCGCTCCAATTTCGAACTTTATCGGTATGGATGCTTGGGGGATTCGGGAATTGCCCATTTAAACGACTATCTCCTTCCCCGCGCCACCCATGGCAGGGGCTGCAGAAAGTGTTATATTTATCTTTGCCAAGTTTTAAATTAGCTTCTGTGTACATTAATGGATTAATTAATTTTGCACCAGCTTCATCAGGTTTGCCTTTGAAAGGATAGAAAATGTCTCCACGGCTAACGGTTCCTGCAACTGGTTTTCGCATTCCAAAACCATCGGCAAAGAAATTAGAGCTTTCTTGAGGGTTCAATTTAAATTGGTTCAACATAAAGTCGAATGGTGGCAAATACAGAATTTTATTGTTGAATAAATAACCAATAGTCGAAGTTAGAGAAGCAATGAAAACAAGAAAGACAATGAATTTCCAACTGAAAACTTTAGGTTTGAAACTTAGTTCGTTTTCTTGATATTCAATATCTAATATTTCGTCCGCCTCAAATTCTTTAAATAGCCTATGAACTTCTTCGTAGCTAAATTTCGGGTCTTTTTCTTCGATAATTAAGCCACAATAGTCGGTTGAGATTAGCTGCATGTAACGTGTGTCGTTTAAAGGATGTCGATTGTTTGGAAATTTAAAGATGATGAAAAGCATTACAATCGCTGTTCCTACGGACGCAAGCAAAACTGTAACTTCAAAAATTACTGGTACAAAAGCTGGGAAGGAGAACCAAGGTTTCCCACCAATGATAAGTGGATAGTCCACCGACATGGTCCACCATGTCAGAAGAATTGCAGAAAAGGTACCAGTGAGCCCTAAAATCAATGCAACATAACCTAAAGGGGACCATTTTAAACGCATTATTTTGGGAATACCATGGAGGGGATAGGAGGAATGAACATCCCATTTTTTGTAACCCAACTCCACAACTTTTTTTGCAAGTTTTACTAACTTGTTAGGGTCTTTGTAAAGAGCACCAATGGCAAAAAGTTTCTTTTCTTCCATTTTGACCTCAATGATGTTTGGGTTGTGAATTTGGAAGCACGGCTTTTACTTCCGAAATGGATACTACTGGTAATGTGCGGATAAATAAGATTACTAATGTAAAAAATAACCCGAAGCTACCGATTAGTATTCCTAAATCATATAAAGTTGGTTTGAAATAGTCCCAACTTGTGGGAAGAAAGTCTCGGGAAGTTGTTGTAACAACAATCACAAAACGTTCGAACCACATCCCTACATTTACCAAAACACCAATTATGAACATTGGAATGATACTTCTTCTTATTTTTTTAATCCAGAAAAGTTGAGTGAATATCACATTGCAAGAAACCATTATCCAATAAGCCCAAGCATAATTGCCAAACGCTCTATTAATAAAGACAAAAGATTCAAGAGGATTACCACTATACCATGCGATAAAGAATTCCATCCCGTAGGCATACCCAACCATTAAACCAGTTGCAATCATAACTTTGTTCATTTTTTCGAGTGTGTCTATAGTAATAATGTGCTCCAAATCGAAGATTTTGCGAATTACAATCAAAACATTTTGAACCATTGCAAAGCCAGAAAAAACTGCTCCAGCTACAAAATAAGGTGGGAAAATTGTTGTGTGCCAACCGGGTAGGATCGAAACTGCAAAGTCGAAACTAACTATTGTATGTACCGAAAGCACTAAAGGAGTTGCAAAGCCAGCAAGGACAAGATACATCATTTCGTAATGATTCCAATGTTTATTGGAGTGTCTCCATCCAAGGCTAAAAATGGAGTAAATTATTTTCTTGATTTTGTTTTTTGTTCTGTCCCTTAACATTGCAAGGTCGGGAATTAATCCAATATACCAAAATACGAATGATACAGTAAGATAAGTCGAGACTGCGAAAACGTCCCAAATTAATGGAGAAGTAAAGTTAACCCAAAGATGGTGTTGGTTGGGCAGGGGGAAAAGATACCCATCGAGCCAAGGGCGACCTGTGTGGATTAACGGAAAAAGCCCAGCAGTCATAACCGCAAATATTGTCATTGCTTCTGCGAATCGAGCGATACCCGTTCGCCACCTTTGTCGAAAGAGGAACAAAATAGCTGAAATCAATGTTCCTGCATGTCCTATTCCTACCCAAAAAACAAAGTTTACAATGTCGAAAGCCCAACCAATTGGTTGATTAATTCCCCAAAGGCCTAACCCATAGTAAAAAGTAAAACCAAGACATATAGCACCAACTAAAAGCATCGACACCGAAATACCAAGTGCCAGATAGTATTTCCATGTTGGTTTAGTTTCAAGAGGCCGTGCAATCGAATCGTATATTTGTGCTTGAGTTGGGGTGCCCTCGACAACTGTAGGTTCAATTGAATAGTCGATTTGATTCACGCTTTATCCTCCTTTGTTTTATTTCGCAATTTGGCAATATAGGTTACGTTTGGCTTAACATTTAACTCTTCGAGTACATAATAACCGAGCTTATGATTACGCCATTTATAGATATCTGAATCTTTATCGTTGACATTTCCAAAGATAATAGCTTCTGCTGGACAAGCTTCTTGGCAAGCAGTTTTAACTTCGCTTCCTTTGAATTCGCGCCCTTCGGTTTGGGCTTTGTGTCTTGCGTCAGTAATTCTTTGAATGCAAAAAGTGCATTTTTCCATTACCCCGCGGGAGCGAACAGTAACTTCCGGATTATTTAGCAATTTGAGAGAATCTTGGTAAAAATAACCATTAGCAAAATGATTTCTAAAATCAAAGAAGTTGAATCTTCGGACTTTATAAGGGCAGTTGTTAGAACAATACCTGGTACCAACACAGCGGTTGTAAATCATTTGATTTAATCCATCTGGACTATGGTTTGTGGCAACAACTGGACAAACATTCTCGCACGGTGCGTCGTCGCAATGTTGGCATAACATTGGTTGCAAACTTACCTCTGGATTATCTGGTGTTCCACTGAAATAGGTATCGATTCGTATCCATTGCATTTCGCGTCCTCGAATTACTTGATCCTTACCAACAACTGGAACATTGTTTTCCACATTGCAGGCGCTTATGCATGCTCCACAACCAGTACACTTGTTTAAATCTATTGCCATTGCCCATTTAACGCCATGATATTGTATTTCAGGTATAATCGTGAGTTTTTGCTTTGCCTTGTGGATTTCAAACCTATCGTTTATGAAATCTTCGACCGTGCTCTCCTGAATAATATGACGAGATTTATGTAAATCTTTCACAAAAGTATCATTTAATGAATGATGTTCAACAGTGCTGGCAAATTTGTAATATCGATTTAGTTTAGTGACTTTTATATCTGATAATACCAATCCATTTTTGTAATCCTCTTTTGAAAGTAGTTGTAAGGGGTCGAAGCCAACATCTTTACCGATGGGGCCTGCATTTGTTCGCCCAAAACCTGCTTCGATAGTTAAAGTTTTTTCAGCTAACCCAGGAAGTACGAAAATAGGTGCTTCTAATGAATTGTTCTTATGTTCAATTTTTACGAAATCACCAGTTTTTAGGTTCAGCTTATTTGCTTCGTTTTCTGAAATGGCAATGTAATTGTCCCAAGTAACTTTAGAAATTGGATGTGGTAATTCAACCAACCAAGCATTATTCAAAAATTTTCCATCCCAAACAAAATAAGGCTTTTTAATTAGGATTGTCCATTTGCTTTCATTTTTTTTGAAATTTAATTCTTTTAATTTTGAAAAGTCAGCATTGGGTTTAATAAATTCTTTCGATGGGAAGGAGAAAACACCGTCGTGTAGCACAGAAAACCAAAATTGTTCAAAGGGTACACCTACCTTGGTTTTTGGAAAAACTTCTGTTTCCCAAAACTTTTTTAAGTATTCGTGAAAATTATTGTTCCTCAACTTTCCATCAACGAGAGCCAGCATTATGCTTTCCTTTTGATAGGTTCCGTAGATGGGTTCTATAACCGGTTGAGAGAGTGAATAAATTGATTCTCCATCAAAGAAATCTCCCCAGCTTTCAAAATTGTGATTTATTGGGACTATATGATTGGAAAGCAGTGCAGTTTCGGTTTCACTTTCAACAAAAGCAAAAACATTTGGGACTTTTTCCATTCCTTTTGCCAGTTCGAAATCTCTTGGTAAATGGAAGACTGGGTTGCAATCCAAAATAATCAGGGTTCCTACTTTTCCAGATAATAATGAACTGGACAAGGAAGCCAGATCTTCAAATGTAGATTTTGGGATTGAAGGTTTCGGTTTATTTCTAAATAAATTGTGATTGCTTAAAATTTCGTTTAGCAAGTTGCATAGGTAATGAATTGTATAAGGTTGAAGATCTCCAGCAAAAACAATTGAATTGCTTTGGCTACTGATTAAATCTTTTACAATCTGTTTAAGCAAATCGATTGAAATATTATTGGAATTTGCGAACTGCTCTAAATTGAAATTTGAAAATTTTTCGCGTAAGAGTGACATTGGAATACTTAAATTTGAAAGCTTTTCTGCATGCTTGGTTATGATTTCATTAATTATGGAGGCAATCAAGTATTCATATTGACTTGGATGTAGTGGGATCCTGTAATCAGCGTTAGCACCCGTTAATGTAAAATCCGACTCTACAGCATAGAATCTGCTAAAATTATGTATATCATTTACGTTCCTTTTTGATGCAAATTCTCTTATGTTTCGAACAATGTTGCCCTCGTTGCCAAGAAAATTGCTTTCTATGGAAACAATAACTTTTGCTTTGGTTAGGTCATAATCCAAGAGATTTGTATTCGGGTAAAAGTCAATCAAAGCTTTTTCTTTTGAATAGTTTTCCAGAAACTCGTAAGTGAAGATTTTAGTATTTGGGTATTTTTCTTTGAATTGCGATAATATCTTGGCAAAAGAGGGGGAGTAAATATGCTTCGAAATAATTGCAATTTCTTTTCTTTCATTAACGCTATTGTTTAATACAGTCAACAATGTAGAAAAAATATTTGGAAAATCGGTTTTTTCCCACTTGCCATTTCTTTTTATTAATGGTGTTTTGTATCTCTCCGGATCGTAAAGATTAAGAATTGTAGCTTGCCCAATGGAGCAAATTTTACCTTTATTGACAGGATGGTCTGGGTTTCCATCGACTTTAATAGGTCTTCCTTCACGTGTTTTGATTAGAATTCCACAATGATTCGGGCAACCCATGCAAGTCGAAGAATAATAATTTGCTTTGCCAGGAAGAACATTTTCTGGTTTTTGATTGTACGGAACAATATCGCCTTTATTACGATAATCTTTACAAGCAGTTGAAGTGAAAGCGAGGGTTGCTGCTGAAATTGCAAGAAATTTTCGTCTCGAAATACCATTCAGGTGGTTAACGTTAAATTCTTCTTTAACATCATATTGAAATTCTGTTTCTTTTAGTGTTTGAGACTTTTCAGGATTTTTTAATTCATCAAAACTCTTCCAATATTTTTTTATCATGGTAAACCTATTTTTTATCAACAAATGTTTTATACAAATGCACACAAAAAGCGGATTCTCTTTCCAGAGTTCTTCTTTAGTGAAACTAAGGGGAAATGCATTCCTAGTTTGGTGGTTTCAAAAATAATTGGCGAAAAGGTTAAATTCTTCATATTCAGATTTTACCTATGACAAGCTCC
This sequence comes from uncultured Hyphomicrobiales bacterium, assembly GCA_964524325.1. Taxonomy (GTDB): domain Bacteria; phylum Bacteroidota; class Ignavibacteria; order Kapaibacteriales; family UBA2268; genus Naka2016. Next base: position 232,689 of record CAZGCT010000001.1, read on the forward strand.
GCAAAAATCTGGACCATTATTAATTTTATCTTTCAGCTCAGGCATTTTTTGGTGTGCATTTCTATGGCAATCCAAGCATGCACCCATTGTGAGTCTATGTACTTGTTGAATCTTGTCCATCTTTGCTACGTCACCGTGACAATGCTTACAATCAATTCCTTTTTGAACGTGGACGGCATGATTAAAGTAGGCAAAGTCTCCAAGTCTGTGAACACGATTCCATTTAATTGGTCGTTCGTCAGCAAAAAATTGTGCAAGTTTGATTATTTCGGGTTTGTCTTTTCTTGCAACAGAATGGCAATTCATACAAATATCTGTAGATGGGATTGTTGCAAATCTTCCTTTATCAACGCCGATATGGCAGTATTTACAATCAATTTGCATATTCCCGGCGTGAAGTTTGTGGGAAAAAGTAATAGGTTGGTTTGGTGAATACCCAACTCCATCACGCTCTGGTCTCGATACAAAAAAAGTTACAAAATATGCCACAAGAACAACAAAAACTGTAATTGGCAGGCGAACTTTTAAAATGTAATCAAGCTGAGACTTTTGCACAATTTACTCCATATTAATAAAGAAAAAAACAATATAAATAAACAAAAATATGAAAAAAAAAATTTTTTTAAAAAAATTATAAATCAACAGGTATCCAATTGCACAACAAAGGGTTAAAAAATGAAAATGATACTAGTATAAACTAAAATTTATTTTAGTTGTTTTTACTTTTGTTTAAAGTTCAATTTAAAATATAAATATCCCTCTATTTGATAGTTCGAGAACTGGAGGGTATTATAAATTTATCGTAACTCTGTTTTTTTATTGCTTTTCTTAACCACCTTATAAAAAGTTTCTGTCATGTGCATTAGGAAAATTAATTTAATCTTTTTTCTGAACAGGATTTTTAGGTTAAGAGTAAGTTAATGTTATTTGAAATTAAAATTTGTACTTAAAAGCTCGTCGTGTCTCGGTGCTAAGCAATAAAATTAAGTTTGGAGGAGCAAAAGTACCCGATACAATCTCTGGTGCAAAAAAGGTAAGAGTTTTAATTTCTTTGAAATCGAGTGTCATGTCGAAAATTCTGATTCTTTTTCTTTTGTTATCAACAAAGTATAAATATTTTGAGTTTTGGAATGAGCAATCTACCGATTTAACATTGTTTATCTTGCTTGCTTTTATTTTGTTATAATTAATTGGATTTAAGTGAAATATAAAAACGGTATTTTTTTTGAGAACAACAGCATCGAAAGTTTTTTTTATTGGGTTAAAGTAAATACCTTTTATTTCTGAAAATTTTGAATTAAATCTGGAAAGAGGTTGCTTTTCCTTGATTTCAAGATTCCTCTTGTCAATTTTAAGAATATCTTTTTGGGATACGACAAATATAAAAAACTCATCTACAAAAAGATGTGATAATATAAGATTGTCAAATTTTTTTGCAAAGATTATTTTGAAGCTTGTATCGCTTTTTGCTAAAATTCCTTCTTGGGTGGCAAAGTAAAAAGCCGTGTCGAAGATTGAATAAAAAATTCCAGATGTCTTTGCATATTCAATCTTTCTAGCCTCTATCTCTTGCAACCTATAAGAACTTGTGTCGTTGCAAGCAAAGAGTAAAATGAAAGCTGCCAGTAAATGAAGTTTCATTTGTTATCAAGATAGTATTTATATAGTACTATTCCAACAGAAATTCCAAGGTTCAAAGAATCAATGTTTCCCTCACCTTCGATTTTGAACATTTCGTCGCATAATTTTAGTATTTCCGGGGAAATCCCTCGCGCTTCGTTTCCAAAAATTAATATTGAATTTTTGGGTAATTTTAATTTGCTAAGCAGCATATTTGCATCCAATGTTGCTGCGAAAATCCTGGTATCTCTTTTATGATCCACAATAAAATTAGCGAGATTTTCCTTTTGTAAAACATTCACACGAAAGAATGCTCCCATAGATCCACGAATTACTTTTGGATTGTATTTTTCTACAGAATCAGGGGACGTAACTAACGTTTTAACTCCAAACCAGTCGGCAGTCCGTATTATTGTTCCAAAATTCCCCGGATCGCTTATTCCGTCGAGCAACACTATTGGATATTCAATTTGTTTAGGATTAGAGTCAGACTTTGCAATAGCGATTATGTCCTGCGGAGTTTCTGTTTCACATAATTGTATGAATTGCTGTTGTCTTGCAACGTATACATCCACTCCTCTTGAAAAGAATTTCTGGGCAAGCTTCTTGCTTAATTCTTTTGCAGAATTTTCGATGACTACTAATTCAGTTGGGTAATTCGACTGGATAAGTTCCTCGCAAAGTTTATACCCTTCGGCAATGAACAATCCAGTTTCTTTACGCTTTTTTTTATCTTTAAGCGACAAGATAAACTTTTTTAAGTTATTACTGAGAGGTTTGAACTTAATTGCCAACATTTTTGTATTCTATTGGTTTCTTCGAAAATAAATATAGTGATAATTCAGCTGAGAAGAGAATAATAAAAAATAAATAATAAATCCAAATTAATATGGATACCAACAATGCATATGTTCCATAGAATTTACTGTAGTTCGCAAAGTAAATAAGGTAAAGGGAAAATGCCTGTCTTGCAAACTCTCCAAGTAGTGTACATATTAAACTCGAGGTTAGTACAATCTTGAGAGATATTTTAGAACTTGGGATAAATTTGTATATAAAGAAGAAGACGATGAAATAAAGAACAATCCAAATTATTTGCTTAGTGATTTTCGAGATGATTAATGCAATGTCTTGTGGAAGAATATTAATGAAGGTTTTACTAATAATTGTAACTAAAGGCATTGCATAAGTGAGCAAAAGAATAAATATTGTTAAAATTAGAGTAAGTAAAATATCTTTTAATTTGTAAAAAACAAATATTTTTTTAGATTTAACCTCGAAAACTACATTTAGACTATTTCTTAAAGTACTAAAAACTGTAGAAGATAACCAAAGCAATGTGACAATTCCAATCCAACCAGCGTATTTGCTAACTGAAAAAATATTATTGATTTCCAAAAGCAAATTGCTTATGAAATAATAACTTCCTTCAGTTTCCGGCAAAAAAGAGAACAAAAGATTAGAAATTAATTCTGTAAAGTTACTCTTATCCAAGAACAATGTTGCAATAAAAATTCCTACAAGTATCAGGGGAATTACGTAAAGGAGAGTATTAAATGAAATAGCCGCAGAGAGCAGAAAGATATGGTGATTTTCTATTTTGTCGATGAACCTTACAACAAATTGATAAGAATCTCGGATAAAATTTGGAATTTTAATTTTCAATATAGTGCGACCCTCGACTTACTTTATCTTCTATTGTGGCATTTGTAACAGCAATTGCTGTGATAATACCATTTCGCAATTGAAGAATATCTTTGTTCATTTTTGCCTTTTGATAAAAATGTTCGATTTCCGTTTGTAGGTGACGCAAAATCGTTGTTGCTCTCATAAGCCTTTGTCGGGTTCGAACTAAACCCACATAGTTCCACATAGTATTTTTGATAGTAAGCCAGTCTTGTGCAATAAGCGCTGGGTCGATTTCTTCGTTTTCTTCTTTCCAAGGAAAAATTTCTGGTATGTACTCCTCCGTTTTGTGGAGCTGAGATGCATCTGTTCCAGCTTTATAGCCCCAAACAACCGCTTCGAGAAGGGAAGTCGAAGCTAATCGATTTGCTCCGTGCACCCCGGTGCACGAAACTTCGCCAACTGCGTAAAGCCGATGCAAAGAAGTCCTACCGCGTAAGCTCACTCCCACACCCCCACAAGAGTAGTGAGCTGCTGGAACAACTGGTATAGGCTCTTTGGTCATGTCTATTCCAGAGTTCAAAAGATGCTTGTATATTGTTGGGAAACGTGCTTTAATCCATTCTGAATTTTTGTGTGAAATATCCAAGTAAACACATGGGTGATTTGTTTTTAACATTGTTTGATGAATTCCACGGGCAACTACATCACGTGGTGCCAAAGAACCTAGTTCGTGATAGTCCTTCATAAATTCATAGCCATTTTTATCTATAAGTCGGCCACCTTCGCCACGGACTGCTTCACTAATTAAAAATCTGTCTCTTTCATTGTAAAACGCTGTGGGGTGAAATTGAATGAACTGTAGATTTAATATTCGTGCACCCGATCGATAAGCCATAGCGATACCATCACCGGTTGCTTCGCTTGGGTTGGTTGTATGCAAATAAATTTGTCCTAATCCACCAGTTGCAAGAATCGTTTTGTAAGAAAAAATGGGAAAAACTTTACCAGTTTTATTTTCTAGAACAAAAGCACCGAAGCAAGTTGGCTTTTCGTATATGTCAATCGAACGAGTGGAATGATGAGAAAGTGTTAGTAAATCCACAGCAGTATGGTCGACAAGATACTTTATGTTTTTATGTCTTAAGGTTGCATCGATAAGTTTTTTGTGGATAGTTTCTCCAGTTTTATCTTTTGAATGAACTATTCTACTAACGGAGTGGGCACCTTCCGAGGTCAGATGCAGCTCGCCATCTTCGTTTATGTCGAATGGAACCCCATATTTTTCTATTAATAATTCTTTGACCAATTTTGGACCAAGCTCAACAATTTGATCCACTGCCGGTGGCCATGAATGCCAATGTCCAGCCTCGAATATGTCGTTTTTTAATTTTTCTGCTGAATCTTCCTTTCCCCAGAATACTATACCCCCTTGTGCCCAAGGTGAGTTACCACTTAATAGTGATGGTAGTTTGGTAATAATAAGTACCTCGCATCCATTGTCTGCTGCTGTTAAAGCAGATATTAATCCAGCAACCCCAGAGCCAATCACTAATATTTCTGTTCTAATTTCTTCCATCTGCTTTTCTAAACTTAATTTTTAATATTAATATAGTTAAGGTAAGACTAAAACCAATTGTATTTGCAAAAATAATTGGAGGTTGTTTTAAAAGAAAACCGTAAATTAACCAAAAGAGTATACCAGTGGTGAGTATAATATACATTCCAAGAGAGATATCCTTGGTACTTTTGGTTTTGATAATCTTAAGTGCTTGTGGAACGAATGCTGAGGTTGTCATTATTGCAGCCATTGAACCGATGATTTGGGTAAAATCCATTTTACTCCCCAATTATCTTAACCAAAACACGCTTTCGTCTGTTTCCGTCGAATTCCCCATAGAAAATTTGCTCCCATGGTCCGAAGTCTAACTTTCCATTGGTTATTGCAACGACAACTTCCCGTCCCATAATTGTTCGTTTTAGATGGGCATCTGCATTGTCCTCGAAAGTATTGTGTTTATACTGAGAATAGGGTTTTTCGGGTGCAAGTTTTTCTAACCAAACTTCAAAATCGTTGTGCAATCCTCTCTCATCGTCATTAATAAAGACACTTGCAGTGATATGCATAGCGTTAACAAGACACAAACCCTCTTTTACTCCACTTTCTTCGATGCATTTTTCTACTTCTTTGGTAATATTTACAAATGCCCTCCGTTTTGGTAAGTTGAACCATAATTCCTTTCTAAATGATTTCATTTTATTTTAGTTAAATTTTACAAACTTTTGAGAAAATATCTTTTGATTTGTAATAATTTTCATGTAATATACCCCAGAATCTAAGTCCTCTAAATTTATCAAATTGCTAACAAGGTTTCCTTCTTGAACTACTTTGCCAAGAACATTAATTATTTGATACGAAGCAGTAAAGTAGTGGTAATTTGAAATATCTATGAAAATAAAATCTTTGGATGGTATTGGATATAAGCCTAATGAATTACTATTTGATAGTGTTTCAACATTACTAAGCAAAATGTTGTTTAGAAAAATTTGCTTCAATTCTTCTTTATTGTTGCTTATTGCAATCATCATGGAGAAGCTTCGCTCTTCTTCTGGTTTGATTTCCCCTGGAAATTTCATTCCACTAAACACCGAAATATCGTCGATACTTTTGGACTGCAACTTTGTTCCCGAGTTTAAAGAAAGTATTTGTCTTTCCCGCGAGTAGGCTCCAGTAAATTCAGATGTCAACACTGCCGATTGTGGTATGTCCGACGAATTTTCCGATAAAACCCCAACACCGACAAATACGGAAGAGTCCGTTGATTGAATAAATTGAACAGCAGCGGCTATAGGTACAATTGTTTTTGGAATGGCCTCTGGTTCAAGATAAGAAAAGTTTTCCTTTGCTATTGGACCTACGTCCCAATCCATGAAATAACCTAAAGATAGGTTTTTAATTGGCTTTCCCGAAATATTTTTAACCGTGAAGAAAATTTTAAAAAACTTATTTCCGAATGGAGGAATGTATACAAATTGCTGGATTTTTATCCCAATTCTCTCCTTTGTTGAAGCGAGGCTGTCGTCTATAATCCCAATATTTTTTTCTGGGTAGGCAAAAGGCTTCAATACTCGGAATTCGCTTCGGTCTGGTGTCAGACCAAAAAGTGCAGTAACAATTTTGAGGCTGTCTTCCGAAGCCATTATCCCGGCTTTAAACAATTGATTTCCTTGGCTTTTGGTGGCAATTCCCTCACCAAATTTATATGAATTTACACTATAGAAACCCAATGTACCTTTGTCGCAAATGGAAAACTTTATTGAGTCGTTTTCAAAAGTAGCAAAATAGGAAGTAGGCACAAAAGGTATCAAAAAGAAATCTTTATAAGAATTTTCTCCAAAAATGTCAACGCGCAAAAAGGTTGTATTTTCTTTATTTTCTTTAATACTAAAAGAAAAAGGACCTATGATGAAATCCTCATTTCTTTGTACTAATTCGATATTTTGCTCTCCTTCGATTACTTCAATAGAGCTATCAAATATGTCCGCAACGGAAAGAACCAAACGGAGATTCCGTGCAGAACCGAGGAAGTTGTGACCCTCGATTTTAACAATCACTGTATCCCCAAGTTTGAATCTTTCGTCCTTTTTTCCATCAGAATGAAAAAAATTAATTTTCATTGGTTTGATTCCCGGAATAGAAAATGGATGGATTTGGAGAAGCTTAGACATATTCACTCTTCCAGGAATTAAGTTTTGAACCGAGGGGTTTTTTTCTGAAATATCATCTGAAAGTTGCCGTACATATTCTATCGTCTGTATTGGGTCTAGGTCGGGGTATACTGAACGAACAATTCCAACAACTCCGGACACAACTGGTGCAGCAAAAGAAGTTCCCCCATTCTTCGATACATCGTATCCGTTTGGAGTATTTAAAGTAATGTAATTTCCAACCCCCGGTGCCATTATTCTGATAGTTTCATTAATCGTTGAAGTATTTGTAACGTTGTCCATTTGATTGACTTCCCCTACTGCAAGTACACCAAAATAGCCGGCGGGGTAGTAGACCTCTGTTGGATTATTTTTACTGTTTCCTCCTGCGGCAACAACAACAACATCTCTTGCTAAAGCATAATCGATTATTGATTGATCAATTGGTGAGTAAGGTTTTGGTTGGCCCCAGCTACAATTAACGACTTTGAACCCTCGAATTGCGGAATATAGAATGCCCTTGTAACCAAAGTCTATGGAAGCAGTATTTTCGGCCTTAGAAGCCTTAATTGGGAATATTCGACATTTGTATGCAACACCAGCCATACCTTTTGCATTGTTTGTTGTTGCTCCGGCGATACCGGCAACAGAAGTACCATGGGAAGATACATGGTAAGTGTTGCCCCCATTCCCTTCTGTTGAGTATGCGAGATTGTAGCCACGATAATCATCTACAAATCCATTGCCATCATCATCAAGGTTGTTATCTGGGATTTCACCCCAATTTGGTGCTATTGAATTGGTTAAGTCTTCGTGTTCTTGCAAAACCCCAGTATCGACAATACCTATGATAATATTTGTATCACCTTTGACTTGGTCCCAAGTAGTAAAAGCATTAATTGTGGCAAGCATTGTTTGGCTACTTGCATATGGATCGTTTGGAATCTCTAAGGTTTCATCTATGTTGATTGGTTCAGCTACTTCAATTTCCGGATATGTCTCCAAAAGGTACTTGCAAAATTTCTCAAGATTTGTTCCAGGTTTAATTTCCACTTCATAGGTTCTTAGCAAAGGTTCTTCTGCTTTTAGTATTTTCTTTATTTTTTCATTGTTGTAGGAAAATAAATTCCAATTTTTTTCTCTATTCTTTGTTAAAGAAATACTATCTGGCAACAATTGGGACCATTTAACAAAATGTTCGTGGTTCAAGATCCTTTGAACATAATTTTTATCCACACCAGAAAAAAAACGCAAATAGATAGAATTCGAATTCCCATAGGAATTTGATAAAATCGTAAGATAAGAAATAAAAAAAATTAACCAAGATTTCTTCATATTTAATTGAATAATTAACAAATATCAACGAATAAAACGCAATTTATATAAATTTCTTTTTCAATTGAGTAAATTTTAAGACTTTTCATGCATTAGCTTTGTCCTCCTCCATATTATATTAAAGGTTTTTGTTAAATTGATATTTAACAACTTGTAGGGTAAATGGAACACATTGTTACAGCAAGGAAATGGCGTCCGATTAGATTTGATGAAGTTATCGGGCAAGAGCACATCACACAAACACTGAAAAATGCTGTAAGCTTCAACCGCATTCATCATGCATATTTATTTACTGGTCCCCGAGGTGTTGGTAAAACAACTACCGCAAGGATTCTTGCAAGAGCGGTGAATTGCGAGAACCAAACCGATGCTGAGCCTTGTAATAAATGCGAATCTTGCACATCAATTCTCGAGGGTCGTTCTTTAGATGTGATTGAAATAGATGGTGCTTCCAATAATAGTGTTGATGATATTAGAACCTTGAGAGAAAATGCAAAATATCCCCCAATAAAAGGTAGGTTCAAAATTTACATTATCGACGAAGTTCATATGCTTTCTACTTCTGCCTTCAACGCGTTACTTAAAATACTCGAAGAGCCACCAAAACATTTGATATTTATTTTTGCAACCACTGAGCCTTTCAAGGTGCTTCCAACCATTGTCAGTAGGTGCCAAAGGTTTGATTTTCACCGCATGGAAATCAACACCATTGTTAAGCAAATATCAAAGATTGCTAATGCTGAAAATATTGAAATCGACGAAATGAGCTTATTTACCATTGCTAAGAAAGCCGATGGTTCTATGAGAGATGCACAAAGTATTTTCGATCAGTTTGTTACTTCATCTGGTAAAAAAATTCATTTTGAAAATGTAAAAGAACTTTTGCACATTATTGATCTTGATTTCTTTTTTAAAGTTTCCACTGCTTACCACCAAAGAAATCCCCGCTTGGCATTCGAGATAAGTGAAGATTTAACAAAAAATGGGTACGACTATGGGGAATTTATAACTGGCTTGCTTGAGCATTTTCGAAATATTTATTATGTTAAAATTTTGCAAAATGCCGAGAATCTTGATTTCCCGAAAATTTACAAAAAAAAATATATGGATGAAGCAGGAAAATTCAATACAAAAGATCTTGTTAGGGTAATGAATCTTATTGCTTCATTTGAACAGCAGTTTAAATTTTCAACTATGCCAAGAATTCGACTTGAGTTGCTTTTGACGCAAATAATTGAAATGCCTTCCGTTGTGGATATTGAAGAATTGATAAAAGAAATTAGGAAGCTAAGATTATGTTCGCAAGATTTTTCTCAAAATCAATTTCTTACTGAAAAAGAAACTGAAAAACCAACAAAAAGAATTAATACTGAATTAAAAGCACTATTTCCAAAATGGAGTGAATTTTTAGATAAATATAATTCCACATTAAATGGTTTGAAATCTTTTTATCTTAGCCATTTGGTTGAAGTTGAGTTTAGGCAAAAAGAAATAATCCTTATTGCCGGAAACGATTTTGTCTATGAAAATTTGAAGAGTAAAAAAAGAGCAATTGGTGTTGCAATTAAGGAATTCTTTGGAAATGATTTTGAATTTCAACTTATACAATCCGAGAAGATTCTTGAAAACCAAAATGCTGATACATTGATTGAGGATACGTCGCTGAGAACTAATGTTCAGAACCAATCTCTGAACCAAAATCAGAGTAATTCTGTCGAAAAAGCAATATTAGATTTGTTTAAAGCAAGAGAAATTCCATTGCCCTAAGTTTTTTATGCAATTGGCAATTGTATTTCAAAAGTCGTTCCTTTCCCAAGTTTCGATTTAACTAAAATTGTTCCCCCAAGCAAGTTTACCACATTTTGAACAATTGAAAGTCCGAGTCCAGTACCACCAATGTTTTTAGTATTTTTCCCTTTGTAAAAAGGTTGAAATATATGTGGAATTTCGTTTTCATCGATTCCAATTCCGTTGTCAGACACAGCAATGCTAATATTTTTTTCACTGATATTAACAGTTATATTTATTTTTGGATTTGGTTGCGAGTATTTTACGGCATTGGAGATAATATTCGAAAAAATAAGTTGTATTAATTCATAATCAACATTTATCTTTTCCAATGTTGTTTTAAACACATAATTAAACTTTGCTCTATCCTGATAGTAAAGCATAAAATCTTTAATTAAACTGTCGAAAAATACTTTTGAGTTTACAGCTTCGAGGGAAATTTTTTCTAAAGGTCGCGTCAATTTATTGTATTGAATTACATTTTCGAGCATTGCAGACATATCCTTCACTGCTTTATCAATTCTTTGCAATTGCTTTTCAATTTGGTCTTGTGGTAGGGTATTTAAATGTTTTTGAAGGATCTCTGAAGAAAGAAGAATTGCTTGCAAAGGCGTTCGATATTCGTGGGAAATTAAATTGACAAAATTAGAGCGAAGTTCATTCATTTGATATTGCTTTACTAAAATGTTTTGTAGTTCGTTCTGATACGAAATCCTTTCGATGTTTGTTGCAAGGACAAGGGCAAGCCTTTCTAATGCGGATATTTCATCGTCAGTATACTGTGATTCTTTATTATAAGCCAGTAAAAATCCGTGGAATTCTTCTCCACTTTGCAAAGGTGCTAAAATAAATCTGCTACTGGCAAGAAATTTTAATTCTGGGATCAATTTGTTTGATTCTGCGAAATCAATAGATAGAGATTCGCGGTCAATAAATACTTTTCCAAGGTAAGAGTTGATAAATTTCTCTAAAGGGATTTTTACCTCATAGGATTCCTTACCCGATATTGAATAAGCAATTAACCTATTAATGTTGTGATAATCTAAATTTTTCGATAATTCGATGAAATATACTCCTTCTGAATTGGTTATTTGCAATGCAATAGGTAGAACTGAGTCAATTAATACATTAATATCCTCAATGTTAATAAGAAGATTTGAAATTGTTGTAATTCTGTAGTTTGTGTCTGCAAGGTAGGTAAGTCTATTTTCGAATTCTTTCTTTGCAGTAATATCTTCAAATGATTCTATTACACCGATGATTTTCCCTTTAGTGTCTTTCATCGTTGTGATTTTACTAGATAGAATTAATTTTTGCCCATATTTATTGGTGAATTTTCTTTCTTCTTCAATCAATTCATTGCTTTTTATGTCAATTAAGTTTTGGCAAATATGGTGATCTTTATTTAATTCACAGATGAAACAAGTCTTGCCTATTACTTCTTCGGAATGATATCCAGTAATCAACTCGGCTTGTCTATTCCAAGATGTAATTTTTCTTTCACTATTTGTTGTGAAAATAGCTGATGGAACAAGATTTAAAATTAACTTATTAAACTCCAATGCTTTTTTCAATTCTTCTTCGTATTTTAACCTTTCAGTAATATCTATTAAAATACCTACAACCCCCTTTTCATCTTGCTCCTCGGAAATTACTATTGAACGAATGGCGATGAAAGTCTTCTCGTTCCCTAAACTATCTTTAAGAGTAGTTTGGTACGTTTGAGTTTGCAAGTCTTTAAGAATTTGGTAATCCATTTTTAAGGTTTTTTCAACAAGCTCTTTGGGTAAAACTTCATCAAGCGTCTTGCCAATGATTTCTTCTCTGGGTTTTTCTAAATGAAGTTCGAATGCAGAATTGCAAAAAAGATATTTATTACTTTTTAAACTACGATAATAAATTGGATAAGGAATTGATTCAATCAAAACATCTAATAAATTAAGTTGAGCATCTAACTTCTCGGATAAAAGTTGTCTTTGAAGCCCAAAAGATATTTGTTCGACAAGGGAATTTAAATGGTAAATCTTAGTTTTGGAGAGTTCTTGAAGTTGAGCATAATAAGAATAAATTGCAATAACACCTAAGATTTCGTTTTGGGAAATAATAGGTAGAGCAATAAGATATGATGGAATTTGGTACTTGTTTGTTCCCCAAAAACCTTCGAGCTCTTTTTCAGAAAATGTTAAAGTTTTTTTCTTAGTAAAAGTTTTAACAATTGGATGTGATGTGTCTGATAAATCAAGCAAATTTAAATGTAAACCAAACCTATCGCTGTGCCTAATTATTTTCAACGTATTTGTTTCGGGGTCTTTAAGTGCGAAAATGAAGTTAGGAACGACCGTAATATATTGAAATGCTCGGATAATGTTTTCAGCAATCTCATAGATGCTTTTGTCTTGGTTAAATGTTTTGAATACTGCAAAAATCGCATTCATTAAGTTGTGGACTTCTATTTCTTCGGTTTCATCACTTAGGATAATTTGTATAGAGTTGGTACCTTCTTCTTGTGCAAATTGAAAATAGTCTCCTTTAAGATATTTTATACTTCCACTTGATGTTTTGAATTCTAAAAGAATATTTCTAGCTTCATTTTCTTCATGAAGGATTTTCTTGAGTTTATCAAACCATGTAGGATTGTTCAGAAGGTGTTTAATGTTCTTTCCAAGTAATTCATCTGCTTCGTATCCAAGAATTGGTTTAATTGAAGGAGAGACAAGTTCGATAGTTCCATCTTGCCCAGTTTGAAGTAGAATATCGTTTATTCTTTCAAAAAGTTGCCGAAATCTAAGTTCACTTTTCCTTAATTTTTGCTCGTAGAGGTATTTTTCTGTTATGTCAATAATAATACCTTCGAAATAAAGTTCTCCTGTTTCGGGGTCATTAATTACTCTTGCAAAGTCGTTAACAAATATTTTTCTTCCATTTTTGGTTATCATTTCTGTGTCGACTTTAATTAAAGCTTCTACGTTCGACATATGCGACTTAACAACCTCATTTCTTTTTTCTCTAGTTTTGTAAAATGCATAGGCGGAGATGTTCATAAGTTCTTCGGCGGAGTTACATTCCAATATTTTAGCTAAAGCTCGGTTTGCAAAAAGAATTTTTCCTTTACTTGTCGACTTATAAACCCCAACTGGAAGATTTTCGATAAAGTTTTTGTAAGTTTCTTGACTCTTTTTGAGTTCTTCAGATATTTCAGTTTTCTCTTTAATTTCTTTTTTTAAGATTTGGTTGGTTTCTATTAATTGCTCTACAGTGCATTTCAATTCCTCGATTTTTTTATTAATTGTTTGTTCAAGCGAGAAATTCATTTCATTTAGCTTATCAATGGTTGCTTGCAAATCCGAAATATCGCTTATAATACTACCAAGCAGGAATTCATCACTTCCAATTTCCACTTTAAATATTTTATGTAGAAAATGCCTTTTTTCTTGGTTTAGCGAAACTTCAAGCTTAAGTGGGTTGGGCATTTGCGAGATATCCCCAGTTTCGAAAACATAGGACATTTTTTCAAGAATTTTTTGATGGTAACCAGGTGGTAAACTCGACAAAAGTTGAGAACCTTGAATAAAACTAATAAAATTTTTATTTAATATTTCATTAGTATCGGTTTGTAAAAGTTTTGCAAAAGCAATGTTGCAGTCTTCAACAACCCCGTTTTTATTAACAATGGCGATTGCATCCTCTATCGAATTGAGCAATGTTTTGTATCGGTATTCAAATTCAAGAATTTTATTAGTTCCTATTATGTCGCTAAAAAGACATAAGATAACTGCACTATTGCCTATTTCAATTTCTTTAAAGTAGAAATCGAAAATTTTTTCTTCTTTATCGTTAACTTTAATTTTTTCTTTGAAAAGGGTTGTTTCTTTCTTATCTGAAAATTCCTTGTCTTCCTCAAGACTATTGGTTAAAGGTAGCAGATCGAACAGATATAGGTTTTTAGAGTTATTGATGTTAAGTGCTTTCTTTGCATATTCGTTTAAAAAGATTACATCTCCTTCTATAGTTGAAATTATCATTCCGATTGATTTAGAGGTAGAAAGGGATTGGAAAGCGATGCTTTTGATTTCATAGTCTGAAAATAAATTTGATATTAACTTGGATTGGAAATAATAAGCTACAACGGTGCAAATCAAAAGAAGAAAAATTAATGGAATAGGAGAAAAAAGACTGGAAATTAATAACTTATCAGGTTGATTAATTAGATGTTGAAATAATAAGGCAGCCGATACCAACAACGAAAAGAGTAAAAGCATTAGGACTAAGGTTTGGAGAAATTTATACTTTTTCATACTCCAAATGAGATGTTGAAAGTAAAAATTAAGAAAAAAAAGTTAAAAATAAGTAATTTGAAAAGAAAACTTATTAATTTTGTATTTTTTAGAAGTTATTATGAACAAATTTAAGGGGATATTTGAAAAATTTGTACTTTTCTCATTCCAACCCACCTGGTCGCGGTAAACAATCAGATTCTAAATTCCTTGTTAATAATGAGATTCGTGCAGAACAAGTTCGATTGATTGATGAATATGGAAAAATGCTTGGAATTTTTCCTTCACGGGAGGCTTTAAAAATTGCTTATGAAAAAAATCTGGACCTTGTCCTAATTGCTCCACAAGCAAATCCCCCCGTCGCTAAAATAATTGATTATGGTAAATTTATTTTTGAACAGAGAAAAAAGGTTAAACAAGAACGAAAAAAGCAAGCTCAGCAGCAACTTAAAGAGATTTGGTTTAAATGGCGAACCGATACCCACGATTTCAACTTCAAAGTAAGGCACGCAAGAGAGTTCCTTCTCGATGGCAACAAAGTGAAGGGAACTGTGATATTTCGTGGTAGGGAGATTATGCACCAAGAGATTGGGGAAGAACTTCTAAATAGATTTGTTGAAGCTTTGAAAGATATCAGCAAGGTCGATCAGGCTGCTAAATCGGAAGGTAAAAGAATTTCGGTTATTCTTGCACCAGATAAAGTTAAAATTCAACAATACGAAAAACAAAAAAGATTGGCAGAAAGTAACCCAACTAATTCTGAATAACAGTTTTTTCTATCGAAACCAAATTCTAATATTTCACATTATTTTTTGTACCAAAATCTAAATTACTCAATAATTAAGGGAATTACTACCGACCTTCTTCCTTGATTTGTTGACAGGAATAATTAAAGCTGCTTTCTTTAGTACAAGCTTTAGTGCTTCAATATTGCCGAAGCAAAAATTTGATTTAGTTCAAAATTATAATTTATAAGTTGAAAGAGCCTTAACATATTGTACTCGTTCGTATTCACTTGGGTTTGGGGTTTTTTCTTGCGACATTACCCCTATCATTTGTTGTAGACTATTGTATTCGTGTTCCTCCATCCATTCTTTCAGCTCTTTTTCTAATTGCAGAAGGTAGAATACCCCATTTTTAAGAAGGGCCGAGCATAGCATTGTAACGTTTGCACCAACCAATAACATTTTAATGACGTCATCAGATGTGTGAATTCCACTTGTAGCAGCAAAGTCCATGTTAACTTTATTTTTTAAAATAGCGATCCAACGCATAGGTAATCTATTTGCATGGGAAGTGCTTAGATTTATCGAAGGTCTTACTTCAAAATGTTCCAAATCGACATCTGGCTGATAAAATCTGTTGAATAATACCAAGGCTTTGGCTCCAGTTTTTTCTACTTTTTTTGCAAAATTTGCAAAGTTCGAGAAAAAAGGACTTAGCTTAACTGCAACGGGAATATTTACCGAGGATTTTACAGCTTTAATAATCTCTATGTAGGTGTTTTCTACGGTTTCACCTAGTTGGTCCAAATCGGTGGGGATAAAATAGATATTTAATTCCAAGGCATCAGCACCAGCTTGTTCAATTTTCTTTGCAAAATCGATCCAACCACCAAGAGTTGCACCATTAAGACTGGCTATTATTGGAATAGAAACACTTTCTTTTGCTTGGCGAATAAGTTCAAGGTAATTATCAGAAACAAATCGAAATTCATCGAAATCTGGAAAATAAGTCAATGACTCAGCATAGGAGTAAGTACCTTGGGTTGTAAAAAAGTGTAGGTCGTGTTGTTCAGAACGGAGTTGTTCTTCGAATATTGAAGGAAGTACAACTGCAGATGCTCCAGCTTCTTCCAGTTTTTTGATTCCTTTTAATTCCTCTGTTAAAGGAGATGCAGAAGCTACAAGAGGAGATTTAAGATTCATTCCAAGGTATTCTGTTGAGATATTCATTTTTAACCTCTAATGATTTTTGTCAAAATGTTAATAAATAAAATTAGTTGAACAAGGGAGTTTCCCCCCTTATTCAAATCAAGATAAATTATTTTCCCTTTATTAATTGTCATTTTCTTTTATAGAGTTAAAGTTCAATTCTGCAATATGTTTATAGATCTTATAACGAGTCTTTACGTAATTTTGAGCTTCTTCTTGTAAGCGCTTAGCAAGTCGTGGGTTACTTTGAGCAAGCATTCGGAACCTAATTTCGGAATCCATATATTGAGAAATCGGTATACTTGGTTCTTTGGAGTCGAGTATAAGTGGGTTTTTGCCCTCTTTTGCCAATTCTGGGTTATACCTATATAAAATCCAATGTCCAGAATCTACAGCAAGTTTGTGGTGTTTTAGTGGTGCACTCATATCAATTCCGTGAGCAATACAATGTGAGTATGCAATTATTACAGATGGCCCTTCGTATGCTTCAGCTTCGAGAAATGCTTTGAGGGTATGTTCATCTTTGGCACCAAAAGCAACAGTTGCAACGTAAACATTTCCATAACTCATTGCCATCCAGCCAAGGTCTTTTTTGAACGAAGGACTTCCATTTGCTGCAAACTTGGCAACAGCTCCTAATGGTGTGGCTTTCGAAGCTTGACCTCCTGTATTAGAATAAACTTCAGTATCAAGCACAAGTAGATTAACATCCTTACCCATAGCAATTACATGGTCGAGCCCTCCGTAGCCTATATCGTAAGCCCAACCGTCGCCACCTATTATCCAGACACTCTTCTTGACAAGATAATCGGCAATTGATATTAACTTCCTTGCTTCTGGTGTATTCATATCCTTTAATTTATCGACAAGGATTTTGACTCGTTCCCTTTGTTCGTAAATATCAGTTTCAGTTTTTTGTTTTGCGGAAATTATTTCATTAACTAACTGTTCACCAACATGGGAAGCCAAAGTTTTTAATAGTGAAATGGCAATCTCTTTTTGTTTATCTATAGCTAGTCGGAAGCCAAACCCAAATTCAGCATTGTCTTCGAATAACGAATTAGACCAAGTAGGTCCGCGGCCGTTTTCATCTTTAGCCCAGGGGGCGGTAGGTAAATTCCCTCCGTATATTGAAGAGCACCCAGTTGCGTTTGCAATAATTGCTCTATCTCCAAATAGTTGAGAAACCAGTTTTACATAAGGTGTTTCGCCACATCCAGTACAAGCACCAGAGAACTCGAATAATGGTCTTTGTAATTGTTGCTGCCTAATGTTTGATACTTTTATTTTTGTTCTATCATAATCTGGTATAGCAAGGAAGAAATCCCAGTTTTCCGCTTCTTGTTGACGCAAAGGTAATTGTGGTTCCATATTCAAAGCTTTACGTTTTGGATTTGTTTTGTCTTTGACAGGACACACTTCAACACAAACTCCACAACCTGTACAATCTTCGGGGGCCACTTGAATAGTATATTTCAACCCTGCAAATTCTTTATCCCTTGCATCTGTGTATTTAAAAGTCGGTGGGGCTTTTTCTAAATACTTAGACTCGTATACTTTTATTCTAATAGTGGCATGCGGGCAAACAAAGGCACATTTCCCGCATTGTATGCAAATTTTTTCGTCCCAGGTAGGTATTTCAAGTGCAATATTTCTCTTTTCGTATTGAGTAGTAGCAGTTGGCCAAGTTCCATCGACTGGGAAAACGCTAACTGGTAGTAGATCACCTTTGCCAGCAATTATTGGACCTTCAACTTTTTTAACAAACTCTGGTGCATAATCGGGTACTGGTGGCTTGATATCGATAGTGGCAGTGATCTTTTGTGGTACTTCAAGTTCAAAGAGATTTTCTATGGTGTTTTCGACTGCTTGAATATTCATTCGAACGATGTCTTCTCCTTTCTTTCCATAAGTCCTGATAATTGAATCTTTTATTGCTTGGATTGCTTCCTCTCTTGGAAGTATTCCGGAAATTGCAAAAAAGCAGGTTTGCATAATTGTGTTTATACGGCGACCCATTTCACTATGTTCGGCAACTTTTTGTGCGTCTATGTAAAACACCCTGATTTTTTTATCAATAATTTGTTCTTGGACTGTTTTAGGAAAAAAGTTCCATAATTCTTCCCCATGGAACGGTGCATTGATTAGGAATATTCCTCCTGGAACAAGTTTATCAAGCATGTGATACTTTTCGATGAAAACAGTTTGGTGACATGCTACAAAATTGGCTTTGGTAATTAAGTATGGTGCCCTAATTGGTTCTGGGCCAAATCTTAGGTGCGAAATAGTAAGTGTACCTGCTTTCTTGGAATCGTAAACATAGTAACCTTGGGCATAAAGTTCTGTATGTTCTCCAATAATTTTCACTGAATTTTTGTTTGCCCCTACGGTTCCATCCGAACCTAAACCAAAAAACATAGCTCGTACGACTTTGTCAGATTCTATGGAAAATTCTGGGTCGTATTCTAAACTGGTGAATGTTACATCGTCGACAATTCCAACTGTAAAGTGGTTTTTTGGTTTATCTAATTTCAAATTGTCCAGCACAGCTTTGACCATAGCAGGGGTGAATTCCTTGGATGATAATCCATACCTTCCACCAACAATTCTAGGGTATTGCTTGAATTTTGGGCTACCGGTGCTATAATGTTCATAAATAGCATTTACTACATCTTGATACAATGGTTCTCCTGGGGCTCCAGGTTCTTTAGTTCTGTCCAGGACTGCAATGGAAGTAACTGATGAAGGTAGAGCATCAATAAAATGTTTAATACTAAATGGTCTATACAATCGGACTCTCAACACTCCTACTTTTTCATCGAATTTATTTACTAAAAACTTTACCGTTTCTTCTGTTGTTTCTCCTCCACTTGCCATAATAACAATTACACGTTCAGCTTCTGGATGCCCAATGTAATCGAACAAACGGTATTGTCGGCCAGTAAGAGAAGCAAATTTATCCATTTGCTCTTGGACAATATCGGGGCATGCGGCATAAAATCTATTAACTGTTTCTCTATTTTGGAAGAAAACGTCAGGATTTTGTGCTGTTCCACGAATCACTGGACGGTCCGGATTCATTGATCTTTTTCTATGTTCCATTACCAAATCGTCTGGGATCATTGTACGCATGATCTCGTCTGGAACAACTTCGATTTTATTTTCTTCGTGTGATGTTCTAAATCCATCAAAAAAGTGAATCATTGGAATTCGTGATTTTAGTGTAGAAGCATAAGAAATCAAGCCGAGGTCCATAACTTCTTGAACAGAACTAGATGCCATCATACCAAAACCAGTTGACCTTGCAGACATGACATCGCTGTGGTCACCGAAGATGGAAAGGGCATGGGTGGCAATTGTTCTTGCACTAATATTAAAAACTGTAGGGGTAAGCTCTCCAGCAATTTTGAACATATTTGGTATTTTCAAAAGCAAACCTTGGGCAGCTGTAAATGTTGTTGTTAAGGCTCCAGCTTGAAGTGCTCCGTGTACAGCGCCGGCAGCTCCAGCTTCGCTTTGCATTTCGACCACCGTAGGGGTTACTCCCCAAATATTTTTGTATCCTTTTGCAGCCCATTCATCACACCATTCACCCATATTCGATGATGGTGTAATTGGATAAATAGCAATAACTTCGTTCACTCGAAAGGCCACATATGCAGCGGCTTCATTTCCATCCATAACAGCAAATTTCTTCTTTTCCATATATTTTCCTAAAACAAATAATAAACAAATAACAAAGTTAGAAATAATTGTTTTAAATTTGATTATTAATCTTTATTTTGTAACAAAAAATTGTGCTTTAAATTCGAACACTGTAAAAGTTATATTTAGTTGATCCTTAATCGAAAAAGATATTATTTAAATATTTGTGTTGTATATGTTGTTGGATTTAGGGCTTTTAAAGTAGATTATTCGTAAGTTTGTTAAGTAAAATTTTTTTATTAATTTTGCTTTTTGTTAACAGGGATGTAGCCAAGTGGTTTAAGGCATCGGCCTTTGGAGCCGACATTCGCAGGTTCGAATCCTGCCATCCCTGCTAAATTTTTGTAATTGTTTTCTCATGCTTGATTTTAAAATAACAAGTGGCAGGTCGAACCGCCTGCTTGCTCAAAATATTGCGGATTACATCGGCGTTGAATTATCCGATGTGGCAATAAAAAACTTTAGCGATGGCGAGATTTGGGTTAAATACGAAGAAAATATTCGTGGGGTTGATTTATTTATTGTTCAATCCACACAAGCACCTGCAGAAAATCTCTTAGAATTACTTTTACTTATCGATGCCGCTAAAAGGGCATCGGCCCGAAGGGTTACTGCTGTTATTCCTTATTTTGCATACGCTCGGCAAGACCGAAAAGACCAACCACGTGTTTCAATAAGCGCAAAGTTAATTGCAAATTTGATAACTCGAGCTGGTGCCGATAGAATTATTACCATTGATTTGCATAGTTCCCAAATCCAAGGTTTTTTCGATATCCCTTTCGACCATCTTTATGCTTCTCCAGTTTTGATTAGAAAAATTTACCAACTGGGTTTGAGCAATTTTGTCGTTGCTTCACCTGACATTGGTGCTGCTAAAACTGCTCGTGCCTACGCCAAAAGGCTTGGTGTTGAACTAGTTATTATCGACAAGAGAAGACCTGAGCATAATGTTGCAGAGGTTTTGAATATTATTGGTGAACCGAAGGGAAAAAATATCATCATGGTCGATGATCTTATTGATACTGGTACTACTTTTACTCAATGTGCCGAAGCTTTGAAAAACCAGGGTGCACTGGACATTTATGGTGTTTGTGTACATCCTGTTTTTTCTGGAAATGCCCTTGAAAAGATCAATAAAACAGACGCTATTAAAAAAATGTTTATTACCGACACTATTCCTTTTCGTGGAGAATCAGAAAAAGTTGAGATTGTTTCTGTTGCCGAACTTTTTGCAGAAGCAATAATAAGAACCCACGATAATCGTTCAATAAGTTCTTTGTTCGAGATTGAAAGATAGTTAGTTGATTATATTTAGGATTTACTTATGAGCGAAGTAATATTAAAAGTTATGAAAAGAAATACTGGAAAAGGTGTTTCAAGGAAACTCCGCCAAAAGGGGCTTATCCCAGGTATTTTTTATACCAAAGATCTAGACCCAATTCCAATTGCCGTGGAGGCAAAACCATTGAAACCAATTGTCCATACAACCGAAACCAAAATTGTTCGTTTGCAAATTGAAAACGAGCCAAACGAATATCAATGCATACTAAAAGATATTCAAATCGATCCAATTAAAGATACCATCTCCCATTTTGACCTTTTTGGAATACACGAAGGGACAAGGTTAACGGTCGAGGTTCCAATTGTTTTAAAAGGCCAAGCTCTTGGGGTGAAAGAGGGTGGAACGTTACAACAAAGCCTTTCCAAAGTCAAAGTTAAGTGTTTGCCAGATAAAATTCCATCTCATTTTGAGATTAATGTTTCGAACCTCAAAATTGGCAAAGCAGTGCATATTTCAGACATTCAAAGCGAAGGAATTGAGTTCGAACTTTCCCCTGAAACCGTTATTGTCGCTTGCCTCGCTCCCAGAGTTTCCACGAAATCGTAATTAATTTTTTGTTGTCAATGCGAAGGCTCTAAGATAATATAGAGCCTTCGCTTTTTTAATTATCTAGTCCCTTTTTGTTTAGATTTACTATTAATTTGTTTATTGTCTAATGATTCTGGTTTTTCTCTCCATTTAACATCATAGTATCCAGGTCGCTCTTTTAGAATTATTTTAAAGAATTCGTCTCCATAACCAACACCTTTTGGATGACGACCATGGTCTTTGGTGACATCGTTGACGTATCCGTCGTTGAATTTCATAACTAAAAATTCCCAGAGTTTTCTCCATTTCTTCATTACTAAACTGGACTGCGAAAGTGAGTAGTCAGTTAAAAATTCAACTGCTCGGTCCGGATTTGTTTTAAAAAGTTCGAGTGCTGTTTTTTCGATAGCTGGCTGGAATTCAAAGAATTTGTCTTCTAACTCTTTTTGTACTTTTTTTATGTCTTCGTACATGTAGGAATACTTAGTGTAAGCCCAATTTGCGACTAAATTGAAAATCCAAAAAGCAGATTCAAGGGTAAACTCACTAATGCTTCCTACCCTAAAGCACTCTGGGGGTTCTTTAATTGAGCAATAAATAGGGATGTAAACGTTTGTGTAATTATCATCAACCCCATACCAATGTACGCCACCAATCTGATTTGGCATCCAAGACCGAAGTTGCGAAACAAAGCAAAAGCCAGTCTGTTGAGTTGAAATTGGACGTTCCCAGGCATATTGGTTTGTATCTCCTTCTACTTTCCAAGCCAATGGTTTCCAACGAACTGGGCAACCAAACGGTGCAGAGGCCAACCCTTTCTTTAAGTCAAAAGGAGTGCCGTCGAAATGGTCTCTCATTAAATTAATTACGTCTTGGACAGTGAGCTTTTTGTCTGGCTTAATCCAAAGAGGATATGGTTTCGCACCTTTTACTGCCCTCCAATAATCCGTGGAAAAGTTTTGCGATTGTGCAGCTCTACGAAAAATACTCCAAACCCTTCCTTCACAAAAAAGCAGTGAACTTGGGGTAGGTGGGTCGTACACATCTGAAAATGAGAAAGGCCCATCGCTATCTTTGTAATATCCTTTTTCTTTTGCAAAACTAATAACATCGGGAGCATACAAGCAATTTTCTGGGTCGTTAAGTGGGAATTCACGTATGCGTGAATGGTTTGCATGCGCTGAAATATAGCCATCTGGAACACGAAGTGCAACCCAGACTGCTCCTTTGCGTCCAGGTCCTTTTCCAATCATTTCCATAATCCAAACTTCGTTTGGATCCGCTATAGAAAAAGATTCTCCCGTGGAATAATACCCATATTCTGAAACAAGAGAAGTCATTACATTAATTGCCTCCCTAGCGGTTTTGGCTCTTTGCAGGGCAAGTTTCATTAAACTTCCGTAGTCAAGTATACCAGTTGTGTCGCGTAATTCTTCTCGTCCACCGAATGTTGTTTCGCCAATAGAGACTTGGAACTCATTAATTAATCCAATTACTTGGTATGTGCGAGAAACTTGCTTTATCTTGCCAAGATACTTATGTGTATCCCAATCGTATATTTCAATTGAATCATTTTGGGACCAATCTCTTGCTGGAGAAAAGTAGAGCGGTTCCATAAATCCTCCTGCATCTGCATTGTATGAGATCATTACTGAACCATCGGCAGATGCTCCCTTTGTAACAAGTATATTTGTGCATGGAAAAAGGTTTTGAGTAAACAGGAAATAAATAAAGGAAATAAAAAATAACTTTTTAATCATATTGCTTTCCTAATTAATTAAACAAATCACAAAATTACTCTTTTATTTTTTGAAACTTTGACATAGATAGAAGTTTTTATATTATGCTTAAATTTGATTAACTAATGAAAAAAAATTTATGAAAAAGAACAAAATTACATTTAATTTTATTATTGGGTTGTTTGTTGTTACAGGTTTTATTTTAATTGGTCTTGGTTTGATTTGGTTTGGTGCATCAAAATTTTTTAAGGACAATATTTTCTATGTAACATATTTCGAAGGCTCGGTGGAAGGTATTTCAAAAGGTACTCCAGTAAAATACCTTGGCGTTCCAATAGGTAGTGTGTATGAAATTCGTGTTGCACCAGACGGGAAAACCATAGAAGTAATAATGGTTCTTGAGAAAACCCTAAATATTACCGATAGCATTCGTGTAAAAATTGAGTTTTCTGGGTTAACTGGTGGACGCTTCTTACAGTTATTTTATTCAGACGACCCTTATGTACTGAATTGGTATCCAAAAATCAGATTTGAACCACCTTTCCCTTACATCAAATCGGCTCCCTCGGGTTTCGAAACCTTGGAAGCAGGTATTAAAGAAGTTGTTAATCGCTTTATGGAATTTCGTTTCAAGGAAGTTTCAACAAGTATTATAGATTTTTTGCAAAGCGCTACCAAATTTTTGTCCAACGAAGATTTAATTGAGACAATTGGGAATTTAAATCAAACGGTGGAGCATTTAAAGTCCTTTTCTGGGAAGCTGGACACCGCAAGAATTATTTACCAACTTGAGGTCGCTTCCGAGAATATTGCGCAACTTACTCGAAAATTGGAAGGCTTTGCAGATTCCCTCCAAAAAGAAATAAACAATGCTCAAATTTCAAATCGTATAGACAAAACATTTACTAAAGTAGATAGTTTGGTAAGTTTTGGCAATAATGTTTTTTACTCTTTTGGTACTAAAGCTGAACTGATTACCTACTCGTTGAACGACTTGATTTTTGGGTTGAAAAAATCCAATTCATATTTGCAAAAGTTAATTAGAGAGTATACTCAAAATCCTGGACAAATCCTTTTAAGTGAACCGCCTCCAAAAGAAGATTAAATATTTAATTGAGGTATATATGGAAATTCCTGAGAAATTAATTGATATCCTTGGACGGTCTAACTATGTTGCAGTATTAACAGGTGCAGGAATTTCTGCCGAAAGTGGTATTAAAACTTTTCGCGACCCTGATGGCTTGTGGGCAAAGTTCAATCCAATGGAACTTGCAAGTATTGATGGTTTTATGTCCAACCCCCAAAGAGTTTGGGAATGGTACCAATATCGAAGAGAAATCATAAACAAGGCACAACCAAATCCTGGGCATTATGCACTCGCTGAATTCGAAAAAATATTCCCACAATTCGCTCTTATTACCCAAAATGTTGATAGGCTTCACCAGCGCGCAGGCTCAAGCAATGTGATAGAACTACACGGCAATATTATTGAAAATCACTGTTTTATCTGTAAAGCAGAGTACCATGGTGAAACCGACCTTCCAGATTCACAAGTTCCTCAATGTCCTATTTGTGGTGGTATGATACGCCCTTCTGTTGTTTGGTTTGGAGAAATGTTGCCTCCCAAGGCCCTCGACCTAGCAGAAGAATCCGCAATGGAATGTGATGTTTTTTTTAGCATAGGAACCTCTGCCGAAGTTTATCCAGCAGCAAATTTACCTTACATTGCCAAACGCTCTGGGGCAGTGCTTGTTGAAGTTAATCCAAACCCGACTGTACTTTCAGCTTTTGTGGATTTTAGAATACCATTCTCATCGGCAATTAGCTTACCCCAAATAGTCGTATTGTTGAAAAAGAAAAAAGGTCTACTATGATTTTTGGTATTGGAATTGACATAATTGAGGTAGATAGGATCAAAAAAGCAATAGAGAACTACGGCACAAAATTCTTGCAAAGGGTATTCACAGACAATGAAATTAAATATTGCGAAGAATTTAAAGAAAATAAATTTGTTCATTACGCTGTTAGATTTTCTGCAAAGGAAGCATTCAGCAAAGCAATAGGAACAGGCTTGACAAGTGGGTTCAAACTGAATCAGGTTGGAATCATTAACGAAAAAAATGGCAAACCTCGTATAGAGTTGCTCGGTGAAATGTCGGAAACCTGGAGTAGGTACAAGGTTTTCGTTAGTTTATCACATATTAATTCTATTGCTACTGCTTTTGTGGTTATCGAAGAATAAAACAAATTTCAAAAATTTTCGTTTTAAAGAAGTTTTTATTAATAAAATGGGACAAAAGCCAGAAGATAGGCCAATCAAAATTGTTCAAAGAAACAAGAAAGCGTTTCACGATTTCGAAGTATTGCAAAAATTCGAAGCTGGGATTGTCTTAACTGGTCCAGAAGTCAAATCTATTCGACAAGGGAAATGTTCTTTGCAAGATGCTTATTGTATGTTTTCCTATAACTTTGAAGAAACATCTGGTAAATTGAAAAAAAGGAAAGGTCCCCATTTGGAATTGGTAATAAAAAATTTTCACATCAGCCAGTACGAGCAAGCAAACGAGAAAGATTATAATCCACGAAGGGAAAGAAAAATTTTATTAAATAAAAATGAATTAATTAGACTTAAATCGGCACTGGAACAGAAAGGCTTGGCTTTAATTCCTACTTCTATCTATTTTTCTGGTCCTTATGTTAAGTTGGAACTTTCTCTAGTAAAGCCAAAAAAGAAATACGATAAAAGAGAGGAAATTAAAAAAAGAGACATAGAAAAAGAAATATCAATTAAGTTAAGAAGGTGAGGTTTTTTATGTTTCCATCTATTAACGAACAAATTGATGTTATTAAGAGTTTTGCTGTCGAGGTTTTTCCAGAGGAAGAATTAGCACAAAAACTTGAAAAATCTCTAAAGAACAATAAACCCTTGAGAGTTAAGTTGGGTTGCGACCCAAGTAAACCAGATTTACACATCGGCCATGCAGTTGTGTTAAGAAAATTAAGACAATTTCAAGACTTAGGGCACATTGCAATTTTGATTGTCGGAGATTTTACTGCAATGATTGGCGACCCTTCGGGAAGGAATAAGACCAGACCTGCACTTACTCTCGAAGAAACAAGGATAAATGGACAAACATATCTTGAACAAGCAACCAAAATACTTTCCAAAGATAGGCTCGAAGTTAGATTTAATTCCGAATGGTTAGGAAATATGGTTTTTGCCGATGTGATTGGACTAGCTTCTAAATATACTGTTGCTCAAATCCTTGAAAGAGACGATTTTTCTCTACGCTATAAGAATTCTATTCCAATCAGTATTCACGAATTACTTTACCCGCTTGCCCAAGCCATGGATTCAGTTGCAATCGAAGCAGACGTTGAACTTGGTGGAACAGACCAAAAATTCAATCTCATTGTTGGTAGAGAAATCCAAAAGGCATACGGACTTGAACCACAATGCATTGTGCTTATGCCGATTTTAGAAGGAACAGATGGAAAAGAAAAAATGAGTAAATCTCTCGACAACTACATTGCTTTAACCGATACGCCTCGAGATATGTTTGGTAAAATTATGTCTATACCGGACGAACTAATATTAAAGTATTTCGAACTCGGGGCTTTTCCCCAAAAGGAAGAACTAACCAAATTTATTTCAGAGTATGAAAAAGGCATCTTGCACCCTCGTTATGCTAAAGCGGAAACTGCCAAAAGGATAGTCTCTTTGTATTATGGCAATGAAGTTGCGGATAAAGCTCATGAAGAATTTGATAGAATATTTGCAAAAAAAGAAATACCCGATGAAGTAGAAACTTTTATAGTTAATTCTGAGGTTGAAATTTGTCCTTTGGTTGATATACTTGTTTCTTCTGGGCTTTCTCCTTCTAAAAAAGAAGCAAGGCGCTTGATTGAACAAGGTGGTGTTTACGTTGATGGAAATAGGATATTAGAAATTGATGCCACCATCAATTTAACCACAAAAAGACTAATTAAATACGGAAAAAGAAAATTTCTTTATATAATTAAGGGTTGAGTCAAATGCAAACATTGGTTGAATTTTTGAAGAAGGTAGATATATTTGCTAACTTAAGCCAAGACGAGATCTCAAGGATTATTCAAAATATTGAATACTTGGAAATCGAACCAAACGAGCATTTGTTTGTAGAAAATGCTCCACGCCAAGGAATGTATATCGTAAAAGAAGGAAGAATTGAGCTATATAAAAAGTCGCCTTTGGGTGCTATTAAAAAACTTGCCTTTTTCAATAAATATGATTTTCTTTCGGAGGGTGCACTTTTGGATGATTATCCACACTCCACTAATGCCATTGCCAAAGAACCCTCGAAAATAATTTTCATCAGCAGACAAAAATTCCAATCTTTTCTAAAAGAAAATCCCGAGATAGCTTCGAAGATAATATCCGAGATTAGCAAAGTTATTTCCCGTAGGATGAGGCAAGCCACAAATCAAGTTGTGAATGCAGCAGCTCAGTATATTTCTGGCCGTGTTAGAATTGAGCACGACTTACTTGGCGAACGTGAAGTTCCATTCGAGCTCTATTATGGCATCCAAACTCTTCGTGCTTTGGAGAACTTTCCAATTACCGGAATACCAATTAATCATTTTCCAGAATTACTTGTGGCACTTGCACAAGTGAAATATGCATGTGCCCTTGCCAATTTCCACCTCGGTTTAATTCCCGAAAAAATAAAAGATGCTATTGTTCAAGCTTGCAAGGAGATAATTGACGGTCGATTCCACACCCATTTTGTTGTCGATATGATTCAGGGAGGTGCAGGTACTTCTACAAATATGAATGCAAATGAAGTCATTGCTAATAGGGCTCTCGAGATTATGGGTTATGAGTTTGGTAGATATGAATATTGTCATCCCAACAATCATGTTAATCTTTCACAATCCACAAATGATGTTTATCCGACTTCCCTTAGGATTGCTTTTATCTATGCTTTACAAAAGTTAATCCCAGTTCTGCAAGAACTTATTAATTCCTTCAGGGATAAAGGTAAAGAATTTTCCCATATTTTAAAAATGGGGAGAACTCAACTTCAGGATGCTGTTCCAATGACACTTGGGCAAGAATTCGAAGCTTTTGCTGTAACTTTAGAAGAAGAAATCGACAGAATTAAACAAAATTCCGAACTACTACTTGAAATAAATCTCGGAGGTACTGCAATTGGTACCGGAATTAATACTCATCCGCAGTACCGTACTCTTGCTTTAGAATATTTGCGTGAAATAACAGGTTTGCCTCTTCTACTATCAGATAATTTAGTGGAAGCAACCCAAGACACTGGTGCATTTGTTATGATTTCTTCTGCAATTAAAAGACTTGCTATTAAATTATCAAAAATTGCCAATGACTTACGTTTGTTAAGCTCCGGTCCACGAGCTGGATTTAACGAAATTAATTTACCAAAGATGCAACCGGGTTCCTCCATTATGCCTGGCAAGGTAAACCCAGTTATTCCCGAAGTTGTCAACCAGATTGCTTTCAAAGTCATTGGAAATGATTTAACTGTAACGCTTGCAGCAGAAGCTGGACAACTTCAACTTAATGTATTTGAGCCAGTTATTGCCCAAAGCATTTTCGAGTCGGTTGAAATGCTTCGTAATGGAATAGACACTTTTAACCATAGATGTATCAAAGGAATTACTGCTAATGAAAGCAAATGCCGGGAGTATGTAGAAAATTCAATCGGTTTAGTAACTGCGTTAAATCCATATTTAGGCTATGAAACATCTACGAAGTTAGCTAAAGAAGCTTTGGAAACTGGGAAATCCCCTTATGAATTAGTCTTAGAACAAAATTTGCTTACAAAGGAACAATTAGAAGAAATTCTAAAGCCAGAAAATATGATAAAACCCAGTTTAAGAATTGATTTGTCGAGGGACAGAGAGTATTAGTAAATTTAAATTTTTATTTCGTCAAAATTTCTCTTTAAAATAAGACTACCAAATTCTGAGATAGATACCCCGATAAGTATTAAAATTGCTCCTAAATATTCTATTGTACTAAATATTTCCTTGAAAATAATAAACGCAAAAATGCTTGCAAAAACTGGTTCAAGCGAAAAAATCAAAGCTGCTTTGACGGGGGTTGTATACTTTTGAACACTGGTATGAATGGTTGTTAAGATAATTGTTGCAATTATTCCATTGTAAATTAGTGCACTTATTAATTTGGGGTTAATTTCGATCTTGGCATTACTTTCAAAAAAAAGCATACCAATTAAACTAAATAGAAAAACAACAATAAACTGAGCAATTACTAATTGTATGGTAAATTTGAATTCAATTATATCGGCGGTAAACTTATTCATATACACAATATAAAAAGCCCAAAAGAAAGATGAAAATAGGGTAAGAACGTCACCAATGTTAATGTTGTTCATTCTTGGGTTAGTGAAAAACCAAAGTCCAAGCAAAACAACTCCAACTCCAAGCCATTGAAAAATTGATATCCTTTTGTTTTCGACAAGTTTATAAACCAATGGAGTAAATGCAACTGCTAGCCCAGTAATAAAAGCTGATTTTGTAACTGTGGTATAATTTAATCCAATTATTTGCAAGATAAAACCACCAGAGTAAAAAAAACCAAGTATAATGCCATCAATCAATGTTTTTTTTGAAATGGAAAAAAAATTTTTCCACCAAATTAAAATTGTCAAAAATAGAGCGATGGAAAATCTGAAAAAAGAGAATTGCATTGGTGAAGAAAATTCTAAGCCAATTTTGGTAAAAGAAAAGGTTGCTCCCCAAACAATTGTAATCACCAGTAAAAGTAATTCAGCTTTATATGGTTTCATAATTTATTATTTTTAAAAAATACATAAGAAGAAATTAGATTTTTTTTATTTAATTTTGAGTTTTAAATTATAATCGAGGAAGTAGCGGGGATGATTAGAGTTGATGTTTTCTTTACACCATCGGAGTTTACAACCTCGTATCGTAAAGACAATGTGGTTGTTATTGGTATTGATATTTTACGGGCCGGTACCACTATTTGCAAAGCTTTACAATCTGGTGCAAAAGAAATCATTCCAGTAGGTAGTTCGGAGGATGCTTTAGGAATTTACTTTAAGTTCGATAGGTCGACCGCATTGTTGTGCGGCGAAAGAAATGGTAATAAAATTGAAGGTTACCATCTTGGGAATTCTCCCCTAGAATATGAAACAGATTTAGTCGCAGGCAAAACTTTGATATTAAACACTACTAATGGAAGCTTGCTATTTAAACGGTTACTTCCTTTCCCATTCTTTTATATTGGTTGCTTTGCGAATTCTTCGGTTCTCATTAGCAAAGTCATAGAGATTATTAACAATATAAAAGACATTTCTCATATTCTGTTGATTTGCGCTGGACAAGATAACAAATTCACTTTCGAGGATGCATTATTCTGCGGTTTCTTTATTGAACTTTTGCAAAGTAAATTAGAAAATGTGAATGCCTTTGATTTTAACGATGCGGCTATTGCTTCGTTAGATTTAGCAAAGGTTCATCGGAACGACTTTTTGTCCTTTGCAAAAACTACAGAACATAGCAAACAACTAATTCACTTAGGCTTCGAAAAGGACCTTGACATTGCTTTCTCGTTAGAAAGCATACCAATTCTACCATCTTCCAATGGTTTGTCTATAGTTTCAACTTAAGTTAAAATGGTAAAAGACAAAGAAGTTGAAATACGTTACAAAAAAGTCAGACGAGAATCATCTCTAAACGAGATGAAAAACAATGATGATGAGGCGGGATTACGAAATCAAATCTTGCGTGATTATCAAAGGTGGTTACGTATCATTTCAATTATAGGTGCAATTATTTCCGTTTTTGTCATACTTTCTATTCTATCTTTTTCCCCTGCAGACGAATTTGTAATTGGTTTTACTTTCAAGGATTATTTCAACGCTATCTTTGGAAAAGAAGAAGTCATTTCGAGGATACAAGAAATTTCAAATTTGATGGGCCCAATTGGTGCTTTTATTTCTCATTTCTTTGTAACAAAAACAATTGGTTACTTTTCTTTGTTTTTTCCAATTTTATTATTTGCTTGGTCAATTAAGATTCTTATTACTCATAGATTTTCTGGTAAACTTGTTTATTGGACAATATCAATCTTGCTTTTTGCCTTTTCTGCAAGTGGATTTATTGGCTCTATTAATTCACTCCTTCAAATTTCTATTTCTTATTATTGGATAGGGTCTGTGGGTCTTTTCCTTTCAACTGTTGCAACCAATTTCATTGGGAAATTCGGTGCATTTTTCTTTTATTTTGTTGTTTTGATACTAATTTTTGTCTTTTCCTTTGATATTAATGTTGAAAGATATATTGCAAAAGCACTTGGATCAGTTAAGCTAAATTTTCAAAAGGATAAAAAAGTAAAAGAATCTTCAAAGGAAAATAAGAATGAAATTGATAATCAGAACCAAATTTCGGAATTAACAGCAAATTTACCCTCCGAAGAAAGTATCGAAGATAAAGAAACAGCTCAAATTCTAATTAGAAGTTTCGAGTCCTCGGCAGAGGACTTAACTGAGAAAAAAGACACCCAACCATATGTCGAAGTTGTTTCTCAAGAAGCTTTAATAGATGCTGAACAAGAGCAGACTGACTTTGAACCCTCTAACCAAAACGAAATAATTTCCGATAAAAAAATAGTTGTTATCGTTGAAGAGGAAGAAAACGAGGAGAGAGATGAAGAGGATTTGAAAGGCAATTTATTTTCACCTATATCAACCTTGACACTTGACGAAAAAATTAATTTTACTCCACCACCATTTGATTTGCTTATCGATGATGAGAGCAAATTTCAGATAAACGAAGAGGAATTGAAACAAAATGCGAAACTTTTGCAAGAAAAACTGGAAACATTCAAAATTTATATTGAAAATCTAACTGTTACCCCCGGTCCCGTTGTTACTCAATATGAATTTGTTCCCGCACCCGGAATAAAAATTAGCCGAATACAAAGTCTTGCCGACGACATTGCTCTTGGTTTGAAAGCCAAAGGAATAAGGATTATTGCTCCTGTCCCAGGAAAAGGTACTGTCGGAATTGAAATCCCAAACAAAAAGCCCTTGGTAGTTCGATTTGGGAATTGCTTAAAAAATGCAAGGTTTAATCCCAACTACCATCTGCCAATTATTTTGGGTAAAACTATTTCTGGCGAAGTTTTTGTCGAAGACCTTGCAAGAATGCCTCATCTTCTTATAGCTGGGGCAACGGGTTCTGGCAAAAGCGTTGGAATTAACACAATTATTGCTTCTCTGATTTTCAGAATGAATCCACAAAATTTGAAATTTGTTATCATCGATCCCAAAAAAGTTGAATTAACCCATTATCAACAGCTTCTTTATCATTTTCTTGCCGTTTCCCCAGAAATAGAAGATGCAATTGTAACCGAACCCGCTGATGCAGTACTTGTACTTAAAGCTTTAATTGCTGAAATGCAAAGTCGCTACGATATTCTTGCCTCTGTACAGCAGAAAAATATTTTTGAATACAACAAAAAAGTTAGAGAAGGTCTCTTCCGTAATGATTTGGAATTTGTTCATAGGCCTATGCCATATATTGTAACGATAATAGACGAGCTTGCCGATCTTATGCTTACTACTGGAAAGGAAATCGAAGCATTGATAATTCGCTTAGCCCAGCTTGCACGTGCAGTTGGAATCCATCTAGTCGTTGCTACTCAAAGACCATCGGTAGATATTATTACAGGATTGATCAAAGCTAACTTTCCTGCACGGATTGCTTATTTAGTTGCTTCACGTGTCGATTCCCGTACAATCATTGATACGATTGGAGCAGAACAATTACTTGGAAACGGAGATATGTTGTTTCTACCCAGCGGTTGGCCAAATCCAATCCGCATTCAAAATGCTTTTTTAACAACAGAGGAAATTGAAAAAATTTGTGATTTTATTGGTAACCAAAAAGGTTATTCTAAACCATATTACTTGCCAAAAGTCGAAGACGGAAAATCATCAAAGGACACAATCGATAGGGAAGGCTTCGATCCCCTTTTCGAAGAAGCCGCACGACTAATTATTCGGTATCAACAAGCTTCAGTGTCGATGTTGCAACGAAGATTAAAGATTGGATACAACCGGGCTGGTAGAATAATGGATGAACTCGAACTGGCTGGAATCGTTGGTCCTTTTGATGGAAGTAAAGGTAGAACAATTAAAATCACAACAGAAGACGAACTCGATAAATTATTGAACGAAAAAGGCTTTTAATCTACTTCTTACCTTTTAGCCTCAATTGTACTTTTTTTAATTCATTTAAATCATAGCAAAGATCGATAATATTCCTTCTTGCACCAATATCATCGTGAAGATAAACTTGGTAAAATCTATCTAAAATATTTTTATCTTCAAAAATTTCAACAACTCTCTCTAATAAATTAGCGATTTTGTCGAATAAATTTTCAATTTCATTTTTTAGCTTGGTTGTGTCTATTGTTTTATCATTTCTCTTATAAATCTGGTAACTTCCCCAAAGTGCTGAGCCATAAAAAATTATTTCGTTTGCAAGTTCAGGTTGGTTATGAGTAGCCAAAACTTCAAGTATAACACCTAAATCGTTCCTTTTTCTTAATGTACCAGAACTTGTGTAATCCAAAAATTCAAGAATTTGTTTTGTATCATCAGAGATTTTCATATTAGAATCTAATGGTACTCAATACCGAAAAGAAAACGTTGTTGAATTCAGTTTCCGAATTTTGTTGCTTATCTTCAATATCTAGTTGTATTAGAGAAAATTCATACACTTCGTTGAGTGATGTTACAAAAACAGCAGATTTACCCTTTAGTTTGTTGGCTACGTTTTCGTATGCGAAAACATAAAACTTTTGAGGTCCATTCTTTATTGGTTCAAAATTCCCAATTAGCTTGATGTTGTTTGAACTTTTTATTTGCTTTATTTCAAAACATTTTGCAGCTATGCCCAAAAGGCCATCCTTTTTTATTATACTAGAAACATCCATTTTGTAAGTTAATCGGGAAAAAATTATTGAAAGTGAGTATTCAGGATTTACAGCAACAGAAAATACAGACGATGGACCTTTGTCTTCTGTGTCGATAAAGAACCATTTTTGGGGTAAGAAGGCAATCATATCTCCTCGCTCGGAACGGATTGCATCGTATCCTATAGGTATGGATGGCTTTTCTAATATTGTGAATTCAGTTGTGAATTCTTCTTCTGTTGCTTTTTCTTTGACTATAATGCAACCCACAAGAAAAATGAAACCAATAAAGATTAAATAAAACTTACCATTCCTCGACATGTAAGGCACCGGGCTTTGCTTTGGTGTGTTTTGTATAATTGTATTTTTTTAAAATTTCAGAAACATTTGCGACCATTTTGGGATTCCCACACAAGAAAAAATGAGTTTTTTCGGGATTAATTTCGATTCCTACTTCCCTTTCTAGCAAACCATAGTTAATGTGTTCTTCAATGTAACCGCGCAAGCCATTCCAGTCTTTTTCAGCGTGTACTAATGTTGGGAAATAATAAAAATTTTTAAAAGAATATTTAAGGAAGGTAAGTTCGCTGTAATATCCAAGGTCCCAGGGATATGATGCACCATGAATAACTACGAGTTTACGATGTTGATTTTCCATAATGTGGGAACGAAGGAAGCTAATGTATGGAGCTAATCCAGTACCAGTCGCAACCATAACAATATCGCAATTAGCAGGAGTTTCGTTAAGTTTAAACAATCCAATTATTTTTGTATCGACCCACATTCTATTGCCAGGATTGAGGTTGAAAAGCCTTGGTGTAAGCTGCCCAGACTTTACTTGGCTAATGTAGAACTCAAAGTTTTGTGTTTCGTGGTTTGCTGATGCGATTGAGTAGGGTCTTTTAATTAATTTTTCTGGTGCGTAATCTTCATCAATTTTAATTGAATTGCTGGAGCGCGGTTCTTTTCCCAATAAACCAATTTGAGTGAATTGACCCGCTTCAAATTTTGGGCGTGGTTTATCAGTTTGCACTCTTAAAATCATTAAATCTGGAGTAAGCAGTATTTTACTTACAACTGTAGAATTATAAACAGAGTTTTCCATTTGTTAAAAATGTAAATTATTTTTAAATCCAAATTTACAAAAAAATATTATAAGGGGATTCCATTGTTTGATTGTTGACTATCTTGAAACATTTTCATTCGAATCTCTCGTTTTCTTTTAGCTACTTCTCTTAAATCGATATATTTATCTGCTTCATCTATAATTTCTTCTCCAAGTATTGTTTCAATTAAATCTTCCATTGTAAGCAGACCTTCGATGCCACCAAATTCGTCGACAACAAGAAAAATATGTTGTCTTTTTGAAAGAAATTGGTTAAGTGCATCATCAAGAGTTACATTTTCGGGTATAAAGAAAATATCCCTGGCAAATTCTTTTAATTTCATTTCGAACTTATTGTTCAATGCAGCTTGAAAAATGTCTTTCGATACTACATAACCAACAACTTTGTCGTCGAGAGAGTTACCTTCAAAAATTGGAAATCGGGAGTAAATTTTTATTTCAGGCAACTTAATTGCTTCTTCAACGGTCATTTCAGCATTGCAAGCAAATATTACAATCCGAGGAGTCATAACATCCATTACTGGTACTTGGTTAAATTTAATTACATTGGTAAAAATTTTATACTCGCCAGTTTGAATTGTCCCCTCGTCGTGGGCTGTCTCGACAACCTCTTGAATATCTTCCAATGTTGCTTCTTCTTCACGAGCTGATATTTTCTTTTGTAACCAATGATAAAATATTCCAGAAAATCTAAAAATTGCAAAAAGAAAAAATATTGGTTTATGAAATTGGTGAATGAGTTTATTAGAAAAACGTATACCTAAAAAGTACAGAGCAGTTCGCAAGAGAAAAACGAATACCATCAAAACAAAGTAAACCAAGTATATGAAAGAATCAAATAAGATAACTGAAAGAAAAGTAAAATAGATTGCAAGGAAAAAAGCTGAAATAAAATAGAAAAGTAATTCGAAAAACAGAAAGGAAGTTGTGACTAATATTTTGGGGTCCGGCATTTCGGGGTATTTGTTTTCTATTTTACCTATTGCGGTTTCAATTGTATCAAGGTCTGCTTCCGATGCTATTCCATTCAGAAACGAAAGGAAAAGTGAAAAAGTAATTAATGCGAATGAAAGAAATATTAATTCCATCTTGGGTTTAGTTGAAACTATTAGAAGTGATCCTAATTTTGGGAGATTGGTAGTCCCCAAATGGTGTAGAAAAAGTAGGAATTGCTTCCACAACTACTTTGGATGGGTCAGACTTGATTCCACCTAAGTATAAAGCAAGATTAATTAGGCCCTCGTATCCACGGTTGCCAAAAAATTCGAACAAGTCGATTGTGACTTCCAAAGGTAAATGACCGATTGTGTTGTTTGCTGGGTATTGAAATTCTCGATTTAACTTGCCAGTGATAGTCTGGACCCCATCTATAAAAAGTGTCCAATTCATTTGTTTTATAGTAACGGGGATAGGTTTTGTGCCGCCAACTCCGGTATTGGGGTTTTTTACAGCAATGTTTATAATAAACGAAGCAGGTAATTTATTTCTTGCGATTTCTTGGCCAATCTTGACAGCATCGAAAGGAGAAAAATCGTTAATTGAATTTTTTGTGGCGATAGGGACTCCTGCTAATAGAAATTCGGATACGTTTTCAATTTTAAAACGCAAGGAGGTAAATGAGCTGAGGGTGTGAGTTATATTTTTTATTTGTTGGCAAGAAATACTTACCAAAACAAGAGAAAAGATTAAAATAAAAAAAAACATTTTTCTCATCATTAACCACGATAAAATTATAACATAAAAAAATGGAGCAAAACTCCAAAGGGTACCGGAGGAGGGATTTGAACCCCCGACACGCGGATTATGATTCCGCTGCTCTGACCAACTGAGCTACTCCGGCAAAAACTATAAAATTACTAGTGACTATCAACTTTTCAAAATCTTTTTAAGTTCATCACGAATTTTTGCTGCCAGTTCGTAATTTTCTTCTTTAATTGCTTTTTCCAATTTTTCTTGCAAAATTTCTACTTTTGTCTTTGGTTGTTCACGCTCTATTTTTTTTGTAATATCAAATTCTTCTTCCTCTTCTTCTTCTGGTTTTCCAAAGATATCGGATTCGGTTCTTGGTTCAAAGTCTCTATACTTTTCGTTCAAAGTAATACCAGCTTGGTCAAGTATTTCGCTGTTTACGAAAATTGGAACCTGGCAGCGAAGAGCCAGAGCTACAGCATCGCTTGGTCTTGCATCAACATCAATTGGAGGGTCTTCGAATACAATTCTTGCATAAAAAGTTCCATCTCGAAGGTCGTTTATGTATACCTCTTCCACTTGCGCGTCCAATTTTTCGATTAAATTTCGCATAAGATCATGAGTAAGTGGTCTGGGTGTTGTTAGTCCTTCCAGCACTAGAGCTATGGATTGGGCTTCGAAGGGACCAATGATAATTGGCAAACTTCTCGTACCATCTTTTTCTTTCAAAATAAGTGCAAAGGCATTCGGACTATCTGCACTTTGTGTAATTCCTATTGCTTTTACTTCGACTTTGTCCATTACCTTCTCTTTAAAGTTCTTTTTAAAAGACTTTATTTTAAAGTTTTTATTTTACTCTTTATACTTTTTTATTTCATTTATTAATTTAGGAACAACATTGAACAAATCACCAACAATTCCATAGTCAGCAACTTTGAAAATGGGGGCATCTTTGTCTTTATTGATTGCCAGGATATATTTAGCACTGGACATTCCAGCTAAATGTTGTATTGCTCCGCTAATTCCACAAGCAACATAAAGGGTAGGGGAGACGGTTTTTCCAGTTTGTCCAACTTGTTCGCTATGGGGTCGCCAGCCAGCATCTACTACCGCTCGGGAGGCTCCAACAGCAGCTCCTAAAATATTTGCTAAGTTTTCAATTAAATGATAATTTTCTGGGCCTTTTATTCCCCTACCACCAGATACAATTATGTCTGCCTCAAGCACGTCCAGCTTCCCTTCGTTTTTTAAAATACTTACAACGTTTTCTTTATTATCTTCTTTATTAACGTGGGGTTCAAATTTTTCTATGTTCAAATTGTGGACAGGTTGTACTTGCGATGTGAAAACATTTGGTCTTAGCGAGCATATTTTAATTTTACCATTTAATTTAAATGTTGCCTGAGCCTTTCCAGCGTAAATAGGTTTTTTGACAATAAGCTCGCCATTATTTATTTCTAAAGCTACACAGTCCGAGACATAAGCACCATTGAGCCTTGCAGAAATTCGCCCTGCAAGTTCAAAGCCATGCGTGTGAGCTGGAAAAAGCAAAAGATCAAAGTTCTTTTCTTTTACAACTTCAACAATGACTTTAGAAAATAAAGAAACAGAGTAATTGGTGGAGTCCGTTAATTCAATGTAGTAAACATTGGGAAGGCCATATTCTTTCGAAGTAATTAAAGCCTCTTCGTTCGAATTAATAGCAACTCCCCAAAGTTCTGCTCCCGTTTGTTCTGCTAATATCCTTCCAGCAGTTATTAATTCGTAAGATACTCTTTTTAATTTATTTTCAATTGTTTCAAGATAAACCAAAATCTTTTTCATATTTCCTCCAAAGTTTGTTAAATAACTTTTGCTTCTTCATGTAACAATCGAACGATTTCACTAATTTCTGAGTCGTCCTCCCCAACGATTTTATTCTTTCTTGTTCGCAATGGAATTTCCATTTTTAAAATTTCCATTAAGCTTTCTGTTTGTTCTGGTGTAATTTCCTCAATGGGTTTGTTCTTTGCTTTTAAAATATCAGGTAGTTTTGGATATCTTGGTTCGTTCAAGCCTTTTTGGGCAGAAATTACGCAAGGAAGATTTGTTTCGACGATTTCTTTGCCACCTACAACGTCTCTCTCTGCAATTACTTTGCTTCCCTCGATAGTTAATTTCGAAACAATTGTAACAAGAGGTAAACCCAAAAATTCAGCAACCATAGCTGGAACCATTAATGAGTCGAAATCGACGCTCTGCCGCCCAAACAATATTATGTCCGGGTTGAATTGCCCGGCATAATTTGAGATATTTTTTGCAGTAAAAAAAGAATCAAATATTCGCTCGGTCTTGACAAGAACTGCTCGGTCGGCACCCATTGCTAGAGCAGAGCGTATTATTTCCTTGGATGAATCTGGTCCAACAGTTATTGTTACAACAGAACCCCCAAATTTTTCCTTCAAGCGTAATCCTTCTTCAAGAGCAAATTCATCGTAAGGATTAATTATGAACTTTACTCCTTTTTCATCGATAGACTTTCCGTCGCTTCCAATATAAATTTTTGTTGCGGTATCGGGAACTCTTGAAATACCAACAAGAATATTCATAATAACCTCATTATTGAACAAAAGATGAAATACAAAATTAAGAATTTGTTAGAATAATATTGTCTTTGTAAATATTGCAATAACTTTACTCCTATTTTGTTTTATTTTATTTAAGCCATTGTAATTATTTAATGGAATTTACTTATTTTTGTAATTTAAAAAGGTTTAGTATATGTTTACTCTAGTTGTTATAGTATTAGTTATTATTTCGGTTTTGTTAATTGGAGTTATTTTACTGCAACCTGGCAAAGGCGATTTATCCCCCACATTCGGTGGACTTACAACTCAATTTGGCGCAATGTTTGGCACGCAACGAACCATGGACTTTTTGCAAAAGACTACCCGTGCTCTAATTATTGCAATTTTATTACTTTCCTTGCTTGCTAATAAATTCCTTTTGAAAACTGGCGATTCACAAGAAATAAAACCAGTTACACAAGGTGCTCAAATACCAAAAACAATTCCTTCTCCACCGCCTCCAATTGATGTTCCCAAGGAATGATTTACTTTTTGGAGGAAAATGCATGAAAGCTGTTAAGTTTTCTTTCTTCTTATTTTCGTGCTTTTTCACATTCTCTTTTCTGCTTGCCAGAGAAAAGGATACAAGTAGATTCTATTTTAAAGAAGTTGTAATCTCGGCTCTCCGTTACCCTGAAAAGTTAATGGAAGTTCCATTGTCAGTTTCCTTTATCAATTCTAAAGAATTTCTTGGGTTACGGGGCTTGTCTTTAGAGGAACCATTGATTTATGTACCAGGAGTCCTCGCCCAGCAAAGGGGAGGTTCTCAGGATGTAAGAATAACAGTTCGTGGTTTTGGCTCCCGAGGTGCGGGTGACCGGTCAAACAGTGGTACAGTAAGAGGCTTAAAGTTTTTTCTCGATGGAATCCCACAAACCGAGCCCGATGGAAGAACCTCTTTAGATTTTTTCGATATTTCTTTCGTTGAAAATATTGAAATTATTAGATCTAATGCTTCAGCTTTATGGGGTAATGCTGCTGGAGCAGTATTTAGCTTTTCAACAGTACCTTCGAACAACACTCCCTCAATTTCATTTACTAAATCTATAGGTAGCTGGGGTTTAGACAAAAATGTTTTGCATTTTAAATCGAATTTGGGATCCAAGGGCGTAGTTTACCTTAACTCGCTTTACAATAAATTCGATGGGTGGCGAGCAAATTCCAATTCTGAAAAGCTTCTGTTTAACTTTGGAATTAAAACACCTTTAGGTTTAAGTATAGATAATGGAGAAAAAGAGTTTTATCCAACCACATTGCAAGTCAATATTAATTTAACTAAAAATTTGTTTCACATTCCGGGCGCTCTTACTCAAGCTACATTTGATAGTTTGCCCCAGGCAGCAAATCCCATTTATTTACAAAACAAAGAACGTAGAAATAATCGACTTGCACAGGTCGGGGTTTCGCTATTACATAACTTTAATGAAAATAATTCTTTTTTTGCGCAAGGGTTCTTAACATCGAAGTATTTGCAACGTTCTGAAAGAGGAACTTTTCGTGATTTCACAAGGTATTTTCTTGGATCAACTTTATATTTTCAAAATCAATCAAATTTTTGGAATCTGACAAACATTTTGCTTTTAGGTTTAGATAACTCGTTGCAGGACGGTGCAATTCTTTTTTATGAACTCGATACCAATGCGAATCGTTCCAATCAATTACGAACCGACAAAAAAGAAGGTGCTAGCACATTTGGAATGTTTGTTCAAGACGAAATTCTATTGGGTAATTTAAGCTTGATTTTAGGTTTAAGGTACGATGCTGTTACCTATTCCTCCCAAGACTTCCTTAAGTTTTCGAGAGCTGATGAAAAAAAGTTTGACAGATTGACACCAAAAGTGGGACTTACTTATCGATTGCTGGATCATTTCTCGTTGTTTGGCAACATTGGTGGGGGAATTGAAGTGCCCGCTGGGAACGAAACTGATCCTAGACCTGGTGAAGACACCGTATTTCAAATTAATCCACTTTTAGAACCAATTGTTTCCACAACTTATGAATTAGGATTTAAATCTTATTATTCTTTTGCAGGATTTTTAAAGAGCACTGAGCTTGAAGCAAGTGGGTTTTTCATTGATACTAAAAACGAGTTGATCCCATATCGAGAAGGTAGGTTTTACTTTTCTGCCGGTAAAACAAGTAGAATGGGCATTGAAGGATTTTTGAAAACAACGTTTGATCACGGTATTTCTTTTAAGGCTTCTTTGACTTACTTGGTTGGCAAATTTAACGATTATAAGGTTGATTCCTCTCATTATGATAAAAATAAAGTAGGAGTTTTCGCTGATTTTAAAAATAATTTTCTTCCTGGAGTTCCAAAATATTTTTACTATGCTGCTTTAACAATTCCATTTTTTGCAAATTTTGAATTCTCTGTTAATGGTATAAGTAGCTACTTTTGTGACGATGCGAACAAAATTAAAGTTCCATCCTTTAATATTTTTAATTTTCGAGCCTGGTATGATAATATTTATATAAATAAAAAATTAAATATTAGAATTGCTTTCAGTGTCAATAATGTTTTAGATACCAAATATGTAAGTTCTTCTTTTTTAAATCCAATTTATGAAAAGGGCACAAATCTTCCATATTTTATCGAACCCGGTCTACCCAGAAACTTTTTATTTTCTGTTGGATTCAAATATTAGATTATCCTTTAAGTTACATTCTGTTTCAATTGAATGTATTTGTTGGGCAAGTTTTGTTCCAGTTTTCTCAGGTTCGATTGCTAGTCCAAATACAGAGTGTTTAACAATTTGATTTCCATCTCGAGATGAAACCATTCCTTGAATGAAAATCTCATAATCAACGATGAAAGCATGTGCAGCAGCAAATTTTCTGCATTCCTCTTCGATTGAGCGAAGAAATG
The DNA here is from genome assembly GCA_964524325.1 of uncultured Hyphomicrobiales bacterium. Lineage (GTDB taxonomy): Bacteria > Bacteroidota > Ignavibacteria > Kapaibacteriales > UBA2268 > Naka2016. The sequence goes on from CAZGCT010000001.1 coordinate 275,559, forward strand.
AACGTTCGGCTCGAATGGCATATTCGGTTTCGATATCATTGAGTCCCTCTAAAATCTCTTGTGCAAAAGTATTGTTGTTATGCAAAATAATTCCAATCGCAGCTTGCCCAACAACAGGTATAATTGCCTCGGTGGAAAAAATTTCAGTAATGAGGTGTTGTAATTTCATTTGTTCAACCTCTGCTCGCGCTTCTATGATGGCATTTAGGTCTGAATTGTATAATGTTTGTATTTTTTCGTTGAGGTCTCCACATGTTGGGACAATTACTAAATCTGGTCTATACGCTAGAATTTGTGCTTTCGTGCTTAAGGAATTAGTACCTAATTTTGAGCCCAAAGGCAGTTTGACAAAAGAGATATTATTTTTGGAAATCAAAACCTGCTCAGGATTATTCCTTGGCAAAACTGCTCCGATTATTAAACCATCTGGTAGATCCAAGGGAATTTCTTTAAAGCTCAGTACAGCAATGTCTATTTTATCATTCAGTAAAGAATTGAAAATTTCATAAATAAAATAAGTGTTGCTTCCAATTTCAAAATAATCTAGAAGCTCATTTCTAATTGTTTTAACATATTTTATTTCAAAAATTAAGTTAGGAAAGAATTCTAGCAGCAGATTTAGTACTGTGTGTGTCTGTTGGATGGCAAGTTTGTTTCCTTTGCAACCAACTCTTAATCTTCTAATTGTCATTCAGAAGATTTTTTGGTTTTTAAAAGCAGTTTCTTGATTGCATCAATATTTTTTTGTTCATCTTCTTCTTTGTAGCTTTTAGATAATTTTTCTTGTATCATCCCAGTAGTGGGAATTTCGGACTGACTTGGGCTTAGTTCTGGTTCTGTTTCAATGGTTTCTCCCCTAAGGGTGGGAATTTCTAAATCGCTTTCAAAATGTAATTTATCAATTGGAAGACCTGCGGAAATTTTTTCCATCCTATCATGACCAAAAATGCTGACTAGTTTTTCAAAAACTGTAGTACGGGTAAAAGGTTTTGAAATAAATCCATTAACCCCAGTCTTTATCGCTTTTCCAAGGTTTTCGGTGTCGGAAAGAGCGGAAACCATTAGTACAGGAATGTTTCTTGTGTATTTGATTGTTCTTAATAGCTTTAAAGTTTGATGTCCAGAAAGGTCTGGCATTAAAATATCCAAGACAATAATATCTGGCAAGTGTTCAATAGCCAAACTAACTCCCTCGTAACCATCCGAAGCAAGTAGAGTTTTTTTAAAGCCATAACTTTGCATTGTTTTGGACAATATTCTTTGCATCCAAATATCGTCATCTATTATTAATGAACAATATTCAACCATTTTTCACCTCTTGATTTTTTTCAATTGTGCTACTATTCTTGTTAAAAACAACTGTTTGCTGGGTAAGATTGTCTTGCACTTTCTTGTTAACCTTTACAGATAAGTTTTTCATTGCATTCTTAAGTTTTTCAACTTCTATTTTTGCAGCTTGCCGGTTCAATTCAATTATTTTGTCGTAAACTTCTTTTCGATGAACTGGAATTGACTTTGGTGCTTCAATTCCAAGTCGAACAACACCACGTGAATAGCCTAAAACAATAATTTTCACTGTGGACCCTATTGTAACGACTTCTCCAATCTTCCTTGATAATACAAGCATATATTCCTTTATTCTTGTTTTGTTTTCTTTGGTATAACGAAATTGGTTGAATATTTGTCGCTAGGTAGGATTACCTGCAAGCCACTTTGGCTTTCAACGTCAAAAACTATTGGTGCTTTCATATTGGCAGTCATTTGCTTTTTATCGTCTTCGAGTGTAACTATTACCATCAACACGAGCTTTTCCAAATCAAATTCTGGTCCGGGATCATACATTAGATCCAAATGCCATGGGCTAAGCAACGGGAAACCAATTTCTGGTTTTTCAATAGAGATTAACCATTTAAATGGGAGAGTCTCTTCGTCTGCAATTAAAACGAATTCGTGCAAATCTTCGAATCCTAGTATTCCGTTTTCGAAGTAGAAAATATGATGTGGTTCTATTTCCAATGTACCAAACTGTAGAGTTTTGATTAATCGCTTTTCATTAACTTGTTCTACACTCATATCAATAAATTGTAAAATCAATTATTTAAAATTACAAAACTTTATTTAAAAATATGTCTATAATTCAAATTAATATAACCCATTTGATAATTTATAAATATACCTATTTAACATAAAATAATTGATTTTTGCAAAAATATTTTTTTATAGCTTAAAGAATTGCACTTCCTGTGAAATTTAAAACTCAATTCCAACTTTTTACATGCCTTTGTGTGCAATGTCATCAATTTGGATGAAAAAAAAATTAGAGATTTTCATAAAAAATAAGATATTAATTTTTGAAAATACAATAATTAAATTAATTAAGATATTCTCGAGGCAATTATCTCCAATATTTGGTCCAAGTATTTTTTAGATCTTTCAACAATATTTTCTGCTTCGCTTTGTAATTTGCTTGCAAATTCCTTATCTTCGATACCAGGAAGATTTATCAATACATTCTTATAAGCTCCCCAAATTCCTGTTTCAAGTGCTTTTGCTCCTACTTCTACATCCGATTTCGAGGCAAAATTGCCTATTCTTGCAACTTCTTTCATCGGTTCCCAACATTCGAAAGCTAATTTCATTGTTGTGAAGGGTACCAAAATAGCTTTTTTCAATCCTTCCTGAATTGCATTTTTTCGAAATTCTAGTTCATCGGGTGTATTTTTGGGTAGCCGAAGGGCTTCCATATATTCATTAAATGCATTAGCATCAGCGTCAATCATAGAAATCAACTCTCGGGTTTTGAAATACAATGTGGGAATTATCTTTCTAAGATCATTGGTAAGGTGCTCAAATTTTCTTACTCCATAGGTTAGCTGTGCAACCATCGAGCCTAAAGCTACTCCCATGGAGGCAATTGCAGCAGAAGCAGAACCTCCACCGGGGGCTGGGGTCCTTGCTGAAAGTTTTATTATGAAGTCCCTTAAGGTACTTTGAGCAAGAGGCTCGTTTGGTTCTTCTTCTATCATATATTCGATAATCTTCTTTTTTGGGTTGAATTTTGTAATTGAGTTTAACCCAAGTCTATCAATAACTAATTTGATTTTCTGGTCTTCGTCAAGAATAAAAAGGTTTTCTTTTTCAATGTAATACTCAGCAGCCATCAGCATTGCTTCAAGGGGAATAAGTCCAACAAGTTCAGAGCCAACAACCCCAATTTGGAGTTCTTGGGCTTGTCGCTTTATTTCTTCAAAAACTACATGCGGAGGAGTAACTTGGAAATTGGTCAAATTAATCGAAACTTGTGCCATATTGTATTCTTCCACCCACCAACCAATAGCTTTAACGTCTTTAAATAACCCTGGTTGTTCAGGTCCGCGCCCTGCTTCTCGTATGTTCAAGGCTATTCTGTGGGCTTGTTCTTTTGTTCCAAGTAAATTTACATTGTAAGCAATTAAGAAAAATCTTGCACCGGTAACAGTTGCACCCCATTCAGGAATAAATTCAGCAGGTCCGAAATCTGGCTTCCATTCTGGCAATTTAAGTTTTTCTGCTAAACCTTCGTATTCACCTTCTCTAATTTGAGGTAATTTCTTTCTGTATTCTATCGGTTGTGCATGTTCGTACAAATAGACTGGTACACCAAGTTCTTCTGCTAATCTTCTCCCAAAATCCTTAGCACACTCAATACAATCCTCCATTGTTACATTTGCTATTGGTACAAAGGGACAGACGTCCAAAGCACCAATTCGGGGGTGTTCTCCTTTTTGCTTTCGCATATCAATGTGTTTGCGAGCAACTTTTGCTGCGTTTAATGCTCCTTCTACTACAGCTTTAGGTTCTCCTACAAAAGTGTAAACTGTACGGTTTGTCGATTTTCCGGGGTCAACATCAAGCAAGGTGCAACCAACAGTATTGCTGATAGCATTTGCTATTGCGTTAATTACTGTTTCATCTCGACCTTCTGAAAAATTAGGGACACATTCTACAATTTTTTTTGCTTTCATTTTCATTTGATTTTGTTAGACAATTGCTACCTGTAAAAAATTATTTTTGTAACATTGGGTAATGAGAAAAGGAATCTATTTCCAGAATAAACCAAAGTGTATAATGCAAGATTTTTGCTATCTAAATCTTCATTTGGATTCCTCAAAATGATTTTTATGGGATTTAGGTATTTGTATCCAGCGTAAACCTTATCAAGTGCGATTTTCTTGGCCTGTTTGCTTTCCGAAAAACTAAGTGTGTCTTTATACTTGTATCTCTTTTGCTGAAAAAACCAGATGAAATTGAAGTTTTGCAATTCTGCAACTTCCCAGCAAAGAGAGTCATTCGAAAGAAATTGAATTTTTTTCAAAGAATTGATGTTTGAATTGAAAACTTTAAGTATTGTGTTGAGGTCTAAGCCAATGTAGAAATTTGAAAAGCTTTTCTTACCAGTTTTAATAATTAGATTGTAATAATTTAGTTCTTCGATAAATTGTTTAGAGAGGCTGTAAGCAGAAATAGTATCGATACTATTTGCATACAACATTATTGGGGGGAAAATCAAAAAGTAAAACAAAATTTTCATTTTGTAAAACATAAAAAAGCAAAATTAAAAATTTGCTTAACAATAACTGATTAAATAGTGTATAATGAAGTGGTATTAATTTCTTACAATGTCTTGTTAGGAATTGTTTTGTTTATCTTAATTCAAAAATTAAGTTTATGAGAAAATTTTGTCAAATTACTTTCTGCTGATTTTAATAAATGAAATTATTTCCCTATTGATTACAAAAAATGTAGTATAAATTTTACTCCTTCAGTTTCACAAATGTAGTTAACTTAAAATAACTACTATTGATAGGATGAAAAAATCTCAAAAAGAATTAGTCTGATTTTATTTTTTTTGCTCTTATTATTGCAGTAATATACTTGTGGAGTTCGACGAATACAATTATGCTAGAAGTAGTTGCAAAGACAAGTAACCAGTCTTCGAGTGAAAGGGGTACGGTGTCCATTAATACATTCATAAAAGGAGTTGATACAGCGAAAATCTGTAAAAATACTGCTAACAGCATCACAGCAAAAAGCACCAAATTTTTTGAAAAAGCTACTCTATCAAGTCTCTCTTGGTCAGAGTATTTCAAATTAAAAAATAAAGATCGATCTAATGAACGTGAATTTTGAACATTCCAAATTTGAAAGAAAGCCAAAGTACAAAAGGCAACCGTTCTTGCTTTATCTAATGTCTCGGGGTCTGGATAGAATGAGCCACCTAAGTAAATGAAGAACAAGGTTAAAGTTCCTATTGCCATTACTATTGCAGAAAATATTATTCTATAAACCATGGAATGTGACACAAGGGGTTCGTTTTTCTTCCTAGGTGGGAACGCCATTACATCACCATGCTCTTTCTCAAAAGCAAGTGGGAAGGTTGAAGTACCATCTGTTACAAGATTAACCCAGAGTAATTGAGCAGGAAGTAATGGTAATGGGAACCCCAACAATACCGAGGCAGCAATTGTCAACAAACCTCCAGCACTTGTTGAAAGTATATACAAAAGTATGTGGCGTAAATTATTTAGTATTATTCTTCCTCGTCTTACAGCTTCTACAATTGTTGCAAAATTGTCATCTAATAAAACCATATGTGCTGCTTCTCGAGCAACATCGGTTCCACTTCCCATTGCTACTCCAATGTCGGCTTGCTTTAAAGCAGGTGCGTCATTAACACCATCTCCGGTCATTGCCACAATGTTTTGGTTCATTTGCAATTGTTTTACTATTCTAAATTTGTGTTCCGGAACAACCCTTGCATAAACATCCACCTTAGGTGCAAGTTTGAATAATTCTTCGTCATTAATACTATTTAGTTCTACTCCAGAAAGAGTATATGGTTCGGTTTCTTTTCTACTTATACCTACTTTTCTTGCAACAGTTTTAGCAGTCTTTACATGATCTCCGGTAATCATTACAACTTTAATCCCTGCACGATGGCAATCGGCTACTGCTTTTACTGCCTCAGGTCGAATCGCGTCTTCGATGCCAGCGAATCCAACAAAAATTAGTTCGGTCAAATGCTCCAAAGTAGTAAATTCATTTGTTTGGGTATTTTTGTAAGCCAAAGCTAGTATTCTCAACCCTTCGGCAGACAAATTATTGATTTCTTCCTCAACCTTTTCTTTTTGTAAATCTTGTAAACTCCCATCTTCTTTGATAGAATATTTGCATCTTTGCAAAACTTTCTCGGGGGCTCCCTTTACTAGAACGTATACCTTGCCATCGATTTCTGCCCGAACGCCCATTAATTGGTGTTCCGATTCAAATGGAATGTCCACAAATACTTTTACATCGTCCCAATTAAAATTTAACTTCTTTGCAGCAATCATTAATGCTCCTTCTGTAGGGTCGCCAGTTATTATCCATTGGTCATTTTCAGATTTAATCATGCTTTCTGAACATAAGGCAGATACGTAAGCAGCCACTTTTACAGGTTCTTTGTAATCATAATGAATAACTTTTCCAGTTTTCTTATCTATGACGTAACCCTTCTTTCCATATCCAGAACCAGTAACAACGTAAACATCATCACAAAGAATATATTTAGTTACAGTCATTTCGTTTTTTGTAAGTGTTCCAGTCTTGTCTGTGCAAATAATATTAGTACTACCAAGTGTTTCAACTGCAGCAAGCTTTTTTACAATTGCTTTATGTTGTGCCATTTGCGAGAGGCCTATTGAAAGAGTTATAGTGACCGCTACCGGTAGCCCTTCGGGAATTGCAGAGACCGCCAATCCAACAGAAGTAAGGAACATTAAGATAAATTCGTTACCTCGCAAATAACCTATCACAAAAATCAAAGCAATGACTATTAAAATGGCTAAGCTTAGCGCCTTGCCAAATTTTGCAATTTGAATTTGAAGTGGCGACTGGCTTTCTTCAGCTTCAGAAACTTTTTGTGCTATCTTTCCAAATTCAGTATCTTGCCCTACGGCAGTTACTACTGCAATTCCTCTTCCCTTTTGTATTATACTCCCACTGTATACCATTGTTAATCTGTCGCCGAGAGGGGCATTTTCAGGGACTCTCACATTGTACTGCTTTTCAATTGAGAATGACTCGCCGGTAAGCATGGATTCGTCAACCAAAAGATTGTTTGATTCTATAAGCCTCCCGTCGGCTGGTACTCGAACCCCACTCTCTAGTATCAACAAATCCCCGCAAACGACATCCTGAGTGGGTATATTTTTCTGTTGTCCATCGCGAATAACACGAGCTTTTGGTGCAGCCATCTTTTCCAAAGCTTTAAGTGCGTCTGAAGCTTTCCTTTCTTGAATGTAGCCAATAAGTGTATTTAGAATTACCACCGCTGCGATGACGAAAGTGTCCTTGATATCCGAAATGAATGCATTAAACACCGCTGCTACAATTAAGATAATGATCACTGGATTGTTAAATTGCTCAAGTAACAATATCCAATGGGACTTTGCTTTCTTTGTTATAAGTCGATTTTCTCCAAATTTTTTTCTGTTTTCTTCAACCTGCTTTTGGTTGAGTCCTTTTTCCTTGTTTACTCCAAAATTTTGTAAAGCTTTTTCAAAAGATTCAGAATGCCAATTCATGACCAATAGCTTTTGTTATAAACAGCAAAATTAACGATATTTTTTTTCAAATTTAATTGCTTTTTGCTTTCTTGGGGGAATAATTGTCCCAAAGCGCAAAAAATTTTATGCCAAAACCTTATTTTCCCAACTGATCCTGCCAATTTTTGAAATGCTTTAATCAAAATTAAATCTTTTGTTCTGGTAATAAGAGTATAAAGTGAAAAAATATTCTTTTTAGCAAAAAGTAAGTATTACTATTGATCAAAAAATCTTTGCAAAATTCAAATTGTAAATGAAGTTTGATTTAAGATTATGAATTTAGGGGAAGCAAATGTAAATTATAAATTAATTATTGATGTAGAATATTGTGACCCTAACGGGATTCGAACCCGTACTACCACCTTGAAAGAGTGGTGACCTAACCATTAGTCGATAGGGCCATTTGATATAAATACAAAATTAAGAAAAAATATTGAACTACGAAAAGAAATGCAAAATACTTTGCTTTATCTACTCAATTCAAATTTTGAGAGTACTTGCAGGCAAGCTTTTAGTATTAAGTCGTAAGGAACTATTTCGTAAACAATATCTCCAATTTCGATTGTTCTGCAATCAATGTCTTTGCATACATCGCAGCAAGAACTTTGCCCAGTTTTACCATTTAGCCATTCTTCCAATGGTTTCTCATTAATTATGATTTGATTTGAAATTAATGGATCTTTTTCAAAATCAACATTTGAAATTTCTTCCTTTTTCAAGATAATTTCAATTTCGTTTTTATTAAGAGTTTTATCCAAATAACTTACTACCTTTTCCAATTCTAACTCGGTTCCAAGGCAACGGGGACATGTTTTTCCGTTATTTACCAATCTTTTCCAAAGTATTACTAACCTTTTTCTTTCTTGCGAGTTAGTAAAATTGAAATTAGAAACTTGTGCGTTTTTGATTGAAGTGCAGCAATTGTTCTTTCGTTTAATTTTCATGACAACAATTCATCAATTTTCTTACGCATCGCTTTAATGTTTTCTACTAAATTTCCCTTGAACAAACCAGAGCCAGAGACTACCATGTCCGCACCAGCACGGACTACGTCTTGGACGTTGTCTATTTTTATTCCTCCGTCAACTTCGATGTTAACATTTTCAAGCCGGTTTTTTATTAAAAAATTTTTTAAACTCTCTGCTCTTTTTAAAAAACTTGGGATAAAAGTTTGGCCTCCAAAACCAGGATTCACGGACATTAAAAGAATAAACTGACAATACCCAGCGTTTTCAAAAGCAAATTCAAGAGGAGTACCAGGGTTTAATGCTAATCCACTTTTTTTGCCAAGACCACTTATCATTTCAAGAGTCCTATTGATATGAAATTGCCCTTCGGAGTGAATTGAAATGTAATCTGCTCCAGCTTTAGCAAAATTTTCTATGTATCTTTCTGGTTGTACTACCATTAAATGGCAAACTAAAGGCAGCATTGTAACTTTTCGTATAGCTTCGACTATAGGTGGTCCAAATGTAATGTTTGGAACAAAACACCCATCCATAATATCTAAGTGTAAAAGGTCGGCACCTCCCTGTTCGCATAATTGAATTTCTTTCTCCAAATTTGAAAAGTCTGCACTCAAAAGGGATGGTTCAATTAGCACTTTTCTCATAGATTACTCAACTTTTCTAGTAATTTTTCAAGTTTCATTAACGTTTTGTTCATACTGTCAAGTTTTTCCTTTTCTCTTTCAACGATTTCTGGATTTGCTTTTGCTAAGAAGGATGGGTTGTCCAGTTTTTTATTAATACCTTCAATGTTATTGGTAAGTCGCTCAATTTCCTTCGATATTCTTTCGCGTTCCCTCGATATGTCGATATCTTCTGTTATTAACAAATGTAATTCGCAATCTCTAACAACGCTTGATATTGCTTTTAGATTCACTTGAATTTTGTCTAAAATACTTATTTCATTTCCACGAACAAGAAATGACAAAGCATCTTTGTTTTCCGTAAGCATTGAAAGAATTTCTTCGTTCTGAGTTGTCAGTATTAAGTCAATCTTTTTGCTAGATTCGATGCCAATTTCATTACGGAGTTTTCTTATTTCTTCGACAATGAGTTGGAATAACTCGAAGTTCTTTTCGGTTTTTTCGTCGATATAATTTTCATTGTATGTAGGAAATGGTTCAAGGCTAATACTTCGATTTTGGTCGTAATTTTTCAAAAGATGCCAAAGTTCTTCAGAAATAAATGGCATAACTGGATGGATAAGTTTCAGAATATTTTCAAATATATCCAATGCGAAATTCATCAGAGCTTTATTGAAAGAAACTTCTTTTGCCTCAGACAATTCTACTTTAAGAATTTCGACATACCAATCGCAGAAATCTCGCCAGATAAAATCATAAAGAATTTTTGCGTAGTCGTTTATTCGATAATTCTCGAGGTTTCGGTTAACATTTAATATTGTTGAATGAAGTTTAGAGCGTATCCACTTATCTGCATACGAAATTTTGTCTTCAGTTAATTCATGTACCCATTTTGTCGTGTGATTATTGGATAAATCAATAGCGTCCCGTTTGAGCAAAAGGAATCGACCAGCATTCCAGATCTTGTTTGCAAAGTTCCTTCCAATTTCCATCGATGGTATATCTTGGGTTTTTACATCGATTTCCATTCTTACATCTTGCCCGAGTGGTGAAAGAAAGGTCATTGTATACCTAGTGGCATCGGCACCATATTTTTCAATAATGTTTAGTGGGTCTGGTGAATTTCCAAGGGATTTGCTTAGTTTTCGTCCAAGTCCATCGCGAATTGTACTAGTAAAGTAAACTTCCTTGAAAGGTATTTGATTTTTAAATTTCATTGTTGCCATTATCATTCTTGCAACCCAGAAGAAAATAATGTCGGGTGCAGTAACGAGCAGATCCGTTGGGAGAAATTTTCTCAAATCCAAGGTGTCTTCGGTAATCCCATCGTGCAACCATCTCATTGTAGTTAAGGGCCAAAGCCACGAAGAAAACCAAGTATCCAACACATCTTGGTCTTGCTCCAAAGGTATGTAAGGATTAATATCTAATTTTATTCTTGCTTCCTCTTCATTTCTTGCAGCAGTGAATCTGCCATCTGGTGTATAGTAAACTGGTATTCTATGTCCCCACCATAATTGACGAGAAATGCACCAATCGCGAACATTTTCTAACCAATGCTGGTATGTTTTTTCCCAATGTTTGGGGTAAAATTTAATTTTTCCATCAAGAACAGGTTGCAGTGCAAGTTCTGCCAAAGGTTTCATTTGGACAAACCATTGGTTCGAAAGATAGGGTTCTATAGGTTCACCACCTCGTTGCGAGAAACCGACATTGTGAATATAGTCTTCTATTTTCTCAATCAAATCTTTTTCTTTTAATTTTTCAACTATCTTTTTTCTTGCTTCAAATCTTTCAAGCCCATTGAATTCACCAGCATATTCATTTAAAGTACCGTCGGGGTTCATTGAATTGACAGTAGGTAAATTGTGTCGCAAACCAACCTCGAAATCGTTAGGATCGTGGGCTGGTGTGATTTTTACGCAACCAGTTCCAAACGTAGGGTCTGCATATTCGTCGGCTATTATTGGAACTTCTCGATTAGCTAGTGGCACAATTACTTTTTCACCTATGAAATGTTTGTATCTTTCGTCGTTTGGATTAACTGCAACGGCAACATCCCCAAAAATTGTTTCCGGTCTGACAGTTGCAACACGCAAATATTTATCCGACCCGACAAAGTAATAACGAAGGGTAAATAAATGCTCTTTTACTTCGCGAAATTCAACTTCTTCGTCGGAAAGGGCAGTACGAGAAAGAGGAGACCAATTGATAATCCTTTTTCCACGGTAGATCAGACCTTCGTCAAACAATCGAATAAAGACTTCTCGAACAGCGTTCGAGGCTGATTCATCCATTGTAAAAAGTGTTCGTGTCCAGTCGCAAGAAATTCCTAATTCGCGAAGTTGCTTTAGAATTATCCCTCCGTATTCTTCTTTCCATTGCCAAACCTTTTCAAGGAACTTTTCCCTCCCTAGGTGGTACCTAGTTAACCCTTCCTTTGCTAATTCCTTTTCTACACGGGTTTGGGTTGCAATTCCTGCGTGGTCTGTCCCAGGAAACCAACAGGTTTCATATCCTTGCATTCTTTTCCAGCGGATGTAAATATCTTGGATTGTAATGTTTAGCACATGCCCAAAATGTAATATTCCAGTGATATTAGGTGGGGGCATCAAGATGCTGTATGCTGGTTTAGAATTATCATTAGCTGCGACGTAAAGTTGAATACTTTGCCAAATTTCATACCATTTTTTTTCAACTTTCCTTGGTGAATATGATTTCGGATATTTATCTTGCATAAAAATCAAATCTTAATAAAATTACAAACTTACGAAAATTACAAGTTTTACAAAAAATGGGGAATGATTTAAAGATTTGTTAAGATTGCATAAAAACCAGCATTACTTAATAAATAGTACATTATAATGCTATTTTAATTTATTATTTTTCTTGGGTAAGGCAAACGAAAAATATTTTACATTAAATCAAGTCGATAAATCAAATCGAATTGACAAAAAATATATTAGTTTTTACTGTATTTATGAGTTATCTTGTTTATCAAATTTGGTTTAGTGCGTTAGTGAAAAAAAATACGATTATGTATTTCCTGATTCTCTAATATTTGCCAACCAAAAGCAGAACATCTTTCGGGGAATTCAATTAAAAGGAATCTCTCTTGGGTAGTCCTCCATAAAATGTTTGTTATGATAGACACAGGTACAATGCCTTCCTGATGTATGTTAAAGAAATTTTAATAACAACAAAGAATTAAGAAAGCATACAAATTGTCAGAAACAACAAGTTAAACATTATTACTTTGTAGCAATATTTTAACTCATTTTTAACAAATTTAAAATACTTCTTTTTTAATTTTGCTTTTTTAAAAGTTTAAACTTATAAATTTCTTGGAGTTGCTATGAAAAAATTATTTCTTTCATTTATTTTTTTATTTTTATTTACTAACTTTTTATTTTCACAAATTACTTTTCCCACCCCTTTCGATTTATCCACTAGTAACTACCAATTGACAGAGTGGAGCGCTTCTAACCCCGCTGGTACTTATCCGACCTCTATGATTTTTCATAGAACCTCTACACAAGATCCATTTCTTGCAACAGAAATGACCACAAACTACACTGCTGCATATAATTTAACATCTGGTTCTAGGATAAATGGCTTGGGAACAGATGGTTTTTCTTTTGTTAATACTTCTACCAGTGGAAATCTGGGGGCAGCGATTCTTGCTCTTAACACAACAAACCGATCCAATATTCAAGTCTCGTGGAAAGCTGGATTTTGGAGAATTGCTGGAACTACTACTAGAGAATATAGAATAAGATTACAATATAGAATTGGTGATTTGGGTAGTTTTACCGATGTGAGGGACCAAAATGGCTTTCCCGTGGAATATACATATAACGAATATGTTGGACACCCAAATCCAGTAACCCTTCCACCGCATACCCAGTCTTTTAGTGTCACTTTGCCAACCGATGCTGAGGACCAACCGGTTGTTTACCTTAGATGGAAATATTACTTTGTTGGCACTGGTTCTGGTAATCGGCCCGAGCTTCGAGTTGATGACATAAATGTTACGAGTGTTTCTTCTGTGGGTGGTGGTACTAAATTGCAAATATCAAACATTACTCCGCAGTTTCCTTTGACTAACGTTCCATTTTCACTTATGGTTTCTTCTGTAGACGACGATGGTAATGCTAAAAAGGTAGCTCAAAACACTACTGTTAAGTTATCACTGGAAAGTGGAAGTGGTACTTTGCTTGGAACATTGACCAGAGTTATTCCTTATAAATCTACCAATGTTCAATTTCAAGACTTGGTTTACAATGTCACTGGAAATATTACTATTCGAGCAGAGGTTCTTTCCGGCGATCCACTTTCTCCAACACAAGTTAATCTTGGAGTTATACAGGGACCTTCTTCCATTGTAATTGAAAATTTGTATACCAAGTTACACGTTAGTTCTCCAGTGCCACAATTTACTTTGCGTGCTGTTAATTCTGATAATACCACTAATTCCTATTACCATAATTATCAAGCAACAATTTATTTTAATGGACCTACCAATTTCCAAATAAGTGCTAATTTCATTAATGGTATAGCCAGAATTGATAATGTAACATTTAACGGTCCTGGAACTTATCAAGTTTTCGCAGCTTCACCTGGATTTTCCAGTTCCAACATTGTTAATGTGAATGTTAGACCATTACCTACATTTTCAGAGATTTTTGTTCCTAAATTTTTAAAAGGGGTTGGCACTTTTGGGACTCGTATTCCGACTTTTGCTTTGGTGAAGTTAGAAAATTTACATCCAAATACAATTTATCGATACTTTTCTGGTGGTAGAAATGTAGGTTTTACTGGAAATGTTGAAACTGATAACGGTGCTGGAAATAATTTGCATTTCAACCATCAAAATAATACTTATTTATATAATTCTATTAGAGATTTAACCCAAACCAATTCTTACTCTACCTTCGAATCCTCAAGTGATGGCACTATGTTTGTTTGGTTGACCCTTGTACCCACAACTAATGCCTCTTTCAATGAGGGACAACGTGTTTATTGGATTTTAGTTCTTGGTACCGAACGTGGTACTTTAGTCAAACGTTATCAAACTACAAACAATTCCGTTGCTATTGATTTTGGAAATCCACCCACAAAATGTACTGGAATTTATGACAGCGAAAGTTGGCTACCTCCTAAAAGTTTTGTTTGCTTATTTGATGATCAAGCTGGGTCAAATCCTGTTACTGTTGCATTAGTGCAAGATGAAGGTACTGTTTTGCAAGAAGGTGTTGATGCTCAGGGTAATCCTTTTCCACCGCAAGGCCCCACATTTTACAATGTCTTAGATGGCGTAAATGGTGCTTGGGCAACAATTATACCAAATAATCTTAGTAGCGGAATTAGGAAAATTGAAGTGTACGACCGGAATGGACAGTTAATTCGCAGAATTTACGATACGGATGGTGTTTGGGCTGGAGTTAAAACAAGTAATATTTATGGTGGTATCGATAATCCAATTTCCTTCTACACACCAAATTTAAAGCTTTTAAATCCTGTTGAAGGCTCAACTCAAGAAATTTGTAATAATGGAAGCTACGAAATAAGATGGATTGCTCGGGGTGTCGACAAAATTGACATAGATGTTTCGATCGATAAGGGTATGAATTATTTCAATATTCTCGAAGGTATCTCAGCAAAGACCGGAAAAGCTGAATGGAGAATACCTCGAGGTTTATTTGCAGACACAACTTGCAGAATTAAAATTTACGACCGTGAACATCCAACAAGTCTTCAACCTTTGGATTATGTCTCCTCAGAAACTGATGATTTCTATGTCTTTGACAGACCTTTAGTTAATTCTCATACGAAATCGGCTATTGCTTGTCTTGGAGAAGAAGTTACTTTAATTACCCATGCCACTGGCTCGAAACTTGGTTACCAATGGTACAAGGATGGTAACAAAATTCCAGGTGCAACTTACCAGGAGCTTGTTTTGAGAAATGTTAATTTCTCCACATCTGGTGTTTATCACTGCGAGGTCTCTGGCGCAAGTGTTTGCCAAAGTGATTATACTGATAGGATCCTCGTTTACGTTTTAACAAACACCAAGGTAACGAGAGAACCAAAAGATTATTACGGGTATAAAGGTTCAGATGCTACATTCAGTTTTGATGTTCATTCTTACGAGGAAGTTCCCCTCGGGGTCATACCGATCCAGTGGTACAAGAATGGTCAGCCCTTGCGTGACGATTGGAAATATTCGGGTACTCGTTCCAACTACTTTACAATCAAAAATATTACATATGCAGATACCAGCGATAATTTCTATGCAATAGTAAATGGGAAATGTGGTGCCGATACTACTGTGGTTGTCAAAGTAAGAATTGTACCAAACATTCTTATTAAAATGGATACCTTGTATGTATGTGATAATTACTCCTATTTAACTATTCCAATTGAAATTCCCTTCCCAAGCTTACCAGGTAGTTATATTGTGGAAATTTATCGTGGAAACATTTTGGTTGGTAGTTTTTATCCTACTGCTGCTGGAGCAAGAATTCAATTACCTTCAAGTGCTTTAATTCCTGGAGATTATTATGCTGTTGTGAATGTTCCCGGTATTGGTTCATCCTTTAAGTCAAACTTTTTAAAAGTAGTTAAAATAACTGAGCCTCCAGTTATTACAAAAGATTTGCCCGATGCTTTAGCTCTTAAAATTGGCGATACTTTGAAATTAAATGTTGAAGCTAAAGGTTTAAACTTACAATATCAATGGTACAAAGACGGTATTCCGCTTGCTTCTGCGGTTGAACCAAATCTTTTCATTTCAAATATTACCACAGAGGATGCTGGAAGGTATTATTGTCTTGTATGGAATTGCGATACTGTGAGGTCGAATGTTGTCAATGTCAGTGTTACTTTGTTCACTGTTTCACAAGTTGACTGGAATGAAATGCCCGATGGTACGAGATTCAAACTTTACCCGAACCCTACATTTAATTCAAGTGAATTGATGATTTTTTCGAGCAAAGAAAAGTTATTCAGCATTGAGCTAATTAATAATTTAGGGCAAAAAGTCTACCATATCAATGCAATTGCAAATAGTCATACTCAAGTTGTAATTCCGTTCCACTCTTTGGATTTGCCCAGCGGAGCCTATAATCTTAAAATTGAAAATCAAGGGGAGATAAAAGTCCTTCCTGTTGTTTATGTGAAGTAATCTTTTTAAATTACGAATCTAAAAATCAAAAGCGGGCGAAAGCCCGCTTTTTTTTAAAAAAAAGTAAAATTTAAAGTTTGCTGGTAAATTCAGTTAAAACTTCTTTCAAATTGGGTGTTCCAATTTCAGCAAGTTCGTAGAAGACTCGAGTATACGGCTTCTTTATATTAATGAAACGGCTTAAATTGATTGGTGTTCCTATAACAACAGCCTCGCAATCGGTTTGATTTATAGTATCCTCTAAATCTTTCATTTGTTTGTCCCCATAGCCCACGGCGGGAAGTAGGGATCCAATCTCTGGATATTTTTGAAAAGTTTCAATGAGCGATCCAACTAAGTAGGGACGTGGGTCCACTAATTCACTAGATCCATATCTTCTTGCGGCAACTACTCCAGCTCCGATAGACATTTCCCCGTGTGTTAATGTTGGCCCATCCTCAATTGCTAAAACTCGTTTCCCACGAATATATTCTGGATTATCTACAATGATTGCCGAAGCAGCAAAAATAACTTTGGCATTTGGATTGTAATTGCGGATGTTTTCTAAAACAAATTCTACATCCTCTGGATATGCTGAATCCACTTTGTTTATTACAATAACATCAGCCATTCGAAGGTTTACCTCACCAGGATAGTAGGAAATTTCGTGCCCGGGCCTTAGAGGATCGACTACAACAATTGATAAATCTGGTTTGTAAAAAGGCATATCGTTGTTTCCGCCGTCCCAAACAATTATATCTGCTTCTTGTTCGGCTTGTCGCAATATTTCTTCGTAATCAACACCAGCGTAGATAACACTTCCCATAGCAATATGGGGTTCGTATTCCTCCATTTCCTCTATGGTGCATTTGTATTTATGTAGATCTTCGATTGAAGCAAATCGTTGTACTTTTTGTTCATCTAAATTTCCATATGGCATTGGATGCCGAACGGAAACGACCTTTTTGCTCATAGAACGTAGAATTTTTACAACTGCACGGGTGGTTTGACTTTTGCCGCAACCGGTACGAACAGCAGTAATTGAAACAACTGGTTTGGTTGATTTTAACATTGTTTGGCGTGAACCAAGCATTGAGAATTTTGCCCCAGCTTTAATAACTCTGGAACCAAGATGCATAACTGTATCGTATGATAAGTCGCTGTATGAAAGTACACATTCGTCAATTTCGAATTTTATAACTAGATCCTCCAATTCCTCTTCAGAATAAATAGGTATGCCCTCGGGATATAATTCTCCAGCTAAAGATGCTGGATAAATACGACCGTCGATGTTTGGTATTTGTGCAGCGGTGAAACCGACTACTTCATATTCTGGTTTATTGCGGTAATATACGTTGAAGTTGTGGAAATCTCTACCGGCTGCTCCTAAAATTAATACTTTTGTCCTTTTTTCCATAAGTTCACCAAATTAGTTTGACATCAATTCCAACTTGTAATCAAAAATTTTTTCTACTGATTTATCAATTTTGGATATTTTAATTTTTCCTTTATTTACTAGGCTTTTAACAATGTCAATTATTTCATTTACAATGTTTGGATTGTATTCCATTTGATTTGCGAAAACCAACACATCAATACCGCTGTTGAACGAAAGTTCGACGACTTCCTCTAAAGAAAAATTTTCTGATATTGCTTTCATCTGCAAATCATCTGAAAAAATTAATCCATTAAATTCAATTTGCTTGCGAAGTACTTCTTCAACCCAAATACGAGACAAAGTTGCCGGGTATATCGGGTCAATGTTTTTATTGAAAAGATGACCGACCATAACAGCAGGCAATTTGTTCGCTTTCGAGAGTATTTTGTAAGGAATTAATTCGATGTATTTCCAGGTGGTTGAAATGTCCACCCAGCCAAGGTGTGTATCCTCAAATGATGAACCGTGCCCTGGAAAATGCTTAGCTACTGGTAATATTTTTCTTTCTAAATGCGACTCAATATGCACTTGGCCAAATGTTGCGACTTTTTCAGGGTCATCCGAAAAACACCTTTCTCTACCAAAGATTACTTGGTTTTTTGTATTTATGCATAAGTCTAAAACAGGAGCAAAATTGACATTGAACCCAGTCTCGTACAAGGTTTGGGCAACTTTTTGATAAATTTTTTTTGCAGAATTCAAGTCACCTTTTGTTCCAATTTCATAGGCAGAAGGAAAATCCGTAAAACCATTGCTTGAATTTAAGCGTGTCACTTTACCACCTTCTTGGTCAATTGTTACAAATATTGGAACCTTGGAGCTTCCTTTAATGTCGTTAATAAGTTTCTTTATCTGAGCATGATCAATTAAATTTCTACTTTGTCCGGTTTGCAAGTCTCTTTTAAAAAGAATGATACCACCCAAAAGCCCTTGCCTCAGCAGATCTTCTAGTTGAGGTTCATCCTGCAATTTTGAGCAACGAAAACCGACAATAAGCTTTTGACCAATTTTCTCCTCTAATGTTAAATTAGAAATATTCATACTAATCGACGGACATGATTACTTGTTGGATTCGTTCCATTGCCCAATCAATTTCATCTTTTGTAATAATTAATGGTGGGGCAAATCGTATTACTCGATCGTGAGTTTCCTTGCATAAAATACCTTCTTCTTTAAGTCTTTCGCAATAGGGACGAGCGGGACCATCGAGCTCTACACCAATCCATAAACCTTTACCGCGAACTTCAACGATATGGTTGCTTTGTATATTTTTTAGCTTATCCAAAAAATATTTGCCCATTTCGACTGAGTTTTCAATCATATTCTCTTCGATCAAAACTTTTAAGCTTGCTTGAGCAACTGCAGCTGCTAAAGGATTTCCACCAAAAGTCGAGCCATGGTCACCTGGTTTGAACACACCAAGAACTTCCTTTTTGCCTAATACTGCAGATACTGGATAGAAACCTCCAGACAAAGCCTTTCCAATTATCACTAAGTCTGGGTGAACATTCTCATATTGATATGCAAAAAGTTTTCCGCTTCGCCCCAGGCCACTTTGAATTTCGTCAACAATGAAAAGAATATTATGTTCCCGGCAAATCTTCTCAGCTTCGTAAAGATAACCTTCGGGTGGAATAATAATACCAGCCTCTCCTTGGATTGGTTCAACCAAAAAAGCTGCTGTATTTTTATTGATTTTGGACTTTAAACTTTCGATATCTCCATATTTTGCAATTTGAAACCCTGGAGTAAAAGGTCCAAACCCATCGCGGTATTGAGGCTCCGTTGAAAAACTTATGATAGTTGTAGTCCTACCGTGAAAATTGTTTTCGCAAGCTATAATCTCGGCTTCCCATTCGGGAATACCTTTGATCTTGTAACCCCATTTCCTTGCAGCTTTTATAGCTGTTTCAACGGCTTCTGCTCCAGAATTCATAGGCAAAGCCATATCAAAACCAGTAAGCTCGTGTAAAAGCTTGTAAAGCATTGGCAATTGGTCGTTTCGAAATGCGCGACTGGTAAGTGTTACTTTGGCTGCTTGCTCGATAAAAGTTTTAAGTATTTTGGGATGACAATGCCCTTGGTTTACAGCCGAATAGGCGGCAAGGCAATCGAGATATTTCTTGCCTTCGACATCATAAACCCAGCAACCTTCTGCTTTTGTAATTACTACATCAAGGGGGTGGTAATTGTGGGCACCATAAAGATTTTCAAGTTCAATGTAATCTTGTGTTTTCACTCTTCACCTTTAATCATTTTTATCCAATAACATAGTAATCAAAGCCATACGAACATAAAGCCCATTTTCGGCTTGTCTGAAATATGCGGCTCTTGGATCAGTGTCGACTTCACGACTTATTTCAACTGAACGTGGTAGTGGATGCATAATAATTGAATTACTTTTCATTTTCTGAAGCACATTTGGTGTTATATTGTAAATGCTTAAATCAATGTTTTTATTATCAAGCCTATCTTTGTCTATTCTTGTTTGATAGATTACATCAACCTCGGCAATTACTTTTTCTACTGAATCCAAGAGTTCAAATGAAACTCCTTTTTCCTCTAAATGCTCAAGTATGTCTTTTTTGATTTGCAACTCACTTGGAGCAATGAAAAATAATTTAGTTCTTTCGAATTTACTTAATAAATAAGCCAAAGATCGTGCAGTACGTCCCTTGTCCAAAGCACCAATCAATGCAACTTTCAAACCGTCGAGGGTTCCAAGCTCATGATAAATAGTATAAAGATCCAACAATGCCTGAGTTGGATGCTGGCCCCCAGAACCGTCGCCAGCATTTATGATAGGAACTTTGGAAACGTTTGCAGCCCGCGAGGCACCGCCTTCCTCATGGTGCCGCAGAACAATAAGATCGCAATAGTTCCCAATGATTCGTATTGTATCCTCGAGGCGTTCTCCCTTTACTTCGGAAGAAAATTCTTGTGCTTGTTCGGTTGATAGAACTTTACCACCAAGCCTATACATTGCAGATTCAAAAGAAAATCTCGTCCTTGTCGAGGGGGCATAGAAAAGTGTTGCCATTATATAATCTTCATAATCCTTTGTTCCACCTTTTTGCACAATTCTTTTCATTTGCTTGGTTCTTCTGAACAATTCCCAAATCAAAGGGACTGTAAATTGTTGCGATTGAATAACGTGTTCAATTTTCATTTTTTATTCCATTATTTATGGCAAAATTTTAGTTCCAGCCTTACCATGAAGTGCCAGTTCAATTAATTCATAAGATGTAATGATTACTTCATTGCCACCGGAACGTAGGAATTTAATCGCGGATTCTATTTTTGGCCCCATGCTTCCCGGTGGAAAATGCCCTTGGTTGAGGTATGTTTCGGCTTCCTCGCAAGTCATAGAGAAAATTGGTTTCTTTTCCGGCTTTTTGTAATTCAAGTAGACGTAGTCGGTTGCAGTGCTAATTAAAAATAAATCAACCCCAAGTTTTGTAGCGAGCAAAGCCGAAGAGCGGTCTTTGTCGATTACAGCTTCACAACCAAAAAATTTTTCGTTTTCAATAAAGATTGGGATTCCGCCCCCACCAAGTGCAATTGTAATTATGTTGTTTTCTATCAATGTCTTGATAACATCGATTTCGACAATTTCCAAAGGTTCAGGCGAAGGTACTACTCGGCGCCAACCACGATTTGCATCTTCTACGATTTCCCATCCCATTTTGCTTTTTCTTTCTTCGGCAATTTTTCTTTCGTAAAAGGGACCTATTGGCTTTGTTGGATTTTTGAAAGCAGGGTCTTTTGGATCGACTATAACCATTGTTGGAACAATTGTAACATGGAAATTTAATTTTTCTGCTTTAAGCTCTTGATAAAAAGCCTTTTGCAAAAGATAACCTATTTCGCTTTGTGTAGTTGCAACACACATATCTAGTGTATGGGTGTAAACTTCATTCGAAGCTCTTTCGGAGCGAATTAAAGCCGCTCCTACTTGTGGTCCATTCCCGTGTGTGACAACTATTTTCCAGCCATCTTTAACCATTTTAACTATATTTCTTGCGGTATCAAGAGCATTTTTAAATTGCTCGTCAAGTGTTCCGCGTTCACCTGTTTGAATAAGCGAGTTACCTCCAATTGCAATCAAAGCAGTTTTTGGTTTTGTGTTCATAATATTTTATCTCATTAATAGATAGAGAATGGCTTTTTGTACGTGTAGTCTATTTTCAGCTTCTTGAAATACTACGGAATTAGGAGAGTCTATGATTTCATCGGTTACTTCTTCTCCACGGTGAGCAGGCAAACAATGCATAAATATTGCATCAGGTTTTGCATAGGAGAACAATCTACCATTAACTTGATATGGTAGGAATATTTTTTTTCGACGTTCTGCTTCAGATTCTTGTCCCATTGAAGCCCAAACATCGGTATATACAACATCCGCATTTTTGACAGCCTCAATTGGGTCGTTGATTACTTCTATTTTTGCATCAGTTTCTTTTCCAGCTTCGATTGCATTTCTATAAGCATTCAGGTTTGGCTCAAAACCTTTAGGTGTAGCTACAACAATATGAGCCCCGAGTCTTCCGGCTGTAGCCATTAATGAATGTGCGACGTTGTTGCCATCGCCAATATAAACAATTTTCAATCCTTTTATTGTACCTTTAACTTCTTCGATAGTAAAGAAATCTGCCATTGCTTGGCAAGGATGGGCGTAATCAGTTAACCCGTTGATTATGGGTATTTTTGCAAATTTTGCCATATCCTCGACAATGCTGTGAGCAAAGGTTCTTACCATAATACCATCGACCATTCTTTCTAAATTCTTTGCAACATCGTACACTGATTCGCGCTTCCCCAGATTAATTTCTGCGGGTGAAAGGTAAATAGAAAAACCACCTAATTGTTGTATCCCAACATCAAAAGTTGTCCGGGTTCGTAACGATGGTTTTTCAAAAATCAGGGCGAGTGTCTTATACCTTAATGCCTCGTAATAATCCGAGGGTTTTGCTTTCATTTTTTTTGCAAGATTAAAAGTAAGTTGAATCTCTTCACTTGTAAAATCAGTTACCTCTAAAAAGTCCTTTTTCATAGTTTATACCTTTAAATTAAACAAAATTATAAAATTGAATTAAGAAAGGAGAAATTTGGCTATTTATATTGGTGCATCTGTTGTGTAATGCTTGAAAAGTATAATTTTGAGGGCACGGGTTTTGGGTAGTCGGATTATTTTTTCGCTAAAATCCACTTTAACTGTTTTCAAAATTGGCTGTTTAAAAAGCTTAAACATAAATGAATTAGAAAAATACAAAATTAAATAATCTATTTGAATTTTTTTCATATTGTAATACTTTAAAATAAACTCATTTCACTTCTTTTTTCCTATGTTTTTATTGACAATTAAGTTAATAGATGTTTGTGTGCAAATCAAAGAAATTTAGAGAGGAGTAGCTTAGTTAGTGATTAGAAAATATTATTTTAACGAAAAATTAAGTTTTATACTTTAAGTTAAATTTTTTTAAGCCTAATTGAACATTAAAAGCGGATTATTATGAGAAAAATCAAATTTCCATTGTTCTTTAAGTTAATGACCTTGTCGGGTATTTTAATGGTTGTTATTGTTGTCATATCTTTACTTTTTAAATATTCTTATACTAAACTCTCAGAAAAGGTAGAGTTGAACGAGCTTGTAATTGAATTCAATGAATTAAGTATGACATTGCATTCGATGGCAGAAAGAAAACGTGAAAATTTAAATCAAACTTTTGAAAATGATGTAAAAAAAATTAAAACTTCTTTGGAGAAAGTTGAATTGCATGTGCTTAACTTGAAGTTACCCGAAGAAGCGGATTTTTTCAAGGAGTTTTCCGAGTATAAAATTAACATTAACTTATTTGTTGATAATCTTTTAAAGCTAGGTTTAACTGAAAACGATGGTTTGGAAGGTGAATTTCGAAAAAATATTCACAAGTTGGAGAGTTATCTAAAAGGAACCAATGATTACTTAGCTCTAATTTACCTTCTACAAGCAAGAAGGAGAGAAAAAGATTTTATTATACGCCATCGCGAGGAATATGTCGACCAAGTTAGGCAATATATTAAATCTCTTAGTGTAAGATTAGAAAAAATCAACAATTCTAAAGGTAGCATTCAAAATTATATTTCAAACTATTTAAATAGCTTCGAAAAATACTACCAGGCTTACTTAAGTTTAAAAGCTTCTATCGTAGCTTTCGAAAATAATCAAAAAAATTTGGGTCACTTTTTGAAGAAACGTTTAACCGAAAGACATCTTGAAGCGGAAAATGCATACAAAATGGTTTTTCCTGTTATGTTCATTTCGATCGTATTAGGTATAGTTTTCACTTTATTCTATGCACAAACAATTACAAAGCCAGTAAATCATTTGCAAAAGGCTACCTTACAAGTTGCCAGTGGAAATTTAAAAGCTAAAGTTTCGATTAAGACCAGTGATGAATTTTCTCAACTTGCTGATTTCTTTAACCGCATGGTTTGGAACCTTGAACAAAACAGTCATATTATTTTAAAGAAGAATAAAGAGCTTGAAGAAATTAATCAAGAGCTAAAAGTTCTTAATTCCACAAAAGATAGACTTTTCTCCATAATTGCACACGATTTAAAAAATCCGGTGGCTTCTTTCAAATCCCTTACTGATTATCTAAGTAAAAATTACCATCAATTTTCAGAAGAAGAAAGAATTGAATTTGTACATGAACTAAACAACTCGGCAATAGCAGTTTATGATTTACTTGAAAATTTGCTTCAATGGGCTTTTATGCAAATGAAGCGAACGCCCTTTAATCCACAATCATTTGACCTTAATTTTCTTATTAAGACAACAATTAACCATCTTTCATTGCAAGCTAAGAATAAAAAGATTACCGTTAATAACCAAGTTAACGAAGAGATTGTGGTCTATGCCGATGTCTTCATGGTTTCGACCGTTGTAAGAAATCTTTTAAGTAATGCAATAAAATTTACAAAGGAAGGTGGAGTTGTTAATATAAGTTGCAAGAAGAATGAAACTTATTGCATTGTTTCAGTTCAAGACAATGGAATTGGTATCCCAAAAGAAATAATAACCAATTTGTTTAAAGTTGATAACAATATTTCTAGAAGAGGGACTAGCAGTGAAACTGGAACTGGGCTTGGTTTAATTCTTTGTAAGGAATTTGTAGAAAATAACAAAGGCAAAATTTGGGTTGAAAGTGAAGTCAACTTAGGGACAACAGTTCATTTTACACTTCCTCTTTCGCAATAATTCATTGTTTTCATTTCCTATACTATTCGATTTTAACGCAAGTTTATTTAATTTGTAACAACTTGCGTTAATCTTCGTATTATTTGGTTGTTAATAAGGAAAGAAATGGGAACAAGGCTTTATAGAAACAAGGAAAACAAGGTAATCGCAGGTGTTTGCAGTGGCCTTTCCGATTATTTTGACGTTGATGTTGTTATTATTAGGGTGATATTTCTGCAACGGCTTTCGCTTGGGGGATTAGTTTTATTATTTATGTTTTTTTCTGGATTGCAATGCCAATTCGAAAAGATGCGGCTTCGGCAACCGAAAATGTGAATGCTTCGATTGGAAATCCTATTGATGCTGATCTACAGCTGAACCTACGCAAGCGTAGAAAGAGTACCAGGGAAGTTTTGGCTATAGTTTTAATAGTTACTGGTGTTTTTGCTACCCTCGACAACTTGTTTCATTGCTTTTCACTGGGATTGTTGGGGCCTGTAGTTTTGATTACTATCGGGCTACTTGTGCTTTTCTATGGATCACGAGGTGAAAGCATAAGTAATGAGGAGACAAAAAATGAGTAAAGCTAAACTTTTTTGGGGAATATTTTTCATTTCCCTTGGTTTTTTCTTTTTACTTGATTTACTATCTCAATTTACATATCCATACATTTTTAACCTAAAGTTGTTTCCCTTGGTTTTTCTTTTTTCTGGAATTCTACTTTTGAAGCCGCAAAAACTTATATATACAATCGTTGTAATATTTCTTGCCTTGTTGCTTTCGAGCATGGTATTTTCAACCTACAAATATGCTAAATCTGAAAAACTTTTACCATACCACTACTTTTACAAGTTTGATGATGAATGTAATTTTCTTTAATTTGCTTTTTTAAATTTTCAAAAGTTTATGGCAGTCCTATCTATCGAAAGCAATGGAACAATTGAAATGACAGCAGTTTATTACAATGGTCAACAAGTTGCTGGTTTAAGCGAATTATTTTTAAATCTTTGTGAAGACGGGACATTCGATTCTGTAATTTCCTACACTGGTACCGATGGGTTTGAATATCATAAGAATCCTTTTCTTGATTATTTGGATAATATTCCATATCGTGAGCCTGCCTTCACCGAGGAAGAGTCTCAAAGGCTGCACCTTTTGACCATAGAAAGTGATGGGGAAATTGAAAATACAAATGTTTATTTCGACAATGAAATGGTTGATGGCTTGGTTAATCTTTTCGTTCATATCAAATCACCCAAAAAAACAAAATCTTCAATAGTTTCTTTTCTAAAAAAGGAAAAGTCACTTGAAGGAGCAATATTTAAGGCTACTTTTACGTTTCGTTATCCGGGAGATATTATAAAAACTGAGGAGATTTTTTGATGAAAAGAATAAATATTTTAGTTTGGATTATTTCATTTGCATTACTGATAGTTGCATTTCCCTTCGATGAAATTTTAGCGAAGAAAGGTGGAAGTTTTGGGGGTACGCGTGGTTACTCTCGCAGCTTTGGTGGGTCAAAGTCTTTTGGGGGTACCCGTTCCTTTCGAATCCCATCGACTTCACCACGGTACTCAAACCCAATGCGGTCTTACAATGCTCCCCGAGCTCGAAGTTTTGGGGGGTCAGTTACTTCTATGTACAATCGAGCACAAATTCAAAGCAAATACGGTGTTCCGAGAAAGATAATTACTCCTAATGAACTTCCTAACCTTCCAAAAAATATTAGAGCATACGATTACGGAGATTTTCCAAGCGGGTTAATGATGGGTTACCTAATGGGGCAGACCTCTTGGCTTTGGGCTTTGCCATTTCATCCCGCTTTTTATTATTCACAACCTGTAAAAGTTGTCAACGAGGATGGTACAATATCATATTATCCTCCAACCTTTGATTATGCCAAGTTTTTTATGACTTTGATAATCATTGGCTCAATTGGTTTTATTGTTTTAAGAGCCTTGAAAAGAAAAAAAGTTACTTTTTCAAAACCTTCAACAATGGGTTTGTCTCGCTCATCATTTTCATAACAATTTTTTGCTAATTGTAACTTTTCTTTCATTAATCCGTAATTTTGATTTATTTTTTCGGTTTTAAAATGAATAATTTTTTTATTTTAATTTTGATTTTTTTATTTCAAATTGCGGCCTACCCCGTATTAACTCAAGAAAAAGGAACAAATGTTAAACGTACATATTCACTAAAAGAGTGTTTACAAATTGCTAGGGAGAATAACCCACAAATCAAAATAGCGGAATCTCAAATTTCATCTGCAGGGGCCGAAATTACTTCGGCTTTTGGGAACTTTCTTCCTTCTGCAAATTTAAATATGGGTTATACAAGACAACTGAACGTTGAAAGTGGACAAAAAATTAATATTGGTGGTCAGACAATTGTTGTAGGTAGGATTGAGCCAAATTCTTACAATATGTCTCTATCTTTAAACTACAACCTTTTTGATGGTTTTTCTAAAGAAGCGTACTACAGTTCAGCAAAAGATAATCTCAATGCTGCCTACTCCAAATATTCTCATACAATTCAAGAGATTGAGTTGAATGTATATCGATCATACATAAATGTTTTACGGTTTAAAAAAATTTTTGAAGCAAGAAAGCAAGATTTGGAAGTTGCCAAAAAGGAGCTTGAAAGGGTAACTGCAAGGTATCAAGCTGGCTCAACACAATATGCAAGTGTTTTGTCTCAAGAGGCGGAGTTGGCGAATAAAGAAATGTTGGTAATTCAATCCGAAAATGACCTAAAAAATTCAAAAGCAATGTTGCTTATTTCTATGGGATTAAACCCAGAGACTGATATAAATGTCAATGAAAATGAAATAAGTACAACATTAGACGAAAATGAAATTAAAAGGTTTAGAGCAGAGTATGTGGATTACGAAACTTTGGTCAGATCTGCACTATCCAATAGATTAGATATTGTTGCAATGGACCAACAAATTGCCTCGGGAAAGGCAAATTTGACCGTTGCACGTTCAGGTTATTATCCAACACTTTCGGCATATGGTGGTTGGTCTTGGGCTAATAATGAATTAAAAAACTTTTCCGAATTAGGTCGTTCTTTTGTAGGTTTGTCTCTTAGAGTTCCAATTTTCGAAAATTTTAAGTCAAATTATCAAATTGAAATAGCCAAGGCTCAGTTGTTACAGCTTGAGATGCAGAAACTTCAACTCGAACAGAGCATCCGAAATCAAGTAATTCAAGCCTTAAACAATCTCGATGCTGCTGAAAAACAATTGTATGTAGCTCAAAAATCCCTTGAGTCTGCTCAGAAAAATTTTGACAGTGCACAAGAAAGATATAGAGTTGGGTCAATTGGTGTTGTTGAATATGTCTATGCCAATAACCTTTTAATTAGTTCTAAAATCAACCAAATTAATTCTGTTTACAATTATTACATAGCTCAACATGAATTGTTGTACTCAGCTGGAAAAATGACAATTAAATAGAGGTGCATTATGATTTGCGAAAAATGTTACAATGACTATCCATCGACTTACTACTTTGCAACTCCCACAATTTGTAAATCTTGTTTCTTAAAACTACCCGAAGACGAGAAGCAAAGACTTGCAAAGTTTTCGAAAGCTTATACAACAGAACAAACCCTCGAATTAAGGACTGGTTTTGGTAAACGCTTCCTTGCTTCCCTTGTCGACACTTTGATACTTTTAGCTATTATTCTTGCTTTCTTTAAGTTTTCTGGTTTCTTGGATTCCTATTTCAATTTTTTTCAAGAACTTAAAGAATTTGGGGGTAATCCCCAAGAATTGCAAGAACATCAAAATCATTTTTTTAAGCAAAATGCTCTAAACTTTGCTTTTCCAGCAATCCTTTATTTAGTTTATTTCCTTCCAGAAGTTTTCCTTGCTTTTTCACTTGGAAAGTATTTTCTTGGTTTAAAAATCGGAAGTACTACTGGAGAGCAAGCCGATTCACATTCATTATGGTTAAGATACATTGTGAAAAATTTCGGTAGCATTATGATGCTGCTTTGGGTTGTTACTCAGTTATCAATTTTTAATGTTTTGAACTCAATTTGTGGACTTGCTGTGATGTTTGGATTTTTACTTATTCTTGGACGGAACAAGCAAAATTTACAAGACATCTTAGCAAAAACAGCTGTTTATCCCGTAGAATTTTTAGAAAAAGTTGAAAAAACTAACGAATGAATGAAATAAATTTAAGGTAGATATGATGGGTAAAGGAAAATCGAAGAAAAAAAGAATTATTTTGGTTTTTACTGTTTTAGCCATTTTTTTGCTAGTTTTGCTTGCATTTGTTTTTAGTGGTAAAAATGATGTAATAAAAGTTACAACATCGAAAGTCGAAAGGCGAACTATTTTGCAAACAGTCTCCGCAATTGGAAAAATCGAACCAGAGACAAAAGTCAAAATCTCTTCGGAAACAAGTGGCGAAATCATTTACCTTGGTGTAAGAGAAGGTGATACTGTTCGAGTTGGTCAGTTGCTTGTTAGAATTAAACCTGATATTTTTGAAACACAACTTGAACAGTTCAAAGCCGCTGCTGATGCTGCTAAGGTGCAAATAGAGAGTGCACTTGCTGAAAAAGTTCGTTCCGAAAGTGAATTAAAGAGAATTACAGAACTTTACCAAAAAGAATTTGCATCCAAACAAGAATTTGAATTGGCAAAAGCGAATTTCGAACGCGCGGTAGCTGCCTACAATGCTAGTTTGTCGAACTATCAACAAGCTCTTGCCGCTTACAGACAAATGCAAAAAAGTTTCGAAAGGACGACTATTTTTTCTCCAATTAATGGAGTTGTAACTTCTTTATCAGTTGAAAAGGGAGAAAAAGTTGTTGGAACTGCCCAAATGGCTGGGACAGAGATTATGCAAATTGCTGATTTGTCTGTTATGAACGCTATTGTTGAGGTTGATGAGAACGATATAGTCAATGTGAAAGTTGGTGATTCTGCAGATATTGAAGTGGATGCAATTCCAGATGAAGTATTCAAGGGGATCGTTCTTGAAACTGGGCATAGTGCAATTGCTAGCAGACTCGGAACCCAAGACGAAGTAACCAACTTTAAAGTCAAAATTCGTTTTTTAAGACCAGACAAAAGACTTAGACCGGGTATGAGTTGTAATACTGAAATCCAAACTAATAAAAGAGAAAATGTACTTGCTGTACCTTTGCAAGCGGTTACAGTAAGAATGGAAGGTTTATCTGCAAAAACCGATGTGGTGTCTGGCGATATTGAAAAAGAAGAGGAAGTAGCAAAGGTCAAAAAGAAAAATCCTCCTTCTGTTGTTTTTCTAAATGAGAAAGGAAAAGCGAAAATGATCCAGGTAAAGACTGGAATAAGCGACAAAGGTTACATCGAAATAATTGAAGGTTTAAAAGAGGGTCAAGAAATCGTCACTGGTAGCTTTATGGCTGTTAGTAAACAATTGAAGGATGGTTCACCAATAAAAGTTGATACTACAAAACATGGATTTAAGAAAAAGTAAGTTATTATATGAATGATTTCATTCAAAACGAACAACCATTGATTGAGCTTCGCCATATCTCGCGAGTTTATCAGGTTGGTTTCGAACAAGTATTTGCATTACGCGACATCAATTTGAAAATTTTTAGAAACGAATTTGTCGCTATTATGGGTCCTTCGGGCTCTGGAAAATCTACACTAATGAACATCATTGGTTGCTTAGATACCCCAACTGGTGGTGAATACATTTTGAAGGGCATCAATGTAAGTGAACTCGACGATAATGAACTTGCAGAAATTAGGAATAGGGAAATTGGCTTCGTGTTTCAAATGTTTAATCTTCTTCCTCGTGCCAATGCATTAAAAAATGTTGAGCTTCCTTTAATTTATGCCGGTGTACCCAAGTCTCAAAGATTTGAGCTTGCAAAAGAAGTATTAACGTTAGTGGGAATGGGCGACCGAGTGAAACATAAACCCAATGAGCTCTCTGGCGGTCAAAGGCAAAAAGTTGCTATTGCCCGCGCTCTTGTTACAAATCCTTCAATTATTCTTGCAGACGAACCTACCGGGAATCTTGATTCCAAAAGTGGCAATGATATTTTGAAATTGTTCCATAAAATCTGGAAAGATGGAAATACTATTGTTTTGGTAACACACGAAAGAGAAATTGCTTTGCATGCTCATAGGATAATCAAATTGCGTGATGGTTTGATTGAATCCGATGAACCAAACCATTCCAGGATTGTTTTTGAAGGTGTTTCGGAATGAGGCTTTTTGTTGAATTTAATGAAAGTGTTAAGCTTTCTATTGAATCAATAATTTCAAATAAATTACGCGCTTTCCTTGCTACGCTAGGTGTTGTGATAGGCATTTCATTCGTGGTTCTTATGGGTTGGGCTGTTTCGGGATTGGACAAAGCTCTTCAGGATTCGATTAATCTTATTGGTGAGGATATGCTCTTTATTGACAAATGGGACTGGTCTGGAGGAAAAAAATGGAAAGAATTACGCAATCGTAAAGAGATTACATTTAAGCAGGCAAAACAATTGATTTCTCAGCTAACTTTGCCAGAAATTGCCGTACCCACCGCAACTTTTTGGGGAGCCCAAGTGAAAGCCAACAATAATGTTTTTTCTGGTATTAGTATTTTTGGAACTACTGCTGATTATGGTTTGCTCCCTTCCGGTGATGTGATCCAAGGTAGATTCTTTTCTCAATTCGAAGAAAGGGAGACCCGACCCGTAGCAATTTTGGGTTTTAAAGTTGCAAAAACTTTATTTCCCGAGCAGAATCCTTTAGGTAAGCGAATTAAGATCGCGGGCAGAGAATTCGAAGTAATTGGGGTAGTGAAAAAACAAGGTACAATGTTAATGGACTTTATTGACGATAGGATATACATTCCCATCGTTAATTTCTTGGATATGTTTGGGGAACATAAAAGGAATATATCCATAGGAATAAAAGCTGGAGATATTGATAGGATGGACGAAGTCCGCGAAGAAGCTCGAGGTGTGATGCGGGCTATCCGAAACCTTAAGCCTTGGCAAGAAGATGATTTTTCAATCAACGAGACAAAAGCCTTCGAAGAAATTGTGTCGACTTTCCGTTTGTATGTTTGGGGGATTGGAATTGGAATGACAGTTCTTGCCTTCATTGTAGGAATGATTGGAATAATGAACATAATGTTTGTTTCTGTAACTGAAAGGACTAAAGAAATTGGAATTCGAAAGGCAGTCGGTGCAAAAAATCGATCAATATTAATGCAGTTTTTAATTGAATCATCGATGCTTTGCCTTGCAGGAGCATTTACTTCCATAATATTATGTTCAATTTTAGTTTTTGTAGTAGCCAAGATTTTGCCTAAATTTGTACCCGAAACAGAATTTTTACAACCAATTTTACCCTTTGACTTCGTTGTGTATGCATCAATTGTAGCAATATTTGTTGGAGCTATTGCTGGTTTGCTTCCGGCAATTCGAGCTTCGCGGGTAGATCCAATTGAATCATTAAGATATGAGTAAAATACCATGAACATCTCGGAAAGTATTCTTCAAGCTTTAGATTCAATTAGAACAAATAAGTTGCGGACTTTTTTGACACTTCTGAGTATTTGTATGGGTGTCTTTGCTCTGATTACTGCTGGAACTATCATCACTTCATTTGAAAAGGCTGTTTTGCAGCAGCTTCAAGATATCGGCGAAACAACCTTTTGGATTAAAAGAGAACCAGCCATACAAACGGGAAACACATGGTATAAGTATCGGAAACGCAAACCAATTACATATCGCGAATGGAAAGAGCTAAAAAAAATGACAAGTTCAACCGATTTGATTTCAGCGCACTCTTTTACTTTTGGAATGACTGTTACATCGGGAAACCTTTCAACAGATCCTGACGTTTATCTTGCTGGAGCCGACCATACTTTTTTTGTCACAAATGCTATTGACGTTGATTATGGTAGGATTTTTACCGAAGAGGATCTCGACTACAATCGCAACGTCGCTATTGTTGGGAATGATGTTGTAGTAAAAATTTTTCCCAATTCTAATCCAATTGGCAGAGAAATAGTTGTAAAAAATCAGAAATATACCGTTGTTGGGGTAATGAAAACCCGAGGAGCAATGCTTGGGCAAAGCAAAGACAATATGATAATAATTCCTCTAACGAGTTTTTTAAAATATTTTGCATCGCCCTGGGAGGAATCATTAACTATTTCAGTAAGAGCTTTGGACCGAAATCTAATTGAAACTACTATGGACGAAGTTATTGGAAATTTACGAATTATTCGAAATGTTAAACCTTGGGAAGATAACAATTTTGAAATTGAAACTAACGAAACGATTTCTGAACAATTTGGAAGTTTCGTGAATTTCCTTTCAATTTTTGGATTTATTTCGGGTGGTTTTGCTTTAATTGCTGCGGGTGTTGGAATAATGAACATTATGTTGGTGGCCGTTAAAGAAAGAACTAGAGAAATTGGTATTCGAAAAGCAGTCGGTGCAAAAAGAAGGTGGATACTCTGGCAATTTATTCTCGAAGCAATAACTTTATGCCAAGTTGGTGGTATTTTTGGTATTATTTTCGGTATCTTTGGTGGCTTTTTGCTGGGAAATTTAATTAAACTTCCAATGTTTTTTCCAATTTATTGGATTGTTCTTAGCGTAATTGTTTGCACAGTACTGGGTTTAAGTTTTGGGGCTTATCCGGCATATCGAGCTGCCAATTTAGATCCCATTGAAGCACTTCGTTACGAATGATTTCCACAGGAAACATATTTTTTTATGCATTAATCAAACTTTTCTTTTCTTTTGTTAATTTCTACTATAAAATCAATTTCAGAACATCTTTATTAAAATCTCGATTTTTTGAAAAATAAAAGTTAGGTTAAGACTATCCAGAATAATTCATAATAAGAAAAATTCTGGTCCCAGGTATTTAAGAAAATATAACCAACTAAATTTCCTATTGAGATAACAGTTTTGTTTTTCTTATTTTAGAATTCTTATTTAATTTATTATGTATTTTAGTTTTCTTAATGAGATTATCATTTAAAATTGCGATAAGATATATATTTACTTTTAGGAAATTTCAATTTATTACTTTCATATCTATTTTATCTTCTTTGGGTATTACAGTAGGAGTTGCTGCTTTGATCATTGTTACATCTATTTTCAATGGGTTCCGTGAATTTGCCCAAAATGAAATTGTTGGAATAGAACCACACATTAGAATATTTTTTAAAGATGTTGAAAAAACTAGTTACAAAGAGCTACAGGAATATTTTATAAAAAATCACAATGCTTCAGTTTTCCCTTTTGTTACATTCAAAGTAATCTTTGAAAGCAATCAAAACACACGAGTAGTTCAAGTATTTGCAATTTCCGATTCCGCCTTCCCTCGGCATCCAATAGTAAGTAAATTTGTTTTTAATGTTAATTCAAAAAAGTTAAATCAAACCCTTGCAAACAGTGTAAATATTGGAATTGGTCTTGCAGATGCTCTACGCTTACTTCCCGGTGAAAGATTTTCCCTTTTAACTATACAGGACATAGATTATTCAATTGCTAATTTCAGTATTCCTACCAAAAAAGAACTAACGGTTGGTTCTATTTTTCAAACTAACAACTTGGATTACGATAATAATTATGTTTTCGTTTCGCAAAGTCTGGCAGATGTCTTGCTGAAAAAAGATAAAAGTTCCATTAGTGGACTTGATATTCGGTTGGCTTCTTTGGATAAATTGACAGATATTGCTAACGAAATAAAAAACAATTTTCCGAATGTCTCAGTTTTTACATGGTACGATTTGAACAAGGACATAATGAATGCAATGCAATTTGAAAAATATGCGGTTTTCATTATTATGTCTTTGATAATTTCAATTGCTGTGTTCAACATACTTGCTTCCCTATTTATGACTGTTTTAGAAAAGAAATCCGACATAGCAACCCTGCTTACTTTGGGTTCGACAGAAAAGGATATCCGACTCATTTTTAGGATTCAAGGAATAATAATAGGTTCAATAAGTACAGTGATAGGTCTTATAATCGGGCTTGGTTTTACCTTAGGGCAAATTCAATTTGGGTGGATAAAACTCAATACTCAAAAATACGTTATTTCGACCTTACCAATGCAAATATCAGTTCCAACAATTTTAGCTATAGCTTTTGTTGCAATTTTGTTATCTTATCTAGCAACAATATATCCCTCGTTAAAAGCGTCTAAAATCAACATAGCAGAATCAATTTTTAGAGAATGAAAAAGTTGCTAGCAACAATGATTTTTTCTATTGCTTTATCTATACTGAACATCGAAGGGAAGACCTACCTTAAGCCTATAGTTCCAATTATTTTAAGAACAGAAATGCCAAGAAAGAACAGTTTACTGATAGATTTTATTAAACCTTTAAAAGACTACTTATCGAGAATCTATAAGAATTGAAGATAAAATTATTGGTTAATTCCTAAATTTGCTAAGTCTTTTTGAGTTAGTCTTCGTGCACCAATAAAACGGGAACTATAATATTTACTTTCGAGTGAGGAAACAGTGACACCATAGCGGGAGCTTGAATGTGCAAAAAGGTTATCCCCAAGGTAAATTCCCACGTGCGAAACATATGCATGCCTTCGTGTGTGGAAAAACACAAGATCGCCAAATTCCAGTTTATCGCGCTTAACCGGAATACCAACTTTAATTTGTTCTTTTGCTGTTCTTGGAAGAAATATTTTAGCAGAAGAATAGAATATTTGCCGAGTGAATGCAGAGCAATCAATTCCTCTATCTGTAGTTCCACCGAAATAATATGGAGTTCCAAGCCAATCTAAAATAAATTCCATAACTTTCTTTCGACTAATACCAGAAGCCAAATTCCCCCCAATGTTTAAAAGTTCTTCTCCTTCGATATAACTTAGATACATAGCTCGGAAAACATCAAGGTCTATTGGTTTGTCGTCTTCGAATTCCAATTCGATTGGGTCTTCACCTTGATCAATAATAAGAGAGTCGATAATAAACTCGGATTCATCCAAATCACCATTTGCAAGTCGCACTAAATAGTTTGCATTCGAAGAATTTAATATTTCTAAAGCCTCTCTTTTAGTTTTTTCTGGATTATAACTTCTACGGGGGTTTTTGTATCTTTTTGAATATTTAGATTTTGATTTCTTTTTTGCAAACGTAGTTTCAGGTACAAGGAAGAGGATAAATAGGGAAGGCAACAAAATCATTAACATCAATTTTAAAAAATTTGTTTTGTTAAGCAATTTCATATGCCCCCTTTGCTTGATAAACTTAAAGTAAATTTCAAAAAACTCGAGGTGCAATAAAGTAAAATATTTTCATCAATGCAATTAAAATTTTTTAATGAAAATATTTTAATACTATTTTAATTTTTAAAATTCAGAAAAAATCCTATCTCTATGATTTAAAATGTGTTAAACAAACTGAAAATCTTTAGGTTTAACTAAATTATTAGTTAAAGATAATTAGTTTCCGCCTTCCTGTTGTTTTTAATTTACATGTTTTGATTTTTTGACAGTATTATTAAAAACTAAAAACCCCG
This sequence comes from uncultured Hyphomicrobiales bacterium, assembly GCA_964524325.1. Lineage (GTDB taxonomy): Bacteria > Bacteroidota > Ignavibacteria > Kapaibacteriales > UBA2268 > Naka2016. The sequence goes on from CAZGCT010000001.1 coordinate 312,122, forward strand.
CAAACCTTTTGCGGGGTTTTTAAGCTAGAAGAAGAAGCTAAAAACTTCAGCGAACGATTGTAAACTTGATTGAGTAAGTTCGGTTTAGTGTTGTAATTCTTGCGAAATAGATCCCGGCTGAAAATTGGCTTATGTCGGTTGATATGGAATATTCAGTTTGTGTATATGTTGTTGGTAGTGAATTACCAAAAATATCAAATATTTGGACATTTTGCGGATTTATCACATTTTCAAATATAACAACCAACATTTGCCCTGTTTGGATAATACGGTAATTGCTTTCTTCGGAAACCTTACTAACTTCTTTTTCCAGAAATATATCTGTGTTGAGTTCAAAATTGGATTCATAATCTCCATTAAAAGTGGCTTCAGTATCTTTGTAGCCAACCTTAGTGATTAAAATTCTGAAGGTTGTGGGGGGAAGTGTTTCAAGAATGAACTTACCATCATAGCCTGTGATGTAGTAGTCGATAACATTTCCATTTTGGTCAAGGGCACAAACTAAAGCCTCTTGCACAATTTTTCCATTTTCACATGGTGGTTCGATAGTTTGTTTTATCAAGCCAGTAGATTCAAAGACTTTTCCCTCGAACCGAACCAAACCCTTCCACCCAGAACGGTTCCTATGTTTAATTTCGAAAATCATTTGAATCATACTTTGGTCCACTGAAATTATTGTTGCTTCTTTCCACTTCAAGGTTGCGAAATCATTAATTTTGTAGTAACCTGGTGCATATTGCTTATCCTTAGGTATGGAAAGTAATACATAGTCTCCGGGAGTTAGATTAGAGAAGGTAAATAGGCCATTACTGTCGGTATCTACTATTCTAACCGAAACGTCCCTCGGTGGAACATTTGGTTGACTTGATCTTAATAAAATTGCCATAACCCGTGATTGAACTGGATTTCTATCCTTATCGATTACAATACCTGTGAAACCATTGTTTGGTTTTTCAATTGGTTCAAGTAGGAAGTTAATATCATCTTTATCGGATGACAATTCGATAATATCTGCTAAGTATGGGGACGTGGATAAATAATAGTATTGATCAAAGAATTCAGATTTGTTGTAGTAAGGGATAGCGTGCGCTATATAAGTAAATGTATTTGGTAATTGTATTTGATAGAATCCATTTTTGTCAGTTTTGGTGACGAAATTAGTATTAATACCATAGTTAGCTTTTTTATCAGGATTATTTAAAAATTCCACTGGGATAAATTCAACGACTGCAAAAATTGGTGAATCATCTTTTGCAGATTTAACGAAACCAGATACATTGTATAGTTTAGGTTGCGGCTTTTTAGTTAAAACCATTTCAATTGTTTGTTCAGTAATTTGGTTATGGGAGCATTGAAGCTTTACTCTCGTGGCATTGTTAAACTTTGTTGCATCTATATAGAATCGGTTCCCAAATAAATCTCCCCAAAATTCGAATACGTAAGTTCCTTCGGGTAAGTAAAATTCAAAAGCACCATTTTTGATAAAGGTTCTGAATACAACGTTGGTTTGGTTATCTTGAGCATCTAATTTCCAAGCATAAACAAACCCATTTGGAACTGGAGTATCATCGTCGAATTTTGCAATTCCATTAATATGAATACAATGTTTTTGTGGGGGATTAAAATCTTGTACTACTATGAATAACCTTTGGTGAGTAACAACATTAGTGTCGCATGTTAAATATGCAAAAATAACTATTTCGAATTGTCCAGGTTTATTTGGTGTCCAAGTAAGAAGCCCAGTGTTTTCATCGATGACAGCATCTTCTGCATTGCTATTAGTTATTTTGAATTTAATTGGGCATCTAATATTGGATTCGGCAATAACTTGATATTTAATTGGAACACCAACTGTTCCTTTTGTCGGTGGCTGGCTAACAATTCTAACGTAGGGTTTATCATTTGGTTGTTGAGGAAGGACGGTAATTTTAAATGTTTGCTTTGCTGGTTGTACATTGATTTTGCAGGTTGTGCCAACAACAACAGTAACCAAATACTCTCCCGAAGCTTTTGGAACCCATTCTATTAATCCATTTTTAGAAATTGTCATTCCTTCTGGTGGCGTTCCTTCAAAGCCGAATATGTCGATTGGGCAATTAATATTAGAATAAGCTTTCAGTTGGTACACATACGATTTTCCAACATAAGCGTAAATAGGTGGTTGGGAAATTATTTTAATAAAAGGATGCGACTTTACAAGTTCAACTCTTACTGAATTACTTGGCTTGCTTTCAGACTTGCCAATAAAAGCGGTGGCGTAAAATTCGTAAATACCAGGCTGTAAGTTGCTAACGACGTAATAATATTGATATTGATTCTGCTGAGCTTTGAGTTCTGCAATAGGTGATTTTTTTGCAATTCCATTTTGAAATTCAGTTTGGTAAAGTCGGAATCCCTCGGGAAATAGGTTGTAGAAGTTTTGACTGATAAACCAACTGAGTTTAACATTAAATGTACCATCAGAAAGTTCTTCTGCAGCTGCTTGCAAGTTGTGCGGAGGATTTGGAACAGTATTTTGTGCAAGAACAGAGTACGATAGGAGTAGGGCTAAAAACTCCAAAGCAAGAGTAAGAATTAATTTTTTCATAAAACCTCCAATGAATTTTGGAACATTTAGTAAAAGATCCTTTATTAATATTTTAATCTAAATTTAAAATTCAAAAGCAATGAATCAGGAAATGGAGTAATTTCTTCAATTTGTAATTTAATTTCCTTCCTTTCCCAATAATCCACTTTTTTTACATAAGGTTTGTTGTCGATCCAGACTGTATCGTATCTTGATTTTAGCACGGAATCAACGACTATTGTATCCCTTTTAATCAATGCAAAGCGTTTGTTGTAAATTTTTCCATATCCTATTGCCCAAATTTCCCTAAAAGGTTTATTCAATGAGAATCCAATTTCGAAGTAATTTGGGTAAGTAGTTGGGTCGACAATTGTGTCGAAGTACATCTTTGGGCCCCTTGCTAGGTTAATTTTAATCCAAGATTTGGGAAATTCTTTACTTATTAAATCTAATGGAATACCCAAAATTGGGAATGAATCGATATTAAAGTTAATGTTTTTAATTGTTAATCTTCTAAATCCTCTTTCTTGATATTCAAAATGTTTTCTTTCTAAATTAACTTTGAACCAAATTAAAGGAGTTTGATATAGTGTGTCGATTGATATGTCTGTTTTCATTGTTTCATAGTAAGTCTTTTCAATATTTGAATATTGTTGATTTTCAACTCCGTTTTCTGCAATTGATATGTAGTAAATTTGAGGATAGATCCTAGCTTTTATTCTGTCTGTTGGTGTAACTTTTGTAGGCTCGTTCAAGTCTGATGGTTGTGTACAAAATTGCAATAGCAAACTAGTTATTACAAACCAAATTAGAATGAATTTTCGTTTCATATATACCTTAAATATTAAAGCTAATTAAAAAGTAATTGAAATACCATAAGTAAAGCTAATTTTACGAGACAAATAATAATTTTTCTGGTTTTGGTAAAATAGCAATGTCCCCTCGGCTCCAAAGTAAATTTCAAAATTTGAATTTAATGGTCGATACTTCAAGCCAGCAATACCTTTCAGCAAGGGACCTCCAATTTGACTACCTCCAGCCAAAAAGGTTGTGTATGGATATAAGTTCTCGATGTTCAATACATTAAAAGGGAAAGTATAATCCAAACCAACTGCAGCCCAGTATATGCTTGGCTTTTGCTCGTAACTATATTCAATCCCACTCATCACATTCTTATAGCTAAGCCCGAAAACCTCGTTACCGAATTCGATTCCAAATCTAATATTATCCCACTGAGTGAAATATAAACCAGCACTGGCATTGGTAAGTGTTTTGTTTGTAGAACTTGATGAAATGCTTGGATTTGGAAAAGATTTTCCTACTATTCCTCTAAAGGATAAACTAACATTTTTATCGTTTTTATGGTTAAATTCCTCATTGGAAATTATTGGGTTAACTAGCGTGTTATTTTTTGATAGCATGAAATTATGCCTTTTTCGTAGTGTATTTACCCCGGCATCGGGATTAATTTTTGTTTGACTAAATTGAAGTGCAGTAGTTTGCAATGAAGCGGGAAAGTTAGTCGGTGTTGCTAATTGCTCTTTTTCTAAAACTTCTTGGGAGGATTTGTTAACAAAGACTTTATGTACTATTGGCTTTATAGGTTCGGCAGTTGACACAATAATTGGGGGTGTTTGAACAATAGCTTTGGATTCTTGCATATCGTTTTTGCTTGTGGAAAAGTAATAATACGTTGCTACGAAAGTAAGCAAAGACGACAAAATGGCCAAAAATGCTGGGACAATAAATTTTTTTGCTTTCTTTAAAATTGGGGAACTTGTTTCTTGATTTAAGTTAATATTTGTAAAATTTTCAGCAACAGATAAGCCCAATGTATTTATTATACTTAAAGTTGTGCTTGCGGGTGGTTGAAGTGAATTAGCATCGTATTGTATTGTTCTTGAAATTGTTAAATGCTCCCGCATTAATCTTCGCACCTCTTCATTTGCTGCAAGTGCCTCGAATAGTTCTTGTTCGAGTGTAACTGGCAACTCACCATCAAGATATTCAATTATTTTTTCCGTTATGTCTTTGAACTCCATTTCAACCTCACTGCAATTTTGACAACTCAGAAATATAAGGTTCAAGGATTTCTCTCAACTTTTCCTTTGCACGGAAGAGTCGAACTTTTACCAATGGAAGCGAAATGTTTAAATGCTGAGCTATTTCATTGTAACTCATACCTTCGTATTCACGCAAGATGAATATTTCCCTGAAATCCTCTGGCAGTTTATTAATTGCCTTCTTTATTAGATTCAACAATTCGTTGTTCTCGGAAATAATTTCAGTGTTAATAAAAGACATATAATCTTTTACTTCAGTTGATTGTTTTCTTTGCCTAAGCAAATTCAAGCACAAATTTCGTGCAATCTTTAAAAGGAAAGCGGGAAGATTGGTCATTTCTCGTTCTTCTTTCGATGTTTGGTAAAATTTAATAAATGTTTCTTGAAAAACATCCATAGCGTCTTCCTTGTCTCCTAAGAATCTCTTACAATACGCAAAAATTCTTCCAGAATATCTTCGGTATATTTCCAAAAAAGCATATTCGCCTTCTTTATTCCCTTCTGAAAGCATTCTAAATAAATCGTGATCACTATATTTCTCTAAGTTGTAATGCATTCACAAGCTATAACATATGATTCTAAAAAAAGTTACAACACTCTTGAAGACAATCTACAACTATCATTATTATATTTTTAATTTTGTATATTTTTGATAGTAACCTAAAAAGATGAGTAAACTAAGAATTATTTCCGTTGTTGGAGCCAGACCCAATTTTATGAAAGTTGCACCCTTGCATCGGGAATTTTTAAACTATTGCAATAGCGTTGAACATTTAATTTGTCACACCGGACAACATTACGATTACGAAATGTCGAAAGTCTTTTTCGATGACCTCGGATTGCCAGAACCGGATTTTTACTTAGGTGTCGGTTCCGATAGCCACGGAGCCCAGACTGGCAAAGTTATGATTGAATTCGAAAAAGTTTGTTTCGAATCCCAACCTGATGTTGTGATTGTTGTTGGAGATGTAAACTCAACAATAGCTGCTAGTTTAGTAGCGTGTAAGTTAGGAATTAAAACTGCTCACATCGAAGCTGGCTTGCGTAGTTTCGACAGAACTATGCCCGAGGAAATTAATAGAATTGCAACTGATTCTATCTGCGATTTTTTGTTTGTTACTGAAGAAAGTGGTAGAAAAAATTTGTTAAAAGAGGGGCACCCCGAGGAACAAATCTTTTTTGTTGGCAATACTATGATAGACTCTCTTGTAAGTATTCTTCCCAAAATTAACGAAAGTAGGATAATTTCAATTTTAGATTTAAGCGAGAAAGATTTTGCATTAATGACACTTCACCGACCAAGCAATGTTGACAACAAAGAACAACTTCTAAAAATATTAGAGGTAATAGAGTTTATTTGCGATAATCTAACTTTGATTTTACCTTTACATCCTCGGACTAGGAAAAACATCGAAACATTTGGATTTAAATCCAGATTGGAGCGTATTCAAAGTCTTGTGATTACTGAGCCATTGGGTTACATTGATTTTGTCAAACTTATGAAGCATTCAAAATTTGTTATAACTGACTCTGGCGGTATACAAGAGGAGACTACTTTTCTTGGTATACCTTGTATTACTATGAGGACAACAACAGAAAGACCAATCACTTGCGAAATTGGTACAAATCTATTAGTCCACCCAGAAAAAAGAAATCTTGTTAAAGCTGTAGAGCATGTCTTACTTGAGAAAGACAAAAAATATCAAATTCCCCCTTTTTGGGATGGTAAAGCAGCAAGCAGAATTGTAAGTATTTTACTAAATAAATGTTTAAAAAAATAAGGTGTTAAATGAAAATACTTGTTACTGGTGGTGCTGGGTTTATTGGTTCTCATATAGTCGATGCCTATATTGAACTTGGTCATGAAGTAACGATTGTCGATAATTTGTCCACTGGGTTGCTGTCGAATGTTAATCCAAAAGCAAAATTTTACGAATTAGATATAAACGATCCAAAAGTCTCTGAAATAATTGAGCATGGGAACTTTGATGTTATTAATCATCATGCTGCACAAATCGATGTTCGCGTTTCCGTTGAAAATCCAGTTTTAGATGCCCAGTCCAACATTATTGGAAGTATACGATTATTTCATAGCGCTGCTAAAAGTGGTGTGAATAAAATTATTTTCGCTTCTTCTGGTGGAACAGTTTATGGGGAACAAAGTTATTTCCCAGCGAATGAAGAGCATCCCTTATTTCCCTGTTCTCCATATGGAATTTCAAAATTGACAAGCGAACTTTACCTGGCTTTTTATAAATCTGTTTACAATTTAGATTTTGTTGCATTACGATATAGTAATGTTTATGGACCCCGACAAAATCCAAAAGGGGAAGCGGGTGTCGTTGCAATTTTTGCTTCAAAAATGCTAAAAGGTGAACAACCAATTATTTATGGTGATGGTACTGCAACCAGGGATTATGTTTACATTTCCGATGTTGTCCGAGCAAATATGCTTTCGCTCGACCCCAAAGTTTTTGGTGCGTTTAATATTTCAACCGGCGTTGAAACAGATGTCAACACAATTTTTAAAAAAATAAAAGATATTACAAATTCCAGTGTTAAGGAATTTCATGGGCCTCCCAAACCAGGTGAACTCCGAAGAAGTTGCCTTTCCTATGATAAATTTAGGAATTTAACTGGGTGGAATCCTGAAGTAATGCTTGATCATGGTTTAAATCTAACTGTTGAGTACTTTCGAAAACTATGATTTCCTTTTTATTTTCTTTTTCGGTTTGACTACTGGTTGTTGGCCTTTTCGGAATTCAACAAGAGTAAAGTTTGAGTTAATATAATGCTTTCCTGTGCTTTCGGTGTCTGTGGAAGTAATATTAATTTTTTGCTCAAGAGTTGTATAAAGATGTACAGGGATCATTTTCTCGAGAGAGACATCCAAAACCCCATAGGAGTTAATAACTGTAGATAAAGTCAATTCTCCATTTGGATTAAGCAATTTTAAGAAACCTTGACCGGTGCGAATAAATTCGCTTCTGATTACTTTTTCTCCCAAGGTATCTAATTCTCCAATCATTTTAAAAAGCATTGTGTGGCGAAGTCGCGGAATTGGTATTCCATTTTCGACCAAATCCTCAGTGGAACGCACAAGCCAAGTTTCGTTCTTCTTTTTGCAAGAATCTTGAAAACTAAATAATAAGTGGGGTTGGAATGGGCCTCCAGGGGTTCTGCCACTTTTGCTCGAATCCTTAACCCAAAATTTCCTGCGATTTCCAAAGGAATCAATTTCAATTTTAACTTCTCGATTTTTCCAATCAGAGTCTATATAATCTATTATTGATGTGTCTTGGAAATCACGCCCACTAAAATCGATCAGTTGATATTTAAGAACGAAAGTACCTTCTTTAGTTACCTCTTCGCAAATAACTCTGTGAATTTCGTTTCTGACTTTCAACAGCGGTTTATTGTAATCAATAATAATGCTATCGTATGAATGAACAAGGTAAACCAAAGTATCGTTTGTATTAAACCTATATTTGAAACAATACATAGTTGTATCATTTGAATGGATAGTATCTTCTTGGCTGTATGCGGACGTATAAGAAACAATCAACATTACCAAAAGGTAATTCAAAAAATTATTCAGCCTCATCAATTATTCCTCCACCGACTATATCTTTATCCTGGTAAATTACAACAGATTGACCAGGTGTGATAGCTTTCTTTGGCTCTGCAAAATTCACTCGGAGTTTACCAATTTCTGTAATTCCACACCGTGCAAATGTTCCTTTGTCCTTATATCGAATTTTTACAAGGTAATCTTGTTTTTCGTCTAAAAATTCGTATTTCATAAAGTTTACGTTCGAGGCAACAAGGCTATTAGATTTTAAATTTTCTTCAATATCTACTTCAATTGTATTTGTTTCTGGAAAAATTCTTTTTACATACAAAGGTTGATGGTAGCTAAAGCCCAAACCTCTTCGCTGTCCGATAGTGTAATTCACATATCCTTTGTGTTTTCCAATAACGAGTCCACGAAAAACGATATCCCCCTCTTGAAATATTTTATTGCTATCGCTATCTGTAAATTTAATCAATACATCTCTATAATTGTTTGATGGTACAAAACAAATTTCTTGACTTTCGTACTTATTATGTACTTTTAAACCAAAACTCTTTGCCAATTCTCTTACTTCCTTTTTCAGGTAATTGCCCAAGGGGAAAATAGTTCTTTTCAATTGGTCTTGAGATAAACCCCAAAGAAAATATGATTGGTCTTTTGTTATATCCTTTGCCATTCTGATGTAATATCTTCCATTTTCTTTGTCGTAAGCCAATCGAGCATAATGTCCAGTGGCATAGTAGAAGCAACCGAATTCTTCAGCTTTTTTTAGAATTTCACCCCATTTAATTAATGGATTGCAAAGTGAGCAAGGATTGGGAGTTCTTCCGTTTATGTATTCTTTCACAAAGTTATTTATGATTTTATCTTTGAAAACATCGGAAAGGTCCACAATATGATGTTCGATTCCAAGAAAGTCAGCAATGTCGCTTGCATCAACAATCGATTGATAATTACAACAACCAGAGTTACTATTTTCTACTTTGCAATCGTCTGTTACTTTAATTGATGTTACTGTAATTCCAACCACCTCGTAACCTTGTGTTTTAAGCAATGCAGCTGCGGTGGATGAATCAACTCCGCCGGACATTCCTACCAAAACTCTTTTTTTATCTATTTTATTCATAATTCATTTTAGAAATCTAAATATTTGACGATTTGGTAAAAATTAAATTTATTTTGTAACAATTTAAAAGCTATATCGTATTATTTAGTGAACCAAATCATGGAGGTTTTATGAAAGCCAAATTCTTATTAATTACAGCATTTTCACTTTTGGTTGCAAGTTGTGTTTCAACAAATAAGTCTCGCGAAGATTATTTTGGTTTCAGCAACGAGCCTAAATATGATAGTAAAACGAAGTCTGACTCCCAATCGGTTCCCAATGTCTACTCGTACCAAAGAAACAAAGAAACTAAAATTCGGAAAAAACAAAATGATGATGGCGATACCTATATAATCAACAATTACTATCCCTACCCTTACGATCCAAGATATGTTCGAACTTATGATCCCTACGATGTCGATATTTTTTTCTTCTATGGCGATAAGTACTACGATCCTTACTTGGGTTCCTATGTTATTTTTTCACCACATAAACGAAGACATTATTATATTTACTATCCGCATCCATATTGGGGTTATTGGTGGGATAGAAATCCACGTGTGATTTATGTACCATACGACGATAGTTATGAGAAACCCCGTGAGAAAAAAGTTCGCGATTTTGGTCCTTCTCGTGGCGATTATGATTTCAACAGTGGGAATGTTCCTACGAAAGAAGCAAGAAGCCCTTCGCGTGGAAATGAAGTGAAAAAGAACATTGTTCCCCAAGATGAGCCAAACAGAAAAGAAGCCGAGCCTGTGAAACTTAAACTTCCAGATAGGTCTTCCACCCCGAGGGAAACACCAAAAAACCAGGAACCTCCAAAATCTGAACCAAATACAAAACAAGAGAGAAGTTCAACAAGACCAAGGTAAATTTATGAAAAAAGTATTTTTAATTACTTTTTTGGCTTGCTTTTCATTTCAAATTTCATTTGGTCAATTTGTCGAAGATGCTCTTCGCTTCACAATACCTAATTCAATGATTACTCCACGCTCTGCGAGCTTTGGGGTTTCTTTCTATGGGCTTTCAGACGACATTTCTGGCCTGTTTTTCAATCCAGCGGGTTTGTCTTACATTGGAAAAACTGAGTTCTCCATTGGATTGGGATTCACCCGAAATGCTACCGAAAGTGAATACATCTTCAACAAAATCGATAGGAGGTCTAACTCAAGTTATGTAACCCACGTTGGTTTTGCTGTTCCTGCAAAAGAGTTTGACAAAACCTTCATTGCTGGAATTGGTTATTTCCACGAAAACAATTTTTTGAACAATTATGATTATTCAGCTTTCAACCAAAAAAGTTCACTTGTGCATTCTCTTGCTAACTATGGTCCAAAGGATGCCAACCACAATATTCCTTATTTTCTTTGGCTTGCAAACTCAAAATTTCATACTCCAATTAAAGATTCTGTTCAGCAGAATGTATTTGTAAACGAAGATGGAGGGTTACATAACATAACGGGTGGGTTTTCAATTCTTTTAACTAAAAATGTATCATTTGGAGCGGCTTTGACTGGAAAGTTTGGCAAATACACTTATTTCCGTGAATTCAATGAATCTGACGTATTAAACAAATATAATTATTTCGATTCTGTGGATTATTCGAATGTTGATTTTAATTCATTTGTTCTAAAAGATAACATCAATCAAAAGATATCTGGTATTTCTGGTTCAATAGGCTTTTTTGGAACAATAGAGAATTTCTTCCGTTTTGGTGCAACTATTAAATTTCCTACTTACTTCCAAGTAGAAGAGGAATTCCGACGTGATGCTTATTCTAAATTTGACAATGGTTGGGAACCAAATCCGTATGAACCAAAAGACAATTCCTACAATTCATACAAAATTACAACTCCATTTGTCTATGCTGCTGGGGTTTCTTTTAAGGTTTTAGACTTTATACTCACAGCTGGTGTTGAATATTTTGATGTCACTCAGTTGCGTTTTTCAGATGCTCCTCCAGCAGTTGATAATTTAAACACAAGGGTTGTCCGTGAACTCGTTGGGCAGACACAATGGGGGATTGGGCTACAGTATTCGCCCCCGATACTTCCAATGGAATTTCGAGTTGGTTTTTCTTCGATTACATCACCATACGTCAAGGACATACCAAATGCAACTACTAATATTTATTCTCTCGGTATGGCAATTTATATTGCTCCCAATATTCGTGTAGAGCCGAGTTTTCAATATCTAACCAACTCGATTTTACGTACTAATTATCAAACAACAGACGAGCTATCACAAAACTATATCTTGAAGCTTACTCCTTTAAAATTTGCTTTGCAGTTGACTTATAGATATTGAGATAATAATAGTTAGATATCAATTAAATAAAAAAAGGCTGGTTTCGAGCCAGCCTTTTCTTTTTACACTTTAAAAACTTTTTATTCTATGATTGCTAAAACGTCTGAGCGTTGAATAATTCGATACTCTTGCCCTTCGATTGTAATTTCTTCTCCTCCATATTTTGCGAATATTACCTTGTCACCAGTCTTGATAATTTTTTGTAATTCTTCATCTGTTCCAACAGCAACAACTTCACCTATAATTGGCTTTTCCTTTGCAGTATCGGGGATAATGATTCCACCAGATGTTTTGTTCTCTGGTTCAATTGGTTTAATCAAAAGGCGATCATCAATTGGTTTGACTTTCATTTTTCCTCCTATTTGATATTTAATATCTTATTAATCTGGGTTTTATCGAACCCAATGATTGGTTTATTATTGATTAATATTACTGGTACCCCAGTATTTCCACCAGTTCTTTTTTGCATATCTCGAAAAGCTACTTCATCCTTCGATACATCAACTTCTTTGAAAGGTATCTTTTTTTCGCGAAGGTATCGCTTTACTGCATTGCAATAAGTGCAAGTAGGTGTAGTGAAAATCAAAACTTTAGCTGTATTATTCATATTTCACCTTAACATTTGAAATATGAATAACGAGTAATATAGTTTGATATTTTATTTGTAGGCCAAAATTGGAGATAACCATTTTTCGACTTCTTCTAAGTTCATACCTTTCCTTTGCTTATAATCTAAGACTTGGTCACGGTCGATCTTTCCAACTGGAAAATACTTTGCTTCGGGGTGAGCAAAGTAGAAACCGCACACAGAAGCACCTGGTTTCATTAGATAAGTTTCGGTTAGTTCAACTCCAATCGAATTTCCATTTAGAAGTAAGTCAAAAATTAGTTTTTTTTCTGTGTGGTCCGGACATGCTGGATAGCCCGGTGCGGGTCGAATTCCGCGATATTTTTCTTTAAGTAATTCTTCGTTGGATAAATTTTCCACAGAGTATGCCCAGTATTCTGTGCGAACTTTTTTATGTAATAGTTCTGCAAAAGCTTCGGCAAGGCGGTCTGCAATAATTTTTGTCAATATTGCGTTAAAGTCGTCGTGTTTAGCCTGGAAAGATTTGGTTAATTCTTCAACCCCAATACCAGCGGTAACGATAAATGCACCAATAAAATCAAAAACTTGGTTTTCTTTTGGGGCAATAAAATCGGCTAAGGAATAGTTTGGTTTGTTGTTTTCCTTTTTTGTTTGCTGTCGTAAAAAGTGAAAAATTGTTACTATGCTTTTAAGATTGTAAGGATTGTAAACTTCAACATCTTCCCCAATCGAGTTAGCAGGAAAAATTCCAAAAGCAGCATTGGCTTGTAATAATTCATATTTTATTATTTGATCTAAAAGGTCATTTGCTTCTTTAAACAATTTTTTTGCTTCTTCTCCATATTTCGGATTTTCTAGAATTGCTGGGTAGCGTGCCTTCATTTCAAATGCAAGAAAGAATTCTGTCCAATTAATGTATTGTCTAATTTCGTTTAAATTATAATTGAGCAAGTAATTCACACCCAAAAAATTGGGCTTGCTAATTTTGGCAGTTTCTACCTGGAATATATATTTATTACTTTTTGCTTGTTCAAATGGAATCAAATTCAAATCTTTATTTTTTAAATATTTATTCCTTATTTCCGAATATTCGGTTTTTATTTTTTCAACAAATTCATTTCTAAAATTGGAATTTATTAGATTTGTTGCCACTGCGACGCTTTTTGATGCATCGGAAACATATATTACTGGTTTAGAATAATTGGGAGCTATTTTAACAGCAGTGTGTACTCGGGAAGTAGTTGCCCCGCCAATTAATAAAGGAACATTCATTTTTGTTCGTTCGAGTTCTTTTGCTACATTTACCATTTCGTCAAGGGATGGAGTTATTAGTCCACTTAACCCAATGATGTCAACATTGTGTTTTTTTGCTTCTTCGATTATTCTTTCTGCTGGCACCATTACTCCAAGGTCGATTACTTCGAAGTTGTTGCAAGAAAGCACAACTCCGACTATGTTCTTTCCAATGTCGTGAACATCTCCTTTCACCGTGGCAAGTAGTATAGTTCCTTGCTTTTTTACTTCCTGGTCTTCTTTTGAAAGCGATTGTTTAATAAAAGGTTCCAGAAAAGCAACAGCTTTTTTCATCACCCTTGCAGTTTTTACTACTTGGGGTAGAAACATTTTCCCCGATCCAAAAAGAGTACCAACTTCCTCCATTCCCTCCATTAATACGTTCTCGATAATGTCCAATGGTTTTTCGTAAATTTGAAGAGCTTCTTGTAAATCTTCTATTAAATACTTATCAATACTTTTAATCAATGCATATTTTAAGCGTTGTTGCACAGGCAGATTTCTCCACTCTTCGGTGGTTGCTTTGTGCTCGGCTTTATGGTGTTTTACTTTGTTGGCATATTCAATCAAACGCTCGGTTGCATCTTGATTTCGGTTGAAAATTAAATCCTCCACAAGATTAAGTAAGGGTGGATCAACTTCTGCGTAAACATCCAGTTGTCCTGGATTGACGATACCCATATCCATACCAGCACTTATTGCGTGGTAAAGGAATACAGAATGCATTGCCCGACGTACGATTTCATTGCCACGAAATGAAAAGGAAAGATTGCTTACGCCCCCACTGACTTTTGCAAACGGAAGATTGGCCTTAATCCAACGCGTTGCTTCGATGTAGGCAACTGCATAATCATTATGCTCTTCGATTCCAGTTCCTATAGTCAAAATGTTTGGGTCGAATATTATATCATGTGGTTCAAATCCTACAATTTTCGTTAAAATAGCGTAAGCTCTTTTACAAACTTTTATTTTATGTTCAAATGTTACTGCTTGACCATCTTCATCAAATGCCATAACTATTACTGCAGCTCCAAAGCGTAAAATTCTTCTTGCGCGTCGAATAAACTCTTCTTCCCCATCTTTAAGAGAAATTGAATTAACAATTCCCTTCCCTTGCAAGCATTTTAAACCCGCTTCTAAAACACTCCATTTGGAAGAGTCGATCATGATCGGGATTCTTGCAATTTCCGGCTCGGTTGCTATCAAGTTTAGAAATATTTGCATTGCATTTTCGCTCTCGAGCAACCCTTCGTCCATGTTAACATCAATAATCTGAGCACCGTTTTGTACTTGCTCCCGCGCTATTTCTAAAGCTTTTTGGTAATCGCCATTTAAAATATATTGAGCAAATTTTCTTGAGCCCGCAACATTTGTTCGCTCACCGATATTTACAAAATTAGTTTCTGGTGTGATTACTAAAGGTTCTAATCCGGAAAGTCTAAGGAATGTATTTCGGGGGGGCAAATTTCGCGGTTTATATTTGCCAACAATTTTAGCAAAGGTTTCTATGTGATATGGTGTTGTACCACAGCAACCACCAACAATGTTTAATAGACCTTGCCTGGCAAAGTCCTCAATTATGGTAGCCATAGATTCAGGGGTATCGTCGTATTCCCCAAATTCGTTTGGCAAACCAGCGTTGGGATAAACGCAAACAAAGACTTGGGAAATCTGCGACAAGCTTTTGAGGTATGGATAAATTTGTTCAGCGCCAAGTGCACAATTTAATCCAACAGCCAAAAGATTTTTGCAGTGCGAGATTGATATGTAGAAAGCTTCGACAGTTTGCCCAGAAAGTGTTCGACCACTTTTGTCAACAATAGTCCCCGAAATAATTACTGGTAAAGGTTCCCTTCCACTTCTGCTGAAATATTCATCAATAGCAAATATCGCTGCCTTGGCGTTTAAAGTATCAAAAACTGTTTCAATAAGTAGAATATCAGCACCTCCATCCACTCCGCCTCGTATTTGTTCGTAGTAAGAATCTACAAGCTCGTCGAAATTTGTATCTCTGAAAGAGGGATTGTTTACATCGGGGGATATCGATAGTGTTTTGTTTGTTGGGCCAATTGAAAGAGCAACAAATCTTGGCTTTTCTGGGGTTTCTTTTGTTTTTTCATCAGCGACTAATCTTGCAATTTTTGCAGCTTCATAATTAAGCTCGTAAATCAAATAATCTGTTCCGTAATCTCTTTGGGATACTTTATTGGAATTGAAAGTACAGGTTTCGATGATATCAGCACCAGCGTCTAGATAAGCCTTGTGGATGTTTTGAATTATTTCTGGCTTTGTTAGAACAAGTATGTCGTTGTTTCCTTTTAAATTTTTGGGATGATTGGCAAATCTTGAACCACGAAAATCGCTTTCACCAAAACGATATCTCTGTATCATTGTCCCCATTGCACCGTCGAGTAAGAGAATACGTTTGGTGAGAATTTCTTTTAGGAAATCAATTAATTTCATTCCTAACCAATAAATTCCATATGTAATTTGACAGATTTCGCACTGTGCGTTAAAGCACCAATTGAAATCGCGTCCACACCAGTTTTTGCATACTCTTCAATATTTTCCAGTGTTATTCCTCCAGAAGCTTCAATGAAAATATCAGGTTTTCTAGAACGCGCAAAAACAACAGCCTCTTTAACATCTTCTGGTTTGAAATTATCCAGCAATACGCCATCTATATTAAATAATATGGCTTCTAAAAGTTGACTATAATTTTCGACCTCTACCTCTACAAAGTCAAGTGGATGTTTGATACGAATAAGTTTAATAGCCTGGGTAATAGAGCCAGCAGCATTGATATGATTATCTTTAATTAGAATCCCTTCAGATAAATTCAACCTATGGTTCCATCCTCCTCCGCATCGCACTGCGTATTTTTCTAAAACACGCATTCCAGGTGTTGTTTTTCTTGTATCTAAAATTTTAACATTGTACTTTTGGGCAATATCTACATACTTCCTCGTATATGTTGCAATTCCACATAATCTTTGTAGTAAATTCAAAATTGTTCTTTCAATTTTTAGCAAAAAGGTTGTAGATGCCTCTATTTCTAGTATTTTCGAATATTCTGGAATTTTATCCCCATCATTAAAATTAACATTAATTTCAACAGGTTCGGGGGACAATTTAGGAATCTGGTCAATAATTTGCCGGCCCGCAAAAAAAATTTCTTCTTCATTTTCCAAAAAAGCTTTCGAACGAGCGGTTTTGTCGAAAAAAATATCCGAGGTAATGTCCCCGTCGGGAGCATCTTCAATAATGAAATATGCGAGTTTTTCTAAAACGTAGTCTGGATCAAGTATTTCAATCTGTGGGTATGGTAAAAATGGCATTTTATCACTTACTTAATTCCAACATTTTTTCTAGTGGTTTCAGAGCACGCATGCGAAGCCCTTCATCCATTTCAATTCTTGGTTTCAGATTTTGTAGGCAAGAAAGCATTTTATCTAAAGTATGAACACGCATGTGGGGGCATTGGTTGCAAGCACAACCGTTAAGGTTTGCTAAAGGATAAAATATTTTGTCTGGATTTTTTTTCTTAAGTTGGTGTATAATTCCTTCTTCTGTTGCAATAATAAATTCTCTTTTGTTGCTTTCTGTTGCATATTTTATGATTCCGCTTGTCGAGCCAATGTAGTCAGCATAATGAAGAATATTTTCGGGGCATTCAGGATGAGCAAGAACTAGGGCTTCTGGATGTTTTCTTTGCAAGGTAATTAGTTCAATTTCAGAAAAAGTCTCGTGAACTTGGCAAGTTCCGTTCCATAAAACCATTTCTCTACCAGTTTTTTTAATTAAATATGAGCCAAGGTATTTATCTGGAGCAAAGCAAATTGGTTTATCTTTGGGGACAGAAGAAATAATTTTTTCTGCATTACTCGAAGTGCAAATAATATCGGATAATGCTTTTACTTCGGCTGAACAATTTATATAAGATATAATAACATGATTGGGATGTTCTTCAACCCACGACTTAAATTTATCTGCAGGGGCACTATCAGCAAGGGAGCAACCGGCATTTAAGTCAGGCATTACAACTATTTTTTGGGGATTCAATATCTTAGCAGTTTCTGCCATAAAATGAACGCCACAAAAAACAATAACTTCTGCTTTGGTTTTCTGAGCCATTTGAGCCAACGCCAGGGAGTCGCCAATAAAATCCGCTACATCTTGTATTGATGGATCTTGATAATAGTGGGCAAGGATAATTGCATTCCTTTCTTTTTTTAACTTATTGATTGTTTCTATTTTATCTTTCATAATTAATTTGCCTTTTTATTAACTTGAAAACGAAATTTTGGCTAATTTGTTGTTAAATTTTAAATAATCAAAAATTTCAAAAATTAAATCATTTTAGGAATTTCATATTATAAGTGAAAGTTTTGTAAATTTGTCTTTTGTTATTTTGGTTAATCGTTTTAAAAGGAGTGGGTTATGCCAAAAGTTGCAATTATAATGGGAAGTGATTCAGATTTTGAGGTAATGAATCAAGCTGCTCAAATATTAGCTGAATTTCAAGTGGATTTCGATATTTTTGTTGCCTCAGCCCATAGAACCCCAATCGATGTTTTTGAGTACGTATCCAAAGCTCGGGAAAATGGTGTTGCTGTGATTATTGCTGGAGCTGGAGGCGCAGCCCATTTGCCAGGTGTGTGTGCTGCATACACGACATTGCCGGTTATTGGTGTGCCTATTCAGACAAAATCGCTTGGTGGCCTCGATTCTCTTTTATCAATAGCTCAGATGCCGCCGGGCGTACCAGTTGCAACGGTTGCTATTAATGGTGGGAAAAATGCAGGCATTCTTGCCGTTCAAATTCTTTCGATTTCCAATAGCGAATTGGAAAAATCTCTTCTAAATTACAAATCTCGAAT
The DNA here is from genome assembly GCA_964524325.1 of uncultured Hyphomicrobiales bacterium. GTDB lineage: Bacteria > Bacteroidota > Ignavibacteria > Kapaibacteriales > UBA2268 > Naka2016. The sequence continues at coordinate 330,502 of CAZGCT010000001.1, forward strand.
TGCTGAGGAATCCAGAAATAAAAATAAAGACCCAAGATTTAAAAAGACAGTTTTTTAGTTATAAATTAAAATGCTAAAATATTGCTCTGTATTTTTCATTTGGTTACACTTGTTTACTTTTGATTTAGCATTTGGTTGGAAGGAAATATCACCCCTCAACCGGAGGGAAAGGATATACTCATTAGATGTTTATACAAAAAATTCTGAAATAAAATCGAGTTATTTTTTAAATGTTTTGGATACCATTGCAGCCGTGGGCTGGAGTTCTACTAAGGGTTCTTTTTTCCTTACGAAGAATGGAGGAAAAAGTTGGGATATTTTCGAGACCTCAACATTCTTCCCATTTGATGTAGAATTCCTGGAGGGGGATAAAGTGATGGTTTGCGGATATAACTACCTTTACGATAATGCTGAAGTTCGTTTTTTTGATTTTTCCGGGAAGGAAATTTCAGTCTTTTCTTTTGATGGCCAAAGCCTTCCATATTCCAAAAATTTTTTTGATTGTTTGGAAGTCGACTCAAAGATAGTAGTTGCTGGCTATAATGGAATGGTTTTTGTCTTTGATAAAATTAAAAGTGTTTGGGAAAAAGTTAATGTCGACCCAAATAAAGTTTTTTTAAAAATAAAGAAGTTCAATTTTAATACTTCACAAGGGGACATAAAATTATGTTTTATTTTAGGTGGAAATTCATTTGCTATTCAAAATTCGATTTATTTTTCCAACCCTACTTTCGATGAGTGGAATATTCTTTTTAATTTTCATAATAATTTTTCCAATATAGAAATTGCTGATTTTTGGTTTTATGGTTGGGATATAGAAAACAATTTTCCTAATGGCTTTGTGGTTGGAACTGTTGATGATTCTTTGATTATTGCTAAATCAAACCCATCAAGTAAAGAGTTTGAAGTAGTTTATTTAATGCAAACCTTTCATCAACCTCTTGGGGTCTTCGTTTTTGATGAAGGAAAAAGCATAATTGTTTCCCTTGATAACGGGAATTTTTTGTTTAGTGACAATTTTGGATCAAATTGGTATTACAAAGAGCTGAATTTCAAGAAGCAATTTACTTCTTTTAACCAGTTTTATTTTTGGAGCCCCGATTTGCTTCCAGATATAGTTTGGAGGAAGTTATGTCTTTTTGGATTAGGTAACAATGGATTAATAGCTAAGTATGAAGAAGACATCAGCCTTGGTATTGAAAATAAAAGAATTCCAAATGAATGCAATTTTGACAAAATTAAAGTTTATGATATTTTGGGAAGAAATGTTGCAGAGTTTTATAGGGAAGAATTACAAAAAGGAATTGATTTTAAATTGCCAAAGGGTATTTTTGTAATTGTAAAATTTATCGATGGAAATCCATGTAATACAATGATTTGCAGTTTTGAAAATAATATTTTTGAAATATTGAGACTTTTTTAAATTTTATGTGTCTTATATTGTAAAGAAAAAATGAACTACGAAAAGTTCTTTGAAAATCGGGAGTGGTCGTTGGTAGAGATAAAAATATTTTGTAAAAAATCGAAAATTTATTATTTTGTTTTCTTTATTTTTAATGTTTTATAAATTTTGAGAAATATGGAATTAAATGGTAAGACGATTTTAGTCCTTGGGGGTTGGGGGTTAGTAGGTTCTGCAATTTGCAGGGAATTGATGAAACACAATCCGGCTAAAATTTATGTTTCTTCTTTGCGAAAACATGAAGCTGAAGAAGCTGTTCAGCAATTGAGAGAAGAATTTCCAAACGTTAATCCAGAAACTTTCGAAGCTAAATGGGGTAATATTTTCGCTCGTACTCAGTGGAAGGATATGGATTGGTGCGATGTTATTGGCCAATCGAACTGGCGTAATATAATCATCGATGACATTTACAATGAACTTTCAGACGAGATTCTTTCAAACTCTGCCTTGTACTCTTTAATTCTAGAATGTAAGCCCGACGCTGTAATTGACTGTGTTAATACTGCAACAGCTATTGCCTATCAGGATATTTACAAGGGAGTAAATACTGTTCGCAATTCAATTGCAAACAATACACTAAATGCGGAAGTAGTTGAGAAGTTGATTTCAAGCATTTACATTCCGCAATTAATTAGGCACATTCAAATACTTTACAAGGCATTGTGTGATGGAAATGTAAAGATGTATGTCAAGATTGGAACTAGTGGAACAGGCGGAATGGGGTTGAATATCCCGTATACCCACAGCGAAGAAAGACCTTCAAGGGTTTTGCTTGCTAAGTCTGCTGTTGCTGGTGCTCAAACCTTGCTGCTTTACCTAATTGCAAGAACACCAAATGCTCCGCTTGTCAAAGAAATTAAACCAACTGCTGCAATAGCTTGGAAAAAAATTGCATTTGGTGATGTGATACGTAAAGGAAAACCTATTCAAATTGTTGATATGCCTTTGGAAAATGCAAAAGCCGCTAGTGGAAGTTTTAAGTTTTCTGATTCCCAAGGAATTATTGAAACCTCCGATGTTTTTAAATCAGTGTTTATTGATACTGGTGAAAATGGGATTTTCTCGCGAGGTGAGTTTGAAGCAATAAGTGCCTTGGGTCAGATGGAAATAGTTACCCCAGAAGAAATTGCAATTTATGCCGTTCACGAGCTGATAGGAGGCAATACTGGCAAAGATGTAATTCAAGGATTGGATGCATTTGCACTTGGTCCAACTTATCGTGGAGGTTTTTTGCAATGTTACGCCGTTGACAAGCTTAAATCGCTTGAAAATGAAAATAATTCAAATAGTATTGCTTTCGAATTATTGGGCCCTCCCAGGCTCTCAAAACTCTTGTACGAAGCTAATATATTGAAGCAAATTGCAGGTAATATGAGAAATATCTTGAATTTTACATCTGTGGAGCTTTCACAAAGAGCTTTGGATGTTATTAAGAAAAATGATAAATTACGCTCTCAAATGTTGTCAATTGGTTTAGTTATTCTTTTACCTGATGGAAATAGTTATTTGCGTGGAAAAGAGGTTAAAATACCTGTTCAAGGTTCCCAGGATGAAATTGAACTAACCCAAGAAAATATCGATAAATGGTGCAAAGAAGGTTGGGTCGACTTGCGGAGTCAAAACTTTGAATTATGGAGGAAAAGAATTAACGACATTATTACTCAAATAGAAACTCAGAAAAAAGATGATACTAGTAGCCAATACAATTATACTCTTCAATATTGGGACAACTTCGAAAGTTTTTCCGAAGGAAAGATTGTCGCTTGGATTTTCGAAAATGAAGATAATGGATGGAGATTTAAGAGATGAATAGCATTTTAGTTAAATTTTTAAATATTGTGGTATGTTTAACAATTTTATGAGGTAATTTCGATGAAACAACGATTTCTAATTTTGGCTTTCGTTTGCACGCTTTTCCTTGGCAATGTGTTCATTGTAGGTGCAAACGACAATAAAAATCTCGGCGACGACCCGCTGAGAAGGAGCCAAATTTTCGAACCTAACCCTTTTTATCAAAACACCAGTTATCCAATGCCTTTTACACCACTTAGTAATCCAATTAACCAACCCGCGATTTCAACTGGATACTACTTTGTGGATAGCGACGACGATGCTCCCGATTACTGGCGACCCAGCGTTATGGTTTACGATACTAGCGATGAACCAGGGCTTTGGAGGCGTATTGTGCCTGGTCCAAGGGTTCTTCCTCGTGACTTCTGGACTAACAATCCCGACGAGGGCCTTCGATTCTTTAGAAACCCAGCTTATCCATCCGGTGGAAACTTTTGGGATAATCCCACTGATTCCACAGATGATGCTATAGCTGGTCCTATTCCAATTGGTTTCAACTTTTTCTTCAACGGGATTCGATATGATAGTTTTTATGTTTCCACCAATGGAGTTATTGCACTTACAAATAGAAGATATTTTTACGATAACGCCGGAAATAGAACTATTCCAACAGGATCACAAGATTGTTACGATCCCATGAGTATGGATTGGTTTGCTCGCGGTAGAAGCGGTAACGGTTTAACAGACCCAACTGCAGATAATTGGGGCTATCAATTTGTTGTTTTAGGTAATGACCCTACCAATCCTCAAGGTGGTATTCGCACACGAGGTGGTGCACTTGGTGGTTCTGCCTCGCCTGGATTTATTTCAGGTTATCGCGCAGCACTGATTGCGCCCTTCTGGGGTGAATTACACCTTTCGCAATTTAATAAAGTAACTGTTATGCCTGAGGATTATGGAAAAGTATATTTCAAGAGGACTGCGACTGCTGATCGGTTAATTATTTACTTTGTTAATGCTGCACCAAAAGGAACAATGAGTACTCCTTTTGGTACCTTTACAGCACCGACTGACGGACGTTTTGGTGAGTCAAATTATATTTCTGCAAATGCCCAGGTTATTCTAGATAAACGAGATAGTAGTATTACAATTATTTACGAAAGATTTGACGGGGTTGCAGTTGTTAGTGGCCGTGCTGTTCCTTCTTATGTTGTTTTTCGTTACAACACAACTGTCGGTGTAACAGGTTTCGCCCGCCACGTTAATTTTGGTCAATCTGGAGGCCCAACTTTCCCGTGGGCTGGAGAATATCAGCAGTATACACACTACTTTCATAGGTTAAGCGATCCCAATGTCGCGTATCCTAAAAATGGTCTCGCCATTAAATTTAAACAATGGAAAAATACTTGCCGGGTAGTTGCAATTGAATATCGTATTAGAAAACCTAGTGCAAATGCCGACCTAGAATTTACTGAGAGAGTTCCTCCCGATAAAGTAAATAACTATGAATTATTGGCTGGTGATGAAAGGATTGGTGCAATTCAACCTGTTGCTATTCTTCAAAACTTGTCTAATAATATTCAAGGACCGCAAGGTGTTAACTTCCAACCACAGCAATTTAATTTCTTTGCACGATTTAGGATTATCAATTTGGCCAGCGAAAGAACAGTTTACAACACTTTAGTTCCTGTTGACAGCAACTGCCTTGCTCTTGGTTGGCTCGATTCGTTGCTTGAAAACTGCATTGGCGATCCATATACCAAGGTTCAATATGTAACGCTCGCAATACAAAACAATGTTTTAGTTGCAACCAAGCAACCCTTCCCAGGCACTGGGAGATTGAATGGTATTCCACCCTATGGCTTCGTTCAGGTGTTCTTTCCTCCTTTTGAACCAAACGAATTTGTAAGCAATCATATAGGGCGCCTTAGAGCTTTAATCATTGCTGACCCGAGAAATCCCAGAACACAAGAGGGTTGGGGCGATTCTTGGCCATTTGACGACACTGGAAGTGTTAGACTGTTCGTCATGAAGAGGTTAGATGACTTTAGCGATGATGTGACTTCTTTCCACATTGCTGAAAGAACACCAATGCCGAGTACTTTGAAATGGGTAAACATAGATGCCGAAGTTGCTAGTGGTGATGAGGTTTCCTACTATCCATTACCACCTCGTGGTGAATACTCTGCCACTAATAATAAAGATTTTAACTTTACTACCCCAGATTTCAGTGCGTTCAAACTTCGTTCACCAGTCATTCGAATGAACCGTTTAACATTGGAACGTCAAGAACCAGCCACTTCACCTGGAGGAGATGAACTTCGTTCATTCCCAATTGATATCCGTGGTAGGAAATCAGCAGTAATTTCCGTTGGTTTCCAAAGGGCTACTAAACAAGATAGTTGGGATCGGGGATGGTCCGATAATCAATTAATTGGAATGGAACCAAGGACTGTGATTAATGGCGATGTGTTTAGTGTATGGACCCAATATGGTGGCTCCGCTGCAAACCCACCTGACGAAATTTCCATTGAATTAGCTTTGCCAAGCGACGATGGTATAACAAATATTTGCAATATCGATCCAAAGCGCTGGCGAAATCACCCCCGACGTGGTGGAGCAAAACCTGTTACTGATATGCCTGCCTACTCTTTGTATGGGGCTGGGGGTTACCTAACTGGCTTTCTTGAAACCGACAAGGATTCGGCACTTTCTCGTCCAGCCGCGCCGAACTTAAATGGTTTGCGTCCAAGGTTGTTTGATGATGGTATTGATTACGACTACGTGAAAGCTTTCGTTACAATTCCAGATACGATTATTTACTATAAAAACGAAGGTGCAAAAAACTTCAGATTCCGAATCCTGATGTATGCCCGAAATAACAAGAAATGCCTAACTTGTATCCCCGACGATGATGATGTTTGCTATGTAGACAATGTTAAATTACTCTTCCCGAGCGAAATCACCGATATTGAAGTAACATCAGTTAAAATTATTTGGCCTTATACCGTTGCTCCTGCATCCCAAGCAATTAAAATTCCTATTCGGGTTAAATTGAGTAACAATACAAGCGTCGGTGCTCCTTCGTTTCTTGTTACAGTTATGATATTTAGACCGGGTGAAAAACTTGCCGTTTACAAACGAACCGAACAAATGCCAGGTATGTTACCATCTACAGTTCACGAATTATCCATGCCTGATTTCAATGCGCGTTTGTATGGCCCAGGTCAATATAGAATCTATGCCTGGTTGACAGTTCCTGGTGGAGACCTTGAGCCATTAAACGATACCAATTACATTGACATTAACTTACGTTTTGGGCCTTACTTCGCTTACGACCAACCAACAAATCCAAGAAACGATGTTCCAGACGCACAATTCGCAGGGATTCCCGGTAGGGGTCTTAACCTATTTGGATTTGCTAGCGGTGCAAATGGAAGTGTTTACGGACCATCAACCTCTTACAATTATCAGCTTGCCGTAGGATATGAAGGTGGTAATGGTTCTGGACAAATTGCAATGAAGTTCACTTTGCAACAGCAAGATACAGTTTACGGGTATCAGGCATTTTTCGGTGAGCAAAACCAAGCCCCCGACTATATTTCTTTTTCTATATATTCTGGTAAAGACCAACCTACAAGCTTAATTGGAGGTTCCACTATTTATACACTCCGAGCTTGGGACTTTGACGCAGATACAGGTGGTGCAGTTGGTAAGTATTTGACCTACCGACTACCAAAGCCTGTAATTCTCCAGTCAGGTACTTATTGGATGGCTATTTCCCAATTAGGTGAAACTGGTCTTGAATTAGGTGCTTCTAAATACCGAATGGGTATGAGAACCACTTCAATTTACATACCACCACCAATAACAAGTGGTGGTCCAGTTGGAGGTTCTGGATATCATTTAATGATTGAAAAAGATTTCCGCAGATTGAGTTCTACTTTAAACTTGGTTAATGATAATGTCTTCGCTTTTGAAAATACACGAGGAAGTGGAAACTGGGTGCAGTTCATGCCTACAATTGGAAATCCAGGTTATGCCCATTTACATCACTTTGGAATTACTCCTTCTGATAATCAAACAGCTACTCTTTCACGTGGTACGTGGGTTCCTTTGATTCGCCCATTCTTTGGTAATCGGTGGTATCTCACGCTTCCTGGTGCTCATGATCCAATTGAGCTTCTCTCATTCGATGGTAGAGCAAGAGATGCTGGGATCGACTTGTTCTGGGAAACCTCTTCTGAAATTAATAACTACGGATTTTACGTCGAAAGAAGAGTTGGAATTGATAATAACACCCCATTCAAAGATATTGGCTTTGTGAAAGGTGCTGGTTACTCCACCTCCGCAAGACAATACTCATTCTTCGATCGTGATGTTGTTCCTAATACGATCTACCAGTATCGTCTCCGACAAGTCGATAATGATGGAACCGGAGCGAATGTTACTTACTCTCAAATCATAACTGTCAAATACGATGGAATTGGCGAACTTGAATTGTTCCAAAATGCACCGAACCCATTCTCTGTTAGCACTACAATTCCTTTTGTTTTGCCTTACGAAAGCAAAGTCAAGTTAGAGATTCTTGATGTTTACGGCAAAGTTGTTAGAACTCTCGTCGATGAAGTATTGCCAGGAGGTGAGTACAATTCCTTCGTTTGGGATGGTACCGACAACAACGGCATGTTTGTACCAAGTGGAAACTATATTTACCGCCTTGTTTCCAATGGTAATACTCTGACTGGGGTTATGACCTTCGTTCGATAAAATGATCTGTCTTCTTTGAATAAAAGAGCGAGCCCGTTGGGCTCGCTCTTTTATTATTTATGAACACTTATGTAACAATTATAAAGTTATTTTTAAGTTTGGAAGGTGAAGAATTTTATCATTTCTTTTTCTAATTTTCCGGTTGATTGATTTTACAAGACCTAAAAATAAATCTCTTTGATTTTTTGCGTCTTCTCTTAGAACTACAGGAAGACCGGAGTCATTGGATTCCCTTGTCATAATTTCAAAGGGAACTTCACCGAGAAAATCAACCTTAAGTTCATCGCAAACGCGTCTTCCACCACCTGAACCAAAAATGTAATATTTTTTTGTTGAATCGTCAGGGGGAATAAAGTAGCTCATATTTTCGATGACACCAATGATCTCAACATTTACTTTTCTAAACATCGCTATGCTTCTTCTAACATCTGCGATGGCTATTTCTTGAGGTGTTGTTACAATAATTGCGCCAGTCAATGGTATTTTCTGTGTAAGTGTTAATTGAACGTCACCTGTTCCAGGAGGTAAATCGAAAACAAGATAGTCTAGTTCGCCCCACTCAAGTTGTTCAAAAAGCATTGAAAAATATCCAGCCAACAAAGGCCCTCTTAATATTGCTGCTTGGTCCTTTTGAAGTATCATACCCATAGAAGCTACTTTAATACCGTATTTTTCAAGAGGGAATGCCATTGAAGTTCCATCAGGCATCTCCACAACTTCAAATGGTTGCTCCGATAACCCAAACATTGTAGGTTGGCTGGGTCCATAAACATCACCGTCAAGAATACCCACTTTGGCACCAGTCAAAGACAGTGCAGCAGCAAGATTTGCAGCAATAGAGGATTTTCCAACCCCCCCTTTTCCAGAAGCAACAGCAATAATATTTTTTACGTGCTTTAATACTTTTCGCTTTGACAAGTCGTACATTTTCCCAGCGATATTTACTTCGACTTTGATTGTTGGGTAAAGTTGAGTAACTGCGTCGTTAATGCTTTTACTGATTTCTTCAAAAACTGAAAAAACTGGTTGAACTAACTCTAAGTAAATTTTTACTTGATTATTTTCTATGCTTACATCTTTTATAGAACCCAATTCAGTAAAAGTTTTGTCTAAATCTGGATCTTTAATATTTGAAATGGCATTTAAGATATCAATTTTGTTAACCATTGTTTTACCCACAATAAAATGTCAGTAACGATGTAATAATTTTGAAATTTTAAACCTTTTTTATTTTCTTTTGTCAAAGAATTGTTTTTTATTATTACTTGGAGGTCATGATGAATAAGTTGCTGTTTTTTGTTGTTTCATTATCAATTCTTCTTTTGTACAAAGTTGATTCCTTTGCTCAATGTAAGGGAAATCGCCAAAATTCCCAACGTAATGGGTTGAATTGTCAATTTGTCGATTTAAATAAGGACAAAGTATGTGATAATTTTATCGATGTAGACAATGACGGACGCTGCGACTTTGGGAAAAGGAATGGTTCAATGAAAGGTGGTAAATCCTCAAACTATCAAAGTCGAGGCAAGGGTATATGTAAGAGGGATTTTTTTGACGCAAGCAATGATGGCATTTGTGACAACTTTCAAAGTAAAGTTTTTGTCTCGCGCCCCTTTCCAAATCCATTTTCAATGTCAACCAATTTTGAGGTATCTTTGCCAAAAAGTGGGGACGTACATATTACGTTGAATAACTTGGAAGGTAAAGAGATGAAGCTGATACACAAAGGGGTTTTAGAAAAAGGAGTTCACAAATTCAGTGTTGACTCTCAAAATTTAACGACCGGGAGATATTTAATTGTTGTTAATTTCGAAGGCCAAATTTACTCAAAACAGGTTCATTTCATCCCATAGTTTCTTTTTTTATTATTTACAATTTCGGCTGTTTGTTGTAACACAAACAGCCATTTTTGTTAATTTACAATTGTATGGGCATGGAAAAAAGGAAAAGTTTGGACAAAGTTAAAGTTGCTCTGAGTTCCTTTATTGTTGCCATTTTCTTAACTGCTTTCAAAGGAATTGTTGGTTTTTTGACTGGGAGTTTAGGAATAATATCTGAAGCTATTCATTCTGCAATGGATTTATTTGCTGCAGGTATAACCATTTTTTCAGTTAAATTATCATCTAAACCACCAGATGAAAAACATAATTTTGGGCATGGCAAAATTGAAAATATTTCCGCACTTGCCGAAGCCTTTCTACTAATTTTAACTTGTGGGTGGGTTCTTTGGGAAACTGTACTAAGATTAACCGGAAAGGAAGTTGAGGTAGTAGTTAATTTCTGGAGTTTTTTTGTTATAATTGTTGCTATTATTATTGACTATAACAGAGCAAAAATACTGAAAAAGGCCGCGGTAGAACACAACAGCCAAGCCCTCGAAGCAGACTCGTTGCATTTTTCATCTGACATTCTTACCTCTAGCGTCGTTTTACTAGGGTTGGTTTTTACAATCTTTAAAATACCTGTTGCTGACTCTATAGCTGCAATCATAGTTTCTTTTGTTGTGTTGGGAATGTCTCTTAAACTAGCTTATAAAGCAATTCATCAACTGATTGATAGTGCCCCTTTTTCAAAGAGTAAAATTCTGCATATAGTCACAAGAATTCCTGAGGTTAGGAATGTACACGATATTCGGATTCGTTCTGCTGGTTCCACAATTTTTGTTGACATGAATATCCATCTCGACCCAGAACTTACAATAGAAGATGCGCACAAAGTCTCTGATAGAGTCGAAGAAGCGATTAAAGGTGAGTTTTCTAATTGTCAAATACATATTCACCAGGAACCTGATTCTAAACATTAAAGGGTCAATTATGCATAAACTTCTTTGGTTTTTTTTCTGTTTTTTTTTCTTTGTTGTATCCTTTTCTTTTGCTGAAGATGGCTTAAATGTTATCAAATCAAAGAATGGATTTTTGTTTGTGTTTAATGATGATTCTGAAAGTTTTATGATTGAGTTTCGTGGAAAGAAATTTATCGATGTTGAACCTGAAGACCTGGTTTTTTCTATAGATGGTCAATTATTCCAATTTACTGTTGTACCCATAAATGTCTTTTTAAATGAAAAATCAGATTTGGATACCCTTCTGCAGCATTTCGAATTCGAATTGAATTATATTTCCAAGAATTTTAATATTGACTTAAAGAATTTAAAACCCAAGTTTCATAAAAATAAGGGGACAAATAAAGTTCTTTTTTGGGAATTGAGTTATGATGTTGGTAGTACACTTACAGATGAAGAAACAGTCGTGAAACAGATTTTTGCGTCAACTGCTACAAACAAATTCGTTCTTCTGGTTGCTTCTCCTTTAACAAGAAAAAATGATTATAAACAAAGCAAAAAGAGAATTATTGATGCATTGTACAATCTTCGTTATAAAGAAGGGAAATTTGACCTTGAAAGCCTTAGGGATTCTTTGAAAATCAAATAAAATTTAATTTTATTAGATTTAAAACGTCCTGGTTTTCGTCTTAATTTTTTTACATATTTTTGTTTTTAAAACAGTTTTTTAGTATTGAAAATGGAATTTTGGCTGTACGACGATGATGATTATTTAGAAGATGAAGAAGGTGAGAATCAAAAGCCCTTGGATAAATCTTATATTAAGTCTTTACAAAATTGGGTTGATAAGAAAAAGAATTCTGGTACAGATTTTACCCCTGAGGACTTGGAACAAATTGAAAGGGTACTTGATTTTTGTATAGAGCAGGGATATTTTGCATATGCTTTGAAATTTTGCGACACCCTTTTAGAGTACGATCCCGTTTCTAATGATTTACTAAACAAGAGAGGGTATATTCTATTAAATTTGAAGGACTTTCAGAATGCTATTACTGTATTTCAAAGAGCACTGCACATAAATCCTTTAGATACCGAAGCAATGATTCATTTAAGTCTAACCTATTACAACAGTGGTGACTACGATAACTCTCTACTTTTGATTAATAAGGTGCTTTCCATTGCTCCAAGCGATTATGCTTTGTACAACAAGGGGGTTATTTTACAATCTTTTCAAAAGTTTGACGAAGCTTTGGATGTATTCAAGACTCTATTAAATTCCGAAGAGTATCGTGCTGAAGCTTTACAAGAGATATCTCATATTCTTTTTTTGCAGGGGAAATTTGATGATAGCCTTGCGATGAATCTTCAAGCAATTGAACTTGAACCAGATAATTACTGGTTCTGGTTCAATTTAGGGCTTTGTTTTCTTGAAATGGGTCGTTATTATAAAGCAATCGATGCTTTTAAAACTGCAATTGCACTAAATTCAATGTTTGAATATTCTTATTTGTATTTAGGTTGGGCATATTCTAACCTTGGTCGTTATAAACAAGCAATTTACGCTTTCCTTAATTATTCTGGGCATTACTACGATAAATACGTCTATTTCGAAATAGCAAACTTGCTTGGCGACATTGGCTTTTATTCTTCTGCAGCGAAATTTTACGAGGAAATCGTCCTTAAAGATTTTTCATTTGCTCCTGCTCACATTGGGTTAGCACTATGTTATAAAGAGCTTGGCCAACATAATCTTGCTGAGGAATACTTTAAAACTGGAGTCTCACTCGATTCTAAAAATGTGGATTTTTGGTTAATGGCAATTTCTCATTTACTCGAAAGCAGAAAGATTAGTAAGGCATTTTCAATGTTTTCAATAGCTTTGTCGAATAATCCCCAAGACGAGGAGCTCTTACTTAACTTTCATATGTACGTTTTCAAGTATAAAAGATTTATGGATGGAATTGAAATTCTCGAGAATATTAAATCCATTGTGCCCAATAACTCCACAATTCTATTTTACCTTGGCGAGTTTTATGCAAGAACTTCTCAAATAAATAAAGCAATAGAATATTTTACTCAAAGTATTCAGCTAAACCATAATCTTTTTCATCGGTTAAAGTCAATTCTTCATCTCATTATTAGGAAAAAAGATTTTAAAACTTTCGAAAAATTATTAAAACTGAAGCTTTCTGCACAGGAAATCAAGTTTAATAATCATTAATAAGTTTGATATTGCTAATCTTTGGTGGTTTTACTCTTTTTGGCTATTTGGCTTTTTCTTAATAGATAGCGAGGGTGTTAACCTAATATCGCTTGGCAAAATATTTCTTTTAATTAAAGTATCTAAAGCAGATTCGTACCTTTTTCGTTCAGTTTTTGAAAGCATTCCTCTTAATTCAGGTGGAACGTGAATAATTGGTATTAGTGCTTCTTCGACTTCCATTGGATTCGACGGAAGATAGTTTATTGTATCTTTGTTTGATGTCAGTTGCAGCCATTTTTTAGATTTGCTTTTAAAATCATAAAAATCAATTATTAGGACAGGTGTTCCAGACATAGGTATTATTTTTCCGTTAGAGTCTCTTTTAGGACCTTCGCCCCAGTTAAAAAGCCATTCTGCGTCTTCTTTGAATTGTCTTATGCACATATGTGATGCAGGATAGCCAGGCATCTCAAATTGGTGGAAAGCCATTCCTGTAATTCTGTGGAAGTTCCAAGTAAATGGCATAATCCATTCTTCGTTAAAAGAGGACCGGCGAAGACGCTGTCTCCACTGCAATGCATATCTTCCAGGATATGTAGGGGTGGATTTTTTTCCAGAATTAATTGCAGCAAAGTGAATTAGATTGCCAAATTCATAGCAAGCATACGCTTGATAAATGTTTGATACAACAATTAATTTAGGAATTTCTTTAGCGGATTCGTAAAAAGTTGGGAAAACAGAATATGCTCTAAGGTCGAAAATAAATGTATCTGGAACAATTAGTGGTTGGTTGACTCGAAAAAATCGTAATTCTTTTCTGTTTAAAGTGGTAATTACTCTGTAATTAGTTTTATTTCTCTTCAAAACGAAGTTTTTTAGAAATTTTGTTAATTCAGCTTGTTTTTTAAATTCAATGATTTTATAATTGATTTTTGGGAAACTTAGCGTACTCTGTCCCGTTGCATTTTCAGAGAAATAAAAAAACAAAAGAAAAAAAACTATTGATTTCATTTATAGAGTTTTAAAAATTAAATCGTCAGCTTCCCTTCTTTCAGTATTAATTTATCATCGAAATAAACGTTTGGTTTCGTAACTATTCCATCAATATGCCCTTTTGCTTTAATTTTTCCACCCATCGTTAAATTGTTTCCAAAGGCAATATGAATTGTGCCAAGTACTTTCTCGTCTTCAAGGATGCTACCCGTAATGGTCGCTTTATAGTTTGTCCCAATTCCAAATTCACCAATGGCAAAAGCTTCGTGTCCTATACTTTTAAGCATATCATAAAGTTGTTTGGCTTCTTCATCGCCTTCAAAATCAACACCATAACCATCTTCCACAGTTACTTTGACCGGATTGGTTAGTTTTCCGATCCCTGCTATTGAGCCATCGAAAACAACGATTCCATTGCTTTGTTTTTCCCAGGGAGCAAGGTAAACTTCTCCAGAGGGAAGATTTCCATATTCCCCAATATTTCTTAGAATTCCAGTACTTTTGATGATTTGTCTTCCTTTTATTGGCAAAGTAAGATCGGTTCCAAGTTCCGATGTAATACGAACTGTTGATACATTTTGAAGACTTTTAGCTACCTTTTCAGTAGTGTCGAGTATCTTATTAGCGTCAGCACTTAGACATCGTATAATAGTATCTTTAGTAATTCCGGGCATAGTTGCAATTCTTACACCAAGTTTCGAAGCTTCTCTTCGAGCGTTTGTATGCGTAATTGATTTGCTGGTTGGAGCAACTACTACATCTACCTCTTGCATAAATAATGCTATTTGCTCGGGTGGCTCTTGACCGTTTACTTCGCGGGGTTTTATTTCGCAATAGAATGCTTCGGAGGCAACTTGTTTTCCAACTTCGAAGAAAATCAAACCTATTTCCCGAAGTGGTTCATCAGCTAAAATAAGAAGAGATTCAACAGAAGTCACTCCAAGATAATCAAGCAATGCAATTCTTGCGGCGTCTTGTAAGGTAATTTGCTTTTCTTCCTCAATTTTCTTTTTTCGTCCCATGTTCTTACCCTTATTTTTAAAACTTTGGTTTTTCTAAATTGAATTTAGTGAATTTACGATTCGATTTCAACAAAAGGTAGCCGAAAACAACTCCAAATATACCAAAAAATGAGAAAATCCACATCCCTGTTGTATAGCCTTTCGTTGCTTCATTAATGTACCCTATAAATATGTTAGTTGTGAACAGCCCAATATTTTGAATCATGGTCATAACCCCATAAGCTGTTCCCAATTTATTTTCATCAACTACATAAGCAACAGAAGGCCACATAACCGCTGGTATAAGAGAAAAAGCAATGCCCATAATCGACATTGGAATGAACAAAGAAACCTTGGTATATGCCATAATTAAGTACACTGGAATAATTAATAAAGAGCCAAAAATCATCATCTTTGCCCTATGCCCTATTTTATCTACAAGTAAACCAAAAAGTGGGGTCATTACCATTGCCGAAAGTGTTAATATGCTCGATAAGAAACCAGCAGTTTGACGCGAGACACCGTGAACTTCTTGGAAAAACTTAATTGCGAATGTTTGAAATGGAAACATTGCTGAATAAAATGTTACACAAAGAAGGGTAATAAACCAAAAAGAAGAACCAAATTTAAAAGCTTCTTTAATAACTAATTTTTCTTGTTTTTGTTCTTGTATAAGCAAATATTTATTCCTTGCCCAAACATCAAGGAAAAAATAAATTAACACGGCGATAACCGAAACCAAAGAGGCTACGAATGAAATTAATAATGGCCCTTGCCAACTTTCGTATAATGAATGTGCCCAAGTTGGGGAATTTAATGCAGAAAAAGAACCTAACCGAGCTATTGTTAGATTTAATCCAAACGCAAACGAAAGTTCTTTACCCTTGAACCATTTTGCTAAAGTTGTTGTTATGGATACAATCAAGGATTCTGCGCCAAGACCGAAAACCAATCTACCAAATGCCATTGTGATAATATCGCCTTTTACAAAGGTCAGAAAGGAACCAACCATACATAGAAAAGAAAACAAAAAATTTGCTCGCCTTACACCTATTCTGTCTATTATCATTCCACCGATAGCAACCATAATTATATTAGGAAAACTGTAAATGCCTTGAAGCAAGCCAATATTGTCGTTTGTAAAGTTAAGTTGTTTTGCTAAAACATCTGCAAGAGGGGAGATAGAATCATAGACATAATAATTCCCAAACATTGCAAGCGAAACTACCAAGAGCACAAACCACCGCAAGGCAATTGGGGGTTCGTGTAAATTGTTGTTATTTGTCATTTAAATGTCCTAGATTATTTTTGCTATTTCGAAACGATAATGTGAAGATGTTTACCGATTTCAACTCTATAAAATATTAATAATCCAATGATAGAAATAAATAAAGTAACTGAAGAAATCAAGGATCCAAGATTGAAAGCATTTGATTTATACTTCATTTCCAAAATATGCTCGCCTTTGGGGATTTCAACTGCACGAAAACAATAATTTGCCCTATAAACATCGAATTCAACTCCATCTACGTATGCTTTCCAATCGGGGTACCAAATCTCACTAAATACGAGAAAAGCCGATTTATTAGTTTTAACTCTATATTTGAAATAATTATTGTCATAAAAAAGGCAAATTACCGATGTTTCATTTAAGGTATCTTGAGAATTTTTTACAAAGCCAGGGGTTCTTTCTAATACAACAGTTTTCCTATAGTCTAAGGGAGTTTTTTGCATATATTCTTTAATTTGGTTTTCATTTACAACTACAAAACTATCGACAAACCAAGCCCTTGGGTAATAATTTTCTCTTTCAACAAAACCCCAAGTGCTTTTTTCGAGGTCGACTTTGACCTCATATCGGACGTTGTACAAATCATTAACTAGTTTTGTTGAATTAATTGGTGGAAGAACTCTTTCCAATATCAAAGGATTGTATCCATCTATTATCATGATTTCGTCAATTAATCCTTGATTTCTTTGCAAAGCCATAAATCTTATTGGTTCATATAACCTTGAACTAACGCGAAATATTTCATGCGGAAATTTTGGTGATAACATTGCTTTTAATTCCGGTTTTATTTCGTAAACTTTTTCGGGGTTATTTGGATTTCGATTAAAATCTGAACCGACTAAGTATAAATCTACAAAAGAAAGCAAAGCGAGTATAGTACCAGCAACAGATGGCTTTATGATTGTTCTATTTAGCAAAAGCCCCACTGTGGTAACAATCAATATCAAAACTAAAGCAAAACTACCAGAATCTTTAATTGTTTGGTGTGCAATTACTGGAGCATTGAAAATATCTATGAAACTTCCAGAAGCTGCCAACAAAGTAATGATAAATGCAATTGTTAGGGGAATTAAGAATTTAATTAGTGTTTCTCTTTTCAAAGCCTCTTTCCACAAGAAGTCGAAACCAAAGCCAGCCATTAATGTCATTCCAAGTATGACAAAGAACATCATTCTCGCTGGATTCCTAAACACACCAAAGTATGGGAAATTGTATAATAGTTCGAAGAGTGGGCTACTACCACCGAGTGAGAAAAGAAATCCAAAAACAGTTAAAATAGCAAACAAAATGATAAATCTATTTTTAAATCCCATCAGTAAAGAAAATAAGCCTAAAATTGCAGAGGTTACCCCAAAATAATAAACAGTTTCCCAGAAAAAGTGAATTTGCAATTGCCCATTAAAATTTAAATAAAAGGTGGAATTATCGAGTTGTGAGCCTTCGACCCAGCCGAAAAGCTTTGGAACAATTGCAGTGTAAATTTGTTTAAATTGTAATGCACCTTCTGTTGCTTTTTGATAAGAGACCTCGTTCCTCTGGGCATATTTTGATAAATCTTTCGATGGTAAGTATTGGATAGCGAATATTCCAAATGCTATGGCGAAAGGAATAAAAAATAAGGCAACTGCTTTTAAAATTTGTGAAAGCTTGACTTTTCCTACTAGGTAAAATATTAGTAAAAAAATTCCGGTTATCCCCAATAATGTTAAAAGATACAATGTTGTTTGTGGATGTCCAGACAGCAATGTTAAGCCAAGCACAAGCCCAGAGAATATAGAGTAATATATTTTATCTTCTTCGAACGATCTAATGAAAAAGAGCAAAATCAAAGGAAGCCAAGTTAGATGGTAAACAATCATGGGATGAATTACGTGAGCAACCATTAACATTGAAAAAGAATAGGAAATAGCTGAAATTAATGAACCATGCGAAGAAATTTTCAAATACCTTGCCAAAAAATAAAGATTAATCTGGGATAAAAGGAAATGGATGATAATAATAATTTCAAGGGCAATTACAGGTAAATTATTTCCAGACAAAGTAAAAATCGATAAAATTCTGTTAAATAAATAAAAGAAACCAACTTGTATATCTGAAAGGAATGGCATTCCAGCAAAAGTAAAGGGATTCCAAAACGGAATTTCCCCTTTAGCAAATATTTTAGCAGAAAAATTCTGTACTGGATAAACATACTCTACAAAATCCTCCCAGAAAAAAGAATTTAAGAAAATTTGATCGTGAAAAAACACAAATGTTGTTGCAAAAAAGACCAAAAAAACCAACCAAAAAGGTAAAGACTTTGGTTCTTTTACTGCAACTGTTACCTTTACGCTTTTTTTGGTGGATTTTACCATATTTATCTCGTTTTATTTTTGTTTGCAACAGCAATCAATGAAATTCCGAATGGGAATTTACAATGGGGTAGAAAGAATTTTTCAAATAGAAAAACATTTGTAAGTATCTTATTTAGTAGTTCAGGAACAGGGTCTACTGGGTTTGTCTTTTCTGGTGTTCCATTTTTTTCCAGAAACCTTTTGACTACTGCTGGTGCAAAAAGGAAAAAATTAAAATAAGAAATAAAATCAACATTAAATCCGGATTGTACGAGCACAGATCTTAATTGTTTTTTTGTATACCTTCTTTTGTGCATATGTACAATATCGTGGTTGCTCCACAGCCACTGAAAGGCTGGAACTGTAATTACAAGCCAGCCATCGTCATCTAATTTTTCCCAAAGTTTTTTGAGTGTTTGAACATCATCTTCAATATGTTCGATAACATCTAATGCAAAAATTCCTTTTATCGGAGCCTCATGAAATTCAAACTCGTCTATTGTAGCTTGTATCACAAGCTTTAAACCTCTTTTTTTACAATACTCACCAGCAATGTACGATGGGTCTAAACAAATAACGTTAAATATTTTGGATAAATTTAAGGCAAATCCACCGGTTCCACAACCAAAATCGAGAACATAATCACCAGCCTTCAAGTCGGTTAATTTTTTTGCAAGTTCCAAGACAATTTTATTTCTCGCAACAAACCACCAATACTTATCTTCTAATTCATAATTAACTTCGTAAACTTTCTCGAACATTTGTTAGTAAATATTGATTTTGAAAATGTAAATTAAACTTAAAAAGTTATTAAAAAAAATTTGATAAAGGTAAGTCAATCAAACTTCCATTCCCTTTGTTTCCTCAGTCTTTTTTCAAGACCATTCTTTTTCAAAATTTCTATAACTTCTTTTTGATTTAGTCTTGGAAAGGTTATATTGGAATTTGCAAGCACAAACACGAGTAAAGAAATAATATTTGCTGAATTGGAAATGTAACGTTTATTTACTTTGTCGAAAGTATCTCCAAAGTCGTGGTAATGACGGTACATTGTCTCTTCCATCCAACCAAGTAGTGTTATCGATGGAATTCCTTCGAACATAAAGTGCATATGGTCGCTATTTGTCCAGGGTCTACTTACGACTTTGTCTTTTAGATCAAAGCCGTCCAGTGATGTTACGATATAGTTTGCGATCGAATCAAGAATGTAAAACCCCATTGTATTGAAACCAGTAGGATCACCGGGCATATCAAGATTTATCATTAAAGCGACCTCGTCTTTGTGGCGTTCTACGTACCTTTTAGAACCCCAAAGCCCAAGCTCTTCGCCATTAAACCATACAATTTCGATTGTATAGTAGTAATCTTTAAAACGACTAAGATTTCTTGCAATCTCGTATAATACAGCAATACCAACACCATTGTCGACCGCACCTTGGCTTATATCCCAAGAATCGAAATGACCACCAACAACTATCTTTTTCGAAGATTTTCCTGGAATCGTTAAAATTGCATTTTTGGAAGTTGCCGGTTTACAGTAGGAATTGCTTTTAATTTGAATTGTTACTGGTATCCCTCTGGAAAGAAGCCTTTTTATAATCTGTCCATCCTCGTAGGTAACACTAAAAGCGGGAATGGGATTTGGATTCCCTTGAAAATTACCAACCCCAGCGAGGACTAATCCCCCTTGCTTATCATTCATAAAAAGAATTGCCTTTGCACCTTTTTGACTAGCTATTTCTATCGCTTCGTAACGAAGTAGTTCCTCACGATTTTTAGGACGATCTTGGGTAACAAGTACAACTTTGTCATTTGCATTTATTCCTGTGTAATCTTCTTCGTAACCGTAGTTGGCAAAAACGACTTGTGCTTCGATTTTGTCGCTTTTATTATTAAATCCCAGTGCTACAGAACGAAGTTGTTTTTTATATGGATTTATTAAGATTACACTGTCGCTGTGTCTTTCCCAACCCGGTAAGTTAAATTCTTCGAATTTAATTTCTAAATTATCTTTTTTGCCTTCTTCAATTAATATTTGCAATGCTTTTTCGTTTTGTACGCTTCCTGCAAGTCTCCCGCCAGCTTCGTCGCAAATTCTTTGTAGAACATAATATCCACGATTTGCGAAATATGAAAAAGCAATGACCTCACTCCAGTCTTTATTTTTGGACTGTGTAGGGATTTGATAAAGCAAAAAGACAATAATTGTATAAAGAAACTTTTTTTTCAATTAATCCCTTTTTCGTTCAAGAACTTACCCAAATGTTTGTCCTTTATTAGAATATGGTCCATTAGCCAGTTTCTCAAGAAATTCATTATTTGAATTGATAGTACAGCTTTTCCCGTATTAAAATCCTGGTAAAATCTTTTGACTTCATCAGTAAGTTTTTCATGTTCATATCGATGTTGTTCATATTCCTCGTAGGAATATTTTACCATGTATTCTTCTTCAGTTTTAAAATGAGTATTTACATAGTTAATTAATTCGAAAAGTACTTTACTAAGTATTTCTTTTCCTTTACCGCTTCCCATTGCGTCATTAAGTTCGTTAATTATTTTGATTAACTTTTTGTGTTGAGTATCAATCAATGTGACACCAATTGAATATGAATCATTCCACAAAATAAATGACATAATACCTCCAAGTAAGAAATGTTAAAATGCAATTTATAAAAAAAATAAAAATCCCTAAATGTTTGTAGTGAAATAATTGGTAGTTTTTAGTTTTTAAAGCGTTTTATGATGTAACTAATTTGTTATATATTCGTAATTTCTTAATTATTTTTTGGAGAAACCCATGGCTGATCAATTTTCACAAAAATTTCCAATGCCACCAAATTATTATCAAAAGCGACGTTCACGCTGGTGGATTCCAGTCGTGATTGTTGGAGTAATAGTGCTTTTCTTTTTTGTAGTTTTAATTACTATTTTTACATCTATAGGTACTTTGTTCCAGAAGGAACCCGTGACTGTAAAGCAAAACTCAGTGCTTGTTATTAATTTAAACACACCCATTAATGAGTATTCTGGTGAGTCTCTTGGAACAATTTTGTCCACTGAAGGCACTTTGACCTTTTATGATTTATTAATGGCAATTAAAAAAGCTGCTTCGGACGATAAGATTAAAGGAATTTACTTGCGTTGCTCGAACTCTGTGATTGGTTGGGCCAAAAGATTGGAATTAGTAGAGACATTAAAAAATTTTAAGCAATCTGGGAAATTTGTTTATGCTTATTTAGAAACGGGAAACGAAAGCGATTATTACCTTGCATTACCTGCTGACAAAATTTTTCTTGCTCGAGAAGGTGCCTTGGAGATGAATGGTTTTAGCATTTCTACTTTGTTTTTGAAGGGTTTGTTCGAAAAAATAGGTATCGAGTATTATGTGCAGCAATTTGAGGATTTTAAATCGGCTGGTGAAACATTTAATCGAACTAAATTCAGTGATAGTGCACGTTTTGTTTACAAAGATTTGCTTCTTCAAAGGTATAATTTTTTTCTTGCTGGGCTTGAGAATTTCAGAAAAATTAAAAAAGACGACGCGATCAATATTATGAATAGGGGAGTTTATTCCTCCGATTCGTTATTCGCTCTTGGTTTTGTTGATTCTCTAATTAATGACAACCAAGCAAAAGAATTTATTCGAAGCGTTGTTCTTGCCGACAAATACAAAGGTGATACTACCAAAGAAAAGGTAAACTTCGTGAACATTGTTGATTATAGCCAAAGCCAGGAATTTTCGGCTTCGGAAAATACCGACAAAGAGAATGCTATTGCGATTGTTTATGCTTCCGGTCCTATAGTCCAGCGCTCACAAAAATCTCCCTTCAGTTTCGATTTAGAAATTCAACCAGACGAATTCATTAAAAATTTGAAAAAGGCCAGAGATGACAAGAAAGTTAAAGCAATAATCATTAGAATAGACAGCCCGGGTGGTTCTGTGATTGCTTCCGACGAAATTTGGAACGAAATTATTAACACAAAGAAAATCAAACCGGTATATGCTTCGATGAGTGATGTTGCTGCATCGGGGGGTTACTTTATTGCAATGGCTTGCGATACAATTATTGCTCATCAAGCCACAATTACTGGTTCTATTGGTGTAATTGCTATGATACCAAATTTTAGTGGAATGCTCAATAAAATTGGAATAACTGTTGATACTATTTCTACTAATACTTCATCGCAAGATTTAAACCTTTTCATTCCATTTTCCCAAAATCAAAAAAGAAAATTAATTGAATTGATTAAACCAATTTACGATAGGTTTGTGGAAAGGGTTGCAAAAAGCCGTGGAAAATCTTTCGATGAGATTAGAGCTGTTGCTAAAGGTAGAGTTTGGAGTGGTGAAAAAGCCCTAGAAAAAGGATTAGTTGATATCATTGGCGGTTTAAACGATGCTATTAGGATCGCAAGTAATAGAATTGGTGTTCCTAATCCAACTATCAAGAGGTACCCCAGACCTATGGATGACTTCGAAATGTTAGTGAGACTTCTTTCAAAGAAAAGGGATGAAGTAAAAGCCATCCCCGAACTTGGCATGTTAAATTTAATTTCATTTTTCCCCCAAGAGATGAAAGCTCAATTGGAACAATACCTTAGATTACATTACGTTGCACAGGAAGAGCATTTCCTTGCGGTGTTACCAACTTTGATGTGTATTAAGTAACTAAAGGAAATCAATTTATATATATTTGTTTAAATAACTTTTAACCACTTTTTCTATACCTTGCCAAAGAGTTGTTTTAGGCGACCAGCCTAAATTTATCGATTTGGATATATCAAGTAATTTACGAGGGGTACCATCCGGTTTTGAAATATCCCAATCGATTTCACCTTCAAATCCTACAATATGTTTAATCAAATCTGCAAGCTCTCGAATTGATATGTCTTCGCCAGTACCAATATTAATGAATGGTTTTAAATCCTGAGCATTATAGTTTTCCATAAAAAAAACACAAGCATCGGCAAGGTCGTCGACAAAAAGGAATTCACGTAAGGCTTTCCCTTGTCCCCAAAGTACTACTTTGTTTTTTAAAATCCCAATTTTGCCCAGAATATGCTCTATTTGTTCTATGTCGTAAAAATTGATTTCCTTATCCAAACCGAAGCCAATTTGATAATGTTCAAGATCTTTAAAAATAAATTCAAAATTATTTTCTGATAGAGCTTTGGCAAGGATAAATTTCCGGATTAACGCCGGAAGTACGTGCGAAGTCTCTAAGTTAAAATTATCATTCTCACCATACAGGTTTGTTGGCATAAGGGATAAAAAATTAGTACCATACTGATGATTATATGCTTCACAAAGCTTAATGGCAGTAATTTTTGCAATTGCATAGGGTTCGTTAGTAGGTTCAAGTTCCCCGGTAAGTAAAAATTCTTCTTTTAAGGGTTGTGGTGCTAACTTTGGATAAATGCAAGATGACCCAAGGTTTAAAAGTTTTTTTACGCCAAACCTATAAGAGGAGTGAATAACATTTGCGGCAATTAAGAGATTATCGTATATAAACTCGGCTCGATATGTGTTATTTGCAAGTATTCCTCCTACTTTTGCAGCAGCTAGAAAAACATAATCTGGTTTGTGAGCATGGAAAAACTCTTCTGTTTCTCTTTGTTTTCGTAAATCAAGTTCGGAAATCGAAGGGGTTAAAAGATTTGTGTACCCACTGATAATAAGCCTTTTAACTATCGCTGAGCCAACAAGACCTTGTGCTCCCGCAACAAAAATTTTTGGATTATCGTCAAATTTCATTTTGGATGCTTTCTAATTCGATGAATTTGTGTTCTGTCCAACCAAATCCTTTTTGTTTTGCAATTTTATAACCTTCGAATTTTGGTTGTAATCCAACAAGAAGTAAATCATAATCCATCATAATTTTGACAAGTTCGGGAAATAGTATTTGGGGTTCCCAACCAAGAAGTTTTTTTGCTTTGGTTGAATCAGCAAGTAAATGATTGACATCGGTTGGTCGAAAATATCTTTGCTTAAGTTCGATAATTGTTTGACCTAAACTAATAATTCCATTCCATTTTGGATCAAAACTTTTTACAACCCCAATTTCATCAATGCCAGAACCAAGCCATTCTATTTCGATTTCGCAATATTCAAATGCTTTTTCGACAAATTCCCGAACTGTATGCGATTCTCCAGTTCCGATAACGAAATCATCTGGGTAATCGTATTGAAGAATCTTCCACATTAGACGAACATATTCAGGAGCATATCCCCAGTCTCTTTTTGCATCCAAATTGCCCAAAAAAATTTTCTTTTGGTTTCCCAAAAGTATGTTTGCTATTCCTCTAGTAATTTTTCTTGTTACAAAGATTTCGCCTCTTCTTGGACTTTCATGATTGAAAAGAATTCCATTTGATGCGAAAATTTTGTAAGCATTTCTATAGTTTACAACAATCCAGTATGAATACAATTTTGCTATTGCATAAGGACTTTCTGGAGCAAAAGTAGATACCTCGTTTTGAGGTGGTGGTGTATTTCCAAAAAGTTCAGACGAAGATGCTTGGTAAAACTTAGTTTTAATTCCACTTCTTTTTATTGCTTCTAAAATTCTTGTTGTTCCTAAGCCTGTAATGTTTCCAGTAAATTCTGGCAAATCGAATGAAACTCGAACGTGGCTTTGTGCACCCAAATGATATATTTCATCGGGCTGGATATTATATATTAGTTCGGTTAGGATGCCCGAATCAGAAAGGTCGCCGTAATGCAAACGTAGGTGGGATTCGGGGTACTCAGTTGGATCTTTGTAAATATGGTCAATTCTTTGTGTATTGAAAGTACTTGCTCGGCGGATTATTCCGTGTACTTCGTAGCCCAATTCTAAAAGGAATTCTGCAAGATAGGAGCCATCCTGACCAGTTATACCTGTGATTAATGCTTTTTTCATATTATTTTGTAAATTAAAATTTAATATTTTAAAAAGACAAATTTAAATTAAAATATGAAAAAATTCCTTTTTGTCGTGATAATTTTGTGTTTATCTAGCGGAGTTGTTTTAAAAAATAAGCAAAATTCGAGCGAGGTAGTCATAGATTCAAATATGAGTTTTGAAGAATCCATTAAAGACTCAAAAGCACCAAAAGAAATCATAGACTCCCTTGTACTTTTAGATGTTTCTTACTTTTCGTTTGATAAAAAGTTGCACATTGGACAAATACTGGTTCATAAGGATTTGAAAGATGATGTTCTTGAAGTTTTCGAGACTGCAAAATTTGTTAGGTACCCGCTGGCAAAAGTCATTCCAATTGTTAAGTATCAATGGTCTGATGAAAAGTCGATGCTGGACAACAACACTTCTTCATTCAACTATCGATATATTGCTGGAACAAACAAACTTTCGCTCCACGCTCGTGGTCGAGCCATAGATATTAACCCTTTTATGAATCCCGTGGTTTACCCCGATGGTAGAGTTGAGCCAAAAGGTGCCATATATGATATTAAGCAATTTGCAACCTTACATTCATCTCATCCAATTGTTCTTGAGTTTAAAAGATTGGGCTGGAGATGGGGCGGGGATTTCCAATCATTCAAAGACTATCATCATTTTGACAAAGAAAAATGACCAAGCAGCTTACCAAAGAACAAATCGATGCGTTGAATCTTGATATTCATATTGCCTTGAATGCTAATGCTGGCTCTGGTAAAACCAGCGTACTCGTTGAACGCTACTTTAAGATTCTTGAACGTGCACTAGAACTGGACAGCAACCTTACTCCCGACAAAATAGTTGCAATTACTTTTACAAAGAAAGCCGCTGCTGAAATGCTTTCAAGGGTTATTTCTAAATTTTCAGAGAAATACGACATTGTAAGATATTCTTCCAATTTTAATAATCTAGATCTTCGTTTTTTAGATAAAATAAGAACTTTTCGGAACAAATTGACCAATGCAAGAATTTCAACTATTCACAGTTTTTGCCTACAAATAATCTCGAATTACCCCATCGAGGCTGGCATACCAGTTTATTTTCGTGAAATAACTGAGTCTGAAAGGTTGCAATTGCTTGAGGATTCTTTTAATAGAACTTTGATGAATTGGCTCGAAAATCCCGATTCAAAAAAACAAATTGGTAAAATTCTTTCTGTAATGAACTTGAAGGACCTAAAAAGTTTGGTATTTAAAACAATTTCAAATTACGATCTTTGGAATGATTTACAATGTATCTATTCAAAAAGTTTCGAAGAGTATTTTCAGACTCTTAAATACTTTGTGTCGAAAACATTTAATTTACCGTTCAGTGCTTTAATGAAGGGGATTGCTCTTTCATTTGAAGATTACGAAGATTTGAATTTATCAAGAGAGAGTAAAAGCCTTATTGCAAGATTTTGTGGAGAAATTAATAGTTTAGAAAAAGACGAATTCCCAGCTTTAATTTTCGATGAGCAATTCTTTGATCTTTTCGAAAATTTGGTTGAAATTGTTTTTACCAAAAAACATGAACCAAGAAAAAAAGTATTTTCAAAGAACCAAGATATCTATATTGAATTACTTAATTTAATTAAATCATTCAAACCTATATTCGAATTCTTTTTGAAATTTATCGAATATTACAACATAAGAAGAAAATTAACGAATATCTTCCAAGATTTGGACATTGAAAGAATTTACTTCGAAACTTCTAAAATTATTTTTTCTTTTATAAAAGATGTATTTACGTTTTTTGAACAGACGAAGTATAATGAAGGTCTTCTTGATTTTACCGATATGCTTATCAAAGCACGTGATTTACTCAAAAACTTCCCCGAAATTTTAAGTGAAGTTCGTAATAATATTAGCTTTCTCCTTATTGATGAATTCCAAGACACTGACAAAATTCAGCTTGAAATTGTTCAACTACTTGTCCCAGATTCTTATGGAGTAAATAGTAAAAATATTAACTTATTTATTGTTGGTGACGAGAAGCAAAGCATTTATTCCTTTCGCAATGCTGACGTTCGAGTTTTCAAGGAAGCCAAAGAACATATTATAAAACTAAATTCCTCGTGCGATAGCGGTGCCAAGGGTTTGCTAAAACTAACAACAACATTTCGTTTAAAACCCCAAATAGCTGGATTTGTCGACAAAATTTTTGTTTCTCTCATGAAAACTGAGGCTGGTGATCCAATTTCAGATTTTCAAGTTAATTATGAACCTTTCGTTATTCCCGAAGAGAAATTAGCAATTTCAAAAAGAGTAGTTAATTCATCAATTGCTCCAATTTCCTTTCTTCTTGAAGTAGCTGCAAAAGACTTAAAAAATAAGCCGAAAGACTTATTATTAAAAGATTCTAATCTTGATGTTAATACAAATAGCCAAAGTGAAGATAAAATCTCGACTTTACCTTTTCTTTTGTCAAAGCATATTAAACACATTGTTAACAATCCACATATTCAGATTTTCGACAAAGATATAGATGGCTTTAGGAATATCAAATTTTCCGACATAGCTGTAATTAGCAGAAAAACTAAAGACTTGGCTCAACTTGCATCTGTTTTTGCAGACAACTCCGTTCCATTTATTTTTTTTGGTAGTAAGAACTTTTTTTCCACAAGAGAAATACAAGACATTATTTCATTTTTGAAATTTCTAGTAAATCCAAATGATGATGTTGCGCTTTGTGCAATTCTTCGTTCTGTTTTCTTTGGTTTTACTGATGAAATTTTAGTTAATATTGCTACAATATCGACCTCTGGTGACCTGTCTTTTTGGGAAAAACTACTATTGTATAATAATTTTATTGTTGAGCATGGTAGCGAAATTTTCGAAAGTGAGGAACTCGAAATCCAAATCAAAAGACTAAACCAAGCAATTAATGCTATCGAGAAACTTAAACCTCAAGCTTCAATTTTGCCAGTAAATGAGTTAATACATAGAATTCTTGTCGAAACAGAGTGGCACAAAAAAATCCGAGTATTTCAAAATTACGAACAAATGTTAGCAAATGTTGATGAACTTTTAGATTATACTCGTGATTACATCTCTGCTGGTTTTAGGACAATTTTGGACTTGCTCGATGATATCGATTTCATAGCACGACGTGGGGTTACAGATGTGGATAGATTTGGTTTTGTTGCTGCTGATGCAGTTGTTCTCCTAACTATTCACACAGCCAAAGGCCTTGAGTTTCCAGTTGTTTATTTTCACAATATTGATTACGGAAAGAAAATGACTGAAAGTATAGAAGTTTCGAGGGAACTTGGCCTGGTTTTTCCAATGGAAATTGCTATCGGAGATGAAATTTACAAATTTCAAACTTTGCAATGTACATTAGCTCAACAACAACTTGAGATAGAAATTAAGGCCGAGGAAACAAGAATCCTCTATGTTGCTTTAACTAGGGCATCTGACTATTTATTTATAACTGGTAAAATCCAAGAGGATAAATCGAGTGAGGAAGATGATTATTTATTTAAGGCAAACAACAGTCTGGGGGAAATACTAGATATTCTTAGCATTTATATCAGGGATGTCACTTCGAACCTAAGGATAATTCAAGACGTTTCCATACAGATTGGAAGATATGCTGAAAGCTCGGGTTATAAAATCGAAAATACAAATATCAGTGTTCCTATAGATATTATTTTCGACATAAACAGTGATTTCCTAGAAGACAATACGATTAAAATATCAAAGCAAACAAAAGAGGGGAGCAAAGCAATCTATTTATTAGATAAGCTTGGGTCCAAGATTTCCAAAAATGTATTCTCCTCGACTAAATTTAACATTTATGCTTATAATCCAAAGGATTATTTAAAAAGTTACTTTTTGGGTATACATCGAGATATTCATGAGCTATATAAATCAAATTTGATTGATGATTTTGAATACCGTGATGATATTATTTTGGGTTCAATAATTGGCAATACTATTCATTACTGCCTTGAAAAAATTAACAAATGGTATGATGTTGAAGGATTTCATATCGATAGATTAGTAGAAATTATTGAAACTTCACTTTTCGAACAAAAAAGAAATATCGAACGCGATGTTCAAAATCAGATTATACAACAATGTTTAAATGTTGTTCAGACACAACTATTCAATAAATATCGGCAAAAGATATTACTTGCGAAAAAAGAGTTTGAGCTATTGCTTCCATTTTTTGAAAATTATCTAATAGCAAAACTAGATGTTTTATTTGAAAATGATTTAGGTGAATCTGAAATTTGGGACTGGAAATCAAATAATGTTAAAACAATTGATGACTTAAAACGCGTTGCAAAATCATATGAAATTCAAATGAAAACTTATGTTTTTGCGTTGTCTCGTTTGATGACTTCTCAAAGTCGCTTCAAAGCTCGACTATTGTTTACAAGGCTCGCTCGACCTAACTCAAATGATGATGAATGGACCTATGTTTTCGAATGGGAAAAAGATGAGATTTTAAACATTGAGAAAGAGCTTACCAGTTACATTACTAATATTAACAATCTAGTGATTTAATTTGGTTTGATACTTAGATTACCTCGTCGATTTCAATTATCGTTATCTCGTTTCTGTGCTGATTTATCCAATTTATAATAATTCGAATTTCATCTATATCTTCGGGTTGAATTACTGGTTTCTGGTGGCCATTGAAATAAAGTTCGTATATTTTTCTTTTAATCTTGTCAATTTTAAATGACCCATTAACAATGGTTTCCCAAGCAAGCATTCCCTGGCGAATTAAAAGTATTTCTTGATCCTGGTTGTTTGTTTTGGGGTTGATCACAATAAAGTTTTTATTGATTACTTGGGGAGTATTTTTTTTGGGAAATTCTAAGACTTTTTTGATCTCCAGTATATGATTTTTTATTTGACTGGCCAATTCGAATTGAAACAAATTTGAGAAGCTTTGCATTTTGTTTTCGAGAAAACTCACAAGCCCATCTTCGAAATTTGTAAGAAAATTTTTTACTTTCTCTAATTCCTCAAAATAATTGCTGTCATCAAAATCTTGCAAACAAGGGGCTATACACTGCTTTGTTTGATGATAAAAACAAGAAATTTCTGGATCTTTGCTGTCTATATCTTTTTCACATTTTTTTAAAAGAAATTTTTTGTATATTATTTCAAGAATAAGAGCTGCTGTTTCATAACTTTTGAAAGGTCCAAAGCAATAACCGGCAGATGAATTTGGTTCGTATGTTATTTCAAAAACTGGATAATTTCTGCTGTTAGAAATTTGAATAAATGGAAAGCTTTTCAATTTTTTACTCAAAATGTTAAACTCTGGTTTGTGAAGCTTTATTTCCTTGCTTTCTTCTATGAGTGCTCGCAACTCAGTTTTAGTTGTTTTCCATTTGATTTTTTTTGTTGCTCGCAAAAGTCGAAGGATTTTTCTCGATGTTGTTGTACAAAAGTAGCTTTGCAACCTTTTTTTCAACGATTTTGCTTTTCCAATGTAAAGTATCTTGTCATTATGGTCATTGAAATAATAAACTCCCGGAGAATCTGGAATTTGGTCGAAATCTATTTGAGGTTGATTAATAAGCTTCTGTCCAATATTTATTGAGGCCAAGTTTTTATATTGAAACTGAAGTAGATCTTCTAAGTAGCTTATATTGTGTTCGTTTTCAACAACTTCAAGCAATTCAATTAATATTTGTGCTGTTGCTCTTGCATCACCAAATGCCCTGTGGCGATTGTTGATTGAAATTCCCAGATATTCTGATAGGGAACCAACATTTTTTTTGTTAGTGCCATGGATCAATCTTCTGGCTAGTTTAAGTGTACAAAGTTTAGGTATAGGTGGAAAAATTTCGCCAATTCTTTCGAATGAATGTTTAACAAATTGATAATCGAAGTTTACGTTGTGAGCAACGAATACAGCGTTATTAATTGAAAATATGCTTTTTAATTTTTTTGCAATATCTTCGAAACTTGGGGACTTGAAAGCCATTTCATTTGTGATTCCGGTCATTTGGGAAATGAAATAGGGGATAAATTGATGGGGATTAACTAATGTTGAATACTCCTCTACGATTGTTCCAGATTTGACAACAACGCAAGCTATCTCGATTATTCGGTTATTTTCTGGATTTGTTCCAGTTGTCTCGACATCAACAACAATAAAATTTGTGTCCCAAATTGAAATCATTAGAAAAAAAACGAAATTACAAAAATTTAACAAAAGCAAATCGCAAAGTTTAATCCTATCCTTTTTGATATTCAATCAATTGGCAAGTAAGAATTGAATTTGGTTAAGATGGTAAAAGTTGGATTTTCTGAAACTGTTTTATTCTAAAGAAAAGGAATAGTTGATATTATAAAAAATAATGTTGAATATATTAGCTGAATACGTCCCTAACTTTGCTAAAAAAATCCTTGTGGCTGGAATTTTGCTTTTTAGGCTTAATGTTCTCGCTCTGCATTAATTCTTTCAAAATGGATTTTTCTTTGGATGAAACATTTGTAGGTACATAAATGTTAACTATTACTATTTGGTCCCCTTTCCCATATTGATTCAAGTTTGGAATTCCTTTTCCAGGAAGTTTTATTTTAGTACCTGGTTGTGTGCCGGGCTCAATTTTGACAGTTTCCCTACCATAAAGAGTAGGGACCTCAATTTTAGTACCCAAAACAGCTTCGGGATAACTAATAATTAGGTAATAAAAGACGTCGTTCCCGTGTCTTTCAAAATGTTCGTGTTTTTTTTCTTCTATAACGATAATTAGATCGCCAGCTTCTCCTCCTCGTTTACCAGAATTTCCTTTTCCACTTAGAGGAATATAATTGCCATTTTCCACCCCTGGTGGTATTTTTATTGTAACTGTATCTTCTCCATTTATTCTTCCTTCTCCAAAACACAAGCTACACTTATCGGCAATAATTCTACCACTACCCCCACAAGTAGAGCAAGTCGAGATGTTTACAAATTGGCCAAAGAAGGATCGCGAAACCTGGCGGATTTCTCCATTTCCATTGCAAGTTGGACAAGTCCGAAACCCGGAATTGGATTTAGCACCAGTTCCGTGGCATTCGGGGCAGGTGATGTATTTTTTTAATTTAATAGTTTTTTCTACACCAGTGGCAATCTCCTCCAAAGTCAAAGGCAAACGAATTCTTAAATCGGAACCCCGCTCACCGATTGAAACTGTCCGCGTTCTTCGACTTCCTCGCCCAGTTCCAAAAAATTCATCGAAAATACTACCACCGAAACCCCCAAAAATATCGCTGAATGCTGAAAAAATATCATCTATAGTTGTATACGAATGGTAATCATATCCACTTCTCAGCCCTGCATGTCCAAATCTATCGTATTTTTCTCTCTTTTCAGGGTCGCTTAATACCTCGTAAGCTTCTGTGGCTTCTTTAAATTTTTCTTCTGCCTCCTTATTTCCAGGGTTTTTGTCTGGATGGTATTTCATCGCAAGTTTGCGATATGCAGATTTTATTTCGTCAATTGAAGCATTTTTCGATATCCCTAAAACTTCATAATAATCGCGTTTGTCCATGGCTATTCTACTTTATTATGAATCTTGTTTTTCATTTTCAAAAGCAACTTGGCCAGATGAAGTAACGACTTTAGTGTGTCTCAGAACTTTATCTAGAAATTTGTATCCTTTCTGAAGCTCCTGAACTACAAAACCCTCGGGAAATTGTGAAGGGGCAGTCATTAAAGCCTCGTGATATTCTACGTCGAATGGCTGTCCAACAGGATTAGGAATTTCTGTCACACCTACTTGCTCTAATATTTTTCTTGCTTTATTCCAAATAAGCTCTAAGCCCTTGGTTAAAGAATTATAGTCATTATTCTGCTTAGCCGATTGCACAGCGTTTCCTAGGTCGTCGAAAAGTGGTAGAAATTCCAAAAGTAGTTTTTCGTTTCCATATTTAATTATTTCTTCTTTTTCCCTTTGAGTTCGTTTACGGAAATTTTCAAAATCTGCAGCTTTTCTTAAAAGATTGTCATAAAGTTCCTTCTTTTCTCTTTCAAGGTTTTCGATTGTAAGTTGTAAATTAAGAATTTCTTCTTTTAGTATATCAATTTCCGAGACACTTTTGGTAATTTCTTCACTAGCTTTTACTTCTGATTTGCTTGATTCCAAGTTTTCTTCTGAAATTACTTTGTCTTTTTCTTCGTGTGTTTTAGTTGGAATAGTAACCCCACTTTCATGTTTAAAATAAGTATTATAAATATCTTTTGTTTTGTTTGTCATCTGCCTTAAAGGTTTTTTTGTATTACCATCATCCATATCCACTCCCCAAAAATTAGTTTTATGAAAGACGTAATTTTGTTATTTTTGTTTTTTGCTACAGAAAATAGTTTTTAGAAAATTATCTTGATCATTTTTTAAATATTAATTAAAAATTTACTTTTTAGTGCAAATTTGCTTTTTTTTTAGTTTAACAAATAAGGGTTGTTATGAAGAAGTATTTAACAATGCTTTTCCTTTTATCATTCTTCGTACCTTTCTCTGCTTTTGCGCAAGGTTTAACGACTTCCTCAATTGTTGGTACAGTTCGCGACGTTGATGGCAAGCCACTTGCTGGTGCAACGGTTAAAGCAATTCATCTTCCTTCGGGAACCATAACTGGAGGTGTGGTGAATACCAAAGGGAATTTTGCTATTCCAGGGTTAAGACCTGGGGGACCTTACAAAGTCGAAGTTTCGTTTGTTGGATTTCAACCTGAAAGTAAAGAGGATATTTTTCTAACGGTCAGCCAAGAATTTTCATTGCGATTTATTCTCCAACCGCGTGATATACAAACACGAGAGATTCAAATTGTGAGCGATAGAAACGATATAATAAGTAGCAATAGAACTGGAGCTTCTCAAACTGTTAGTGAAGTCGAGATTTCTACCTTGCCTACCATTGCACGTTCTATTCATGACTACTCAAGGTTGTCTCCTTTAGTTGTTTCTTCAACAAGCGAAGGTTCAAATGTAGGTTCGAGAAATAGTAAGTACAATAATATTCAAGTCGATGGAGCAGCTCTTGGCGATGCTTTTGGTTTACCAACATCTGGAACACCGGGTGGACAAGCTGGAACAGAACCGATATCTTTGGATGCTATTGAGGAATTTCAGGTTTCTATTGCTCCATTTGATGTTCGTCAAGGTATGTTTACTGGTGGTTTGATTAATGCAATCACTCGTTCCGGAACCAATAAGCTTCGTGGTAGTATTTATTTTTATGGTCGTAATCAAAACTTTGTTGGTAAAAGTCCAATCCCAGACGCAAATAATGTTCGTCAACCTTATCCAGATTTTAATGATTTCTTCATTGGCGGTAGGATTGGCGGACCCTTTATCGAAAACAAGTTGTTTTTCTTTGCAAATTTGGAAGTGAAAAATAGAAGGGACCCACAAAGAGTTGGGTTGGCTGGCGATCAAGGATACACTTTTAACTTCAATATCCCCCGAGACACTCTTAAAAAAATCCGCGAAATATCCATAAATAAATATGGTTACGATCCAGGTTCCTACGACCTTTATACAAGAAAAACAGAGGATTTTAAACTGTTCTTGCGATTTGATTACAATATAGATCAGAATAATAGAATAACTCTTCGTCACAATCTTGTCAAAGCAGATCAGGGTAATGCAGTGACTCGAAGCCAATTTGCTTTTTCCTTTTCTGGTCAAGAATATTTTTTCAACTCCTTACAGAATCAAACTGTTTTACAATTGAATAGCATAATTGGAACAAATATGGCAAACGAGCTGAGGTTGGTTTATACTGCTATTAGAGACCAGCGTGACCCAGTTTCAAAACCTTTTCCAGCAGTTAATCTTTTTGATATAGGACCAAAAGGTGAAGATGTCTTCTTAGGGGTGGAAAGATTTTCCCAAGCTAACGCTTTAGATCAAGACTTACTGGAATTGACAAACAATTTTTCGTACTTTTTAGGTGACCATACAATAACTATTGGAACAAGCAACCAACTTGTTGGATTCAATAA
Source organism: uncultured Hyphomicrobiales bacterium (assembly GCA_964524325.1). Taxonomy (GTDB): domain Bacteria; phylum Bacteroidota; class Ignavibacteria; order Kapaibacteriales; family UBA2268; genus Naka2016. Next base: position 366,010 of record CAZGCT010000001.1, read on the forward strand.
CTTATTTTTGCAAGATTATTATGGAACCTATTCCTTTACTTCGATTGCTGATTTCGAAGCTGGTAAACCTTCTCAATACCAACTTAGTTACTCCTTGCTTTCCAATGAACCTAAACCAAGAGCAAAATGGAATTACTTACAAATAGGCTTCTACATTCAGGATGATTGGAAAATTTTGCCTAATTTAAAGGTTTCTTTTGGCTTGCGTGCCGATATGTTCACATTTCCAGAAAAACCAGCACAAAATGATTCTTTGACCAAATATTTTACAAACTTTAGGACCGACGAGCTGCCAACTCCCATAGGCTTTTCTCCAAGATTAGGGTTTAACTTCGACGTTTTTAATGATAAGTCTTTACAAGTTCGTGGCGGTGTTGGAGTTTTTTCTGGTAAGACACCTGGGGTTTGGATTTCAAATCAATTTTCAAATACTGGTACTGATATTGGGCGTATTGATGTTAGAAATCCCAGAATTACTTTTGAACCAGATCCATTTAAACAAAGGACCAAAGTTGACTCTCTTACACCAATTAAGACAACAGAAATAAACATAACAGACAAAAACCTAAAAATGCCACAAATTCTTCGTTTTAATTTAGCTTTCGACCAGGAATTACCTTATGGTTTTATTGGTACAATTGAGTTTCTATATGGGAAAACACTTTATGATATGAGTTATCAAAACCTTAACCGCCAAATTTTAAAAGCTTCGTCTGGCAAAGATTCTACTCTACTTGATGGTAGACCAGTTTATAGCCGATTTGATGTAAGCCCCTTGTTTACCAATGTAATATATATGACCAATACAACCTTGGGATATCAAACAAGCCTAACATTCCAAATTCAGAAACAATATGGTAAAGGGTTATTCCCCGATATGAGCTTAAATCTTGCCTATACATGGAGTAGGGCAAAGGACGTTAATAGTCTAACATCCAGTCGTGCTATTTCCAATTGGCAATACAATCGCGCAATAGACCCAAATAACCCCGAACTTGGTACTTCATTATTTGAAATACCTCATCGAATACTTGCTAATGTTTCTTACAGGTTCAACTATGCTAATGGTTTCTCAACTTCTGTCGGTGTTTTCTACGAAGGGCGTAGCGGTGCACCATTTTCTTTGGCATACTCCAACGATGCAAATGGAGATAGAACCCCAGATCGAAGAGCAACAAACGACCTTGTTTACGTTCCATTAGCAAGTAATGATCCCGTGATGGTTCTTAAAGACGGTAATTGGAATGAGTTGAACGAGTTTGTTTCTTGGTTCCCATCTTTAGAAGACCAGAGAGGGAAAATTTCCGAGCGAAATTCTTTACGTCAACCATGGTTTAATCAACTCGATTTAAGAATAACACAGGAATTCCCCACATTCCGAGGACAATCATTGCAAGTGTATGTAGACATATTGAATGTACTTAATTTTCTTAATTCTGAGTGGGGACACTTGAAGTTTGTGAGCAATGCTGTATACGATAGAGCCTTTACATACAATGGTATTGTTACACAAGAATTAATTAATGACCCCAAAAATGGATTTAAGCAAGAAGACTTGGGCAAAATGATTGTTACTTTTTCAATTCCAAAGGATGCTAATAATAACCCTAGTAAGAACGCAATGTTTAGCACTGCCGATTTAACTTCTCGATGGCAAATTCAGCTTGGAATTAGATATTCATTTTAATACTATTTAGATTTAACCGCCAGCTCCAATGCTGGCGGTTTTTATTTTAACAATTGGATTTTTTTAGAACTAAAAAATTTGTTAATTTTGCAATTGACAAAGGCTAGGTAGCTCAGTCGGTAGAGCAGTGGACTGAAAATCCATGTGTCGGCGGTTCGATTCCGTCCCTAGCCACAAGTTTTACCACTAACAGCACAAGTAGCAACACTTTCTTGAAGAAATTTTTTATAAATTGCTTTAGAATTTATTTTTGATTAATTTTATTTTTTTATTTTGACAATTTCGTGAGAAATAGATGGAAGACATACATGATATTGGTAGCTCCGAAAACGATAAAAAGTTGTCTCAGAATGTAAAAAAGCATAGCCCATATTATTACCAAATACTTCGACAATGTTCGCTCAATTCCCGAGGAGTCGAAACAAGGTTTTACAATATCGACTATGTTGGAACTTTTGATGTCGGCGAAGTTAAATATAATGGCGACAAAAAAAGCATTGTCTCTGATTTAATTGAGGTAATTTTTAAAGTTAAAAGAAAAAGGATTTTTAAAAATCCCCATAAATTGGCCTTTTATAACTATGAGTACGTGATTGTTGAGGTTGATAATGGGTTTGATATTGGGACCGTGATTTCTATTGGTAAAGAGGCTGAGGAGAAATGGGATAAAAATTACAAAAAGGAAGAAGTTCAATTTTCGGTAGTTCGCTTTGCAACAGAAAAAGATATGACCATATACGAAAAAAATTGTAAAGAGGAACCTCTTGTCGTTGAAACTACAAAGGAATTGGCAATTAAGCATAAACTTGACATTAAAATAACTGATGCGGAATGGCAACTCGATAGGCAAAGGCTGACTATTTATTTTAGCGCCCCTCAAAGGGTTGATTTCCGAGAATTAGTTAAAGACTTAGCAAAAATTTACAAAACTCGTATTGAGCTTCGCCAAATTAGCACGCGTGAAGAAGCACGTAGAATTGGTGGGATGGGACCCTGCGGTTTGCCATTGTGTTGCTCTACTTTTTCTTGCCAATCTTGCCATGTAACTCTTGAACATGCAAGGACTCAAAGGCTAGCCAACAATGTATCTAAACTAAGTGGTTATTGTGGTAGGTTAAAATGTTGCATTCTATACGAACATAACGTTTATTTAGAAGAATACAAGTGTTATCCTCCAATGTTTTCTGTTGTTGAACTCCCGGATGGGATCGCCAGAATTCATAAAATAGATATCTTTAATCACCGGGTTCATTTGCTGCTAGAAAATACTGGATATATTAAAATTATTTCTAAATCGGAGATTGATAAATTAGTGGAGATGGGGAAAGTCCAACCTCCAGACAAGATTGTAGAAGAACAATTATATGATGATGATAGAAATTTAAGCCCCGAAGATATTTCTCTGCTTGAAGATGATATTATTTGATATATGTTTTATAAGATTTTAGACAAAAGCACCTTTGAGAAAGATTGGTTTTCTTGGTACAACAACAATAGAAACCATGTCTATGTTTTTTCGCACACTTCTCTAATTTCAAGGCCCCAATACAATGCACCACTTACTCGTTACTTGTTCCTAATTTGTTTAATCATCTTTGCTTTATCACTATTTTTTCAATTTTGGGCTAATTCGATGGAAAATCCCCAAGTTTTAAGTTCTAAACCTCACTTCTTCATTTTGACTGCCTTGCCTTTTTCTTTTGAAATTACTATGTTTTCTTTTGGCTTAGTGGTTTTTATTAGGTTTCTCTTTGTTAATTCTTCAAAAAATAAGCAAATTCCTTGGCATATTAAAGATATATTATTAGAACTTGATGAGCAACATATTTTGCTTATTTCATCAAAAAGTTTCCCCGATGAGGACGAACACAAGAACTATTAGGTGATAATTATGTTTAAGTTTCAGTACCAATGTTGAGAAAAACAATTATATATTCACTAATTTCGTTTTTAATATTAGTTTTTATAATTTTGCTTTGCTTAAATCTTGGGATTATTATATTATACAAAAATTTCCAAATGCAAGTTATTCCTGATATGGACAACCAACAAAAACCTTCAATGGATTATTTGATTAATCTTGAATCAATGAATTACAATATTTATCCCTTGAAGGAAAGTTTTGCTAAAACAAAAATTTTCTACGACTATGAACCACACGAATATATTGAACCAGAAAGATTATTCAATAATCCAATTTCAAAGACATCTTTTGTTTTGCAAAGAGGTAAAGCCTTGTATCAAAGATATTGCGTCCCTTGTCATAACTTCAACGGAAAAGGCAACGGACCAATTATTACTCAGGTTGTTTTGAATGAAGACGAAGAAGGTTTTCCCCCACCCAAAGACCTTACAAGTGAAGCAACAAAAAAAATGACTGATGGACGAATCTTTCATATACTTTCTGCCGGACAAAACTTAATGTTTTCATTTCACGATAAATTGAATGAACTTGATAAGTGGTTGATAATTCATTACTTAAGAGAATTACAAAATGAAAAATAAATTTGATGGAGGATTTATGAAACGTATCTTATTATTGGCGTTTTTTTTAACTTTTCTTATATCATCTTTGTATTCCCAGCAAAACCCAGATTTTAGATTTTACTTTAACGGAAATGATGTGAATGTTGTACTTCCTATCTTTGATGATTCTATTTTCATGATAGGTTCGAAAGAAGCGGGTATTGGTATACTAAATTATGATTCAATGAAATATATTGGATTGATCCAGAGACCAACATCTCCAATTCCAAGTCATAATATTCGCATGCTTAGGAAATACTCCAACGATACCCTTTGGATTTGTACCGATCGTGGTTTGATTCGCCTACGAAGCAATCAATTTACTATTTTCAACACTCAAAATTCTCCTTTACCATCTAATGTGATTAATGATATTTTCGTGGATGCATTGGGTATTTGGTGGATTGCAACAGACCAAGGTCTTGTGTCTAAAAATGATACTAATTGGACAACTTACAATACAACTAATTCAGGAATACCGAGCGATTTCATCGTAAGTGTAAAGGTGGACCAAATTGGAAATGTTTGGGTGGCGACTCCAAATGGACTTGGAATGTTCGACAGAAATAATTGGTATGTTTACAATACCCAGAATTCCGGATTACCAGATAATTATATTACTTTCATTGAATTAGATGCGACAAACAACTCCAAATGGATTGGAACATATCATGGGGGGCTAGTTCATTGGGTTGGTAATAATTTCAATGTATTTGATACTTCCAACTCTCCACTTCCCACCAACTCAATTACTTCTTTTGCATTCGACACGTCTCGAAATCGGTGGATTGGAACTACAAAGGGGTTAGTTAATTTTTCCAATCAAGGTTGGAGAGTGTTTACCACATCCAATTCTAATCTTTCCCACAATTATATTAATTCTATTTACATTGATAGAAGGAACAGAAAATTTGTTGCAACCCAAAATAAGTTAACGGTAATCGTTGATACAAACTTTGCAGTAATTAGTTTTGATAATTCTAAATTGCCAAACAACATTGTTCATAAAGTAACCGAGGGGGTAGACCTTGTTAAATGGATTGTTACTCCCGATGGTTTGGTTTCATTTGACGGTTCTAATTGGAATGTTTTTAGTCCGACTAATTCACCAATTAAACACACGATAAATGATATAACAATCGATAAAGAGAATTCTATTTGGATTGCAACAGATTCCGGGTTGATCGTAAAAAAGGCTAACTTATGGTTTGGTTATTACAAAGGTAATTCCGGGTTAATAAGCAATAAAGTCACAAAAGTTTTGGCTGCCTCCGCTGGTTTGTGGATTGGCACCGACTCAGGTTTGGTTCTTTTCAAAAATGGTCAGTGGATTCGGTACGATACATTGTTTTCTGGTAAGCTTGGTGGTTGGATTTCTGCAATAAGTTCGAAATGGATAAATGATACCTTAGGTGAAAGAGTGTACGTTGGGCTTGCCCGCAAAGGTATAGCAATTTTTCAAAGAGATACAATTTTATTTGTTGATGAGCTTAATTCACCTTTGCTTGGAGTATTCGTTACCGATGTCAAAGAAGACAAGAATGGAAAGCTTTTGGTAGGAACACTTGAACAAGGCTTGTTCTCTTTTGATTCAATCTGGGTAGCGCATAACCCCATAACTGGCGATTTTCCAGACTTTACTGTTAAAGACATTACCTTCGACAATAAACACAAACCATGGGTAACTACGCTTTTTGGTGGTATTTGGATTGGTTTAGACGATACTACTTTTACAGTTGTTACCGAAGATAATTTTCCATTTTATACAAACCAATTTAATTCAGTTTTTGTTGATTTATCGAACAACAAATGGATTTCAACTAACTTTGGGCTTTATGTCTTCAATGAGGATACAATTAAGCCAGAGTTAAAATTGAAAAATTATGATGTTGAGATTTGCCAGGGAAACACTTTTACACTTGATTTTTATTCTTTTTACCTTTTCGAACCAAACAACCGATTTATTGTTCAATTAAGTGATACACTTGGAAATTTTGATTCCACTACAATCATTGGTTCTATCCAGTCTAGAAGCAGCAGAACAATTTTATGTTTTGTAGCAAGAAACACTCCTCCAAGTTCCCTGTATAAAATTAGAGTAGTTTCAACAAATCCTTCGTTGGTTTCAGCCCCCTCTGGTTTTCCTGATAGATTGGTAATAAATCCTTTGCCAAAACCTAAGATTGCTGGCGACTCGATTATTTGCTACAAAGGTACAATTAAGCTTTGGGCGATTAGGGAAGGTGTTGGCTCGAATTTATGGTCATTTGTTTGGTACGTAAATAACGGTGTTCTTTTGTCCCCACCCACCAACGATACTATTTATGTTAGATTCGATACTGTCACAATAGCTTCTGTAAAATTAGTTGCTTATACAGACAAAGGATGCAGCGATTCGGTAACCAAAGAAATTTATGTTTCGACCCCACCCGGAAGAACATTAATTGGACAGAATCGTGTTTGTTCTGGAGACGCTTTTATATATTCAACTACCGACTCTTCGAATATCAAAAATTACTGGTCGGTTGTAAATGGAACTCTCGAAAAGAAACTTGCCGACAATGTCGTTGTTGTACGTTGGAAAAACCAAACACCAGGGTGGGTCATACTGAAACGTATCAATCAGTATGGGTGCATTGATTCTGTCAAACTAAAAGTCGACATCTTTCAAACTCCAACTGCAACAATTAACGGTAAAAAAGAGATAATGGTCCAGGATGTAGTCCGCTATACAACTTCCCGTAATAATTTTTCTGTTGTCAACAAATGGAGTGTTGTTAATGGTATCATTGTCGGAAGTGATAATGGTGATACAGTAGTTGTTGGGTGGCCTTCTGGTGGAATCGGTAAAGTTAAACTTGTTCAGAAAACTCCTACCGGTTGTGCTGATTCCACCGAGATAATTGTAAGAATTTTTGAGCAAGCGAGTCTATTTGGTGATACTCTAGTCTGCGAGAATTCCGATACATTCTTCGAAGCTATATCAAATCTTGGGGCAAATAATCAATGGTATGTAACTGGTGGCAATTTTACATCTAATTCGCAAAATCGCCGAGTTTGGATTAAGTGGGGGAAACCTGGAATAGGTTCTATCAAACTTGTTCAATGGGTACCTGGAACCTTCTATAGAGATTCTGTTGTTAAAACTATAAGAATTGCTTCTATTCCTCAAAAGCCTACTATTGTCGACAGCGGAGGGTACCTGTATTCAAGTGCTCCTTTTGGAAACCAATGGTACTTTAACGGGCAGATTTTGTTTGGTGATACCAATAGGATAATTGTACCTTTGCGAACCGGTTATTATACTGTTAAAGTAAAGTCTGCCCCTGGTTGTGAGAGCGAAATTTCCGACCCAATTTATTTTATAAGCAATGTCGAAGATGACAATACTTATGTAAGCATTTATCCAAATCCATCAAACGGTAATATTACTGTTAATTTTAATGAAGATATTCCCCTTGAATATCTAACCATTAAAGATATCTTGGGAATTGAACTGATAAAATTGAGTAAACTCGAATTGTTAGCAAATAGAAACCTCGATTTAACTAAGCTTTCAAACGGGGCATACTTTGTTACAATCAAAGTTGGAACCGTTGAAATTGTTAAGAGAGTTGTAATTATTAAATAATTAAAGGGTGATAATTAATTCTTAATTTTGTGCTTGAGGAGAGTTGCCGGAGTGGTTGAACGGGGCGGTCTCGAAAACCGTTGAAGGATTCTTCCTTCCGGGGGTTCGAATCCCTCACTCTCCGCAACTGCCCGGATGGCGGAACTGGTAGACGCGCTGCGTTCAGGGCGCAGTGGCTTGCAGCCGTGCAGGTTCGATTCCTGTTCCGGGCACATAATTATACCCGATAGCTCGAAACAAGTTCTTTTTGTTGTGTCTATCTAATTTTCCCTCTTGCTAAAGAAGCAAGAATTCCTATAGCACAGAAAATCGACAAACCAAATAAGATATTATTTAGCAGCCAAATAAATTTTGGATAAAGGTTTGGAGAAAATTTGGTTCCACCAATGTGTAAGGCAAAAAACATAGTTACAATGCCAATGCTTAATGTTTGACCAACCAATCGCATTGTTCCAACAGCAGCGGAGGCTACACCATAATGTTTCTTTTCTACTGAACTCATAATTGCATTCGTATTTGGAGAAGAGAATAAAGCAAAACCCAACCCAAGAGAAATTTGGGCAAAAATAATATATCCAAATGAGGTTGTAAATTCAATAAATGAAAGCATAAAGAGCCCAAGAGAAGTCAAAAGCATTCCTAAGGAGGCTACATAACGTGGTTCGACTCTATCGGATAATTTCCCAGCAAAAGAAGAAAAAATTGCTTGAGTTACAGGCTGAATTGCAAGAACTAACCCAGCAGTTTGAGCAGAATATCCTTTAATGTATTGTAAGTAAAGACTTAGCAGAAATCCTACTGCAAATGTTGCACTGTAATTGATTAGAGCTGATATGTTTGAAAAAGTGAAAGTAATGTTTTGAAAGAACAGCTTTAAAGGAAAAATTGGATATTCTAATTTGTTTTCTACTAGTAAGAAAACAATTAAAAGGATAAAAGAGGCAATCAATAAAATTTTTCCGGCGGGTGTTTGGATTCTGGTAAAACCAAGCATTAAAGAAGATAAGCCGAAGATATATATCAAAGAACCAATCCAATCGAATTTTTCATTTTTGGAATCTGCCCATTCTTCTTTTTTCAATTTGCTTTGAACTAAATATGAAATAAAAAGCCCAACTGGTAGATTTAAAAGAAAAATACTATGCCACCCGAGATTGTGTGTTAGAATACCACCCATTACGGGCCCAAACGTCAACCCAAAATAAACTGCGGAAATTGAGTAACCCATAGCTTTACCACGTTCACCTTGGGGAAAAACTGAAGTAATAATTGCAGTGCTTGTTGAAAAAATCATGGCAGAACCTATCCCTTGCAAGATTCTTAAAGCAATAAAAAGATAAATGTTTGGAGAAAATGCACAGAGAAAAGAAAAAAAAGTGAAAATAATCAAGCCCCATTGAAAAGTTTTTTTCCTACCTATAATATCCGATAGTCTTCCAAATGGTAAAAGAATTGAAGCTGTTGCTAATAAATAGGAAGAAGTAATCCATGCAAGGCTAACTGCATCGATATGTAGGTCTTTTTGAATCGATGGAAGGGCAACATTGACGGAGCTACCTAAAAATGCTGTGAGGAATGAAGTAATTACAGAAACTAAAAGAACAGCATTTTTTGTACTATTTTTATCCATAACACAAAATGAAAAAAATTATATGACGCTATGTGGGCGCTTCTTAATGTATCCACCAATTGTGTCTTTTACTTTATGCATTACAACAAATGCTTTGGGATCTATTTTGTTAATTTCTGAGGTCAATTTGGGAAGTTCCAATCTGGTTAAGACTGTATAAATAATTTCAATTTCATTCGATCGACTTTCTTGGGTTAATCCTTTTCTTCCTTTAAAAATAGTAGCTCCTCTTCCAAGGTTATGCAAAATTGCTTTGCGAAGCTCGTCTGATTTTTCGGAAACGATAATTACCGCGATATATTCTTCGATACCTTCGAGGATAAAATCTGTTGTCTTAGATGCTGAAAGATAGGTCAGTATTGAATAAAAAGCAACCTCGACTCCCAAAAAGATTGCTACAATCGAGAATATTATGATATTTATAAACAAAATAATATCACCGACGGTTGTGTTTAGTTTTCTACTTAGAAAAACCGATAAAATTTCAGTCCCATCGATTACTCCACCACCACGAATTGAAAATGCAATGCCAGAACCAAGGAAAAACCCTCCAAAAACTGCGACCAGAAGTTTATCGTAAGTTAGGATTGGGAAGGGGATAAATAGCAATGCAATAGAAAGCCCAAATATTCCGCAAATTGCTCTGATAGAAAGTTCTTTCGATAGATTAAAATATGCCAGTATTAAAAAAGGCAAATTGAATACAATAACAAACAAAGATATTGGTATTCCCGACAGTATAGATGTTAGCATCGATATTCCAGTCACGCCGCCATCAATGAATTGGTTTGGAAGCAAAAAAGATTTTAAACCAAACGTAGCAGAAAGAATTCCAATTAAAAGGTAAACCAATTTTTTTGCTTGAATGAATAGTTTTTTGGTTAACAATTTTTTCTTTTCAAATAAGTTTTTTTATTATGTATTCATATGCGGATTTAAGTCGCTCATCGAATAAAAGATTTCTTTCGGTAATATTAATACTGTGGAGTACTGTAGTGTGGTCTCTATTCCCAAAGTATTTACCTATATTTTCGAGAGTTGAATTAGTTAGTTCTTTTGAAATATACATAGCAAGTTGGCGGGGAATAACTAATTCTTTCTTTCTCGATTTGGATTCTAAATCGGTAGTGTTAATATTAAAGTAATGGGAGACTGCATTCTTAATTTTCTCAATTGTAATAATTTTTGTTGTTCGAATATGCTTTGCACGAAGAATTTCTCGGACCAAATCGATATTTGGTTTTTTATTGCTTAAGGCAACTTGTGCAACTAAGCTAATGATAACCCCTTCGAGTTCTCTAATATTTGAAGTTACATTTTGTGCAATAAATTCAATTACGTCTACAGGAAGCTGCAAGCCTTCGTTTTCGCTTTTTTTTCTTGTTATAGCAATTCTTGTTTCAAGTTCGGGGGGTTCTATGGAAGCTAAAACACCCCATTGAAATCTACTAATTAACCTTTCATCAAGATCTTTTAATTCTTTTGGTGCTTTATCGCAAGTCAATACAATTTGCTTCCCCGCTTGGTGTAATGTATTAAACGTATGGAAAAAATGATCTTGAATTTTTCCTTTGTTTTGGAAGAATTGTATATCATCTATTAGAAGAACATCAACACTTCTATATAATTGAAGAAAATCATTCATGTTGTTATTCTTGATTGCTTCAATAAAATTATTCGCAAAGTTCTCACTTGTTGAGTATAAAACTTTAACACTTGGATAGTTAATGAGAATATAATTTCCGATTGCTTGGATAAGATGAGTTTTACCAAGCCCAGTATTTCCAAATATGATTAAAGGATTGAATTTGGTTTGCAAGGGGCTTTTTGCAATTGCAAAAGATGAGGAATAAGCAAATTCGTTGCTATCTCCAACAACAAAATTTTCGAAATTGTAATAAGAAACTAAATTAGGGTTATAATTCAATTTTTGAATAGCATTTGCACGAGCTTTTTCTTGTATCGAAATATTGGAGCTTGGAATGTTAATTTTTGCAGTTTCTGGCTGAGCTGTGTCTAACACAACTTGGTATTTAAATTTAATATCTTCAGCAAAGAATTTCTGCAAACCAGATTTTATCAAATAGTAATAGTGCTCGTCAAGCCATTCGCAATAAAATTGGGATGGGACTTCAACGAGAAGTTCATCTTTGTCCAATTTAATTGGTTTTATGGGAATAAACCAGGTTCTGAAAATATGTGCAGAGACATTGTTTCGGATGAAACGAAGAAACTTTTTCCACTTCTTTGGGAGAGTACTATCAGAGTTTTCTGTAGTTCTACTAATTTCAACCATTTGTTCCGATAATACATCTTTAATCATTTAGCATGTCTCCGTTTTAAATAGACAAAACAAACACCTTTCAATTTTGCAAATTGAAATTTTTGAATTGCCAAATTTGGTAGATTTTTATGAAAAAATCAAAATAGTTTCTTTTCAATTTTAAAAAATTTTTCTTGTTTGTTTTTTCATTTTGTACTTCAATAACTTAATTGAAAATTTTGTGAAAATTCAATTAAGATTTTTAAATATTGACTCAAATATTTTAAATATTTGAAGTTAGAGAAAAGCACACTGAATGCAGATAATTTTTTAGATAATCTTTGCAAGCACATGCTAATATTAAATTTACATAAAAGTTGGTTTTCCTATATAGAAGAAATTTAATACTTCTCCAATTTTTAAATATTGGTTATTAGTGATTTTTGTTCTTTTTCCAATTGAATTTAATATTTCGAGCATTCCTTGCTGTTGCCAAATAAAATTCTGTGGTATATTTTTAAATTTTCTTGTCAAAATCCCGTAGGAATTTATTGCTGGTGTAGACCAAAACCATACAAACAAACTAATTCTTTGCTCCTCGTTCGCAATTGCTAAAGAAATTGGCAGTAGGCAATTCAAAAGAATTTCCCGACGCAAATGATTTCCTTCGTTATGGATACGCGTTTTCATTAATTTAAAGAGTGTTTCTGAAATACCGATTTGTTGGTCGTTTTGGATTCCATATAGAAAATCCAACCAATTTGAAGTCTTGATCTTATCGATTAATTCTTCGAGTTCTTTATTATTATAAACCGGTCTGTGTTTCTTCGAAGAGTATTTGAAAAGAAAATTACGAAGCGAAATTTCAAAGGCTTTCGTTAGCCCCATTTCTTCTATTAGAATTTTTGATTCCGATGTCCTTCGCAGTAGTCGCAGTAAAGCATAATTTTGAATTTCTTCTAGTGAGCTAATTAACTCATTGGGTTCAATTGGCAATTTATCATAGTCTTCTTCGGGTAAATCATCTAAAATAACCACTAAAGTTTCTATGTTATTATTGATTGTTGAATTGTTGTTTATTACAATATGCAAACCCACTTTTGAGTACTCTTGTTCGCTGGAGTGATTATGAAGGTTCCAATCCGAGGCATTTATGTGAAATTCACAATCACAAACTATTATTGTTCCATTCAACAAAATTGCAACATTTCGAAAATCTGGGCCTTTATCTTTGTTCAGGTATCCAGGCGAAAGAAACTGCAATCGCTTTCCACTTAATGTTGTGAAGACTTTGGACGGATCGGACATCATTTTATGGACTCTTTTTTGCAAGGTTAATTCTTTTTTAACCATATCAGACCAACTTCGTTTGTTCAACGTAATGCAAAGTTTTTTCTTTAATCTTACTTCTAAAATCTTTTTCGTGGGTAGCAAAAATAATATCTCTTCCTACATTAACAATTAAGTACCTATTTTGGTTTTTATTTATTATACTTTCCAAGTTGCCACCTTGAGCTCCGATTCCTGGTACAAGAATGAAGTTTTCTTGTGCGAGTTTACGAATTTTTGCGAACTCTTGTTCGTTTGTTGCTCCAACGACAAAACCTAATTTGTGTGTCGGGAAACTAGCCAAAAGTTTTTCCAAGATTATTTCAAAGAAAAACTTGTCATTGATTATGATTTTCTGAAAATCCATCGCACCAGGATTTGAAGTGCAAATCAGAACAAAATTAAGTTTGTCTGAATAATCAAAAAAAGGTTCAAGCGAATCAATTCCAAGAAAGGGATTCAATGTAGTGCAATCAAATTTAAAAAAATCGAAAATCGACTTTGCATAAGCTTTCGAGGTGTTTCCAATATCAGCTCGTTTCCCATCTGCTATTTTAACTACATTATTTGGTATTATTTCTAAAGTTTTTTCCAAAACTTCAAATCCTTTCGACCCGTATTGTTCATAAAAAGCAAAGTTAAGTTTGTATGAGCAAACGAAATTTTTTGTGGCTTCGATTATTGTTTTATTGAATTCTAGAAGACCTTCGATGTTTTTTGGCAACCCATCTGGCAATTTTTCAATTTGAGAATCTAATCCTATGCATAAGCGAGTGTTGTTTAATTTTTGGATGAAATTAAGTTTATCAAATACCTTCATATTCTAATAGATTTCTGGAACATAAGTAAATTCCTGTAATGGGGGGCGTACATAAGAAATATCGATTTTTCTTGGTGGTAGTTCAATTGGTTTAGGAATAACATCTTCGTAAGGTACCATTGATAAAATGTGAGCAATGCAATTTAGCCTTGCTTTGCGTTTGTCGTCGGATTTAACACAATACCAAGGTGAAATTTTTGTGTCAGTATATTTAAACATTTCGTCTTTTGCTTTGGAATAATCAACCCATTTGTTCCAACTTGCAAGGTCCATTTCCGAAAGCTTCCAACGTTTTCTTGGGTCTGTTGCTCTTTCGCGGAATCTTTTTTCTTGCTCTTCGTCACTGATAGAAAACCAATACTTAAGTAAAATTATTCCACTTCGTATAAGCATTTTTTCAAATTCAGGGCAAGATCGAAGGAATTCCCAATACTCTTCCTCTGTGCAAAAACCCATTACTCGCTCTACTCCAGAACGATTATACCAACTTCTGTCGAATATAACTATTTCCCCTGCCGAGGGTAGATGCGCAACATAGCGTTGAAAGTACCATTGGGTTTTTTCTCGATCAGATGGTTTTTCTAAAGCCACAACCCTACATCCCCTTGGATTCAATGGCTCTGTAATCCTTTTGATAGTTCCACCTTTTCCAGCGGCATCTCTCCCCTCGAAAATTATGACAACTTTAAGCCCTTTGTGTTTAACCCAGTACTGCAGTTTAACAAGTTCAATTTGAAGTTTTGCTAACTCTTGTTCGTAAAACTTTTTATGGAGTTTGCCTTTTTCATTATACTTTGGAATAGGTTCTTTGTCTTTTTCTTTTTCTTTCACTCCCATGCTTGCTCCTAATGTTTAACATTCAAAATAAAAATAATATACATTTGTATCCCCATATTCTTTTTTGTTAAACATTTTGAAGTTGCTGCTTTCAATCAAATAATCTTTGTGAGAGGTTTCTATAACAAAGATTGTTCCATTCCGAGCGATTTTGCAAATACCTTGATGAAGCATAAGTTTGGTGTTCAAATCCAAATTATAAGGTGGATCAGAAAAAATTAAATCGAATTTTATTTCTTTTTTGTAAGTTTTTAAAAATGAAAAAACATCCGAAAAGGTAATTTTAAACCTATCTCTTTCGATGTTCAATGAATAAATATTCTGAGTTAACAGTTGTATCGAAGATTTGCTGTTGTCTACAAATTGACAAAAGCTTGCACCGCGGCTTAGTGCTTCAATACCAAGCATTCCCGTTCCAGCAAATAAATCAAGAACATTAATATCAAAAATTTTTATATAATTACATAGGGTATCGTAAATTGCCTCTCGAACAAAGTCTGATGTTGGTCTAATATTTTTCGGTACCTTCAGTTTAAAAGACTTTCCTTTGTAAAGACCACCGATAATTCGCATTTAAATTATTTTAACTCTTTTTTGAACATCTGGTAAAATTGAACCAACACAAGCAGGAAAATGATGCGCCAGACGGGAACAAATTTGCTTCGAGGAATCATCAAGATCAGTAAACATTAGCCTAAAAGGATTTAACCTTTTAATCTTTTCGATTTTTTTTCCTAACAAAGTATTAATTTTATTAAGTAATGGTTTATTGAAATTAGTGCCAAAAAAATACAGCGAATTGATCTCGAAATTCAACTCATTTTTTACTTTAGCTAAGTTATTCTCGATCAAATTAGGTATTTGGTCTTGAACGTTATATTTAATCAAGTTATAAGAATAAAATTCATTGTTTTTGATAACACTATAATCAATAAACTTATCTGATATATTAAATATTCCAACGATATTTTCTTTTTCTTCTGGATAGTTGAAAAGAAAAGCATTGTGAGCGGAAATTTGACTAATTTCAATTCTTTGGACTATTTTGTTGATTTGGTTTGTAAGAGATTTTATATTTTGGAAAATGTTCATGGGAATAATCCCAGCGAGGAAGTATGTTTGTTCTTTACGAGGTTCAAGTTGGAAAAGGTATGTTGGAAAGTCTTTAGGATTAAACTGGGGGTAGTTCTGCCTTATTTCGATATTAATTACCGACATTATCTCATCAATAGTAATGTTTGGTCGGCCTGGAAATTGAGTGATTAAGACATACTCCATTGGAATGGACACTGTTACAATTTTATTGTTATCGTCAAATTCATTCATCAATTCGTAGAATTCCTGTAGCCCTGTTTCATTGAGTGAATTTTCAAGGTTGTCAAGGTCTATAGGGGAGGCAGTTGTTCCAATTTTTTTCAACACCAAACCTTCCTTTGTTTTTCCAATGCAAGCAATATAAATTCTTTCGGGTGAAAAAAACATAGTTAATACGTTTTCCATTAGATACCTAATTATGTAAGTTTTACTTTTCTTAAAGTTTTAAAATAGTAAATTGAATCGATAATCTCCTTTTCAAAACCAATTTCTTTAATATGTGAAACATCGAGTTTTGGAACATAAAATAAAAAGTCAGCTAAATGTATGATAGTAGCTAGGTTTAACTGATTTTTATTCATAGATGAAGGTTGATGATGATATGCCACTGCTTCAACAATTTGCGGAGGAAATCCCCATAAACCAAGTAGGTATGCTCCAATTTCAGCGTGTGAACATTCGTAGATTTCGTACTCAGCTTCCAAATTATCGAAAGTTTTTTGCTCTGCTAAAAGTATGACATTTTGGGGGTAGGTGTATGTATTAAGAAGTACAAATTTTCCAACATCGTGAAGAACTCCAGCGGTGTATGCGCTGTCAATTTCAAATTTTTCCTTTAAATTTTTATTTGCAAGATGGAATGAGTTCGAGGCAACTACCAAACTATGTTGCCAAAATCGTTCAAGATATTTTTTATTTTCAGAAGTAACTTTAAAATTTGAAAATAGATGGATGTAAAAAATAAGTGATTTGATTATGTTTACCCCAAGGTAAGTAAGAGCGAAATTAATACTCGAGATTTCTCTTTGTAAGCCAAAATATGCAGAATTGACTATTTGTAAAATCTTTGCAGTCAAATTAATGTCTTTTGCTATTAGATTAGCAATCTTATTAATTGAGAAATCCGGTTTTGCAACCTCTTGTTCAATTTGAATGTAAATTTCTGGCAATGATGGTAAATTTGTCGTGTTTTTTATTAATTCCTCGATTTTGTCATTTTTTAGGATTTTTTGAAAATTTAATGTCTTTTCAATTCTATCTTTGAAGTTTTCGGTTGTGTATGGGGGATATATAAACTGATGCACAAGGGGGCTTATTTGTACCGCCTGTTGATTATCTAGGCTTGAGACCAATGCAAAACGAGTGACTTCTGGGAACAATCTTTTAATTTCATTTAAAACATTCGAACCAGTAGACATGATGATGTTTGGACTGGAAAAAACAATATCAATTTTATTGTTGGCAAGTATTTGGAGTGCTCGTTCTGCGGTTTCAGCAAAAAATACATCGAACTCATTTTGTAATGGAACTATATTTTTTACAATTTCTTTGATTATATCTTCGTCACTAATTATGAAAAGTATGCTTGTTTTCATAAAGTAAAATTAATATTATTAATCTGCAATATAACAAATAGAAACAAATATTATTCCAAATTTTGATTTATTCTTTCCCAAAAACTGGAGGTAAACATTGGGTCTTTGTAATGAACAAATTCTTTCAATTCAGGAAAAGAAATGTGGAATGTTTTAGATTGCATCCTGGCGTCTTTTGCCGGATATATTGCACCACCAAATTCGATGATCATCTCGTCAATTTTTTCTAAGATTTTGAAAATAGATGAAGTGATAGGAAAATCAATTGCAAGAGTTAAACCATCCCTTGAGAAAGAAAGTTTTCCAGCTTTTGGTAAATTACCAAATGTTTTTAAAACCGCAAGAAATGATGTTAACCCTTCCTTTTTAAATTCCTTGAGAATTGTAATTAAATTATTTTTGCAGTTATCTTTTGGAATTACAAATTGGTATTGCAAAAATCCTTTTTTTCCATAAAGAAAATTCCAGTTACCGACAGCATCTAAGGGGTAAAAGAACTTGTCGTAATGAACTATCTGTTCGACAATCCTTTCAAATTGTTTCGAGTAGTACACTAAATTGAAGATGTAGTTAGTAAATTTGTTAATAATTGAAAATGGCAAAACAAATGGTATATTAAATCTCGATTTTTTTTTATTCTCCGAAAATTTATACTTTATGTGGTTGGCTCTTTGGTAAATTCCTCGAACAGAATTTGCTCCACCATTTGTAAAGTCCAGCCAAGCAACAGTATACTCGAAATTTTTCTCGGAGTTGTCATTGATCTCAAAGAATTCGTCGATTGACTTAAATTTCAGTGTTTCTAAATATAAATACTCACTTTCAATTTTCTTTAATGATATTTCAGATGTGAGTATTAAGCCAGTTAGCCCTAAACCACCAATTGTTGATTTAAATAATTCGAAATTTTCTTTTTTTGAACAAAAATAGGTTTTCCCATCAGAACGCAAAAGTTCAAGGTTATTTACAAAATGTCCGAAGGAACCAGCTTTATGGTGGTTTTTTCCATGAACATCATTTGCTATCGCACCCCCAATAGTTATAAATTTCGTTCCTGGGGTTACTGGAAGAAACCAGCCATAAGGTACAATCAGTTCCAATACTTGTTCTAATGTGGTCCCACTTTCGCATTTAAGTATACCATTTTCTTTATCGAAATTAACAAAGTGATTCAGTTCTGTTGTATCGATAAGTGTCCCATTTTTGTTTAGGCAAACATCTCCGTAACTACGGCCAAGTCCATATGGTAAAACTTTGTTATTGGTATCAAATACCGTTTTTTCATGTCTCCAATAAATTTTTTTAACACTTCTTGCTATATCTTTTGGGTACAAACCCCAAGATTGGTATTTTTTCATAAAAAGATTGCGGTTAACCAAATTGTAACCATGATGAGTTCAAGAGAAATTAAGAAGGGATTTTTCATTGCTTCAGCAACAGGGTCGTAATCAATTTTCCCACGATTTGCAAAATTCCATATTAGCATCATCCATAAAAGCAAAAGAAAGGCTACTGCCCATAGAAGAGAGGGATGTTGATAAAGGTCCATAACTTTTTGGCTATTAATATATAATATAAAAACTACAGTTGATGCGAAGGAACTTCCAATACCTAGAGTTTGAATGAAATTAACCGAGTCTTTATTATACGGTCGCCCAAGAAGCTCGTTTTCTGTGACCTGAGATAATTTGACCTCTGAATATCTTTTCAGAGTTGCTAAGGAAAGAAAGAAGAACATCGAGAAAGCAAGCAACCAATTTGAAATTGGAATATGAGTGGCTACACTTCCAGAGTAAAGCCTAATAACATAAAATATTGAAAGTGTGAAAATGTCGAAAATAGCAAGTTTTTTGGCACCAAATGAGTAAATTAGATTTAGAAATAAATACGCAATGGTTAGTGCGACAAATAAATAATTTATTGTAAATGCGAGTGAAAAACCAAGTGAAAGCAAAATTAATGAAATAATAAACCCAGCATATGCAGAAAAAGTCCCATTTGTGATAGGTCTAAACTTTTTTGTTGGGTGGTTTCTATCCTTTTCTAAATCAATGATATCATTAATAATGTACATTGAGGAAGCAATGAAAGAAAAAGAGAAAAATGAAAGTAAAGCGTTCTTTAAAGCACCCAAATTTTGAAATTCGTGAGCGAGTATTAAAGGAAAAAACAACAAAAGATTTTTTGCCCATTGATGGAATCGAATGAGGTTTAAATAATCCCTAAATTTAGTTTTATAAGAAAGCATATTCCCAGAAAAATTTCGAAATCTTTTCAACAAAAATTGCATAAATCTTGAATTCGAAACCAGATATGATTCTTTCGAAATTTTCCAAATAGAACAATCGCAAATTGAATCCCCTATGTACGTAAAATTTCCTCTACCAAACTTTCTTTCTAAAAACTTTGCCTTGTCCTTTCCTTTTAATGAATTTTCTTGGTCTGAGCCGTAAACTTCGTCGAAAAGTTTTAGTCTATTGTTAATTTCAACGGCAATTTTCTGGTTGGATGCAGTGACAAGAACAATTTTTTTCTGTTTCTCCTTTTCTTTAAGCAAAAAATCAAGAATTTCTTTTCGAAACGGCAGGTTGCTATAATCAATTTCTACGCACTCAGATAATTTTTTCTTAAGATATCTCCTGGATTTAAAAAGCCAAACAAACAATACAAAAAACCGCAGGGGATATTTTTTTAAAAAAGCAATGATTTGCTCAATGAGTATGTCCGTGGATATCAATGTGTAATCTAAATCGACGCATACAATTTCGCATTTTTGGGGTTTTTCCATTTTGTAAAGTTGCAAAAACGCAAAATTAATAAGGATTGTAAAATTGGCATTACTTAAAAGGCTCAGCAATCTTAGGCGTAAGAAAATTAAATTAATAATTTATAACTTGACCAATTGCTTTGAAGATTTTATCTTCTGTCACCAATACGTAATTTTCATAATTTGGATGGTAAGGAATATGGGAGTCGTACGAGGCAACTCGAACAATTGGAGCATCTAAATAATTGAAAGCTTCCTGCGAAACGGTTGCAGCAATTTCTGCTCCAAATCCGTTTGTCCAAGTATCTTCGTGCACAATTATTAGTCGATTGGTCTTTTGAACTGATTGAAGTACTAGCTCTTTGTCCCAAGGAATTATTGTACGAAGGTCAATTATTTCGATAGAAAGATTAGGGCTTTCTTTGGTAAACCGTTTTGCTGCATTGAAAGAGTCTTTTACTCCCATACCCCAAGTTACAATTGTAAGGTCTTTTCCTTCTTGAAAGACATTTGCTTTACCAAAAGGCAAAAGAAAGTCTTTATCTGGTTCAATGGTTGTAGAAAATGGATGTCTGTACAAACCTTTATGTTCGCAGAAAATGATTGGGTCTTGCAACCGACAAGCTGTCTTTAATAAGCCTTTTGCATCTGCGGCGTTAGATGGGTAAGCAATCATCAAACCAGGTATATGAGCAAAAATTGATTCAATATTTTGTGAATGGTATAGTCCCCCGTGAATGTAACCACCTACAGCAACTCTAATGACAAGTGGTGCTGAAAAGTTACCGTTTGACCGGTATCGCATGGTGGCGATTTCATTTTTAATTTGCATGAAAGCAGGCCATATATAATCACCGAATTGCATTTCCACTACTGGTTTAAAACCTCTTATCGCTAATCCCAATGCAACCCCAGCAATTGAAGCCTCGGCAAGTGGGGAATTGAAAACTCTTTCAGTTCCAAATTTTGTGGAGAGCCCTTTAGTTGCAGTAAAAACGCCACCTTTGGGGTCGGCAATGTCCTCCCCAAAAATTATCATTTTGGGGTTAAATTCCATTTCCTCGTGTAATGCATGGTTAATTGCATCCACCATCACAATTTTTTCCCCAATCGTAGGATAGGTTTTCGAATATTGCAATTTTCTTGATTCTATGGGAGCAAAAATATGTTTTACGGCATCTTCTGGGATGGGGTCTGGTTCTTCCCAAGCTTTATCAGCCCAATATTCAATTTCGTTGTTTACTTGTTCAATGACTTCGTTTAACTCGTCGTGTTTTACTATGTTATGTTCAATTAAATAATTTTGGATTTTCTTTATTGGATCCTTTTCTAATGCCTTTTGAAGTTCTTCTTTGGAGCGATATTTTCTGTGATCATCACTTGATGAGTGAGGAAGCAATCTTTCAACTAAAGAATGCAAAAGAACAGGTCCATAACCAGAAGAAGCATAATCTAATGCTTCTCTTGCAGCAGCAATTGATTCAAAAAAATCAGTTCCATCATATGTTTTAATTTTAAGGTTAGAATAACAACAAAAAGTGTGTCCTACGGTTGCTCCCATTGATTGGATTTCTCTAGGAACAGAAATTGCATACTTGTTGTCTTGGATGCAAAAAATTACTGGTAGTTTGTCGCGTGTAGCCCAATTAACAGCCTCGTAAAATTCACCTTCGCTTGTGGTTCCTTCCCCAGAGTCAACATAAGTAACTTCGTCGGCTCCCAGTAGTTTCGAGGCTAAAGCTGTTCCAACAGCATTTAAAAATTGGGTTCCTGTGGGGGAGGAAGCAGTAGGCATATTTAGTTTAAGGCTTCCATAGTGCCCCGGCATTTGCCGGCCACCGCTGGCAGGGCAATTTGGCTTGCCGAATGCCATCTGAAAGTATTCAAAAGGTGTAAGTCCAAGAGAATATGCCAATCCAACATCGCGATAGTACAACCAAAACCAATCTTTTCCAGGGCGAAGTGTTAGACCTAAAGCAACTTGAGTTGCTTCGTGTCCACTACCACCAATATGAAAGAATGATTTTCCTTGTTTTAGTAACTTGAGATGCTTTTCGTCAGTCAAGCGTGATAACAACATAAGTCGGTAGGCCTTCATTAAGAATTCCTTCGACAAATCGAGTTGAATATGTGGTGGGATATGCTTTTTCAGCTTTACCGTTTCCCGAGAGCAAGCTGGGCCCCTATTGTGGACACAAAAATCAGTTTCGAATGAATCAGAAATCGATTGAGATATTACTTGTTCTGTTAAATCCAAATAAGAATTTTTTTCCATATTTGTATTCACTTAAATTTTTATTTTCATATTAATTTAAACTAACAAAATTATTAATTATAAAAAAATATAAAGATACTAAACGAAAAAGGTTGAATTTTATGAGTTGGGGCGATATTTTGGGGCAGGGGAAAATAAAATCATATTTTAAAAAAGTCTTACTTGAAAACAAGTTGGCAAACGCCTATTGTTTTTTTGGAATTGAAGGTGTTGGTAAATTTGCAACTGCCTTGGAAATTATTAAAACTTCGTGCTGTAAAGAACCAACATACATTGATGGATTTTTAGAATCTTGCGGAACATGTGTCAGTTGTTTAGACATAATTAACTTAAAACATCCAAATGTTGAATATATTTTTTCCATACCTTCGAGCAAAACTGGTGATAAGGAAGAAAGCACAGTTTACTCTTTGCTTTCAGAAAGTGTTATTGAAGAAATAAATTTAAAACTCAAAGAGAAAGTCGAGTTTCCTTACTCAAAATTTTCAATTCGCGGAGCATCTCAGATTAGAATTGCTCAAATAAGAGAGCTAAGAAAAAGTCTTTCACTTTCCAATTCTTTGCCAGGTAAAAAATTCGTTTTGATATTTAATGCTGACGAGATGAGGATCGAGGCTCAAAACGCTTTTTTGAAAACTCTTGAAGAACCAAGAAACGACATAACTTTTTTCTTGTTGACAAGTAGGCGCGAAAGTTTGCTTCAAACTATTCTTTCAAGATGCCAATCTGTATATTTTTCACCCCTCACCGACGATGAAATAATAAATGCACTCCAACAAAGTTACCCCAAAAGTGAAACGGAACTAAGAGTTATTGCTAGGTTTGCTAATGGTTCACTAACCAAAGCTTATGAACTATTAGAATCGAATCTAATTGAGATTCGTAATGCCTTGGTTGACTTGTTGAGAATTTCTTTAAAAAAGGAACTACCAGGTAAGCAATTTGTTGACAAAATAAATGTTTTGGCAGAAGATTTAGACAAAAAAAACGGTCAAATCTACCTTCAGCTTTTAGCGAATTGGATAAGAGATGCAATATTAATTTCGAAAAATGGAAAAACTGAGTATATTGTAAATTTTGATGATGTTGAAACTTTAAACCGTTTTGCTGGGAAATTTGGTTTGAAGCAACTAAATAATGTAATCGATTTAATAGAGCAATCCATTTTAAAAATTAATTCAAACGTTCAAATACCCTCGGTCTTTTTGAGTTTGTTCTTAGAAATCAGAAAAATTTTAATCGAAATATAATTAGATTCCCTCAAAAATGTTAATTTGAATTCCCAATTTTTTAAAGTCTTATTGAGTTATGAACAAAAGAGTGAAATCATCCAAAAATGGAGGTGATTTGGAATTTTCTTCGATTTTAGGGAACTTCGTTCCTCCTCATTCAGTGGAATCCGAAATAGCTGTGCTTGGTGCAATGTTATTGGATAATTCAGCTATTCCTAAATCTCTCGAATTAATAACTAAAGAAAGCTTTTACTTAGAACGTCATAAGTTGATTTTTGAAACTATTGTTCAAATGTTCGAAAAGGGAATTCAGGTAGATTCTTTAACATTATCTGAGGAGTTAAAGAAAAAAAATAAATTTGACTTCGTAGGTGGAACTGAATACATTGCAAATTTGATGACAAATGTTCCAACTTCGGAAAATGTTGAAGATTACTGTAGAATTATCCTTGAACGTAGTTTCAATAGGGAACTACTTAAAGTTTGCGGGGAGGTTATTTATGAAATTGTAAAAAGCGAAACAGATGCGCTTGAAATTATAGATAAAGCCGAAAGAATGATATTTCAGATTGCCGAAAAGCGGTTTGCCAAAAATTACATTGGAATTAAAAAAATTTTGCACAATATTATTGATAATTTAACTCAACTGGTCGAAGGTGGTTCCAAAGGTGTTACTGGTGTTCCAAGTGGTTTTATCGATTTAGACCGTTATCTTGGAGGTTTTCAAAAGTCTGATATGATAATAATTGCTGCTCGACCATCAGTAGGGAAAACTGCCTTTGCATTGTCGATTGCTCGGAATGTTGCTGTTGATTCTGGAATCCCTGTTGGTTTGTTTTCTATTGAAATGTCCTCCCAGCAACTAACATTACGCTTAATTTCATCTCAAACTGGAATTGAGAACCATAAAATTAGAACTGGAAATATTAATCGGAATGAATTAAAATCAATACTTAGCAAAATGACTAAACTATCTCACGCTCCTTTATTTATCGACGATAGTCCCAAGATTAACTTGATAGAGCTTAGAGCAAAAGCACGAAGATTAAAAGCAGAACACAATATCGGGTTAATTATTATCGACTATATGCAATTAATCGACCCACCAAAAGCCGAAAGCCGTGAACGAGAAATTTCTATTATTTCTAGAACAATAAAGCAAATCGCTAAAGAGCTGGATATTCCAATTATTGCTCTTTCACAATTGAATAGAGTTGTTGAAACTAGGAAGGATAGAAGGCCACAGCTTTCCGACTTGCGTGAGTCTGGTAGCATTGAACAAGATGCTGATGTAGTATTGTTTATTTACCGCCCAGAAATTTATGGAATTAACGTTTGGCCCGATACCAAAGAACCTACCGAGGGTACGGCAGAAATAATTATTGCAAAACAGCGAAATGGTCCAACAGGTTCGTTCCGAGTCGTTTATACAAAGGATACACTTCGTTTCGACAATGGTGATTTTCGTTATGTCGACGAAAATGTTATTCCAGTTGCTCTGCCTGAAGAGGAAGCTTACCTTGAAAATTTAGAGGTAGACAGCGATGAAATGGATGTAGAAGATACCGATGATGGCTTTTAATTAGAAAGGTAATTTCGATAAATCAACATTACCGCCAGAAAGAATTATCCCAACATTTTTACCATCGAAAATATTTGGGAATTCTAAAATTCCAGCAAGTGGTACTGCACCCGATGGTTCTACAACTATTTTCATCCTTTCGAAAATTAATTTCATTGCTTCAACAATACTTTCTTCTGAAACAGTCAGTATTTGATAAACATTTTTTTTTATTATTGTAAAAGTCATTTCTGAAAGTGAGGTGAGCAACCCATCTGCAATGGTTTTTGGTTCAATAGAAGGATAGATTTTATTGTCGCTCAAGGATCTAAATGCATCGTCTGCCCCTTTGGGTTCAACTCCAATGATTTTAGTTTTGTTGGATATTGCCTTTGTTGTTATCGATGTACCGCTTAGCAGACCACCTCCACCTACGGGTGTGAGTATAAAGTCTAGATTTGGAAAATCTTCCAATAATTCTTTTGATGCAGTTCCTTGGCCAGCTATTACAAAAAAATTATCATAAGGATGTATGAATTTTGCGTTCGTTTTTTCAACAAAAGTTTTTAATGCTTCTTCTCGAGATTTTTGATTTGGTTCGCAAAAGATAATATCAGCACCAAAGGAACGAACTGCAGAAACCTTTGGAGCTGAAGCATTAGAAGGCATGATAATTGTTGCTTTTGTTCCGACTATTTTGCCTGCATATGCGATTGCTTGTGCATGGTTGCCGGATGAGTGGGTTGCAATTCCGTTTGTTAACTCGTTCTTTGGAAACGACAGAACAGCGTTCAAAGCTCCACGTGCCTTGAATGCTCCCACTTTTTGAAAATTTTCGCATTTAAAATATAAATTGCATCCAGCAATTTGATTTAATGAATTCGAAGTATGAACGGGTGTTCGATGTATATATGGTAAAATTTTCTTATGGGCAGAAACAATGTCGGCAAAAGTTGGTATGGGGACTTTACTCTTCGGGTTCCATTCCATAATCCTTCCATTCTTCTTTCGATGGACCGTAAATGCCAGGAATAACAAGACCAGCTTGTCGCATCAAAATAGCAAGTTGGGCCCTATGATGTATTTCGTGT
Source organism: uncultured Hyphomicrobiales bacterium (assembly GCA_964524325.1). GTDB lineage: Bacteria > Bacteroidota > Ignavibacteria > Kapaibacteriales > UBA2268 > Naka2016. The sequence goes on from CAZGCT010000001.1 coordinate 392,349, forward strand.
TTTAAAAATGAGTGTAAAACATTCTTAATTTTCCAATGCTCTCCGTAAATTTCAACCTCATCTTCCAACATTTCATCTTTAAGTATTTCGGTAATGCCTGACAAAAGCTTCTGAACAGTAATTTGATACTTTGTTGTGATTTCTTCTACGCTCTTTAATTTCTCATTCTTATTAATTACTTCGATATTGATATTTAAATATTTAAACATATCCGAGATAGTAAAAATAATATGTCTAGCGATGGTTTCGATGTCACGGCCTTCTGGATATACCTTTGTAGTGAGCGACTCATTGCTTAATGCTTTGAAGATTTGAAGTGTTTTTTCTGATTCTTGTTTGTAATCATCAATAAAACTTTGAATTTGACAGTACATAAAAAACCTTGTTTTTGTTAACTTGCAAATTAGTGAATTTTTCATTTATGTTTTCGTTTATTAAAGGTTGTTTAGTTAGAAAGTCTTCTTCCTTTGTGGAAATTGAATCTGGTGGTCTTGGATTCAAAATTTCTGTACCTTTGACCACTCTCTCTAAAATTGGTGATGTTGGTTCCGAAGTTTTACTTCATACCTGCATTCTATTTCGTGAGGAATCTTTTCAAGTTTATGGCTTTGCTAAATCTGATGAAAGAGATATTTTTAATGAATTGATAAAAATATCTGGTGTGGGGCCCAAAATTGCTATTGCTATTCTTTCTTACCTAGAGGTTGATGAATTTGTCGAGTGTATTCTTCGAAACGAAGTTGGTCGCCTAATCAAGCTTCCGGGTATTGGGAAAAAAACTGCCGAGCGGTTAATTTTGGAATTACGGGAAAAGGTTAAGAGGTATAAAATTACAGAAAGTGTTGATTATGTTGGGGAAAAGCAGGTTGTTTACCAAGAGGTTATCGCTGCTTTGAATGTGCTTGGATACCAAGAAAGTAAATTAAAAGGAATTGTTGCGGAGGTTCTCAAGAATATGCAACAACAAGATTTAACTATTGAAAATGTATTAAGGAAAATTTTGAGGATGTTGAATAAATAGTCTTAAAACCAATAATAAGCGAATCGCAAATAAACCCCTCTCCGAAAATTAAAACCAATTCCCACAAAGTAACTGTCAGAATAATAATAATCAACACCTAATCCAAAGTTTAAACCGACTTTGTTTTCTGTCTTTCCGGTATAATATAATTGTCCGAAATCGTATTGAATGTAAGTTCTCAAGGAACGAGCTAAAATCGAATCCTGTTGCACATAGAAACCAATATTTGGTGTGATGATAAAATCGTCAAATACTTCGAAGAAATAATAAAAGTCCGTTGTAACAAGTATGTAGGTAAATTGGTACTCTTCGTATTCCCCTTGTTTTGGCATAGGATATTGGTTGGAAGGATAAATGTATTTAGGCTTTGAAGCAGAAAAACCCGCCAACCCCATAGAAGCTCCAACGTTCCAGAACCGAAAACCAAGTGCAGCAGTCAATTTTAATTTACTCCAACCAACTTCCCCGAAGACACTTTTTAAATTGTTTGACCAGAAGGTTTCTTGTCCTATAAGAGGAATTGGCATTAGGAAAAGAAAACAAATTGTGACTATTTTTTTCATATGATTATGTAAAATAAATATCAAATACAATAACCAAAATAAGCAAAATTGTTTTCAATACAAAAGGAAAAAGTAAGCAGGGGTTATGAACCCCTTGCTTACAAAAAACAATAGCAATCTCTAAAAACTTACATTGTGGTGCATTGACATTAAAATTACATTGCTTTTTGATTTACAAATTGAAGCGAATAGTACTTTGCTGTGAGTTTTTCGCCAGTTGCCTTTTCTATCATTTCGTTCCAAGGATATTTTGCTCCCACTGCAAATACGTTTTCAATTAAATATTTTCCAACTTCAGGTTGGTTATAGAAGCTGAAATCTTTGTTTGGTTCACCTTTGAGGACTTTTGTTACAATAAAATTATGAAACTGGGAAGCTAGCAATTCACCAAGTAGGTAATTGTGATAGTAGCAAGGACTGGTTGCAATGTGTATTTTGGTTGCCCAATCGGGTTCGTTTCGCCCCTCTGGCTTTTTTATCATTTGATATTTTTCAACCAAATCCCACCAAAGTTTGTTTAAATCTTGGTCTGGGTTTTCATACATGCTTTTTTCAAAGCGGAACATAACTTGTGACCAACGACTAAAGACAAGTTGCTGTAGGCGAAGAGTTTTGGTTGCTGGACCTTTTATTTTGTTTGCTTCTTTTTCCGAAATTTTAAGGAGATCAATCATCCATTGAGGATTGGTTGCCATCCTGCCGAAAAGCATCGCTACAGCCTCAGTAGTAAATGTATGGGCTGGTAATTTCAAATCCCAAGGAAGTTTATCGTCGTAAAATTTTTCGTATACAGCGTGGCCGTATTCGTGCAAAGTTGTTTCCATCCAACGCACATTTGGTTTGATGTTGCAAAGGACTCTAATGTCTTTTGCATCTCGGTCGATATTGATGCAAAAAGCATGTTGATTTTTATTTACTCTTTCGTACAAATCGCTTCTGGCAACGATATCTTCAATAGGTAACCCAAGGGAATTGTAGTAGTCGATGGTAAGCTGAACAATATCTTTTCCCTCGTAGTAATTGTCTAAATCAACTTCGTAAATTTTTGGAGCTTCTTGAAAGAATCTGTTTTGGTAATGCCATGGCATTAGATCTTCGGGTTTGATTTTATATCTTTTTGCCAATATTTCATCCATAAGTTTTTTATCTTGAACAAAGGCTTCTCGAGTTAAATTATCCAATTCGTCGAAAAGTTTTTCTATCTCTAGGGGGTCTTGCTCGCTCAATCTTAGACTCATATCGTGAAAATTTTTAAAGCCAAGTTCTTTGGAAATTTCGTTTCGTAGTTTGACTAATTTGATAATATCTTCGTAAACAAGTCTTCCAATCTTTTTTTGAGATTCCCAAACTTCCTTTAATTCTTTGTTATTTGTTGAAGTTTTTAGAATTTCTTCAACATCGTTGTCGGTAAGTGTCTTTGTTCCATATTGTGTTCTATACGAAGAGTATTTGTTTTCGATTTCACTCTGAAGTTTGGTGATAAGATTTAATTTGGATGTATCCACTTGCTTTGCTAAGAAATTTAAATAAATAACTTCTATTCTTCTTTTTTTTATGGGGTCTTGTATTAGGTTCGATTCCTTGATTTTCTTAATTCTTTCGAAAAAGTCTTTGTTCGAAAGAATATTATTTACTTGCATTTCAAGATCAGCGAACTTTTCCCAATTTTCAGTTGTGCTGTTTGTTGCTGCAACGAAGTATTGAAGGTACATTTCACGGACGGCAGGTTTCAACTTCAATTCGTATTCCGAAATAAATTGTTCAAACTCTTGTTCCATTTTCATCACCTCCTCTTGTTTTGCTTTTTCCTTGCTGCAAAAGGAAAGTAGGAATATGAATATTAATGATAAAAAAATAGTTGTTGAAGCTCTTAATTTTTCCATTCCAAATCTCAGAAATTGTGAAACAAAAAAACAAAATTTAAAAAAAACTAATAACAAATAATTATTGAAAATTTTTTTCATTTTGTTTGGAATTTTGCAATTCTTAACTTAAATTAGTAGTTGCAGCGTAACAAGAAAACAAACATTTTTGGGAAGCTTTAGATTATGAAGGCTGGGGAGGCCACAAATACTAAATCTATTGTAAGTAATAATTTTTCAATTATTTCATTCTTTTTTATTATCATTCTTGTTACCGTGTTAATTCTACTTTCCTTTTATTGGAGTCAGCACAAAACAATAAAATTTTATTATATTAAAAATCTTGTTCACTACAAAAAGTCGCTTATAGATTCAATCGTAACTCAAAATATCTCACTAAATCTTGATTTTAATAAATTAAAATTCTCGTTGGAGCAATTGCCGTTTGTGGCTTCTTGCAAAATTTACAAAAGTGAAAACGAAATGCTAATTATAGATATTAAAGAAGATGAACCATTAGTCTTGTTGAAGGACAATGATGGGAAACAGTGCTTAATTACAAGCGACTTTAACTTAGTTTCTTCTTCTTCTCTAAAGTCCAATAATTTTCCAATTCTGTTCGTTCCTAGTTTTGAAAATTCCAAAATATTGTCCAGTTATCATGGCTTACTTTGTTTGATTAAGTCCATTAAAGTCTCTAATCCAGATTTATATTCTAATTTGTTAAGAATCGAACAAGTCGGAAAAACAATTTTTTTACATTATAAAAACTCCAAAATTATTTTAAACTCTGAAAATTGTTTCGATAAGATATCTTTAATGAATGATTTAGTTCGAAATGGGGATTTTCAAAAGTTTTTTTCTAAGGAAATAGACCTACGTTTCGAAAATTTAGTTGTGGTAAAATAAAAGTTATGGAATTTAAACATCAAAAATATAAGGAAAATAAGCCTGCGGTAAAAGTAAGTGTTGGTTTGGACATAGGAACTTGGAAAGTTTGTGCTGTTGTGCTTTCGCAGACAAACGAGAGCAGTGTACCCACTATACTTGGTGTTGGAATTACTGAAAGGAAAAGAAGCAAAGCTCGTCACGGGAGAATAGATAACATAGAAAATACCAAGGAAGATATTAGCGATGCAGTCAAATCTGCAGTTCGTCAGTCAAACATCGACATTGTTTCAGTTAATGTAGGTTTGATGAATAAGTTTGTGAAGTTTAACGAAAGCCGAGGACTTGTATCCATAAGCTCTCCAGATAAAATTATTTCAGAATTCGATGTGCGTAGGGTCCTCGATGACTCAAAAAAAATAGATTTAACCAGCGACAACGTTATCATTCACATTTTACCACAAGAGTTTATTATAAACAATAATATCAAAGAAATAATTAACCCAGTTGGGATGAGCGGTAGCAAGTTGGAAGTAGTAGCAAAGATTGTTTCTGCATTAGGTTTGGACATTAAAAACATTGGTTTATGCCTTGAACCTATTGGTTTAAAGGTTGAAAATATCGTTCTTCAACCTTTGGCAACTGGTCTTGCTGTGCTTGATGAAGACGAAATGGAATTAGGTGTTGCTGTTGTTGATGTAGGTGAGCTCTTTACTGAAATTGGAATTTTTATTGATGGGTTACTTAAGTTTGCTTCGATTTTGCCTATTGGAGGAAGATATATTACCGAAGATATCCGAGTTCTGCTGAACACTGTTTATTCACAAGCAGAGGAAATCAAGAAAAACCACGGTCATTGCTATCTACAATCACTCCATGAGGAAAAGCAAATTATGGCCTCTGGAACTAATACAAGAAAGCCATTGGTTTTTCAACGAAGTCATCTGTGTAAGATTATCCAAGCGAGGATGGAAGAAATTTTCCATCTAGCTTTTGAAGAATTGAAGAATTCTAGTTTAGTTGGCAAACTTGGAGCGGGTGTTGTCTTGACTGGTGGTACAATGTTGATTGAAGGTGCCGAGGATTTAGGTACCGAAGTATTCGGGATGCCCGTTAGAATTGGTTTGCCTTCGGACTTAAATTATGGTGGTTTGACTCAGGAAGTCAACAAGCCATACTTTTCAACCGCAGTTGGCCTGGCTTTGTACGGTTTAAAGAATCAGGGTGCTGAAAATTTTGGAGCAAATGGGACTGATTCTTCATTTAAACCTGAAAAAAAAGGAACATTTTTTAAAAAGGTAATAGATTTTTTAAGGAATATTTAGGGGGGGGAAATGATCGAACTTGACAACTCATTTGAAGAAATCACTAGAATTGCAGTTGTTGGCGTAGGGGGTGCTGGGTGCAATGCAATTCAAAATTTGATTACCTTTGGAATCGAAGGTGTAGACTTGATAGCTATAAATACTGATGCCAAACAACTACGCGTAAACTCTGCGCCTATTAAACTTATTATTGGAAAATCCAAAACACGAGGCCAAGGAGCTGGTTCCAATCCTGAGGTTGGAAGGCAAGCGGCTGAGGAAGATTACCAAAGTATTGTCGATTTGGTGAAAGACAAAGACATTGTTTTCGTAACAGCTGGTATGGGTGGGGGTACCGGAACTGGTGCTGCACCTCTTGTTGCAAAAGCTGCCAAAGAAAATAATGCCCTTGTTGTGGGTATTGTCATTACTCCTTTGTACAACGAAGGAGGTCAAAGGTGGGAAAATGCTTATAGAGGCATTGAGAACCTACGTAAATATTTAGACGGTTTGATGATCATTTCAAATGAGAAACTATCAAGAATCATCAGAGAGCAAAGCCTCCCCATAAAGAGAGCTTTTCAATTTGCCGATCGAGTCGTCTATGATGCCACTAAGGGTATTATCGACTTAATTAATTCGGTTGGTATTATTAATGTGGACTTTTCTGATGTTAAGACTGTTATCCAAGGGAAAGGGGATTTGCTGATAGGGAAAGGTGTTGGAGAAGGAGATCATGCCTCAATCACAGCAGTGGAATCAGCTTTGAATTCACCTTTACTCGAAGGAATAGACCTTAGAAATTCGCAGAGTGCTCTAGTAAACATTACTTTTGGCGAAAATTTCCAAGATTACGACATAGTACTAAATAAAATTCGTGAAGCAACAAATCAAAATTTAAACATAATTTGCGGACTTGTTGAAGATGACTCTATGGGAAGTAGTGTTGCTGTAACTGTTGTAATTACTGGGTTTACAAATTCGTTTATCCAAGAATACCAAGAAAAAAAGAAATCAAAAGAAAAATTAGAAAAATCTGCAATCGAGCAAGGTGAATTTGTTGCTAATGATTATGTTTTGAATACTAAAAATATTTTTGAAACAGCAGTTAATATGAAAATTTCTAAAAAAATTCCAGATGATTTAAAAAACGATTTGCAAACACCTGCCCTGGTCCGAAATCAATTCCTCAATTCCCCAAAAATCGAATTGGAAAACACAAACGAATCAAGGCAACCTTTTATTCTTAAGCAAGACGACCTCGAAAAAGAAAGTAAGGACAATTCCAATATTGATTCGCAAAATTTAGACATTCGCCGAATTCCTTATTTTAGGAAGATGATGGACTAGCCTGGTACATTCAGTTCAATAAAATTCCTCCAAACATTACAACAAATTTTTTGTAACGAATGAGGTTTTTAATTTTTTGATTTTATTTCTACTAATTAACTTATTCAAAAGCTTTTGATTTAGTTATCCTTTTAACTTTTGTTTTACTAGAGGAACAACAACTTTTTAGATTTCTTAGCAATAAAATTTTTGCAATATGTGTGAAAATTAAATCTTTTTTTAATTTTTTGTGTGTTACTTAAATCGGTGAAGTTCAAGTGTAATATCAAAATTAAAGGTTGTAAACCACTACTAATGATAAGATTTTTTAAAATGTATGAGGTTTAAATCTTTATAAAATCAAATCCTATACAAGTGGTTGAAAATACGTTCCCACTTAAATTTTAACTTAAGGTGTTAGATTAAAGTAATATTTAATTTTTGGAGGAGACTTTTTTCGCTTTTTAAAATAAAGTTGATTTTTATTTTAGATGGGTATAACTATTTTGGCAATTTACGAATTTACCATAAAGTTTTAGGGATTGCAAACTTAGAAGAATTCATAAAATTTTCAGCTGATAAGATTATTTCCTGGACAAATTTTTTTCCAAATGCTGTTTTCTTTTTATTAGATGAACAAAAGAAAAATCGAATAAACTACAACTTTCCCTAATAAAAAAGGTAAATAGCAATTTTTATGTTAATTCGAAAATTAATAAAATACTATTACAACAAATTGCCTCTTGAAAACAGAAGCGAAATTCCCAAAACCGCAAGGAATGCTCCTGCAATTGATTGAGTAGAAAACTTTTCCTTTTGAATATATTTTGAAATTGGTAACATTATTATTGGTTGCAAAGACATAATTGTAGCTGCAATTCCAACTTGGATGTTCGTTACAGCTACAAAACTAAGTGAAATACCAATAAATGGACCCATTATTGAACCAAAAAGTATTAGGGTAAATGTTTTCCTATTAAGGATTGATTTCAAAGAACTTACATTTATTTTGTTAGTGGCAAGTCCGAAAATTGTTAATATTAGAAACGAGGGAAAAACTCTATAAAATGAAGCAGAAAGTGGGTGAATTTCTTGCATTAGAAAAGCAGATTTGGTAAAAATTAAACCAGAAGCCTGACATAATGATGAGAGAAATCCCCAAATAATTCCTTTTTTAGTTATTTTATATTTTGTAACTTCATTTCCATTTTGTTGATAAACAACTAAACAAATTCCAACTAATGTAATAATCATTCCAAGAATTCCAGTAAATGATATGGTTTCTTTGAAGGTAAAATATGCAATGACTGCTCCGAATGCAGGATTGCTAGACATTATAATCATCGTATATCTTGGACCAACTTCTTTAAGTGATTTAAAGAAAAACGTGTCACCAAGTACTAACCCAACAATTCCGCTTAAAACAAGAAACAACAATTGTTGTTGATTGATTTCAAATGAAATTTGAAAAAATACACAAGTCATTAACATCAAAAGTGATGAAACTAAAAGTCGGGAAAGATTAGATTTAAATGATCCGATTTTAATTACAACTGCCGAGAAAATATATGGAGTAATAGACCATAAAATAGAAGCCGATAATGCGCAAAGCTCACCAACCAATGTTAGCCTTCAAAAAAAACCACAAAATTAACTTTTTTGTAAATAGTTTTTTTGCTAAATTGTCTTGCATTTTAATATATTTTAATAATCATTAGGTAGATGTATGGGAAGTGTTATTGTTTCTGCAGTTCGTACTCCAATTGGAGCATTTTTAGGAGCCCTTTCAAACTTTTCTGCCCCCCAGCTCGGTGCAATTGTAATTCGCGAGGCTATAAAACGTGCTGGGATTTCACATGATGAAGTTAGCGAAGTGATAATGGGAGAAGTGCTTCAAGGTGGTGTTGGGCAAGCTCCAGCCCGCCAAGCAGCAATATACGCTGGTCTTCCAGTTAGCGTTCCTTGTATGACCATCAATAAGGTATGTGGAAGTGGGCTCAAATCTGTGATGCTTGCCGACCAAGCAATTAGATGCAAAGATGCTTCTATTGTGGTTGCTGGTGGTATGGAGTCAATGTCAAATGCTCCATACTTTTTGAAAAGAGCTAGAACAGGTTTTAAAATGGGAAACGTCGAGTTAATTGATTTGATGATTCATGATGGTTTGTGGGATGTGTATAATCAAATTCATATGGGAAATGCTGGTGAACTTTGTGCAACCGAGTGTAATATCACTCGTGAAGAACAGGATGAATATGCTATCAAGAGTTACAAGCGTGCACTCGAAGCTCAAGAAAAAGGTTGGTTTAGCGAGGAAATTGTTCCAATCGAGATTGAAGATAAGAAAGGTAAAATTAGCATCGACAAGGACGAAGAACCCGGAAAGGTTAATTTCGAAAAAATATCTCAGTTGAAACCGGTTTTCAAAAAAGATGGAACCATAACTGCTGCAAATGCTTCTTCGATTGACGACGGGGCAGCAGCAGTAGTAGTAATGGATGAAGATATTGCTAAGGAAAAGGGAATTAAACCACTTGCAAAAATTATTGCCCATGAATCCTACGCGCAACAACCAGATTGGTTTACAACTGCTCCAGCCAAGGCTATAACAAAGGTGTGTCAAAAAGCTGGAATGAAAATCGAAGATATTGGACTTTTCGAAATAAATGAAGCTTTTGCTGTTGTACCAATAATTACCTGTAGAGAATTAAATATTTCTTACGACAAAGTGAATATCCATGGTGGAGCGGTTTCGCTGGGTCACCCAATTGGTGCTTCTGGGGCCAGAGTTCTTGCAACTTTGATATATGCCTTAAAGCGAACAAATAATAAATTTGGTTTGGCTACATTGTGTATTGGTGGAGGAGAAGCTAGTGCTATGATTATTGAAGCCTTGTAACGCCTCAGTAAATATATAATTTTAATGAATAAATAATTTTAATTTGTATTAGTAAAACCTATTATTTGGTTTTCTTAAAATTATTTTTATACTTTTCTAAATTTTATTTTCATTATTTTACTATTTTTGAATTTTTTAGTAATTGAGGGTTTTTTATGAAAGCAGTAGTAATAAGAAAAAATGGTGGCCCAGAAGTGCTTGAATATTTGGAAAATTTTTCCGTTCCAACGCTTCTCCCTGATGAAGTTTTAGTACAAGTACAATTTACTAGTCTAAATCGTGTTGATTTGCATATTCGTAAAGGATACCCTGGTTTAAACTTAAACTTTCCACATATAATTGGGGCCGATATTGCTGGGGTGGTTGCAGATATTGGTTCTGAAGTAAGAAGTTTTAAAATAGGTGACAAAGTAGTTTCCTACCCGGTAATACTTCCCAAAACTCTAGATCCCAAATATCATGGTACAGAGCATTTAAATGACAATTGGAAATTTTTTGGCATGCATGTTAATGGATCTTATGCTCAATTCGTACCAGTTCCAGAAAAAAATTTAGTTAAATTATCCGACGATGCAAGTACAAACGAGGCTTGCACTCTGCCAGTAGCTGCATTAACTGCTTATCACTCTGTTGTTACAATTGGTAATTTGCAAAGCAATGATGTATTCTTCTTTTGGGGTGGTTCAAGTGGTTTGGGAATTTTTGCAATTCAACTTGCGAAAATGAGAGGTGCAAAAGTAATAACTACAGTTGGAAAAGATTCGAAAAAGGAAATTGTATCCTCCTTTGGAGCCGATTACGTATTTAACCACAATAAAGATGATATTCCCAAAGAAATATCAAACCTATTTCCATCTGGTGTTGATGTTGTTTTAGATTTTGTAGGTAGTCTAACATTCGAGAAATCTTTATCGATTTTGAGAAAAAATGGAAAAATTCTTGTATGCGGAATGATGAGTTCCCCCGAAGTAATGTTAAATTTACAAAAATTCTATATTCGTCACTTAAATCTATGTGGATTATATCTCGGTTCTCCTAAAGAATTCTTCGACCTTGTTACTTTATTTAATCAAAAAAAGATAAAACCCTATATTGACAAGGTTTTCGAATTGAAGGATGTTCAATCAGCCCATAAATATATGGAAGCTGGTGAACATATAGGAAAAATTCTATTGAAGATTGACTAATACGAAGTTTGGTTTTGGTTCTTCTCAAATTTGGCAATCTAATATCTGTTTCCCTAGTCTAAATTAGAAGTATAAATCTTTTTTCTAAATTAATCAATAAAAAGTTTTCTTATTTAATTCATTGTGGCACAAAATTTTCTATTATGAGTATTTTGTTTGATACTCGTATATAAAATTAAATATTGGTGAATATTAGCCAAAAACACATTTATGGTTGAAGATAGTAAAGAAAGACTAATGGTAATTTTAGTTTCGGATGGAAACGATGAAAATCTTTTTTGGGGTTTGATTAACATTTTGAAACAAAATTCATTTAAGAATAAGTTCTTGAATTTACTCGTTTTTGTTAAAAATTTAAAAGAAAAAGAACAGGTCGAGAAAATTTCTCAATTTTTTGAAAAAGACAGAATTTTAGTATTTGATTTTAAAAGCATAATTGATATTCTACTTGCAACCATATCAACTCAAAATGTTAAATTTTTCAGCATTATTTTTGATTTTATAAGCTTAAGACCCGATACTTTCGATTTGTTAATTTCTTACCTCAATAGCAATGACCATTTAGATGGTGTTTTTTCTGATTTCATTTTATCCCTCGATAAGGTTGAATACGAAATTACAGATTCCCATTATGTTTCTAATTTTCCAGCTGAGTTTGGTTTGATACCTAATTCCTCCAAATTACTTCCCTCTTTATTGGTTGTTAAACCTAAGGTCCTTTTGGAGTTTTTGCAAGAGCATAAAACTCATTTTACTTTTAATTTGTTAAATTTTTTCAATTTCCTTTGCTCAAAAGGTTTTCTTATTGAAAAAGCTGATGTAATTTTGGGTGCAAAGTACATTGAAATAGATTTACCTAACAATGAATACGGGGAACCAATTAAAGAAAAATGGGCTTTTGAGCAGATCCAAAAAAAATTTGGAAAGAATTTGGTTCGATTACTTTCGTTCAATGAACTAAATAGCTTGCCATATCATTTTTCAAATCCTTATAATGACCTTGTTTCTATTGTAATATTTTGGAACTCTAATGATAAAGAAATTGACCATAAAAAAACTATTGATTTTTTGTCCTTTCAAAATCATAAAAACATTGAAATTTTAAGATGTAATTGCAACATAGGAAATAGCATCTTTGCATTTAACCTTTATTCGTTAATTGCAATAGGTAAATTCCTTTTTTTTCTGAATTCGGGCGGCGAAATTTTCCCAAATGCATTGGAAACCTTATTAGATGTAGTCAAAAAAAACAACATAGGTTACGTTTATTTTGACTATGTTTTCCAAGAAGAACAAAGAGTTGTTAGGAATCTGGATTTTTCTTACGAAAAACTGAAAAGATTTAACTATATTCCAAATTATGTTTTTCTATCTCGTTCGATTTTCCTTAAAAACAATTTTTTAGATGAAGACTTACCCTGGGATTATGCCTTTTGGGACTTTTGGATTGGTTTAGGTAAAAATGGAATATTTGGGATTAGGTATCCCGAACCTTTAATTAAAGTTAAGAAAGTCTATGGTGTAAAAGAAACTATTAATTGTTTTGCAGATGCTCAAATAAAAGCCAAAATTGTTTTGAAGCACAAGGAATTATTTTCGGCTATGCAAGTGGAATGGGCAAATTCTGTAATTTTGGATAATAGTTTGTTTGATAATTCCAAAGTTCCGATTGGGATTATTCCAAATAATGTTTTGTTGACCAAAATTCTAACTGATAAATCGGAGGTTGCAATTATGAATAAAAAAAGAAAATTGCTTTTCGTTATGTATGGGTGGAATGATTCTGGAGGGGGAACTATATTCCCAAAAACTGTTGCTGGGGAGTTGTCCCTTCGAAATTGGGAAGTTTCTGTTTTTTATGCTTCAACAAAGTTTGATCCAACAAAGCCTTTATATTCTCTTGAAACGGAGAAAAAAGACAACATACAATTTTATGGGCTCTACAATCGCCCTGCTCCTTTCAACGACCCTGAAAATCCAGAACGCGAGACTTCGGATCCCGAGGTAGAAAGGATATTTCGCCAAGTTCTTGAATCTTATCAACCAGAATTAATACATATCCATAATCTTCACGGCTTATGTTTAAGTTTGCCCAAAATTGCGAAAGAAACACTCGATGTTCCCATTGTTTTTACTCCTCACAATTACTTTTTGATTGACCCGAATCTGTATATGATTAATTCAGATTTGACAAACTGGACCGACACAGACTTCTTTAAAAATTCAGAACTTGCAAAAAAGTACCCGGAGAAAAAGCACTCTTACCAGGAACGGCAGGAATTTTCTAAAAGAATAGTTAATGAATACCTCGACTTAGTAATGTCCGTTTCTCGGAAGCAAAAAGAGTTTTTGAGTGAGTTTGCTGGAAATGATAAAAACATAATTGTTGTTCACCAAGCAAACAAAGTTGTCGACGAGCTTTGGAAAAGTGAAGTATTAAACAATGAATCCAGGCGAAAAGTACCTAAGAAAGTTAGATTTGGTTATATTGGTGGAGGATTCGCTCTAAAAGGAATACACAATTTGGTTCGAGCTGCTCAACATTTTTTACAAAATGATGTGGAGTTCCATGTTTTTGGTTTTGTTTTACCAAAGTACATGGAGCTATTAAATTCTCTTGACAATAAAAGAATGGTTACTTATCACGGTGAATACAACATTGAAGATCTTGAAAAGATTGCTGGGAAGTTAGATGTTGGAATTGTTCCTTTAATAAGCGAGGAATCTGCCCCTCTTGTAGTGATGGAAATGAATGCATTGAGGTTACCTGTACTTGGTTCGAATATTGGTGGGATGCCAGATTTCATTGTCGATGGAGTAAATGGATTTTTGTTTGAGCCCACAGATATTGATTCGCTTGTAAGTGCAATTAGATTTTGTTCTCTTAACCCAGAAATTATTGAAGAAATTAGAGGTAAACTGGAATCAGTTCACTCTTTCGAAAATTACATATCCCATCTAGAAAATATTTACAATGCACTAATAAATAGGAAACTTAAGGACCCTAAAGAATATGAGCTAATAGTGACAAATAGACTTTTGTCCAAACCCAAAGTAGTTGAAATTAAATTTACAAAGACAGTATCTTTCCCCGATGAAATTCAAAGAAGTTTTTTGCATTTGGGCTACGAATTGGTAAAACTGAATATTAAACAAGAGGATGTCAATTTTGTCTTATACGAAGCAGAATTTAAGGTCCCAAAAGAAGTTACAATAACCCAATTCTTTGAAGAAACTAAAACAAAGCATGAAGTTTCAAGCTCGAGAGAGATTGAAAGAAGTGCTCCTCAAGAACCATTGCTTTTCGAGGATGTCGAACAAAAAGAATTGGAGGAAAAGAAAGTTTTTGACTTAAATGAACTCGAAGGTTTGGTTTTTGGTTCTTCTTTTGAACATAAAGTAGAAAGTGATAAGTATAAGTATACGGAGACTCATTTAGATAGACATCTTGTGGCAGACCAATACAAACCCGAACTTAATGTAGTTTGGGAAGGTTCGCAATTTGTCTACCATTCATTGGCTCTTATTAATCGGGAACATTGTTCCAATTTGATTGACACGAATTTAGTTGAAGTTACCATAATTCCCTACGAAACTGAGCAATTTCAACCGATCGGCAATCTCAAATACGAAAAGCTTGCAAAAAAAGACATTAGAATCAAAGATGAACCCCCGGATTGGATTAAAAAACTTCCTTATGTTTGGATAAGGCATCAATGGCCACCAAAAGAAGAACCTCCTAAGGGAGCAAAGTGGGTTATAATGCAACCCTGGGAATTTACAATTTTGCCAAAAAGATTTGTCGAGATTTTTTTGCAAGCTGATGAAATTTGGGTTCCTTCGAATTATACACGCCAAGCTTTTATCAATAGTGGAATCCCATTTAATAAAGTTCAAGTGATTCCCAACGGGATAGACCCTTGGCTTTTTCAACCAAACGGAAGAAAATATCCATTGAACACAGAAAAGAAACTTAAATTTTTGTACGTTGGTGGCACAACTTATAGAAAAGGCTTTGATGTTTTACTTCAAAGCTATGTTAAATCATTTACTTCGAATGATGATGTTGTACTTGTTGTTAAAGATATGGGGACTGAATCTTTCTACCGCGGCCAAACCGCAGAGGATTTGATAAAACAAGTCAGAAATACTCCAAATTCACCCGAAATAATTTACATAAAGGATTACCTTACCGAAGAAGAAATTACAAGCTTGTACCGTGCTTGTGATGTTTTTGTTTCTCCATACCGTGGGGAAGGCTTTTCACTTCCGACTTTGGAGGCAATGGCTTGTGGTCTTCCTGTAATTGTAACAGATGGTGGAGCAACAGAGGATTTTGTTTTGGATTCATTTGCTTGGAAAATCCCTTCTTACAAAATTTCTATTGGTTCTACAATTAATAATGATCCTTTAGTTGGGGAAGCTTTTCTTTTTGAACCCGACGGTGACCATCTCGCCGATTTATTAAAGTCTATTTATCAAAATCCTGCAGATATCACAGTAAGGGGAATATTGGCTTCTTCCTTTGCAAGAACTTATTGGACATGGAATCGGTCGACCTTGAAGATTTTGTCCAGACTCGATGGGTTATTTGGAAAAGGACTATCTATTAAGGCTAAAGATGTTTTAATTGACAAAAAAGATGCACAAATTTTATTAGGGGTTGCTGAAGAATACTTTGCCGAGGGAAACACTGCCGAAGCTTTTCGAATTTACAAAGAAATCGAGGGTAGGTTAGCTGAGTTAAGTTTTAAATATAAATTGTTTTATTTTTTAAGAATGGCAATTATTTACATTTTGAATAATCAATTTGAAAGTGCAATGCATTATTTAGAGAAAGTGGTTGATTTAAATTACGGTAATATTGATAGCTTGTATTTAAAAGCAAAAATGTTATACTTGCAAAGCAACTTGGTAGAATCTTTAGAAATGTATACAGAACTTGTTTCCAAATGGAACAACGAAAGGTTCTTTTCGATGATTGGTAATTCATTGGACCAAATATTGGTCGATATGGCTAACATAATGTTGGAAATGAATGATATCGATGGTGCTTTGCAATTATTTACGAATTCACTGAAGTTAAATGAACAAAAAGTAGATGCATACATTGGTGCTGCAAAATGTTTCATTCAAATAAAAGACTTTGAAGAAGCAAAGAGGATGTTAGATTGGGGTTTAAAAATAGATTCAGATAATCTGGAAGCTAAGAATCTACTCGATGAAATAATGGTAAGAACTTAAACATTTAAATTCAAAAAAATGACAATTTGCGGAAAGGGAGGGATTCGAACCCTCGGTCCCGCTTTGGACGGGACACACGATTTCCAGTCGTGCCAGTTCAGCCACTCCTGCACCTTTCCAGCAATTCAAAATTACAAAATTTTAGGAAATCTGTAACTTAATAGCGTTAAATTTGTTTATTTATAATAGGGGTTGATAGATAATGGAACGAAGGGATTTCTTAGGATTTTGTTGGGTTGGTACTTTGCTTCTTGCAGGCGGAGCTGAAGCTTTTTCAAGTGACACCATTTTTGCTGATAATAAAAATTATTCCTTCCCCCCTTTGTTGAAAACGGGGGCAAAAGTTGCTTTTACTGCTCCGGGAAGTCCAGCAAATGTTTGGGAAGTAAGACAATTTGTAAATTTCTTCTCTAAGCGTGGTTGTTCAGTTATTTATGGGGAAACAATTACTAAAAGGGATATCAAGTATAGATACCTTTCACGCGATGATAAGTTTAGAGCAGATGAATTAAATAATTTTTTTGCTGAACCCTCGATTAATTGCATTGTTGCAGCACGAGGGGGGTATGGTTCTATTCGAATTTTAGATTTGATTGACTACGATATAATTAAACAGAACCCCAAGATTATTATTGGTTTTAGCGATATTACAGTCCTTCTAAATGCAATTTATGGTAAGACCAATCTTGTTACTTTTCATGGACCTACTGGTAATTTTAGTCTCGATACCTTTACTTCAAATTTCCTTGAAGCTGTTTTGTTTGAAAAAACACAAAAAGAAAACAGAGTATATACTTATAAATTTTCTCAAAGGGAAGTTCTCAATCCTGGTGTTTCATTTGGGAGATTAGTCGGGGGAAATTTATCAAATCTTGTTAGTTTACTTGGTACAGAGTTTGAATTTGATACTAATGATAGCATATTATTTTTGGAAGAAGTTTCTGAACCACCCTACAAGATAGACAGGATGTTGAAACAATTAGAACTTGCTGGTAAGTTCAAGAATTGCAAGGGAATTCTTCTGGGAAATTTTGGAAAACTCGATTCGAGGAGGAATTTTTTCCCAGATTATTCACTTACATTGCGCGAGATTTTCGAGATGGTATTCAAAAAATATGACTTTCCAGTTTTGATTAATTTTCCTTTTGGCCATAGTAGTAAATTTTTAACTTTCCCTATTGGCTGTTTCGCACAAATTTCATCAATAAATTATGAATTTTCTTTATTTTTGTATGATCATTTTTCAAAAAAAGAAAGTATTTTTAAAAAATAGAGGTTAATATGAAAAGGGTTATCCAGCTCCTTCTATTATTGATTGGTTGCGTTGGAGTGAATGCTCAAGACGCAACCTTCTCAATTTCTGAAATTGTAGCCGACAAATTTCCATTAATTCGTTGCACTTTTATTGCTCTTGACGCAACGGGTAAGAGTTATACCGATCTTAAACCTAGCGATTTTGATGTTTTCGAGCGCGGTCGTAGTATGAATCCAACACTGAATGTTGAATGCAAAGATACTTTAGTTGAACCAGCAGTAAGTATTATTCTAATTGTAGACCAAAGTGAATCAATGCGTTGGCAAAATGAAGCTGGAGAGCAAAGATGGAGTTGGGTTCTCAAAGGTGTTGAAGCTTTTGTTAATACAATTAATCTCAAAACAGGAACAAAACTTGCTTTAATTTCCTTTGGTCGGGTTGCTTATAAGCGATGCGATTTTACAGACAATAAACAAGAGTTGCTCGACTCCTTGAATCGGACTGTTATTGGTGGTGGTACACTCTACGATCCACCTTTTTTGGATAGGCAAAATGGTGCAATTAATTTGTTCTTAACCGGTTCTCCCGACCCACAAAAACGAAGAATAATTGTCTTTCTTACTGACGGTGAACCAAATGAACGTCCGAGCACAGATTCTATAATAAAGGAACTTCAAAGAATTAACGCCCAGGTTTATGCAATAACTCTTGCTATGCCTATGCACAAATCTCTCGATGAGATTTCTTCTAAAACTGGGGGTAAAGCATATAAAGTTGAAACCAAAGAGGAGCTTGAAAATATTTATCGTTTTATTGCTTTGGACATTCAACGAAAGCAACTTTGCCAGTTGACTTGGGTTACTGAATATGGATGTGATAAATTAGACCTGCTAAGAAGTGTCAAAATTACTTTTAAACGCCAGGCTGCTACTATTGAAAGAGATTACGAAGCACCTCCTTTTAGCATAGCTAAACTTCCTATTGACCAAGCAATCTACGATTTTCTTGACCCAGCACCGAATCAATCAAATGATCTAGATATTACCATTAGTTCTCCTATTGCTGATTATAATATTAATGATATAAAAATCATACCCTCCACATTTTATCAAGTAATTAACTGGGATGTCGGTGGCTCGGGAGGTCCACCTCCCTTCGTAATCCCAGCTGGGGAATCAAGGACTTTGCGCGTTAGGTTTACTCAAGGTTCTCTTCGTTCTTATCGGGAAGCAACATTATTTATTGATGCAAAACCTTGCCCTGCCCAAGTCAAACTGATTGGGGGAATATCTCAGGTTCGGATTATTTCCCCAAATGGTGGTGAAATATTCTCTGTATGCGATACAATAAACATAATCTGGAGTGGTGTGGAAAGCGATAAACCTATTAATTTATTTTTTAGCACAGATGGTGGAACATCATGGCGTTCTTTGGCCTCCAATGTCAAAGGGCTTTCTTATAGATGGGTACCACCTTCGGGGACTGGTGGTAACAACATGAGAATTCGCGCAACTGTTGCCCCAGTTTCTTCTTACATATGGGCGAAAGGAATTGGTGGGACCGAAGATGATTTTGGAAGGAGTATTGCAGTTACCGAGGACAACTCCTATATTTACGTAACGGGTTCCTACTCTGGCACAATTGAATTCGAGAATAATAAGAGGCTAACTAGTGTCGGAGGGTTGGATATCTTCATTGCTAAATACGATAGGGATGGTAATCTTATTTGGGCTCAAAGTGCCGGAGGTTATGGTACTGATACGGCTGCTGGTATTTGCGTAGACAAAGTAGGAAATGCTTATATTGTTGGAACTTGCATGCAAACCGCAACATTTGGATATATATCCCCAAATATGCCAATAAAAGATGTACCATATTGTTTTATCGCAAAATACCCTGCAAGTGGATCTACTCCGATAGTTACTCTTATTGGACCAGATCTGACTTACTCAAATTTTAGAGCTTGGGGGCAAAAAATTAAATATGTTTCTAACCAATCTCCAAATCCAGATGAAATTGTGATTTTAGGTGAATATTTAAATTCTATACAAACTCCAATTTATTCTTTGCCCAAAGTAACAGTACCAACTACCTTCACTGGAGTTTTGTATTTCGATATGAGCATTAAACTAACCCAAAAGGGTGGTACCGACGATGGTACTTTTTCTAAAAGTGTTGCATACGATGGCGTCGGCGACAGATATGAAGTTGGTACATTTTCTGGTAACTTAACTAGTGGCAACATTACAATTACCAGTAAAGGCAAAAGAGATGTTTATATTAGAAGATATGGAGGTAGCCCGGGAAGTCAGGATGTTAGCGATACTGTATTTTCAATTCAAAATCCTGTGTGGACACTATCGAGTCAGACTTATGATTTTGAAGACTGTACTGTAGGTGATATAAAACCAGTAGTTTTAAGTTCCTTTATCTGCAATGTCGGTAATGTTCCTATTGTAATATCCAATGCAACAATTATTGGTGCCAACCCTACTGATTTTAGGATAGGAGCAACCCTGGCAGGAAGGAAGCTTATGCCAAAAGAATGCATTCCCATTGAATTAGCATTCGTTCCTAAAGATGTGGGCGTACGAAATGCTCAATTGGTAATCACCCCTGATTGTGGTTTAGATTTGGTTTTAAATCTAAGAGGATTTGGAATTTGTACTGGCGAAGCATTAAAGAAAGCAGATCTTGGTCCTTCGAATTTGAGTGTCAAAGTTACAAAAACATTTCAGTGTATTTTTAAGAACACAAATCCTGCTTCGGTTCCAGTTAAGTTTGTGATTTATGGTCCAAATGCCTCGGACTTTTCAATTCCTTATAATAGCCTTGTGGTGAGACCCCAAGAATGTGTTGATCTTGATGTGTTCTTTATTCCATCTGGACCGGGTGTACGTCAAGCGTTTCTGAAATTTGAACTTCCACAAGGCTGTATTAGTCAAGAAACTGAATTGGTTGGCTTCGGTGTTGATGCAGACATAATAATCGAATCTATTGATTGGAGAGGAAGAAGGTTGAAAACACAAAACGACAGCGATTTAATTATCATCAATAGAAGTTCAATAGCTCAAAAACTAATTGACATAAGATTTCTGAATAACGTAGCAAATTTTGAGTTTGTCAATGATCCCCCAATCAATTTTCCATACGTTGTTCAAAGCGGTGATAGCATTAAAATACCTATTAGATTTACACCAGATGAAGAGATTTCTTATTCGAATATTTTAGTTGTAAAATTTGAAGGCCTTTTGAGCGACCTTTACGGCAATGTCCGAGGAGAAGGAATTCTTCCAAAAATCGAACTCAAATGGACTTGTTTCGATGCAGTTAAACCAGGGGACCGCGGTATGGCCGAACTCGAAGTTTCAAATCCGAGCACAACTGCCGATTTAGTTATTTACAGAATGGATTTCAAATACAAAACCGGTGATTTTACTTGGGTTAATGGAGTTCCCACTAATGAAATTGTTCCGAAATCATCGGTAAAGACTTTTGAGGTTTACTTTACTCCTAGAACTCCTGGAACCCGTGCAGATTTGATTGAAATTTCCCACGATGCTTCTTATGGTCCCGAAAAGTATCCCAAAGTCGATACCACTTTTGATGCTGAATGTGATGGTCTTGGTTTGACAGCTGTTAAATCTGTAAATTTTGGAAATAGTATCATTTGCGACCAAAATGTTTTCGATTTGAAGATTGTAAATGATAGTTGGATTACCCCTATCACATTAACAGACTTTGAAATTTCTGGAATTGGTAGCGATGCCTTTGTTATGAACGAAAATTTGCCCATTGTTGTGCCACCTTCCAACTTTGTTACTTTAAAACTTTTCTTCGAACCTAAAGAAGCCAAGGACTACACAGCGACTTTAACTTTAAAAACTTCTATTAATAGTGATATTATCGTAAACTTGGAAGGCAAAGGGATACTTTTAGACTTTTACTCTGATAATCCAGAATGGAGATTGCAACCTCTGTTCTCAAGGAAATTGATTGTTAAGGGCAAAATACCCAAGTTGTATAACTCCAATATTACTTCTTTAGACTTAAATGTTTATTTCAACAACAAAATGATTAGGATCGATTCTATAATTCAACCTTCTTCCTTGAGAAATTGGACCTGGGAAAGACCAATTTTGCTGGATCGAGGCAAACTGAATTTAAAAGGGAGTGGAAATCTTTCAACCTCGTTCGATTTAGAACTTTTCACAATTGATTTTACTGTTTTCCTTGGAGATGTCAAAGAGTCAAGTTTCGATATCGAAATGAAAAGCAATGGGTGTCTTGCTCCATTAGATATAGTATCGAAAATTATACTTTCAAATGTTTGCTTTGTGGACGGACGTTTGATTACATTTTCAGATACTCCTTATTTCTTAAGTAATCCTGAACCAAATCCCGTAGTTGAGCAAATAAATTTGAAATTTGGTATTGCGTTCGATGGGCATGTTAATATTTCGTTGATTAATATTTTTGGCGAGGTTGTAGAAGTTCTTGTAAATGATAATCTTAAAGCTGGTGTGTATGAAATTCAAAGTAACACATTTGTTCCTAATGGTGTTTACTATTTGAAGATGGTTTCTGGTAGCTATCAACAAGTCTTGCCAGTCGTTTTTTCCAAGTAAATTATGAATAAATTTATCGTAATTGCCGGTCCCTGCGTCGTTGAAAGCAGGGACCTTCTTTTCGAAATTGCCGATCATTTCAAAAATATAGTTAAAGAGTACGATATTGACTTCTACTTTAAATCTTCTTATAAAAAAGCAAATAGGACAAGTATTAAATCTTTTGTTGGAATAGGAGATGAATTAGCATTAGAGTACCTTTCTGAAATTCGGAAAGTTTTTGGTTTTAAAATTTTATCCGATGTTCATTCTTGTACCGAAGTTGATAAATACTCAAAATATTTAGATGTTGTCCAAATACCGGCTTTTTTGTGCCGGCAGACGGACTTGTTACTTTCTGCTGCGAAAACTGGTAAAATTGTAAATATTAAAAAAGGTCAATTTGTTGCACCTTGGGACATTCTAAAAGCTTGGGAAAAAGTGAAAAGTGCTGGCAACGAGAATGTTTGGATTACTGAAAGGGGAACTTTTTTTGGGTACAACGACTTGGTTGTTGACTTTCGAGGTTTAGTGATAATACGTAAAGCTGGTTGCCCATTGATTTTTGATGCTACACATTCATTACAAAGGCCATCGTTGGGTGAACAATCTGGCGGTTTTCGTGAATTTGTATTTCCCCTAGCTCGAGCTGCCACAGCGGTTGGTATTGATGGTTTGTTTTTCGAAACCCATCCAAGTCCAGAAAATGCTCTAAGTGATTCTGCAACTCAGATTCCTTTGAAATTTGCAAAAGACTTAATTAGTCAAGTTTTGGAAATAAATAAAAATATTGGGAAATTCAATGAGCCATTGTTTTAAATCTATTTCGTTATTTTTTTTGTTTGCACTTTTGTCTTTTTTGGTTAATTCCTGCTATGATGAAGAATGTGCTTGTGTTTCCAATTCTCCTTTGAACGGGCGCTGGTATGGCAACTATGTTTTTGAAGAAGAATTTGTAGAGTTGATTGTTAGTTTAACCGAGAAAAATTCTTATATATCTGGAGGTGGGAACTTTAACCAATTTTATCAAGGCAAACTTCTAGAAAAAATTATTATTTGTAATGGTACTTTTGTAAGTAACAAAATCGTACTTGAAATTCAAGGGATTGACTCGACTTTTTACGAAGGCTATTACATTCCTAACCTAGATTCGATTAATGGTAATTTGTTTGTGCAAAATCGCAAATTACCGCTCGGGTTGAAAAAATTGAAGTGACTTTTTAATTTTCTTCTCGATTATCTCTGAAACTTTCAAAGCTTTGGATGCTTCTACTGCGGAGATAGGAATTTGTTCTCCATAGAGAATTGCTCTAAAGAAGGAATTGTGTTCTTCGAAGATTGCATTTGTTTCTTCAACTTCGGGAGTTTCGTAAACGATAGTAACATTTCTGGGAGCGGCACCAATACTACCAAGCATAAAAGCAGGTTTAGCAGTATTACCAATTTCGTCAATATTAGCGATTCGATAGATTTCGACACTTTGATTAGCAAAATCCAACGAGAAATAGGTTTGTCTTTGGAAAATTCGCATTTTCCTCGTAGGTTTAGCTGAAATTCTGGATGCGGTTAAATTTACGACAGTCCCATTTTCGAATTCCAACCTTGCGTTTGCAATATCTATTGTATTTGTCAAGACAGCTACTCCATTTGCATAGACCTTACTTAATTTGGATTTAACCAACCATAGTACAATGTCAATGTCATGTATCATTAAATCAGAAACAACTGAAACATCTATAGCCCGAGGTTTGAATTGACTCAACCTATGCGATTCAATGAACAAGGGCTCTGGTTTATATTTCATTATAGCTTTTAGAGCGGGATTGAAACGCTCGACATGTCCAACTTGTATTAATACTTTTTTTTCTTTTGCTAATTGGATTAATTTACTTGCTTGGCGAAATGTTGCTGTAATAGGTTTTTCGATAAAACAATGTAAAGATTGATCAATGCATTTTTTAGCAATTTCAAAGTGAGTGCAAGTAGGTGTAGCTATTATTACGGCATCTGATGCATCAATTGCTTCCTCAATTTTTTTAAAAGCTTTGCAGTTAAATTCATCCGCAACATTTTGTGTTTTTCGTGTGTCGGTATCGTAAACACCAGCAAGTTGTGCATACTTACTTTGCTTTAGCAATTTTGTATGTATTAAACCAAGGTGACCGACACCAATTACGGAGACTTTAAGTTTATTTTTCATACACTCTGTGATTTTTGTTCGTACTCATAATCGATTTCAATAGCATCAGTTTTTGCAATTTTTTTTGCAATTTTGTCAACCATTTCATTGTATTTATTTCCACTGTGGCCTTCGATCCATTTTACATTTATTTTAACAAAATTAAGGAAATAGTTCACCTTTTCCCAAATGTCGATATTTAGCACTGTTGTTTTATTTGATGTTTTCCAACCATTTGTGCTCCATCTTCGAAGCCAACCTTCATTCATTGCTTTGGATATTAATTGCGAGTCTGTAAATAAGACTCCCTCTTTAATATTATTGTTTTTTAAAAAATTCATTGCTTCAACGAAAGCCATTAATTCCATCCTATTGTTGGTTGTCTTTTTGTATCCTTTAGCTAGTATAATCTCTTGGTTATTTAATAATATCAGAACCGCATATGCTCCTTTTCCTGGGTTTCCTAGCGAAGTTCCATCTGTATAGATTTCAACCATACTTAGTCAATTCCATATTAATTGTTTTGCAATTTCGCATAAAAATATTAATTTGATATTATGTCTAACGTTTTTAGGGTAAAAAATGTTGAAACTAACTTATCTAAGCCATTCAACTTTTATTCTCGATGATAATAATTACAAATTGATAATTGATCCTTTTATCACTGGAAATCCAACTTGCCCAATTCAGAATGTAAATGATATTAAAGTTGATTTTATCGTCTTGACCCACGGACACGGAGACCACCTTGGGGATGCTTTTACATTAGCTAAGAATAATGATGCACTTATTATTGCTGTTAATGAGCTTGCTAATTACGCTGCAGAAAATGGTTGCAAAGCACACAACATGCATATTGGTGGTGGCTACAATTTTCCATTTGGTCGATTGAAGTTTACTATTGCCCACCACGGTTCTTCTTCCCCTGATGGTCGTTATATGGGTGAGCCAGCTGGTGTTGTTCTTAGTATGGGAAACAAAACAATATACCATACTGGGGACACAGGATTGTTTCTCGATATGAAACTTATTGGGGAAATGAACAACATCGATATTTTCCTTGTTCCCATTGGGGACAACTTTACAATGGGTATCGATGATGCTGTGAAAGCTGTCGAATTTGTCAATCCTGGGTTGACAATACCAATGCATTACAACACCTTTCCAATTATTCCAGCAGATCCAAAGGAGTTTCAAAAGAAGGTTGAAGCTATCGGAAAAAAGTGTAGAGTAATGGAATACGGTGAAACTTTAAATTTTTAATCCAAATTTTTACATTTTGAAAAGGGGTTCGTTTTTGAACCCCTTTTTTATAAGCTATTTTTTACTAGTGAATCAAAATCAGTGATTTAGAAAATACTTTCTTTCTGCTTTGGATTTGAAGAATGTATACTCCAGATGGAAAATTGTGGTAAGATATTATTATTTTTCCATACTCAGAAATTTCGGACCAGTGCTTTTCAAAAATTACTTTCCCCATTTCGTTAATCAATTGCACTTTTAAAACCGGATTGTAGGTACTATTATTCAAACTTACAACGAGGGTTTTTTCGATGTCATTTTGTTCAATTGAAACATTTTCGGTAACTTCGTTTTCGACAGAAATAAGTCCTTCCACTTCGCCCTGCAATTCAATGAAGAAATTGTTGTTGTTCTTTGCATTTGTTTGCACAATTATCCGAGCAAAATAAACTCTTTCATCTTGTGTAGCTGCAGAAAATCTAACTTTAACTTTAAATGAATCATTGGGTTCTATAAAGATAGGTTTTTTCAAAACCTGAGCAAAATCAAATCTTTGAAAGTCTTTATAAGTTGTGTCGACAGCAAATTCTGAAATTTCTAGCGTTTTATCTCCGACGTTTTTGAGCACAAGTTCGATGATTTTGCTGGTAGGTTTCTTTACTTTACCAAAGTCGATTTTGTTTTCTGGGAAATTCGTTTCAAGAATAGGTCCTTTCGCTTCGATTCCACCTCCGTAACCCCAAACGTCCAAGTAATAATATTCATTCAGCAAGGAGTTTGTTTTTATCGAGATTGAACCTCTATACGTAATTTTTTCTTTTGGAGTAAACTTGACTGTGAAAGTATGAGTTTGTCCCCGTTTTAATATTTTGGTTTTGGTTATTTTCCCAGAAATAATTTCAAAAACATCGTCCGGATTTTCCCAAAAATCAATTTCCTCGATCTTAAGGTCTAGTTTTCCAGTACTAGTTATAATGACTTCAATTGTATCAGATTTCCCTGGTTGAATTTCCCCAAAGTCAACTATATTTGGGTCTATATCGTAGGCAGCACCATCTGGAGCAATATTACCCTTTAGCCAGTTCATAGCTCTTGCAAGTTGGTAGCCTCGTGGAATGTCGCCAGCAAATGCTTCGAAACCAATGGACCAAAAACATAATCGCGCAGTACCCCATTCAGTTCTAATTCCGACAATTGTATCGTTTGGATAATCATTATTCCTACGAATGAAGTGGTCAACTGGTGGAAATTTTTGAGGATCTTTCGACTTAAAAACATCGAACGCTAAATAAATTGCAAGAGGCCACCAAACTTCTTGTCCGGTGTTAAATCCCATGTTGCACCACTTTACTATCGATTGTCCAACCGGATCCCCAAATGCTCCACGGACATTGAAGCTCCAATATTCAATTTGGTTACCGGATTGTCGACTTACATAAACACGTGTTAAATAATCTATTCCCAGAGTATCGGAGAGAAACTTTTGTACCTCGGGATTAAGATCTCCACCTTGTGGATCAAAGGCATTATACAAAACTCTCCTTCCAATAATAAGACAATTTTTACCTGCTGAGAGCATTTGTCTAATGGCACTCAAAACACTTGCATTACCGACTTTTGTGTTTAATTTGTTATCCCCAAGTAGAAATATCGCAATATCAAAATCTGTAAGTTTATATTTCTGCAACGTAACATCATTAAAAGGTTCTCTTACAACATAGGGGGCAATTTCGGGCATGTATGTTGGGTCTTTTAAATACATCCAATAAGCACTATCAACGAAGTTTTTGTTCTCAAGATTGTCAAATAAAATATACTTTGGTTTTTCTGAAAAAAGTTCATTTAAAGAAAACAATGAGATTAACATAAAAAGTAAAAAACCGAACCTTTTCATTACCACCTCCAAAATTTAAAACAAAATAAAAAGGTTGCCACCCTATGGGTAGAATGGCAACCTCTAAATTAAGAAAAATATTATTTAACAATGACAATTGGAATAAATTGTAGTTCATCACCAATTTGAATGCCTAAGTTGTATTGACCCGATGGTAAATTAGACACAGAAAGCTTTTTGTGGGTAGTTCCTTGGGTAATTGTTCCATTCATCAAACTCTCTATAAGAGTTCCTTTGATATCAAAAATTTGGATATTAATAAATGAATTCAGAGCATCCTTGGATGTGATGATTAAATTAAGTTCATTCGATATAGGTATTGGTGTTACTTTAACATTAATACCATTGGAGAAGTTAGTTTCAGCAACTGATCCAGCAGATTCTCCAGATCCAGTTATTGGTATATTTAATATTGGTTCGTTGTTGGCATTCGAAGCAATTCTAAGAGTGGCACTATAGTTTTTAGCTTCTGCAGGTGTGAACAAAATACTTAAGGTTAGAGTTTCGGCAGGTCCAAGTATTTTTGGAAGATCTGGTCTGTTCATGATGGAGAAAGTTCCAGGATTGTTAAATAATTGGATACTATTAATTTGTAAATCAGCAAGACCAGAATTGGTAATGTCCACATCGGCAACTTTGGTATTTTGGACTATTACAGAACCAAAATTGATTTCGGATTTATTAGAAGTAATAATTGGTACGTTTCCAGCAACTCCAATTCCATCAAGGGTAACTAGTTCATCTGGGGTATTCTTTGCATTAGATTTAATGACCACCGATGTTGTGTAGGCAACGGCTTCCTCTTTGGGTGAAAATGTTACTACAATGGTTCGCTTTTGATTGGGTTGAAGTGTAAGAGGTAAAGGTGGAGGATCTTGGATATTGAAAACTTGTTCGGGATCGAAATCTCTGTCTATGTACAATTCTGAAATAATAAGTGGCTCGTCGCCAGTATTTGTAATATCAAAGGACCTAGATGCTGTTGAACCAACAACAACTTCTTCGAAATCGATTGAGGAAGCACTTAATGTAATTTGAGGTCCAACTTTTGCAGATGGTCTTGATAATAGCCAGTCAACAATTTTTCCTACGAAATTGTTTCTTCGTGTTTGATCAGCAATTGCCTCAAATCCAGAAGTTAAATAGACTAATCTTGAATTACCACTTTCAACTCTTACTCCACCAATTGCAGATTGGTTATTGTCGTAATAAAGGATTGGTTTGGTATAGGTGGAATTTGTAATACTTAAAATATCGGTATATACAATGAAGTAAGGATGGGAGGTTTGATTATATTGGTTCATGGTCAATGAAATTCCGTTACCTATTGGGTCCCCTGATACTCCAGTTGCTGGATATTGATTTACTGCTGTTATTTGTCCTTGAGTATTTGTTGTTACTCTTAAAATTGGTTCTTGGGCTTTGTTTATACGAAGCTTGTTTGCGTAAAAATCTCTTGCGGTTGCAGAGCCTTGGGATCCATAAGCAAATGATAAGTCCACTTCTGAGGTTAACAAAATGCTCTTACCAGAGGAAATCATTGAATTAAGTGAAGCAAATAAGGGAGAACTTTCAACATAATACCCACCTAAGACACCACGCACCCAAAAGCTGAAACCGAACATTGCTAACTCAAAGTTTGAAATTGGGTAATTATTGATAATATCAATTGCAAATGGAAGCAAAGCTGCATCGTTGGAGTATTTAGGTTGACTTAAAGTTCCTTGATAGGCAAAATAAGGACTTGGTGAGTTGGATAAAGCATAAAACGCGTACTTAGTATCTTCTGTAAGTGCATAAAAATACCCTGAAGTAACTTCATAAGGTGAAGTTACATTTGGGGTGAAGTCAATTCCAATAATTGCAAATTCTGCCTTATTTCCACTTCTTAGAGTGACTTTTAATTGTTGGGATTGATAGGGTTGTAAGACTAATTGGTTGGCGCTTGGTGTTGCAGTCCATCCACTTGGAACATAGCTATTTCCAGAATTTAAAGCGACGTTAACACGCAGTAATTCGTTACTTGGATTGGTTACGTTAAAAGTATATTCTACTTGCCCTCTTCTTGGTATAGTCAAAAAGGGATTTTGAGCTTCGATATTGACTTTTGCAACTTTTAGATTTTGTGAAGCTTGAAGAATTTCTTTCGTTTGGTCATCTTGAATAAAAGCAACAACATAAATCTGGGAAGCTTTCCAAGTTGATTTAATAGAGTAATTAAAAGTATAATTCTTGCTAGATCCAGCATCTAAATCCAAAGTAGTACCATTTGCATCAGGTAGCATATTTCTAGCAACCCAGTAAAATTCTTTTTCTCCATTTGTTCCTGGTGCTTGTGTGTAAGAAATGTAATATTCAACAACTACTACACGAAGCTTTTTCCCAATAAGTGATTGTGTCGTGCTAATACCAATTTGTACAGTGGATTGACTACCGCTACGATTTTCGGCGACTGTTAAAGTAATAGGAGAGTTTGTCCCGCGATATTTATCAACTTCATTTTTAATAGCCAATGTATCCCCAGCAGCTCCATCGTACCAACTTCCGGTTTTTGGTGCGATTTTTCCATTGACTCGGACGTTTGGAACACCTTGCTGGTGAATTCCGTAATATTGGATACGAGTTGTATTCATAGCCGTGTTTTCCAGGTACATTGGGTCGTCGTTACCCGGCCACCATGCATGGTAAATAACAGGAATAACGTCGGAGAAATTATTTTTTATAAATGCTTTGAAAGCGGGGTTCTGAGAAGCACATGGTCCGCAGCTTGCGTTTGTGGCTTCTTCGATCAGAACCTTTCGGGGTGAGTTTGCAAAAGCTGAAAAATGGAAAAAGGAAATTGTTAAGAAAAAGAAAGCAAAAAGTGCGATGAATTTTTTCATAAAGCCCTCAAATTTTGATTAAATAATATATAAAACAAAACATTTACAAAAAAAGTTACAATACAAGTGAACAATTTATAAAAAAAAATTAAATAAAAAAGATAAGAAAAAAAGGCCAAGTCTTCTACGCTCTTCAAGTTTAAGCCGACCGTTGCTTCCTTCCGGACCTGGCGGGATTGGGCTCGTCTTGAAAGCATAGGACCTGGCCCAACGCAAAATTAAGAAATAATTGTTATACAATCTAAATGAAATGCATAATAAATTTGTTTATTTTTTTAATTTTGTGTTTTGCAATGCGCCACTAGCTCAGTTGGATAGAGCATCAGCCTTCTAAGCTGAGGGTCACAGGTTCGAGTCCTGTGTGGCGCGCAAAATTAGTTTGGCCTAATTTTTTTGGTATCTCTCAATTGAGGTATTTCTCTTTTTATTTCAGATGGTGTAAGAAGGATAGGCTGCTTCTCTGGACCTGTTTCCGGTTTAGGTTTTGGTGCAGTTTCTATGTAAAACTTATCTCTTGTAACGACAATATTTTTTATTGCAACTCTCTCTTTTGAAAGGGAAGGTAATTCTATACCATCTCTTTTGATTACAACACCACCAGCATTTCCAAGAGTGAAACGGAAAAAGTTAGCTGCTGACCAAGTTTTCATGGAATTTGGATATAAAACTGTCTTTTCTGTAAATCTATTGTCGATAACCATGTTTATCCACACCGTGTCTTTTGCAAAGAATTCAAGTCTAATACTATCCGAAGAGGAAGGAAAAATCGATTGGGTTCTTTCTTCGGATTTAATTACCAATGTGTCCAAGTTTTTTTCGATTTCAAGTGTTTTTTTTTCTTCCTCTTCATAGAAAAGTGTAAAATAAATAATTGCCAAAAATGAAAGTGATATTGTAATATAAATCAAATAAAGTGCTTTATTAAGTTGGGAAGCGGTATATTTTACTTTTTTTCTTTTTTGTAAAGGTTGATGAAATGAAAGCTCCTCTGTTTCTTCTGCAACTTCTATTTTTTTGTAAAACTTGTCGATTTGGCTCTTAAAATCATCGAAATTTAATCCTAAAAATTCAATATATTCTTTAATAAAGGAGTACATATATACTCTTGGAAGATAATTAAAGTTGCCTTCTTCGATTGCTTTCAAAACATTTATGCGTATCTTCGTTGCAGCAGAAATATCTTCCAAAGCAAGTTTTTTGCTTTCGCGTGCATTCTTTATCGCTTCAGCGATTTTTTCCATCGTTTATTTATTTTTGTTATTTTTATTTACAAAATTATCGAAAAATGCTAAATGTTTGTTTTAAGTTCCTTTGTTTGTTCAACATAGTTATTTTGCTCTCTCCAAGTCAAATTCATGCTCAAAAAGATTCTATATCCTGTGATTCTTCCTTAAGCTTGTATCACATTGCAGATAAACCATTTTATTCTCTTTCTAGTTACAAGATAAAAAACGCAACAAAAATTAAGCCAATTCCGATTGTGGTTTTTACAGTAGCTTATTCTGGAATATTTGTGCTCCAACACATTGGCCAAATGAGTACAATTTGGAAAAACAGAGGTGACTTCCATTTTGTCGAAGATGGAAAATATGCAATGTATATAGATAAGGCAGGTCATTTTTATGGAACATTTCTTTCATCTTATGTGCTTTCGCAAACTCTTTTGGAATGTGGGTTTAGTTACAATTGGGCGAATGCGATAGGATGTTTTTTGGGTTTAGGTTATACAACTTATGTCGAAGTTTTGGATGGATTTTCAAAGGACTGGGGATTCTGCCCAAGTGATTTTTATGCAGATGTTGGTGGTGCACTATTTTATTTGGCTTATTCCTATGTTCCCTTTTTTCAAAATTTTACTCCCAAGTTTATGTATCTCCCCCCACGGTGGTTTAATTCTAAATCTCGAAAACCTTCCTCTATGTTTATTGATGATTATAGTGCCCATACTTTCTGGATTAGTATTAATGTCCATAATTTGCTTCCCGAAAAAGTAAAAAAATACTATCCCAGATGGCTTGATATTTCAGTAGGTTTTGCAGTTAGAAATTTGTGCGACCCTCTTAACCCCGAAAACAAATGCAATCCGCAGGTTTCCGAACCAGTTTACCCTTATGTCTGGGGAAATCGAAAGCTTATTGTTGCTCTGGATTTTGATCTTGTTAAACTATTGCCCGATGGTTCTCCGTTTTGCAATTGGCTGAAGCAATCCTTTAATTTCTTCAAGTTGCCAAGCCCAGCAATCGAATTTGGAAATCCTACCCGTTTCTATTTGTTATATCCCTTCCCTTTGCAAATTGGTTCGCTTAAGTTTTAATTTCTTACTTTTTTTTAAGTTTGTTTTTTTGCATTTTTAAAAAATTGAGAAATTTACTTACCCAAAAACAAAAAAGTATCCAATATCTTGATTTTCCAAAAAATCAAGATACCACTACCGATGCATTATGTGAGTTAAGCATAATCATTCCTGTCTACCAAGAGGAAAAGATTTTACCCGAAGTTTTAAGTATTTACGATGAAGATTTGATGAGTAAGTATAATGCGGAATTGATAGTTAGCGACGGAGGCAGCAAGGATAAAACAGTTGAAATAGCAAGGAATTTTGCGCACAAAGTCGTTGTGCATAATCATAAACGGTGTCAAACCATCGCTGAAGGTAGAAATCGAGGAGCAGAAATTGCAACTGGAGATGTTTTAATTTTTATTAATGGAGATACTATTCCCCACGATTTAGAAAAATTTTTTTGTTTTGTTTTGGATTGGGCAAAAAACGATTTGAAGCACGTGGCACTTGCAGTGAAAGTTTGTGCTTTTCCAAACGAAATGCTTTTAAAAGATAAAATCTTCTATTTTCTTCATAATAATTACGTTCGGCTACTAAATTTGATTGGCTTGGGAATGGGCCGAGGCGAGTGCCAGATTGTACGGAAAGAAGCGTTTTGGAAGGTGGGAGGCTATAATCCAAATATTTCTGCTGGAGAAGATTTCGATTTATATCGTAGGTTGGCTAAAATTGGCAAAATAAAATTTGTAGATGAAATCTGGGTCTATGAATCACCAAGAAGGTTTAGAAAGTTTGGTTATCTTCGAACATTGCTAAAATGGATTTTGAACGGTTTATTCATAATGCTTTTCGGTCGTTCTTATTCAAACCGTTGGGAACCAGTCCGATAATTATTTATCAAATGGTAACCTATGAATAGGTACTTTGGTATTTGTGTAGGAGCTTCAACAATAACTTTTGTTGAACTCGGTTCTGTTGATAATAATGCTTGGCATATTAACCAAGTACGTGCATTTTCTCATAATGGATTACCTCGGGAAGTTTTAACTGAAAATTTAGAAAAACTTAATTCAAATCTTGCACCAGTTGTTTTAACTGGTAGGAAAATTAGGAATCATATCAATTTACCCAATATCTCCGAAGTCGAAGCGGTTGAGCTCGCGTTCAAGTCTATTTATCCTAATAGATCTGAATTTACTGCAATTGCTTCGTTAGGAAGTGAAACTTTCATTGTCTATGTAATCGATAAAGAAGGAAATATTGTTGATGTTGTTACACGTAATCAATGTGCTTCAGGCACTGGTGAATTTTTCCTACAACAATTGAAAAGGATGAATATTAATTTGTCCGAACTAGAAAAATTTCAAAATAGCGTTACTCCATTTAAAGTTTCTGGGCGTTGTTCTGTGTTTTGTAAATCGGATTGTACTCATGCATTAAACAATGGTGTGCCCAAGGAAGAAGTTCTTGCTGGACTTTCCCTCATGATGGCAGACAAAATAGCAGAGCTTCTCTATAAAGTTGATAAAGGCAAGGTTTTGTTGATTGGGGGGGTGACCCGAAATAAGCTTGTTATGAAATATCTTTTGGAGAAAGGAATTGATATCGTAGTTCCAAAGGAGGCAACATATTTCGAAGCACTTGGTGCTGCTATATATTGTTTCAAAAATAAATTTAAATCTAAGGTGGATACTGAAAACTTGTTTGTTGGAAATATAAATTCATTCATATATCACAAACCCTTAAACGATTGGAAACATCTTGTTGAATTTAAGACTTTCGAGAGGGGAAAAGCTAAGGACGGAGATATTTGTATTCTTGGTCTTGATGTTGGTTCCACGACTACAAAAGGTGTTTTGTTAAGATTGGAAGATTGCAAAATTATTGCTTCCGAATATATTTATACCCACGGAGAACCAATAAAAGCAGCAAGAAAAATATATTCGGAACTTTCTAAACAAATTGGTACTACTAAAATTAAAATTATTGGTTTGGGTACAACTGGTTCTGGGCGCCAAGTAGCAGGTTTGCATGCTTTAACTAAAGGTGTTTTTAATGAAATTATCGCTCATGCTACTGCTGCAATTTATTTTGACCCTACTGTTGATACTATCTTTGAAATTGGTGGACAAGATGCAAAATATACTTATCTTGTAAATCGGGTTCCAGCTGATTATGCTATGAACGAAGCTTGTTCGGCAGGTACTGGCTCTTTTCTCGAAGAAGCTGCTTTCGAGTCGCTAGGGGTTAGAACTCATGAAATTGAGAAACTAGCCTTTGAATCTACCAATCCTCCAAACTTCAGCGACCAGTGTGCTGCTTTCATCAGTTCCGATATCAAAACGGCACAAAATGAGAATATTCCACGCGAAGATATTATTGCAGGTTTAGTTTATTCAATTTGCCTGAATTACATTAATCGAGTTAAAGGAAATAGGCAAATTGGTAATGTGGTTTTTATGCAAGGCGGAGTATGCTACAACAAAGCAGTTCCAATTGCTATGGCTGGTTTAATTCAGAATAAAATTATTGTTCCGCCGGAGCCAGGACTTATGGGTGCCTTTGGTGTTGCATTGCAGGTGAAGGAAAAAATAGAACTTGGGTTGCTGGAACCACAAGAATTTTCATTAGATGAGCTTGCACGTCGCGAAGTATCTTACAAGGAACCTTTCATTTGCATGGGGGGGAAAGAAAGATGCGACCTACGTTGCGAAATAAATAGAATAGTTGTTAACGGAAAAACTTATCCCTTCGGTGGGGCTTGTAATAAGTTCTATAATTTACTTTATAATAAAAAATTTGAAATAGAAGAGTTTGATTATATCAGTAAAAGGAATAAATTGCTTTTTGAACTTTCAAGTCAAGATGATAAAAAGCAATATAAAGCAACAATTGGTATAAATCTTTCTTTTCATACATACACAATTTTACCTTTGCTAACATCATTTTTTAATGGAATCGGATACAAGGTAATTCTTCCAGATGAACCTGACCCTAGGGGATTCGAAAGAGAGCATACAAGCTTTTGCTTTCCGGCCCAAATTTCGCTATGTATGTTTCAAAATTTAGTAGATAAGAATCCAGATTTCATCTTTCTCCCTGAAATATTCGAAATGTGGGTGGATGAAGACGAACCCCAGAGGTTGGATTTCAATAGTAGTTGCGTTTTTGTTAGTGGCGAACCTTTCTATTTGAAGCAGGCATTCAAGGATTATCAGTTAGAAGATAAACTAATAACAAAATACTTGAACTTTTCAAATGGTTTTGACAAAGAAAAACGAAAATTTATAGAAATTGCCCAACAACTCGGTGTGGACAAAGAATCGGCAAATAAGTCTTATGAAACTGCAATTGTCAAACAAATGGAATTTTACAAACAAATTGAGGTACAAGGGAAAAAGTTTTTAGATTTTCTTGATGAGAATCCCGATAGATTTGCAGTAGTGCTTGTTGGTCGACCTTATAATTCATTTACATCTTTTGCAAATAAAGGCATTCCGCAAAAATTTGCTAGCCGTGGCGTTTTTTTAATTCCTTTTGAATTTCTTTCCCTTAAGGATTATGAACTTGACGAGAGCCAGTATTGGGAGGCTGGAAAGAAAATTTTGAAGGTAGCAAAAGCTATTCGGGACAATGATAAATTGTTTCCCGTTTATGTAACTAATTTTTCCTGCGGACCCGACTCCATGCTCATTCCTCAGTTTAGAAAAATAATTGGAACTAAACCTTCTTTGACATTGGAACTCGACCAGCACACCGCCGATGCTGGTATCAACACAAGAATAGATGCATTTTTAGACATTATTGAGAATTTTTTAGCAGTTAAAAAACAAATTAAACCCAAGTCGGAAAGTTTCCGAATTGCAGAGATTCAAAATGAGGGTAATGAAGCGTTTTTTGTTTGTTCTGATGGCAAGAGAATACCATTGCGTAGCAAAGAAATTGATGTTCTCATTCCATCAATGGGGGACCTTGCAGCACCATTGTTTGCTGCTTCTTTGCGTAGCTTAGGGTTTAATGCTAAACCTATGCCTGAAAGTTACCCTGAAATTCTTCGATTAGCAAGAAGTGTTTCGACCGGTAAAGAATGCCTGCCCTTGCTGTTGCTAACAGGTCATTTACTTAATTATTTAGAAAATATATGGGATAAAAAGCAGAAAATTGCTTACTTTATTGTTCAAGGTGCCGGTAATTGCAGATTAGGGCAGTATCCCGTTTTTATTAGAAATCTTATTCGAGAAAAGGAAATTCCAAATGTTGCTACACTTGTTTTGATGAACGAAGATGGGTTTGCTGGATTGGGTAGCGATTTTGCGCTTCGGGGTATGCAAGCTATAATAGCAAGCGATGTACTTGATGACATTAGAAGTGGTATCATGGCACATGCCCTTAATCCAGAAGAAGGAATAAAAACATTTGATGAGGAATTTTCAAAGCTTATAGATGCTTTCGAATTGTATCCAAAAAAGATATATAAAGCTCTTAGGAATTTTGCTTTGACTATAAGAAAAAAAGTACCTTCAAAAAATTCAATTAGGAAAGCAAAATATATTGCTCTTGTTGGGGAAATTTATGTTCGTCGCGACCACTTTGCCCACAGGTATCTAAATAAGTATTTTGCCTCTAAAGGGTTTATTCTTAAAGATGCCTACATTAGTGAATGGATATTCTATGTCGATTATCTACTCAAGCTTAAACTACTTGAGCCAGATAGTGATTTTCGAAAGAAAATTGAGCGTTGGACCCGTGTTTTGTTCATGAGAATCGCAGAACATAAGATTAAAAAGAATTTGGCTCTTTCGGGTTACTACGAATATTCCAAAACACTGATAGAACCAATATTAAACCATAGTAAACACTTAATTCCGCTTGAATACAAGGGTGAACCAGGATTAACTGTTGGGATTGCATTGAAAGATATTCTTGAAAAGTACTGTGGTGTAATAAATGTTGGTCCTTTTGGCTGTATGCCAACTCGTCTTGCGGAAGCGGTTGGTGTTCCAGAGATGAAAGTAGAAAATAAAATTAATGCTCGAAAAATGAATGAACCTAAGTTTGATTTGCCCTTATTTATTGATAGAGAAATGCCTTTGCCATTCTTAACAATTGAAACAGACGGTAATCCATATCCACAAGTTATCGAAGCAAAGTTGGAATCATTTGTTTTAAAAGCCGAAAGAGTGGCAAAGTTGATGGAAAAAATAAAAATGAATGGAATATAAAGGAAATTTATGGGAATGACTTACAAGCTCACTGGTGTTGACATCAAAGCTGGGGAAGAAACCGTTCGAAGAATAAAGTCACTTGTAAAATCTACTTACGACGAAAGAGTGCTTTCCGAACTTGGTTTGTTCGGTGGTTTCTACGACGCTAAGTTCCCCGAATATGAGCATCCAATACTTATTTCCAGTACAGATGGTGTTGGTACTAAGCTCAAGATTGCATTTCTTATGAATAAGCACGATACAATTGGGCAATGTTTAGTTAATCATTGTGTAAACGATATTTTGACAGCTGGTGCTAAACCATTGTTCTTTTTGGATTATTTCGCTACCGGGAAATTGGAAGTCGAGGTTGCATTCCGTGTCATCTTTGGATTGGTTCAAGCATGCAAAGAAAATAATTGTGCATTAATCGGTGGCGAAACAGCAGAAATGCCCTCCTTTTATGCTGAAGGTGAATATGATATTTCTGGAACAATAGTTGGAGTAGTTGATAAGTCAAAAATAATCAATGGATCAAAAATTAAGTCTGGAGATGTTCTAGTTGGTTTAGCCTCCAATGGGTTGCATACCAATGGTTATTCACTTGCAAGAAAAGTTTTGCTTTCAAATTTCTCGCTGGACCAATACATAGAAGATTTAGGTACTTCACTTGGTGAAGAACTTTTAAAGGTTCATCGATCGTACCTTAAATCCGTTTTTCCTTTAGTAGAAAAAAATTTAATTAATGGTATTGCTCATATAACCGGCGGTGGTATATTGGGTAATACAAAAAGAATTGTTCCACAAGGTTTGGAATTAAAAGTCGATTGGAACTCTTGGGAAGTTCCTACAATTTTTAAATTAATTCAAAGGTATGGGGCAGTCAGCAATGACGAAATGCGTAATGTTTTCAACCTTGGAGTTGGGATGATTCTTGTTGTGCCAGAAGAAAATATTGACTACGTTATTGAAGACTTAAAAGAAAAAGAAAAATGCTTTATTATTGGTAAAGTTATTTAGACTCCACCTTAAGTGATCTAAGTGCGCGGTAAAACAAAAAGATTGAAAAAGCAATAATGAATATTGCCCAGAACCAATAGGGTAAATATAAGCTTCTTGCTACAAGTTCTGTGTCCGAAATTAAAGACGATTGGTTTACGTCTCCATTTTTGGAAAAAAGATAACCAATGCTTAAATATACTGCCAAGAAAGCTTGAATTCCAATCACTTGTGATATTAAAAAATGCAGTTTGTCTTTCTTTGATAATGAAGCAATGAAAATAATAATAGCTAGTACAAGCAATGTTATAAAACCAAAAGTAGATCTAACCCAAATAATATTACTTACAAAGATTAAAATACTAAATAAAAATAGTAAAAGTCTAGCACGGTAGGTTTTTTTGGAATTTGAAATGAAAATGTAGCCAAAAATTGGGGGGAACAAAGGTCCATTTAAAGC
This sequence comes from uncultured Hyphomicrobiales bacterium, assembly GCA_964524325.1. Taxonomy (GTDB): domain Bacteria; phylum Bacteroidota; class Ignavibacteria; order Kapaibacteriales; family UBA2268; genus Naka2016. The sequence continues at coordinate 431,649 of CAZGCT010000001.1, forward strand.
GATAAGAGCTTGCCCTATTCTACCCAAATTGGATGGTATTGAAATATGAGCAATTCCAGCACCATTGGAAAATATTTCTAAGTGCGAGAAACTACCTCCTAATAATAATGCTGTGACCCCATGTCCCATTTCATGGAACCAAGTACTCAAAATTACAAATGGATAAATTATTAAATTTAGGGGTGGCAGATAAAATAAAGAAAAGTTTGCTAAAATTAAAGCTATAGACATTGTTAATTGGGATTTAAGTTTCATATTCTCAACTATTTATTTCTTTGATTAGTTTTTTCGCATTTTCAATTGCAATATCGGAAATTAATTCCCCACTCAGTAATTTAGCTATTTCATATATCTTATCTTCATCTGATAATTTTTTAGCAGTAATTTTAGTATTACCTCTTGATTCAGATTTCTCTATAAGAATTGTGTTGTTTCCAGCTGATGCAATTTGTGGTAAATGAGTAATTGCAATAATCTGGTGTTTTGAAGCAATTCTCTTCATCATTTGAGCTGTCATCGAGGCAATTTTTCCACTTATACCAACATCAATTTCGTCGAAAATCATAGTGGGGAACTTGTGATATTCTGCTGTTAAGCTTTTCAGCGCAAGCATAATCCTTGATAGCTCGCCACCGGAAGCAATGTTGTCCAAAGGCATGGGCTTGGTATTAGGGTTAGTCGCAATATGAAATTCAATTTTATCTATTCCATTTGTCAATAATTTGACGCATTTTCCTTCAAATTCTATGCACATTTCCTTAAGATTGCAGACTTCCAATTCTTCAAATGTAGTTTGTACTTTGAATGTAACATATTTCATCCCAAGTTTCTCTAAAATCAAGGGGATATTCTCTTCCAAAAGGCTGATTCCTTTTTTTCGATTCATGTGAATTTCAGCAGCGGTTGTTTTTAACTTATCTTTATATGTTAGAATTTCGTTCTTGGTATGTTGGATTTCTTCTTCCAATGAATATGATGACAATATAAGTTTTTGAAGACGTTCTTTTTCCGAGAAAATATTCTCAAAAGTAAGGTATTTTTTTTCAAGATATTTTAGTTCCGAAAGTCGAATTCTGAGATTTTCTAAATAACCGGGTTCGTAGTCAACATCGATTAATCTGTCTTGAATTTCTTTGGAAATTTCTGAAATTGTTTCCAAAGCATTTTCAAGTTGTTTCACTGAGTTTTCTAAATGTGGATAAAACTTAAGTAAACCATTTAGTTTTTTTATTGAAAGCGAGATTGTGTCGGTTGCAGAGTTTTCCGATTTATATAATATTTCGTAGACTTCGCAAAGGGCGGAATTTATGATTTCAAGGTTTTCAAGTTTTTTTAAATCATTTTCTAAGCGTTCTAATTCGCCTGGTTGTGGATTAATCCTAATAATTTCTTGCAAATCGAAGTCAACTTTCTCTTTTTCTTTTAATAGTTGGTTAAATTCCTTTTCTTTTTGGATCAATTCTTCAATTTTGTTCTCCAGTTGTTTCCTTAAGGTTTTATATTGCTCTATGAGCACAGAATTATTTGAAATACTATCTAATAATTCACTCTGATATCTTGAGAGAAGAAGTTGTTGGTGGGAATGCTGACCGTGAAAATCTACAAGATGTTCACCGATTTCTTTAATAAGGCTCAGAGGATAGGGGGTATCATTTAGGAAGCAACGAGAAGTTCCCTTAGTAGTTATTTCTCTCCTTAATATGAGTGATTTATCCACAAAATTTTCTGGGTCGTTAAGAATTTTATTTATGAAATCAGTATTTTCAAGGAAGAATGTAGCTTCGACAATGGACTTACTTTCATTTGCTTTAACAAAATCTGGTGAGGTTCTTTCGCCAAGTGTTGTCATCAATGCATCAATTACAATAGACTTTCCTGCTCCAGTTTCGCCCAATAATATGTTTAGACCTGCCTGAAAATCAATGGAAATTTCATCAATAAGTGCAAAATTCTTAATGTAAAGGCAATGAAGCATAAATAATGTTAGAATATTTGTTAACTTACAAATTTAATAAAACTAATTTTGAGTATGGCTTTTTCGTTTTTCTTTCGAGACCATTTTATTTTAGATAGATTCTCGGAAGTAATCTCCAAAGAAGCCATTGGACGAAAGGAAGTTAAAATTTGGGATGCTGGTTGTGCATTGGGGCAGGAACCTTATACTTTTGCAATTTTACTTGCCGAAAAAGTGGGATATTTTACGTTCAAAAGGGTTAAAATTTTTGCAACTGATATTGACGAGACTGGCGAGTTCGAAAAAACAATAACCAAGGGAATTTACTCTTTTCAAGATTTATCGAGGATACCAGAAGAAGTTTTAAAAAAATATTTTGTGAAAATAGATGAGGGAAATTACCAAATTGTTGAAGAAATTCGTTCCAGAGTAAAGTTCTTCAAACATAATTTGTTGACCTACCAACCAATCGACATTGGCTTTCTTGGGATAATTTGCAAAAATGTTTTGTTGCACTTTAGTTATTTAGAGAGGATACAAGTTTTGGAAATGTTTTACCATTCACTAACCGAGGATGGTTTTCTTGCTCTTGAGCAGACCCAAAAAATAACCAATGAGTTGGAGTCGAAGTTTTTAAGAGTTTTTCATGATGTAACCATTTACCAAAAGATTTAAATGAGAATTGTTAGAATTCCATTACATCCAGCAAAGTACTCCTCAAATGTTTATTTCATTTTAGGTGAATGGAATAAACTAGAAGACCAAAATACTTTAATTGATGTTGGCATTGATAATTTCATTATTCAACACATAGAGAAAATAAATACAGGGGTTGGCAAGAAAAAAGTTTCCCAAATTATTATTACCCATGAACATTTTGACCATAAAGCTGGGTTGAAGTTCATTAAACCCATTTATCAACCTTTAGTTTATGCTTATTCTGTCGATGAACTCGTAGATGTTAAAATTACAGATGGAATGAGGGTTATATTAGGGGATAGGGAAGCAATTCTACTTCACACTCCAGGCCATTCAAATGATTCAATCAGTGTATATGTTCCAGAAGAAGGTGTAATTTTTACTGGTGATTTACCAATAGGGGGTCATTTGACCGGTGAGACATTTACATTAACATATCTAAACACTTTAAGAAAATTATCGATCCTTGAAATCGAAGATATATACCCAGGTCATGGTGACCCGTTGATAGGAAATGGTTCTGGAATAATAAAACATACTTTAGATATTGTTGAAAGCGCTAAAATAATCTCTTAATTACTAATTTGTTTCTTCATTAAAGTCTAGTTTGAGTGTTAATTCTTCAGGCTTGCTTTTGTTTTCGATTAAGGAACGAATTTCATCAAGATTAGGGAGTTCATCAATATTATTAATTCCGAATACTTTTAGAAATTCATTTGTTGTACCATACATAAATGGTCTACCAAGAGTGTCTTTGCGGCCCATTGTTTTTATTAAATTCCTTTCGAGCAAAGTATTTACTATCTCGCTTGAATTTGTGCCTCTAATTTCTTCAATTTCGGGTTTTGTAATAGGTTGTTTATATGCAATAATCGCAAGAGTTTCGAGCATTGCTTTTGAAAAACGTCTTTTATTTTTGAATTGTGGCAATGCTCCTAGAATTTTGCCAAATTCTTTTTTGGTTACAAAAGCGTACCCGTTAGCTACTTTTATAATTTGGTAAGGTCGATTTGTATTTAGAAGTTCGAGATTAATCTCTTCTAACAAGCCTAAAATGTATTCTTCAAAATTAGTTACCTCGATATTAAAATATTCGTTTGTTTCTTCTTTAAATTCAGAAAAGTCAATTTTGCTTTCAATTAAGTCTAAAATTTCTTCTTCTGATATTGGTTGTTCGCTTGCAAAAATAAGAGTTTCTATTATTTGTTTTTGTTTAACTCTGTTCAATTGTAAAAAGCTGGTCTTCATTTTTAATTATTTTGAGATTTGGTTACCAAAAAAAGGAATATTTCGCTATTGCTATCAGTTTGATAGGCATAAATTATATTTTGTTTTACAAGTTCGAGTATTGCAATAAAGTAAAGGACAACTATTTGTTTGCTTGCTTTTTCGCAAAGTTTGTTGAATGAAATTTGGTTTTTCGATTGCAACGTTTCTAAAATAACCTTAATTGCATCCTCAATTTTATATTCTGCTATTTTTATTTCTTTCGGTTTGATTTGTTCATTTCGAGCTATCAATTCGTAAAATGCTTTCGCCAATTCATAAACCGTGGCGGGTCTGAAGGTTTTCAATTTGGATGCGATGTCGGTCAAATCGCTTTCATAAATTTCTCTGAAGAAAAAGTTTTGCATTTTCTCCAGGTTTTGTTCGAGGTAAGAACTGACTTCCTTAAAAATTTGATATTCCAGAAGTTGTGCTACTAATTCCTTCCTTGGGTCTTCTATTTGCTCGGGATTGTCCTTTTTTTCCGCTGGTAGGAGCATTTTGGCTTTTATTTCCATAAGCGTCGATGCCATAACCAAAAATTCGCTTGCCACCTCTAAATCGAGTTTTTGCATTATTTTCAAGTAATTTAAAAATTCATCTGTGATTTTTGCAATTGGTATATCATAAATGTTTATTTCATCTCGTTTTATGAAGTATAAAAGAAGATCTAGTGGTCCTTCGAAAATTGGGAGAACAATTTTATACATTACTTCCTCAAGGCAAATGCAAAAATAAAAACAAAAAATTTTTTTGAGTTAGATTTAATAAATAATTTTAAGTTAATTTCGTATTTTAACTTGTAAAGATAATTGTAAAATGAAAAGCATAATTGTAATTTTTGTTTTTCTGTTTTTTAGTATTTTTCTTTATGCTGTTGACTCTTACATAGAATACATTAATGCTAATTCGAACGGGAAAGATATTATTGTTGAATTTAAAACAATTAACGAGAAAAACATTACACTTTTTGAAATTGAGCGTTCGGTAAACAATGGTAGTTTTAAAAAATTAACTTCTATTTCTGCCAAAGGGTTCCCAGCGACTTACAAATACACAGATCAAGGGGCTTTTTTGAAGGATAATTCGGAAGATAAAATCACATCTACAAGTTATTCTTATAGAATTAAAATTTTGTTCAAAGACAATACACATGCCTACTCTAATTCTGTTAATGTTGCTCATAAAGTGAATGGAATTTACCGCACTTGGGGTATGATTAAAGAAATGTTTAGATAGAACTTCTACCCTTATGGCATTGCTTAAGTGTTTTTTTATTTTTCTTTTTTTCTTGCCCTCGATTTCTTCGTTTTCTCATGAAGATGTTAAATGCCTAACTTTTCCAATTAAAAAAGGTGAAAAACTTAAGGATAAAATTTTAGTCACTATTAATTTTGATTCTACTGGTAGACCTAAAAATCAATGCTTTGCAATTTCTCCCAGTGGTTTGTTTGCTGTTCATTACGATACGTCGGGACCAAATAAGGTTCCTACTTTCGATTTGAATTTTAATCGGATACCCGATTTTGTTGATTCAGCTTTGTTTTATCTTGACAGAGCATATTTTATTTACACTGATTCTATGGGCTTTAGCCCTCCTCCAATTGACAGCGGTCGCGGCGGGACAGCTGCTTACGACTTTTACCTTTGGGATATTGGAAATGGTTTTGTCGATGAAGTTGCTTATGGGTGGACAGTTACAGATATTGAAATTAAAACGCCTTTTGTTTATTCAAGGTATGCCTGCTTTTCTGTTATAGATAACGATTTTAGCCCATTCGACACAACATTTTTTTCATCCGGAAACAAACGTCCAACTTTTCGGGAAACTGGGTACTTGGGATTGAAAATAACTATAGCTCACGAGTTGCACCATTTTTTTCAATTTGGTTATGGTGATCCTTTGTTTCCATCTTTCAATGAGATGACCAGTACTTTTATGGAGTATAGGCTGTATCCCGAATCGAAAGATTACCTCCAATTTGTAAGAAGCTTATTTTCAGATTTCTCAAAATATATTTTGTCCGACCCGAATTACGTGGTGGGATATCGTTATGCAATTTTTTTCCAATATTTGCATAAAAGATTTGGTGATTCTCCAATTGTTGAGCTTTGGAGAAACATTGGCCTTGGAAATAACCCACTTCTTTCTTTAGAACTTGCCTTGAATAGACATGGTTCGTCTATTTCCGAGGCTTTGGCAAACTTTTTGCCCTACTTGTTTTATTCTGGTGTTAAAGCTAAACCTAATTATCTGCCCAATTCACATTTGTTCCCCCCAATTAAATTTATTTATCAAGATACTTTCGAAAAAAATTTGATTATTAACCCAAGGTTGAAGCCTCTTGAAATAAGACCCATGCGAATTTTCCTGCCATCGGATAACCCAGTTACTTTGGACGATACTTTGTTTATTTTTCTTGCAAATCTTGACTCCCGTAATGCAATTTCTCAGAATCTTGATTCAATCAAGGAATGTACAATTCTTCTTTCTTTAAATAATGGTCCGGGAACAAAATTACATCCCAAGGAGATTTTTTACGAATTTATTGGACAGCGTAATGTTTGGGCAGATTCCTTGTTTTTGGCTTTTGGCTTTAAAACCTTTGCAATGTTTTTCCCCTTCCCCAATCCTTGCAAAATCAAAAGTGAATCTATTAGTTTTCCAACTCCAGCCAATGTGTCTTTAAAAGACATGGTAGAACTTCGAATCTTTGATGCTTACCTTAATGAGATACAACTCCCGAATAATTTCTTTAATATTTCCATTCAAAACAAAGGAAGAGTAGTACATTTTGAAAAGTTTCCCGTAGATTTACCAACTGGAATTTACTTTTTTAAAGTTAATTTCAACAATAATGAAATTTTTGGCAAGTTTACAGTCATCGATTAGTTCTTTCCTTTAATTGGATTCATATTTTGTAATTTTGTTTTTTTTGTATAGCGATGGTAACACTTAATGTTAATGTAGACCATATTGCCACAATCAGACAAGCAAGAGGTGGAAATGAACCCGACCCAGTTGCCGCGGCTGTAATATGTGAGTTGGCTGGTGCAAAGGGGATTGTTTGTCATTTACGAGAAGACCGCCGTCATATTCAAGATCGTGATGTTGAACTCCTTCGTGAAATCGTTACTACTAAACTCGACTTAGAAATGGCTTCGGTTGAAGAAATAATCAACATTGCCATCCGAATTAAACCAGATTTAGTCACTATAGTTCCAGAAAAAAGGATAGAATTAACTACAGAAGGTGGTTTGGACGTCGCTGCGGATGTTCCAAGGTTCACTGAATTAGTTGAGCGAATGCACGAAGGTGGTATTGAAGTAAGTTTCTTTGTTGAACCCGAAATACAACAAATTGATGCGATACTTCAAACTGGAGCAGAAATTGTTGAATTTCATACGGGTGTATATTCTAATCTCAAAGAGGAAAAGAAAATTAAATTTGAGATTGAAAGAATTAAAAAAGCTGCGGGCTATGCCAAAAATGCTGGATTGAAAGTAGTTGCTGGGCACGGTTTGAACTATAAAAATGTTTTTGAAATTTGCAAAATCAAATCTATTGATGAATTAAGTATTGGGCATTCAATAGTTTCTTATTCAGTATTTGTTGGATTGGAGCGAGCAGTCCGAGAAATGATTAACATTATGAATCTTTCTCTCGTTCATAGGTAAATTCGATGTGCGGAATAGTAGGAGTTCTTTCTCTTAATAAAGAAAAAGCTGAAGAAATTGTCGTTCCCCGCATATTGAAAAAAATGTCTGATTTGATTACCCATCGAGGCCCCGACAGCGATGGTATTTGGATTTCTAAAAACAAAAATTGTGGTTTTAGTTTCCGGCGACTTTCAATAATTGATTTGACCCCAGCTGGCAACCAACCTATGTCTACACCCGATGGTTCTGTTACTATAGTTTTTAATGGAGAAATTTACAACTACATTCAAATTCGCAATGAACTTTTGGAAAAAGGTTACTCATTTCGTTCTCGAACTGATACAGAGGTTATACTTTTTGGTTACAAAGAATGGGGAAAAAAGATTGTCGATAAATTGTCTGGAATGTTTTCTTTTGTGCTTTGGGACGAAGAAAACGAAATTCTTTTTGGAGCAAGAGATAGGATAGGTAAGAAACCACTTTATTACTTCCTTAACGATGATTGTTTTGTTTTCGCTTCCGAAATAAAATCAATTTTATTATATCCTAGAGTTTCAAAAAGAGTTAATTTCGAAGAAATTATCAACTATTTAAACTTCGGTACCTCATCTAATTCCTCGACCATGTTTACGGATATTCACAAAATTCCTCCTGCACATTGCTTTACTCTCGACTTGATGGGTAATTTAATTATCGAAAGATATTGGAATCCTTTTGCCCTTGGAGTTAATAATGATATTACTGAAGAAGAAGCAATAAAAGAAATTATTAAAATTTTAAGAGTTGCGATTAAAGACCGAATGATGAGTGAGGTCCCCTTTGGAGTATTTTTGAGTGGAGGGATTGATTCAAGTTTGAATGTGGCATTGATGTCCGAATTAATGGATAGGCCTGTTGATACTTTTACAGTTGGTTTTAAAGAATTGCAGAAATATAATGAATTAGAATACGCAAGAAAAATTGTTGAACTTTTCCACACAAATCACCACGAAATTCTTATTGATAGTTACGATGCATTTGAGGTGCTTTACGACTTGGTTTGGTTCGAAGACGAACCTAATGCGGACCCAGTTTGTATCCCTTTGTTTTTTTTAAGTAAGTTGACTAGAAATGCAGGAACTATTGTTGTTCAGGTTGGTGAGGGGAGCGACGAACAATTTGTTGGATATAATTGGTTGCTCAGAGATTATAAGTTTTACAAATCTTTATGGAAACGTTTTGTTTCTTTGCCTGATATTTTTAAGAAAGGAGTGTTCCTACTTTCAGAACCAGTATTTAAATCTTTACGGCAATATTTACAACTTGACATAATACGAAGAGCAACTTATGGTGAAGAGTATTATTGGAGTGGAGTTTCAATTTTTCCACCCGTTGAAATAAAACATCTTCTTAAATCAAAATTTAAAGAGTTTTCAAAGTTACCTTGGACTTATGTAAAAAAAATACTAAACTTTGCACAGAACTTGAACAATGGAAATTTGAATTTTCTTCAATGGGTTTTGTTTGTTGAGATTACTCAACGGTTGCCCGAATTACTCCTTATGAGGGTGGACAAAATGGGAATGGCAAATAGCATCGAAGCCCGCGTTCCTTTTCTCGATTATCGTTTAATCGAATTTTCTATGTCTCTGCCAGAAAAATTAAAAGTACCCGATGGAAGAACTACAAAATATTTGTTGAAAAAAGCAGTTAATGGGATCTTGCCCAATGAAATTGTTTACAGAAAAAAGCAAGGTTTTTGGGCACCAATTAATGAGTGGCTAAGAAAAGAATGGTTCGATTTCGCTTTGGCAAGAATAAACAACTCGAATCTTTTTAATTTTATGTTCAATTTAGATTATTTTAACTTCATCCTTAATGAGCACCGAAAAGGCAAAGGGAAGTATGGTTTCAGAATTTTTACTCTTTTGAATCTCGCGCTTTGGTATGAAAAGTTTTTCGACAATGAGATTATTAAAGAAGGTTAATAATTCTCTTTTTTTCCTGATTAAGCTACTAAATAGATTTTAAGCGCTCAATAAAAAATGGTATTACTTCTGGATAAAGAATAATTGAAAGGATTATTCCCCATATTGCACCCCAAAAATGGGCATCGTGATTAATGTTCGTATATTGATACTTTGATGCGTATATACAATAGCCCAAATAAATTAATCCAAATATAGGTGCGGGAATTCCAATTGGTAAAAGAAAGATGTAGATTCGAGATGTTGGATAAAAAAGTATGTAACTGAAAACTAATCCGGAAATAGCCCCAGAAGCCCCAATTGAATAATAATCGGGGTTGTTTTTATGTTTTAAAATAGAAGGAATTGCCGAAACAAGTCCAGACGAGATAAATAGAATTATTAGAAAGCCACTTCCTAATGTTTGCTCCAAGTATGGGGCAAAAAAGTAAAATGTAAGCCCATTGAAAAGCAAATGCATTAAGTCTAAATGTAGAAAAATATGTGTGATTAGTTGATAGTACTTTCCAAAATTAACAATTGAATATGGATGTAATGAGTATTTCAAAAGGATATTGTTTTGTCTTCTGAAACCAAGAATACTTATAAAAATAATTGATATCAGTGTAATCAAAGATATTGGGCTATTCTCAATTATCATTAGTAAATTTTAAAATTAATAAAAAAACTAGCATTTATGCAAATTTCTGTGCATTATTCTTCGGGATTCAATAATTCTTTCTTCCTCTGGTAAGGAGATTAGTCTGGAATTTAAATCCTTATCATTTTCAGCTAAAAGGAATTTTGCGTAATAATCAATAACTTCTGAAGGGAATATACCATCTCGCTCGTAGTGCTGTCTTTTTTGAAGTAATTTTTCAGCGGATTCAACGCAGCTTTTCCCAAGAACCTCGAGATTGTTTTTTAAGGTATTTGGGTCGTCGGTAATTTTATAATTCTCAGCGAGTTGAAGCGATCGTTGTGGATTACTTATTCCCCATTCAACAGCAAGAATTAAACCCGCGAGAATAAGGTGAATCAAAGCGCTTCCGTCAGGGCTTCTAAATTCAATAGTTTGGCGAATGTCATTGTATTCCACGATTTCTTTTTCTTGGGGATTAATTTTGTTAGCTAAATTGTTAGACTTTACCCATGCTAGTGGAATTCGAATTAATGAGCTTCTATTGGATGGGCTCCAACAAACCTTTGTAGGTGCTTCCTGCCCTGGTACCAAGCGTAAATAAGAAGCAGCAACAGTATTACCGAAAGCAGTGAGGCTTGGTGCATAATGGCAAAGCCCTCCAATTGCCATCAAGGCTTCTTTAGAAAGATTTCCATTTTCTTCCAGGACGATGTTTTTTCCGTTCTTAGTTAAAGCAATGTGAAAATGCAACCCGTTACCAGCATGGCCAGGATCAATTTTAGGGAAAAATGTTGCAATACAGTTGTTTTGATATGCAACGTTTCTTATTATCCAAGCCGAAAGGGTTAAATAATATGCCAAATCTTCTACATCAGATAATTGAAATTCGATTTCGACTTGTTCTGCTGTTTTTCCATTTAATTCGGGAATTTCGCTTTGAATTTTTTCAATATATCCAACCTCGTGGTGACAGTATTTTATTGAATTAGTAATTTTTGCTATTACCGAACCCATTTCGTTAACTATTGGGGTAGACTTTGCGAATGGAGGACTACTATGGTATCCTTGTTGTTTATTTAAAAGATACATCCTTTTCTGCAACTCAAATATAAGGTAAAATTCCAATTCTCCAAGTGCTTTCAATTCCAAACCAGTTCGATTTTTCAAGTAATTTTTAGCTTTAGAAAGTATCCCGTCGGGTGTAAAATTAGCTGGGTTACCATCGCTATCGAAAAACCTGCAAAAGAAATCAAGGCTTTTGTTGTCGAAGGGGTTTAAAAAAGCTGTTTTATAAATAGGAATTACATACAAATCAGAAAACCCGACTTTAACAATTCCTTTGAATAGAGAAGAGCCATCGACTCTTTCACCATCGGCAAGAATTGATTCAACTTGTTTTTTGTTTTGAATTGGTATTTGCATCTGGCGTGGTTTCCCATCAATCGCAATGTAATGGAAAGTAATCCTCTCGAGGTTGAAATTATGAATAACATTAATGAAGTCTTTCCTTGTCCACTCTTCCTTAGATTTGTTTGTGACTACTGAAATTGGATTTTCCAACGCAAAATATAAATTTGCATTTTGCATAACCATTGAATAAATTTTGTTCAAAATAAAATACCAAGTTAGTCAAAAAAAAGGAAATGTAAGAATAGATACATGGATTTAATAGAAATTAGGGAATATTGCTTATCGAAACCTTTTGTAAAAGAAGATTTTCCATTTGATGAAGTGACTCTGGTTTTCAAAGTGTTTGAAAAAATGTTTGCTTTGATAGATATTGACTCAGTACCCTTTTGGATGAATTTGAAAGCTGCACCTGAGGAATGCATACGCTTAAGAGAAAGCTACCACTTTATTTCGTCTGGATATCATATGAATGAAAAATACTGGATTACAGTAAAAATCGTCGATAGTGTAGCGGATAAATTCCTTAAAGAACTAATCGACAATTCCTATAACGAAGTTGTTAGAAAACTTCCAAAGTATAAACAAAAATTAATAATTGAGAGATTGAGAAATGAAACCTTACAATGAAAAAGAAATGCTTTTTGATAAAATTAACGGGTTTATCGATTGGAAAGTTAACCCAGCAAAAATAAAAATCCACACCGATACAACTGATTGGATGCGAATTACACGTGGAGATATTATTAGACTAAGTTGCGGTGATTATCTTGTAAAAGGAAATTTGCATGAACCACGGTTTGGGATTGACGACCAACCGAAATATTGGGTGTTCAATGCTGTAGATTTAAACAATGGAAAGGAAAAGATAATTAAAATGGTATTTCACGAGGAATTTTATGCAAACATTGGTGTTTTAAAGGTTCGTTGCTATAGAAATCCAGAAAAGGAAGGTAGGGTTTTGGGTTTTGTTCGTGGTGATAATCGATTTATGCAAGGTTTTGTTTGTTATGATCAAAAAGGAAATGCTGTTAGAGTAATTGATTTTATACGAGGTCAAACATTTTTTCAATATGTACCTAAAATCGATAAAGAACATGAGGAGTATTTCTACGGGGATTTACCAAAGATTTTATGGAAAGTGAAAGAAGCATTTGAAGCTATATTTTATTTACACAAGCACGGGTTTTGTCATGGAGATATACGTAACGACCACATCATTGTGGAGTCTGAAACCGGAAATTACCGATGGATTGATTTCGATTTGATGCAAGATATTTCAGATTTTGACCTTTGGAGTTGTGGCAATATTCTTTCCTACGCAGTTGCAAAAGGAATAAAAACTTTCGACCAAGTGCTCAAGGGCGATGAATTCCCGGATGAGATTAAGAATAGTCTAACTGTTGATGATGCATCCGCTTTTTACAATTATCGTATAATGAATTTGAAAAAATTGTATCCGTATATTCCCAAAAGGTTGGGTAATATTCTTCTGCATTTTACTATTAGACCTAAAACTTATTATAAAAGCATAAAAGAATTCATCAACGATTATTCCGAGATGCTGATAACTGAGTTTCCAAATGGTAAGGTTTAGCTTGCTTGATTTTTTGGATATGGTTTATTAAGAAAGTCTTTACTGTGTGGATGCAACATTTGTTTAAATAAATTAATATTAAAATTTATTTTAAAGAACAATGTGTACCTTTAAAACCAATATTTTTTTAAAACAGTTTGGAAATTACTAATTTTGAATGAGATTTGGAGAAGTAGGAATAAAAACTTTTTTCCTTCAACACGAATGGGTAACATGAGAAAAGCTCTGCTTTACGATGTTATAAACAGTGGAACTAGGGAAGTTATCTGCAAGCTTTGCAACCATTATTGTAAAATAAATGTTAATGGAGGTGGAATTTGCAGGGTTCGGTTTAATCACGATGGCGTTCTCTATTCTTACTCTTACGGTAAAGTCGATGGTTTTGCAGTCGACCCAATCGAAAAAAAGCCGTTTTACCATTTTAAACCAAGAGCACGAGTTTTATCATTTGGTACACCAGGATGCAATTTCAAATGTGCAAATTGTCAAAATAGCTACCTTTCTCAATCAATTAAATTGAAACCTTCATTTTTGCTAACACAAGAAATTGTTCCGCCGGAAAAAGTTGCTGAACTAGCAGAAAAATATAAAGTTGATGGAATTTCATACACCTATTCTGAACCAACTATTTTTTTTGAATACGCAAGAGATGTAATTTTAGAATGCAAATCTAGGGAGTCGACTAAAAATTTGGTTCACATGTTCGTCTCTAATGGTTATTTTAGTAAGGAAATGTTAGAAATAATAAAAAGTGAAAATCTTTTGGACGCAATAAATATCGATTTGAAATTTTCCAACGACCAAAAGTATCTAAAAGTGACTGGGGGACATCTGGAGCCCGTATTAGAAAATATCGTAAGAGTTTTCGATTTAAAAATTCATATTGAAGTAGTTAATCTGGTTATCCCAGAAGAAAATGATGATGACGAAAGTTTGTCGAAGATTTCCGAATTCATTGCAAACATATCGAAAACTATACCTTTGCACTTTAGTAGATTTTATCCCCAATACAAGATGGTGAACAAATCTCCTACACCTTATTCTACTTTAGTTAGAGCTAAAGAAATTGCCAATTCATATGGGTTAGAATTTGTTTATATTGGAAATACTGATATTCCCAATGCTGAAAATACTTTTTGTCCACAATGTAATTTTTTGGTTGTAGAAAGAGAAAGATATTTCACCAAGGTTAATTATATAACAGATAAAGGAAAAGTAAAATGTCCAAAATGCTCACATTTATTGCCAATAATTGTTTGAAATTGATATATATTCCTTTTTTACTTCTTTTTTCCAACTATTCTTGGTCGCAATGGCCAGTAATGAAATCGGACGCGGATAGTTTAGTCCGTCTTGGTACCGATTATATTTATAATATGGAATTCGACAAAGCAGAAGAATGCTTTAAGCAGGTAGTAGATAAGTATCCGCTGCTTCCTGCTGGATATTTCCTTGATGCAATGGTGGATTGGTGGAAAATTACAGCTTTTCGCAATTCCAGGGAATTCGATAAGACATTTTTAAATAAAATTGATAAAGTAATAGAAGTTTGTGAAAAAATTCTTGATACAAATGAATACGAAATAAGTGCTTTGTTTTTTAAAGGAGGAGCAATTGGTTATAGAGGAAGATTTCATGTAGTTCGCGACAATTGGTTCAGAGCTGCAAACGATGGCTATTCAGCTTTTAAAATTTTGATGAAATGTCTGGAAATTGCTCCCAATAATTACGACATTATGCTTGGAACAGGTATATATAATTATTTTGCAGAAGTCTTGCCAGAACAAAATCCCGCGATAAAGCCACTAATGTTGTTTGCTCCCAAAGGTGACCGAAGGTTAGGAATTTTGCAATTGCAAGCTTCTGCAAAAAATGCTCGCTATGCCAGTGTCGAAGCAAAATTCGTACTTCTTCAAATATTTTATGACTTTGAGAAGGATTTCTATTCAGCTTACGAAGTTGCAAAAGAACTTGTTGATAAATATCCAAATAATCCTGTTTTTCAAAGATATTACGGAAGGTGCCTTGTCTCGCTTTATTATCTTGATGAATGGGAACAACACTGGAAACAGATCCTCGACTGGAGCAACAACAAAAAAGTGGGCTTCGATATGCTAACAGCTCGTGAAGCCCTTTATTATATTGGTAGTGCTTTGTTAGAAAAAAACTTGTACGAAGAGGCATTGCAATACTTTTACAAATGCGATGAGTTTTCCCGAAAGCTTGATAGGGATGGTCCTTCTGCTTTTATGATTTATTTGAACTTAAAGGTTGGAAAAATCTACGACTTGCAAGGGAAACGACAATATGCCATAATGCAATACAATAAGATTCTTTCATGGAAAAATTATCGTGATTCTCACGAACAAGCAAAGAGATATCTTAAAACCCCATTTACAAAGTAATTTCATAAATTTGAATTTTTACAAAAATCTTTTTAAAATGACAAAGCTTTGCCTTTGCTTTTTATTTTGTTTATTTATTTTTAGCAACAAAGCTCTTTTGAAAGAAGCAAATCAATCCAAAATTCTTCTTGGTATTGACGTACTTATTAAGGAGGATTTCAAGCAATTGTATGGTAAAAAAGTAGGGCTTTTAACAAATTCTGCAAGCCGTTCTTCCTCTCAAAAAATGACTGTTGAATATTTTGCTAATAACCCCAAATTCACTTTAGCTGCAATTTTTACTCCCGAACATGGTTTCTTTACTACTGTGCCTGCTGGAAAGTATGTACCCGATGATAGTTTGTATGGTGTTCCGATTTTCTCACTTTATGGAAATAATCGAAAGCCAACTTCCTACCAATTATCATTTGTCGATGTTATTGTAGTAGATTTGCAGGATATAGGAATTCGTTCGTATACCTACATTAGCACCTTATTCAAAGTAATGGAAGCATGTGCGGAAAATAATTTACCCATTGTTGTGTTAGATAGACCGAACCCATTGGGTGGCAATACAGTCGACGGCAATGTTCTCGAAATGGAGAAATCTTCATTTGTTGGAATAATTCCTGTGCCTTACCTTCACGGTTGCACTATTGGTGAATTAGCTTTGATGATAAATGGAGAGGGCTGGTTGAAAAGCAATGGGGGAGCTAAGAAATGTGATTTGACAGTGATAAAAATGGAAGGCTGGCGAAGAGATATGAAATGGGAAGATTGTGGATTGCAATGGTTTCAAACCTCTCCAAATGTTAAAACTGTCGAAGCGGTCCGAGGTCTTGCTATGTTTGGAGTTCTTGGTGAATTACGCTTATTTAATCTTGGAGTTGGCACCGAACATGCGTTCCAAATTTTTGTAGTTCCAAACGTGAATCACAAAAAGGTTAATGCATTGGTTCAAAATTTAAGGTTTGATGGGGTTTCATTTATAAAAAGGGACAAATCTAAACACCATTCCCAAGAATTTTTAGTTAGATTTAATACTGAAAAGGATATTAAGTTTTATTCTTACGGAATGCTTTTCCTATTGGAACTGAGAAAAACTTTTCCAAACTTGTTCAACTCCAAAAAATTTTCGACAAACTCAGCTGAGATGTTTAAGAAAGTAACTGGGACTGATGTACTTTTTGAATATTTATTAGATGGCAACGAAATTAAGTTCAAAAATTACTTAAATAAAGGGATCGACGAATTTTTGATTTTAAGAAAAAAGTATCTTTTGTATAAATAATAAGTCCATAGGTTGCAATTTGGGTAAAATTTGGAAAATTTTCCGCGTGCCCCCGTCAGTTGCTTTTTCAAAGATTTATTCCGCTTTCCTAAAAAAATTAGTTCCAGAAAGCGAAGCCAAGTTTTTTCAAAAGTATTATTTATCACAAGAATGTGATTTCGTTCCTAATCTTTTGTCTGGAATTTTCGAATTTCCCGACCAGGACTTTTTTGAAAGTAGGCAGGAGCATATAAGATTTTTGTTAAATCAAATATTGAGACATAATTTTAATTTGCTTGGAACAGGTTGGGTTTGTCGAAATCATATTAAATCCAGAGACGAAATAATTAACCTATTGCCTAAATTTTATCAGAAAAAATCTGAGGAGTTATTCTCTTTGATTAGAAATAATAGATATGAAGCAATCAATTTTTGGAATGACCCAAAAACAGGGTACGAGTGGGAATTGAAATTTTACAAAAGCATTGAAATACAAATTGGTGCCGACATCAAACAACCCTGGGAACTCGGTAGAATGCAACATTTACCTCTTTTGGCATTTGGGTACTATTACTGGAAATACAAAGATTCGGATTTTGCAAACGAGTGTTTTTGGGAATTTCAAAATGAAATAATTGACTTTGTTGCAACTAACCCTGTGGGTTACTCGGTTCAATGGTTTTCTTCCATGGATGTTTCAATTAGGCTTGCGAATTGGCTGATTGCTTGTGATTACTTTTTCGAGGCTGGATGTATTTTCGACAAGAATTTTCTGGATGTATTTTTTGAAAGTATTTGCAACCACATTTTATTTATTACAGAAAATCTTGAATGGTCCGAAGGCCTAAGAGGTAACCATTACTTTGCAAATATTGCTTCTTTGATTTTGGCGGGAACTTATTTGCCGATTTCCGATTTTTCATTAAAACTGCTCGCATTTGGAATAAATGAGTTGATCCATGAAACATTGTATCAATTTGGCAATGATGGTGGTAACTTTGAAGCTTCAACATATTACCATATTCAAGTAACAGAGATGTTGTTTCTTTCGCTTTACGTAATTTTTTCTTTGAATGATCAAAAACTCAATGCTTTAAAAGATTTCTGTACTAACAATAGTAAAATTCGCATTGGTTGTAGAAGAACAAGAAAATTAAACTTTGATATTGATAGTAATCACAAACAAATCATTTTTCCTCAGGAATTCTACGAAAGACTTTTCAATATAGTTAAATTCACAAAATCTATTTGCAAATCGAATGGGGAGATCGAGCAAATTGGAGATAATGACAGCGGGTATTTCCTAAGATTGGATTATTTTTTTGACTTTTTAGAGATAGATAAACAATTTTACCCAAACGTTCTAAAAAGATTTTTGCTTGATGAGTTGTTAAAATGCTTAACGAAAAATGAACTGGGGGGTTCTCAGTTATTAAAATGCAACAACAAGCGAATTTTTCATTTCCCTCCCAAAGAAGTTGTAATTTTTCCAAAAATTTATTCTTTCAAGGAATTTGGGCTTTACGTTGTAAAATCACTTAAATATGAACTTTTCATTCGCTGTGGAAGTATAGGGCAAAAATCAAAAGGAGGTCATTCGCACAATGACCAATTAGCCTTTACATTGAACGTGGGAGGCAATGATTTTTTTGTCGACCCTGGTTTATTCTGCTATACCTGTTCCGAGGTTGAACGGAATAAGTATCGTTCTGTTCATTTTCACAATACTCTTGGGGTGAAAAATTTTGAACAAAACCCTTGGAAAACTGGAAATGTCGAGGAATTATTCTGGATTTATAAGCACAAAACTAAATCAAAACTTGTTTCGATTTCCAATGATTTAATTGTTATGGAACAATTCTCATATGGAAAACCTCATACAAGAAAGATTTCCTTTTTACTTCAAGAAATAACAATAGAAGACAAATTAAATATCGATTGCGAGAAGTTTTTGTATTTTCACTTGCATCCTAATGTCGAAGCAAAAATAATTGGAAGCGAAGCATATTTATTTAATAAAAACATTATTATTAAGTTGTCGGTTTCAAATTCTAGTCCTTGTATTGCAATCTATGATTATTGCCCTCAATATGGTTTAAAACTAGAATCCAAAAAGTTAATTTATTCAACTTTTGACAACATAATAATTGCTAACATTGAAATACTTTAAAACGAAAACCCACCCAAATGGGTGGGTTTTTTTTAAAAAATAAGCAAATATTAATTAAACCCAGCCTCGAAGTTTTACAGCTTCGGCCACACGAGAAATAGAAATCATATAGGCAGCGTCTCGCATGTAAACATTCTTGGTATTTGAAAGCTCTAAAACAGAATGGTAGGCATTGGTCATTTTTTGGTCGAGTTTAGTAAGTACCTCTTCTTTTGTCCAATAATAGTTGGTGTTACATTGGACTTGCTCGAAGTAGGAGCAGGTCACCCCTCCTGCGTTGGCCAAGAAATCGGGAATTACGTGAATCTTTCGTTCTTTGATTACTTCGTCTGCCTCTGGTGTTGTGGGTCCGTTTGCACCTTCAGCAATAATCTTAACTGAAGGTTTGATCAAATTAACTGTGTCTTTATTAATTTGATTTTCCAAAGCAGCTGGAACAAGAATATCGACCTCTTGCTCGATCCAAGCTATTCCAGGAAGAATTTCGTATCCTAAATCTTGGGCTTTCTCCTTATCAATTTCGCCAAATTTATTAGTAATTTTAATAAGTTCTTCAAAAGTAATACCATCATTCTTTCTGAATGTGATAGCTTTTTGTTCTTTTGGATCCCAAGACGATACAGCAATAGCTTTGCCGCCCATCTGATTGTATAATTGTAGGGCATATTGACTTACATTTCCGAAACCCTGGAAGCTTGCAGTGGTATTTTTAATGTCGATATTAAGGAATTTTAATGCTTCTCGCACTGTATAAATCACACCATATCCGGTGGCTTCGGTTCTACCTAAAGAGCCACCAAGACCTAAAGGTTTGCCGGTGATAAAACCAGGAGCTTTAATTCCAGTTATCTTTTCATATTCATCCAGCATCCATATCATATGCTGACTTGTTGTCATAACATCTGGAGCGGGAACATCTTGCAATGGTCCCAGGTTGCGGGCAATTTGTCTGACCCAGCCACGGCAAATTTGCTCTTGTTCTCTAAGTGATAGGTGGTGTGGGTCGCAGACAACTCCGCCTTTCCCCCCACCGAGTGGAATATCAACAACTGCAGTTTTCCAGGTCATCCACATTGCAAGTGCACGAACCGTATCGATAGTTTCTTGTGGGTGGAATCTAATTCCACCTTTCGCAGGTCCTCTTGCATCGTTGTGTTGAACACGAAAGCCGCGAAAAACTCGATAAGAACCATCATCCATTCGAATTGGGATGTTAAATGCATACTCTCTTTCTGGGAAGCGAAGTAGGTCTCGAGTTGCTTGGTCTAAACCTAACTTATCGGCTACAGCGTCGAACTGTTGCTGTGCCATCTTAAATGGATTGAAACCCTCTACTGACATAGAAATTTCTCCGTAAATAATTCATAATACCAAATAACTTCGAAAAATCGAAGTTTAAAAGATGCAAATTAAGAAAATTTTAACTCTTATTCTGATAAGTTAATTAAACTTTGAATGTTTGTGTTTGTTTGTTAATTTTGGTGTTGCCAGTGAAATATCCTCTTTTTCTTTGTACTTTTAATTCGATTAAATATAATCATTCTAATAAATCAACAAAAGGAATACTTTTTTACCTTTGCTTTCTTACTTAAGTAATTTTTTTGTAAAATTACATTTCAAAATTTTTCATTGGTGAAGAAATGGGAATTTCAATCGAAAAAACAACTGTATCTCGTTATGATTCAATTGATTGGAAAAATTTAGGCTTTGGACGCTACTTTTCCGATCACATGTTTATTAGTTATTTCGATGGGAAACAATGGGATGATGGTAAAATTGTTCCATATGGACCTATATGTTATGAACCAGCAATGATGACTTTGCATTATGGTCAAACTATTTTCGAAGGTTTGAAAGCTTATTACGATGTCAATGGCGGGGTGAATCTATTTCGCCCAGAAATGAATGCAAAGCGAATGAACTCTTCGGCCGAAAGACTTTGTATTCCTTACTTTGATGAAGCTAAGTTTATCGATGCAATTATTGAACTAGTAAAACTTGATTACAAATTTGTGCCGAAAGTTAAAGGTGAATCGCTTTACATAAGGCCTGTTTGTTTCGGTAGCAGCTCTGTTTTGGGTGTTCATCCTTCAAAAGATTACACATTTATTATTATTACATCCCCGGTAGCATCATATTACCCCGAAGGTTTGAATCCCGTAAAAATTTTGATTGAAGACCATTACGTTCGAGCCGTTCGTGGTGGTTTGGGTAATGCTAAAACTGCTGGGAATTATGCTGCATCGCTCTATGCCGCTCAAAAAGCTAAGGAAAAAGGTTTCTCTCAGGTTCTTTGGCTCGATGCTATTCATCATGAATTTGTCGATGAGGTTGGAGCAATGAATATTATGTTTGTAATTGATGACATATTAATCACTCCGCCTTTATCTCAGGGCTCCATTCTCCCAGGTATTACTCGGGATTCGGTGTTGCGTTTGGCAAGGGAAATGGGAATCAAAGTCCAAGAGCGTTCCATTAAAATACAAGAGGTAATTGAAGCGTACGAACGTGGTACCTTGCAAGAAGTTTTTGGAACTGGTACTGCTGCTACTATTTCCCCAGTAGGAAAGCTTTATTACAAAGACAAAGAAATGATTATTAATAACAATCAGATTGGAATAATTGCCCAAAAAATGTATGATACCTTAACTTGCTTGCAGCATGGAATCATTAAAGATACACTGAATTGGATCGTTCACATTGATATTTAGTATTTAAGTATACAATTAAAAAATACTTTTTTCGATTTTTATTTTTTTAAAGGAGCTTTTTATGGCAAAAGGTATCAAATCCTTTGAAAGTCCTTCTTTTGCATTAGCCTTGCAAGGTTATGTTCGAAAGACTTACCTTTGGATGTTTGCAGGTTTGGTTGTTTCTGGATTAACTTCATGGTTCACTATTAGTACGCCTCTCTTTTCTTTATTTTTACAAAACCCATTACCTTTGTTTATTATCTTTATAGCCGAGCTAGGTCTGGTTTGGTTTCTTTCCGCAAGAGTTATGAGTTTACAGGTTTCTACAGCTGGATTTTTGTTTGTTTTATATTCGTTTCTGAATGGTCTAACTCTCTCTTTAATTTTTGCAATTTATACTGCTGCAACTATACAAAACGTTTTCTTCACAACAGCTGCTTTGTTTGCTGCAATGAGCTTTTACGGTTATACGACCAAACGGGACCTTACAAGTTGGGGCAGTTTTCTTTTTATGGGTTTAATAGGTGTTATACTTGCGATAATTATTAATATGTTTATTGGTAGCTCGGCTCTAGATTTTGCTATTTCGATAATTGGCGTTTTTATTTTTGTGGGTTTAACTGCATACGATACTCAAAAAATTAAAGAAATGTTTTATGAACTTAGCGATAATGAAGTTGCCGCAGGTCGCTATTCTATCCTTGCTGCCCTTACTTTATATCTTGATTTTATAAACTTATTCTTGTTTTTGCTAAGGCTTTTTGGCCGGAGAGAATGAAATGATTGATGTTAGTGACCCAATTAAACTTATTGGGTATGCAAATTCTGAATTTGAAAAAGGAAACTTTCAGAATGTTATTGTTGCTTTAGAAGAGGGAATTCTAAAATATGATGAATTCCCTCTGTTTTTTTTGTTGCTGGCTAAAGCATACTTTGAAATAAAGGATTTTGCAAACTCAAAAAAAATACTGGATATTGGTTTAGAAAAGTTCCCATTCAACAAAAATTTAGTTCAATTTAAAAATGATACTGAGAAGTTTCTGCTTTCAAATGCAAATAAAAAAGAAGTAAATAACATCTTTTTCTATTTCCACCCCAGTTATTGTGAACTTTTTAAAAAAAGAACAAACCTTACAATTTTTTAAATTTCCTTTCTACACCATTAAGTCTTTATATTGTTAATTTTGCATTTTTTATTAATTGAAAATGGTTATTGTCCTTTGCTGCTTAAAATACGAATATGGTTTTCCCGAAAGAGGCTTAAGTTTTGAGTATTACAATTTCTTTGATACATTAACTAAAATGGATGGTGGTATACATACTGTAATACATTTCCCTTTCGACGAAATCTATAAAAAATTTGGAAGGGAGAAAATGAATGAAAAATTGGTGGATGTTGTTAAACAAAACAAGCCGGATTTAGTTTTCTTTTTCCTTTTCAATGATGAGTTCAAAAAAGAAACACTACTTTACTTAAAAGACGAACTTAAGGTTATTACTTTCAATTGGTTCGCCGACGACCATTGGCGATTTTATAATTTTAGTAGGATTTGGGCACCTTATTTCTCGTATGTTTCTACTACTGATTCGAAGTCTCTAAAAAATTATGAAAAATATGGCATCAAAAATGTTATAAAAACTCAATGGGGTTTTAATCAATATAGATTCAAAGTCCCCGAAAACTACATATTTTCCCAAGCGAAAAAGCACGACATTACATTTGTTGGACAAAAGCACAGCAATAGACCATCTTATGTAAATCTGCTTCGTAAAAATAAATTTGTTGTTCAATGTTGGGGGCGAGGTTGGGAAAATGGGAGAATTTCTTTTGATGAAATGCTTGAAGTTTTTCGAAATTCGAAAATCAATTTAAACTTTAGTAATTCATCGGCAAATTTAAAATTAAAGACATTTGGAAACATATTTTTGAAAAAAAGAATCGACATGAAATTGTATTTCTATCCCTTTAATTTAATTCCATACAATGTTATCACTATTTATCACAGACTTAAGCAAAAACAAATTAAAGGAAGGGTATTCGAGATTCCTGGTTCTGGTGGATTCCTTCTTACCGAAAATGCCGACAATTTGTGTGATTACTTTGCAGATGGAAAAGAAATTGCAATTTTTAATGATAAAAAAGATTTATTGGAAAAAGTTGATTTCTACCTAAAAAATGATGATTTAAGGAGTGAAATCGCGTACAATGGTTATCAAAGAGCAATTAAGGAGCACACTTATGAGGCAAGATTTAAAGAAATTTTTAAAAGACTTGGTTTAAATAAT
Organism: uncultured Hyphomicrobiales bacterium; assembly: GCA_964524325.1. GTDB lineage: Bacteria > Bacteroidota > Ignavibacteria > Kapaibacteriales > UBA2268 > Naka2016. The sequence continues at coordinate 455,624 of CAZGCT010000001.1, forward strand.
ATTTGAAGTAATATGAAAATACATCTTGGGTGCGGAAACAAATATCTTGATGGGTATGTTAACATAGACCTTCCACCAAGTGAACATACCGTAATGCAAGTAAAAGCCGACATGTTTGCAGACATACGTACTTTGGAGTTCCCAGAGAATTCAATCGAAGAGATCAGATTGCACCACCTTTTCGAGCACTTCACTCGAGCCGAAGCTTTGAAATTATTGGTAAAATGGAGAAAATGGTTAAAGGTTGGGGGGATTCTTCGCATACAAACACCAGATTTTTATGGTTGTATTCTAAAGTATTTATTTGCCCCATTTAAATTTAGAATGCAACTTGGAAGACACATTTTTGGCTCGCAAGAAGCTCGCTGGGCCTATCATCTTGATTTCTGGGACAAAAAAAAGTTTAAATTTGTTTTGAAAAGCTTAGGGTTCGATATCATTCAGATGAAACGTTATTGGAATTCTTTTCAAAAACATTATCCGTTTATTCCCTTTGCAAATTTGATTGGTGAATTAATACCAGAAAGAATTTATAAAAAATACGGAGGTTTCAAGCTCCCTGATATCGACATTTTTGCAATGAAAAATTCAAAAGAAATTGACACCGATTTGGTAGCAAGAAATATTTTAAGCACGTTTCTTGTCGGTAGCGAAGAAAATAACTTACTTGAGGTTTGGCTCGAAGAGTTTAGAAAACCCTAATATTAATTTCTTACTTCATTTTTTCTAACTTATGTCGATAAAGTAATTGTTAAAGGACAATTATTTATGGAACTTTCATTAAACTTGGAAATTAGGAGTTCAAAAGCTATTATTTACAGTAAAAATTTGCAAAATAATCCTTCTGTATATTCGCTTCCCATAAAAAATGATACCGATTTATTTGACATTAGTAATGTTTGGGGAGCTGTTGATAGTATTTTTGACCTTGGCGATTCAAATTTTTTTAGTTGGCTGCGATTAAATGAAAAGGAGCAAAATAAGTTTTGGGAAATTGTAAGCAAGTTGATTAAGGCGGGAATTATTGGGTATCGATACTATGAGGTAAACGGACATCTTGAACGGCATTTCATTGAATATGAGATTACAAACCCAAAGTTTTCCAATGCAAAGGTAAAATATATCGATAAAAAGCAATATTCAAGGGATTGGCTCGTTTAAAAGTCCTTAAAAATTTCTTGGAAAGTTGAAAGGGTTTATAGCTGTAACCTACAAGGATTTACAAATAGAATTCAGAAATCGTTATACGATTACTACAACGGTTCTTTTTACTCTAGTTTCTACAACGATTGTGAATTTTAGCATACCGTCGCATTTAATTCAAACTCCAATTTATTCCGGGATGCTTTGGATTGTGATTTTTTTTGCTTCGATGACTGGAATGGTTCGAGGATTTGTTAGCGAAGAGGAAAAGGGAACGGTTTTTTTGTTGAAGCTCATTTCTACACCTTATTCCCTTTTCTTTGGTAAATTTATATTCAACTTACTATTGTCATTAATGGTGAATTTGACATCAATTTTAATGTTTCTTATATTTTTCGACATGGTAAACATTTCCTTCTTCTTCATGTTTATTCTTACTTTAATAAATTCAGGAATTGGGATTGCGGGTTGTTCTACAATAATCGGAGCAATTGTGGCAAAAGCAAACGTCAAAGGTGCTTTGTTTCCAATTCTCTCACTTCCTATACTTATTCCCCTCCTCATGGTGGGTATCGAAGCAACTCAATTTTCGATAATTGGTAAAAATTTAAATTTAATTTTGCAAAACAATTTGTTAATGATTGCTTATTCTGGACTTCTAGTAACACTTTCTTCCTTTCTTTTTGAATTTGTATGGAAAGACTAAGAAATATTAATTTTGTAAGTTTTAAAATTAAAGTTGGTTACGAATGAGAAGATGGAGAAATGAGGATTCGATAGAACTTTACAACATTAGAGGTTGGGGGCAAAATTATATCGATATAAATGAAAAAGGGAATATTACTGTGATTCCATCTAAAAATGGAGTTAAAATAGATTTAAAGGAATTAGTCGATGAGTTGATCTTGCGAGATGTTTCCCTACCGGTTCTTATTCGGTTTCCCGATATCCTAGATGATAGAATAGAGACCATAACAAAATGTTTCGAAGAAGCTTCGAAAGAATATGGGTTTAAAGGAAAATATTATAATGTTTATCCAATCAAAGTTAATCAGGTACGACCAGTTGTCGAAGAGATAATGCGATATGGAAAAAAATATAATATTGGTTTAGAAGCTGGTTCCAAACCAGAGCTCCATGTAGTTCTTGCAGTTGCAAGCTCACCCGATTCCCTTGTTATTTGCAATGGGTATAAAGATGAAAGTTTCATTGAGCTTGCTTTGCTAGCTCAAAAAATGGGTCGAAAAATTTTTGTCGTTGCAGAGAAATTAAACGAATTAAAGTTGCTTATTTCAATTGCAAAACGTTTAAAGATTAAACCCAACATTGGAATTAGAATTAAACTTTCAACTCAGGGTAGTGGGAAATGGGAGGATTCCGCAGGTGATAAGAGCAAATTTGGGCTTACTTCCAGCGAGTTAATAGAAGCAGTTGATTTTATTCGTACCCACAAATTGTTAGATTCTTTTAAACTGATACATTTCCATATCGGTAGCCAAGTCACAAATATTCGGATGATAAAAAATGCATTGAGAGAATCTTCTCAGTTTTATGTTCAACTTCGTAAATTAGGCTGTAATATTGAATATGTAGATATTGGTGGTGGTTTGGGTGTCGATTACGATGGTACTCGCTCATTCAGTCCAAGTAGCGTTAATTATACAATTAAAGAATATGTCGATGATGCTGTTTACATGATTACTGAAGCTTGCGAGAAGAACAATCTCTCCCATCCCAATATCATCACGGAGTCTGGTCGATCATTAACTGCTCATCACTCAGTTTTAGTATTTAATGTGCTTGAAACTACAGTTAATCCTACTTGGGATTATGAAAATGATGAACTTCTCGAAACAGACCACGAAAATGTGAAGGAATTATTCAATCTTTTGGAAAATGTCAATTCCACCAATATATTAGAAACTTGGCACGACGCTCAGCAAATCCGAGAAGATTCGCTCGATCTGTTTAGTTTGGGTTTGATAGATTTGCAAACAAGAGCAAAGGTTGAAAAATTGTTTTGGACTGTCGCTTCCGAAATCTATCAAATAGCTTCAGAGATGAAACATATGCCCGACGAACTTCGCCCACTTTCGCGTATGCTTGCCGATAAGTATTTTTGCAACTTTTCTTTATTCCAATCATTGCCAGATTCTTGGGCAATTGACCAAGTTTTTCCCATTGTTCCAATACATAGGCTTAACGAAAGACCCACTCGCAATGCTACACTTCACGATATTACCTGTGATTCCGATGGAAAAATCGAGAATTTTATAGGTACAAAAAATTTTGCCCATTATCTACCAGTTCACGAGTTTAAACCGAACGAACCCTATTATATTGGTGTGTTCCTTGTTGGTGCTTACCAAGAAATTCTTGGGGATTTACATAATCTTTTTGGGGACACTAATGCTGTACATGTAGCCGCCGATGACGATTCTTACAAAATAGTTCAGGTAATAGACGGTGAAACTGTTGCCGAGGTGCTGGATTATGTTCAATATGATGCCAAAAGGTTAGTTAGAATAATTGAAACGTGGGTGACAACCTCTGTCAAAGAAGGAAAAATTTCTCCCCAAGAAGGGAAGGAATTTCTATCGAATTATCGCTCTGGTTTGTATGGTTACACTTATTTGGAGTAAAATTTGGGGAACAAAATACCTACAAGGGAAGAGGCTTTTAATTTATTAATAAGTTATAATAAAACTGAATCTTTGATTAAACATGCACTTGCTGTAGAGAGTGTGATGCGTCATATTGCTCGAAAACTTGGCGAAGACGAGGAACTATGGGGAATTGTCGGGCTAGTACACGATTTAGATTACGAGATGTATCCCGAGCAACATTGCCAAATTACTAAGAAAATACTCGAAGAACAAAGCTGGGATTCTAATTTGATTAGGGCAGTTCTTTCCCATGGGTGGGGAACTTGTACCGATATTGAGCCACAAACTTTGTTGGAAAAATACCTTTTTGCAATAGATGAATTAACTGGCTTAATCACTGCTGTTGCTCTCGTAAGGCCCTCTAAAAGTATTTTTGATGTTGAGGTTAAATCAGTGAAAAAGAAATGGAAAGAGAAAAACTTTGCCGCTGGCGCCAATAGAGATATCATTCAGAAGGGTGCCGAAATGCTGGGTATTACTCTTGATGATTTAATTCAAATCACCATCGATGGGATGAAGAATTGTGCTAAAGAAATTGGACTATAATTTTTTCCTTCCTTAATTTAAGGTTAAATTATGATAGTGTGCAAGTTTGGTGGAACTTCTGTTGCAAATTCTAATGCTATTCAACATGTTTATTCCATACTGTCCTCGAAAAAAGAAACTACTTTTATAGTTGTTTCTGCTTTCTCTAAAGTAACAGATTACCTTTTGCAAATTGTTGAGTATTTGAATAAGAAGGAATTATATAAAGTTGATTCGATTATTAATGGCTTGCTCGAAAGACATCAAAAGACAGCTATTGAATTGGGATTACCAATTGAAACTCAAAAATTAATTGATGAACAAACGGCAAATTTGAGACATTTTGTAAATGCCTTGAAAATCTTAGGAGAAATTACACCTCGGTCGATTGATGTAATTTTGAGCTTTGGTGAAATACTTTCATCTATTATCATTTATGAATATTTAAAATTGAAAGGTTTCTCTATTTCTTATGTTGATCCAAGGGAAATATTAATTACGGATTCCAATTTCACATGTGCAGAAGTCGACTTTGATGCAACTAAAAAAAGAATTATTGATTTTATTACTAAAAATAAAAAATTTAGTTACTATATCACTGGTGGTTTTGTCGGTTCGACGATCGATGGATATACAACCACTCTTGGTAGGGGTGGCTCCGACTACTCTGCATCTGTTATTGCTTCCTTGGTAGGGGCAAAAGAATTGGAAATTTGGACCGATGTTGATGGAATAATGACAACCGATCCCAATCTTGTTCCAAGTGCAAAATTAATAAAAGAAATTTCCTATGTTGAAGCATCAGAAATGGCTATCTTTGGTGCAAAAGTTTTACATCCTAAGACAATTTTCCCCGCAGTGGAGAAAAAAATTCCAGTTTTTGTTAAGAATACTTTTAATACAAGTAGTCCTGGTACGCTCATCACTTATAGATCCTCTTCAAAAAAAGAAGTGAAAGCAATTACTTTTAGGAAAAATGTAGTGGTGATAAATATTGTTTCCAATCGAATGTTGGGAACATATGGATACTTAGCCCGTGTTTTCGATGTCTTTAAACGGTACGAAACAGAAATTGACCTTGTATCTACTTCCGAGGTTAGTATATCTTTAACCATTGAAAACAAAAAGAATCTTTCAAAAATAGTTAAAGAATTAAAAGAAATTTCCGATGTAGATGTTATCGACCATAATGTAATTATTTCTGTTATCGGTGAAGGGCTAAAATATTCTTCTACTGTACCATATCGAATTTTTAAGGTACTTGAAGGGATTAAAATTCAAATGGTTAGTATGGGAGCTTCCGATATAAATCTTAGTATAGTTGTAAAAGAAAAACATTTAAAACAGTCTGTTGAAAATCTACACAATGAGTTTTTTGGGAAATAAAAGAGATGTTAAAAATGGACAAAATTTGTAATCATGATATTCAGGTTATTGCCAATGAATACGGTACCCCCTTGTATATTTACGATAAATTAAAGCTTTTGGGAAATTACAATCGCCTGAGGAATGCTTTCGAAAAGTATTTTAGAAAATTTCAAATACATTTTTCTGTTAAATCCAACTCCAATGTCCATATTTTGAAACTTTTGAATGAACTGGGTTGTGGAGTAGATTGCTCATCTCCTTTTGAATTGCTTCTTGCTTTCAAAGCTGGTTTCAATAATAAAAAGATAGTTTATACCGGAAATTACGAGAGTTTGGAAGACTTGGTTTTGATTTCTAAGTTTGATATTAAAGCTAACCTTGATGATATATCCTCATACAATCGTTTATTAAAAGTCAAAAAGCCAAGCTTCATAAGCTTTCGGGTTAATCCTGGAATTGGTAAAGGAGGTTTTGAAGGTATAACAACAGGAGGAGCAGATGCTAAGTTTGGTGTTCCATATGAACTTTTGCATCAAGCCTATTTTAAAGCAAAAGCTGATGGGATAAAAAGTTTTGGTGTTCATATCATGACGGGGTCTAATATTTTAGAACCTATGTATTTTGCCGAAATTGTGGAAAAATTATTCAGAATTGTAGGTAAAATTTTCCGAGATTTGGAAATAAAACCAGATTACATAGATATTGGAGGTGGTTTTGGAATTCCTTACTTCCCAGATGAGAAAGAATTGGATATCGAATTGACTGCTCAATTGATTAGCGAGGTATTTTTTGAGTTTTGTGATAAATATGATTTGGGTACACCTGAGCTAAAAATCGAACCAGGTAGATATCTTGTTGGCAATGTTGGTTACTTGGTTACAAAAGTCACTGGGGTAAAGAATGGCTACAAAAAATTTGTAGGTATTGATGCAGGAATGAATACACTTTTGAGACCGACCTTGTATGGTGCTTATCATAAAATTTCCGTTTACGGAAAAAATGATTTAACTAATCTTGTCCAAATTTGTGGTCAGATATGCGAAAATTCCGATGTTTTGTGGAAAAATGTACCTTTTCCAGAAGTTGAAGAAGGGGATTTATGCGTGGTATCAGATGTAGGTGCTTATGGCTTTTCGATGGCTTCCAACTATAATGGAAGACCTTTGCCAGCTGAAGTCCTTGTTGATGAAGAAAGTATTAGGTTGATAAGAAAGAGACAAACATTTGATGAATTTATTAGTTCAATGGATATTGAATAATCAAGTCAATTATAGTAAGATTTCCTTAGCTTTGTCAATAATATTTTGCTTTACAGCATTAAAATCTGAATTATAAAATCTACAACCAGCAGCGTTGATGTGTCCGCCGCCTCCAAAATTCAATGCTAAATTTCTTGCCGAATAGTTACCTTTTGAACGTATAGAAACTCGAATTTCGTTTCTTTTAACAACTTCTAACATCAAAATGCTCATAACAACACCATCAATTGAAAGAAGGGATTCTACGAAGCCTTCGGTGTCCTCTTCTACGGAATTTGTTTCAACAAAATCCTTATGAAATATTGGCATAACCACGAGTTTGTTTTGATAATAACTTTCCAGGCGGGCATATCCTAAACCCATAAGTTTGGCAGCATTGAGTGGTATCTTGTTGTAAACTTCATTGTAAAGTTTAACTGGGTCGACACCAAGGTCTATTAAATCGGCAACAATTCGATGCACTTCGCCATCGGTGCGTTCAAATCGGAAATTCCCAGTGTCGGTCATTATAGCAACGTAAAGCCCTTCGATAATTTCTGGTGCCCATTTAATACTTTTGTCCTTCTTAAGCAATTTGTATAGTATCTCGCCTGTAGAGCTCGCGGTGGTATCAACGAGGTAATAATCTGCAAAATTTTTGGGCTCTTGGTGGTGATCGATTACTACCTTAACAGCATTTGAATTATCGATACCGCTTTGAATTTCCTTTAATCTAGAAATATCGTTCAGATCCAAAATAAAAATCGCATCGAAATTTTTTTGTATATTGTATTTCGATTGGTTAGTTAAAATTTCAAATATTTCTATTCCAGACAAAAATTGTAAGTTAGTAGGTACTGGGCTTAATATTTTTAATGCAACTTTTTTATTTTTTTGAGTTAAGTAGTGATAGAGTGCTAGGCAAGAGCCAATTGCATCACCATCTGGATTTGTGTGTGTTAAAATGAGAAATTCTTTACTTCTGTTGATGACATTAAATATTTGCTCAAGTGAAGCTTCGAAATCTGGTATTGTTAGCAATTTGGTATTATCTTTGCTTTTTGTTAGCACGTCCATATTGTGAGATTTTTTAAACTCAAATGACGAAAAGAGACAAATTTATTTTTAATAAGGTGATATTTAATAAGGTGATATATGAAAAAAGTTATATTTTTTTTACAAATTTTTTTAGTTCCAATCTTAGCTTTTTCGCAAACGATTGTTGATCTTCACTTGCCCAAAAATGCTTTCAAAATTGGTGAGGAGTTCGAAGTTCTCTTGAAAACTAGCGAAAAGTTTAATACTAATAATATTTTTTCGATACAAATTTCCGACCACCTTGGTAATTTTTCTAATCCTATAGAAATTGGAAGAGTAGCTTCCCAGTCCGATACTGTTATTAAGTGTCGAATATTAGGTAATTTGCAAGTTGGAAAAGATTACCAAATTCGCGCCACTGCTTCGAATCCATCTTTTGTTTCCAACCCCTATCCCGCAAGAATCATTCTTTACCTTGGAAGTGCTTTCTTTGTTGATACTGATGGAAATGATACAAACGAAGGATCAAGCAACAAGCCATTTCAGACAATACAAAAGGCTATTGACAAAGCTTGGTTTTACGATACAATTTATGTTAGACCTGGGACTTATTTCGAAAATCTAGTATTCCGAGGAATTGATGTTACTTTAATTGGAATTGCTGGGCCACAGAAAACCATAATCGATGGACAGAAAAACGGTAATCCCGTTATTACACTTGAAAATGGTGAGTCTCATGCAACAATTATTGATGGATTTACAATACAAAATGGCGTAAATTATCAAATGGATAATGGTCCAGGAATCACGATAAAATATCAGAATACTTCTCCAATTTTAAGAAATCTAATAATCCAAAACAACGAAGCTTGGGCTTTCGGAGGAGCTATTTACTGCTACAATGCGGGAAGAGTTAAAGTAATTAATTGCAGAATTGAAAATAATAAAGCAAAATATTTTGGTTCTGGGATTTATACAGATATGACAAATATTGATGTGGAAAAATGTATTATCAGAAATAATGCATCTGGTGGGATTTATAACTGGCGCTCCTATTCCAATATTATAAATTCATTGATTTATTGGAATAATTCTGATGAGGTTACTATTTTCTCTGATCTTGGAATTCAGATGACCCCAAAGATTATTAACTCTACGATAGTCTCTAAAGGTCAATACTATGGACTTTTCCTATATGGTAGATTTTTGGCGGAGGTATGGAATTCGATTTTTTACGGAAACGACTCCACTATCGCTGTCATAGGTGATGCTTACGATACATTGAAAATGAGTTATAGTATTATTTTCAATTATCCAAATAAATTTCGTAGAGATAAAGTTTCGTTAGTCGTAGGCAAAAATTTTTATTCAGACGACCCAATGTTTATAGATCCAAAAAATGAAAATTTTTCTCCCGATTCTTGTAGTCCTGCTTTAGGTACAGCTTTGAAGTTTATTGCTCCAAGTGTTGATGTGTTTGGCTTTCCTCGACCGATTGACACATTTCTCGAAGAAGACCCAGATATGGGTGCTATCGAAAGTCCAAAGACACAACGTTCCAGTATTGTTAAAATTTCTCGAGTAAGCAACACTAAATTTTGCAAAAGCGGTACATTTACAATCGATTTTACTGTAAGTGGTTGTCCTTTTTTTGGTGACAATGAGTTTATTGCCGAGCTTTCGAATGTGAATGGAACTTTTAATCCTTCGTACGAGATTGGAAAAATGAAATCTACTAGTTCGGGGACAATTAATTGTACAATTCCTAGAGGAATCCCAAGCGGTGATAATTATAAAGTTCGTATTAGGGCAACCCACTTGCCATATCGTTCCCAGCCATATTCTGAGAACTTTGCTATTTATGATATTCCCAAAGTTACAATTTTTGGCTCAAAGCAAGTTTGTTCAAATCGAGAATATGAATATTGGACCGATTCAAGTGAATATCCTACAAACAAGTGGATTATCAAGAATGGTTATTCTCGAAATAATTTGACTGAGAATAAAATTAAGGTAATTTGGTTTGATTCTTCGAATGGAACGATAAAATTAATTCAAAAAAACCTAGCTGGTTGTATAGATTCAGCTTTTTTAAATGTTTCAATAATTCCAACTCCACCGAAACCATCAATTCGAAGGTTATCCGATGGGCAACTCGTGTCGAGTTATCCAAGCTGGAATCAATGGTATTGGAATGGAATGCCAATTCAAGGAGCAACTGGCATGGTGCATAAACCTACCAGAGATGGTTATTACTCAGTTAAAATTGTTCCACCCAGTGGTTGTGAATCAGATTTCTCCGATAGTGTTTATGTTGTAATTTCAACTGTGGAAATAGAGGATGAGGATGATTTTAAAGTAATTCAGGAGAATAAGTTAATAAAAATTAAGCTAAGTCAAAATAAAACAAATATTTTGTATATTTGCGTTGTAGATTTCATTGGCAATGAAATTTTTTGCGAAGAGGTTGATGTAAAAAACAATGAGCTTCAAGTTTCTATGAATAGTTTGGCAAAAGGAATATACTTTTTGAAAATTTATTCGGAATATGGTGTAAAGTTTTATAAATTAGTTTTGGTTAATTAATGCGTCGGCTTCTTCACGATGAGATTTTAAAAGAAAGATTATCCATCGAACAATCGAAAATCGTAGCTCGTCACCCAGTCTCCATACTCCTTTACAACGTTAGAAGCTTATACAATGTTGGTTCTATTTTTAGAACTTGTGATGCTTCCTTATGCAAAGAATTAGTCCTTTGTGGTTTTACTCCTCATCCACCAAGAAAAGAAATCGAAAAAACTGCCCTCGGTGCAGTAGAAACCGTCCCATGGCGCTTTTTTAAGGATACAATAAAGGCAATTGATGTTTTAAGAAGCGAGGGGAACAAAATTTTTGCTCTCGAAATCACCGATAAGAAGCGATACTACACTTCTCTAAAAAAAGAAGATTTTCCATTGGTAATTATACTTGGGAACGAGCTTGTTGGAATTGACCAACAAATTTTGGATTTGTGTGATGATGCTATTGAAATTCCTATGTTTGGTGTGAAGCATTCATTGAATGTTTCTGTGGCTTGTGGAATTGTTTTATTCGAAGCTGTTAGAGTTTTTCGAAATTATTTTGAATGGGAAAATGGGAAGTGATTTTTTAGAAAATGTATTCCTTTTGACATTAGGGAAAACTTTTGTTTCTGGGCTAAACAACATCACAAACAGATATTCCGATATCTATATGAGTAATTTTCTTTTTATCCATAAGTGGGATTTTTGGATAGTTTTTTCAATAGTTTTTATACTTTCTTTGATTTCGATCATTTCTTTAATTTTTTATGTGAGAACCACACAAAAAAAGAATTTAGAGTTTCGCGATTTGTATTTGAAAAATGAGAGACAAAAGAAAACCCTGGACAGATTATTTCGTACATCTCCGGTTGGAATTTTAATAACCGATATTAATGGTGAGATTTTTTCTTATAATAAAGAATTTTTAAAACTCTTTAGACTTGACCAAGAAAAAAATTACGAAAAATTTAATATTCAGGAAATTTTGTATCCACATCCTTTTGAAAAATTATTTGAAAAAGTCAAAAGAAAACCCCAAAATTTTGAAAAGGTGGATGCTACTTTTCCAATTACCTTAGAAAATGGTGAAGTTCGTTTTTTTCAACATATTTGCTATTTAGAGGAATTTGACTACGACCCCCAAAAAATGCTAATTCACATTTTCGTGGATTTTACAACTCAAAAACAATTAGAACTTGAACTCAAGAAAAGTGAAGAAAAGTATAGGACATACATTGAACTTTCAACTGATGCAATTTTTTGCTTCGAGGCAAATGAAGCAATGCCAATTGATTTGCCAATTGAAGAACAAATAGTTTGGATTTTCAATAGTGCTTTTCTTTCTGATTGTAACCTTGCTTTTGCAAAATACTATGGATTTACAACTGTTAGGGAAGCTATTGGAACACCACTTGCTCAAATTATTAATCCTTCAAATCCTTCGAAGGTAGCTCTTATAAAGGATTTTGTTTCGAACAACTATTCTGTGAATGGGTTTATAACTTATTTTACTGACGAAAACGGTAAGATCTATTATGTTCGAAACTCGCTTTTTGGAATCATTGAAAATAATAAGTTAGTGCGCGCTTGGGGCGCATTTCATGATATCACAGAATTAATTGATCTTCAAAAGCAATATCGAGAGACCGCTACTAAATATGAAAATTTGGTTGAAAATTTAAATAGTATTTTGCTGCACATGGACATGAATGGTAATATTATTTACATGAATAATTATGGCTTGAAATTTTTTGGATATACAAAGGAAGAGCTTATAGACCAGCGAGCTGCTGGGACAATAGTTCCACGTGAGGAAAGTGGAACAGGAAGAAATTTGTTTGAGCTAATTCAGCAGATTCTTCAAGACCCGCTGAAATTTGAATATAACGAAAATGAAAACATAAAAAAAGATGGGACAAGGGTATGGATTTCTTGGAAAAATACTCCAATTTATGATTCGAGTGGAAAATGCGTAAAGATACTTAGTGTTGGTATAGATAGGACTGAGCAAAAGAAAAAAGAACTTGAATTAGTTAGGACTTGGAAATTCATTTATTCCATGGTTGATGCCTTGCCCGATGCAGTTTGTATTAAAGATGCAGATGGAAGATGGATTTATGCTAATAAAAGTATGCTCGAGGTTTTTAATCTTGTTGGGAAGGAAGTTGTTGGTAAAACTGATTTGGATATAATAGAATTTGACGAATTTTATAAAGAAGAATTAGAAGGATGTGTAAAATCTGACCAGTATGTTTGGGAAGCTAAATCCCCAGTTCGTTTTATTGAAATAATAAAAAAGAAGGAAGGTGGGAGTAGGATTTTTGACATTGTAAAAGTTCCAACATTTAATGATGATGGCACTCCCCTAAGTATTTCAGTTATTGCCCGTGACGTTACTTACCAAAAAGAAGTGGAAGATGCCCTTAAAGAAAGCGAGCAAAAACACAAAGAAATTGTTAACTTATTGCCCCTTCCAGCTTTTGTAGTTTTGGAAAACAAGGTTGTGTTTGCAAATCATTCTGCTAAGTCACTATTTCAGGAGTTTCAAGAAGGTAACGAAGTTGAAATATCCATGCTTGAAAATTATTTCGACGCTAATGAACTTGCTAAACTTTTGAATATGATTGGAAATGATATCCACTCTGAAAAAATAACATCCAAGTATATTCCGAATTATGGTGAGAAAATTTTCGCTGCATCATCTGTATCAATTTTGTTTGGGTCAACAACTTCTACTCTTTTTGTTCTCAATGATGTTACTGAACAAGTTTTGTACTCAACTTATTTGGAGAAAGTACAGAGGGAGCTTATTTCGCAAAAGTATGAATTAGAACGAGTTAACAATCAGTTGAATAGTAAGAACAGGGAGCTCGCGGAATTAAATGCAACTAAAGACCGTTTCTTTTCGATTATTGCACATGATTTGAAGAATCCAATCCATGGAATTAAGAATCTCAGCGATGAGTTTCTTCGTTCTTTCGATGAATTAAAACTCGATGAGAAGAGGGAGTTTGTTTATGCAATTAATTCTTCGTCTTCCAAACTTGCAGATCTGATTGAGGACTTACTTCTTTGGGCAAGAACACAAACCCAAACAATAAAGCATAATCCAGTTGAAGTTAATTTAAAATATGTTGTAGAAAACACTGTTTCCTTTTTCCAACATAAAGCAAAACAAAAAAACATTGTCTTACTTTCAAGAATTGATGAGAATACGAGTGTCTTTGCCGATGTAAACAGTGTCTCCACAATATTGAGGAATTTGATTTCGAATTCCATTAAGTTTACAAACGAAGGTGGAGTTGTTAGGATTTTTTCTCAACCAATCGTACAAAATGGAAAATGGTATGAACAAATATCGGTTCAGGATAATGGGGTAGGTATTCCTTACGAAGTTCAAGACAAGCTTTTGCAACTCGATTTCCATTTTTCAGCCCTTGGAACAAAAAATGAAACTGGCACTGGGTTAGGACTTAATATTACAAAGGAACTTTTGAAAATCAATGGTGGCAAGCTTTGGTTCGAAAGCAAACCAAAGGTTGGAACTACTTTTCATTTCATTTTACCAAGAAAGGAAGATGGGTGCTACGAAAAAGATTCTTAAATATTTGCCAATTTTAATTATCTCATTACTGGCACTTAGTCTTTCAATTTATTGGCTTATTTTTATTTATCAGAAAACTTTCGACTATGCAAAAGACTATTTAGTCCAACAAGCTAATTCCGTTGATAAAAGTTTAAATAAATGGTTCGATGAAAGAAATGCCGATATTCGTTTCATATTACAATCAAAGGAATTAAGGAATTTCCTATTTCCACCAAATGACAAAGCAAGGCTTGCAAACGAAAAAGTCTTGAAAGAAATTGTGGCCCCAATTGCTAAATCTCATAAATATCAAAATTTTTGGATTTTGGACCATAATGCTCAAACTCTTTTTTCTTTGAACTCCGGGGAAGAAGTCCCCCAAAAGTTAATTGATGGAAGAGATTTGAAAGTGTTGGTAAAATCACCATCGACAAAAACTGTCCAAAGCTTCGTTGAAATAGCTTTACCAGACGAAACAAAAGCTACTCTACTTTTGGGCGTAAATAAAATATTTCAGAATAATGACTCTACAAAATTTTTCTCTTTCATTTCTTTGTTCAACCTAGATGATATCTTTTTAGACTTCATTCCATCAATCAGGTCGGATTATGAAATCGTTGAGTATACTTTTTCTTATTTATCCAATAATAAGTTATTTGTAATTTGGAACTATCCCAAAAAGCTAAACTCCATAGTGTCCCTGCCACCAGATAACGATAATATTCCCTATGCTTCATTTGAGGCAAAACCTAATTTTTTCAAAGGGAAATCTTTACTTAGTGATTTAAAAACTGTTGGTGTTGGAATTAAAAGAGAACGAACCAATCTAGGCTTATCAATTCAAGTTTTTGAGTCGAAAATCCTTACTCAAATTTATATTTTAATGTTAATTATTGGAGTTGCAGGAGTTTTCTTCATTTTAGCTATGATACTAGGGGTTAAGTCCTTAAAAGAATCTGAAAGAAGAAAAAGGCTCTCGATTGAAAGAGATTATTTAAAAAAGCTTTACAAACAAACGGAGAAATATGAATTGTTTACTCGCGGAGCAAATGACTTAATTATTTTATGTGATGAGAATAATAATATTTTGGAGGTTAATAATAAAACTATCCAAGTCCTTAGATTTTCCGAAGCTGAGCTAAAGTCAAAAACATTATTCGAACTTGTACACTCCGAAGATTTTGATAAAATAATTGGACATGAGCCTCCTTATGAAGAGAATCTTGAAATAAGGTTACTCGACGCAAGCTCAAAGGAAATTTATTGTTCTTTATCACAAAATAAAATTGAATATGATGGAAATAAATTATTTTTCTACATTATTAAAGATGTTACCCAATTAGTTACTCAAATTAAAAAGGTTTCTCGTTTGAACAGACTTTTGGTTATGTCTCGAATGATAAATGAGACAGTTGTTAGGAAATTTGAATTAGGTGAAATTTTTGCAAGGGCTTGTGAAATTTTTGTTTTAGTCGGAGGATTTAGATCATCAATTTTTTTGAAGTACATAAATCAATTAGACGAATTCCATATTTTGTCAAAATTTGGCATCGACTTAGCAGAAATTATAGGGGAGGAAGAAAGCAAAAATTCATTGGAGAAAAAATTTACTATTTTAAAGGACTGCATTCAAAAGAAAAGCACAGTTTTCATCAGAAATTTAAAAGAGCTTAAAAAACCTACGAGCGAGATTTTAAAACTTTTGGAAATGGAATTAAATACTATTGTTGCTATCCCAGCTTTTCACGAGGAAGAGTTGTTTGGGGTTTTTCTGCTCGTATCAAAGAAAGGAGAAGTTGTTGATGACGAAGATGATTTAATGATAATTGATAAAATCCAATCCGATATTACTTTTGCAATCGATGATTATATGAAGGATGTTAAACTCACCGAAGCAAAGTTCAAAGGCAAGTTGTTTTTCGATAAATCGCCCAATGGTTTTCTAATTGTAGATTCCACAGGCAAAATAGATAGTGCAAACAACTTCTTTATTAAGCTTTTCGGTGAAAATCCTGAAATGGTCTTAAATAAGTCACTTTTTGATTTATTGCCTCACCATAAAGAAGAAATTTCAAAACTGTTAAATGCTCTAATCTTCGAAGGAATAGAAAAAATTGAAATTTCAGTCCACACAGTTGAAGGATTGCGCTGGTTCCTTGTTGTTGGAGAATATATTGAATTGTATAATTTTTATATTTTAGTCTTTTCGGATATAACAGATCAAAAAAATTATCAGTTTCAACTTGAAAAACAAAAAGAAAGAGCAGAAGAACTAGAAAAACTTAAATCTAATATTTTACTAAATATTAGCCACGAATTTCGCACCCCTATGAATGGTATACTTGGTTTTTCTAAAATATTAGAATCTTTAAGTGAAAATTCTGAGAGCAAAGAGTTTGCAAATTTGATCTATGAGTCTGGCTATAGATTATTTAAAACCCTTGAGTCCTTGATTTACGCTTCACAAATTGTTAGTGGTGTTTTAAAACCTCGTAAAGAAAATATTGATTTACGTTCTTTCTTCAATGTTTTAATTCAAGATATTAACTTTTTGATTAAGGATAAAAATTTGAAATTAATCCTTCAAATTGATTGTGAGAATTGTGATGTTTTGACAGACAGAGAATTGCTTTCCAGCATTATGTATTATTTGATTCATAATGCTGTAAAATTTACACCCGAAGGCGAAGTGAGAATCAAAGTAAAAACATTGCAAGAAAACGGAAGAAATCGTTTTTTAATCGAGGTTAAGGATACCGGGATTGGAATAGATTCAGATTTTGTTGGTGACATTTTTGAGTTGTTTAGACAAGGTAGCGAGGGACTTTCCAGACGGTACGAGGGTCTTGGTATTGGACTTTTTAATGCTAAGAAACTTGTTGAACTTTTAGATGGTTCGTTGTACTTCGAATCCGAAGTAGGCAAAGGGACTACCTTCTTTGTTAAAATTTAGATAATTATTTGCTTCTATTTGTATCCCTTGAAACACAAACTTGCAAAACTAACAATTGACTTATTTTGGGCATCATCCCAAAAATCGTAAGCAAGGAAATCAATTTTGGTTGGTTTCACAACGGATAAAAGTGAGTAAATTGGTGAAAGACCACAGATTTTAAACCTATCCTTAACCTTTGAAATTTCTTTAAAAAATCCATCAGGATCACAATTTTTAATGTGTTCAATCAACTTGTAATCGTGCGCTTTTATTGTGTTTATATGTTCCATAGCGTCAAATGGATCGTGGAATTTTCTTCCAAAATGAGAAAAATCCACACTTGCTATGAATAATGGATTCTTGAATTTCTCGAAAATTGCGTCTCTAAATTTTGTGAAAAATTCTTGAATTCTTCCATTGGAGGTTGGGAGAGAGTCGCTGTACATAAATTCATGGAATGGGCCAACAAGTATAGGAATTACTCTAATATTAGGATTTTTGAAAACATATTGCAAAAGTAGAATTTGAAACTCTATTGAATGCTCAAATCTATGTGCTTGTTCGTCTATTATTAAATCATATGAAAGCAACTTAGAGAAGTGAGAAATAAACTCTTTGTCTGTAAAAGCAACTCCAAAGGGAGTTTCAAAGTCTTTGTAAGTTAACATAAAATAATCGGAATTTCCATAATGAGAAGTTCCAAAGATAATGTAAACATCGTATTGATTATCTTTAATTAAATTGTAGGCTTCAGCATAAACATGGTGGGCAGGGTCTCCAATTGCAAAATCAATATGTGGGACAATTATTGAATTTACTGATGGATCCTGGGTAGACAGCTTGCTTTTGTTTAAAATTGTCTTAAGGTACTTTTTAAGCTCGTTGGGTTCCGATGGATAGGAATGCCCAATACAAATTGGTGGACGTGTTGGTGAGTTTTGATATGCTATATAATCATCACGAACCTGGAAAAAATATGGGGTTTCGAGATAACATAAAATATTTAAGTCTTCTATTAGGTTCTCGAAATTTTTTAAAAATTTATTGGTATCCTCCTGGTAATACTGGCTTATTATTTTTTCGAGTTGTCCGATAGTTGTTTTTCCATCAAAAAATTGAAGAAGAGAGGCAAATTCAACTGGAAAAATCAGAGGTTGATTGGCAATTTTTCTTTCGTCGTAGATTAATATGTTTTTCTTATCCCCATTTTCGATTACTCGAAAAACAATGTCTCCCCTAAGCTTAGGTATAATTTTATTTTTGTCCATCTTTATTTAATGTTTTATTAAATTTATTGATCAAAAAAAATAGGAAAAAGACACCAAGCAAGTTAATAATACTTGCAGTTAAAAACCAAAAGTTTTTTGTTATCAAAAATGGTATCAAAAAAAGAATAAACACGACAAAATTTGTGAAAGCCAGTGTTCTTAACCCCTTTATTGTATTGTTATTCAAAGTAACCTCAAAGATTGTTCCAAAGCTGACTTTGCTTCTGTTTGCTTATCTCGATATTTAATTATTAAAGGTGTATAAATTGAGAGCCCATTTGCGGAGGCAAAATTGCTAGTTAAAACTCGTGTCCCGGGAACAACAACTGCATCTTCAGGGATTTCCAAAGGTGAGTTTGGGGTTGAGTTATATACCATTTCATTTACAAGGTCGAAAACTTTTGTAGAGGAGGTTAAGATTACACCAGCAGCAATTACAGCGCCCTTGCGGACGAGTACACCTTCGTAAATTCCACAATTGCCCCCAATAAATACGTCGTCTTCAATAATCACGGGTCGGGCTCCTACTGGTTCTAAAACCCCACCAATCTGTGCCGATGCACTTAAGTGGACACGCTTACCAATTTGAGCACATGAACCAACTAATGAGTGTGAATCAAGTAATGTTCCTTCGTCAACATATGCTCCAATATTTACAAATGCCGGAGGCATAATAATTACGTTTTTACCAATGAAACTACCAGATCTAATTGAAGTACCACCAGGGACAATTCGAACAAAATTTGGGCTTGAAAAAGATTTTAAAGGAAGTGTTTTTTTGTCGTAAAAATGGAACATCTTTTGGGATAAGTCACAGATTTTACCATGCTTGAAAAGTAGAAGTATTCCTTCCTTAACCCAAGTATTGACCCTCCAGTTGCCATCGGGGTGCGGTTCAGCGGCACGAATTTCTCCATTATTCAAAGCATTTAAAAAATCTTGATAAAATTCATCGAAATCATTTTCGGTAAATACTTGTTGTAATTGTTTAATTTTTTGCTTTAATTTTTCCATCTTCTTTCTTTTTGCTGTAACCATTTTTATTTTGCCAATTTACAAAAACGTGAGATAAAGCCTCGAAAATATGTTTTACTGGAATAATTTTGAGACCAGATTTTACATATTCATTGACTTCTGCCAGATCGGGTTCGTTATCTTTGGGAATTATTACTAAATTAATACCAACCCTTTTTGCTGCAAGTAGCTTTTCGTTCAAGCCACCGACTGGAAGAATATTCCCTCGAAGGGTAATTTCCCCAGTCATTGCAACATCACCACGAACCGCTATACCACTTGCTGCAGAAATTAATGCTATAGCGATAGTGATTCCAGCTGATGGTCCATCCTTTGGTATTGCACCTTCTGGAATATGGATATGAATTTCACGTTTCGAAAAGAAATTTTTTGGTACTTTTAATTCGTGATAATTTGCTCGAATGAAAGAAAGAGCGGCCTTTGCAGACTCTTTCATTACATCGCCAAGTTGTCCAGTTAGGGTAAATCGTTCTTGCCCTGGCATAATTGCAACTTCGATGGGCATAGTATCGCCTCCAACGCTTGTCCAGGCAAGTCCAACTGCAACTCCAACCTTGGGATCGAGGTCTTCCCTCTTTGTTTTGAATTTGGGTACTTTTAAATAATTTTCAACTTGCTTTTCTTCAATAGTGAATTTTTTTCGTTTAATGAATTTTTTGAATTTAGTGTTTTCCCTTAATGCTTGTTTAAAGTCATCTTCTGGATCAAGTTTTTCTTTGTTTTCAAATTCAGTAATAATGTCTTTGATTTTTTTTCTAAAAATAGAAGAGAGTTCTCTTTCAAGATTTCTTACGCCTGCTTCACGAGTATATTCTCTTATTACCTTTATAATAGCTTTGTCTGTAATATCAATTTTTAAGTCTTGAATTCCATATTCTTCTTTTATTTTTGGAATTATGTGTTTCTTTGCGATTTCAATTTTGTCAGGTTCAAGATAACTGGACAGTTCAATTATTTCCATCCTATCGAGCAATGGCAAAGGTATTTCATACTTTATGTTTGCAGTAGTAATAAATAGAACGTTGGAAAGATCGTACTCTACTTCAATATAGTGGTCTTGGAAAGAAACATTCTGTTCCGGATCTAATACTTCTAATAGTGCTGCAGAGGGGTCACCACGAAAATCCATCGACATTTTATCAATCTCATCTAAAAGAATTACTGGATTTGTGGTTCCAGCTTTTTTCATTGCTTGAATAATTTTTCCTGGCATTGCTCCAACATAAGTTCTGCGATGGCCTCGGATTTCAGCTTCGTCGCGGACTCCACCAAGTGAAAAGCGTACAAATTTTCTTCCTAAGGCACGAGCAATGGAGCGTGCAAGGGATGTTTTACCAACTCCCGGTGGACCTACGAAACATAGAATTTGTCTTTTAAGACTCCCGGCTACGTTTAATACAGCAATGTATTCCAAAATTCTTTCTTTTGGTTTTTCTAAGTCGTAATGGTCCTCATCTAATATTTTTTTTACATGTTCTATGCTGAAGTTATCTTCGGTTTTTGTCGACCATGGCAGCGAGGTAAGCCATTCTAAATAAGTTCTATTAACGGAATATTCCGGAGACATAGAGGGAGTTTTTTTAAGTCGTTCCCACTCTTCAATAGCTTTTTTGTAAGCGTGTTCGGTCATTTTAGCATTTTCAATTGCTTCCTTCAACTTTGCGATTTCTGGAACATCTTCCTCTTCTTCTTCAAGTTCCTTTTGGAGAGCACGAATTTGTTCTTGGATATAGTACTTTTTCTGGGTTTTTTGCAATCTGCTCTGAACTTTAGAATCGATTTCTTCTTCAATCTTTAGAATTTCAAGCTCTGAAGTTAATATTGAATTGAGTTCGAAATATTGTTCTTTCAGAGTTGTTTTTTCCAGGATTCTTTGTTTAACATCAACAGTTTGATGTATGTTTGCAGCAGCAAAATAAAGCCTTCGGATTGGATCTTTGATATTTTCGAATGCTGTAAAGACGTCTGGTGAAAGCAATCTATGGGAACGAACGTAATTGTAAAACAGTTCCGAGGCTCTTCGTTCGAATGCTTTTATTTCCGGGTCTGATTCGTCGTAGGTAGATTGTATTGGAGCAATCTTTGCAGCTAGAAAGTCTCCTTTTTTCAATGGTTCAAGTATTTTAGAATGGTACAAACCCTCGACAAGGACTTTTAAAAGATTATTGGGCAACTTGACTACTTGCAAGATTTTTGCAGTTGTTCCAAATTGGTAGATATCTTGAAATGTTGGTTCCTCTATTGTTGGGTCCTTTTGAGCTGTTAAAAAAATAAATTTGTCTTTGTCAATTGCTTCGGTAATTGCTTGAATAGAACTTGCTCTACCAATAAGTACTGGATAGATCATGTAGGGGTAAATTACAATGTCTCTTAATGGTAAAATTGTTAGTACCGAAGGTATTGAAATATTGTTTCCGTTTAAAATCACATCGTTTTGTGCTTTGTCCGTTTTCATCAGGATCAATATTAATTATAATTTTGTAGAAACGTTTTTCTTTTATAAACATTTGATTTTGTGGAGAGGATATGTTGATTACTTTAGATCATATTGGGAACAAAATTGAACTACATAAAACACCAGAGCGAATAATATCACTCGTTCCTTCCTTGACAGAATTGCTTTTCGATTTAGGATTGGGGGATAAAATAGTTGGTAGGACAAATTTTTGTGTCGAGCCCAAGGGTCTTGTTGATAAAATTCCAAAAGTTGGTGGCACAAAAAAGATAAATATTGAATTGATATTAGGGTTGAAGCCAGATATTATTGTTGCAAATAAAGAAGAAAATGAAAAAGAACAAATTTTAGAACTTCAAAAGGTCGTTCCCGTTTGGGTTAGTGAAATTATTACAATCGAGAATAATTATGATTTAATCGAAAAACTTGGTTTGATATTCAATGTTATTGAGGAAGCAAAAAGGACTATATCAAATATTCTAGAAAAAAAAGAGATTTTTTTAAATAAAATAAGTCATTCAAAATATTACAAGAAAAAGGTATTGTACTTTATTTGGCGAAAACCATACATGGTTGCCGGAGAAAGAACTTTTATCAATTCTATGTTGCAATTATGTTCTTTATATAATCTTGCAAAAGAAATACCCAATTCCTCAAGGTATCCGATAGTTATGGTCGAGAATTTGTCTTATGTTTCAGCAGATTTGGTTTTACTTTCCACTGAACCATATCCATTTAAGGAAAAGCACATCCAAGAATTCAGAGAATTGTTTCCATCATCCGAAATTATTATTGTTCGAGGAGATTATTTCTCTTGGTATGGTTCCAGAATTTTAAAAGCTTTCGATTATTTTACAACCTTATTTGGACTACAATAATTTTAAGTCTTATTTGTTCGCAAATGTTCAGGTGTTCTTTTTATAAGCAAGACTAAATGCCAATGTACAGGATTTAAGATCTTTGATGATAGGTTTCGGATACCCCAAAATTTTTGAGTTAAATATAAACTCTGGGTCGTGGATTTTAATGGGTGGAATGTTTCGTAATTCTGGAACATAGCGATAAATGTATTCACACTCCGGATCAAATTTTTTAGATTGTAAGAAAGGATTAAAAATTCTGGTCGCCGATCGGGGGTCTGTTCCAACTCCAGCAACCCATTGCCAATTTCCGACATTCGAAGATGTTTCATAGTCAAATAAATGACGGGCAAAAAAATCTTCACCCCATTTCCAATCAATTAATAAGTTCTTTGTTAAAAAACTTGCAACCACCATTCGCACTCTGTTATGCATATATCCAGTTTGAACTAACTCCCTAATACCAGCATCTACAAGAGGAATTCCAGTTTCGGCTCTTACAAATCTTTCGAAATTATCTGTATTGTTACTCCATTCAATTTTAACATTTTTTTGAAGATTTTCGTTTGTTGTTTCTGGAAAGTTGTAAAGAATATAATTGAAGAAATCTCTCCAAATCAATTCGGATAAAAACGTATTTGCATTATTCACTAAAGCCCAGCGAACTAGTTCGCGTATAGATATAGTCCCAAAACGAAGATGTGTGCTAAGCAATGAAGTACCGCGCAAGGAAGGTAAATTTCTTATTGTTTCATAATCGTCTATGACTTTTGAAAATTGACTCAATAGTTCTTGTGGTGTTTTAATTACACCATCGAAATCAACTTTCTGGCGTTCGAAACCAATTGATTTAATATCAACCGGCTTAAAAAGTACTTTTGTATTTTCTATTTCAATGATTTGATTAAATTTATCATAATGTGCAAGTTTTAATCTTGGTGAGATTTCCAAAGTTTTGTAAGTTCTAAGTTCTTCAACAATTTCTTTAACCGCATTTTTGAAATGTGTGAATACTGTGTAGACTTTTCCTTGTTTCGTTTTGATTTTCTCTGGATCAATTATAAAATTATCGAATTTTATTTTTAAATTGTATTTTCTTGATAATTCTACATCTCTTTGTTTGGAATAAGGATCATTATCGGTCGAGGAGAAAATATTAACTATTTGATATTGATGGGATAAGTAATCGAAAATTTGAAGTGGTGCTCCAGAAAATAATGCAAGATTAAGATTAATTTTGATTAAATTCTCTTTTAGTTTTGTGATTTGGTCTAAGATAAAACTTACTCTTCTATCGTTTTTGGGTAGCTTTTGCAGTAGGTTTTTGTCGAAAATGAAAATTGGTAATACGGGAAAACAGAAATCTAAGCTTAGAAGTGGGTTATCTTGTATTCTCAGATCTCTTTTGAACCAGATTATTTGTATTCTTTCCATTAGACTTTGAGATTTTAAACTGAATAAAAGTTTGGTTCTTATTTTTATTTTATAATTTTGTTTTTTTTATTTGGTTGGTTTATGAAATTCCCTAAAATAATTGGAGTATTAAATGTCACACCAGATTCCTTTTCAGATGGGGGGCTATTTTCGCACACTAAAGCGGCAATTATCTGGGGACTTAAGTTGCTTGAAGATGGTGCAGATATTTTAGATATTGGGGGTGAAAGTACTCGACCTGGCTCCGAACCCGTGAGCATAACGGAAGAATTGAAAAGGGTCTTACCTGTAATTGAAGGAATTAAAAAAGAAAAGCCTGATGCCATAATTTCTATAGATACTAAAAAATATGAGGTTGCTTCCGAATCTATCAAAGCAGGTGCTACAATTATTAATGATACCAGTGGTTTGCAAAATGATGTTAGGCTAGCTTACTTGGCAGCGGAAAAAAATTGCACCTTAATTATTATGCATATAAAGGGTACGCCTAAAACAATGCAGATTAATCCAACTTATCAAAATGTTGTTGAGGAGGTTTTCGACTTCTTAATGAACAAAATTGATTTCGCAAGACAACTCGGAGTTAATTCTGTTATTGCAGACCCTGGAATAGGTTTTGGTAAGAATGTCGAACATAATTGGGAGTTGCTTCGTAATATTCCTAATTTCTATCAACTTAAAGTTCCTTTGTTGCTGGGATTATCAAGGAAGTCGTTCATTGGTAAGACATTAGGAATTGAAAATCCAATAGAAAGGGACGATCCAACCCTGATTCTTCATTCACTCCTTTTGAATTTTCAAGTAGATTTCATACGAGTTCATAATGTTAAGCAATTTCAAATGTTAAAGATCTTGTACAACAAACTCTATGAAAATTCTTAGCCTGTCGATAATTTTTCTTTTTTTTAGTTTAATGAAACTATATTCCACAATTCAGTGGGCTTCGTACGTTATCTCTTTTTCTTCTGAACTTGGGAAAAGACAATATTCCGCCGATCAAGCACTTGGAGAACCGAGCGTTTTGCCAGATTTCGGCTTTTCGCCATGTGCTTGGACACCTCGGTACATAAAGAACAAGGATGGTGAATACATTCATCTTGGATTTAAAAACCCTCAAATTGTTAGAACAATAATT
Source organism: uncultured Hyphomicrobiales bacterium (assembly GCA_964524325.1). Taxonomy (GTDB): domain Bacteria; phylum Bacteroidota; class Ignavibacteria; order Kapaibacteriales; family UBA2268; genus Naka2016. The sequence goes on from CAZGCT010000001.1 coordinate 480,871, forward strand.
GTAAACTTGAATAACTCCCAGGACTGTATCAATCAAATATTTTTGGTAGATGAAAAAGAAAATAAGTATTTATCTTATAATAAAACTTTGTTTGAGTTTAAAGGACAAAAGGGTATTCTCTTTAAAACGCTAATTCATGCAACGAATTACAAGGTTAAATCAATAATAATTCTTTTCAAAACTGCTCAACTTAATGATTTTTTGCAAGTCGATGCTGTTGGTATTTCATCGGAAAATGAATTGGGTTTTAACATAAAAATAAATGAAGTCCAAATACCACCATACGAAATTACTCAACCTATAAATTTAGGTCCCAATGTTAATTCTCCTTATCAAGAACTTGCCCCTATAGTAACACCCGACGGAAGAAGACTTTATTTTACCCGCGAAGGGCATCCCGCAAATTTTGGAACTCGAAAGAAACAAGACATTTGGTTTTCGGATATTGATGAACAAGGAAATTTTTCCCCAGCAACATTATTGCCCTATCCAGTTAATAATGATAATCACAATTTTGCATTTGGAACGACAAGCGATGGATTGTCTTTAGTCGTCGGTAATTTATATAATCCAGATGGATCTATGAGCAAAGGGGTTTCAATTGCCAGGTTTAATGGATATGATTGGAATTTTCCCGAGGGAATTTTTATTCATGATTTTGAAAATTTAAACGAGAAGACAGCATATTTCTTAGCACTGAACGGAAGAATTTTGATATTATCTTTGGAGGGGAAGGATTCCTATGGTGGATTAGATTTATATGTAAGTTTTAGACTTAACGACGGAACCTTTTCAAAGCCTATCAACTTGGGTTCGGACATTAATACTGCCGACGATGACACCTCTCCATTTTTGGGTTACGATGACGAAACATTATACTTTTCTTCTGCTGGCTATCCATGTTATGGTAGCCTTGATATTTTCTATTCAAAAAGGCTTGATTCTACTTGGAGGAAGTGGACCAAACCTATCAATCTTGGTAAAGTAGTAAATACTACTTCGTGGGACGCTTATTTTACCATTCCGGCATCTGGTGATTTTGCGTATTTTGTTTCAACTCAAAATTCTATAGGGCGAGAAGATATTTTTCGAGTTTTTTTGCCAAAAGTCCTCAGACCAAAGCCTGTTGTTCTTGTTAGTGGTAGGGTTTTAAATAAGAAAACAAATCAATCATTGAAAGCTCGAATTCAATACGAAACCCTACCTGATGGAAAAACTGTTGGATTTGCTGAATCAAATCCTATTACGGGTGAGTATAAAATCATCCTTCCTGGTGGGTCTCGTTATGGTTTTCTAGCCCAGGCAGATAGTTTTATGTCAATAAACGAAAACATTGATATTAGGGTTGATTTACATTATCAGGAAATCACTCGCGATCTTTATCTTGTTCCAATTGAAGTCGGAGAAAGTATTCGTTTAAATAATATTTTCTTTGACTATAAAAATTTTGAGCTTCGCGAAGACTCATTTGCTGAACTTAATCGTTTGGTTAAATTAATGAAAGAACATCAAGAACTTGTGGTAGAAATTTCTGGTCATACCGATAGTATTGGGTCCGATGCATACAATCTTAATCTTTCGAGATTAAGGGCAAAATCTGTAGCGGTTTACATAATATCCCAAGGTGTGGACCCTAGACGTTTACACGTGCGTGGTTATGGGTCACGATATCCTTTAGAAAGTAACCTAACTGAAGAAGGCAGACAAATGAACCGAAGGGTTGAGTTTAAGATTTTAAAAAAGTAATTTTTAAATTAGTAATTATTAAGTTTTGTAAATTGGTTAAATATGGAAAAAAGGAAATATTTTACGGATGAGGAGTTAAGGATGCTATCCTCGGTCTTCAAGATACTTTCTGAAGTCTCCAGATTAAAAATTTTGCGATGTTTAATCGATGGCGAGAAATGTGTTACAGAAATTATTAATGCAACTGGTTTAATGCAGGCTAATGTTTCGAAGCAAATTAAGCTAATGCAAGAAGCTGGAATTGTGGAATGTCGGCCCTCGGGATTACAAAGATTTTACCGAATAATTAATCCTACAATTCTTGAAATATGTAGTATTGTTTGCAAGAATAAAAATTGAAACTTTTTTTTGATTATTTTACTTACCTATTCCGCCTTTTGTTTGTTTTTTTTGTCACCCTTTTTGATTCTACTATAGGATTGCTGGGTATGTTTGTGCTTGGAAGAAAATATTACAATTTAAATCATTATCGTGCTTGGGCAAAAAGATTGCTATTCTTTTCTGGTGTAAGGGTGAAATGTGTTGGTCTCGACAATATCGATAAAAATATGTCATTTGTTTTTGTAGCTAATCACTCAAGCTATCTTGATATTCCAGCTGTTTTCGTTGCAATTCCGAATAATTTGAGAATAATGTATAAAAAGGAACTAGAAAAAATACCAGTTTTTGGTTGGTTTTTAAAAAAATCCGATTTTATTGCAATAGAAAGAGAGGAAGTAGCTTCAGCTCGAAGTAGTTTGAATGAAGCATTGAAACTCATCCAACAAGATGTATCTGTATTAATTTTTCCTGAAGGAACTCGTTCAATTGATGGAAAAGTCCAAGATTTTAAAAAGGGTGCTATGTTCCTTGCTTTGCGAAGTGGAAAACCAATTGTTTCAGTTGCAATAATTGGAGCAAACAAGTTGCTTCCCAGGGGAAAACTTTTTTTGAGAACAGGTACTATCATTGTGTTTATACATAAACCAATATATATAGGAAAAAATTTGGATAAAAGCCAAATAACCCATATAATTTCGATGCTCAGAAATCAGATTGAAGAAACTATAACAAAATATTCAAATTAAAAATCATTTGATTAACGAAAATTTGTTTGAATGTGTCAATTTTTTGTCAGAAAAAAGGAAAAGGGTAGTTTTTATTACTTTGCGATTAAAGGTTTTGTTAAAATATGCTGGGTTGATTATTATATTACTACATATTAAGATAATTTCTAATGGAACTCAATAGGTTTTTACAAATTAGCTAACAAAGGAAATCAGTTGAAAATAAATAATAAATAAAATGAGGTAGAAAAGACATCAAATTTTGATTCCAAAATTTAAACTTAGAAAGAAGCCACCAAAATCTTTTATTGGTTTATTTTGTATGCTTTCTAATCCGTTGCCACCAAATGGAATCCAATACTGGCGTGCAGACACACCTATATAAGACTTTTCAGTTACTGGTATATTAACACCTGTTCCCAGGAAGATACCAAAACGTATGTACATTCGTAAATAGCCTAAGGATGTGAAAAATTCCTTGTCGTAAGGAGTTGAGAATATAAATGTTGGACCAAGTCCCAAATTAGCATAAGGTGTAAAATTTGTACCTAGAACTTCGGTAAGAAATGATTGGGAAATTCCAAAAGTAAGAGGGAACATATACAACCGATTTACTTTTCCGGGAATGAAAAGTTGGCCAGTCCATGGGTCGTAATATTCAAATTCATCAGTGTTTCTTGCACCGGAAATATATAAGTTTGCAAAAAGGTTTGTGTTGTTTAAAAGGGATAATTCGTAGAAAACGCCCATTCCAAAACCATTGTTGGACAAAATTAAATTGAAGCCCCAGAACTTGTTATTCTGGACTTTTTTAATTTGATTGGTTAGCAAGGGCCTTGGGCTTTTGAAAACGATAGTTGAATCAAAATTCAAAGAAAAGTTGGATGCAAAAGAAGTATCTTGGGAATAACTGCGTGAAATAATGAAAAAACTTATTAAAAGCATTATAAATAAAAATCTAATGTTTCTAAAAGATTTTGTCATATAAACTTTCCTTAATACTAAAAGAATAAACGAAAACATTAATAAAAATTGTAATAATTGTAATAAAGAGAAAGTTTAGTAATTTTGTATGCTATATTTATTTGAAGTTAGAATAATTGATGGAAATTGAAGAATTTGTTGATAGAGTTTCGCAATTTCTTCCATTCGAAATAGCTTTAGAAGTTGATAGAATAGGAATACAGGTAAAAACCAAGAGAAAATCCCTAAGCAAGGTTCTAGTTACATACGAGGTTGCATTTGATGTCATCGAAGAAGCCAAGAAAATTAATGCTGAATTGATAATTTCATTCCATCCTTTGATTTATACACCACTTGAGAGAATTACTTTCGATGATAGGGTAGGAGGTCTTCTTTTTGAATTAATAAAAAATTCTATCTCTTTGGTTGTTCTACATACAAATTTTGATGCTTTTCGTGGTGGTACTAGTTGGTTGTTCGCTGAGAAATTGGGTCTTTGCAACATTGATTTTCTGTTATTAAATGAAAAGGATGCAAATTATGGTTTTGGTGTAATTGGCGAACTTCAATTTCCTATGGAAGTTACACAATTTCTCAAAAAATTACAACAAGTTACAAACTCACCCCTAAGATGGTGCCAAGGTAAATCCGATTATGTTATGAAAGTTGCACTTGTTTGCGGAAGTGGTATGAGTTTCGTGCAAAATGCCTTCAATGCTGGGGTAGATGCTTTTATTACTGCGGATATTAAATACCATAACTTTCACGAGTACAATGGAAGGATGGCTTTAATAGATCCCGGACATTGGGAAATGGAGTATTTAGTTTCCGTGGGTTTGAAAAACCTACTTGAGCAAGAATTTAAAGAAGATTTAAAATTTTTCGTTTCAAAGGTTTATACCAATCCAATAAAATATTATCCAAACGAAGAATATAATAAAATTCAAAGAGAGTTATTTATAATATAAAGGGCTGAAATAATGATGAAATATCCATTACAATATCTTGTTTCTTTGTCTATAGTCGATAGAAGGCAAGACGATTTAGAGGATGAATTTGGCGATTTGCCCGAAAAAATTAAATCGCAAAAGGAAAATTACCTTGAATTGGAGGCTGTTGTAAAGCAATCCCAAAAAATGCTGGATGAACTTCGCGATTTTATGTTAAATTCGAGAAAAGCTTTGGAGGAGTTAAAAGCACGCGAAGAAAAACTTTCCAAACAGCAATTTTTGGTTCGAAATAACAAGGAGTTTGATGCAATCACACGAGAAATAGAGTACACTCGAAATGAATACAATCGGATCTTGCAAGAATTGCAAGTTTCGAATTTAAAAGAAGAAAATTTGGTTAATGTTTTAGCACAACAAAAACAAGATGCCCAGAATGCCCTAAAAGATTTAGAGGAATTGGAGCGCGATTTTGAGTTAATAGCTACTAACCAAAATGAAGAACTGAATGAAATTAAGAGTGCCAGAGCGAAAATAATTGAAAAACTGGACAAACACACACTTGAATTTTACCAAAGAATTCGCAGCACTCATAAAGATGCAATTGTTAAAGTTAAGAAAAATAGTTGCACGGGTTGTTTTAGTCATATTCCCCCACAGAAAATAATTGAAATACGAAACAATTTAGATAAGTTGTATACGTGTGAAAATTGTGGTAGAATCCTTTATCCTGAAGATTTGGAAATCGAGAGTGAGTTTATTTTATAAATTTGTAAGTATAAAAAGATAGAATTGTTCTTTGATGGAAGGGTGGGCAGTTGCAAGGGATTTAATCCCTTGAGGAAAGTCCGAACTCCAAGGAGCAACCCGCTTCTTAACAAGAAGGCAGCGAGCAGATTTTGCGAGCTGACGGAAAGTGCCACAGAAAACAAACTGCCAATCCGGCTTGCTTTTTTGCAAGCGGCATGGAGGCGAGGGTGAAAAGGTGGGGTAAGAGCCCACCAGCACATTGGGTGACCAGTGTGGCTTGGCAAACCCCGGGCGGAGCAAGGTCAAATAGGGAAGCATTGGGCGAGTTTCGCTCAGCCGAGTTGCTCCATCGGTAAACCTTTTTGGTTTGTGCTTCTGGGTAGACCGCTTGAGGGCATTGGCAACAATGTTCCCAGATAAATGACTGCCTCCGCCGTTTGTTCGGTGCAGACAGAATTCGGCTTATAACCCTTTCATCGGGACAATTCTATCGAATGTTTTATTTGAGGGAAATATGAAATTATCAGATGATCCTTTTGTTAGAGAATTACTACCCGAATTTGTCGACAATTGGATTAACGACATTGACTCTCAATTCGATGAGATAATTCAAAGCCGTAACTATGATGATCTTTACAGATTTGCACACACTCTAAAAGGCTCTTGCTTCCAATTTGGGTTGGAACATATTGCACACCTCGGTATTGAATTAATGGGATATGCCAAAGAAAAAGATATCGAAAAAGCTTCATCTATGAAGAAAATTATTCGAGATTCCTTTTTCTACGTCAAAGACTATTTAAAAAATAATCCCTTGTAGTTAAAATAAATTAGTGAGGGGAAATGAAAAGGAGTTTGTGGTTAGCTTTGCTTGTTTTGATACTAGTTTCTTTTCATTCTATTGGTCAAATTCGGATTGCGGTACTACCTTTCCAAAACATGGATGGCGATTTGTCTTTGAACATTTTAAGTTACAAACTTCAAGATAGCGTTGCTAATTTGCTATGGCAACACGATTCCGAACAGAAACATTTTGTTATCATTCCTTCCGATTCTATAGACTTTCTTGTTAGTCAGTTTAATTTAGACCCTACTAACCCTCAGTATCCCACAGACATGTGGAAAGCCGTGAAAATGCTAAATGCAGATGTGGTAATTAGTGGTACGTTTAATCGTAAAGCTGAGAGAATTTTAGTCAATGCTTATATCTACGATGTAAAAACTAAGCTTGCATATCCAGAACACCAAGCACGGGACATTTTCAAACCAGAAGACAGGGTTATGGAGGCTGTGCCGTTAATAGCTAAAAAATTACTTCCTGGTCTAATACAGTAATTTTTTAAAAAATATAGCCAACCAGTAGGTTTTCTTAGTGGGGTCTGTCCATTCCACTCGATGTTTTTCATGTGGTTCAATAAGTATATAATCACCTGGATTTAAAGTAATTGTTTGATTAGAATCTTGGAAAAAAATTTTTGCTGCCCCTTCTAAAAGAATTACCCATTCGTATTCATCTTGGTCGTACCAAAAATCTTCGGGGGATTTGTGCCCGAAAGAGATTATTTTCTCAATCTTGACATGTTCATTTTGAAATAAGGTCTCGAAGAATTCAAAATCCTCGTTGTGAAAATAGCCTTCTAAGGAGAAAATGTTTCCGATTTTTTTGTACATTTACCATGTATATATATTATAAATTATTTGACGTAAACAATATTTTGCTATTGAATGAAATACTTATTATTCATTACATTATACTTTTTTGCTTACATGTTATCTTATGTTGTTCTTTAAATTGGTTATTCTTTTTATAATTATTTAAAAAAATATCATTAAGATATAAATAAAAAGCTTCTGTATATTTCTTTGACTTTAACTAATCCGTTACCGTTTTAGTGGGCAACGATGGTATCATTGAACTTTTGTCTAAGTTTTTTTCACACAATGCTGTTGTATGCATTTTAAATATTTTATAATAACTTATCTCTAGCTGATTTTACATTAAATGGTCATAGAATATAATTTGATTAGGTAAAGTAAAATGAAGAAAAGTAGCGCATAGGGGATTCGAACCCCTGCCGCGGCCTTGAGAGGGCCGTGTCCTAACCACTAGACGAATGCGCCAACGGCTTACAAAAATAAAAAAAAACAGTGTCACAATTACTATTTAAACACAAGTGATGATTGTATCATTAATTTAGTTTATTCCAGTCGGTTTAGGCAGCAAAGCTTTTCGGCTTAATTTATATTTTCCATCGTTTGTAATTTCGATAAGCATGACATCAATTTTGTCCCCGACTTTTAAAATATCTGAAATTCTGTTGATTCTCTTATAATCTATGTGAGAAATATGAAGCAAGCCGGTTTTCTTGGGTAAAAATTCAACTATAGCTCCCAATCCTTCGCGTATTTCTTTAATTTCACCTTTGTAAATGTCACCAACTTCAGGTTTTCGAACCAATGTTTCAATCATTTCTTTTGCTTTGAAACCATCTTCTTTAGATGTAGAAGCAATTTGAACTGTACCGTCTTCTTCAATAAAAATGGATGTGTTTGTTTCTTTAGCTATTGAGCGAATAGTTTCACCGCCAGTTCCAATAACTAAGCCTATCATTTCTGTTGGTATTTTAATGTTAATAAATCTGGGAGCGTAAGGTGAAATGTCTTTTCTTGGTGCTGATATTGTTTTGTTCATTATGTCGAGTAAATACAGTCTAGCCTCTTTGGCTTGTTGAAGGGCTTCTCTCATAATGTCAATTGATAAACCTTCAATCTTGATATCCATTTGGCAAGCAGTTATTCCATCCACAGTCCCTGCTACTTTGAAATCCATATCCCCAAGATGATCTTCATCTCCTAAAATATCAGTAAGTATTGAAACATTTTCACCTTCTTTTATTAAACCCATAGCAATACCTGCAACGGCTTTTTTCATAGGTACACCTGCGTCGAATAGAGAAAGGCTTCCAGCACAGACGGTTGCCATCGAAGAACTACCATTTGACTCAAGTACGTCCGAGACAACTCTGATTGTGTAAGGAAATTCATCTTGGTCGGGCAACATAGTTTTGAGTGCACGCTCGGCTAGATTCCCATGCCCTATTTCTCGCCTACTTACACCGGTTAATCGCCCTACTTCACCAGTGCAAAATGGTGGAAAATTATAATGTAGCATGAATCTCGAGGTATACACGGGGAAGATTCCATCGAAAATTTGTTCGTCATCTTTTGTTCCAAGTGTAGTAGTGCACAATACTTGAGTTTCGCCTCGGGTAAACAGAGATGAACCATGGGTTCTTGGCAATAAACCTACTTCGCAGTTAATTTTTCTAATGTCCTTTAATCCTCTACCATCGAGTCTTCTTTTTTCGAATAGTATCATTTTTCGCATTTCTGACTTTTCAATTTCGTTTACGATGTTTGTTACAGCCATTTCGAAATTGAAGTCGGTGTATTCCTCTTTACTAGAGAAAGTTTCTATTGCAGCCTCAAGTGCTTTCTGAACAAATTGGCTTCTCCATTCTTTTCGTTCCTTTTTAGTGGTTATCGAATGGATATATTTGTATAATTCTTCTTTTACTATATTTTGGACTAGCTCAAAAAGTTCATTTGGATAAATGATATCGTTAAATTCTCTTTTGGGTAATCCAACTTTACTTACAAGTTCCAGCTGTAATTTATTTAAGAGTTTTATTTTATCGTGTGCAAATTGCAAAGCTTGTAAAAAATCCTCTTCAGAAATTTCCTTTGCTTCTCCTTCGACCATAACAATGGAAGTATCAGAAGCAGCTACAGTTAAATCCATGTCTGAAATTTTAAGTTCGTCAATTGTTGGATTAACTTTGAGTTGGCCATTTATTCTTCCAACTCTAACTTCGGATATTGGTCCATCAAAAGGAATATCGGATATCATCAAAGCTGCAGAAGCCCCAACCATGGAAATTGTATCAGGATCAACATCTGGTTGGGATGAAAATACAGTTGCTATAATTTGAGTTTCGTATCTCCAAGATTTAGGGATCATTGGGCGAATCGGTCTATCTATCAAACGTGCTGCTAAGATTTCACGGTCGGTGGGTTTTCCTTCTCTCTTGATGAATCCGCCGGGAATTTTTCCAGCAGAAGAACTTTTTTCCCTATATTCAACTTGTAAAGGGAGGAAATCGATATCTTTCCTTTCGGTATCGGAAGCAACCGCTGTAACAAGTACCATCGTATCGTCGTATCTTACCATTACTGATCCGTTAGCAAATTTTGCGTACTTTCCAGCTTCAAGTGAATATTCTTTTCCGTCAAATTCAATTTTGACAATAACATTTTGTTTCTGATGCTCCATTTTAGCTATGTCCTTTGTAATTAAGTTTAAAGTAACGAAAAAAGCGGTTTATTTATTGCAAATAAACCGCTGCAAGTTAGTGTAAAGATAAATTATTTTCTTAGATTAAGTGCAGAAATTATTTGACGATACCTATTGATGTCCTTCTTTGCAAGATAGTTAAGAAGTCTTTTTCTTTTGCTAACTAGTTTTATCAAGCCTCTTCGGCTGTGATTGTCTTTTTTGTGGTTAATTAAGTGATTGGTAATATCTTGGATTCTGGCTGTAAGTAATGCAATTTGCACTTCGGGTAACCCAGTATTTTGAATATCCCCACCAAATTTTTTAATTATTTCTGCTTTTTGTTCACTTAAAATCATTCAAGTCTCCATTTAAAGAAGTACAAATTTACTAAATTTTTTCTAAAAAATTTTCTTCAATAAGATTTAAACAATGCTCTCGGTCTTTGTTCAATTGTAATAGTAAACTATCTATAGAGTTGAATTTTTGCTCATTTCTAATAAATTTTAGAAAATTAACTGTTATGTTTTTTCCGTAGAGATTATCATTAAAATTCAGAAAATGCACTTCAAGAATCCTCTTTTTTTCGCTATAAAAAGTAGGTCTAAAGCCAAGATTTGCCATACCAAATAAATTTTTGTCTTTTATTTTGGAATAGACTAAATACACTCCATTGGTAGGGACGAGTTTGCCCTCGTCGTCGAATTTCACATTTGCAGTAGGAAACCCCAAAGTTGCACCCCGACCATCCCCAGGCACTACTGTGCCTTCGATTAAGTAGTGGTAACCCAGCAAGTCATTAGCTAATTCAATTTTGTTTTGCATTAATGCATTTCGAATTTTAGTGCTCGATACTGTTATTTCTTTAATGACATGGGCAGGAATTTGTTCTACCTCGAAATTTAAGTCCAATGAGAGTCTTTTTAGTAATTCGAAATTTCCTTCCCGATTTTTTCCAAATAAGTGGTCGTAGCCAACAAGTATTTGGGAAAATCCGATTTTTTTATGAAGAATATCAACTACAAAATCTCGAGCAGAAATGTCCGAAAATTCAGGAGTAAAATGGATAATAAGTACCCTTTCTATTCTAAATTTTGCGAAAAGTTTTAATCTTTCTTCGATAGTTGTTAATAGCTTAATAGGCTCCTTATCAGGCATTTTTATTACAAATTTGGGATGGGGGTTAAAAGTAATTAAAAGTGGAATACCATTTTTCATTTGGGAAATTTCGATTAGCCTTGAAAGAATTTTTTGATGCCCAAGATGTACTCCGTCGAATGTTCCCACAGTAATAATGTGCCTTGGATTATATTCTATTTTTTCCAATCCCCAAAAAACTTCCATCCATTTACCTTTTTTAGTGCATCTAATAATTCTTGAATTTGTAAAGCATTATTGACGGAGAAGTTGCCAATTTGTGTACGCTTTAATTCGGTAAGATAAGCCCCAACTTCTAGTTTCTTTCCGATATCATTTGCAAGGGAACGAATGTACGTTCCTTTAGAACATCTTACTTCGACTCTAACAAGTGGCAGATTGATTTCAAGTATACTTATTGAATATATTTGAACAATAACCGGTTGTAATTCAATATTGATATTCTTTCTTGCTAATTGATACAATCTTGTCCCAGCAACCTTTTTTGCGGAAAACATTGGGGGTATTTGTTTATAATTTCCAACGAATGAGTTAATCACGCTGACTATTCTTTCATTTGTTATTTGTCCTATAGACTTAACATTTTCTTCTTCGCTTGTAGAGTCGTATGTTTTCGTTGTCGCACCAAGTTTGATTGTAGCAAGATAGGTTTTATCTAAATCAGTAAATTGAATTTGGTTTTTTGTGTACTTGTTAAACAAAAGAATTAAAAGGCCGGTTGCAAAAGGGTCTAGTGTTCCAGTATGCCCAATTTTTCTAATTCCCAAGACTTTTTTGAGTTTGTTTACGATGTCGAAGGAAGTCCAGTCTTTTGGTTTATCAATCAAAAGTGAACCTCCGTATGTAGTTGTATTTATTAGCCAATCCTCTATTTGATGAATGTTATCCTTATTAAGAAGCATTTTTTAAAAAATTGGTGAAAGATTTTGAATAAAATTAAAGTATCTTTTAATAATTTCCTCATAATCCTTTGAATATTTCAACTTCAATTCTTCCAAATATTGTTCAAAAGTCTTTTTGTTTGTAATATTTGGGTTTAGCGCTGGTGGAGATGCTTTTGAAAGCTCTTTGCCCGGAGTCGATTCTCTTCTTTCTTCGTAATCTCTTTCGTAAACAGATTTAGATACATCTAGTAAACGTGAAAGTATTCTTTCTTGTCTTTTAAGAGTTTCTTCGTTTATTTTACCACTTTGCAAATCGGAAATAACTTCCTGCATTTCTTGTAAAATCTTGTTCAAGTTGCCAAGAAGTCTTGGGTCTTGCTGTCCAAATTTTCGTTGTTCATTAGAAAGCTCTTCGAGTGCTTTTTGAGCTCTTCCTTGGTCAGCAATTATCCTTGCAAGCTGGGCTTGCTGTTCCTGGTTTAATTGACCTTGATTTCGATTTGATAATTGCTGTGACATCTGATTAATGGTTTGCTGACTAGTGGCTATTTGCTGAAGTCTCTGCATAAAGTTGAAAGAGCTCCCTTTGCCGCTTTCACCCATTCCTCCGGGATTGTCGCAAGCGCCCTGATTTTGCATTTGAGAAAGCATGTTTTGCATCTGTATCGATGCATTATTCATAGACCTAATAGCTTGTTCCTGGTATTCTTTAGCTTTACCAAGATTTCTATTGGCAAGATTTTCGGTTGCTTTTTGCATTGAGTTTAAAGCATTTCCAATTTCACGTGCCATTTCGGGGGTAACCGAGAATGATTTTTGTGATAATTCAAACAATGAATTAGCGAGTTCTAATAAAGATTCAGTCAAATTTGCTTGCAATTTTGCTTGCTCTGGTATTTTTGAAGAATTGTAATCTGTATTTTGTGTTTGCTTTTTTAAATCTGATTGTTCTTTTGCTAGTGTCATCATATCGTTTAATGATTTCTCCAATTTTTCGATTGCTTCTTTGGTAACTTTTTTGTTTATTTCGTCGCGTACCTTTTTCATCTGGTCTGCAAACTTTTTCAGTCTATTTTTAGCTTTCTCTTGGGATTGTCTTGCTTTGTTGAAATTTCCACTTTGTATAGAGCTTTCTGCATCTTGCATATCTTGAGAAGTTTCTTTTGGGGATAGTTCTTCTTCTGCTTTTTCAAGTTCATTAAGGGGCATATCGCTACCGATTTCATTCATTATTTCTGAAAGCTTTTTTAGCTCATTTTCGATTGTGTTTAATTCTTTTTGAATTTGAGCTTGTTGCGAGGCTAATTTCTCTCTTAAATTTTTATCATTTGGGTTAGAATTGTCAAGTTGCTTTTGCAAATCTTCTTGTTTTTTTAGTAGCTCTTCGGCTAATTTTTGTAATGCATCCGCCTTTTGTTCAGCTTGCAATCTTTTAAGAATTTTGATGGTCCTTTCAAGATTTTTTCGGAATTGTTCTTCATCGAATTTATAATTTTCCAAGGCTTTCTTAATGTCATCTGGGGAAAGTTTTTGCAATGCTTGTTCCAGTTGTTGTTGTAGTCGCTTTAATTCAGGTGAATTTACTTCCTGCAGAAGTTTTTGAAGTTCAAGATATTTTTGCAAGGTTTCAGGAGAAAGAAGATTGTGTTCAGAAAGTTTGTTTGTCAAATCTTCTACGTTTTTCTGTATTTCTGAAAGCTTATTGCTTAGTTCTTTTTGTTTATTTAAAAGATTTTCTGTTTTCTTTTTCTCCGACCAGTCGAGTTGGTTTTTTGCTTCTTTTTTGCTTAGTTCTCGATTTATGTTTTCCATTTCTTTTCGAATTTCATTGGCTTCTTTTAGAACTTTGTCGAGTTCGTTTGTAATATTTTCTTGTGATTTTGAGGCTTCCCCGAGAACTTCTTCGAGCGAGGGCAACTTGGCTCGCAAAAGTGTTGTCCTTGAAAATTTAGGACCTGAAATCTTATCGTTGTCGAACACTTCCAAATAGAACTCGTATTCATCCGAAGGTGAAATCTGCAATAAATTTAAGTCCCAAATGTATGGCACATTAGTTTCGTTTTTATCTGGTGGTATGGGAATAGATATAGACCGAAATTCATTCCAAGGTTTAGCATAACTTGAAAATGAAAGCCTATACCTTAAATGGAGAGAAGAGAAACCAAAATCATCTGAAATGTAAATCATCATTGGAAGAATAGCTGATTCGGAAAGCTTAACATCGTATTCTGGCTCGAGTAGTTTAATTTCGGGGTACGAATCGTTATAAACATTTATTCTATACTGAATGGGATTTAAAATTTCCAAATTGTCATAATCCTTGAGTTGAATAAAGTAGAAACCATTAAAGTTTGCCGAGAATGTTCCAAAGGCTTTTTTTTCATCAACATTCATTTTGGTATAGGTGGTGTCGAAAAGGAATCTCCCTTCGTTGTCTTTCTTTTCTTTCACCAATACAATTTTTGCCTCTTTAATCTTTTTGTTTGCTAGAGAATTTATTAAAATTTGTGATCCAACCAACACATTCAAGTCGGCATTTTGTTCAGTAAAATAAATTGGTGGCTTTTGAGTATAAGTTGGGAAATTGACAGTACCTTGAATTGTCTTAACAATTGGATTGTCGATTACTACTATTTCCCCGATATCAGAAGTTACTTTTTCTGTAATCCATTCAGCTTCTGCATAGAATTTTATTGAATTCTTTATCGATGGGTACTGATAAATGTAAGTATTTGCTGAGTCGATGTATAAAGGAATGATTTCATATTCTTCTTGTTGGAATTCTTTAATTTTTAACATGATTGTTTGAGGGCTTTTTCCTTGTGCTTTTACTATTATACGGACATTTTCACCTTTTTTTACAGTTTCATATTTTGGGTAAATGATCAAAGAAAATGGTGGCGGTGGTACGAAAGACTTATTGAAGTGGATAATTCTATAAAATGCAAACCCAAAGCTATTTGAGAATAATAGCAACAAAACCAACAAAATTAAAGAAAACATGAATCTCAGGGTGGAGCGTTGGAGTTGCTTTTTATTTATTACCACATTAAAATCATAATTTTTGACAGTATTTGTGATATTTTCGATACTTTCAACAATAAATGTTTTGGAGATGCCACTTGCAACTGGAAGCATTGCATAAAGTTGCAAAGAGTTGGATAAACGGTCTTTTATATTTGGATAAAAGTTGCCAACTTCGAAAGCCAATTTGTCTAAAGTTAATTTTTTCTTCTTTGATGTAAGCAGAATCAAAATTCGAGAGGAAAAGAATGCAAAGCTACTTATAAAACCAAGAATTAGGAATATAAACAAAGAAGTCCTAAAAATTCTGTCCCCGTTGATAAAAATTTCGAATAAAGAAAACAAAATTGCAAGAAGAGTAGTGATAAATAGTGCGTCTAAAATTGCACTTGTCAGTTCACTTGTAATTTTTAGCCGCTTTGTTCTTCTCAATTTATGAATTACATCATTATAATTTGCAAAATTTTCCTTCATGTGTATCACCTAATTTGTGAGTGCATAAATTACAATGTTTGTTCCCATTTTAAAAGCTTTTTCACGAATTTCTTGGGGGTCCTTGTGAACATCTGGATCTGCCCATCCATCTCCAAGGTTCGATTCGTATGTGTAAAAAACACATAGTCTTCCATTGCAAAAAAGACCATAACCTTCTGGTGGTTTGTTGTCGTGTTCGTGAATTTTTGGTAAACCTTTATCAAATTTAAAATGAAAAGAATAAATTGGATGATTAAATGGTAATTCAACGAATTCTTGGTCGGGGAAGACTTTTTTCATTTCCCTGCGGATATACTTATCTAAACCATAATCGTCGTCGATATAAAGAAAACCACCATTTTTTAAATAAGCTCGAAGGTTTTCAACTTCACGGTCGGTAAAATTAACATTTCCGTGTCCGGTGAGGAATAGGATAGGATAGGCAAAAAGATTTTGACTAGATAAATCTACCCATTCATAAACTGGTTCCACGGGAATATTAGTATTTTGTTTTATATATTTCAATAGATTAACTTCGCTGGAAGGGTCGTTGTACCAGTCTCCACCACCGGAATACTTTACTCTTGCAATTTTTAGTTTGGAACTGATATTTGCTTTTTGTGCAAATGAAAGTGAAATATTTACACAAAAAAATAAAATTACTGCAATAAGAAATTTATTTAGGAAATTTGCATATAACGATTTTCTTTTCATCTTTTTTGAATTTATCATAACCAACCATCTCTAATAATATTTCATTTATTTCAATATTTGAAAACATTTTTTTTGCCTCTTCTATTTCTTGGATTAAATTACCTCCTTTAAAAAGGATTATCTTTCCGTTACTTTTGAGTAGGTTTTTAACCCAAGCAACTACTGTATGGACTTTTGCAACTCCCCTCGCAAATACAACGTCAAAGGAAGCCCAATTATTTTTGTCTTTAGCAAATTCTTCTGCACGTGCACATTTTGCCTCGATATTTCTTAGCTCAGTGTGTTTGGATAGCATACTTGTTGTTTTAATTTTCTTTGCAATAGAATCCAAAAGTATCATCTTTACATCAGGTCGGGCAATTTTTATAGGTATTCCTGGCAAACCACCACCAGTACCAACGTCTAAGCAAGTAGCTTTTTTGGGAATTGCTACATATTTTAAGATGCTTAACGAGTGAAGGATATGGTTTTCCAATAAGTTATCAATGTCTTTTCTTGAAACAAGATTTACTTTTTCGTTCCAGTATTTTAACTCCCCAACGTATCTTTCAATTTGCTTTAATTGTTCCGCATCAAGAATAATTCCATTTGCAGATAATATCGTCCAAAACTCAGTCAGTCCCATTTTTAAGCAATTTTAATTTTTATAAGACGTTTAAATACTTTATTTCTTTAAAAAGGTTTTATGCCATTAACATTTGAAAAACATCAAGAAAAGGACAGGGTTATCAGCGTAATGTCGATTAATGGAAATTTTCGAGTTTCTGCAATAAAAAACACTAACACTGCCTTGGAAGCACAAAAGCGACATAATTTACCAGAAATTCCTGCTTTGCTTTTAGCAAGGGCGTTTTCGGCTGCATCTTTGCTTGCAGTTTTTCTCACTGGCGAAGAAAGAGTAATTATTGATGCAATTGCTGAGGGTTATGTTTCCAAAGTTACAGCAGAAGCAATACAGGTTGGAGAAGTTAGAGGTTTTTGCCAATATTCTGATTCAGTAAAAAAATTAAAAAAGAATGAATTCAATTATGCTTTGGGGCAAGGAATTTTTCGTGTTATGAGGATCCTCTACAATGAACCCGAACCAATCATGGGAATTGTGAAATTGATTCGTGGCGATATCACATCTGATTTAAATTATTATTTTACTAAATCTGAGCAAGTTTTTTCCATATCGATTCTTGATGCTGATACCGATGAAAATGGCACCATTGTAAATTCTTGTGGGATATTAGTACAAGCAATGCCAGGTGCAACCGAAAAAGAAAAAGATGAGATTGAAAATGTTTTGACGAATGTTGGTATTTTAACAGATTTAATTCATCCAAGAGCCGATTTGTTAGAAGTTCTTAAAACTATTTTGCCTTGGGAAATCACCCTACTAAAAAATGACCGAGTTGATTTCTTTTGTCGATGTTCGAAAGAAAGTTTTATGGAAAAGCTTCTAACTTTGAGTTTGCAAGATATAAAAGAAATGAAAGAGTTTAATCAAAATGAACTCGTTTGTCAATATTGTAATGCCCAATATTATTTATCAGAAAGTGATTTCAATAATCTTATTATTTCATTTCAAGCAAGAACAAATTAACCGTTTTTTTTTGCTTTACCAAAATAAATGTAGGTAATTCCAAAAGTTAGTGGAAGATATTTAAGTGATGAAAACAAATTTGTTTTTTCAATTATTTTCAAGAAGTCTAATCCACAAGGAAATGAATTTACGCTGCTTACAAAATACCTATAAGCATAAGAATTATTACTTAACAAAGAACCTAAGTTTTTTATAATTAAATTTTGATAAAGGTGAAAAAGTTTCCTTAGGAAATTTACTGGCTGTCCAAATTCAACAATTAAAAGGCTTCCATCTGGCTTTAAAGTCCTATGAATTTCAAAAAGACATTTTTCTATATTTTGAATATTTCTAATACCATAAGAAATGCTGACTACATCAAAAGAATTATCAGGATAGGGTATATCAGTTGCATCACCATAATTAAATTCAACATTTAAATTCATTTTTTCATTTTTTTTACGGGCGATTTCCAGCATTTTTTCAGCCACATCAATACCAATAACTTTCACATTCGGATTTTCTTTTAAGAATTCAAAAGCTAAATTTCCTGTACCAGTTGCTATGTCGAGTATAATAAAGCCGTTGTCAAGTTTAATTTGTCTAATAGCTTTTTTTAGCCAAAAGCGATGAATTCCGAAACTTAGTAGATCATTAACAAGATCATATTTTTTCGCAATAGAATTGAACATTCTTGGGATTGTGGTCTCCTTTCCCATGTTATTGATTAAAGGATTATTGTATCGGTTCTGTCGGGGCTGGTAGAAACAATTTTGATTGGGCATTCCACAAATTCTTCAATAAATCGTAAGTAATTAACAGTTTGTAAAGGTAAATCTTCAAATTTTGAAATGCCCTTTAATTTGTTCTTCCAACCATCAAATTTTTTATAAATTGGTTTAACTTTTTTCAGTAAAAATGCATCGGAGATAAAATGTTTTATTTTTTCACCATCAATTTCATACTCGATGCAAGCATAAATTTCATCAAATTGGTTCAAGACATCAATTTTGGTAATTGCTAATGAGGTTAGTCCATTAATCATAACTGAATATTTCAAAGCAACAAGGTCCAGCCAACCACATCTTCGCGGTCTTCCAGTTGTTGCACCATATTCATAACCTTCATTGCGAATAATTTCTCCAGTTTTGTCTTTTAGCTCGGTGGGAAAGGGACCATTTCCGACCCTTGTTGTATATGCTTTGAAAACGCCTACTATTTGTTTAATTGAAGTTGGAGGTATGCCCAATCCTGTACATGCTCCCCCCGAGGTAGGATTCGAACTTGTAACATATGGAAAGGTACCATGGTCAACATCAAGCAGAGTGCCTTGGGCTCCTTCGGCAAGTATTGTCTTGCCTTTTTTGATATTTTCATTTATGTAAGTTGTTGTATCTGTAATATATTCTTTAATTTTATTCGTAAACTTAATAAAATTATCAGTCTCATTATTGATATCAATTTCGTAAGTTTTGTTAAATACTTTGGTTATGAAATGAATTTTATCTTTGAAGTTACTTACAATGTGGGAACGAAACCTTGTTAAATCTCTAATTTCGGCAACTCTAATTCCGCATCGAGCGAATTTGTCGATGTAGGCAGGTCCAATACCACGCCCTGTTGTTCCTATTGATTTTTCACTACATTCTTCGCTCAATTTATCAATTAACTTGTGGTAAGGCAGGATTAAATGTGCATTTTCGCTTATTAGCAATCGTTCTTTTACTTGAACGTTTAATTTGTTCAAAAGTTCAATTTCCTCGATTAAAGCATAAGGGTCGATAACAACACCATTTCCAATCACACACATGCAATTTGAATTTAGAATTCCAGATGGAATTAGATGAAGTATAAGCTTATTCCCATTGAAAACAACGGTATGACCAGCATTTGCCCCCCCTTGGTATCGAGCTACAATATCCACATCGTGGCTTAGTATGTCGACAATTTTACCTTTGCCCTCGTCACCCCATTGGGCCCCAATTACAAGAATTACACTCATTTTAAGAATAGCATTTGTTTGAATTGCAAAATAAGAAATATTCCTTTAATGCTTAAATGGTGGAAAAAGGAAAACTAAATTAAAGAGTTGCTAAAAAATCTTCCTTTGAGTTAAAAATTTTAAAAATAGTATCAAGATGTGTAATTTTTAAAAGATTTTGAACTTTTTCTGTAGGTGAAAGGAAAACCAATTTAATTGAATTTTTCTTCAATGAGGTATAAGCAGCTACTATCATACCAAGACCTAAACTATTGATTACTTCAATATTGCTTAAGTCAAGCAAAACATATTTAATATTACTGGATTTGGCTTTTTCGATAATTTCCGCAAAATTACCAGAGCCACTCCCCCCAAGAAGCTTTGGGGGGAGTTTTAACAAAACAATTTCGGGAGAAATTTCAACAGCTTGAATTTCAAAATTTTCCATCTCTATGCCTTTGCTGGAACTGTTTGTTTTGAAATATCTTCTTCAATGTTTATTTTTTTGACTTTTTTCATGTACCAAAGAACGAAGGAAGTTGCAATAAATATCGAAGAGTATGTGCCAACGAGAATACCTACAGTTATTGTGAATGCAAATCCTTGTAAAACAGGGCCCGAAAAGAATATCATTACGACAAGAACTATAAGCACAGTAAGAACTGTAATTATTGTTCTGCTCAAGGTTTCGTTAATACTCAAATTTGCAATTTTGGCAAATGGTAAGCCTTTGTGTTTCTCTCTATTTTCTCTAATTCTATCAAAGATGATTACTGTGTCATTAACAGAGTAACCAACAACAGTCAAAATTGCCGCCAGAATTCCTTGGTTGATTTCAAGATTGAAGATATTAAGCCTGTCGAAGATAATTAGCATCCCAAGTGTGAAAATTACATCGTGGACCAGAGCAACAATTGCTCCAATTCCAAAAGTAAATTCAAAACGAAGTCCAATATAAATAAGCATAGCAATAATAGCTAGCATTACTGCAATAAGTGCTTGAGTTCGAAGCTCGGCACCAATTTTGGGCCCAATTGAATCCTTTTTCAGTATTTGGATATTATAATCTTTAAGTACATTTACCAAAGCAGTCTCAATTTTATTAGCTTCTTCTCCTACTTCTTTGAGTCTAAGAAGGAATTGATTCTCTTCACCAAAGGATTTAATCTCTTCTGGAAGAATATTGTTTTGAAAAAGTAATTTTCTTAACCCTTCTGTATTAAGGTTTTGCTCAACCCTAATTGCAATTTCCGTTCCGCCAGTGAAATCTATCCCGAAACGAAATCCCAAAATGATAATTAGGATTAGTGAAATAAAAATGAAAATGCTTGACAATATGAAAAATTGCTTTCTTCTTCCGACAAAGTTTATGTTTGTTTTTTTGAAAAATTGCATAAAACCCTCTTAAGATTTAATTACTTATTGTTTTCGGTTGACCAAAACTAATACTTGTTGCACCAAGATTTAATGTAATATGGAACAAAGCTTTAGAGATCAATATTGCAGTAAATAGAGTTGTAATAATACCTATCATTAAAGTCATAGCAAATCCTTGGATTGGACCAGTTCCAAAGAAGTAAAGAATTAAAGCAGTGATAAAGGTAGTAATATTTGAGTCCAAAATTGCCGAGAGTGCTTTCGAATACCCCTCATCTATTGCAGAGCGTATGGAGCGCCCCTTGTCAAATTCTTCGCGTACCCTTTCATAAATTAGAACATTTGCATCTACTGCCATACCAAGAGTTAGGATAATTCCAGCAATACCCGGAAGTGTGAGGGTCCCTTGAAATGCAGCCATGATGCCAATTATAAGCAGAACATTGATAAGAACTGCAACATTTGCATATAATCCGGCATGTGAATAATAAATCATCATAAATAATAGGACTAAAAGTCCAGCAATCAAAAGGGATTGAATTCCTTTTTGGATAGAGTCTTCTCCAAGGGATGGTCCAACAACTCTTTCCTCGATTATTTGCACTGGTGCTTTTAATGCTCCAGCCTTAAGAACTATTTTCAACAATTTTGCTTCTTCGGGACTACTCATTCCAGTGATTTGGGAATTGCCGCCAACTATTTTTTGCTGTACGACTGGGGCAGAATAGACGACATTATCCAAAACAATTGCGATTCGCTTTTTAATATTTGCACCAGTAATTTTTGCCCATTGTTCAGCACCTTCAGCATTCATCGACATTGTAACAATTGGTTGGTTAGTTGTGGGGTCGTAAGTTGCAATTGCATCTATTATTACCTCACCTGTCAACTCTGGCTCACTTTTAAGTGCAAAAAAACTATATATCTTGTATTCCTTACCCTTGTTGTCTTTAATTATATTTGGCTTGGCACTTCTAAGAATTTCAACATCATAAGGAAGAAGTGATTTAATTTCCTTTCGACTGATTATTGCTTCAAATTTGCTCCAGACTTCGTCGAAAATTTCAAAATCAAATTCACCTTTCGGCACTTGAGAAGCATTGTAGAACCTAACATCACGCTGGTATTGAGTTCTTTCGGCATTAGGAGGCAAATAATTTGCAATAAAAAGTGTAGTAAAAGGATGGTCCTCTAGATATCTTTTGGATTTTTCTTCTTGGGACAAACCTGAGTATGGATCAGTAGTATCGGGTTGCTCACCCATTTTTGTAGTGTCTACCTCTTTTTTAGCTAGTGCTGTGTCTTGCGAGGATTGAGTTTGTATTTTAGTTGTATCTAATTGTTTAAACTCTTGCTCCTTTTTATTTGTATCGTTAGGAATATTGGGCAATCCCTTTGAAATTTCTTTTTCTTTTTTCAAGAATTCATCTATTTTGTAAAAAGATGCAAGCAAGTTTTCGTCATTACGGACCAATTTAAATTCTAAGCGAGCAGTGGTTTGTATCAATTGCCTCATCTCGCGTTCGTTTGTAACCCCAGGAAGTTCAAGTAGAATTCTTCTTTGCCCGATTTTTTGGATAGTAGGTTCAGAAATACCATATTTATCAACTCTTTGCCTAATGACTTGCAAGGCTTGGTCGATGGATTCCTGCGCATTTTCTTTTAGCTTTTCGATGATTTTTTCTTCCGAATCTGCAGCATCACCTCCAAAGTCGTAGTAATCAGAAAGAAATTTCCTTTTTGGTCGTGCAATTTCGTTGAAATTTCGATTGAATATGTCTACTACATCATCGTCCGAAACTTTTGCATCTGCTTTTGTCTTTTCTATCACTTCAAGGAAAATATCATCTACTGCATCGCGTTGAGCAGCTTCCTCGAGCATTTTAATAACATCGACTTCGAGGGTGACGTACATTCCACCTCTCAGATCCAAACCCAATTTAATTCTGTTTGCTCTTGCATTAATTAATTTTTCGCCGAAAGTTTTTTCAAACTTTTCGATAATTTCCAAAGAATCCTGCGGGGTTTTTGCTTTCTTGGCATTTGCTAGGTATTGCTGTTTAAGTTTTTCCAAATTGCTTGCGTGGTATGTTGGGTATAGTAAAAATATTGCTACAATTAAAGGCAAAAGCACAAGCAAAATTTTTCCAATTGACTTCTTCAAGTGTTTCCTCCTAAAAAATCTTAATTCTTCATGTAAAAATGCAAAATTAAAATATTATTGCCTTTTAACCAATTAAATTTGTAAAAATATCTGATAGTGCTTGAATCTTCTTTGATTTAATAACAAACATTAAACTCTATATGTTTTTTTCGTTCTATTGAGGTTCATTTATGTAAAGCAGAGTAGTATCCCTTCAGCTTACAATTATGCAATATTTGCTAAATATTTGAATGATATAAATAGATATTGGAATGATATTAATAGAAACTTTTAACTAATTGAGCTAACTAATCAAAAACTACAAATTTACATCTGGTGGTTATTTTCAGTAAAACCAGGAATAAAATTAAGAATGAATTCGAAAAACAATCAATTTTTTTTCTATCTTTTTTATAGAGACAATTTTCAAGAAAATTTGTTACCTGTCCTTATGAATGTATGTTCGGAAATTGAATTTAGTTTTAACGGTTTTGGCAGTATTTTTCAAAGAAATTATTTGTATTGAAAATTCATTCGACGATACTTTAAAAGACTTTGTGTTTTTTAAAGCTAAAATTTTAGATCTACTCCAGGTTGTTTTTCATAAATAAATGATAGTTTTTTCTAAAATGTTATTTTAAAGCTTTTTTTGAAGCAACAAGATTTCATTAAAGTTCATAACAAATCGATTTTTAGCGAACACCCAAATTATTTGTACTTAAATTCCACCTATGCAACATTTGAAATAACTTGGTTCATCAAAATTCATTTACCAAAATCGTTGAGCTCATGATATAATAGGAAGTATTTATTTTGAAAGTCGATATACCTCAAAATGAGCATTTCGAGATGAATCTAGCCTAAGAGTGCATCGACAAAGATTACCGGGTTAAATGGTTGGAGGTCATCAATTTTTTCGCCAACACCAATAAATTTTACTGGTATTTTGAATTCCATTGCAATAGGGATAATAACTCCGCCTTTAGCAGTTCCATCAAGTTTGGTAAGGACTATTCCATTTATTGGTGCGACTTTTGTGAATTCCTTTGCTTGTTGGATAGCATTTTGTCCAGTTGTAGCATCAAGAACAAGAAGGACCTCGTCTGGAGCAGTAGGTTTTAGCTTTTTCATTACACGGTTAATTTTTTCTAATTCTGCCATAAGGTGGAATTTGTTGTGAAGTCTTCCAGCTGTATCAATTATTACTACGTCATATTTTTTTGAAATCGCAGAGTGTAGTGTATCGTATGCAACCGAGGCTGGGTCGGCTCCTTGTTTCTGTTGAACAACTGGGACCCCAGCTCTTTCTGCCCAGATTTCTAGTTGTTCATTTGCTGCAGCTCGAAATGTGTCCGCAGCACCAATAAGAACCGTATGGTTAAGTTTTTTATAGTTGAAAGCAAGTTTTCCAATTGTTGTAGTTTTTCCAACGCCGTTGACCCCAACAACGAGAATTGTGTGGGGTAAGTTGTTATTATTAATCTGGAAAGGATTAGAGTTGATTTCTTGGGCTGAACTTTCCAGAATATTTAATAATTCAAGTTTAATTATTTCAAGAAGTGATTCGCTATCAATAATATTAAACTTAGCTGAATTATTCTTTAAAGTTTCCAAAATTTTTTCAGTTGCACCAATTCCAATATCTGCTGTGATTAATATTTCTTCAATTTCGTCGAGCAACTGTTGGTCAATTTTTCGTCCAAGACCAATAGCAAATTTGATTTTATCGAAAATATTTGTTCTTGTTTTAGTTAGACCGGTTTTTATCTTATCAACAGATAATGTTTCAGAAGTTGATTTTAAAAACCCAGAGACTTTTTCTTTAAATTTTTCAAAAAATCCCATGTTCCCGAAAAATAAAGGCAAAATTAAGAACTTTTAAGCTTTTGAATCCAATTAATATAATAAAACGAATACAAAACCAAAGAAACAACTACAATAAAATCAATCGAAACTTCTAAAAGGGTTTTTATTTCTTGAGTTGGATACAAAAGAAGTATAAAAAGTGAAAATCCAATTAAAAATGCCGAAATTTTACCTATGTAGTTAGAGGGTATTACAAATTTATATCTTCTAGCTGCAATTAGCCCAGCTACCAGAATAATGAAATCCCTTGAAATGATAAATATTCCTGTTGATAAAGAGAGTGTTTTATTTGTTAAAAGTGAAAAGACTATTAACATAACTAAAGTTTTGTCAGCGATAGGATCTAGTATTTTTCCAATTTCAGAAATAGACTTAAGCTTGCGAGCAAGGTAGCCATCGAGGAGGTCAGTAATCCAAGCAACAACGATTAAAACTAATGCTGGTAATTTTTGATTAACAAATAATAGGTAGCCAATCACAAATGCAAGAATCAACCTAATTAAACTCAAAAGATTGGGTATTGTCATCGGACACCTCGTTTGTTCAACATTAATTCCACAGCAAGTTTTCCGCTCAAAGCTGCACTTTCCAAAGTTGCAGGTAGCTCGGTATTTGTCCAATCTCCAGCAAGGTAAAGGCCCTCTACTGAAGTTTCTTGTTGGGGACGAATTTGTTGAAATTCCAAATTAATATCAACAGTTGCATGTTTGTCTCTAATGATTTTGAAATTTAAAATTTCTACTTTGATATTAAAAAACTTTTGGATTTCAAATTTAAGCAATTCTATTATTTCCAGGTCTGAGTAATTAATTAAACTTTTAGCATTGCTTGTGGTAAATGAATAAAAATTTTGTGGCAAGTTTGTTTCGGTCATTACGTTCCTATTGAAGATCCAGTGAATGGGTGAATCTAAAAGAAAAACATAACTTTCTCTGAAAATTAATTGTGATGTGGTAAAATAACCAGAGAGGATGGGATTAAAGTTGACATTGTTTAGAAATTGAAAATCAGAATTTTGAACCCACTCAATTGGTAATATCTTTTTTAATACGTTGGGTGGAACGCATATTATAACATTATCAAAATAATATTCTTCACTATTTTTAGTACTAACACAAAAATAGCCGTTTTGCTTATTAATACTTACTACAGGATTATTAAATAAGCATCTCGAACCCTGGCCACTTAAAATTTTTTCATAGTTTTTCAGAAGTTTCGACTGGGGTACATTAGAGTATTGAAAACCAGACGTATTAAGTTCTGAAAAGAAAGCTATTTTAATTGTTTTAAGAAACAAACTTGCAGGAATATTCTCGATTGAGTTATTGAAAATGGAAATACAAATTGGCTGCCAAAATTTCTTTATTATTTCAAAATTCTGATTTTCGTTAAGAAGAAACTGATAAGTGCTTAAATTAGATAAATTATAATGTTTTTTTTGAGCTAATTTATTTAGGAGCAGAATTATCTTAATTTTGGATAATGATTTTAAACTTTTTAAATGAATTATCCCGTTTAATAAACCGAGCTTGCCTTTGAACCATTTTTCTTCCAAACAAAACTTTTGGTTATTTTCTGAGCAAAAGTAAACCTCTAATTTTCTGGGTTTATTGATTTGGTTGATTGTTCCAAGATATTCAAGGATTTCAAAGAAATGGCGATAAGCTGGAGAAAAAAGGTGTTGTCCATTGTCGATTTCAGTGTTTAATTTCGGATCGTAAAAGGAATAAAATCTACCACCAACAAGATTTCGTGCCTCGAATACTGTATGCTTAATATTTTTTTTGATTAACTCAATAGATGCAGATATTCCCGAAACCCCAGAACCTACGATAGCAACATAATTATTTTGCATTTTCTACTGGTATTGTTTCGCTAGTAATATCAACTTTAAATCTTTTGTTGAATATTTTTTGCAATGATTCATAAGCCACAATCAAACCAAGAACAATAAGCAAAGCTGAAATTATCATTAAAATAGTGTCCAACTTAGGTAAATATATGAAAATGAACTGATAAATAAGAGCTGTTTCGGTGACCATAAGCATAAACAATGCAGGTATCAGAGTATACCATTTTGGAGCTTTTATTCCGAGCAGAAAAGATGTAACAACAAAAAGGGCCAGAGTACCGATAAGTTGATTAGCTGCACCAAATACAGACCAAATTTTCATATAACTTCCACTTAGACAGACAAGTAGGGTTAATAAAACTATGATCACCGTGGAGAAGTATTTGTCTTTGAGAATTCCTCCGTATCTTTCACCAAAACCTTCTTGCACAATATACCGACAAAGACGAGTTCCAGCATCTAAGGATGTTAAGATAAATGCATTTAACATTAAGATACCAAATGAAGTACCTAAAGCAATAGGAATTCCAAGAGATTTAATAGTTTGCCCAAGTGCTGTTCCGAAAAGTATATCTGCATTTTTGTTGGTAAGTATTCCCAAGAAGGAGCTACTGGGGTCACCATTAAAAGGAAGTACGCTTGCCACCATAATTATGACTAAGAATGCAAGGGCTGCTTCTGTGAGCATGCCACCAAAGGCAATTAATTTTCCATGACTTTCTTTATCGAGTTGTTTAGCTGATGTACCACTCGCAATCAGGGAATGAAATCCTGAAATAGCTCCGCAGGCAATTGTAATAAATAGCATTGGAAATAAGGGAATATTTTTTGGAATAAAACCTAAGTAATGTGGACCTTGGATATTTGGGTTAAGAATCATAATTCCTAAATAACCTAATGTCATCCCTATGACAAGAATATACATTGAAATGTAGTCTCTTGGTTGTAAGAGTAACCAAACAGGTAGAATTGCTGCAACGAAACAGTAGGTTAAAATGATACCAAGCCAAACTTCGTACGAAGCTTTTATTTGAAAGCTTTGTCCCCACCAAAGTAAAAGAAATAAAATCATCAAAGCTATTAATGTTGCTAAATAAACATTCATTTTCAGCCTATAATGCAACACAGCAAATAGCATCGCAACGAATATTAATCCAATGGTTGGTACAACAATTGTCGGGTCTTCCATTAATGTCCGTGCAGTAAGGTCTGAAAATACAGCAAGAACTAAAATCAGAGTAAGGAATACAAATACGGAGAAGAGGAACCCAGCACGAGGAGAAATTACGTTGTTGGCTATATTAACTAAGGAAAACCCTTTGTTTCTTACGGATGTAATTAAACTTGTGTAGTCGTGAACGGCACCAATAAAAACGGAACCAACTAGAATCCAAAGTAATGCTGGGAGCCAACCAAAATAAGAATATGCTATTATGGGTCCGATTATTGGACCAGCACCGGCAATTGCTGAAAAGTGGTGTCCAAATAAAACTATTGGTTTGGTTGGAACATAATCTTTGTTGTCAAATTGAGTATGGGAAGGAGTAGGTAAGCTATCAGTGGAGCGAAGAACTTTCTTTTTTATGAAATTCCCGTACCAAAAGTAGGCAAATAGAAACCAAGCAATACCAAAAAGGATGAAGGATAATGTATTCATCAGCTGAACCCATTAAAACAAAAGGCAAATTTAAATAATTCTTTTTTGTTTTTTTCTTATTTTGCATTTTCAAAAATATTTTGGAGGTTGAATGAAGAAATTTTGTTTTTTATGGCTGATATTAATCTTTCCTGCTGGGATAACTTTTGGTCAGGATAACGCTGACAATATACAATTTGAAGAAAGCAATGTACAAATTGAAAAGCCACCTTATTTTGGATTAGGTGGAGGATATGTGGGTAATTTTTTATTCCTTAACTTAAATGAGATTAATACCCTTGGGAAAGATATTGGGTTAGGTGAATTCAAATCTCCGATGTATTTATCGGGTGCCCAAGGTTTTACAGCAATTGGTATTATTCCGAACCTTCGTATTGGTTTTTCGGGTTATTCTGGTTTTAATAAAACCGAAAAGAAAGATAATTATAATATGACTAAAGGAATGAAGTTTGAAGTTTATTATGCTTCGTTTGCAGTTGATTATGGAATTGTTTTGTTCAAGTCGTTCGCTTTCCTTCCAGGGATTAATTTTGGTTGGTCACAAATTACTCTTAACAATTACAATATAAATCAATTTTCTTGGGACGATATTAAAAAGAATGTTTACACATCGAATTTGGTTCAAGGGAGCTTTTGGTTTGTTCAGCCTGGGGTTAATTTTGAGTTTGCTGCTACTCCTTTTTTGATGATTAGACTTGGGGCTGGCTACCACATTTCATTCAGTTCTAAATGGCAACTCAATGATGTTATTGAAGTTTCAGATGTGCCAACTGGGATTAAACCCGAGGGTTTCGGCTTAAATTTTGGCATTTTTGTTGGTCTTTTCAATTATTAATTTTCTTCAAAATTTCTTAATTTTGTACTTGATTTTTCTAATTTTCGTTTAGTTCTTTGGTGTCGATTTTTGGGGCCCTTAGCTCAACTGGTTAGAGCGGCGGACTCATAATCCGTAGGTTGGGGGTTCAAGTCCCTCAGGGCCCACAGATTTTCCTAAATTTTCTTTTTTACTCTTTACCCTAGTAGCTAATATCATTTAAAATTCTAAATCATTAATTTTTTTGGTTTGTCGACAACATGAACCAATAGGAATTTAAGTAGTTTACCTAAGCTTTCCTTTTATTTGACATATGAA
This sequence comes from uncultured Hyphomicrobiales bacterium, assembly GCA_964524325.1. GTDB lineage: Bacteria > Bacteroidota > Ignavibacteria > Kapaibacteriales > UBA2268 > Naka2016. Next base: position 510,485 of record CAZGCT010000001.1, read on the forward strand.
TTTTTACTTCAGCACCCTTTTTATCATGTAAGAAAAATCTTTGACTAATGGCATCCTGTGCTAAATTAGAAAAAATAAGTAATGAAGGAAGCTACTTGTTTTGAATTATGTTAGGCTTGAAAATTTTGAGTAGCATAAAAAAATTGATTTAGGAAGCTCAACTAGCAACGTTGTTGAAAAATAATTTTAGTAAAAATCAAAAAACTTAAAGATTAATGAGTGCAAAAAATTTAGTCTATATTTCAAAAGTTTTGAAATCTTTGTGTGAAAAATTTTTTAGAATAATTAGTATTTGGGTGTTGACAAAGAATATTTTTTCAGATGTAAAAAAGTTACTTTTTTGGTGAACCTTTGTGAAGCTGAAAGGAATTATCCAGCTTTTACGAGTTTTTGTGGCTTTTGCGAAGCATTAATTTACTAACAGAAAATTAAAATTAAATAATTATTTCCCTAAGCCAATTTTTGTTTTCAAAAAATCCAGTAACTCTACCTCTTTGATTAATTCTCTTTGTTGATTGCGTCTATATTTTATTTCAATCAATCCATTCATTAAATTTTTTTCGCTAACAATTATTTGGATTGGGATGCCGATCAAATCTGCATCGTTAAATTTAACACCTGCAGTTTCATCTCGGTTGTCGTAAAATAGTTGAAAATTCGCATTTGAAAGCGTCGAATAGATCTCTTCAGATTTTTCTTTTACTAAATCAGATTTAACGTTAATAGCAATAAGGTGGATATCAAAAGGCGCTAATGGATAATTCCAAATTATACCTTTGTCGTCGTGGTTTTGTTCAATGAAGCATGCAATAATTCTTTCGACACCAATTCCATAGCTTCCCATAATTATTGGTTTTTGTACCCCATCTTTGTCTAAAAATGTAGCTCCAAGAGCTTCAGAGTATTTAGTACCTAGTTTAAAAATGTGACCAAGTTCGATTGCTTTAACTATCTTAATAGGAGTTCCAGCAATTGGACAAGGTTCACCTTCGCGAACCGTTCTCAAATCGAAATATGCATCAATTTTGCAATCCCTTAAAAAATCTATGTTTTTTAGATGGTAGCCATCAACATTTGCACCACTAATTAGGTTATTTGCGTCTCTTAATAAATTGTCAGCGACAATTTTGATTTTCTTTTTTAAATTAACTGGTCCGATAGAACCAGCAGATGCGCCAGTAATTTCAACCAATTCATCTGGGTTAGCAGGTCGAAATTTGCTTGTTTTAAACGCTACTTGCAATTTGTTTTCGTTTAACTCATCGTTACCGCGCATTAGAATTAATACAGGTTCGCTATCTATGATATAAACGACAGATTTTGCAAGTTGATTTTCGTCGAAACCGAATTGCTCGATCAAGTCGTCGATGGTTTTTGCATTTGGAGTTGGGAACTTTTCAATCGTTGGGCTATTTTCTTTTCTTCCAACGGGGGGGAGATTTGAAGTTGCAACTTCAAGGTTTGCAGCATAACCGCTTTGTGCAATAGCACAGATATCTTCGCCAGCATCGGATTCTATCATAAATTCCTGTGATTGCGAACCACCCATTGCACCGCTAGAAGCTCCTACGATAAAAAAATTAAGTTTGCATCTCGAAAAGATTTTTTTGTATGCTTCGAGATGTTTATTGTAACTTTCGTCCAAACCTTCCCAGGTAGTATCCAGGGAATAGGAATCTTTCATAATAAATTGTCGGCAACGAAGTACGCCAGATTTTGGCCTTGGTTCGTTGCGAAACTTAGTTTGAATTTGATACCAAATTTGTGGTAAGTCTTTATAAGATTGAATATGTTGCTTAGCGTGGTAAGTAATAATTTCCTCGTGAGTTGGAGCAAGTACGAGTCCATCGCGGTTTTTAATATGAAAGATTACGTCTCCCATGGCTTCGACTCTGCCCGTTTGTTCCCAAATATCCGTCGGGTTTAATGCTGGAAGAAGAAATTCTTGGCCACCAATGGCATTCATTTCTTCCCGCAGTATGTTGATAACTTTATTTAATACTCGGAAACCAAGAGGAAGCCAAGAAAATACCCCAGCGGATACTTGGCGAACTAACCCAGCGCGAAGCATAAGTTGATGCGAAGGGACAACTGCTTCGCCAGGTACCTCTTTTAAAGTAGGAATAAAATATTCGCTAAATCTCATATATTACATTAGTAAAAAATTCAAAATTATCAAATGTTTTGCATTTAATTTTGTTTTGTAGTTAATTTTTTTTGTGTTAATTTTGCATTTGTTTTGTTCCAGAGTAGCTCAGTTGGTTAGAGCACCTGACTGTTAATCAGGGGGTCCTGGGTTCAAGTCCCAGCTCTGGAGCAATTTTTTTCCGAAGATATCTCTATTCTTATCCAAATTTTGTAATTTTGCATTTTGCGGTAATTTGGATTTGGTTCTATGAAAAAGATAACCTTGATTCTTTTGGTTTTCGGTGTTTTTTCAGTTTTTTCCCAATACGAGTATCGGTTGATACCTCCACTTTTAAACCCCGAATTTAACCAGAACAAAACATTGAGTGACATTGTTAGGCCTCGGGATATTCCAGCTGCTGACAAATTGGAGAAAGGTCCCGAAAGAATCTTAAACCAAAGTGGTGTTGAAATTATCAATATTGTAAATTCCGGAGGAGGGCAATCTGAAACTTTTATTGCACGTCATCCTTCAAATCCAAATGTTATTGTAGCTGGTGCAAATGATATGCGATACAATTCAACTGCTTCTGGATATCGAATGGCTGCTTACTACTCTACAGATGGTGGAAAAACTTGGTTTACTTCTTTAACCCCAAAAAATGCTGACGTATTTATTCCAACACCAATACAAGGTGGTTTGACTAATGTCGATCCTGGCTTGGCTTTCGATTCTAAAGGGAATTTATATTATTCTTATATTGTTGCGCAAGTTAGCAATAATGGAGATATAGAAGATGGGGGTGTTTTTATAAATAAGTCCACTGATGGTGGAAAAACCTGGAGCGAGCCCATCCCCGTTTCGTTTTCTGTTGGCGGTGGTAGCCAGCAAGATGCCCACGACAAACCTTTCATTGCTTGCGATGCTAATCCAAATTCTCCATTTAAAGATAGAATTTATGTTACTTGGTTTTTAATTTCACCGACTGTTGGACCCTGTATAGGTTTTGCTTACTCCTCGAACGGACAAGAGTTTTCTCCTACAACTAAAATTCCTGGAAGCGTGGGCTTAGGAAGTGTTCAGTCTCCTATGCCAATTGTTGCTTCAGACGGGACTCTTTATGTTGTATGGGAAAGCAAAAGCAACAACCAGACTCTTGTTTATGTTCAGAAATCAACAACAGGTGGTACCTCATGGGCTTGGACAAGCCCAAAAGTTGCCCAAACAGTTGTTACAATTGGGGAAAGAGTAAATCTTCGCTTGGCTTTGCCAAACAAAGGTAACATGCGTGTTTCATCTCATCCCTATGTTTGTTTAGGGGATAACCCTAACAAATTGTACTTGGTTCAATCTGGAAGGGACGATAATGGAAGATATAGGATTTATTTAGCGAAATCTACAAATGGTGGTGAGTCTTGGACTAATAGAATTAGGGTAGACGATAATCCTTATGGAAACGATATGTTTTTCCCTGCAGTTGCTTACGATCCATCATCAAAACTACTTGCAGTTGCTTATTATTCGTCTCAATTAGACAAAGATAATAAAGCCGTCGATTTGTTTGTTTCTGTTTCTTTAGATGATGGTAACACGTGGAAAAGCATACGAGTTACTCCACAATCATGGTATTTAGACCATTCCAATGCTGTAATCGACGCTGGAGGTGCCTCGCTTGGAAGATATTGGGGAGATTATCTTTCAATGATTGCATTCGATGGCAAAATTATTCCTTGCTTTTGGATGCCTAATTCTCCTCGAGGTACTTTTTATTCCAACAATGCTTATGTTGCGATTTTAACAACAGCACCAAAACCTCCCGAAAATTTAACTTATATAAATTCTTATCAAGAACCCAATAAAGTTGTTCTTAAATGGAAAGACCCGACTGAAAATCAGCTTGGAGGTTTACTTACCGATTTTAAAATTTATATTTATAAAGGAACAGAAAAAATTGCTGAAGTTCCAAAGGGTATTCAAGAGTTTACTTTTACAAACCTTGTCGATGGAGAAGTTTTTACTTTTGGAGTGAAAACAGTAGACAATAAGGGCTTGGAAAGCCCATTGGTAACCATTTCTGGAGTTGCTGGCGGTGCGCTTCAACCTCTTCCTCCTGTAATTATTACTGCTCGGCCACATCAGGATGGTATTCTTCTTACTTGGCAAAATCCAGGATTACACATAGATAGTACGTTTTTCCACGACTACGAGAGTTTAGAAGTTTTTTCATCTAACGAAAAGGTGTACACTATTGAGAAGTCAAACCTCTTAACTGGTCAAGAACAAACAAGGTTGATTCCTTTACAAACAAAAAAATTTTATGAATTGAAGCTTCGTGCTGTTGGTAAAAGGGGGGCTAAGTTAACATCAAGTGAATTTTCGAATGTTGTATTGGCCTATTCTGGGGCACCATTGACTGAATTATTTGAGAACTTCGACAACCAGACTGATTTAACACCATTTTTTACAAGTGGAACAACAGATAAATGGGGACTAACTAAAAAAGCTTCGAATTCGCCACCAAATTCATTTACAGATTCTCCTATTGGAGATTATAAACCAAAGTCAGAAAATTTTGTAATATTTGCTCCTATTGTTCCCAAAGCACCTAACCTGTCATTAAGCTTTGAACAAATCGCAATTATTGATAGTTCAGGAGATGCTGGGGTAATAAGTATTTCACGAGATTTTGGACAAACTTGGAAAGACATAGCTTGGATTGATATGCGTCGCTCACCGGATTTCAAAGACAGTGTCGCGGAAAGTAAATGGTTTACTGAAAGCCGAAGCCTTGCAGAATATGAAAATGACACAGTTTTTGTTAAATTTACTCTTGTTTCGAACCCTCTTAAAAACAAGGATGGATGGTATATCGACAATTTGAGGCTTGACAACAATGTTAATAGTATAGAAGAATTAATTGCTTATCCAGATATTGTTGCCTTAAAAGTTTACCCAAATCCTGCCTCGAAAACTGCCTCAATCGAAATCGTTTGTTCAAAACCAACTAAAATTGAAGTGATAATCATGGATTTATTTGGTAAAACAATCGAACAACCCATAAGGTCAACCTTTATCGATGCCGGTATTTTTAAGCAAGAATTAGAATTAAATAATATTCCCGACGGGTTCTATTTAATAAATGTAAAAGCAATTAGTGAGTCTTTAGCTATTCCAATAATAATTGTTAAATAATTTTTTCTGAGTTTGAAAGGGAAAATCAATTATCCCTTTAGGGATAAAATTATTAAAATACTTCCCAAGGGAGTAGCGGACCCAGGACCGAAAGAAACCCTTGGAAACGATAGTTTAGAATTCCTATCTAAATTTGTTGATTATTTGACTAATGTTTTATATGTTGAATTTAATGCAAAAATCCTTGTTGCCGTAAGTGGGGGGTTAGATTCTGTTTCGTTACTCGATGCTTTTGTTAACGTTTGGAGGAAATTTGCGATTGAGATTGGAGTAGCTCATTTTAATCACAAATTAAGAGGAAAGGAAGCCGACGAAGACGAGGAGTTCGTAAGGTTGCTTGCTGAAAAATATAATCTTGCATTTTTTTTGCAAAGGACAAATGTTCGCAATTTTGCAACAAAAATGTCTTTAAGTATCGAGGAAGCTGCAAGATATTTAAGATATGATTTCTTTAGGCGTGCTGCTCAGTCTTTTTCTGCTAAATTCATAGCAACTGCTCATAATCTAAATGACCAAGCTGAAACTGTTCTTTTAAATTTGTTGCGTGGAACTGGCATTGCAGGGTTACGTGGTATTGCAAACAAATTGGAAATTTCCAAAAATATTTTAATTATTAGACCTTTTATCATTTTTACACGTAAAGAAATCGAAGAATACGCCAAGAGCAGAGGATTGAAGTGGCGAGAAGATTCTACCAATAACCTACTTGAGTTTACAAGAAATAATATTCGGCATAAATTACTTCCATTACTTGAGCGAGAATTCAACCCACAAATTGTATTCAATCTTGGCAAATTATCTTTAATAGCAAAAGATTCTTACAAAATAGTTTCAAATTTTGTAAAAAAATATTTAGAGCATTTATTAATAATCAGAAACAAGAATGAAATAGAACTCGATCTGGACCAACTTAGATTTTACGACGATTCTTTATTTGGTGATATGTTTCAGTACATAATGAATACTTATTTCGACACATGTTTAAATTTTCGTCAAATTGATGAAATTAAAAACCTTATCAACGCTGAGACTGGAAAGTACTTTAGGATTTCCTCTGAAATTTTTATTTATAAAAATCGTCGTAAGCTTTGTTTTATTAGAAAAGAAAAGGATTCAAGCAAAAAACGTGTAATTATTTTTCCAAAGATTGGACATGGTTTTTGGAAAAACTACTTTATTGAGTCCGAGGAGGTTTCTTTAGCAGAATTTCGTGTAGATAACGATCGGAATGTTGAATTTTTTGATTATGATAAAATAGGTGAGGAGTTTGTTGTTAGGAATTGGGAAGAGGGAGACAAATTTGTTCCACTTGGAATGCAAGCTTATAAAAAGTTGAGCGACTTTTTTGTGGACGAAAAAATACCTTTATTTAAAAAGGAAGAAATCCCAATTTTCCTTACGAATAACGAAATATTTTGGGTGGGAGGGATTAGAATTTCTGAAAGATTTAAGGTGGCAAAAAAAACTAAAAGAATACTTAAGATAAAAATATTATCTTTGAAATAGTCAATGAATGATTCGGTGATTTTTAAGAGTGATGCATTGTTTATTTATGGTAAAAAGTTTGTTCCTTATATCAGAAACGATGTGATAAAGAAAAGGATACGCGAAATATCTAAAACTATAAAGAAAGATTTCAATGGTAAAATCCCGGTGTTAATTATAGTGCTTAAAGGAGCGATATTTTTCGCCTCCGAGCTTATGAAAAATCTAAATATTCCACTGTTTGTTGAAACATTGCGGGCAAGAAGTTACGGAAATCAAATGCAATCTTCGGGCAAAATTGAGTTGTTTATGACATGCGAGGAACTAACCGGCAGAGATTTAATCGTAGTTGAAGATATTATTGATACTGGTTTGACAATTTCAACAGTACTAGACGAATTGAAAAGGTTCAAACCAAATTCAATTTCTATTGCTACTTTACTTTTAAAACCGATGAATTTAAAACACGATTTAGAAATAAAGTATTTTGGATTTGAAATCCCAGATAAATTCGTTATTGGATTTGGATTAGATTACGCAGAATTTGGAAGAAATTTAAAGGATATCTACATTCTTGCTTAAGGTTCGATAATGTTTACTGGAATAATTGAAGAAATTGGAAGGGTAAAAAGAGTCATTAGAAAAGGAAAATCTATTTCCTTGGACATTGCCTCTCGAATCATAGTCGAAGAAATTGAAAAAGGTGATTCGGTATCTGTTAATGGAGTTTGTCTTACAATTGTCAATTTTGGAATAGATTTTATTGTAGTGGATGCAGTAGAAGAAACTGTAAACCGAACCAATCTTGGAAACTTAAATTCTGGCAGCTATGTTAATTTAGAACGAGCAAGAAAATTTGGTGATAGAATTGATGGGCACATTGTTCAAGGGCACATAGATACCACCGGAAAGGTAGCTAGTATTATTCCATTAAATCAATCAAAATTGTTTTATTTTCATTACCCTAAGGATTATAGGAAATATCTAGTACCGAAAGGTTCTATTTCCGTTGATGGGATAAGTTTAACGATCGCCAATCTTGATGATGAAATATTTTCTGTAAGTGTGATTCCTTATACTTTTGAAAATACAATTTTAAAGTACTTACAAGTTGGTGGAGTGGTGAACTTGGAATTCGATATGATTGGGAAATATGTTGTAAATTACCTTTCTTTGAATAATTCATTTCAGCAGGCAAAATCTTCTATTTGGGAGCAGTTTATCGAAAAACAGAATTTGTAATTGGTGAATTAATGGAAAATTTTTCTAAAACAATGTTGATTAAAAGCAATCAGTTAGGACGGGAGATTGAATTGCAGATTTTTGGCAAATACGGCTTTACAATAATGGCATTCCCTTGCTTTTCCGACAACTATGACCATTCGAAGGACAAAGGATTTATTGATTCAGTGGCAAATTACTTAATTAACGGGTTGTTTCGCATTGTTTTCGTTCCAACTATAGAAAATAGAATTTGGAAAAATGACTCATTGGATTGGCACGAAAGATCAAACATTCACAGAAATTACAATGGATTTCTAATTAACGAGGTTTTGCAAAACATATTCAGAATTGCTGGAAGCCCATCTCCAATAATCACTTTTGGTTGTGGGGAATCTGGTTTCTTTGCTGCCAACACTTATTTTCGGCACCCAGACATATTCTATGGAACTATTGCAATAGATGCTTTTTATGACCTAAGAAACTTGTGTGGTTTTTCAAACTGGGATGAAAATTGCTACTTCAACTCCCCGATAGATTTTCTTCCTAATTTGCAAGAAGAGTATTGGCTTATACATTTACGAGCCAAAAAACATGTTCATTTGATTGCTACGGATAAAGAAGATAATTTTGTTTCAATTGAACAAACCAGAAAATTAAAGGAAATACTTGAGTCGAAGAACATCCCTCACAATTTTGAACTTGCTAAACCAATGGATGATGATTTGTTTACCAATTGGCAAAAATTATTTTCAAAAATAGTTAATCGGTATTTTTAATGAAAAAGCACTTAATAATTTATCTTCTAATTAACAATTTATTTACTTCTTTAGCTTCAGAAGACTCTCTTAGCAGAGTTATCGATGTTCAAGTTCAGAAATTTCGGAATATTTTAGAAACGGTTTATTCAAATTACTATCTGGAAGATGTTGATTTTGTTGGTATTTCTGAAAATGCATTCAATTCTTTGTTGCAATCTCTCGACAAGTTTTCAAATTATTATTCTACGGATCAGTATCAAAACTTGAAAGACTCTTACAAAGGTAGCACCAAAGGGGTTGGTGTGCAATTTTTTCGTCGAGGGGATTCTTTAATAATTTTCCATATTGTCAGAGGAAGCCCTGCGGATTCTATTGGACTTGAAATTGGCGATAGAATTATTTACATTAATCACGAATATTGTATTGGAAAAGACGCAAACTTCGCAAACAAAAAGATTTTAGATTCAAAGAATAATTTTTCTATTATCACTATTAGGAGGAATAATGTTCTGAAGGAATTTGTTGTTCCAGTTAGGGACATTGAAATTCCGTCGGTAATTTCAAAAGTTAAAATTGGTGAAGACATAGGCTATATAAGAATTAATAGATTTTCGCTTGAAACATACGATGAATTTATAAACTCTTTCGACAGTTTAGCAAAAATAGGTTGTAAATCCTTAGTTTTGGATTTACGTAATAATCAAGGTGGCTATTTAGATGTTGTTGTTAACATATGTAAACTATTTTTGAAAAAAGGCGATACAGTAGTCGTTGTTTCTGGTAGAGGTGATAACAAAAAAGTACATATTACAGAACAACAAGGAAAATATCTCAAGGTACCCATCATTGTTCTTGTTGACGAGAATACAGCTTCTGGTGGAGAAATACTTGCTTCGTGCTTGCAAGACAATGACCGTGCTATTGTGGTTGGTACAAGGACTTTTGGGAAAGGGCTTGTCCAGAGAACATGGGAATTCAGAGATGGTTCCGCTTTTAGAATGACAACTGCTGAATATGTTTCTCCTCTGGGTAGAAAAATTCAGAAGGAAAATTCCGAGAAATTTTCCATCGATGGACAAATGGATGTTAATCTGCCTTTCGAGCAGAAAAAGGAAATTGAAGATTTTGTCAAGAAGTTTGGTGGTAAAAGTCAATATCAGATTTTTTACACAAAAAAGGGTAGAGCATTAATAAGTTTTGGTGGTGTTATTCCAGATTACTTTTTTGTTTCAGATACAACCCCTCAATATTTAAAAAAACTTCGGTCCAATGGTTTTTTGAACGATTTTGTCCTAAAACATTTTATCGACGATCAGAAAAATTTTTCACTTGTTAAGAAACACAGCTTTGCAAGTTTTGTATTAAACTTCTCTATTTCACAAGATGCAATCTCCAATTTTAAGCAATACTTAATTCAAAGGAATGTATTGATTGAAAGTAATTTCAGCGAAGAATTCGAAGCAATTTTATTGGAATTAAAAGCTACCCTTGGGTACATTCTTTTTGGTGACCTGGGTTATTATTCAACTATTGTCACTAAAGACAAGATTTTGAATAAAGTTTTTGAATTGAGGAATGAAGCCGAAAAGTTGTTAAAAAATTAAAGGGAGATTTATGAAGAAAAAAATAATTTTTTGGATACTATCTTTTTTGATAATGGTTGCTTTGGCTGCATACCAAAGAATGACTGGCCCAACGCACCCAAAAAGTGGCTCATTTAAAATAGCTAATGAAAAAATAAGGTACACTCTTTTGCGGTCCTGGGGTGATAATAGCGATGCACACATAAAAATTGTAGTTCCTTTTAAAGACATAAATGGCTACCTAAAGTTTCGTAGGCATCCCAGTTACGACGATTGGAGTAGCAAGCCTCTTGTGCGTATTGGTGATACTCTTATTGCAGTAATTCCCAAGCAGCCACCAGCGGGCAAAATTATGTATCAAATTTTCCTTCAAGACGAAAGAGGAAATTCTTTCAAAATACCTCAAGATGAACCAGTCATTATTCGTTTTAAAGGTTCTGTGCCCGCATTATTTTTGATACCTCACGTCTTCTTTATGTTTTTTGCTATGGTCTTTGGTCTCAGGACATTCTGGGAATCAATTTTTATTAAGGAGAATTTATATAAGCTTACTCTGTGGACCTTGATTTTACTTTTTGTAGGTGGTGCAATACTTGGTCCAATAGTTCAATTTTATGCTTTTGGTGTTTTTTGGTCTGGTTGGCCATTTGGACAAGATTTAACAGACAACAAAACGTTGATTTCATTGATTTTTTGGGGAATTGCTCTTTGGCGGCTTAGAAAAAATCCTAAAGACTACAAATGGCCCATCTTAGCTACTCTAATTATGATTGCTGCATACTTAATTCCTCATAGCGTTCTTGGTTCGGAGATTGATTATACCAAGATCCCAAGTTCTTAATAATTGAGGCTTTGAAAATATTTGAATTTATTTTGGTTTTTTGCTTTTCAAAACACAATTAGGTAAATTTTTTGTAAAACCTTTTTTACAATGAACCACATTCATTAATACTTAAGCAAGTTAAATTTAAATTAAGTTGGAAACTTTGGCAATTCAATGGTTGTAAATTTGTAACTTTAAGTTTTAAACCACTAAATTAATTAATAATTTTATTTCTCTACCGTGTTTTAATTATTACAAAACGCACAATATGTGCATCCTAATTTTTGCATTAAATAACATTTTTAAATTGTAATTTATTGCAAACAAAGCATTAATGGGAAGTTTGCAACATTATTTTACAAACTGCAGAAAATTAAAGAATTTTAAGTTTTTACCTTCTTTATATAAAAAAGTAATTAACAATTTTTTTAAATTAGTTTTGTAATAATTTTTTAAAAAATAAATTTTTGGTTATTTGAATGAATGGTGATTTAATAATTAAAAATGGAGGTTTTATGAAAAGGGTTTCCAGCATTTCTCTTTTAACTGCTTTCTTTATTTTCTTTGTTCTTATTGTTTCATCTTGTACTGGCCCCGAAGGGCCGGCCGGACCTCCGGGAAAAGATGGTAAAGATGGCAGCACTGGAACCGCTGTTTGTGGTGTTTGCCACGAATCGTCTTCTTTTCTTCTGGCTATGCAAAAGCAATATCATCATTCCCTACATTATCTAGGTGAAGCTTTTGCAACTGCAAACCGTACGACCTGTGCTACCTGCCACACTCACGAAGGCTTTCGTGAATCTTTGATAACTGGCTTAGATACCGCTCTTGCAGCTATTCCCCACCCAACAGGTGTGAATTGTAGAACTTGCCATAACATTCACACAAAATACGACTCTACAGATTATGCTCTAACCTATACTTCACCAGTAAAGTTTCGTCATGGAGGTCAAACTTTCAACTTCGGAGACGGAAATCTTTGTGCCAAGTGTCACCAAGCAAGAGTAGTTTCCCCATTGCCTACTGTAGGTGGGGACAGTGTTACTATTTCTAATTTCCGCTGGGGTCCACATTATAGTATGAACGCAAACATTTTAGCAGGCGTTGGTGGCTACGAAATTAATGGGCCAGAAAATTATCCGAGTACTAACCCTCATAGGACTCTTATAAAAGATGGTTGTATCACCTGCCACATGGCGCGTCCTTATGGTACTTTTGCTGGTGGACATACATTTAAGATGACTTACGAATCTGGAGGAAGCAAATTTGAACATGTTGTTTCGTGTGCTCAATCGGATTGTCATCCTGGAGCAACAAAATTCGATATTGATGGGAAAGTTACAGAAATTAAGAATCTTATTGCTCAACTCCGCCAAAAACTTTTAGATAAAGGATTACTAGACATCACTCGTGCAACAAACCCCGATGATGTATTGAATGAATATATTATGCTTCCGAACAATAGACCCAAGAAGTTTTCATCATTGGAGGCCGGAGCTGTATTGAACTATTTGTTGGTGGCTAAAGACAGAAGTTATGGCATTCATAATTATAAATATACTAAAGCCTTGCTAGTTAATACAATAAATGCTTTACAATAATTGTATTGAGCTATGGAAAAGAAGAGTATTGTCTTAATTTTGTTGCTTATAGTTAGTTATGGGGCTGAGGTGATTTCTCGGCCCCAATACTCTATTCTACAAACATATGGTACTAATTGTAGTTCCTGCCACGTCAACATACAAGGTGGTGGTGCACGTTCGATTGGAGGTTGGCTTTCTCGCAAGGATATTTCTCTAATCAAGCCTGAATGGATTGGCTTGAAAAATTTTTTTGATAAGATTTTAGCACGAAATTCATATTTCGATGATAAAGTTATTTTTGGTTTTGATGCTCGCTGGCAAACTGCACGTTGGCCATCTGGGATTACAGCAAGTAAACGTGATTATATGATTATGCAATTAAATCCCTATTTGGTTCTTCAACCAACAAGTTGGTTAATGCTCGAGGGAACTTACAATTTTGCATATGACATAGAGAAGGATAAAAGGTACCAAGCACAGCAACCCTATTCCTTCAGTTTATATTTAAAACCATCGGAAAATTTGCCATCTTTGCGTGTTGGGTACTTTCTTCCACCAATTGGTCAAAAATGGGACGACCATACTATGTTTGTCCGTTATGCAATTGCTAATAGAGGAAGACATCCAGTAGTCCCTCATGACTACGCAGAATTTGGAGCACAAATTGATTACGAAAGCATATCTTGGCTTAGCCTTTCTGCGGGTGTCTTCACTGCTAAAAATCTTAGCGAATTTAAAGTGCCAGCAAGGACTAATGGAAATGTAGCAACAGTACCACTTGTAAAGGATAATTCACTTGGAATAGCCACAAGAGGTATGGTTACACCTCCAGAATTTATTAAAGGTGTTGTTTCCTATATTGGTGGTACATTTTATCTAAATGAGGATTATTATATCTCAAGCGCTTTCTTAGGTATTGGTTTACCCGACAGAATTTCATTAATAGGTGAATATGCTAGAACCCAAAAGAAAGATTCAAGATTGTCTTTATCTTTTACAACTGAATTAACTTACCAAGTCACAGAAAGCTTGCTTCCATTCATTCGTGCAGAGCGCTCGATTCTTAAAGATATTAACGAGAACAAACCAGTTTATGCCACTAATTTTGTATTTGGGTCCCACATTGTTCTACTACCTTCATTAGATTTGCTAATTGAATACAGAATACTCGACCGCGAGCACTTCGAAGGTTATTTCTCTCAGTGGGCTTTTCAAATACATCTTTATTATTAATAACTTGGGGGACAAATGAAAAAGAATGGAATAGAAAATCTTACTTCACGAAGAGAATTTTTTAAATATGTTGGTTCATTTTTTGCTACCGGTTTGATTCTTTCTACAACATATCCAATAATAACCTCTTGTGAAAAGGACGAAAGTCTTCCAATACCTCCTTCTGGAACAAACTTAACTGTAAATTTAAAAGATCATCCAGAATTAACAACAGTTCCAAGTATTAAGAAAATTGCTTTTAAAACCCCTTCAAACCTAACACTTATTGTAAAGAGAGTTTCTCAGACCACTTTTATTGTTTTCCAAGCATATTGTCCCCACCAAGGTGTAGAGCTTGAACTACCTCAAAATCCTAATGGGAACATTTTCTGTCCAAGGCACAGCGTAGAATTCTCTTCAGGTGATACGAATAAAGGTGATGTTATTTCCAATCCGCAAGGGGTTAGGGTTGGTAATTTACCTACTTATCAATCAGAGTTTGATCAAGCAAAAAATATATTGACAATTAAATTGTCTTAACAATCGTGGTTATTTGTTTAACATAAAGAGGAAATAGTATGAAGACTTTAAAAAATTATTCAATTCTAATTACCTTGTTTGTTCTTGTACTAAGCGTAGTTATTATTGCTCAACAAAAGGAGTCTTTTGATATTGAAAAAGCTAAAGCAAAGTATATTAATGCAAAATGTAATACTTGCCACGCATTGTCAGATTTAGGTATCGAAGCAAAAAATAAATCAGCAAGCAACAAGGCCCCAGACTTATCCAAAATTAAAATTGAGTACGACAAGGATTTTCTAAGAAAGTATCTTAATAAAGAAGAAAGTGTCAACAATAAGAAACATCCCGTAGCTTACAAAGGTACTGAAGAAGATTTGAATTTGATAGTAGCTCTTCTTTTATTACATAAACAAAACAATGAAATGCCAGAGTGATGGTTTGTTTAATTATGCACTCTTATTATTTTGTTGTGAATCTTTAAAACAAAAATTTATATAAGGATGAAAAAAAAAATTTCTTTTGTTGTCATAACGATACTACTTTTAGGCTCCATATCTTTGCAATCCCAAACTAAAAAAATTGTTGATAATTCACATTGTTTATCTTGTCATGACGATCCAACAATTTCAATGACCAAAAATGGGAAAGAGATTTCCCTTGAGGTCAAGAAATATATTTATTCAAGGTCTGTTCATTCGAGTTTAAAATGCGAAAAGTGCCACGAAGGGTTTAATCCAGATGAAATCCCCCACAAAGAAGTAATAACTGAAGTTAATTGCCTTTCATGTCATACAAAAGTGGCTAACACTCATTTGTTCCATCCCTCAATGAAATTTGCCAAAGGCTCGGGTGGGCGTGAGGATGTTAATTGTAAAAATTGTCATGGATATCACAATATTCTTTCCCCCAAGGATCCTAATTCGGTAACTCACTTTGTGAACTCGACAAATTTCTGCGGTTCCTGTCATAAGAAGGAAAAGGAAGAACATTTGAAATCGCAGCATTTTGTCGAAATTAACAAAAACAATCCGAATGCGCCAACTTGCATATTTTGTCATCAAAGACCTGTTACTCCCGGAACAACTCCTGATTTAATAAAACTAAAATTAAATCAAGAAGACTTGTGCTTAAGCTGCCACATTCATCAAACAGATAATCAATTTGCAAAGACATTAATTGATTACGATAAAAGTGTGCATGGTTCTGCGCTTCGAAAGGGGAACAAATTTGCTGCAATTTGTATTGATTGCCACGGAACCCACAATTTGCAAAAAGCCAACTCACCTAACTCAAATATACATCCAACAAAAGTTTCAAATGTTTGTGGAAAGTGTCACGTTGCAATTACCCAAGAATACCATTCGAGTGTACATGGAATTCAACTTTTACAAGGAAATTCAGATGTACCGGGTTGCACATATTGTCATGGTGAGCATTCAATTGGTCCAATGGCTGTTGTCGAAGAGCGAATAATTCAACAAAATAGAATGAATTTCAATACTCTAATCTCGAACAAGATGGTATTTTGTGTTAGGTGCCATACAAATGATACATTAATGGAAAAATACAGATTGAGCACTTTGAATAAAGCTCACGATTGGTTACCAAATTTACAAATACATTGGGAAACTGTCCGTTGCGTAGATTGTCATTCTTCTTACGATCCTCCTAATCTTTCTCATAATATCTTGCCCAGAGATGCCACTGTACAAAAATGCGAGGAATGTCATTCTAAAAATTCAATTCTGATGACCAAACTGTATAAACATGAAAAGGCACAGTCCCGTGAAAAATATGGATTTATTAATGGAACAATATTAAGCGATGCTTATGTAATTGGTACTACCAGGAATATTTATTTAGATTTTATGAGCGTGGTAATCTTTGGAATTGTAATTGTGTTTCTATTTATGCATATATTTTTGCGTTGGTATTTTCGACCAACCAAATTTCCAGTTGTTGAAGAGGATAGTAAACAAGAAAATACCTGAGAAAAGATTGTGTGTCTGAAAATATGAGAGTTTATGAAAAAAATTTTTTTATATCCATTCTGGCTAAGATTTTGGCATTGGTCTAACGCATTTTTATTTTTTTTACTGATTATTTCTGGTTTAAGTCTTCATTACTCCGACCCAAAATCTCCTTTCCTTGCATTTAGAATTTCTATAATTGTTCACAATGTTTCAGGTATATTACTTTCGCTTAATTACCTTTTTTTTGTTATTAAGAGTATAATTTCAAAAAATTATAAACATTATTTGCCTAAACTTAAAGGTTCTCTAGATAGAATTTATATCCAACTTCGGTACTATCTCTTAGGCATTTTTATTGGTGAACCCCATCCTTTCGAAACCTCACCGGAAAATAAATTTAACCCATTGCAACAAGTTACCTATTTATTTATAATGGCAGTTTTTATGCCATTAATAATTATTTCGGGTTGGTTATTAATGTTTCCAGAATTGGCACCCGACGAATTTCTAGGGCTTGGTGGTGTGTGGCCAATGGCTCTTTTACACACTATTGTGGGGTATATACTCAGCCTTTTTATGTTTGTACACATTTATCTTGGAACCACTGGTAGTACTCTTTCTGAATTGTACAAGTCAATGTTAACTGGTTGGAAACTTTCTTTCGAAGAACCTCACCAAGTTTATGTGAAGCCCAAAAAAGCTTATCGAAAAGGAAAACTACTTCCAGTTGTGTTTTACAATCCAACTACCCTTTCCGGGGCAGTCATTTCATTATTCTCGTTTGTTATTGTTTTGTTCCTGATTATCGTTGAACTTTTTTCTGAAAATCCAAATCCATATCTTGGTATTGTTACTTTTATTGTCTTGCCAACTTTTATTATTTTTGGCATTTTATTGGCAATTTTCGGTGCTTTAAAGGAAAATAGAAGACTTCTTAGAGAAAGTGGCCAAAAAAGACAGCTTCCTGTTATCGATCTAAACAACCCTAAACATCAGATCTCAACAATCCTGTTCTCCGTTAGTGGGTTGGTTTTGCTTATTTTTACCTCCTTTGGTACATTCAAGGCATATGAATATACAGACTCAGACCAGTTTTGCGGGGAGGTTTGCCATAAAGTTATGGAACCGCAGTATACTACTTATAAGGAATCTCCACATTCTCGTGTTGGTTGCGTCAAATGCCATATTGGACCAGGAGCAGATTGGTTTGTTAAGTCAAAACTTTCTGGTACACGTCAAGTTTTTGCCACTATTTTGGAAAGCTACTCTAAACCAATACCTACCCCAGTCGAAAGTCTAAGACCATCGCAAGAAACTTGTGAGCAATGTCATTGGCCAAAACATTTTTACGATGAAAAAAGAAAAAAATATGACTTTTTCACATCCGATGAGAAAAACTCTGAGTATCAAATTTCTATGATAATCAAAGTTGGTGGTGGTAGCCCAGAAATTGGAAATAATGATGGCATTCACTGGCATATGTATCTGGCTAATGAAATAACATATTGGGCTGCGGACAATAGTAGGCAAATTATTCCCTGGGTAAAATCCCGTTCTTTGATTACCGGCGAAGAAACGGTTTACATTGATACTTCTTTTAAGTTTGAATCAGTTAATAAAGTTCCTCCTAAAGAGGAACTTCGTCGTTTCGATTGTATTGACTGTCATAATAGACCTTCCCACGTGTTTAAACAACCCAATCAAACACTTAACTTTTACCTTTCTGCTGGAAAAATTGATAAGACCTTACCGTACATTAAAAATGTAGGAGTACAAGTTCTTGAAAATTACGTTCGCTCAAGGAAAACTGCATTCGAAGACATTAAAAACTATATTTTCGGGTTTTACAAATCTTATTATCCAGATGTTTTGGTTAATAAAGAAAGAGAGGTAGATAAAGCTGTTCATGAGTTGTATAACATTTATATGAAAAGTTACTACCCCGAGATGAAAGCTAACTGGAAAAATTATCCAGTAAACATTGGGCATTTATATAGCCCAGGCTGTTTCCGTTGTCACGATGGTAAACACATCAGCCCAACTGGAAAAGTAATTACCGATGATTGCAATGCTTGTCATATTATTAATTATCAAAAACCTCCAACAGGGGAGGAGTTCGTGTCTTCGCTCGGTTTGGAATTTATACACCCAGGAGGTATTGATAAACTTGCTCAAAAGAAAGAATGTTATGTTTGCCACGGACCTCAAAGTCTTCAACAAGTTTTTATGCCTAAAATCACAAGAATAAGTAAATAGTTAATTTGTATTTTTGTCTTTTTGATAACATATGAATATTTTGGGGGCGATAAGTTCATTTTTTAATTATTGCCAAAATCAAAAAAAATTCTCAGAAAAGACAATCACCACTTATCAAACTGCTTTGATTCAATTCAAAAAAC
Source organism: uncultured Hyphomicrobiales bacterium (assembly GCA_964524325.1). Classification (GTDB taxonomy): domain Bacteria; phylum Bacteroidota; class Ignavibacteria; order Kapaibacteriales; family UBA2268; genus Naka2016. Next base: position 529,367 of record CAZGCT010000001.1, read on the forward strand.
TGTTAGAATCCGAAATCGAAAAAGAGTTGCTTATCGAGGAAGTTCAAACTAAGCATATCAAGAGATTTATTTCTTTCCTCCATTATCAAAAACTTTCGAAAAGGTCAATTAAGCTGAAACTTTCGGCAGTAAAGTCATTTTTCAAATTTTTGTATAAAAATGGCTATATTCAAAATAATCCTGCAGATACAATCTCTTTGCCCAAAGTTGAAAAGAGTATTCCATCTTGTCTAACTTTGGACGAGATTTTAATGATCCTTGAAAAGTGTACACCATCTGATCCTCTTAATGCTCGCAACATTGCTTTGATAGAATTGCTTTATGGTACTGGCCTTAGAATTTCAGAGGCACTGCAATTAAAGCTCCGAGATTTCTCAGAAACAACTAAGACAATCAAAATTTTAGGAAAAGGTGGAAAAGAGAGAATTGTCCCTCTTGGTTCGAAGGCACTAAATGCAATTTTAAATTACCTTAGTAAAAGAAAAGAGTTGTCAAGATCAAAAACAAATGATTATTTGTTTATTACTAAGTCCGGGAAGCCGCTTAGTCCAGTAGATGCTTATAGAATTGTAAACTCGATTTTAAAGCGCTTTACTTCTTCTCCACAGAAAAGTCCACATACTTTGCGGCATACTTTTGCTACCCACTTGCTTGACAAAGGTGCCGACATTCGTTCTGTAGGTGAAATGCTTGGTCATTCCTCCCTTTCCTCGACACAAATTTACACCCACATTTCTATACAAAAACTCCTTGAAGAATATCGTAAATCCCATCCAAAAGCTTAAAAGGGTAAACTTGGTTTTACTTTTTCTACCCTGACGCTAGCTATTTCGTCTTTTCGTATTATCTCTAAGCTTCGAAATCGGCCAAGTGATTCATCTTTTTCTATCAATTTATTCTTAAACTTTAGCAAAGCGAATCCTTTATCCAATGGTGATATTGGATTTAATGATTTTAAATGCTTCGAAATGTTCTCGACTATCTCCTTTTTTGTTCGGAAGTTTCTTTTGAAATAAGCAAAAAGTCTGTCGTCTAAGTCGTCTAACAGTTGGATATTAAAATTAATTTTGTCTGCAATTTTCTTAAATGAGTAAGAACTAATTATACTTTTGATTTCAAATTTAAGATTTTCGAGATAACTAATAGTCTTTTTATGTAATTCAACATTAAGGTACTCTATTTCTTCTCGAAGCATATCCAAAGTAAAAGGGGTAGCAAGTTCAGCAGCGGCAGTTGGAGTTGGTGCACGTTTGTCGGCAACGAAATCCGCTATGGTAAAGTCAGTTTCATGTCCCACAGCAGAAATTACAGGAATCCTCGAATCAAATATTGCCCTTGCAACAATTTCTTCATTAAAAGCCCATAAATCTTCAAGTGAGCCCCCACCGCGTCCTACGATTATTAAATCTAGGGGAAGTTCATTTAACTCTTTAATAGCTTGGACAATATCATATTTAGCTTCTTCTCCTTGAACAAGAGTTTCACGGAAAAATATAACACACATGGGATTCCTTCGCTGTATAGTTGTAATCATATCTTTTATTGCAGCACCAGTGGATGAAGTTGCTATTCCTATATTTAAAGGAAATGGAGGGATTTGCTTTTTATATTTTGAATCAAACAATCCTTCATTGCTTAATTTGCTTTTCAGCGCTTCGAATTTCATAAATAAATCACCAATACCTATGGGAATTATATTAATACAGTCAATTTGATATTGCCCCCTAATAGGGTAAACATTTAAATAACCAGCAACAATGACCTTCATTCCATCAGAGAGCTCAAAATTAATTTGTTTACTTCGCCAGAAAACACAATTTATTTGAGCTTCTTCATCTTTTAAAGTAAAGTAACGATGCCCAGAACCATGTAATTTAAAATTTGATATTTCTCCAAGAACCATAACAAAACCAATTTCCTTTTGAAGCAATTCGTTAATTCGCTTTGTTAGTTCAGACACAGTAATAGCATCTTCGAACATAGCTATGTTCCTTTGGAAATATTGAAAAAAGTAATTTATAAAAAATGATGAAATGTAATTGTTTTATTGTTTAATTCTAGAATTGGGGACTAATTTGGAAAAGTAAAAAACTGAATTTTCACTAATAATTTCGATTTCAAAATCTTTCCAACCTTTGTCGGTAAAAAATGAAAATCGATATTTACCTAAGGGCAATGAAATTTCTGCTGGTTTATCGTAAAACTCACCCACCGATAATATTAAACTGTCGGATTTATAAACTTTGAACTGAAGGTAGACTTTTCGTTCTACAATGTCATCATTTCGAATTTCAGAGAATGAATAAACGGTTATTTTTGATATTGTCAATGCGGTATCGGGTTCTTTTGTAAAAGAAACACTAGATAGAATGAAAAACGTAATAATTGAAAGCCAAAGCATAAATAAAAATAGTATTCCAAATACTAAATTCTTGCAGGAGTGTTAAAGAAGTTTAAATTATTTGTGTAATTTTTATGAATTTTTGCAAATAGGTTGAATCAAGCTTTAAACAAAAGAATAACAAAAAATTATTTATATCTTTTTTTCCATAGCTTTTTTAATCTCTCGCTTATTTTAAATTCAAAGCCATTGTCGGTGGGTTCGTAAAGATTAATTTCGCTCATTCCTAATGGAAAATAGTTTTCCTCAACAAAATTGCCAGTGTAATCGTGAGGATATTTATAATTTTCTCCATATCCAAACTGTTCCATAAGTTTGGTTGGTGCATTTCTCAGGTGAATAGGAACTTCAATATTTGGGTTTGTTTTAACAACATTGATTGCTTTCATTAGTCCTAAATAGGATGCGTTAGATTTTGGACAAGAAGCAAGGTATGTTGTACCATGCGCCAAATTGATTTGTGCCTCGGGCAAACCTACTGCTTGTACAGCATGGAACACTGAGATCGCAATTGGTAAAGCCAGTGGATCAGCATTTCCAACGTCCTCGCTCGCAAAAATTATCATTCTACGAGCAATAAACAGTGGGTCTTCGCCAGCTTCTAGCATTTTTGCCAACCAAATAAGTGCTGCATCTGGGTCGGATCCGCGTAGTGATTTAATAAATGCTGAAATTGTGTCGTAATGATAGTCGCCTTTTTTGTCAAATTTTAAGTATTTCTGTTGAGATGCTTTAATAACAAGATCTTTACTAATATGAATTTTATTTGCATTTTTATTGGACAAGTTAAAAGAAATTTCCAGCAAATTTAAGGCAACCCTTGCATCACCTCCAGACAGAGTAAAGAAAACGTCGTAATTTTCGATAATAACTTCATATTTTGAAATAACAACGTCATTTTTAAGGGCTCGATTTATTAGTTCAATAATGCCATCTTTCTCGATAGTATGCAATTTGTAGACCTGACATCGAGAAAGCAAAGCTGGAATGACTTCAAATGATGGATTTTCAGTTGTGGCACCTACCAAAGTAACAATTCCTTTTTCCACTGCATGGAGCAAGTAATCTTGTTGTGCTTTGTTAAACCTATGTATTTCATCAATAAATAATAGGGTTTTTTTTGCTCGATTCAAGTTGTACTTTGCTTTTGATATTATTTCTTTGACTTCTTTCACCCCCGCTTCAACAGCGGAAATTCTGATGAAATCATAATCACCATACTTTGCAATTAGATAGGCCATTGTAGTTTTACCGACTCCTGGAGGACCCCAAAAAATCATAGAAGGGAAATTTCCAGACTCGAAAAAAATATTCAATGGAGCACCTTTGCCGATAAGATGTTCTTGTCCAATTATTTCATCCAATTTTTTTGGTCTCATTCTTTCAGCAAGAGGTGGCAAAACGTGCCTGCCCTTATCCTGTTCTTCTTCTTGAAAAATTAAATTCATTTGATAAATCTTATTAATTACATCTAAATTACTCAAGTTACGAATATATTTACAAAATAGGAATTTTAATATACATGATTGGATTTTAACAATAAAAAAGCCCGCAAATCTTGCGGGCTTTTTGCTCGTTCAAATTATTTAAATATTACTTCATTAGGAGAAATTCGCGTTTTTGGCGGAAGTGTTCGCTTGCCATGGTA
>CAZGCT010000002.1:0-506507 GCA_964524325.1 uncultured Hyphomicrobiales bacterium
AAAGCCATTTGTCAAAAGTAACAATTAAATCCATAGAGGTTATTTTCAAATATTCGTTGGGTGTTAGGTTTTCAAGCTTAATTTCAACGTCCTCCCCTGGTTTTACCGTATAACGTCCAATCTTAAATGTCAAAGAATATTGCTCCTTTGGGATTTTGTAATGTATTACTATACAAGCATAATATTTACATCGCGATGAAATTTCAAAACAAAGGGTATCCCAAAATTCTCCTTCTTTTATGGCATTAATTTGGAAATTAAAAATTTCGAAGCCATAACTTTGGAGGTTTTTTGCAAATGATGTATCAAAATGGACATTTTCACTTGTGTGGAATGAAATTAATTTAACACCTAAGACATCCGAACCATTATTTGAGATAAGAATTTTATCAGACTTTGTGTCCCCAACCCATATATTACCAAGGTCGATAAACTGTGGTAAAATCTTGAAATTTGGTGGCAGTATAGAACAATAAACAATAATTGTGTCATATTGCGGACATTTGGCAAACCCCAAAACAAGGGTATCAGAAAATACTCCCATCCTATTACCATTTACAACAGTAATGTCGAATTGCGATGTATCTTTAAACTCCCCTTGTAAAACAAGTTTGGATAAGTAAAAATTAAAAATGCTATTACCGAACTCTTTAATAATTATTATCGAATCCGCAACGTTGCCACCATTTGTTACAAGGCCAGAAATTGAAATTGGAACTTCACAATATTCCAAATTTCCAAAGTTAAAGGTTTTAGTTGAAACACTTAAATTGGATCTTCCATAAAAAGCAAATAAAGGGATGCTGTAATTTCGGGTTGTATCTTCAAATTCAAACTGGACAAATGCAGTATCGTAGCCTAATAAAGTGGGTAGATAACCTACTTTTAAATCAAAAGTTTCATATGGTTTTAATATGAGTGGCTTAGGAGGATAAGACTCAAAAAGGAATTGCGAATTATTTTGAATAATTGAAATATTCAATATTGTGTCTAATGTTTCGGACAAGTTCTTAATATTTATGTGTTTAGTTTGCTTGGCTTTATCACATATTTTATCACCGAAATTCACAAAATTGGGTTCAATAATCAAATTCTTTTCCAAGATATCAATTTGAACTGGTAATGAAATAATGGTATCGCAAGTACCTTTAAAATGTAGGGTGATTAATCCGGAATATCTTCCTTTCTGATTCCCTTTGAAAGTGAAAGATATATAAGAGGTATCCTTTGGATTAAATTTAGATCCATTAAGTACAAGATAACTAACAATAAGATTTTCTATTTCGCCTTTAAAAATAATACTATCAACCTCTAATGTATCATTCGCGGAGTTATGAAACTCAACTCTAATTTCTTTTGACAGTCCCTTTTGAATTTGTAAGCTAATAAATTGAGGTAGGTAAGTTAAATCAATCTTTACTCCTTCCCCAACACAAATAATTTTTATGGTATCCTTACAATAAAAAGAATAGAAAACCAGAGTATCCGTAAACTTTCCAATTCTGATAGGGGAAAACGAAATATTTACCTTTAAGCTATCGTTACTTTTAACAGACAATGGTAAAAGGTTTTTGATGTAAAAAATATCTTTGTTTCGTTGCAGGACATTTAGGAATAGTTCTTCAAGATTTCCTTTATTATGTAGTATTATAAATCTATTTGAAGCCTTTCCTACACAAACCTTTCCAAAATCGATAAATTCTGGGAATGCAGTTATTTCGGAAATAAAAATTCTTATGTTAATTTTAACTTGGACAATGTTTCTTTGCCTATTAACAACTCGCAAGTCATTATTTTCTATTAAAAGATTAGTAGAAATATTCCCAAGAAAGTTAGGATCAATGGAAATTATCAAGGTATCGTCTTTCCCAGGTAGAATAAAATTGCCAAGCAAACTATTCCCAGAAGTCCAACCTTGTAATATCAATTTGTTTGTTGGTGGGCTAAACGAAAATTTTCGGAAAAACAAGGTGTCGTTCCCAGAATTAAATATTCTTAGTTTGAGTGGAAAGACATCACACTGGAAGTCCACATTAATCACTGAATCCAAATTAATAATTGGCGAAACTGAATAGACACGAATCTTTAAAAATTGAACAGTATCGCAAGGTGAAAAACGAATCCTATAAATAATTTCATGCCAACCAGTATCGAATGGGGTTATTTCAAAATTCAAAATGTTGCTCTTCGAGGGGTCCAATTGCAAAGGAAGTAGTGTAGTCAATTTGATAATTTTGCTTTCAATGTTAGGAATTATGTTAGCAACAAATTCTCCTTGTCCCATTACACTTATTTTTGCAGAAACAGTATAAGAAAAACCACATTTAGCATTATTAATTATAATCAAGGTATCGACTAACTTTGCGGACGATTCTATTGCCCTACCACTTATTGGAATGTTGATTGGGTTCTGAAAAGGATATTGAATTACCAAGGTTGCATTTTTATTTCCGCTAGTTTTTGGGTAAAAGCTAATAATAATTCTCATCGAATCACACGATTGAATGTATCCTGTTGAACCGGGAGAAACAATTTCAAACTCATTAGAGGCGGAATTCAAAGAAAGACCGACAGATACATCACTGAAATTTAAATTCTTTATCCAAATTGTGTCGTATTTTCTTGAACCAACACAAGACTCAGAGAAATTCAATGAATTTTTATTAACTGTCCCGATAGGGTTTGATAACTTGAATACACCTTCACCAACAACCCAACCATTATTTTCATCGATGAACCAAAGATCATCAAGATTCCCCGATTGAATTCCACAATTTCGTTTGGTCCAGTTGATCCCACCATTTGAAGTGTAATATATTTCCGAATAATAACCGCACGCCCATCCTTTTTGTGAACTAATCAAAAAAGTACCAAACATTGGTACACCTGTTCGAAAGCTATTCCAAGTGGAACCATTATTTGTCGAAAACCTCATTCCACCATCATTTCCGCCCCCTGTGCACGTTGTCCCAGAATAAGGAACAAGAAACGATGAGCCGATGTTAGTTATTTCCTCTTGCCATAAATTGGGGCCTGAAGTAGCAAAAACCTCCCAAGTACGACCACTATCCTGGGTAATCCAAATTTTACCACTACTGCTTGCAAAACCAAGTCCATTAGGATAAAGCATTGCATCTGTCATTCCAGAGTTGCTCTCGGTTCCAAGAAAAACAGACCAAGAATTACCACCATCAGTCGTTAGCCAGAAATGCTGACTTCTTGAGTAACAACCATCACCTACAAGAACTCCATAGTTTTCATTCAAAAAATAACACCCCCAAAAGAAAGTAGTATCTCTTGCTCCTGTTGGAGTTACATCAAACCAATTGGCACCACCATCTGTAGATTTAAAAATTCCTTCGATGCCGGAAACATACCCAATCTGTAAAGTGGGGAAATGTATACTTTCAAGATGATATGCATTTACAGTTGAACCACGCCATGTATTTCCTCCATCTGTTGTCCTGATTATCATTCCATTGAAACCACATATCCAACCATAATTTGAATTTGATGGATGAAAAAAAACATCTAACCAATAATTATTGTTAAATGGGGTTGGAATGTTTTGGATCTTTTGCCAATATTGTGAATTTAGTGGGAAAGAAAATAAAGCAAATCCGAAAAGCACTAAAATTGTATAGAAAATACTTTTCATTACTTACCTACCATTTACAAAGATAAATTAATAAATATTAGTCTTATAAAATCATAGATTTTCATAAATTGAAAGGTAGGATGCATATCTTTGGGAAGAAATTCTCCCTCTTTTTATTGCATTTTTAATGGCACATTTGGGTTCGTGTGTGTGAGAACATGGTTGAAATTTACATTTTTGAAAGTATGGTTCAAAATCGGGAAAATAAAATTGTAGTTCATCTTTTGAGATGCCAAATAAGTCAAATTCACGAAAACCAGGTGAATCAATAATCGCAGTACTTGTACTTAAGTTTATGTAAAAACAGGAAGTTGTTGTGTGTCTACCCCGCAAATTCTTTGTAAGGATACCAACCTTCTGGGTTTCCCTACCTAAAAGGCTATTAACTAAAGTGGATTTTCCAACACCTGAAACACCTAAAAACAATGTTTCATTGTTCTTGATAATCTCGGATAAATTTTCTAAACCTATTAACTTAAGTGCGGAAATGAACAATACCTTATAGCCTAACTTTGAATAAGTTAAAAAATCGTTTTGAATATTATCTTTGTAGGCAATATCAATTTTATTAATACATATTATTGGTTCTACCCCACCAAATTCGCATGCTACAAGTATCTTATCGAGCATCCATAAATTATAAGGTGGATTTTTAACAGAAAGCAAAACCAAAACTTTATCCATATTCGAAGCAATAATATCTTCTTTGTTCGAAACGACAGACTTTCGCATGAGAAATGTTTTTCTTTCATTTACTTTGACAATTCTTCCTAAGTTTGTTCCATCCTTACTTGCAATTGGAGGAATAAATTCACACCTATCACCAACAGTGACAAGAGACTTGTGGTTATGATTAATTTCTATAGACCCAGAAACGACGCATTTATTAATGGATGGGTCTTGAACATTAATTTTTTTTACGAAAAAATATCGACCTTTAGTTGTTATCACAATGCCGGGAATAACCGATTCTGAAATCTTTTTTTTTATTTTTAGTAAAATTCTTTTCTTTGTCCTTTTCTCATTTTGGAAGTAATCCCAATCAAAATCCTCGCCATTCAATTGCTTTTCAAGCATAAATCATATTGAAAGTTTAAAAAAATAAAAACAAAATTAAAAAAAGTGTGTATTTTTTTTCACAGTGACAAAATTTTTAAACAAAAAATTTGTTTGTATTAAAAAAAAATTGTAATTTTGAATCAGTTATGAAAAACAGGAAAAACATATGTCTAACTTTCAGTGGAAACTTCGAGGTGAACCTCAGGAATCAATTGTTAAAAACATAGTCGATTCATTTAAAATCCCAAAAGGACTCGCTAAAGTTCTTGTAGCAAGAGGCTTAGACACTTCCAAAAGAGTTAGCGATTTTTTTAATCCATCTTTAAGCAACCTATACGACCCTTTCTTGTTGAAAGACATGGATAAAGCTGTAAAGCGAATTCTTGATGCAATTGAAAAGAAGGAATTAATTTGCATTCACGGAGACTATGATGTCGACGGTACGACAAGCACTTCGATGCTCATTGAATTTTTAAGAAATTTAGGAGGTAACGTTACTTACCATATTCCCGACAGATTCCAAGAAGGATATGGCATCATTGCTCAAACAGTTAAGATTATAAAAGAACGTGGGGTAAGTCTAATAATAACTGTCGATGTAGGCATTACTAGCGTTGATGCAATTAACTATGCAAATGAAGTCGGAATCGATACAATTATCTGTGACCATCATGAACCGGGACCAGAATTACCGTCTGCTTTTGCAATTCTGGACCCTTTGTTGCCTGATAGTAACTACCCATTTAAGCAACTTGCAGCTTGTGGCGTGGTTTTTAAGCTAATTCAAGCAATATCAAAACATCTCAACCGAGAAGAAGAAGCTTTTAATTACCTCGACTACGTTGCCATCGCTTCAGCAGCAGATATGGTACCTTTAGTCGATGAAAATCGTATCCTTTCTTATTTTGGTTTAAAACTTTTGAATGAAAAGCCAAGACCCGGAATCAAAGGTTTAATGTATTGTACAAATTTAAAACCCGGCAATCTTACTTCATTTAATATAATTTACTCCCTTGCTCCATTAATAAATGCAGCTGGTCGCCTTGGAGATGCTATGCGTTCTGTTGAAATGATGATTCAAAAGGATGAAATTGCTGCTTTCCAAATGGCACAACAACTCGAGCAAGACAATAGAATGAGAAGGTATTACGACGAAAAGACTTTTGAAGAAGCAATTCCAATGGCAGAAGAATTCCTTTCGAAAAAAGACAGAAGATGCCTTATCTTACATAAAGATGATTGGCACGCAGGAGTAATTGGTATTGTTGCCAGTAGACTTGTAGATAAGTTTCACTTACCAACAATTCTATTGACAACAATGTATAATCTTGCAAAAGGTTCAGCAAGAAGCATTCTAAATTTTGATATTCACTCTGCTTTGAAGGAGTGCGGTTTCCTATTAGAAGAATATGGTGGACACAAGCACGCGGCTGGTCTATCTTTAAAAATTAATAACTTACCTGAGTTTATTAAATGTTTTGATGAAGTTGCTCATAAACACATTACAAATGATATGTTAATTCCAGAGATTTTAATTGATGCTGAAATTAGTTTATCAGAACTTTCACCCAAATTTTTCCAATTCCTCCAAAAATTTTCCCCATTTGGTTTTGATAATAACAAGCCAATTTTTTTGGCAAAAGGTATTTATTCAAAGAATGGCATAAAAATGTTTGGTGCAAACAATTTTAGGTTCCGTGCAGTTCAACCAATCAATATTAATGGTGGGAATATTTTCTTTGAAATTGATGCTGTTGGCCAAAATTTGGGAGAGAAAATTAAGTTTCTAAATAATAATAAACCATTTTCTATGGTTTTTACCCTTGAAGAAATATCATCTGGACCACAAACCCAATATCAACTAAGAGTTAAAGATGTAATGCCCGAACCCTAGTATGCTGGACGACTCCTTTTATTTTACTGAACTTTCCGAAATCCTCGAAAGTGTTGAGAAAAAACAAAATATTGATAAATTTCAAACAAAAGAATTTATTTCGGAGCTTTACTCCCTTTTTTACAATTTTGTTTACCATTTTTTGCAAAACCAAAAACAATATTTCCCTTCAAATTATTCAAGAATTATTTTCTTAATTAATAACTTCCAAATTAACCCCACAATCAAAAATAAACTTCTATTTATATATACAACTTTTTCAAGAAGAAATAACAAAACATTATCTAAAAATTCAATTTTAGAATTGATATCTTCCCTGGGTGATATTTTCGCTTATTTTTTTAATACAAAAAAGCCTGAAAAATTTAATTTTGATTTAAAAGGTGAACTTTTCACCAAAATAGATACTTATAAATCTTTAGATTACAACTATGAGCACGTTTATTTTTATAAAATCATAGTCAACAAAGTTTCCAAAGAAAACAACATCATTTTTTGCTTTTGCAATCAAAATGAAATTGAGATAGAATGTAATTCATTTTGGAATGAAATCCCCAAAATTGTTTCACCAGGTGCCATTCTCAATTGCATTGGTTTGACAAAATTAGACGATAATCATTTTCAAACAAATGAAGCAAGCCTAATCGTTCTCCAACCTGACTATTTATTCGATGTTACTGATATCTCCCAATGTTTTACTCAAAAAGGAAGCAATGCATATTTGTATTTCATTAACAAATACTTTCCAAAACAAACCACATATTACACCTTTTTAGGCAATCTTGTTAATCAAATTTTTGACTACCTTTTAATTGTTGAAAATCCAAGCTTTGAAGAAATATTCGACAAATCAATAGCTAAGAAAATACTCTCTTTTCTCGTTTTGAAACAAAAGGACCCAACTTTCATTTCAAGCATTAAGAATGAGTTAAAAATTCATTTCAGTACTTTAATTTGGATAGCTAATAAACTAAAGCAATACCAATTCCAAATTGAACCTACTTTTTTCTCTGCTGAATATGGTTTAATTGGTAGAATGGATGTTCTTTTAGAAAGAACCGATTTCAAAGAATGGAAGACCATTGTTGAATTAAAGTCTGGTAATCCTCCAGACAGTCAAATCAAAATTATTCTGGAAAACCGAAGAGAATTAGTAACATCTATGTGGGCTTCCCATTATTCACAAATAATTGGTTACAACCTCCTTCTTGATTCTACATTTCCTAAACGTATTGGTTCATCGATGATTCTTTATTCAAAAGATAAAGAGAAACCTTTGCGAGAAGCATCAAAAATTAACGAGCTCAAAAGACAATTTATCAAAGCAAGGAATTGGATTTTCCTCCTCGAAATGCAGTTATCAAAAGGGAAATTTCAAATTTTCGACACTATACAGAAAATGAAGTCAGAAAACATCAATTATTTCAATTTGAAAAACTACCTAGACATACTTAATTCATCATCCCCTGAAGTAAACACGTTAATAAAGGAATATATCAGATTTCTGTTAAACGAAAACATTATTTCAAAAGTTGGAGATAATCCATTTGATAACCGCCCATCGCAATCCTCGCTTTGGAACACACCCATTGAAGAGAAAAGTGATTTTGAAACAACAATAATTGATTTAAAATTAATAAAAGAAAAGTCTGATTTCCATAGATATCATCTTTTCTTTGAAAGGACTACTGCTGCAATTAACCTTTGTTCTCTAAGGAATGGCGATCCTGTTATCCTATATCATCCAAACTTAATTCAAAATCAGTTATCTTTTCAAATTTTCAAAGGGGTAATTAAACAACTAGAGCCCGAATTTGTCGTTATCTCTTTAAGAAATAAATTTTCAGAAAATAATTTTTTTGAAATTACTGAAGGATGGATTGTTGAACAAGATTTTTTAGATTCCAACTTAAGATACCTTTATCATTCCTTGTTTAATTTCCTTATCTTACCTGAAGAAAAAATCAGCTATCTGCTTGGTAAAAGACCACCAAAAAGAAAATTTGAATTACTTTCTTTTGAAAGTTTCGAGCAATACCAGGAAATTATTAAGAATGCTATTGAAATGCATCCATATTACTTAATTATTGGACCACCTGGTACTGGAAAAACAAGGATAATTGTAAAAGAACTTCTACAATTTTACCTTTTCAAAACCAATTTCAAAATTCTTGTTTGTACTTATACCAATCGTGCAGTTGATGAAATCGTAGATATTTTGACCCAAGAAAAGTTAAAAGACTATTACATTAGAATTGGAACAAAAGAAGCATCAGAGTTTAAAGAAAATTTACTTTCCAACCTGGTAGAAGAACTTTCTCCAGACAAGTTGGAAAATAGAGTATTAAATTGTAGAATATTTCTTGGAACCGCCTTTTCTTTTTTAACCAACTCGGAAATTTTTGAGTTAAACAATTTCGAAGTTGCAATCATCGACGAAGCTTCACAATTGCTTTTCCCTCATATTATTGGAATTCTTTCAAAGGTTAATAAATTTATTCTTGTTGGCGACGAGAAACAACTTCCAGCAGTGATACTACAAAATAACTTTGGCAAAGATTTCAAAAACAAGAATCTTTCTAAACTTGGTTACGAAAATTTATCAATGTCTTACTTCGAATTTTTATTGCGGTGCAATAGGATAAATGGTTGGAACAGTTCATTTGGCATTTTAAATCAACAATCCAGAATGCATCCTTCACTGTTAGAACCAATTAACAATTTCTTTTATCAAGGAGTTATTGAAACAAACCCTAAAAGAAAAACAAAAAGCAAGGTTGATGAAATTTTAAATTACATCTGCACCAAATTTAATTTTAATGTTGATAAAAGAATTTATTTCATTAATACACCAGTTGAAAAAGGTAAAAAGCTAAACTTAAAACAAGCAATGATTATTTCTGAAATAATAAACGAAAGCTTCAATAATTTCGACAAAATCATTACAAAAGACACATTCGGCGTCATCTCACCATTTAGAATTCAAAATTCCGAAATCTATTCAAGAATAAATAACAATTTTAGAAAAAAAGTGTTAATCGATACTATCGAAAGATTTCAAGGTTCAGAAAGAGAAATTATTTTGCTTTCCCTACCTTTCAATAGAAGCAACGAAATAATTTTTTCTTCAAATTTTGTAAAACTCGAGGATGGTAAAATTATTGACCGTAAACTTAATGTTGCTTTGTCCAGAGCAAAAGAACTACTCTTAATCTTTGGTAATTATTTTTTGCTTTCGCAAACGGATTACTACAAAGATTTTTTTAAATATCTTTTCGACGAAACGAACATAATATCAATTGATTAGTTTATTTTATTAACTTTGCTTTTGTTTATTTAACTAAATGAAAATAATTAGAATAAGTTTTCTTTATTTTTTATTCTTAAGTGCTTGTTGGCAACAACCATCAAACTTTTTTTCTGATTTTAAAATTCACACCATAAGTAAATTCTTGATTAATAAGGATGAAAATATTACGTATCAAATTAATTTTAAAGAACTTAATTTTTCGCAAAAAGTAATATTGGAAATCAAATACCACCCTGATGGGAGAAAAATTGTTAGCAAATTTCAATATTTTGACCAAACGTACCAAAAAGAAGTAATTGAATACTTTGATTCAAACAACAATTTAGACTCTCAAAACTCCAAAATCTACTTCCTCCAAAGAGACGGAAAGGTCGGAAGAGAAATTATATTAAACCATTTTGGTGATACCAATAAAATAATTCATTATTTCTATGATTCAAGTGGGAATTTGAGCACGAAAAAAGAAATAGTGCCCCTAACAAAAGCCGAAATTCAAACAGATTTCCATTACGAGTTTTTACCCAATGGCAATCTTCATAGAATAATAATTTCAAATTCAATTGAACCAAAAGCCATCATTGTCGAGGAATTTGATTATTCCTATAATAGTCAAACTATTAAAAAAATTATAACAAACAAAGGAGATTCTACAAATATAGTCATACTTTATAGATACAATTCATTTGGCTTGATTAACGAGGAAGTGCTCTACAGTAACAATGTAATGACAAGTAAATATAAGTATTCATATACATTTTACTAATGAAATTTGGAAAATTAATTTTGATAAAATTAATTATCTAAGTGGAGTTTTTTCCCCTAATGGTTATGCTAGTAAAATTTTATTTATTTTGTTCACAATTTCAGAAAAATCAAAGGGTTTGGAAACATAATCATCAAATCCCATTTCAAGTATTTTCCTCTTGTCCTCTGGAAAAGCATAAGCTGTAACAGCAATAATTGGAACTGATGGATTGAAGCTTTTTATTTCTTTAAAAGCTGTAAAACCATCTACAATTGGCATGCGAATATCTAACAAAATCAAATTAATATCCTTTCTACTTTTTGCCAATTCAACTGCATCTTTACCATTTGCAACATGCAACACTTTGCAGTTAAATGTTTTATGCAACATTTTTTCCAAAACAAAATAATTTACGTAGTCATCCTCAGCGACTAAAAATACCACCTCATTTTTAACTAACTCCTTTTCGAATTCTACTAAATTATCATAAACAGGGATTAATTCGGCTCCTTTTGTAACTAATGGTAAAAGAGTAAAATAGAATGTAGAACCTTCTCCTACTTCAGATTCTACCCAGATCTTTCCATTGAGTAAATTAACTAAACCTTTACAGAGTGGCAATCCAAGACCAGCACCTTCATACTCTCGTCTTAAAAAGTCTGAATCAATTTGTTGAAATCTTTCGAAAATATAATCAAACTTCTTACGAGGAATTCCTATCCCCGTATCTTTAACGTAAAACTGGAGATATTTTTCTTGAACCATTTTTGCGCCAAGTTCAACATAACCTCTCTTTGTAAATTTAATCGCATTTTCGACCAAATTGTTTAGGATTTGTTTTAGACGCATGGGATCTGTCATGAATTCAAATTCTTCAGGCAAGATACTTCCAATCCTTAACTCAATTTCTTTCTGTTTTACTTTTTCCTCAAGCAAAAAAGTTGAATAAACATCATAAAGGATGCTGTTAATATTTGTTAACTTAGGATTAACTTTTAGCTGCCCAGTTTCAATCAATGAAAGGTCTAGAATTTCATTGAAGAGTGTAAGCAAATCGTTAGCTTTTTTAATAATAATATTCGCATATCTTTTAACCTCTTGGGGGGAAATATTTTGAGATTCCAAAATTTGAGCAAAACCCATCAATCCATTCAATGGGGTTCGCACTTCATGACTAATGTTTGCTAAGAAAGCGGTCTTTAATCTTTCACTCTCCAGGGCTTTTTCCTTTGCGGATACAATCTCCTCAATCAACTTTTTTTGCTCCGTTATATCTTCACGAATAGCTATGAAGTGAGTTATTTTTCCTTGCTCATTAAAAACGGGTGAAATTAGTCCCCTATCCCAGTACAATTCTCCATTTTTTCGCCTATTTAGAAATTCCCCTTCCCAATCTTTACCATTTAGAATAGTGGACCATAAGTTTTCATAAAATTCCTTTGTATGATAACCTGATTTTAATATTCGAGGGTTTTTGCCAATTAATTCATCAGCACTATATCCAGTGATTTCTGTGAATTTTGGATTTACATACCTTATAATCCCATTTTTATCCACAATTACGACCCCAACCTGGCTTTTGTTAATTGCCAAAGAAAGGTCAATTAATTCTTCTGATTGAATTTTTTTAATGACATAAATAGAAAGCTGCGAGCCAATTAGTTCGAGAAATTTAACGCTTCTGGAATCGAATGAATTGGGATCACTGTAACTTTGAACTACAATTGCACCATATGGCTTATTCTCAACAAATAAAGGAACTCCAAGCCAACACTCGGAAAGTGTCCCAATCAATTCGATTTCACCTGAATCAATCAATTTTTGAATTTCCTCCTTCTTTAAAAACAATGTCTTACCTTCTTTTACAACTTTCCCGGACAAAGATTTTTTTGCACTCCAACGGACTGGTGCATCCATTTTTTCGTCCCACTCAAAAGGACTGTAGAGCTCATCTTTATCCTCTTCGTAGAAAGCAACAAAAAGATTTGTAGTATCCATCAATTTGGAAAGTTCTCTTCTAAGTAATTCAAAAAATTTATACAAAGACTTTTCTTTAACAAT
The DNA here is from genome assembly GCA_964524325.1 of uncultured Hyphomicrobiales bacterium. GTDB lineage: Bacteria > Bacteroidota > Ignavibacteria > Kapaibacteriales > UBA2268 > Naka2016. The sequence continues at coordinate 12,728 of CAZGCT010000002.1, forward strand.
TGCATCCGCTAAAACATATTGTATTCTAACTACTTCCTCATTGAATTTCCTCTCGCTGATATCTATTGCTGTTCCAAATGCAGACAGTTCTCCTTTCCATGTGAACAGATTAACTGAAAAATCTACAAACTTTGTTCTCCCATCTTTTGTCAAAAGTTTTATTTCATATCTATTAGGTACGGGTTCGCCCTTAAATCTTGCAATAACATTATTTTTCACTGTTTGTCTTTGTTCCGGATGGACCAAATCCCAAGCGGGCATTGAATAAATTTCTTCACTGGAATATCCAGTTATTTTAAAAGTAGCTTCATTGCAAAATAGAATATCTTTACCCCGATAGATAAGAATTGCTGCGTCCAAGGTGTTAATCAAAGTTTGAAATAAATCTAATTGTTCTTTCAGTGCTATTTCCGCCTTTTTCTTTTCGGTAATATCTACATCCATACAGACAAAAACTTTTTCTTTCTTTGTAGATGGAATGGAGAAAGTTGTGCTCAAGACCCAGCCATCTTTACCATCTTTTTTGTTAAATTTTGTTTCAAAAGGTCCATAAGGACTATTTGTTTCAGAAATTTTTCGAAGAACATTCTTAAAATTTGTCGCATCTTCTTTATTCAAAATTAACTGGTCCAACGTCTTACCAAAAGCTTCTTCAGCTGACCATCCAAAGATGTTCTCTGAAGCTTTATTCCAATATAAAACTTCACCATCAATATTATAGAATTGAATGGCAACATTAGGAGTAGTTTCTAAGGTACTTTCAAATTGTTGCGTTCTAATTCGATTTAATTCGTCTAAACGAACTTTTTCCGTAATGTCCATCATAGTTCCAATTACACTGACTTTTCCAGCAAATTCTGCGCGTTTACTAAAAACTTCTAAATAAAGGACAATTCCATCTTTTCTTTTACCTCTGAATGAAAAATTAGCAGTATCTTCCTCCCCTCTTACAAGTTTGTCTAGATGTTCTAATACAATTGGTTGGTCTTCTTGATCTACAAGGTCAAAAAACTTCAGCGTTTCAATAACTTCATCAATTTCATATCCAAAAAAAGTGGCCAGAGTATTGTTTACATAAGCAAACTTGTTTTCTTGAATTAAAAAAATTCCTAAAAGTGAAGCTTCGGCAAGTAATCTAAATTTCTCCTCATTTTCTTGTAAAGATTTTTGTAGAAGATATTTATCTGTAATATCTTTTTGTGTTCCCCAAGCACGAACCAAATAACCGTCTTCAATAATTCCAACAAGATTGTTTTCAAAATATTTTATATTTCCACTTTTATCATATTCCTTCGAAATCCCCCCGGAAAGCCTATAACCATTTTCAATAAAATTGGTAAGATAATCTATATTTTCTTTATCTTCAGGTTTCATTAGATCAGTCAATAATATCCCCTGGATTTCATCAGCCAGTTGATAACCATACATTTTTGCATAGGCATCATTACATTCAGCTAAATGTGCGCCCTCAAACATTTTTGATATCTGCTCCCTTATTGGAAGGTTTATATTAATTGGATCAATTAAATCGAACCTCCATATTCCATCAGTGCTGAAATGTACAAATTGTTTGTATCTTTTCTCTCCCTCTTCAATTTTTCTAAGGTACTCACGCTCTTTCGTTTGGTCCCTAAAGACCAAAACAACACCGATGATATTGTTTTTTTCATCTTTAATTGGTGCTCCACTATCTGCAATGGGGATTTTCCTGCCGTCTTTTGTAATTAACAAGGTATGGTTAGCCAGACCCACAACAATTCCTTCTCGCAGCACTCTTTCTACGGGATTTTCTGCTTTTTCCAATGTAAATTCATTTACAATGTTAAAGACTTCGGATACTTCCCTCCCCTTTGCGTCTTTTTCTTTCCACCCAGTTAGCCTTTCTGCAATGGAATTCATATTGTGAATAAATCTATTGGAATCAGTTGTGATTACCGCATCACCTATGGAGTAAAGAGTTGTTCTATACAAAGACTCTCTTTTAAATAAGTCTTCCAGATATCTAATTGAAACCTCTTGATCGAGCAAAATTTTTCCAATCAACAAAGAAATGATTGGATAAACTAAAATTATTGTTAAAGCTACTTCATCTAAAACATCATGTGCGTATTTTGAAGGAAGAATAAAAATTAATAAACCCATTATTAAATGGACAATAAAACCAAATAATAAGAGCCTTCCACTAGTTAACCAATAAATATCCCTTCTTTCTTTTATTCTATAAAAATAATATCCGACAATAAATGCTTCAAAAATGGTCCCAATTCCCATAGGTAGCCCAACACCACCTATTGATAGCCTATAAACCAAGGCAAGCAATGAAGCAATTCCACCAGAAATAGGCCCGAAAAATAAAGTAACTAAGCTTATAACTATAGTCCTACCGTCGAAAATCAAACCTGTAGTTAGCTCGAAAGGAAATTTCATTCCAATAATTGCGGTTAGTCCAAAAAGTAAACCTTGTGCAATTTTCCCAGCAACGGTTGTTCTATTCCAAACTTTTTCTAAAAATCCAGAAAAAACAGCAAGAGTAACTAACAAAGATAGTTTGAGGATTAAATCGAAGGCTATCATTCGACACCCTATCAATTTCAAACAAAATTTAAAAAAGGAGAGAATTCTCCTTCATTTAGCATATTAGAATTTATTGAGCAAAATAATTCTAAGCTTAGGTCTATTTTGAACCACTAGGTAAATGCCATTTGGAAGCGTTGAAATATCAATCTTATCAGAAAATGCAATTTGGTTAACTAATATAGCATTCAAGGAATATAGAGATGCAACCCCTGGAGAATATCCTAATGAAGCCAAGTTAACGAACTCTGCGGAAGAAATTAAAGGTATATCTTTCTCAACCAACTCAGAAACGGTGCTAACAGAAGATATCAAACGGAAATTCAATTGAATAGAATCTTCTGGAATATCTTTGTTATATAATGTTGCTTCAACAATTGCCGAACCAACCAAACCATTTGGTAAAAACGTCAAATAGAAATCATTTTGTCCGGTGGTTTCCCCAGGCTGTAATATTAAACTCTCGCTTGGTTCCCAAATTTCGTTAACCGACATCGGGGGAAAGCAAAGTTTCCCCCAACAAAAAGAAACATCAAAACCTTCAGTTGCTTCAACCAACTTAACAGAAAGTTTTACATTTATTTCTTTATCAGAAATATTCTTAAAAACACAATACGCTTTAACATCATCTGAATTCGGCGATGTAAAAACTTCGTAGTCGCAATTAACGATTTCTATGCTTTTCGTAAACGATTTGAAGCTTAAAAGAAAGAAAAAAAGCAGTAAAAAAACAAGTCTTTTCATATTTCTTTTTAATTTTGTTTTTTAAAAAACTAAAATAATGATTTTAACAAAATTTTAAAGTAACATGAAAAGAATATTTATTAGTTTTCTGTTATTAACATCTATAATTGCCTTTTCTAAAGAAAACAAAAGTATCCCAAATGTTAAGGTAAAAAACCTAAAAGGCGAATTTGTTGAAACCAAAAACTTAAATAATGATGGGAAGCCATTTGTAATAAACTTCTGGGCAACTTGGTGCAAGCCTTGTATAATGGAATTAAATAATCTTCACGAAGTGTATGAGAAATGGCAAAAAGAAACAGGAATTAAAATTATTGCTGTTTCTATTGATGATGTCCGTAATTCAAAGAAAGTAGCACCCTTTGTCAAAGGTCGAAGTTGGAAATTCGAAATTTATCTTGATGAGAATGGAGACTTTCGTCGAGCAATGAATGTTAATCACCCACCACACTCTTTCCTTGTAAATTCAAAAGGGGAAATTGTTTGGGAACATAATGGTTACGCCACTGGTGATGAAGAATTTCTTTATCAGCAAATATTGAAATTACTTGAAGAAGACAAACAAGAGAAAAGAAACAAACAAATCGATGACTGAGAAAAACAAGCAATCTTACTTCCTACGAAGTTTCACTTTTGTGAAACCTTTCCTTGGGTTACTTGCTGCAACAATTATCTTGAATACGATATTTTCTACTCTTACTGCATTGACTGTTGCTACGATAAAACCCATATTTGAATTAATTTTCAACTCCCAACTTACAATAGAAAATAATGCTGGCTCAACCGGGTTACTACAATCCCTGAAGGATGAATTTTTCAGCTATCTTAAGCATATGGTATTTAATCCAAATGACATTTATTCCACTTTAATAAACCTAAGTCTTTTCATTATAATAATATTTATTTTAAAAAACTTTTTTAAATACTTCGGTGTGATAACAAATGCAAGGTTGGAAGAGAATATTATTCGTTCAATTCGAAACAAACTTTTCCATAAGTTGACTACACTCGACCTTAAGTATTTCAACACAACACAGGCCGGAACGATAATTTCTACTTTAACAAACGATGTAAATGTTGTTAACTCCACAACAATTTCTGCATTGACTGGTTTGCTAAGAGAAATAATACAAGTTATTTTGTTCCTTTTTCTTTTGTTGTCTATTTCTCCTTTTCTATCATTTATTGCCTTCAGTTCAAGTCTAGTTACAATAGGAATTTTAAGAGTATCTACCCACTACTTACGACGTTATGCAAATCGTATGCAAGGAGCGATGGCAGATTTTACAACAGTTTTGCAAGAAACCCTTTCAGGAATTCGTGTTATAAAAGGATACAATTACGAAGAAAAAATAAAAGCTAAGTTTTTCGACAAAACAAATAAGTATTTTCGTTCCTCTTTGAAGTTTCAATCAATAATAGCATTGGTTCCATCTTTAAATGAAGTATTTGCTATTACAGCACTAGTTGTAGTATTTCTAGTAGGAGGATCTTACGTTTTGGATGGTAAAATGAAGGGTGAAGATTTAATGCTTTTCCTTTTTGCTTTGTTTTCAATAATGAGCCCAGTTTCTACAATAGTACATAATATCTCACAATTTCAAAGAGGAATTGTTAGCACAAAAAGAGTTTTCGATATACTTGATCAAAATGCGGAAGTGGTCTCAAATAAAAAAAATGATATTAGGTTCAATAAAGCTTTAGAATTTAAAAATGTTTCATTTTCATATGACTCCAACCAAGTTTTAAAAAATATCAATTTCAAAATAGAAAAGGGCAAAAAAATTGCACTTGTTGGTGCAAGTGGGAGTGGAAAATCCACAATTGTAGACTTGATAGTTCGATTTTACGACCCAACATCTGGCGAAATCCTCATCGACGACGTAAATATTAAAGAATTCGATTTAATAACTTATCGCAACCTTTTCGGAATTGTCTCGCAAGAAATTATCCTTTTCAACGATACTATTAGAAACAACATTTTAATAGGTAATCCTTACGCTAATGAAGAAGAAATAAAACAAGCGTTAATAATTTCCAACTCCTACAACTTCATTATGAAGCTACCGAATGGCTTAGATACAATAATTGGTGAAAGAGGGATAATGCTTTCCGGAGGGGAAAGACAAAGAATTGCTATAGCCCGTGCTTTAATAAGAAATCCCGAAATTCTTATTTTCGACGAGGCTACTTCCTCTCTTGATTCTGAATCCGAAAAAGTAGTTCAAGAAGCAATTAATTCAGCACTTAAAAATAAGACTGCAATCATCGTTGCACACAGACTTTCAACTATAATAGATGCCGATGAAATTTTGGTTTTTGACAATGGAGAAATCGTTGAAAGTGGAAACCATAAAAAGTTATTAGAAAATAAATCTATATACCAAAAACTGTATTCCCTTCAAATTTCCAATATGTAAATACAATAATTTTACTTAATATTCATTTATTAAATTTTTATTTCGTTTTTTGCAATGCTTTTCCATCTAAAAAATTTCAAATGATAATATTCAATATTTTAAGAATATTAAAAAATCAAATTAATCATGAATGATAATTTATTTTCCAAAGAAATAACAAACCAGGATTGGATACAAATAATTTCCACTTTTTCTAAAATCGACCCATATTTACTTTCCGTTTTATCAAGAAAAATGCTAAATTATTTACTGTGCCGCGGCTATAAAGAAGCTCGTAAATTTGGGACACTCCTTGGAAATGGTGACATAAACAACAGCAACTCCTTTATCGAAACAAATCAGCCAACTAAAAAATTCGTTTTAGAAAATACATTGAAATATTATAAAGATATTTTCGACTTGGCCGCAACCCTTCTTTCTAACGACCAGATATTTTTTTTAATACAAAAATGGTTTTACGAAGAAAAGGCAAGTCATCTTCTTAGGTTATTAAACAACCCATCAATTCCTCTAAAGGAATTGTCAGAAGCGATCAGGAAATACTCATTCCAAACTCCAAATTTAGTAGAACTTGAAGAACAATATAAATCATCCCCAGCATTGCAAGGAATCAGAGTTGCTTTGTCGAGAAGGCTCCTTTCCGACCAACTTGAATACGTACAAATCTCCAAGAACTTTATTACAATTAATGATTTCAATGAACTTCTCGAAAGAACTATTATTACATCGGAGGGCTTTGGTAGGTTTGGTGGAAAAGCAGCTGGTTTAATTTTGGCAAATAAAATCATAAAAAAATATGTAAATGACAATCCTCATTTAATTAGAAACAATTCTCAATTTTCACTCAACAAAATTAAAATACCAAAAACATGGTTTATACCCTCTGATTCATTTTACGATTTTTTGTCTTACAACAATCTCGAAGATATAATAGAGCAAAAATACAATCCCATTGATGAAATCCGAAGTGAGTATCCAAATATTATCCAAGTTTTTAAGAATTCACAATTCCCACCGGAATTAATTAATGGATTAGTTAGAGCTTTGGATGATTTCGGTGAAAACCCAATAATCGTGCGTTCATCAAGCTTGTTAGAAGATAGATTGGGAACATCATTTCCAGGTAAATATAAAAGCATTTTCCTTGCCAATCAAGGAACAAAGCAAGAGAGACTTATTGCATTAATGGAGGCAGTAGCAGAAGTTTACGCTTCTACATTTAGCCCAGACCCAATAGGTTATCGAATAGAACATAATTTACTTGACTTTAACGAAGAAATGGGAATTATGATTCAAGAAGTGGTAGGGACAAAGGTTGGAAAATACTTTTTTCCAGTTTTTTCCGGTGTAGCTTTTAGTTACAATGATTTTCGTTGGTCCCCAAGGCTTGAAAGGGAAGACGGTTTAATACGGTTGGTTGTTGGTCTTGGAACGAGAGCAGTAGATAGAATTGGAGATGATTATACCATCTTGATTTCACCAGGAAAGCCAAACATCTCTATTTACTGCGAACCCACTGATTATATTAAATATTCGCCTAGTAAGATTGATCTAATTAATTTAGAAAAAAACAAATTCGAGACGCTGACCATTAAACAAATCTTAAGGGAATGTGGGAATATATTTCCGATTCCCAATCTTATTTTTTCAATTGACGAAGGTGGTTATTTACGCAAGCCGATAGGTGTTGGAATTAATCCTAAAGAACATTCACTTGTCGTAACTTTCGATAATCTTTTTAATAATACACACTTTCTTGAAACAATTCACAAAGTATTGAAAATACTTCAAAACGAATTTTCAAACCCAGTTGATATTGAATTTGCTTTCAATGGAGAGGAATTATATTTGTTGCAATGCCGTTCTCAAAGTACAGCAAAAGACTCCATTCTTTATGAAGTTCCCTCCAATCTGCACCAAGATGATATCATTTTTAAAACACATCAATTCACAAGCAATGGTAAAACTCCAGACATTGAATATATAGTTTATGTGGATCCAATAAACTATTCAAGAACATCATCTGCAGAAGAATTTTATGAAATTGCAGAAGCAATAGGCAAACTAAACAATATCCTTCCCTCAAAAAAATTCATTTTAATTGGTCCTGGGCGATGGGGTACAAGAGATGATTTCCGACTAGGGGTTAAAGTCTCCTATTCCTCAATTCATAATACTTCCTGTCTAGTGGAAATAGCCCACAAAATTGGAAACTTTGCTCCAGAAGTATCTTTTGGAACCCACTTCTTTCAGGACCTGGTAGAATCTAACATTTTATATATTCCAATTTTTCCAGAAGATAAGGATACTTTCTTTAATGAGTTATTTATTTTTAGAGCCCACAACATACTGCCAGACTTGCTACCCGAACATACCAGAATATCACCTACTCTAAAAGTAATCTCCGTTGCAAAAGAAACTAATGGTAAAATTTTAAGAGTTATTAGTAATTCCGAACAAAGCGTGTCTATTGCTTTCCTCTTCGAGTCTTCAATTGCCCCAATTTACAAACTTTATCAAACCACTTCTACTACAAAAACAGCTCCTTCATTGGAGGAACCTTGGGAAATTCGCTGGAAATTTGTTGAAAGGATGATTAGGTACCTTCGGCCGCAGAAATACGGGGTTAAGGCAGTTTACCTTTTTGGTACTGTTTTCTCAAAAACCGCTTCAGCTACTTCTGACGTAGATCTTTTATTTTACATCGATGGAAATATCGAGAATCTTATTAAATTGGAAGTTTGGCTGGAACCTTGGAACGCCCTACTTAAAGAACTTATTTTTCTACACACCGGGTTTCGGCACCCTAACCCACTAGATGTCAAATACATTAAACCCAATGAGCTAACCAAAGACAATTACTTTTACAACGAAATTATGAACAAAGAGAAACGAAACTCCCAAAAACTTTTATGATTTGTTCCAAAACTGGACCATTTTCTTTACTAATTTAATTGTTACTAATTTTGTTGTAAATGCCAAAACGATAAATAATAACACAAAAGATAGAAAACCCATTACGGAATTTGTAAAATATTCAAAACCTTTTGAGAACACCAGTGAAAACATTCCAACTAACATAGGTTTAATAATTTCTTTGAAAGGTTCAAGCAATGAAATATCTTTATTAAGAACAAGCAATACAAGAAATACCGTGATTTCTGTAAAGGTTAGAGTAATAACAGCACCAATAGCACCATAAATCGGAACAAGGAAGTAATTAAGCAAAACAGATACCCCAACACCTCCAATACTTGCAAAAAGAAAGTTTTTTTGTTTGTCAACTGCAATTGAAAAAATAACACCGGAGGCATTTAAGTAAGAAAAAAAACACGCAATCAATGAAATTTTTAAAACAATATTGCCAGCAATATATTTTTCCCCAAAAACAAAAGAAATAATTTCTTTGGAATATCCAAACATACCCAAAATTGCCAAAAAGCCAATTGTAAATAGCACCGTCAAATACTTTCTTTGAGATGTTTGCAAAGTTCCATTCAAAACCGAACGGGACAATTCTGGAAAGAAAGCAATTTGTATAATACTATTCGGCAAAAGCAAAATATTCATTAACCTAATCATTGCAGAGTAGATACCAGTTTCGTAATCTCCTTTAAAAAAATTTAAAAATAAGATGTTAATGTTTGCATAAACTGTTATTATAAGTGCAGAAAATGATATCGGAATTGCTGCTTTTAGGAGTGTTTTGTTAAAATCTTTGTCGAATTCTAATTTTATCCAATTCTTTTGTTTTAAGTAAACGATATTTTCAAAAACTATGTAAACAAGCCATGATATTAAATATACAATTACAGCAATCTTATAGTCGTTTTGCCCTTTAATAAAAAGGAATATCAAAGTCAATAAACTAATTCCTTGAAGAACACTTCCAATGGAAGTAATTTCCATTTTATCCAAACCACGGAATAACCAGTCTATGTGAAATGAAAGAATAAAAATAAATAATCCAGCAAGTAGAAAAGTAATTTTTGCTTCGTGTGGTTTATCTAAAAGTATAACAATTACAGATAGAATTCCATAAGAGATTATGCTAATAATTATTTTCAAAGTAGTGATATTGTTAACATATTTCGACGATAGATTTGGGTATTTAGCTATTTCTCGCATTCCAATAGTATAGAATCCTGAGTGAAGGAATCCAATAAAAAAATATGTTAGAGTAATAGATAGAGAATACAGACCGTAGCTTTCAGGGGACAAAGTTCGCACCAATAAAATCATAGCAAGAGCAATTATTCCTTTGCTTGCTAACTCAGATATTCCTACAAGAACTGTGTTTTTTACTACATTACCCATTATTTTGGATTAAAAGACCACCACTCTAATTTTAATTCATTAAAAAGAGAATTTCTTTTTTCACACTCAATTAGAAAATTTAACTCATCGGTACTCAATTCTTCGTTGTCCAACAATTTTTGAACAAAATCCAGTAAACGATTGAAATCCGAGTGATGAAAGAAAAACCTTTGCTCGGCATAGTCTTTAGCTGATTTCGTATATATTAAAAATTGCCAATCGGATGACTGCAAAAGTAAAAGCATTCGAAGAGCCTGGTTTAATATTCTATTTAGCATTTCATTCAGATTGTTATTCTTAACTATATCCATAATATCGCTAAATCTCTTTTCATCGTTATAAATTGCTTCCCAAGTCCAATAAGTATCGGGATTACTCCAAACATCATGATTATTGTTAACTCCCCAAGAACCTTCAGGCAATTTGACAATTAATTTTGGATTAATCCTTAATATTTCTTCGCTACAAGTAAGCATTTTAACCCAGGGAGAAAAATTCAATCCACGTATTACCGCTTTGATAAACTCTGGTCCTTCGAACCACCAATGTCCAAACAATTCTGTATCAAAAGGTGTACAAAGTGTACCACGATAACCAGTTTTGTTATAATACCAATTTAATGTATTTTCAATATGATGAATGAAATGGTTAGCTTGCAAGTCAACCTTTTGAATAGTCCACTCTGGGTAATACAAGGTCTTGTATAACATATCGGCTTTTTTGTCTGTCACTCTCCAATAACGAAGCATTGAATCAAGGTGACGTTTGTGAAAATCCAGATAATCAGATTCTGCTGGGTAGCCAATTTCCCCGCTCCAGACTTGCATGGACATCATCTGATGCCGAACAAAAGCGATAGAAGTTCCGTACTCTATTTTTTCACTGGAAGCTACATTCACCAAACGAAGTGGATTGTAATCGTAGTCAATTTTGCTCAAATCATTAAAAATTTCTATTTCGTCATTTTTTGTTTCCAAAAACCTTCCTATCGGAACACTTCTTTCAATAAGATTCTGGTCAGTAACAAAATATTTAAGATTAAACCTGGCAAGAAATTGTTCCAATCCAGGCCGTAGCTTTTCCTGATGGTATGGATTTACTGGAATTAAGGTTTTCCAAATATATGATGGCCTGTAAGCACACTCAGGTAACCAAATACCCCTAGGCTCCCTTTCAAAATGTTTTCTATAATTTTCTACTGCAAGCCTAATCTGACATTCAACACTTCTATCGTCACCAAGAAGTGGAAGATACCCATGGGTGGCAGCACAAGTTAAAATTTCAATTGCACCAATGTCTTGAAGTAACTTAAACGCTTTAACAACAGACCTTGAATATTTATTTATATAATCATCAAGTCTTTCTTGGTACCATTTTTGCCAAAATTTGGTTAAATAGATATGATGAGGATGATAACCCCACGCAGCGAAATTTGCCTCGTCCTTTTTTGCAAGCTCAATTTTAGATTTACAATAATCCTCGAAAATCTTTGGGAAATCTGGATGCTCTAATTGTTCACAAAGAACGGGCGAAATATCGATACTAACTTTTGGAAGAATTCCTTCGTTCAGAAGCTCGTTAAACACGTTAAGCAAAGGTATGTAGCATTCAGCAACCGCTTCGTTTAACCAATCAACCCCATGAGGGGAAGTCCCATGGTTCAAAACCCAAGGCAAGTGTGTGTGTAAAATGAGAACATAGCTACCAGAATACATACATTACCCTCTTCTTTAAACAATCCTAAAAAATGTAAAAAAATCCAAAAGTAAAGAGTGAGCATAATAGGGATGACGAAAATCTGGAAGTAGAAAGATAATAAAACAAGGGGTTCAAACCCCTTGTTCCTATGTATTCGTAATAAAAACTACAAGTGTTCATTAAAAAAGGTTACATTAAATCAATATTAATTAATCTTTGGTAAATTGCCCATACCAGGAAAAATTTTATCTCCCCTGTCTATATTTATTTCACCATATTGATTCTCGTAATTTTGAATATTTTCAATTAATGCTCTCATAAACAATTTTGCATGCTGTGGTGTCATAATAATTCTTGCCAGTACTCTACCTTTAGGAAGCCCAGGAAGAATTCTAGTAAAGTCGAAGACAAATTCAGCTGGGCTATGGGAAAGAATTACCAAATTTGAGTAAATGCCTTCTGCTTCTTTTTCGCCTAGTTCGATATTTATTTGCTGTTGAATAGGTTGAGGTTCTTTCTTCTCAGCCATTTTCGACCTCCTTGTATTGATTATTTCTTGTAATTTTCAATGCGCTCTTGAATAGCTTTTGTTTTCTTTTCATCTTTCAGGAATGAACTGTAAATTTTTAAAAGAGCCAATAAATATGTTTCCCTATCTTCGTCTTTAATCAAAGCATCTAATGCCTCTATTTCAGCTACGATTTGTTTCAAATTATCCTGCTTGTTCATGACAAAGTAAATCTCAGCCAAGTCTTTGTAAACTTCAAAATCATTTGCAAAACGTGGAGTCCTTTTAGCTCTTTCGAAATATTTTGCAGATTTTTCAAGATCCCCAATGTATTCTTTTTCGTTAATCTTATTTTCCTCGATTTGCCTTTTTTGAATTAATGCCACTTTATTTTTGTACGCAGCTGCACAATTTCGAATAACAATGTCATAGTTTGGATCAATTTCCAAGGACTTTTCGTATTGAGCAATTGCTTCATCATACCTACCCAATTGCAATAAAATGTCTCCATAAATTGCGTGGTATAACTTATTATTGGGGTCTTGAACTATTAGAGATTGGGCAAACTTAACAGCCTCATCTTGTTTATTTTCAAGCTGATAAATATTAACCAAGAAAGCATTTGCTTCGGAATTATCTGGTTCAAGCAAAAGAAGCAATTTGATATACTTAACTGAATTTTCGTAATCACCTCTGTTGAAAAAGGTTTGGGCAAGAGCAGCTATTGGAATAGTATTTAATTCTGTAGGTTGCTCTTTCTCGTCGTTTAGCCAATGCTTGGGTGGATTTACTCTCCACCCAAAAATCGTAAAGAAGCCAACTTTATCACTCGAAAAAAGATAAACTTCCTTCCCCTTTGAATCAAATTTATCGATTAAAATTGAGTCTCTGTCGGGTGAAAATCGAATTCCTCTCGAATATATTGGTTTTCCAACTTTAGAAACAAAATCCTGGCGGGGCATTTTTAAATAAACACCAAACTCTTTACTAAGGTTCAATTCTTCTTTAATCATATCACAGTAGAGGGAATAATAATTAAAGGCATTAGTTGTATCCCCTTTAACTTCATAAGCTTGAGCAATCAACGGGTAAAAGTCATAAATTTGAGGCCTAACTAAAACACCAGCCCGAAAAATTTTAATTGCAGAATCTAAAAATTTAACATCTCGGGTACTAAAGTAACGGTTAAAGATATCAATTCCAATGTTGTAGCAAAGTCGCCAAAGGTTGCTTTTGAACTGTTCAGCTTGGACTTTCAATCTAAAGTCCTTATTTACAGAATCAGAGCTGTTAATTGCATGAGCAGCTCCCATAAAATCGTATTTCATTTGTCGAACTTCTGCAAGAATAATGTAAGCTTCTGCATTACTTGGGTTATTTCTAATTTCCTTTTCCAAATTAACTTCTGCTTTGTCGAGGTCTTTATTTCGTATTGCAAGCTTAGCAGTTGTCATTTCGGGAGACTCACACTGAAAACTCTGGGCTATAATAGAAAGTGCTAAAAATACAATAAGTGTAAAAAGATTCCTTTTCACATTTGCTCCAATTTGACAAACAACAAAATACAAAGTTACTAAAAAGTGTTTATGTTTTGAAATTTATTGTGGTTTTTGCTTTTCGGCATGATATAGGTTTGGACCAACAGGTCCTTTGACAAATTTACCCACTAAATAACGTTCTTTAGAATTTAATTTTGTATACCTCTTAGTTTGAGTAGAAGGGACAAATACATAAACAAAATCTACTAAATAATCATGTAAAAGAAAATTGTAGTACAATATCGCTTCGTTAAAATCTGAAAACTCTTTTATAATCTCAACTTTACTTTCGGGAATGCAAACAAGGGGATATTCATAGGAATATCCAAAATAATAATTTTCGGACAAGTCTATATCGTTTTCCTCTTGAGGTATTAGGGCTTCCAGGAGTACTTGTGAATTACCAAGGCTTCCAAGAGTTTTTGCTGAGTAATAAGATAAATCAATAATTTTAGAATTTATGAATGGTCCTCTATCGTTGACCTTAACTAAAGCAACCTTATCATTTTCAAGATTTCGTATTCTAACAATTGTACCAAAGGGAAGCGAAGGATGAGCCGCTGTAAATTTGTGCATGTCATAAATTTCACCGCTTGCAGTTCTACGATTATGAAATTTTCTTCCATACCAAGAAGACTTTCCCCTTTGCTTATAATAGAAGAACTCAGAAATGTCATAATCAACGATGTTCAAAACAGGATTTGAAGTAGAAATTTTTTCGCTTCCATTACCTGCAAATACCAGACTTTTGCCAACTACGATAAGACTAACCCCACCAAATATAAAAACACCCAACAACAGAAGCAAATAAAATATTTGAACTTTTTTAATATACATAAGTATTATTATTTTTACAACTTACAAAATTATAAAGGGTTACTTATATACTCAATTAAAAAAAGATTAAAAAAAAATCATTAATAAATAAGTAGTAATTATAGAAAATTTTATTAAATATTTCTAATTTTTTTAACAATTATCACTTTAAAAAGAGGATATACAACTTCATTGCATTAATATTTATTATTAGTAAAAAGTCTTAACCGAATTGGTTTAAAAAAACAATTAATTTATATTTTTAAATAACAAAATCTTTAATATCAGGGGCGAAAAGAATGTAACAAAAATTAATTTGGGTTTTGTTTTAGATGACTCCTTGAGGTTACAAACAAAGAAAAAAACGATTAGGAATTTAAAAAAATAAAAAAAGATAATTGTTTGTTATGTAAACGTGTGATATTAACAAAAATTGGTTGGAAACTATGTAAAAAAACAACAGGCTTTTTTAATTCATAAATCCCATTAGTTCTTCTACATTTTCTTTGCTACCTATAAATATTGGGGTTTTTTGATGCACTGAAGTAGGAGCAATATCCAATATGTTCATTTTCCCATCAGTTGCCTTACCCCCAGCTTGCTCAATAACGAAAGAAAGTGGATTTGCTTCGTAGAGTAATCTTAATTTACCATTGGGGTTAGACTTATCCCTAGGATACATAAAAATTCCACCATAAATCAGTATTCTGTGAACGTCAGCAACTGCAGTGCCAACATATCGAAGACTGTATGGACGCTTCTTGTCCGATGAAGGAACCTTGATAAAATCAATATACTTTCGAAAATTATCATCCCACTTATGGTAGTAACCCTCATTCACCGAATATTGATTAGACCATTCAGGAATTTTCAAATTTCTTTTTGTGAGTAAAAATTCACCAACCGTTGGGTCATAGGTGAATAAATTAACGCCGTGACCTGTTGTATAAACCAAAACAGTGCTACTTCCAAAAAGAACATAACCAGCTGCAACTAATTTCCGACCCGGTTGCAATACATCCTCCAAACCTCCATCAGTTCGCAAAGATGGATCAAGTCTTTTGTAAAACCCAAAAATTGTACCCAGCGTAATGTTTACATCAATATTCGTAGAACCATCAAGCGGATCAAAAACAAGCACATATTTCCCTTTGGGATATTTTTCGGGGATTTTCATTAAACCTTGCGACTCTTCGCAAGCCATAATGCATAAATTTCCATTATGATCCATAGCACGATAAATAACCTCAAAGGCAAATTGATCAAGTTTCCTAACAGTCTCGCCGTGAATATTAGTGTTTTCGGTTAGACCCAAGATATCCGTCAGACCTGCACGACGAATTTCCCTTTCAATTAAACGAATAGCAAATGTAAAATCGTGGAGCAAAAAAGTAAATTCCCCAGTTGCTTCTGGATGCAAATCCTGCTCTTCGTTAATGTGTCGATCAATAGTAATTAATTTCGGAGCTGATATTGTTTCCATTTTCATACCTAAATCTATAATGGTTCTTTAATCATCACAAGTAGAATCTTTAAATTTGATTTAGCTTTAACCGAATGTGGATGATTCGCGGGCATAAGTATTAAGTCACCATTGCATATCGAATGCTGAATCCCATCAATGTTAACGAAACCTTCACCATCTAAGCAAACAACAAGAGCATCGAAAGGAGAAGTATGCTCGCTTAATTCTTGGTCTTGCCAAAAGGCAAAAAGTGTAATATTTCCACATTTGTTTTTTATCAAGATTTTGCTTACTATTGAATTCTCTTGGTAAGAAATCAAATTGTTACAATTATTAACCCTGGCAAGAATTTCGTTCATTAATCAACCAAATTTTCATTTATTTTTTCGAGTAGACGTTTATTGAAATCAATCTGTTTGTCTAAAAAACAAATTTTTTCTTTTAATTTTTTTCGATGCTCCTCGATCCAAATTTGATTAGTAAAATTTTTTTCGTAAACAAAAGGTTCCTGCTGCAACATTCTTTCGATTACTCTTCTTTCAATTCCAATCATCAATTTAATTTCTTTTAGTTCTTCATCTAATTTTTTTAAAATATCCTCTTCAAACTCAAAATTACCAAAATTTTTAATCAAAATTTTATAAAAAACCCTAATCTTGGAAAAGTTTTTCTCGTTATAAGCATCTTGGATTGGCACCCAAAACTTTTTAAAAAAATCAGTTTCACCGGAGATATCGGGGTGAAGTTGTTTCACTAAAGCCCGATACATCCAAGTAATTTCTTGGTTAAGACGTTCGTTATTTTCGTACTTATTATTTGATGGTGTTTGAAAACCAATCGAAGGGTTAGGTTTTGGTGGAGGTGATTCTTTGGTCGGATTTTCATTTTCTACAGACTTTTCGATGAAATCCCAAACTTGTCTGTTAACTTTCATTCCCCTATTGATTTTAACAAAAAAGAGATTGATTTTTCGCTCTAATTTATTGCAAAGGGTAACCTTTTCATCAATCTCATTCTCAAGGTCACCGAATATTTTTTCATACTCAAACTGTAATTTTGGTTGAAGTACATACCTAAGAAAAAACCATTTTTCAACTAATTCTAAAAGAACCCGACGTTCTGCTTCTATTTCTTCTTGAAGCCTCCTGACCCTACTATTTATTACTATATCATCAATTCTTTTCATTAAATAAAATTTTTTTCAAATTTAATACATTTGATGTTAATCCGAACTCTGTTTGTTTGTTGTTCTTGCAACATACATTTCTGCTAAGGCTGATACAAGAGCAAGAATTAAAAATAATTTCCAAAGTTCAGTTCCAGAATATTCCCGAAAATCTTGGTTATTAATTCTTTTAACATCCTCAATGTAATTAATTTTAGTATTAATATTCAAAACCTTTTTGAAATAATCAATTATTTCTTCTCTTTCAGATAACTCTAAATTTGATTCTTTGCTATCAACATTTACAGAAATAGCACCAATAGGTTTATCTTCTCCATTTCTTAATCCATAAGTTCCAACAAGCTCCAAATTTCTTAATTCAACTAAAGTACCCGAAGGTAATTGAATTGTTTGGACTGTACTAACGTTCATCAAAGGATCCTCAATCTTGTAAAGATTTGTTGGTGATAGCCCTTTGGGCAGGTTAATGGTTAATGGTTCTCCACAAATAATATTAAAATTATACTCATTTGTATTGCTCAAATAAAACATTGACCGAAATAGTAGCACAGGGAAGAAAGAAGTTAATGGGAAATTTCCCCATTCTAAATTTGGTGCAGTTCCACAAAATAAAATTTTACTACCTTCTAATTTAAATTCAGTGAGAAACTGACCAGCATTGCTATTTATTAAAGCAATTCCACTTGATGTTGTAACAAGTGTTTTCAATTTCGGAGGATCTGGCATTTGTATGTTCGGCTCTTTGAATGGACGGAAAACATTAGTAAATAATGGGTGATTATTATCAATAAAGGTAAATGCGGGAAAGTTATTGCTTTGAAAAGTTTTGCTCTCAAAGTTTAAATTAATCCCTAAACCCCCAAAAAACTTGTTTATTGCAATCATATCACCATTGGAAGGGGGAAACACTAATATACCCTTTCCGTCCTTAACAAAATCTCGAATAACTCTTAAGCCAAATTCATCAATAATTGGGCTTTCTATGATAAGAGAATTCAACTCAACTAAATTTGAGATTGACAGTTGATTTGGGGAAATAAATACAAAATTAATTTTATCGCCATTTAACGACTTTAAAAAATGATAGACAAAACTATTCTCTTTGTCACCAATCAATCCAACTCTTAACAAATCTGGTGCGTTGAATCCAAACCATCTTCTATTGTCGTATTCCAAGACATCGCTCTCTATTTCAAAAGCGCAACGAACAATACCTTTAGGTTTAATAATAGTACCTATTATGACTTTTTGTTTTCCATTACCATTAATGTTGAAAAGCCTTTGTGCAGAACGTTCCCCGTTTACAAATAAACTCAAAACAAGATTTTCGAAGCCCTTCTCAGAATAGTTAGATAAATAAACCTCGAAGTCTACTTGCTTACCATGTTCATAGATTTTTGTCAATGGAATAACAGAATCGATAGAAATATTATCGATTGAAATTTTGGATTTTTTTCCTATATGAACAAGGTTCAAAGTGGTTTGAGCATCAAAAAATCGTGAAGAATCAGCAAAGGATTTAAGTTCTATCTTTTGAAAATCTGAAACTAAGAAAATTTCACGAAAAAAGTTGTTCGACTTTGATAAAATTTTTTGGGCAACACGAAAGGAATTTTCATAAGATGCAGGAATAACACTAACATTTGTTCTGGCAATTTCACCTTTGAGGAATTGAAAATCAGATGTAAAATCAACGTATTGTTTAGAATCAGTAGTAAAAATTAACGCTACTTGATCACCATCTTTAAATTGTTCCAAAAGCCGAGTAGCAAAATTCTTTGCTTGCCTAAAGCGATTGCCAAATTCATCCGAAACATCCATTGAAAATGAATTATCCAAAATAATCACAGAGGAGATATTTGAATAATTCCTAAAAAGGGGTATGTTGCTTTGGACAACGGGTCGTGCAAAAGAAAGAATCAAAAATATTATTATTAATGTACGCAAAATCAATAATAGAATTTGTTTTAGTTTGAGTTTTCTGATTTGCGACTTTTGAAGTTCCTTCAGGAAACGCAAGGAAGAAAATTCAATTGTTTTATTTCTTCGAATTATTAGCAGATGAATAACAACTGGAATAGAAGCAAGAACTAAACCAAGCAAATACCAGGGATTAAGAAACTGCATTGCATTTTCTCTACATTAAAAGAAGTTAAACGAAAAAGATAGGAAAAAATTAAACTAGTCTTCCTTGAAGAAAAATTCACTTAAATCATCGAATCTTATGTTTACAATAATCCATCCTAATTTGGGGGATTTATAAAAAGTAAAAACCCATCGCATAGGAAAATCAGTATGATAGGCTAAATATCGAACACGAATAAACGATTCTGTGACAATTTCTGAATTTATCGGTTCATAAGAACGAATTGATCCATACAAATTATTGGCTCTTTTAGTTTCATTAATTAGCTTTTCAATTTCGTCAGACTTTTTTTTCAGAGGACTATTTCCAATCAACTCGTTAAATGCCTTTTCAACTTTGTTATCTATGATATTGTTGAAAAAAATTTGACATTTGTCCAACAATTCTTGCGGAATACCTAAAATACCAATTCTTTTAATTTTGGATTCATTATCGGCAGGTGGAAGTTTGCCTTCTTGAGACCAAGCATTGCTAGATAAAAACAAAAAAACAAATAAAAAAGCTAAAAGAGTTGGAAGTTTCATTGATTATCCAATAAAAAGAAAAACAAATTTACTCACATTTTTTCATTTTTCCAAATGATATCGTTGAAACCCTTATACTTATTGACAAACCTTGCAAGTATAAATAAAAAATCTGATAGCCTATTTAAAAAAACAACAATATTTGAGTTAACCTTTTCCTTTTCTCCAAGTTGAATGACACATCTCTCTGCTCTTCTACATACTGTCCTAGCTACGTGAATAAATGAAGCTTCAAAACAACCACCAGGAAGAATAAAATTTTGTAATTCTGGCAAATCTGAAGTGTAAAAATCTATCATTTCTTCGAGAAATTCTATGTCCGTCACTCCGATTCTTCTAAAATTTTTTGGTAGTTTTGTTTCATCGGGTGTAGCAAGGTCTGTACCTATGGAAAATAGATACAAACTTATTTGTTTTAAGATATCTTTCTCCCTTTCAGCAATATCGAAAGTCGAAATGGTTCCTATGTAAGAATTTAGCTCGTCAATTGTACCATACGCTTCAACTCTTAAGTGATTTTTCCTGACACGGGTTCCATCAAAAAGGCTTGTTTCACCCTTGTCACCAGTTTTGGTATAAATTTTCATTAAGCCTCCCCAATTTGAATTTTCTTAAATTAGTAATTTTTAAAAGTACAATATAAAAATTGGAAAAGGAAAAAGTCAAAATCCTATTTATTGGCGACATTTTTGGAAATTCTGGACTTTCTGCCATTTTTAACTTTTTCCCTACTTTTTTGGAAAGATACAAACCAAACTTTGTGATTGGAAATGCAGAAAACGCTTCAGATGGAAAAGGATTAACAGAAGAAATCGCAGAACAATTATTCTCGAACGGTTTTGATGTTCTTACTACTGGGAATCATATCTGGGATAATTGGAAATCTCGCCCACTTTTAGCTAAAGAAAATAGAATTCTTCGACCAATGAATTATCCCAGCGGTAATCCTGGCTTAGGTTATTTTCTTTATTCAATCCCAAACACATACTTGGCAATCGGAGTTATTAATTTACAAGGTAGAACTTTCATGCAAACAATCGATTGCCCTTTTCGTTCTGCAGAAAGAGCAATTAATGATCTAAAAACCAAAACAAATATTATTATAGTAGATTTCCACGCAGAAGCTACCGCTGAAAAAATTTCTTTGGCTAGATTTCTTGATGGGAAAGTCAGCGCTGTTATAGGTACTCATACACATATTCAAACCTCAGACGAAAGAATTTTAGAAAAAGGGACTGCTTATATAACTGATGTTGGGATGACTGGACCATACAACTCTGTTGTAGGATTAAGACCAGATATAGCAATTAGAAGATTTATCCTGCAAACTCCTCACAAATTTGAACAGGCTACAGGTGACGAGCACATTGCTGGCGTGTACTTCGAAATTGATTCAACAGAGGGAAAATGTAGCAAAATTGAACGATTTTTTTATCCCGAGTTTGTTAAAAATAGAGGATAACAAATGAAAAAACAATTTAATTTACGAATTGCAATAGTCGGTGCCACTGGTTTAGTTGGTAGAACCTTTTTAAAAATTTTAAGCGAAAACAAATTACCAATTTCCAAGTTAGATATATTTGCAACTCAGAGAAGTGCTGGAACTAAATTGTTTTTCAAAAATAAAGAGATTGAAGTAATTGATATAGCGAAAATTAACTTTAATAATTACGATGTTGCTTTCTTTTCTGCTGGTAAAGAAGCTAGCTTAAATCTCGTTCCAATCGCATTAAAAAATGGCACACTCGTTATTGACAATGGTAGTTATTGGAGACTGCATTCAAGTGTCCCATTGGTTGTACCCGAAGTTAACTTTCAAGATGCATTAAAACACAATGGACTCATTGCAAATCCTAATTGCTCAACAATCCAACTTGTAGTAGCATTGAAACCAATACTTGATAAATTTGGCCTAAAAAAAGTAGAAGTTTCAACTTATCAAGCAATCAGTGGAGCTGGACAAAAAGGAATTCAGAAATTATTAAGTGAAATTGAAAGTGGAAAAGTAGTCGATCTACTTTCCAAGCATCCAATTGCTTTCAACATTAATTTTCATAAAATTCAAAATAAATTTGATTATTCCGAAGAAGAGTATAAAATTATTAACGAAACAAGAAAAATACTTAATGAAAAAAGGTTAAAAATTACAGCAACATGCGTAAGAATTCCAGTATTGGTGGGTCATTGCGAGTCTGTTTCAATTATAACAAAAAAAGATTTTACTTTGGAAGAAATTGTTGAAACACTTTCCCAAAACCCGGCTATCAAACTATACGATGACCCCGAGCATGAAATTTATCCCACACCAAAAGTTGTCGAAGGAACAGACTTTGTATTTATTGGAAGAATTAGAAGAAATCCAATTGAAAAAAATGGGTTACACCTTTGGATAGTTGCCGACAATGTACGCAAAGGAGCAGCATCAAATGCAATTCAAATTCTTGAGAAACTTTGGAATGAAGCACCTGAATTAATTTACAAATTCCCAAAAATGAAAATATAAAATCTTCAAAAATCTTAAGTAATTTTTCACATTCTTGCAAAAAACTTAATATCAAAACTACACAAGGGGACCTTACCCCTTGCATAGTTTTAATCATTCCAAATGATTTGGTAATCTACAGCATAGAATTATTAAACTATGTATTTCCCTCGCTTTACATAGTGAGTATGCAATAACTTATGAGATAAATGACCACAAGGACCATCGACGAGGAACTTATCGTAAATATATTTGATACGTGGATTTTCATGGGACTTACGAATTGGGAGTTCTTCATCTTCTTTATAAATCGCTTCAGCACGCTTTTTTCGAATTTCTGGACTTGTTGGAATTGGTTGACCACCACCACCAATACAACCGCCGGGACAAGCCATTATTTCGACGAAGTGAATGTCGTTTAGTTTACCATCTACTAATGCATCCATTACTTTTTTTGCATTTGCAGTGCCATGGGCAATCATAAATTTCAGTTCTATACCTTCTAAGAATTTCCAATCATCTTTAACGTCTTTTAATATCACGGATGCTTGACGAACACCTTCCATTCCACGACAAGGAGTAATTGCAAGATTTTCAAATGGTACTTGTCGCCCAGTTACAATTTCGTAAACGGTTCTCAATGCTGCTTCCATAACACCACCAGTAGCTCCAAATATCAAACCAGCCCCAGAAGCATCACCAAATGGCTCATCAAAATGATCCCTAGGCAATTCAGGTAGATAAATTCCAGCTTCCTTGATCATCTGAGCAAGTTCCCGGGTTGTCAATCCATAGTCAATATCTTTATATCCAGAAGAATTCATCTCTGGACGGTTACATTCGAATTTTTTTGCAGTACAGGGCATCACTGCTACGGTTACTATACTCTCTGGATTTATTCCCATCTCCTGGGCATAGAATGTTTTGATTAATGCACCAAACATTTGCTGTGGGGATTTACATGTGGATAAATAATCTAGATATTCCGGGTAGAAATGTTCAATAAATTTAACCCAACCAGGAGAACAAGACGTAAATTGAGGAAGCTTAACATCTGAATCGTTATACAACAATTTCCTCTTCAACCGCAATAGTAATTCAGTTCCTTCCTCCATGATAGTTAGGTCTGCGGCAAAATTTGTATCAAAAACTTTATCGAAACCTATCATTCTAAGAGCAGTAACCAATTGTCCAGTCATTGAATGACCTGCAGGAAGTCCAAACTCTTCTCCAATTGCAGCACGAATTGAAGGTGCAGTTTGAATGACAACATGCTTTTTGGGATCGTCGATTGCTTTCCAAATTTCATCTGATGGGTCCTTTGCTCGAAGAGCTGCAGTGGGACAGCGATTAATACATTGTCCGCAGTTAATGCATATCACATCAAGCATTGGCTTATCCATAAAAGTTGAAATTAAAGTGGAATAGCCTCTTCTTGTTGCTTCTAAAACCCCAACTTCTTGCAAATCTATGCAAGTCCTAACACATCTTTTGCAAAGAACACATTTATCCATATCTCTTACAATTGCATAACTCGAACGGTCAATATCGTATCTTTTCTCTTTAATGTGTCCAAAGCGGTAAAAGTCAACCCCATATTCCTTTGCAAGAGTTTGTAGTTCGCAATTATTGTTTCGAACACAAGAATAACATTCTCCATAATGTTCGCTTAACAACAAATCAAGAATATGCCTTCGGGCTTTTCTGACCTTTTCAGAAGTTGTCCAAACCTTTATTTTTTGTGTAATAGGATAGGCACAAGAAGCTTGTAAAGTTCTCATACCTTCAATTTCTACAACACATACACGACATGAACCTGCAAGGCAAAGGTCTTCGTGGTAGCATAAAGTAGGTATATGAATATTATTAATTTTACAAGCTTCGAGAATAGTTGTCCCAAAGGGAACTGAATAGTGTCGCCCATTTATCTCTAAATCGACTTTACCACCAATATCACCAGTAACCTTCACATCCACTTTATGTGGTTTTTGAGCAACTGGTACTCTACCGTTAGATATTTTTTCTGCCATTATTCTCCTCGCAATGAATTGGACATAATTTCATCTTTGAAATTGGTTACAATTGATATAAAAGGATTGGGTGAAGATTGACCTAAACCACATTTAGAAGCTATTTGCATCGTTTTACCCAATTCAATTAATTCATTTAAATATTTATGTGAACATTTACCTTCTTCAAGCATTTCTACTCCTTCTAATAACTTTTTATTACCAACTCTACAAGGGGTACATTGTCCACAGCTTTCTTCAACAAAAAATTCCATAAAATTCTTTAAAACTTTAAGCATGCTTCTATCTTTGTTGAAAATAACTACTGAACCTCCAGTTGGAATATCTTCAAACGATATGTTTCTATTAATTTCTTCCATTGAAACACAAATTCCCGAAGCACCTCCTATTTGAACAGCTTTTGTATTTTCCGCACCAACTATCTCAAGCAATTCTCTAACTGTAATACCAAAGGGTAACTCGTAAACTCCTGGTCTTTTACAATCTCCAGAAACTGAAATTAATTTCATTCCTTTTGACTTTTCTGTTCCATATTTAGCAAACCATTGTGCACCTTTGGACATTACAATAAAGGCACATGCAAAAGTTTCCACATTATTTACAATTGTGGGAAAACCAAGGTAACCAGTGTTAACTGGAAAAGGAGGTCGATTTCGCGCTTCTCCACGATGTCCCTCCAAAGATTCGATCAATGCTGTTTCCTCGCCACAAACGTAAGCCCCAGACCCAAGTCGAATTTCTATATCAAATGAGAAATTGGTTCCCAAAATATTTTGACCAAGTCTATTTTCTTTTCTCATTCTTTCGAGATAGGTATTTAAATAATCGTAAAGGTATGCATATTCGCCACGTAAGTAAATAAAACCTTTTTGAGCTTGTATTGCATAACCCCCGATAACTATTCCTTCGAAAACTAATTTTGTATATTCTGAAAGAAGAACACGGTCTTTAAAAGTTCCCGGTTCACCTTCATCTGCGTTGCATACCACATATTTTTTATCAGCCTTTGAAGAAAGAGCAAGCATCCATTTGGTACCAGTCGGAAAACCGGCTCCTCCCCGACCCCTAAGTCCAGATTCGCGAATTTCCATTACAACTTCTTGAGGAGTAAGTTTCAAAGCCCTTTCGAGTGCCTCCCCATGAGCTTTTTCGTCGAAAAACAATGTATCATTGATTATTGGCATATTTCCTCCATTATTTTAATTCTTCAATAATTTCAATTACCCTTGAGGGAGTTAGTTTTGTATAAACTTGTTCATTTACAAGCATTGCGGGTCCTTGGTCACACATTCCAATACAGGGGCAATACTCAAGAGTAAATTTCCTATCTGGTGAAGTCTCACCAAATTTCATCCCCAATTCTCTTTCCAGTGTGGTGGAAACAGCATCTTTCCCAGCCAAGTCGCAAGAGATTGTTTTACATAAACGAATAATATACTTTCCTTTTGGTTCAGTACTCAAAAAACTATAAAATGTAACAACTCCATAAACCTCAACTGGGTGAATATTCAACTT
The DNA here is from genome assembly GCA_964524325.1 of uncultured Hyphomicrobiales bacterium. GTDB lineage: Bacteria > Bacteroidota > Ignavibacteria > Kapaibacteriales > UBA2268 > Naka2016. The sequence goes on from CAZGCT010000002.1 coordinate 38,691, forward strand.
ATGAGCAATCTCTTGCATCGCAAAATCAGATATAAACCCAAATTTTCTTTGAATTTCTTGGAGTATAGGAAGCAGATTTTCCCTTTCATTACCAAATTTTTGGACCAACGACTCAATTTCATTCACAAGTACATTCTTATCTGGATAGATCATAGCAACCTCATTTTTGTTCGATATAATTTTTAATTTTTTCAAGTAATAACTCTGAGCGTAAAGGTTTCTCTAAGAATTCTTCAACGGGAAGATTTTCGCTACCAGCATATTCGAATCCAGTCACCTTTGCAATCGAAGTTAAAAGTAAAATTGGTGTTTTAATTCCTAACTTTCTCAACTTCATTGCAAGATAGAAACCGTCGTCGGGTTCTTCCATCATAACATCGAGCAAAATAATGTCTGGTTTCTCATTTTGAATGAGAATTAGTCCATCATTGGCATTCATAGCAAAAACTACATCGTATCCTTTAGAACCTAGAACTAACATAACAGCATCGATGATATCCTTATCATCATCGATAATAGCGACTTTAACCATAAAAAAACCTCCCAATTTCTTAAAACACAATGGTTACAAATGTAAATTATGAATAAAGGGTTGAATAAATTGTATTATTTCAGTTGTGCGTTAATAAATGTTTTTCTTTGTGTTGTTTATATTTTGATTTTACCTATTTGTTATCTTGTAATTCTTTTTCTTCTTCAAAATTAACTGAAATATCTTTGTAGATTGGAATTGCAAAACCAAAGGTTGATCCTTTCCCTAAAGTGCTTTTGACCCAGACTTTTCCCTTCATCGCATCGATTAACCTCTTTACTATCCAAAGTCCAAGGCCAGATGATGATTCCTCTCCAGTAGGCTTGGCACTTAAACGAGCTCCCCTCTGAAATGCTTTACTAATGTCTTCATCAGATAACCCTAAGCCATTGTCAATTACCTGAATTACAACTTTCTCATCCTGCTTTTGCGAGGTAACGCGCACCTCTCCCCCTTTTTGTGTAAATTTAATTGCGTTCGAAATTAAATTATCTAGAACCTCGTAAAATTTATAGCTATCAAATTTAAAATCACCAATATTATCGTCTAAGTCCAGGTAAATATTTATATGCTTGTTTTTTGCATTAAAAGAATTTGCTTTAACTACTTCATTTATAACCTCATTGATATTTCCTAATTCTAAATTTAAACTCATTAAAGATGATTCTAAAGCAAGTATTCGAGAAACTTCCTGGGACAAAGATACTATTCTATTAGATGTTACTAAGATATCATCTATTATTTCCTGTTGCTCTGATGCAGTTAAATCATATGACCGAAGTAGTTCTACAAGATTTTTAATTAACGCAGCTGGATTCTTAATATCGTGAATAATCAAGGCAAACAATTCATCCTTTTGTTGCTGAAGTTCTTCAAGTTCTGTTTTACTGTTGGACAATTTTTCAACTTTTTCTTTAAGTTCAATGTTTTGTTTCCTTAATTCTTCTGACCTTGAATTTAATGCATCAATTTGACCCCTTAACGCAGAAATTTCCGCCCTTAGATTGCTGTTTTCTAAAAGAAGTTGTTCATATTTAAACCTTTCGAGAATAACCTTGTTTCTATCCTCATCATATTTTTTTACAGTCTTGTTCTTACGTGCTTTAAGCAAAAGGGGAACAAAAATTAACATAAGAACAAAACCAAATGCAAAACCAATTCCAAGCGAGCGTAGTTCGAACCCAAAAAACATCTGCTGTTCTTTGACTTCGGCTCTTTTTTCTTGATTTGATGCAGATTGTTTTTCTTTAAGCTTTTTTAATTCTTTTACAATGGAATTTAATTTACTATTAATTGTAAACTCTAACTTCAAAGGTTTTGCAACCCATTGATTTCTTGGGTCAAAAGCATTTATTGTTAAGGAATATTGATCCTCTGGTAAGTTTTTATAGTTAATAACTTTTAAGCCAGTTGGATAGACAGAAGAATCCTTTGAGTTTTTAATAATGATTCTAAAGATAAAAGGAGTGCGTTGGGTGGTATCTTTTGTTTCCAAATGATAAAAAAATGAAATTGAATCTGTTTGGGAAAAAATCAAAATTTCTTGCTCTTCTTTTTCCAACACAATTCCATTAACTTTAATAAAGTCTAAAACAACCTCTCTGTCTTGAGATAACAGAAAATTTGCATAAGTAAACAAAAAAAAGATTAATGAAAAAAAACCAAGCTTTTTCATTTTCCGACACCTACTGATTTTTGAATTTAAAAAATATATTTAACAAATACAAAACTTAATGCTTAAAATGTCGCATATTGGTAAAAACCATTGCAAGGTTATATCGGTTGGCAATGTCGATAACTTCATTGTCACGAATCGAACCTCCGGGTTGAATTACTGCAGTGGCACCTACTTTTGCTGCTTCCTCAACCCCATCTGGGAATGGGAAAAATGCATCAGAAGCTACAGCAGTACCTACCAAATCTAACCCCATCATTTTTGCTTTTTCAACTGCAATCCTTGAAGAATCGACGCGCGACATTTGCCCGGCACCGATTCCTATTGTTCTATCTCTTCTAGCAAATACAATAGCGTTGGATTTTACATGTTTTACTACTTTCCATGCAAAAATCATCGCTTCTATTTCTTCATCGTTGGGTTCTCTTTGGCTGACTACTTTAAAATCTTCGCTTTTGTAAAGATAATTATCTGTGTCTTGCACTAAAACTCCATCAACAACGGTTCTAAATTCGATTAGAAGTTTTTCTTTAATCAAATTTATATTCGCCTTTATAAGCCTCCTATCCTTCTTTTTAGTAAGTATCTCAAGAGCATCAAAACTAAAATCTGGTGCAACAATTACCTCGGTGAAAAGAGGATGTATTTCGTTTGCAAAATTTTTATCAATACTTCTATTTGTTACTACAATCCCACCAAACGGAGAAACAGTATCTGTAGCAAAAGCTTTTTTGAATGCCTCTACAAGGTCATCGTCGGTTCCAACTCCACAAGGGTTTGTGTGTTTGATAATTGCAGCAGTAGGCAAGTCAAATTCTGCAATCAATCGACTGGCAGAATCAATATCCAATATATTGTTATATGATAATTCTTTACCATGGATTTTTTCAAATACCTTTGTGAAAGAACCATACAAAAATGCTTTTTGTTGAGGGTTTTCCCCATAGCGTAAGTGAATATCTTTTGGCAAGGAAATTTGAAAGTAGTTATGACTTTCGTCTTGTTTAAGCTTCTTAAAAAAATCAGCAATTACTACATCATAATGGGCAATATGCTCAAATGTTTCTGCAGCAAGTTTTAATCGGTACTCCTCAGGAATACAAAATTGGTTTTCCTTGAGCAAAGAAATTAATTCTTTGTATCTAGAAGGGTTAACCACTGGTAAAGTCCAATGATAATTTTTTGCAGATGCACGCAACATCGATGGTCCGCCAATATCTATCATTTCCAAAATTTCTAATACTTGACTGTAACTTAGTTCTGAAATTTTCTCAAATCTTTTAATAGTTGCTTCAAATGGGTATAAATTGCACACAACCAAGTCAATAGATGAAATTCCAAGCGACTCCAATTGCTCAACGTGGTCGTCTCTATCCAAACGAGCAAGAATTCCAGCATACAAATTTGGATGCAATGTTTTTACTCGGCCATCCAAAATTTCCGGAAATTTGGTTAACTCCTCAATGTTTCGTATATCTATACCGTTTTCTTTTAGAAAATTTTTTGTACCACCAGTAGAAAAAATCTGAATTCCTAATTCGATTAGCTCTTTAGCAAATTCAAGTACTCCAGTCTTGTCATAGACTGAAATCAAAGCATTCTGCACTCTAAATTGATTTGATTCCATGATGAATTCCTTTTATAATATATACTTGCTTAGATCAACATTTTCAATTATTTTATTTAATTTTTCTTGAACCATTTTTACTGTAATTGTGATCTTCTTTTCTTGAATTAAGTTAGGGGCATTAAATAAAATTTCTTCCAAAAGAGTTGTCATTATAGTATGTAATCTACGGGCACCAATATTCGTAATTTCTTCATTTACTTTAGCCGATATTGAAGCTATTTCTCTGATTGCCTCGGGGTCAATTTCCAGTTGTATTCCTTCGGTTTCGAGCAATGCCTTGTATTGCTTAATTAATGCATTTTCCGGCAAGGTTAAAATTTTAACAAAATCGTCCTCGGTTAGACTTTTCAGCTCTACCCTTATTGGAAAACGGCCTTGCAATTCTGGTATCAGGTCGGACGGTTTGGAAACATGAAAAGCTCCTGAGGCTATAAAAAGAATATGGTCGGTTTTGACTGGTCCGTAACGTGTATTCACTGTTGTTCCCTCTACAATTGGAAGCAAATCTCTTTGTACTCCTTCCCTTGATACATCAGGTCCTGATGTTCTTCCGTTGTGTGAAGCAATTTTGTCAATTTCGTCAATAAAGATTATACCCATATTTTCGGCTCTTTCCAATGCTTCTTTGATAACTGATTCCATATCAATCAATTTTTCGGTTTCTTCTTTTAAAATTTGATTCCTTGCTTCTGCAACAGTCATTTTTTTTCTAACTCTTTTCTTTGGAAACAATTGGCTCATCATATCTTGAATAGAAGTTCCAAGATCATCCATACCAAAAGGTCCCAGAATTTGAACGGGAGGACTAATTTCACTTTCTGCTTCTATTTCAATCACCTTCGAATCGAAGTATCCTTTATGGTATAGTTCGCGCAACTTTTCACGATTTTCGTCAATCTCTGAACTTTCAGCATCAACATCAAAAGAAATACTTTTTGTCTTTTTGGGAAACAGAATATTTAATATTTTCTCTTCTGTGGCTTTTTTGGCCTCTTCGAGTTTCTCCTGTGTCTTTTCTTGTTTTACCATAGCTACAGATCGTTCAACAAGTTCCCTAACCATAGATTCAACATCGCGACCAACATATCCCACCTCAGTGTATTTGGTTGCTTCAACTTTTACAAATGGAGCATTTACAAGTTTTGCCAACCTTCTTGCAATCTCAGTTTTCCCAACTCCAGTAGGCCCTATCATAATTATATTATTGGGTAAGATTTCCTCACGCAATTTACTCATTACCTTTCTCCGTCTCCACCTATTCCTCAGCGCTATAGCAACGATTCTTTTTGCTTCGTTTTGCCCAATCACATATTTATCAAGTTCTTTGACAATGTCGCTTGGAGTTAGTTCAAAATCAAGTCGTGAAGTTGATTTCTTTTCTTCCATGCTTTCTTTCGGAAAAATTTTTTCGCTCATTAATTCAAAACCCAGAAAGTTTAAAAAACAAAATTACCAAAAAGACCTTGGTTTTATACTAATAAATAAAATAACAAAAAAAATACCATTTTTGTAGTTTTAAAATTTGTAAGATGAAAACAATTCTTTTTATTTTTGGAACAAGACCAGAAGGTATAAAATTAGCCCCCTTAATCCATTTATTTTCTCAGGACAGGCATTTTGAAGTTGTTACTTGTCTTTCTTCCCAGCATCGAGAAATGTTATTGCAAGTAGTTAATTTTTTTAACATTCAAATTGATATCGACTTGCAAGTTATGATTGAAAATCAATCTCTCGATTATATCACCTCCCAAACTATCCACCGCTTAAAAGATATCTATGAGAAAATCAAACCAGACTTGACTATTGTTCAAGGAGACGCAACAACAGCGCTTTCTGGGGCTATTTCATCATTTTATCATAAAGTCCCAGTGGGACACATTGAAGCTGGCTTGAGAACTTTCGACAAACTTTTGCCCTACCCTGAAGAAATCAACCGACGTTTAATAACTCAAATTGCTGAATTCCATTTTGCACCAACTCCTAAAGCCGTTGAAAACTTAAAAAGTGAAAAAGTAAGTAAGGACAAAATTTTTCTCGTAGGTAACACAGCAATTGATTCACAATTATTTACTTTGCGTTTTGTAGAACAAAACGAGGATTATTATCTTAAAAAATTTAAAAACATCGACTTTTCAAAAAAAATTATCCTAGTTACATGTCATAGAAGAGAAAATTTTGGTGACCCTTTCGAAAGCATCTGTAATGCTCTTATAGAATTGGCTAACAAACACCAGGAAGTTGAATTTATATTTCCCGTACACTTAAATCCCAACATAAGAAAAGTTGCCTTTTCCATACTTCAATCCCCTCGAATTCACTTATTAGAGCCTTTGGATTATCCAACTTTATTGTTCATGATGAAACATTCTTACTTTATTTTGACCGATAGCGGAGGAATTCAAGAAGAAGCTCCCACACTGGGGAAGCCTGTCCTTGTGCTTCGAAACAAAACCGAAAGGACAGAAAGTGTTGAATTAGGTATTTCTAGAATAGTAGGAACCGATAAATTAAATATTATATCTTGGGTCGAAAAGCTGCTATTGGATTTTAAGGCATATATTGAAATGGCAAAAATTTGCTTCCCTTATGGGGATGGAACTGCTTCCCAAAAGATATATGAAATAATTAAGGATCTCGAAATTTAAATTTCTGCAAGTAAGTCGTAAGGTTTTGCTGATAATATTTTAGCATTTACAAACTCCCCGATTGCAAAATTTGCCCGGTTAGATTTCAAATAAACTAGGTTATCCACTTCTGGTGCATCAAATTCAGTTCTTCCCACAAAATAACCATTGTTTTTTTCGTCAATCACAATTTTAAGGTGTTTTCCTACGAGTAGCTTGTTCTTTTTCAAAGAAATTTTACTCTGCATTTTCAGAATCTCACCTCGTCGTGCTTCTTTTTCTTCTTCCGATACTGTATCTCCAAAAGAAAATGAATATGATCCATCTTCGCGTGAATAAGCAAAGACTCCAACACGTTCAAATTGGTAATCGGAAATAAATTCTAATAATTCTCGAAATTCTTTTTCAGTTTCGCCAGGATAACCAACAATAAAAGTGGTTCTAATCGCATAGGAAGGTAAAGTGCTTCTAATTTTTTCAACCAAAGCTACAATGTTTCTTTTTGAAGTACCACGACGCATGGATTTTAAAATTCGGTCTGAAATATGTTGTAGTGGAATATCAAAATACCTACAAAATTTGGGAACAGATGAGATGAACTCAAAAAACCCGTCTGGTATACCAGCAGGATAAAGATACATTATTCTTATCCATTCAATACCATCAATTTTAGAAAGCTCATCCATCAACGGAATTAACATTGGTTTCCCATATATATCAAGCCCATAAGAGGTTGTATCTTGGGAAATAATAATGAGTTCCTTAACCCCTTTGTTTGCTACATAAATTCCTTCTCTTACAATCTCTTCTATTGGCTTGGAACGAAGCTTGCCTCGAATTTTAGGTATAACACAGAAAGAACACTCCCTATTACAACCTTCGCTGATTTTAAGATAGGCATAATGATTTGGTGTAAGAAGAGTCCGCTCTCCAAGCAAATTGGTTTTTAAATCTTGCTTTTGAACCAGGAATTTTACAATCTCTTGGGGCCTCTCGGTTCCAACAAAAAAATCTATTTCCGGAAATTCCTTTTTAATATAGTCTTGAAATCTTTCGACTAAACAACCGAAAACAATAACTTTCCTTAGTTTGTTTTGATTTTTCAAATTAACAACTTCAAGCAATACTTTTAAGTTCTCCTCTACTGCTGGTTTAATAAATCCGCACGTGTTAATAATACAAGTATCGACTTTATTTATTTCATTAGTAACCTCGATTCCATTGTTAAGAAGCATCTTAATCAAATTTTCGCTATCGACTACGTTTTTTGCACATCCAAGTGTCAAAATGGCAACTCTATTTTGGCTTTTCATAATCTACCAATTTTTCTCAATCTTTTTCTCGACGCGAGGTAAGATCTTTGCTTTTATCTCCTTTTGTGTTTTTTTCTCCTCGTTCCGCAAAGCATTCAAGATATTTTGAATATTTTGCTGGGAAAGTTTTTGTTGATTTCTATTAGACATTTGTTGGTTCTTCTCTTGTTCTTTTTGATTTTGTTTATAATCCTTTTCCGAATTTTTTTCTTGACTGTTTTGTTCTTGTTTTTGGTTATTCTGTTTTTGTTTTTGGTTATTTTGTTCAACTAATAGCATTTTTCTAGCATACTCATAATTGTACTTCGCATCAAAATCATTTGGATTAAGCTTTAATGATTTCTTATAATATTCCAAGCTTTCTTTGTATTTTTTCTCTTTAAGCAATGTGTTCCCTAAATTATAAAAAGCACGAGCTTTCTCTTTAAGATCTTTGCTTGTATTGATAATTTCAAAGTATTTTTGCTGAGCCTCATTATACTTCTCTTGTTTATACAGCGAGTTGCCAAGGTTGTAAATTGCCCTTAGTTCCTTATTATCCTTTTCAATCGCTTTTCTAAAATTTTCTTCAGCATGCTGATATTTTTGTTCCTTGTATTTAGCGTTGCCCTTTCGCAACAAATCAATAGAGGATTGCCCATAAACGAAATTATTTACTAGAATTAATAAAAAAAACGTAAAAAAAACTGATCTATACTTCATACTTATTCGAATTTTTTTTAAAAAATTTATTTAAGACAACAAAAAATTTGTTTCTTCTTTCAGTTAGGAAAATTTCCACCAATAGCAAAACTAAAGCAACAAACAAAGGGTATTGATACTGTGATTCAAAATTGGAAAATATCTTAGTTTCATATTCCTTTTTTTCCATTTTTGATATTTTTTCAACAATTAATGAGAGATCTGGATCGATGCCTAAGTTCATTACAAATTCACCACCACCAATAGCTGCAATTCTTTCGAGCATCTCTGGATTAGTTTTTGTAATTACAACGCTACCATTTTTGTCCTTTAAAAAATCCCTTGATGAACCAGTTAAAATCGGAATTGGTCCACCATTCAATGTACCCATACCAATGGTATGTACGACAAAATTATTTTTAACAGCTAACTCAGTTGCAGAAATTGCATCGTCTTCGTGATTCTCCCCATCTGTTACAATTATCATCACCTTTTTCTTTTTAGGGTCAAAATTGAATTTATCTATGGCAAGCTCTATTGCAGACCCAATTGCAGTTCCTTGAGTAGGAACAATATCAGTATCAATATATGTTGTAAATAATTTCGCTGCTCCATAATCGGTAGTTAATGGTAATTGTATAAACGGTTCCCCTGCAAACACAACAATCCCAATTCTATCATTTACTAACTTATCAATTAATTTAATAATCATTTGCTTAGCTCTTTCAAGTCTGTTAGGCTTGATATCCTCTGCTTTCATGCTGTTGGAAATATCTAAAAGAATAACTACATCCACACCTTGCCTTTTTGCTTCAACCAATTTTGTACCTAACAATGGGTTTGCTATAGCAAGAATTAAAAATGAGATGCCCAGCAATATTAGGAAAAATTTATAGTGTGCTTTTGAATATGATATATCTGGAAACAAGTTGGATAGAAGCGGAAAATCTCCAAATTTATTTAGAGATTTTTTGTGAATTCTTTGTTTCCATAAATATATTACAAACAAAAGGGCTACAATTAAAAATCCCCAAAAAAATTCTTTATGTTCCCAAGCAAACATTTTCGTAAAGTGATTGGGTTAAACAAAAGTTATTTTTTAAAACCACTAACAATTCCAAAAATTGGAATTTCAGCCCAGGGTAAGTCGGGTATGGTTGTCTTAAATTTAATCCTACCACTAAAATTACCAATGTTATTCGGAGCAATTTTGATTTCTAGAGTAAAATCTTCATCTGGTTTTAAAAGTAAATCTGGCTTCAAATTTGATGAAATCACGTCTTTTGGTTCTGCTATTGGTTCTTTAACCAGAAATTCTTCAGAAGAGCTGTTTTTAATTACGATTTTGTAAACAGCTGTATCACCAACTAGTAGATTGGAAGCCATTACTTTTGAGTCCGGGAAAAACTTAATTGGAGGTACGAACTCCGCTTTTAAATAGAAATAGGTTTCCTCTGTAGTTGGATCGTTGGTTTTGAACAATATTGATTTTGTATGAGAACCAGGACTACGGGGAACTTGCAGGGTTACTTCCATAGTTGCAAAATGTCCAGGCTCTATTTCATACTTATCTAAGGGTGCAGCTGTACACCCACACCCTGGCTTAACAGAGTAGATTTTCAGAGTCTCATTTCCATCGTTAAAAATTTTAATTTTGGCTTTAAGCGGTTCTTCCACAGAGCGAACTTTTCCCCAATCAAAGGTATCTCCATTCTCGAAGCGTAGTTTAGGTGCAGAAAATGTTATTCCACCAATCAAAAATATTAATAGAATAAACACCAATTTCTTCATATAAGCTCCCATATCTTATCCAACTATCAAACGATTTATTTGCTAATTTCTTTTACACTCAAATTGAAAACCGTTGTAACATTTGTTACCATTTTGACAGCTTTATTATTTGTTTGAGTTGATGGAGGTATTTGATAAACTATTCTTATTTGCTGCTTCAATTCACTTTTGTTTATCAAACCTGTTAATTTATTTACAACTAAATTTCCGTTTTGTTTTCCCATTAATTCTATTAATTTAGGTTCTCCTTCCTTAGTCTTTTCTTTTTGGAATTCAACTTTAGAAATCAAGTCAATCAACAAAGAATCATTTTGAATTGATTTCAATGTAAATTTGTTTACAATTATTGCTGGAATAGGATCGTTTACAAATTTTGAGATAGTCCAAGTTGTTCCAATATTAATTGGTTCTTTTGGGTAAATTTCAAATATTTTTTCGAAACCTTTCCTCAATTCGTTTTGATTAAAGAAACTCCCAACAATCTGGCTTAACAAAGATTTCTCTACTCCTTGAAATTCTTTTCTTCTTAACATTTGATCGATAACTTTGTTTATTAATGTATCGATACCCAAAAGGACAATATTCTGACCTTGTTTGTTTACTTTGACAAGAAAGTCTTTATCTACTAAAGTTGAGTAAAAAACTTCCAAAGGTGTTGGATCTTTAGACTTTATATTAGTATTTGCTTTGACTGACAAACCCTGAGCGGTAATGTTTTGTTCAATTGATTTAAATTTAACTTCGAATACTAAATTGTTCAATGAATCTTTTTCTTTGAAATTAATAAAATAAACAATTCTTTGGTTATGTTTAGTTTCAGAACTTAGTGTATCGAGTTTTTGTAAGATTTTTTGTTCAAGTCTACTTTCAAAAACATATTCCCCACCCATTTGGGGATTTAATTGAAGCAGTATTCCGTCAGTTGTGATTCCAGTATCACTTGTATGAAGTTGTCGAAGGGTATCCAATTGTTTTTCGTCTGCAATCTTTTTGCTTTCACAAGAGAAAATAAATAAAAAAATTTGAAGAATAAAAAGATATTTTTGCATATTTATACCAAAAAATAACAAAATTAAATACTTATTCGTTTTTATTTTGTTAATTATGTTAAAAATGGCAGAATTTAAGTTACATTCCAACTACAAACCAGCTGGGGACCAACCAAAAGCAATCGAAGAACTTGTTAGTGGTATTAAAAACAAGTTTAAGCATCAAGTTTTGCTTGGGGTTACAGGTTCGGGCAAAACATTCACCATCTCGAATGTAATAGAACAAGTTCAAATGCCCGTTCTTGTTATATCACCTAACAAAACTCTTGCTGCACAACTATACAGCGAGTTCAAAAACTTTTTCCCTGAAAATGCTGTTGAATATTTCATTTCCTACTACGATTATTACCAACCCGAAGCTTACATCCCTCAAACTGATACATACATTGAAAAAGATTTTTCAATCAATGAAGAAATTGACCGCCTTAGAATACGTGCAACAAGTAGATTAGTCGAGGGAAGACGTGATGTAATTATAGTTGCCTCAGTCAGTTGTATTTACAGCATTGGTTCAAAAGAGCAATTCGAACAGTTTTTGTTTCCAATTTACAAAGGTATGCAGATTAGCAGAAAAGCTCTAATGAATAAACTTATTCATCTCTACTACAACCGAAACGACCTTGACTTTAAAAGGGGTTGTTTTCGTGTTCGGGGAGATATTGTTGACCTCATTCCTCCTTATGAATATGACGTTGCTTTAAGATTAGAACTTTTCGGAGACGAAATAGAGAAAATATCTTTTATTAATCCAACAAATGGAAAAGTGTTAAAAAATTTCGATGAATACACGATTTACCCTGCTAAGCTTTTCGTAACGACTGAAAGCAGACTTCAAAAAGCAATAGTTGAAATTCAAAATGAACTTGTTGAAAGATTGCGAGAATTACGCTCACAAGGAAAACTTTTAGAGGCACAAAGACTTGAACAAAGAACTCAATTCGACATAGAAATGATGAAAGAGATCGGGTATTGCTCAGGCATCGAAAATTATTCCATGCATTTATCGGGAAGGAATTTCGGAGACACCCCCGAAACAATAATCCATTATTTTCCAAAAGATTTTTTGACAATAATTGATGAAAGTCACGTTACAATCCCCCAATTAAGCGGAATGTACAATGGTGACCGCTCGCGCAAGCAAAATCTTGTAGATTTCGGATTTAGACTTCCTTCAGCACTTGAAAATCGTCCCCTTATGTTCAAAGAATTTGAACAACTTGTTAATCAAGTGATTTATGTGAGTGCAACTCCTGGTCCCTACGAATTAGAAAAAACTGGTGGTGTTGTTGTCGAACAAATCATTCGTCCCACTGGCTTGGTCGACCCAGAAGTCTCTGTAAGACCAATTAAAAACCAAGTTGATGACCTAATAAATGAAATAAGAAAAAGACTACAAAAAGGACATAGAATCCTTGTTACTACGCTGACAAAACGAATGGCAGAAGACCTTGCAGAATATTTAAACCAACTTAACCTCAAAGTAGCATACATACACTCTGACATCGATGCATTAGAGAGAGTCGAAATTATTAGGGATTTACGGTTAGGAAACTATGATGTCCTTGTTGGTGTTAATTTACTTCGGGAAGGTTTGGACTTACCAGAGGTTTCCTTGGTAGCAATACTTGATGCCGACAAAGAAGGCTTTCTTCGGAGTGAAAGGTCGTTGTTACAAATTGCAGGTCGAACCGCAAGAAATGTAGATGGACTTGTCATTCTTTATGCAGACAAAATCACGAATTCAATTAGTAACTTTGTAAAAGAAACAAATAGAAGAAGAAAAATTCAACTGGAATATAACGAGAAGCACAACATCAACCCACAAACCGTTTACAAAACATTAGAAGAAATACTTATTTCAACATCCATTGCGGATATTCAACAATTACGACAAAGCAAAAAAGTTGATAAATACATACAAAGGCAGTCAAATTTTGCTGAACCAATTGTTCGATTCCTTTCTGAAAAGCAAAAAGAAGAATTGATTGAACAACTCTTTAAAGAGATGAAGGAAGCAGCGAGAAATTTAGATTTCGAACGTGCTGCAGAAATCCGTGATGAAATTGCAAGATTAAAGGGGGACCTTAAATTCCTTCAAAAAGGTAAAAAGAAAATAATGAATTAAACTTCCTATTGTCATTTATCATTCACAATCTTTCCAACACTTGATTTATCTGGAAGATAAATCCATACCATTCAAGTTATTCTAATTGCTTGCCTTGTTTAATTAATACAAAAAAGCCCAAGGACGAAAGAAATCAAGAAAAGAATACTTTTTTTATTAACATCTTTTAAGAATATTTTAATTGTCAATTTATTTACACACTTCTATCTTGCAATTTGTTTAATTTAATAGGCGAAAATGAAAAAGCATTTTAATGCTATATCAATTGCGATTTTATTTGCTTTGATTTCCTTCTTTTTTAATTTTCCCTCAATAAACGCAAATATTAATAAAACCAAAAAAAATAACCACAAATTATCTCCTAGGAAAAATTCTCTGATCCAAAATTCTCTATCAAAGCTCAAAACATATCTTGCTGGTTACGAAAATATTTCATTTGATTTTATTAACAATTACCCAACTCACATCTCGATAAGTTCATTTAATATTTTTTCGAATAACATCCTAAAAGAAAAACTTTTATCGAACATTATCTCGTGGCTTGGTACTCCGTATAAAATGGCTGGTTCCAACAAAAAAGGCATAGACTGTTCAAACTTTGTAGCCCAAATTATCAAGCAAACTTTGCATATTAGTTTTCCCGCAAATGCACAGACTCAATCCCGCTTATTTACTCCAATCTTTGAAATTGAAAATTTAACATTTGGCGATCTAATTTTCTTCACTGGTAGGAATAAAAAATCTAATAAAATTGGTCATGTAGGAATTTACTTAGGCAATGGTATTTTTGCTCATTCCTCTACTGGCAAAGGTGTAGTAATCACACACATTTCAGAAGGTTATTACTCAGAAAGATTCCGTTTCGGTGGTAGAATTTCCGAAAAAGTTTTAAACTTGGTAACCAAATAAGTTCATCAAGTTAATTCAGTGCTTTTTTCCAAGCAAGCCTCAATTCATGTAATTCACAATTTCAAAAACTGTTTGGCAGAGTAATGTAGAACATTAATGAAAAATAATTTTATCGCGTAGAAATTCAACCTTTTTAAATCTTAAGGAAGCAGGAAGCTCAAAATCTAAATTCCCTTTTGAAGCACAAAATTCGTGCAAAAAGATTTAATTAATTAAAAAGAGGCACTCTTTCGAGTGCCCCTTTTAAAATTAAGTTCAGAAAAGACTATCTAGTTAAAATCATCTGCTTGGAATACTTCTTGCCATTGAACTCGAGGGTGTAGATGTAAACTCCGCTGGGAAGATTTAATTTCTCGGAATTAATTTCTATTGAATGTATGCCAGAATTCATTTCTGAATTAATTAAGTTCAGGTTAATGTCTCCAAGAATACTGCTCAATGAAAGACGGACAAAACCTTTGCTTGGCAAGAGGAATTCAATTAGAGCCAAGTTATCGAAAGGATTGGGTTTGTTTTGATATAACAAGACACCATTGCTTTCATCAGTTACCTCAAGGATTGTCTTGAATGTAACAGAGACAACGCATTCACGGCTCCAGACCTCCCCGCATTGGTTGGAAATTTTAACTTTGTAAGTACCGGCATCTTCTGTACGGGCAGAGGTTATTTCGAGCGATGGTTCAGTTACGTTAATTATTTGATCATCTTTGTACCATTGATAACTAAGATTATCTCCAGATGCAGCGACTGTTAGTACGATAGGTTGACCGGTGTTGACTTGATATGTTGGGGGCAAATCACTTGTAATAACAGGCTTTTTAAATACAGCAAGCGTTGCAGGTCCAACTGTCAGTTGATCAAATCCCTCAATATTAATTTCAACAGAGTAAAGACCAGCATCAGTATCTGTTACATTGGTAATTGTTAAAGAAGGAGTATTAACGCCAGTGTATTTTCCACCCTCTTCTAAATAATTTCCGTTGTACTTCCATTGATATTTTAGGGTAAAGCCAGGAATTGTAGAAACAGCATTAACTGTTAATGTAACATCTTCACCTTCGCAAACTTGTCGGTCTGCAATAGGTTGAGCAACTATTCTCGGTTTCTCGCTCAAAGTTATTGGATCAGAAGTATCTCTTCCGCACAGGCCTTCAACAATTACATAATAATTGCTTCCAAAGTCGCCGGGGCGAAGGTCTCTAATTGTCATGATCGAGGAATTTGAGCCTGCAATTCTATCGTTATCAACTAATGGTGTGGTGCCACGATACCAACGAATCTTTGGTTGCAGTAGCGGATTATCTCCAGGTGTAATATGTACATCAACTTCAAATGAAGCTACAGAGCCAGTAGCAGCATAAACAACTTGGGGTTGCCTTGTTATTTTGGTGGCTTCAACAGCGTATAGGAGAACAGGTTGAGACAATATTGGTTCTGCTTCTCCATTTCCGGAGATTTTGCAATGATATACACCACCCATATCAAATCTCAAAGGTGGAAGTGCATATATTGCTTCAGTTGCACCAGGTATTTCGACATTATTATAGTACCATTGGTAGGAAAGAACCCCTCCAAAATCAATTTCTGCAACAACCGAGAAGTAATTGTTAGTTGAGCCAACACAGTTAATAACCTCTTTCGGTTGTGTAAGAATCCTAATTACTGGATTCAATGTATTAACACCAATGTAGTATGCCTTTTGCCGTGGGTTTCCATCTATATCGTACTTTTCAATTTCATCCGCAAGAGGACCCAATTCTGGTAAAGGATATTTAAAGTAGAGGGATGAGTTAATCTTGGCAATTCTTGGATTGTCATCTGATAGAAATTCACAAACAGTCGAAGTGGAATTTCTGTCAAGGTTGGTAAGTGTCCGCCAAGCTTGTAAGTTAGGAATGTTGCCCAAAATTCCGCTGGCAAAAACAGAACCTGCTGTGTACAGGTTGTTTTCGTCGCTAACCAAGGTGGTTGGTGCTGATCCCCAAACTTGCAGAACATTTCCAGTGCCTCTATTGTATATCATATTTCGCTTAAAGATGTTTCCGACACCAAGACTAGCAAGGTAGGCAATGGGTCCGCTGTTTGTTCCAACATATGTATTGTAGTACATCAGAGTATTATAAGTTTGGTCCAAATACAAAGCACCTGAATTTAGTGTAGTTACGATATTGTTTGCTATGATAGAGGCTGAGGATACTAAATGCAAACCATAATTTCCTCCACTAAGCTTAATGTAGTTCTTGTAAATTTTCGTGTTTAGAGAATTTTGAATGTAAACCCCTCTGGTATTTGAATTGGATACAAAATTCTTTTCGACTAATAGATTTTGAGAACCGGAATTGTAAATCACAATTGAGCCTTTTTGGAATGCGCCAGTGGAAGCTTGAGTAAATTGGTTATCTTTTATAGATGCAGAGGTGATGTTTGTTGCAAATATACCATTTGTATTTGTCCCCATAACAGTATTTCCTGTTATTGCAATAGGAAAGGTTGCATTTTGTACAGTAATTCCGGCATGGGGGTTGTTTAATGCTGTTGTAGACGCTGGTCCCAATCCACTTATACGGTTACCAGAGATGGTGTTTGTACTTGAAAGTGGAGAAGGATTATTATCCTCTTTATCATTGGCAAGTAAACCAAGATTCCTGGAGTTAATAAATATTCCGTACAACAGGTTAATGCCGGAGATGGTATTGTCGCTAATGTTATATCGACTAATTCCATCAAAATAACCACCGTACCAATTTTGCCCAACAAAGATATTGTTACCAACATTGATGTTTGTAGAATTTGTTCCAGCAGGAGAAACAAGGTAAATTCCAACAGATCCGTTCCTAAATGTAGTGTTAGTAACTAGCAGGTCGTCGATTTTACTTCCATCGGATATTAATAAAGCAAAATTAACATTCTTTGCCGGGTTTTGGCATCCAACAATAGTACAATTTTCAAGAGTCAATCCTTTAATATCACCGGTCACTTTAATCACGTTCCCCCAAGTGCAACTGTTATTCCTAATAGTTAAGTTCCTAAAGGTAATTCCACCTAACCCGTTAATCAAGAAAACAAAATTGTTGGCACTGCTATTGGGTGAAAATTGAATAATAACATCATCATTGCGGCCAGTAAAGGATTCAAAAGTAATTGGGAATTGACGATAGCCTACAGGTTGGAGAATTAAACCACCTTCATAAGTTCCAGGTCTTAATTGAATTGTTACGGCACCAGCAATTCCCCAATAAGAAATATAACTCACAAAATCAGCAAGTGTAATAAAGTCTGGGTTTCTACCACCAACAGTGTAGGTTCCTCCAGCTAGAGCTTGGTAAACAATTACTGTTCTTTCATCATTACTTGGATCATCATCTGGCAAACCGTTTGGAAATTGAGTAGAAGCCTTAATATAGAACGGTAAATTTGCTGTTCCAAAGTCGTATGTGCCAACCGCAACGTCGATGGAATCTTGGGCAGCTAGATTTCCAGTCCAATCAAAGGAAGTCTGTTGGATTCCATTAACCCACCAATGAATTCTTACATAGGTTAGTGGCTTAGGCGCATAATTTCTTATTCTTAGCCTTACAGTATTCACACCTGGTTGAATTGGAAGCATACCATCAGCATTTAGGAAACCAGCATCATTTAGTATAGGTGCGATTTGCCTAGTAAATGCATCGTTTGTTGGGTCACCATCGGGCAAAGTATTTGCTACTGGATCAGGTCCTCGTGGATTCACTGTCCATGCTCTAATAGTAAATGGGTTCCATGGAGCACGAGGTTGGAACAAAAAGTTAGGATGTATTACAACCTCCTCGGTAGCTCCAGTGTCCAAGTTACCCGTCCAATTAAATGGTGTTTGCTCAACACCGTCAATCGACCAACGTATAGTAACACTAGTTAAACGGAAAAATCGTCCAAAGTTTCTCAATCTTACTCTAACTTCTTGTGGTTTATAGGAATCAAACTTGTCTACTGGGCTTGTTATTCCTGTGATTCCAGCATCATTTTGCTTAATATCTCCTTGGAATTTAACAATAAATGCATCTGTACCTCCGCCAGAAGAGGTCTGATGTGCTCCAGTTGTTGCAATTTGAGCACCATCAGTGGAAGATGTATATCCGCCAATAAATACATTTCCGGTACCATCTACTTTAACACAGTTATAATAGACTATATCAGTGCTGTTTCCACCATAATAGGTGCCAGCTCTTCTTGATCTCCCGTCGGGTGAGATCATTGCAAGAAAAGCGTCAGGTGTCGTGGCCAAAGTTGTTTTAAAACCATCAGTTGATGCGATCCCAGTAGAGGAATAGGTATACCCCCCAATGTAGACATTTCCACTTTCATCTGCAGCTATGCCCATCCCATAATCAGTATTGTCACCGCCATAATAAGTTCCCCATTGACGAACACCATTGGTATTAAGTTTAACGACATAGGCATCCGGAGTGATGTTCAAAGAAGTTTGATAGGCACCAGAAGTGACAATGTTATCGGTGGAATATGTATAACCCGTGAAGTAAACATTTCCAGATCTATCGGCAGTTAAACTATAAAGTAAATCAGTATTGTTACCGCCATAATAAGTTCCCCATTGACGAACACCGTTGGTATTCAATTTGACAATAAAATTATCAGGGGTTACACTCAAAGTTGTCTGATGAGCCCCAGAAGTCACAATATTTGTCGATGAATAAGTATATCCCCCAAAATAAATATTACCATTTGCGTCGCAAAAACCAGAAAAAATGTAATCTGAACTATTGCCACCATAGTAAGTACCCCAATGACGAACACCGTTTGTGTAAAATTTAGCTATAAACCCATCTGGTGTGGTGCTAAGCGAAGGTTGATGCCCATTTGAGGTAGCAATATTGTCTGTGGAATAAGTATAATAACCAATAATATAAGCATTACCATTATCATCTGCAGCACAGGAGTAACAGATGTCAGTGTTGTTGCCACCATAATATGTGCCCCATTGGCGAACACCATTTGCATCGAATTTCACAAGGAAGCAATCTGGTGTGGTGCTAAGTGTGGTTTGATGAGCGCCAGTAGATGCAATAACATTGGAAGAATAAGTATATCCACTGAAATAAACATTATTGGAGTTATCCGCACCGATTCCAAATCCATAATCACTACTGTTGCCACCATAATATGTGCCCCATTGGCGAACACCATTTGCATTAAATTTCACAAGAAATGCCTCTGGTGTAGACACAACAGAAGTTTGAAATGCACCGGATGTTGCAATATTATTCGTAGAGCTTGTGTAGCCAGTAATATACGAATTACCACTTGCGTCTGCATGGATAGTATACCCAACATCAGTGCTACTACCTCCATAGTATGTACCCCACAACCTTGTTTTAGGGTCAATGATTAATGGTTTGGAAGCATCATAGTTATCGACATAAAAAGTAATAGTTTCGTTAGAATTTTTCACAAATTTGCTTGAAACATAAGTAGCAAATGTGGATAATTCACGAGAATTAATATAGGAATCAAGATTGGGTAATTGATAAGAAACTGGAGGAGCTTGCTCTATTGCCCCAAAAGGTGTTGTAACTTTAAGAATTCCGTCTTGTGTTACTTCAACGTTGGTTGCCCCTGCAAATTTGAAAGCAATATTGCGAGGGTCTGCACCCGGTTTTAAGACAAAATCGTATTGAAATTTATTTTCGTTGTTTCCATAAAGCACAAAATCAATACCAGGATATACATTCTCCATTAAAATTGTTTTATACCGACGTACAAACGTAATACCGTCGGGGCAATGTGGCAAGTAATAATTATCATGATCGGGCTGAATTTCTTTCGGTGTGAATTTTGGATTTAGGTTGGAACCGAGCAACTGCATATCAACACGGTAAATATCAAAGGTAAAAAACTTTTCTCCTTCTGGTTCACGACCGAGTTCAGCACCTAACGGTTTATCAAGTTTATCATTCTTAACTTCAATAACTTCGGGCCTTTGATTAAAGAAAGCGAAACTTATAGTGTTATTCTTGACGAAAACGTAACCAAAATCAACTTTGGCAATGAATTTAACTTCATTGTTGACGTTACCGAACTCGTCAATGATTTGGCCTTTGTTTTCAATAAAAATAATACTTTTGCTAGACAGAAGTTCAGTTGGAGTAGGTGTAGCGAAGGAAAAGGAGAAGAGAAGAATGAATAAGAACGATGAAAGAAACAATTTTTTCATTGTGCAACCCCCTTATATAATTAAACAAAAAATTACCTATTCAAGTTGTAAAATTAATAAAAAATTTTTAACTAAAAAATATTTTTTAAAAAAATAAAAATTTTTTAAATAAAAATTTAACATCATTTAATTATTAATTGGTGTCTCGATAGTAATAAGGACAGTTCTACAATAACTTCTACCCTGTGGTAAATCATTGTCGTAGAGCAATATCTCGTTGCCTACTGGTTCTAAAACCACTTGATTATCTTGCAAGCGAAGAAAATTTTTCACAGCCAAGCATCTTCGGAGAGCAAGTTCTTTGTTGTAGGAAGCTTCACCAATTCTATCAGTATAACCAGAAATTGTAACTTTTGAATTTGGTACAATTCTTTTCTTTATTTCTTCTAAAATAGGTATGTGTTGCGGTAAAATCTCTGATTTATCAAAGTCAAAGACAATCAAAGAAAATTTTTCAATTTTCTTATCTCCTAATAATTCTTCTCGCTTCTTTTTAATTGTTTTTTGCTCAATCTTTAGGTAACGTACAGTAGCACTTTTCTGGTCAAAAATATCAATAGCAGAGAAATTCAAAATTATTGGTTCTTCAAGTTTAGGAATTGGTTCGTCCTCTACGTTCCAAACAAGCTTGTTGGGTAAAACACTGCCATAATATTCCCTAATCGATAAATTCCCTTGTTGTATTGCTAAATTCCAACCTTTTAAAGGTGAATCGGAGAAAACCTCCGGTAATAGCTCTATGATTGGTGGATTGGAGGTTCTTTGAATTTGAGATAATCTCACTGGTTGCAAGATTTTCCAGTCTTTGGAAAAAATTTCTACTCTTTGGTTTTCCTCAGTGCCTTCTGGAATGTTTGGGTTGCTCATCTTTTCGGGTAAGTTTCTAACTTTGATTAAAATTCTTTTAGGCTCGATTCCCCAAACATTTACAAGGTAATCCCGGACTGATTCAGCTCGTTTTCTCGAAAGCTCTATATTATTAAATTCTTCGTTAACGTTACTATTGCAACCAGTAATCACAATTGTTTCCTTCGGATACAATTTAAGTCTTTTCCCAACAATATTAAGCAAATTTTCATAAATTCTTAGAGTGTTCCAAGTAAGCAGATTTTCACCAAAATTTTGCGACTGTGTCCTGTCGAGCAAACTCATACTTGTTTTATTAAGTTCCCAAGAACCTCTGGGGAAGTATATGTATGGCAAAAGAGGGAACATTTCTTCTGTTTCCAACTCTTCAATTACCAAAGTCGGATTGTTTTGAATTTCACCTTGTCGAGATTTTCCAAATACTTTTAAATCAGTTGAAATTTGGGAGACTTGGGCAACCTCGAGCCTATATTTTTCCTTGACTATGGTTTTAAACAAGTAACCATCGCTTACCTTTTCTTTCTTCGTTTCAGCAATTTGGCTTTGTTCGAGTATTAATCTTTCATTTTTTAGACCTAAGACAAGAATTTTTGAGGTATCACGAATAAAAGTCGTATCGTAATAATAACGAATTTCTGGTGGTGGGTAAATCGGGAACCTAATTCCTATACCAAAATTTAAATATGAAATTTTCCAGTCCACATTTGAAAGATTTTGAATTGGTATAGCAAAACGAATTTGTGGTGAAATGAAAGCATTTTCAAAAAGTGAGATATCATAAGAAAATCCAATAGTAGGTCGAATTTGAAACTTTTTAGCTTCTGGAATTTCGAGGTCAAAATATTCGTTTCTCTCTTTTTTTCCATCAATAAAAACAATATTGTCTGGAGCTATTATTTTTTCCCTTTGGTCCAGCTTTGTAAGAATTAAATATGAGAAGTTAATACCAAAAGTAACCCAAAAATCATCATAAAACCTATACATAGCAACAGGTTCTAAATATACTCCCAAAAGCTTTGGTAAAAGATAATGCTCCACCGTGACCGGAACATGAACAATTTTCGTTGGATCTTCTTCGTATTTAACCGAAGTATTACCAATAAACTCATTTTCATTAAAAGTTACATTTTCTGAATTAAAACCAACTCTCAATCGCAAGGCAATATCATTTGATAAATCTTTCTGCAGAAACAATGCTACATTCCAGCCCAAGCCAATAGAATTAGAATATTTTGGACAACAATTTGGAATATTTTGCAACTTGTTGAAATCGGCAAAGTGAACATTTAAAGCTAGATTTAATTCAGTACCAAAATAAAAGAGTGGTAAATTTGGTGTCTGGGGAAAAATTTGATAAACAACTAAAAACCAAGCAAAAACAATTAGAAAAAATTTTTTCATTACCGCTTAAAATATATTGTTTTAAATACCTTATAATCAAGAGAATTAGAAACCCCAACAAATAGAATTCCAGAAGAAACCATATTGGAAGGTATTTTGATTTCCCTAGCAACTAATGACAGATTTCCTATTTCAATTTCCTCCTCATAAATGATACAACCAAGAATGTCATAAACTTTGACATAATATACCCCAGGTACATTTGGTTGAATTTGAATTAACAATCTATCATCATTGAAGTCAATTTTAACAAATAATCCAGTATTTGACTTAACAAGCCTTTTACCACCTTCGGTGCATACCATAGTTTTTATTGAACCAGAATCAAGAATTGTGTTCCTTACGAAACCTTTCTTTTCCCAAATACAATCATAAATTGCAACAACTGTAAAATCAGTATCACAAATCAAGGGTATTCCGTAAAGCTCAGCAAATTGTTTTTCAATAAAACCAGTTACATATAAGGAATCGATCTGTAAAGTAACTTCGCGTTGCTGGTTGGATATTCTATCTTTAATTATCTTTCCCCCATTCACTCCAAGAACATTGAAAATCCCCCAATAAAAGGATAATTTAAACTCGAAAGAACCTAAATCTATAGACTTGGAAGAATCTTGCAGTCGTATAAAAATTGGAAGCTTACCATTCTCGGTTTTGGGATCGAATTCCACATCGCCAACTCGAATGAAAACATCTTGTGGGGGAACTCCAAATCCCTTTACATAAAGAAAAATTGTATCCCGACAATCTGTGTATTGAACAACAACTATTAAAGTGTCATAAGAAACCCCTTCTCCATTTGGACTAAATGACAAAACGAAATCAGGACTCACATTGATAGGTACAACTAAATTCTTTAGTAAATCATTGGAGAAAACACCAGACTTCGTTGTGAAAAAGTTATCTTGAAGCAAAACTTGAGCACCGTGATTACTTATTTTAATCTTAATATCTTTTGATGTGCCAATCGGAACAAATCCAAAATCAATTGTATTTTGTTCAAAATTAATAAACCGACGGGGTCTTGCTTTAAGTAAAATGTTTGCTTGTTTTGTTGTATTATTAATGAAAATAAATAGACGCAAGTAGGCAGAATATTCTCTTTCGGTTTTAGCACTTCCAAAGACGACAGTAAATTTACTTATGCTATCTACAACTTTTGGAAATTTATCGAGTATGGAAAAATTTGCTGCGTCAAAGCCAAATATAATTGCTGAATCTACTCTAAAAGGTATTGTTCCAAGATTTGTAACATTGAAAATCAAAGTATCCAAAGAGCATAAAACCAAATCTCCAAAATCGAGTGTATCTTTAACAAAAAAGTTGCCAGAAGTACCCCACCCTCGCAAATAAACCCATTGAGTATCTGGACAAGGCTGAAAGTATATTATTCGTATAGAATCAAATATTTCACCTTCGCGGTCTGGTTGAAAAGTAAATAGAATTTCAACGGAATCACTTGGATAAATTATTGCAACAGATGGACTAGGGTCAAAGATATTCTTGTTCCCTTCAAAATCCCTAACTCTTTGTGGTTCATGATATTTCCCATTGTTGATTAATTTTAGTCTTCTTGTATTGAAATCTCCTATCTGACAAATTCCAAAATCAATTGTATCTGGTTTCAAATCTACATTTAAATTCTCTTGAAAAGCAGATAATTTAATACGAATCTGGGGATTGTTTACGTCGTTACTTTCTATAACCAGTTCGCCCGTTTTTAATCCAGATGGTGCCCCACGAATACCTACAAATTTCACAACACAACTATCAACAGTTTTTGGTGGAATTACGTTTTGCGAAAGAGAATTAGATAGGATGAAATGCTCAGGCTTGTATGATTGCTGAATTTCAACTTTCCGAATAATTAAATTCGTAGTACCTGTGTTTGTAATGTATATTACTGTGTCCTTTGATTTGCAGTATGGAAATAACCCGAGATAAACAGAATCAACATTTGCAAAGATATTCGCATTTGTTCCGTAGCCTTTTAATTCAAAATTAATTGTATCGGGACAATCATTCTCTGAATTTGAAATGTATTCGACAAAGCTTTTATATTCCCCTTCTTTATCAGGAGTAAATCTATATACCAATTTCAAAGTATCATTGGGCCTTAGATAGGTTGGAATCTCTGGAATGCTTCCCAAAAATTCGAAGTAAGAACTACTTGGAGGTTCCTTGTCAAAATATGCAATCCCAGTACCTTTATTAACAATAACAACAATAGAAGTGTCCGACTGCCCGACCTGCACATACCCAAAATAAGTTCCCAAAATAGCCACAGCATTACTTTTTACTACTTTATAAATTACAATAAGTGTATCCTTATGGTCACATTGATCAAAGTTGTAAATAAAAACATTAGTAAAAGTGCCTTCCGTCCTTGGAATACACAACAATTTATTTTCGATGCTTTGATTAATATCTATATCAACCAAATTTGGAATAAAAGCTTGAAGTTCAGGAGAAATGTTCCTATCTACACTTAGAATATTCAGTGGATAGTTGCTTCGATTAAAGAGGAAATAGGACAAACTTATAGTATCACCAATACAGACCTCTCCAAGAAACAAGGTGTCTATCCTTTTATTTTGATAGAAGAATTCAGTATTAATATCGAGTAAAAAGTATTTGAAGTAAACTTTTTTCTCTAATTCTGGACAGTCTTCGGGGTAAACAATTATTGAATCTAACCCATCTCCAATTTTAGAAGGTTTTACAAATATCAGCAAAGTATCGGCAAAATTATAACCAAGGTAGGAATTTGAATTGTTCAAAGTAATATTAATAGGATTAAATTTATACCTATAATTGATTGGAAATACACTTTTATTTACAAGTAATATTGTGGTATCGAACATAAATAATTTACAAATGCTACCTAATTTCAGTGTATCAACTATTTGCAAGTTTGTTAAGGAATAAAGATCAAAGTTGTAGGGAAATAATTCAGCACGAATTTGCACTTTCCAAGGATTGAAGCTCCATTCATCATCAGAATGTTCAACAAAAAGACTATCAAAAATTACACTTGAAGGGTTATTGCCCGTTGCAACGAAACGAAAATAAAATTTAACAGAGTCATTTGGGGGTAAAATAACATCGCTTTTAGGTGAAATTAATTCAAAAGATTGATTGTCAATAAAACGTGCTCTGGAAAAATAAACGGTTAAGTCCCCATCACCAATGTTTTTAATAACGCCAGAATCGAGATAAATCCTCCCCGGACAATCATAAACGGAGAATGATATCCTTGGCGTCCCGCTGCAAATACCTTGAGGAATTCGCTTCAAAATATTCATAGCAGCTTGAGAAAGCAGATATCGGGGTTGATATTTAAAGGTATCAATTACAGCATTATTTAAGTCTTGGATTGCAGCAATATAGAAAACCTTGCTTGTATCGGGTAAAATAATTTCTGTGGTCCACTTGTTTTGATTCGAAAATCCACTAACTGTTTTGTAAAGTACCCAACTTGAATTTTTAGATCTAAGATAAATTTGTACGACATCAGAAGAAGGATTTTTACTTCCAGTAAGAATAAATTTCCTCTTAACAAATGTATTTGTATCCGTTGACAAACCAATATAAGCAGGTGGATCGTTATGAGAAAAAGTTACATTGAAAATTGTTGGGGCATCTACACGAAAATAACCTCGGCCCCCACCGTTGCCCCCTTGTGCAGATAAAGATAAATTTTGAACAAATTCTTTTGCACAGACTGAAATGGAACCACCAGAACCACCACCACCAGCACCATTACTACTCTGACCACCATTTGCACCATTTGCAAGCAATGAAATATTCTCAATTCTTTTAGCAAAAATTCTAATGGCACCACCACCGCCACCACCACTTCCAGAACAAACATTCAAACCGCTGGGATTTCCACTTGCGCCGCCACTTCCACCAGCAATTGGAACGATCATAGGGTTTCCATGAATTTTCCCACCATTAACATAATTGGATGGCTCGTTTTGACCATTAGTAGCAAAACCTCCCGACCCCCCCATTCTATTATTAATAGAACCAGTTCCACCACCATAACCACCGGGAACATTCCAATTGCTTTGATCTCCCGATCCAATACCAGATTTCCCGAATGGATGCCCGGTTCCTCCTCCAGAAGCTTCCCAACCTCCCGGATTCGAAGCCGGAAACACTCCATTTAAACTTTTACCGGAATCACCGGTACCACAACCCAAATTTTTATATGCACCATTTCCAGACAAAAAATAGTTTACTCCTCCCCTACCACCAGCAGTAAACCCATTACCACCATCTTCCCCAGGATTTCCACTTATAAAATCACAGAATCTACCTCCTCCTCCTCCTCCTCCAGGTCCCCCATTTTGAAGCCTCAAATCCCCTGCATTTACACTAATTTTCGTATTACTTCCCAAACCTTTTATGTGGTTAGTACATAAAATAATAAAAGGCAAATAGGACCGATTTTGAAAAGGAAATACTGTTGAATTGTCTAAAAATGCTTTGTATTCTAAACTCGACAAATTAAGACTATCGACTACAATTGCACCACTTGGGGAACGACGACCTAATTGCCCAGTCCCGAAAATTTGATTGTTTTGTAAGACTGTACCAAAATCATAAGGTTTTACTATATAAAAAGTATCAGGATTAGACAAATTTCCGTCCACTTGAACGCGAAAAGGGATTCGGAACTTACTATCAAGTAAACTCCAATCAGAACTATTAGGTTCTTCTAAATCTGGGGAAATAAAGAAATAAGTTGATAGCAAACGCCCTTGCCAAGAAACGACTATAGGCCCAATAATAATTTTTGAACTATCTTCTGGTTTATCGAAAATTATTTTAACTTTGCCATTGTTATCTGGATATAGTGTATCTTCACCAAAGTTACCAAAAGAATTAGTTGGGGCAATTACTTCAACGTAAACTCCCATTCCAAGTGTGCCAACATCTGGAATAGCATAAGAAATCCTTGTTTGGCAGTTCAGAGCGAAACTTAAAATAATTAAAAAGACAAGTGCAGTTATCATAAAGAAAAGTTTTTTCATATGAGTATTTAGTCAAATCAAAAAAACTAAAATATAAAAAAGAAAGCGATTTTTGTAGATTCTAAATTATTTCTCTTTTGGATTGTTCAGTTTAGCTTCCCAAGTCACTTTGCAACCAGCAAGTTTAAACATTGCCGAGGCTCCACAATATTTTTCTTGCGACAATTCTATAGAGCGATTCAAGTCTTCGATACTGGCATCGTTGCTTGTTAGTTCATAAACAATATGGACTTTAGTAAAAATTTTGGGATGTTCAGAAGCACGTTCGCCATGAATTTTAATATTCATTTCAATAATACTTTTCCTTTTCTTTCTCAAAATACTTATGACGTCCATAAATGAACATGCGCCCATTGCCATAAGTAAAGTTTCCATTGGTGAAGGTGCAGTATGTTCTCCACCAACATCGGGACTAGTATCAAAAAATGCTTGCAAGCCTAATTTGTTGGTACCAATAATTCTAAAATTTCTGTCAAGTTTAAGGGAAACTTCCATTTTTTACTCCGATTTTTTAACAATTAATTCAATAGGAGAAGATAAATTCTTTCCTATTTTTTCAATAAAATCTCTAACATTAGGTTTGATGTAAATTTCATTTTGATGTTGATACAAAACACTCGCCAATATGCTAAGTTGAATCTCCAAAGGGAAACTTTTATTTAGAACAATTACCTTTTCTTCCCTTAAATAACAAGCACCACCATTAAAGGAGCCAGAGTCTTTTCGGATTTTATAGCCTAAATTCTTTAAAATATCAACAATTGCTAAGTAAAGGTCCTTGTTTTTCATTTTTTTAAAGGCTGAAAAATGACCAATACAATAATTGTAAAAATTGCTAACCAATTGTATATTATAAGGAAGTTGTATTTGGCAAATCTTTCGAAAAAGTATTTTTGAATTTCAAAAGAAAAATATGAAACATTGGAAGTAAAAAAGACATAAAGGCCTAAACGCAAATCATGATACAATAAAATTAACTCCGAGATAGTGCATAGAAAAAAAAGAATAAACGACATAAGGAGCCAACCCTCTTTTCTAAAATTAGCTTTAAATTTTTTTAACAAAACAATAAAAGATAGCAAAGACAAAAGAAACCCCAAAGCAGTGTAAAGAGAACCGACGGAAAAATGTCGAACAGTAGCAATTGCAAATTTCTCATCGACCCAAGACCGTAATTTCAAAGTGGTTTCGGTAGGCTCGAATATATCGTAAGCGATTGTTGCTCGGACAATGGAGCCACCAATCCAAATAATTATTCCAATAAAAAACAATGTAAGAAAGAATTTTTGTAGCCTTGTAAATTCCATTTTTTTCTCAACTAATCAAACAATTTTGGACTTGAACTCAAACTTGAATCAGTATTTTGTCTAGTTGTTTCATTTAACATTTTAAGAAAATCTTCCTCATTTAAAATTTGTAGATTCAACTTTTTTGCTTCTGTAAATTTAGAACCAGGATTACTTCCTACAACGACGTAATCAATTTTTTTACTTACAGAAGTTGCTACTTTGCCACCCAATTCTTCTATTTTTGCTCTAGCCTCGGATCGTGTATATGAACTCAACTCACCAGTTAAAACAAAGGTTAGACCTTCAAGGGTTTTACCTTCTGTAATCGGTTCTTTTAGTTCTATGTTCAAGCCATATTTGATGAGTTTTTCTAAAATTTCCCTTTCTTTCGGGTCATTGAAAAAGTCCACAATGGATTGAGCAATTTTATCGCCAATTTCATAAATAGAGGTCAGTTCTTCCTTGGTTGCCTTCATCAATGTAATCAAAGATTTAAATTGTTTTGCAAGAATATTAGCTACTCCTTCGCCAACGAACCTAATTCCAAGAGCATAAATTAATCTGAAAAGGGGCTGACTTTTACTCATTTCTATTGATTTTAATAGATTGTTAACCTTTTTTTCGCCCCACCTTTCCAAAGCTATCAACTTGTCTTTAAACAAATGCAATTCATAAATCGAGGAAATGTTTTTCAAAAAACCTAATGTTACTAACTGATCTACAACCTTCTTTCCCATTCCTTCAATGTTCATTGCATTTCTTGAAGCAAAATGCTCAATTCGTCGGCGTATTTGCCAGGGACACTCTGGATGTATGCAAAAATAAGCAACCTCGCCTGGTAAACGTACTAACCGCCCATTAAGACCGCAAGAGCAATATTCTGGGAATGTATATTTAACAGCCCATTCAGGTCTTTTCTCTAGAACTACGCCGGTTATTTTGGGAATAACCTCACCACCTTTTTCGACGATAACTGTATCACCAATTCGCAAGTCTTTCTCTTCAATGTAATCCGCATTGTGCAAGGTTGCTCTACTCACTTTAGAACCAGCAAGAAAAACTGGTTCCAGTTCTGCAACAGGAGTAACAATACCAGTTCTGCCCACTTGAAGGGTAATATTTTTCAAAGTTGTAGTTGCTTTTTCTGCTTCATATTTGAATGCAATTGCCCAGCGGGGAGCACGAGCAATAGCTCCCAATTTTTCTTGTTGCTTAATTGAATTAACTTTTATAACAATTCCATCTATTTGAAAAGGAAGAGAAAATCTACGCCTTTTCCATTCATTAATAAAAGCAAATACTTCATCCAGATTTTTGCAAAGCTTAAAATAAGGAGAAACTGGCAATCCAATTTGCTTCATTAATTCAATATTTTCCATTTGTGACGACAACTCAATTTCGTCAGTATCAAAATAATATAAAACAACTCTCAAGGGACGTTTGTATACTTGTTTAGGGTCGAGTAGTTTTAATGTACCGGAAGCAAGATTTCTTGGGTTGGCAAATGGTTTTTCTCCATTTAAAATTCGTTCTTCATTAATTTTTTCGAAATCGGAAGTATGCATATAAACTTCGCCCCGGACCTCGAAATTTCTAATTTGAATTCCTTTAAAAAATACCTCTTTAATCTTCAAAGGTAAATTTTTAATGGTTTTGACATTTTGGGTCACATCATCACCCGAGAATCCATCTCCCCGTGTAACAGCATGTGCAAATGATAAATTCTCATATAAAATACTAATGGCAACCCCGTCATATTTCAATTCCACAAAATAATCAACTACTTCGCCCTCTAACATATCTCTGACTCTCCTATCAAAATCTTTAACTTCGTCAAAAGAGTAAGTATTCATTAATGAAAGCATCGGTTTTTTATGGGCGACATTTCGAAAACCTTTTAATGGTTCACCAGCAACTCGTTGAGTGGGCGAATCAGTTGTTATTAATTCTGGAAATTTACTTTCCAATTCTTGAAGTTCTGCAAACAAATGATCGTATTCTCTATCGGATATTATAATCTCATCTTTGATGTAATAATGATAGTCGCACAGGTTGATAATTTCGCGGAGAATCTGAATTTGCTTTGTAGTTTCCTTCTCTTCTCGATATTTTTGTATAAGTCTCTTGATTTCCATGGAAATAAACTCAATTTGCCATATCAAGAATAGAAAAAAGCCATTGATATTCAATTTCAATATTACGAATTTGTTGGTCGATAGATAGACCCGAACCATGTCCACTTTCAAAATCAATTAGCAAAAGAACAGGATGTTTTTGCCAAGGCAAATTCTGCAACAATGCAGCAAACTTTTTCCCATGTAGTGGATCTACACGGGAATCATTTTCCCCAACTCTAATCAACATAGATGGTAAGCTAACACCAACTTTAACATTGTGATAGGGGGAATAACTTAGTAAGTAGCGAAAATCTTTCTCCTTGTCGGGATCTCCATATTCTGGAATCCAATATCGGGCAATCAAAAATTTATGAAAACGTAACATATCGAGAAGTGGTACACCGCAAATTACACCTCTAAATAAATCGGGTCGCTGTGTAGCTACTGCACCAACCAAAAGTCCTCCGTTACTTCCACCTTTTATCGCCAGTCGTTCAGGGTTTGTAAACTTTTCCAAAATTAAATACTCTGCAGCCGAAATGAAATCATCAAAAACATTTTTTTTATTGAAAAGCATACCTTGCTTGTGCCAAGTTTCCCCATATTCACTTCCACCACGCAAGCAGGCAACAGCATAAACACCACCTCGGTTAACAAAAGAGGCATTAACACCAAGATAATGTGGCAGCATGCTCACGTTAAATCCTCCATAGCCATAAAGAAGTGTAGGGTTATTGCCATCAAGCTTGATTCCTTTTTTGAAACAAAGGAACATCGGAATTTTTGTTCCATCTTTTGAATAATAAAAAACCTGCTTTGTTTCAATATCTTTTGTGTCTATTGGTGGTTTGTCTTCGAAAACCAAAGACCAATCTAATTTTTTTCCATCGAGCCTGTAAAGTTTCGAAGGAGTAGTAAAACTCATTAAAGTTACATAAACTGAATTAGCTATTTCGTCGTAATTCATTCCAACTACATTAGCAAATTCTGGAAGTTCAATTTCTTTTATATAGTTGCCTTGTAAATCATATAAAAACAAGCGAGATAGAACATCCCTTTTCTCTTGCACTACAATGTAATCGGTTGTAATGACAAATCCTACTTTGGGATTTTGGTTTTCGGGAATAAGGGTTTTCCAATTTGCAAAAAAAGGATTTTCAATCTCAGCAAACATAATTTTGTTGTTGGGTGCATTTTCATTTGTCATAATGAAAATTTTACTGTCTTTTACAATAGACGGACTGGCTCGAAATTCTTTGCTTTGGAAAATTACAATTGAATCGGAAATGTCTTTAGAGTTAACAATTTTCAAGGAATTCGAAAAAAAATCACCCTCAGAAAGAAAAGTCAAATTAGATTTTTCGTCGTCCCAAATGCTGGCAAAATTTTTAGCATCTTTTGTATCGAAAAGAAAAACATCATTTTTTATACTAGAACCTAATTTGTGAATATAGGTTTTTAACGGTTTTTGAAACTTAATATCTTCAATCGACCGATAAGTGACGTATACAAAATTATTATCCCTGCACCAATTAAGAGAAAAAACATTTTCAAGAGGAGGGGCAATCATTTTCCCCGATTTGGTTTCAACAAAATAGTATTTTGCAATTTCATTTCCTTTGGTTTGAACTCCTATTGCAACTTTGTCCGCATTCTTGTTTAATACATAATTGACTATTGCAGTTTTCCCCGATGTGTCGATTTTTAATGGGTCAAAAAGCAAAATTTCTTTTCCTTTGTACTGTGTGTAAAATTTGTTCTGCTTTTCCCCTTTTTTTCTTGCCCAAAAGAATACCCTTCCAGCCTTAAAAATTGGAGCAGAAGTGTAATCCCTATCAAGGTATGCACGGATTTCTTCACTTAAACCAGGTATCTTCTTAGTTTTAAGATCAATCCACTTCTCGGCATATTCGTTCTGTTGCATCGACCATTGCTTAACCTCGGAATTGTCTTTATCTTCGAGCCAACGATAAAAATCAGTTATTATGCAACCAAACAATGTATCGATAACGGGAATTTGCTTCGTTCGAGGAAGTTTTAAATCCTCTTGTGAAAATAAATTCAAAACCCCAAAGACACAAAAAAGTAAAGAGAATAAAATTTTCATAAAGTGCTCTTTATGCCTTTGTTGAAAAAATAAAATTACAAAATTTGAATTTAGTTTTTCAAATCGTTATTTTTGAAAATTATCATTTATGAGGCTTATGAAAATATTTTTGAAAACCTGTTTCTTGCTATTATTACTCGTAACCATGCTAAAAGCAAAAGGATTAGAATTGGCAAAATTACCTAATTTTATTAATTCTCAATTCGATGAATTCCCTTGTTTTATTGAAAAGGGCAATTTGGTATTCATCCGAAAAGAAAAGAACAGTTTTCTTCCTTTTGTTACCCAACTTTCAAATTACAGCTTAGTTGTAAAATTCAATGTACCAAAAGAATATCAAATATTTGAAGGTAGTTTTATTTCTTTTTTTCATAAGGATGGATCGAATTATTTTGCATTCTCGGGAAAAACTAAAAGTAATCCTAACAGTGATATTTGGTTCTTAAAACAAAAAAAAGGTTCAAAAAAAGCTTCCTTAATTCATTTCAATCACAACACAAAATTATTTGAATCCCATCCGCAATTTTCGCCGGATGGAAAAGTGTTATTTTTCACTGCAGAAAATGAAGAACCAAACAAAGGAACAGAAATCTTTTTTACAAATTTCGAGGATGAAACTTTTGGGGAATTACAATTACTTAAAGAAATAAGCACTGATCAAAATGAAATCACCCCGTTTGTAGATAAAAATGGTGATTTATATTTTGCAAGATATGACACCACAAATTACAATATTTACAAGGCAAAAAAGATCGGAGAAAATCAATGGGCAAAACCTCGTCTGTTGCCCTATCCTATCAACACGGAGTATAATGAACTATCCCCAGTTGTTTACGAAGGAAAAATATTTTTTGCTACCGACAGAGATAATGCTGGGTTCGACATTTTTAGTGCCAATTTGTGCTTCCCAATTTTTTTGGAAGTTAATTTCATAGAAAGTCCTGGGTTATTTTCCTCATACGACAAAGTAATACTCTTGGACGACAACGAAAACACTATTGAGGAAAGATACTTGGGAAACAATACTAGTATCTTGTTTAACCTGCAACCCAACATTAATTACCAAGCCAAAATTTATAATGAATGCACAAAAGAAACATATCTAACAAGAAAATTTAAAACTTTGTGTATTGATACATCATTCGTCAAGTATGTAATTAATTTTGAGATTTCAAATAACTTGACCAAGGAAAAAAATATCCCTTTCTTCTTAACTGGATACTACAAACCAATAACTAATAATAACTTAAATCAACTTAAAAAACTTTTTGATTATAATTTAATAGGAAAAGATGACACAACTATTTACATAGAATATCCCGGGAAAATTTATTTCGAGGTAAGCGAAAAAGTCGAGGAAGCATTGCAAGATATTATTGACCATATTTCCTATTTTGCTAAAGTTTCGAAAGATGGTTGTATTTCAAAAGAAAAAAAGTTAAAGGTCGAAATAATTGGTTATGCTGATCCACGTCCACTTTCCCCTAAAGCTCGTTTTTTTGAAGAAACTATTCAAGACCCATACTTTAATTTTTATCTAGAAAAAGGAACATCCCTTAACAACGAACTTTTATCGAAACTCCGGGCATATTTTACTGCAAAAGAATTATTTATCTTACTAACTAAGGAATTTGGGCAAGAATTTGTAAAAAGTCATATAAAATGGGAAATAAAAGGTGGCGGTATAATTGAGAAAGAAGAAGATTACCTTCTGCTTCGCAAAGTGAACATTAAGATAAATTTTGAAACAAAAGAAATCTAAATTAACTTGCCTTAGCTTTTATAGATGCAAATAACCTAAAGCGTGAGTCTGGAACTTTGGACATTGGAATTGTAATATATCCCCCACTCAACCATAGTTGATACTGGTCTGAATAATTTTTACTCATATTTTGTCCGGAATTTCCCCCGGGGAGAATCCAATAGACAATTGTGTCGCTCATATCTGCAATAAAACGAGCAGATGAAGCAACTTCTACCTTTTCGGGGGTAAATAGTCTATTTCCAGCATAGTTAATAGTTGAATTACTACCACCAAATGAAGTCTCAAGCAGAGAAAAACTTGGCTCCAAGAACCTTTCAGCAGAAAATGGATGTTCTAATCTTAATTTGTGCCAATTGCCATAAGTCCATTCTTCAAGTTTGGGTGAAACGCTTTTTTGAAGGTAGCTTACCGCATCTTTGAAACTTTTAAAAATCAAATCTTCTTTGGTTTCAATTCCTTGGGTATTTACATCATCAAAAAAAATCGTAGAAGAGTCTGAAATAAACTCCATAAATTTTCTGGAAGCAACAAAATCCAAGTATAGGAATTGTTTAAATAAAGGCTCACCAAGTTCATCTTTCAGGGTATTTTCAAGGAATTTGACTACAAACAACTGATAAATCGATGGAGCAACGTAACTCTCTGAAAAAATAAAATTCCAATGCTTTAGCTTATCAAAAGCTTTTTTTTCTAAAAGGCTCAAAGAATTAATATTTTTTTCCAAAAAGGGGAGAATTTTAGCAAGAACATATTTTGCCTGTTCAGAAAATCTATCGTACTGTATGACTTGAATGCTCAGTACATCTTCGGGTTTACCTTTGATAAGTAAATTCAAGATACGAAATGCTCGAGATGGGTCGCCCCAATAATTGCTTAAATAAATTTGAGAGGAAAAGGTTTTGTTGTTTGCATTGAAAATAAATCCTTCTGGAGGATTATAAATATTATAATAACTTCCTAACCTTTGGAAACCAATCCAAGAAGCTTTATTCGATATTGCTGGAAAATTCGGATGCATATTTTGTCTTATAGGGATAATACCCGCAAGGAACAATCCAATATTACCTTTGGCATCGGCATAGGAAAAATTTAGTGGAGGAGAACCCCAGTATTTTTTGGCCTCAACAAAATCGGTCCAACTTTTAGATCTGCAAATAAGAAAAAGTGCCTTCACCTCGTTGCTAAAATTTTTGCCAGTCCACTTGAACGTCAAACCAATTGTATCAGGGAATTTGGGAGAACCACTAAAGCCATAAAACTCGGAAGAGGTATGATCATCTTTCAAAGGCAAAAAGTCTGAAAGGATAATGTCGTTTCCAATAAATCTTTGATAATAAACAAAATCTGGTTGATTTTTTACTTTAATTGTATCAGTTTTGAAAGTTATTCTTATTTTTTTCAAAGAATCAATTAAATATTTACCAGTTTGATCGATTTTATGGATAAAAAAATCACAGTCATCAAGCATTCCATTTGTAATTCCCCACGCAATATTGTCATTTCTTCCAATAAGAGGGAAAGGAGTACCTGGAATGCATAAACCAACCACATTAAATTCAGAACATGTAATGTGAATTTGATACCAAATAGGTGGGAGCGCAACTTTAAGATGAGGGTCAGATGCTAGTATTGATTTTCTTAATTCACCAGAAGTAGTTTGAATTGCCAAAGTGTTA
The DNA here is from genome assembly GCA_964524325.1 of uncultured Hyphomicrobiales bacterium. Lineage (GTDB taxonomy): Bacteria > Bacteroidota > Ignavibacteria > Kapaibacteriales > UBA2268 > Naka2016. The sequence goes on from CAZGCT010000002.1 coordinate 75,492, forward strand.
CTTCCAAATCCCTTATTTAAAAAGGGAAAAAACTTATCAAGTATCTCAATTGAGTAGGACAAATCAAATTGGTTTAATAAAAATTGTTTTGAAATTGGAGTATCACTTAACTGATATTTATTTACTATTGTATCGGAAAGGAAAAAAGTTATATCTTCAACCTTATTCGGTAACAATAGAACTGTTTTATCAATTCCAATGCGGTTTGCAATATCGAAATAAGTTAAATCCATCCAAAAAGAGAAATTCATTGTGAAGGCCATCAGCCTGCCAACCAATATACAATCCAAAGGCCTCCAATATTTTGGTTTGTAATTGAGGGCTTGGAACTCGACTGGTAGTTTACTCGAGATCCTATTAATATAAAAATTAACTCCATTTGCAAAAGAATTGAGCAATGAAAGAGAATGAGAATCCAAATTTTTTACCACAAGTTCGGATGCTTCTTTTAACTGCAATGCCCGAAAATACTGGTCAGCTTTTATAGCTTCTGGGCCAAGGATTTCTGAAAGTTCACCACTTGCAACTCTTCGAAGATAATCCATTTGCCATAATCTATCAGAGGCTTGTGCAAATCCAACTCCAAACATTGCATCATTAATATTTTCGGCAACAATTTGCGGAATTCCATATTTGTTCTTAAAGATTTCCACTTTTTGGTAAACGGTAGGATTCTCTTCGAAAATTGTCTCTTCAATTACCGAAATGTTTGCAACTTCGATTGAAAACAAGATAAAAAGAAAAATGGTGGATATAATTACAACTAAAACAAAGAAGATACTTACTCTGTCAACTTTGTATTTCATATTTTAATTATATCCACATATTAGCTAGATACCATTTATAGGTCGTTTGGAATCCAACTTCAGGAGTGATTTTTTGTTTAAATCCTAAAACTTCCTTAGCTTTTTTATTGGAACATATCCAAAAATTTTGGGTGAAATCGCGCGCTTTTTCAAGGTTGAAGACCGGTGTTTTACCAGTTATTTTACCTAATTTCTCAGAAAGAAAACCTGTTGCATAGACAAGAACCTCTGGAACTCTAATTTTAAATGCTTTTCTTCCAATTGCACTAATTATACAATCAATCAAATAAGTCCATGAATAATATTCATCGGAAGAAAGAAAGAAGATTTCCCCCGCGGCATTTTCAGAAATTGTAGCAAGGAAAAGCCCTTCTACTGCATCGTCACAATGCAATAAACTAATATATTTATCCTTAGTACCAATTAGAGGAGCTATTCTTTTGTGTACTACTCTAAACATATCAACGAGTGCAGTATCTCTTGGTCCGTAAATTGCTGGCAACCGAACTATAGATATTGGAAATACCTCTTTAAATTTTAAAACCTCTTTTTCTGCCTCCAACTTGCTCTGACCGTAACTTGTAATGGGTTTACATTCGGTATTTTCATCAACTGGTTCGTTTAGTGATTTGGCTGGACCAACCGCAGTTTGACTACTACAAAAAACAAATTTCTTTATTCCAGGATTATACTTTTCAACAGCTTTCAGCAAGTTGTAGGTGGCGTCCCGATTTCCTTTTAAATATTCTTGTAAATTGCTTGCTGCAATAGTTCCAGCAACATGAACTACATAATCAACACCAGAAACCGCTTCTTTTAAGTTCTCTGGGGTTTCGAAATCAGATTCGATTAAATGATAAGCTTTGTCTTTAACCCAACGTAAATTGCTTGTCCTTCTGATGGAACAACGAACTTTATAGCCTTTGGCTAAAAAATATTCAGCAACAAAGCTACCAATGAATCCAGTAGCTCCGGTGACTAACACTTCCATAATTCTTAAATCTTTATGAATTTATGAAATACTGTTTTATCTTCAAGTTCAAGTCTCAATATATACAATCCAGGACTGAAATCTTTAATTGGAATCTCGAACTTATCATCACCATTAATATTTGGATTTATCTTGATGAAGTCCATCAAATTGCCAAACACATCATAAATAAAGAGGGAAATACCGGTAGAATTTATTAATCCTGAGATAAATAATTTGTCTTTAACTGGATTTGGAAACAGAGAAATAACGTTTCCGCTTTCCGCAACATCCGAAACTTGTCTTCTTCCAATTCCTATTAATTCGATATAAAAGATTTTAGGTTCAGCGTCGCTTTCTATGACAAGTTTAGCATTTCGAACACCTTCTTCCTTTGGTACAAACCTAACCCTAATTTGTATTTCTTCTCCTGGTGCTATACTATTGGCAACACTGCCAAAAAACTTGAATTCATCAGAAAATGCATCAATAGTATCTATTCTAGCAGATATGTTTGCAGGAGCATTTCCGATATTTTTAATACTAATATATTTTAATTTGTTAGATCCAATATTAACGGTATCATAAAAAAGCTTGGATTCTGAGGTCAATTGTATCTCTTTATTAATAGTCAAAGGAACAAGCGAAAAATCCAAATAGCTTAAGCTTAAACCAACTTGCCACAATCTTACTTTAGTCTTCTGAACTACAATATCGGCACCAGTTTCAATTTGACCAGTAAATTCGTTCAAAACGGAAACCCAATTATTACCCAAATCAGAAGTCCCAAAGATCTGACCACCAGCACATAAAACATACATCATTTTAGAATTTTCTGGTGAAAAAAGATAAATAGGAACATAACCATTTTGAGTAAAATTGTATTGCCTAGATTTCCAAGATTTACCTCCGTCTGTTGATGTAGCCAAGTAGGAAGGAGCGTTTGTTGCAGTTGTTTCTCTATAAATTGCCATACCATGCAGACTATCGCGGAAGGTAATATAAGAAATAATCGTAGCATTGGGAATATTAGCAAAGCTCCAATTTCGACCTTTATTGGTCGAATAAAACACCCTACCAACATTTGTTCCAAACCACAAATAATCTTCCCATTTAGCAGTTGAGTTCACAAAGCCAGTTTCATTTGTATTTGGCAAGGGAATACCTAAAACAGGTTGCCACGTTATACCCCCATCGGTAGTTCTACCAATTCCCCAATTACCATTTTTGGGATCACCGAGGAAAATACCTTCATTTTGGTCAAAAAAGTAAATTGCATTAACAAAACCAGTAATACTCGAAACATTTGTTGAACTCCAGTTTTGACCAGCATTTACTGTTTTATAAATGTAAGCGGTTGTATTATTTTGCGAACCACTACCTGCAAAAGCAGTTGTTGAACTCAAAGCACAGATACAATAAACTGGCTGCGAAGATATATAATTTGCCGAAGATGTGCCCGAGCGAATCAAAACAAAACCACTATAAGAACCAAACATTCCTCCCTGGCCCACTGCCCACAAACAGTCAAATTGAGGTGAATGAGCACCAAACCATGTTGGTTTATATGCATCCGGCAATGTAAACACTTTGGTCAGTTTATTTTCCGAATTAATCCTTACTGGTATCGAAAGTATCTGATAATCAACATAGTCGCCCGCTAGAAAAGTACAAAGAATGTAAACATTCCCAGAATACCAGGGATTATTTTCCAAAAGGGTAATTGATACATTGATGCTCTTATCAGCGAGAGTTGTAATATTACCAATATTAAATTCCTCTTGTCCTAGAGAAATAAAATTGTACATAGGTTTTAACCTTAGAGTTACATTAGATGCTGGTCCAAGGAAATTTTTTACCTTTAACTGAAGTACTTTCGGGTTGAAGTCGGTAATAGCAGTTCCTTGTGAAAATTTGTACTCAACGATTTCAAGACCTGGAATATTTGGCCTGCTTGGTGAATTATAGTAAACAGCCTTGTAGGCATTCACCCTTCCATAATAGTATGGTCTTAAATTTTGATCACTTGTTAAGATATTGTCGGATGTAGAACGGATTTGATGCAAAATTTGCTTTGGAGACCATTCTTTATGTACCGATGCAACCAATCCGGCAACACCAGATACAATAGGACAAGCCATCGAAGTTCCGTTTTGAGTGGAATATGCACTATTAGGCATAGTAGAGTAAATACTTTGTCCAGGCGCGTACGTTGAGACTTTTATTCCCCAATTTGAAAAATTAGCAACAAGATTCGAACTATTTGAAGCACCAACACACAATAAATTATCGTATCCTGCAGGATACTGTCCACCATAATCAATATAGGCACCATCATTTCCAGATGCAACAACAACAAGACTCCCTTTTTCTGTTGCATAATTAATAATGTCCTGCTCGGCAGGACTAAAACCGGGTCCTCCCCAACTGCAATTAATTACCTTTGCCCCAAGGTCTGCAGCGTAAACAATTCCTTCGTACCCACGAAAAATTCCCATTCCTCCTTGGTCGGGTGAGCATTTGATTGGCATAATCGAACAATTGAAACCAGCAGATGCAATTCCTAAATTATTATTGGTTACAGCCGAAGCTAAGCCCGCAACATGCGTACCATGAAAACCCTGAATATTCGTAGGGTCGTTATCTTCTCTGTAAATCCCATTCATTAAGTCTTGGGTAGAGACATTTCCCACAAAATCCCAGCCACGAATATCATCAACTTTTCCATTTTTGTCGTCATCAATACCATTGTTTGGGATTTCTTTGGGATTTGTCCATATATTGGCTTCTAAATCGGGATGCTTCCAGTCTACCCCACTATCTATAATAGCAATAACAACGCTTTTGTCTCCTTTAGTAATATCCCAAGCTTTCGGTAGTTGTATATTATTAATGTACCACTGTGAAGCAATGTTGGGATCATTCGGTGTAAAATCAAAAATTTGCCTAACATAAATAGGAGTAGCGTATTCTACATCTGGGGATTGCATCAATTGCTTACAGACTTCATACGGGTCGATTTCCTCAGAAAAATATACTTCAAATATCTTCTCAATTCCAATTTTATTATTATCCAATAGCTCATTATTTAATGTTCCTAAAAAAGGAGCATTAATTTTGTCAACTTGATATTTTGACAAAATTTCTGATATGCTTCCCAAATGAATCCTTGAATAATTTTTATCGAAACCGACTAAATTTTTTGTTTTAATATGAATTGCTTTTTTGATAAGAAACCGGTCTGGAACCCTATAAATTGGATAATTTTTTGAGAGACTATTTTCATTGCTAGAGTTAATTGTGACGTAATATTCGGGTTCCGGGGTGGGTTTCACTTGAATTTGAGAATATTGGGAATTGTTTAGATAAGCGGAATAAAGTAAATTATTCGCTAGGCAACAAATAACCCAAAGTATTGTAAATTGTTTCATAGTTTGCCCTATATTATTCCAAAAACTAATATTCTTGCACAACAATCAATGAAAAACTTTTGCTTTTGTTACCAGAAAAAACAAGAGTATAGTTTTTACCAAAAGATAAAAAAATATCATTAAACTGTGAAATAACTTTATTTTTCTTATTATCGAAATAAACCAACGAAAACTTACGCTCTAAAAAAAGTCTTTCAACGCTACTGTATTGCCCATAGTTAAGTTCATTTAATACTATCTTTTGCTTAGAACTATCGTGAAAAATACCAACATTTTCGATTTCTTTTGAAGCATTGAAAAACCTTCTACGATAAGAATTCGTTTCTTTTCCCATCGAAGGGATAGATATATCAAACAAATCAATTTCCGGATTTAAACCAGAAAAAACAAAAAGACCAGTTTTAAATGGATCCAAAACAATTTCCTTTTGATTTCCATCATAATAAATACCATCGACAGATGTGGGGAGTACAGTGGCGAAACACTCTTTATAATTAATTTTAATATTTTGAAGATATTTCGGAAAAGATATTTTTAAGCTTGTAGCATCTGGAAAAGCATTTAAAACTTGAACAAAGCAACCCGTTTCGAGTTGAATTGCAATGAAGTCCTCTTTATCTTCTGGAATTAAACTAACTTTTAGTTCCCCATCGCTTGATTTATACAAAACTATTAAGTATGCGTAATCGGCTGCAATCTCCGTATATGTAGATTTTAACAAAAATGCAGGCTCTGTTGCAGAAAATATTGTTAAGGGCAAATAACCGGGTTCTATAGATACAGTATTGCTGACTTTGTTGCTTTTTAAATTTGCTGCAATTACCTCCCCAGAAACATAACCATTAATATTTTTAGAGTTCCTAGTTCCAACAGAAAATGTTATAGCAAAATTAGTGTCAACAGCATTTACAACTCGGATAATCGATCGACCATTAGTTGATTCTCTTAATTTAGCAGGAGGTACCAAAATTAACTTTTTTTTATTTTCGGTACTATCAAAAACTAAAAGAGTGTACCTTTTGAAAACCTCAAATGAGTATCCAAGTATGTTGTTACTATTGGAAGACCTAATTTCAATACTATCTAAATAATCGTTTTCACATGCACTTATGCTATGATATTTGGTCGACCAATTTTGGGGAATATCTTCATTCAGAACTTGGTTAGGAAATCGATACAAGGAAATATTTTCGGAAGATAAATTAACCGTTCTTAAATATGAAACTCTTTCTGGAATAGGAAGGAGTTCTACTAATCCTTTGGTTGTATCATAATCATCATACAGATAAAGCCCAATAGTTCCATCTCTTTTTTTTGCAAGAAAAAGTGTGTACTCACCATCTTCAGAAAAATTAACAGAATAAGTGTTCAACAAGCCAGATTTTACTCCATCGTTTAGCACAACAGATAAAGTATAATTTCCATAAGGTACTGTTTGCAAAAAAGGATAAGCAAAATAAGTAACATTAGAAACTAAAGGTCTTCCGTTTGGGCAACCATCAATCAATGTAGCACTCAAATTCGAATCCCGTATAAGATTGACAAACTTAAAGTAAGCATTTCCTAATTTTGTAGGTAACCCATAAGTTGTAGACAAAATCATAAAAGTATCAACATGTGATACCTCCCCTAAACTTTTGCCGGCAATTATTAAGTACCTTGTTTCGCGTACAAGTCTAAATTTTCTATTTGAAGTGTAAGTCAATTTATTATTTTGGTAAAACTCTAAAGCTAAGGAATCGTAAGGAGGAGGCATTTGGGAATTTGTAAGTTCAAGATATTTGACAGAATTAGAATAAGGGGAGTTATTAAATCCCCAGCCAATATTGTCCTCGTTATTTATTGCATTCAATAATCTAATTCTAATGCTTAGAAAAGGAGGAGGAGGATTTACAAGTTTAGGGTCTTCATCAACACAAGAAATTAAAAGTAGAAGAAGAAGACCCAAAATGTATATTTTTTTCATCCTTAATTTTCAAAAACTACAAAGTTATTAAAAATGCAAAAACTTATCAATCCACTCTATTTTAAAACCACAAAACTTTTAACCGAAGAATAAGAATTTGTTTGCAAATGAACAAAGTAAATTCCATTTGTCAAATGGGAAGAACTAACACTAAAGGTATAGCTTCCAGCTTTTAAATTTGAATTAACCAAATCCAATATCCTTTCGCCGTAGGAATTATATATATTTACACTTACATAGTCATCAAAAGCTATTTGAAAATCAATAGCTAGATCGTTTAAAACGGGATTTGGTTTAATATCGTATAGTTGATAATTTTTTTCAGATACTTCTACTAACCTACCTTCGGTGAAACATGTTAAAAGATTTATAAATTGAGACTTTTCAATAGGAATAAGGCAATTTTGTGCTTCAGGGAAAATTGGTTTAATTTTAATTTCCGGTTTAGATAGATCTGAAAGGTATGTTTCAAAAAATAATGTACATTGAAATTGGGAAGGGGTGGAAAATTTTGTTCCTTCACCATTAATTATATATCCATCAATGGTTGGAGTAATGTCCCAGTTCCAACCGACTAATTTAGAGGTGAAGTTCTTAAAAACGAAATTTTTCTTGGGTAGTTTAACTTCAAAGTTAATTTGCCCAATGGAAATTAAATGATTTCGTGATATTTTTACTTCAAATGGAAGTTGTAACTCTTTTGTTACTTTTAATTTGCTTTGGTCAAGTTTGTAATCCACGGAAATGTTCTCAGTAACAACAATTGCCTTTAAAGGAACTTTTCTTTCACCAAAGTTGGATGTAAATTCAATAGTTGCAAAGAAAGAAGTTTTTCCAAAACTTGGAACAAACTTAACAATTGCAAATCCTTTTTCCCCTGCTTTTATTGAATTAGGATAAGTTATTACTTGAAAATTAGTTGCGTCTTGTCCGGTAACAATAACACTTCCTATTTGCAAATCAGCAGCAAAAGGAGAATTATCAATTTCAACTGTTATTTCTTTATTTCCACAAGCTGATATTTCACCGAAATCAATTGGGTCAGGATTGATCAACAAACCCTCCCCAATACCATGAACGATTACTGTATCATTTACCAAGGGATTTTTATTTGGCCCGGGGACAGCATCCGATTTAACAATTGCCCAAACTCTTCGAGTTCCTGGGTTTGAAGGAGTAAATTCAATCGGAATAGAAAATGTTCCACCATCCTTAGATACAATAATGTTTGTAGTTTTTGCACCAGCACCGAATTTAAACTCAGTAGAAGGAGATAAAAGAACTTCACTTACATACAAATCCATTGTATGGCTCGTATTCTTAATAATCATTTGGCCAGAAACCGTATTTCCGACCTTAGCCTTACCACAATCAACATCTGGTACCTCAATTTTGGGTAATCCCCCAAATCCAAAAACTTGAACGCCAGCAGATACGGGAAATTCTTTAATAGTTATTAATACTTGATTTTCGAGAAATCCCTCTGATTGAGGGGAAAAGTGGATGTTTAAATCAAAAGTACCATTAGCTGGAACTGTCAAAGGTAAATTTGCTGGAGGGGTGATAAAGAAGTTAACATCACTTTTGTTTGATAATTCGACATTTTGAATCTCAATTGGGGATGGAGAGCTATTTCGTATTGTTACAACCGAATCGTTTATAGTCAAAATTCTTTTAGTACCAAAATCTATAGGAGGAATAGGTAAATCCGAAGGTATTCCTTCACCAACCAAATTAGTAAAGAACTCTCCACAGAAGTTGGGAATTAAAAATTTTAACCTAGCTGATTTGTTACCAACTGTTTGGGGCTTAAATTGGATAGTAATATCTAAACATTCATTAGGATTCAAAGTAAATGGGCCACTACCATTCAAAATAGCAAATTCAGTGGAGTTTACACCCTCAAGATTCAATGTAAAGGTAAGTGGAATTGCGGTGGTGTTCCTAAAGATACAATTCTCAATTTGATTTCTTGTATTAATAATTGGTACTTTGCCGAAATCAATCTTCGAAACTACGTCCCCACCGCATGGTGCCACAAGCTTTAAAGAAGGAGGTTGACATGGCGTTGCATTTATTTGGAAGTTAGTTTCAGAAGAAGCACCTACGGGGGTTTCAGTATATGTAATTTCAATTGTATGTGATTGGTCTTTAAGTAAAGTAAAAGGTGGTGTTTTACCCTTCCAATCTACAGAAAACTTATTTGTGGTAGACAAATTGAAAGAATTAATTACAAAATCGCTATTCTTTGCTTTTATAGATAGTTGCCTATTCGTAGTGCCGATACCTGGTGAACCAAAAAGGAGCAGGGTATCGGAAAATTCTAATTTGGATACACTTTTTTCTGGGGCAAAATAACTGGTAACAACTGAATCTGGTATTCTTTTAAAGACTGCTTTGATGTTTCTGTTTCTACTTAGCTCATCGCAACCAAAGGGAGACACCCAAGTTAAATAACAAACATTCCTACTTTGAATATCACCAACAATTTGCCTAAATGCATTAATCAACTGTGGTTTAGTGTAAACTGAAAAACTTTTGCCCCCAGTAGCTTGACAAATTAAATCAACTTGAGAATATAGTGGCATGGTAATAAAAATTGAATAAACCTGAGCCTTCACCCTTTTAGCATAACTTATGATAGTATCTCTTTTCCAATCGGGGAATGGTCTTTCAGGTTGCCCATCGGTTAAAAAAATAACAACTCTTCGCAGGTCTTTGGGAGACGTTTCTAATAATGGCAAAGCACCTAATGGTGGCCACCCTTTTACAAATGGTGGATAGAAATCTGTAGTACCACCAGTAACTTGTAAGTTAATGTTAAGCCAATCATACAATGGAGCCTTAGAATCATACAAAGGACTAGTTTTAATCACGTCACCCGAAAACAAAACATAACCAATTACTGACGGTGGATCAAGTTTTATAGAATCAAGAAAGGCAAATGCACCCTGTTTTACCCAATCTAATCTGCGTTCTCCGTTTCCTGCATCATCATTCATTGAAGTAGAAACATCGAGAACAAGGACAACAGCAAGTTGTGGGAAAAAGTTTACTTTTTTACAATCCACACCGAGTGTGGCATTTAAATTTACCCCGTTTTCAAAAAAATTAAAGTCCGAAGGTACTATGTCGGGATAATCAACACCCATGGGAGTTCTTGCGTAGAACATTGCTTTCATATTTGGAAAACCACTTGTATCGATTGAATACAAGTTAAAAGATTGAGAATAAACATAATTTGTAAGTAATAAAAAAATTCCGAGTATTTTTAACCAAAACTTATTCATTTTCCACTCCATATATTTAATTAACAAAACAATTTCAATACTTAAAAAGTTACATCATATACCATAGCAAAATTAAAATTTTACTATATTAAATAAAATAATCACTTCATCAATTTTTTTGTAAAGAATACAAATTATAATTTGTAATATTATACACTACAAAATCTTGCAAAATGAAAAAAATATTTTTCCTTGTATTGGTGTTGATTACATTTGGTTTTCATTTTGTTCTCTCACAGAAATGTAAAGATTTTCTTGTTTTTGATGGTTCAGAAGAAGTAAGCTCCTTCGGTATGGATACAACTGGAAATTGGTGGATTGTAACAAAGCCTTTCCAAAGTGAATTCAGGCTGATTATCTCTGGGTATCGCACTGAAACATATAAGGAAATTCGTAACTTAACTTTTTCCCCGGATGGAACACGATGGATTTTTCTGGGGAGAACAGCAACAAATTGGAACTTCGTCTCTTCGGATACAATGTTTCCAATTTTTGCAGAAGAAATTGTATCAACTGGGTTTAGCCAAAATTCTGAAAATTATTTCCTTGCTTATAAAAACGGAATTGAAACAACTATTCTCTACAAAGAGAAAAAAATTAATATTACAAATTTTACTGGCAAAATTTTTTTTAACTTTGACGGGAGTCTAATTTCATTTGTTGTATCTTTTGGAAAAATGTTTTCTTTGATAATCCCTGGAAGATTTCAAAGTGATAAGTTCGACAATATTATTCCCTTGGGTTTTTGGTTCGACGATGACTTTATTTTTGCTGGGAAAAAAGGGAATTTTTGGCAAATTTTTAAAAATAAGACACCCTTGACCGAAGAATTTATCCAATTGATAGATATGAAAATTAATCTTTCGGGAACAAATGCAGTTTTTGTAATTAAAAGAAACCAAAACGATGTAGTTTCTGTCCTTTACTCTCAAAAATTCGCAGAGCCAATATTTTCTAAATCTTATGATTACATTGGTAAAACTAAACTTCATCCAGAAGAACCTCTTGCAACCTTTTTCGCAACAAAAGAATTAAATAAATTCATAGTTTATGGAAATGTTGAATACTCAATTGGGGAGTACGATATAGAACCCTTCTTCGTCTACGATGGGTCAGAAATTTATTATTGTTTTTGCAACATAGATTGCTATTTTTATGTTGATGGAAGAAGATATACCTTTCCCGGGGGAATTGCTTGTTCTAATCAAATTGCTCGAAAGCCAAAAACAAATACGATTGCATTTTCAAATTACACATCCTTAGTTTTATTGGATTACTTGCTTAACATTCAGTACTCTGGTATGATGGTAGACAAAATCATTCCACCTATTTTTAATTGGAAAAAGAATAGGTACGAAACACTTGGAGAAATTAATAACAAAATTTACCTTCTTACTTGCGAGCCCTGAAATTTCAATAATTTAGCCATTTGCGTAAAACTAAGGCGTATCTTAGGTCGAACGAAACGAGCCAATAATTTAATTTATAACTTTCCCCTCGCTCAGAATAATTGTTCAACGGCAAATAATAAGCAAGATTCAATCCTACAAAAAAATTACCAGTCAACCTAAAATTGAAACCAGCCCCAGGAACCAAAGAAAGTAGGATGGAATTTACCTTTTCAATCTTGCCATTCTCTAATGTAACAACATTGGAATTGCCAATAGTAACTTGAATAACTTCTCCATTATCAAGTCGTATTCTATTTTCTAACAACTCTTTATTATGTTTCACATTTGTCGTAAAAGGAATTCCAGCCCTAAAACCTAACCTGAATTCGGCAAGGTCGAGCAAAGAATATGATACAAATGGCATAAACTCTAATTGGTTAAATTTAAAATCTGCCCTTTCTCGGAAAAGTACAGGGATATTCTTGAAAATTTCCCCAGTTTGACTTTTGAAATCTAACAATTCTTTTTCTTGGTAAGATGAAGTGGCACTTTGAAATGTTAAGCCAAAGAATATGCCCCAAAGAAAAAAATCTGAAAAATCCCTTTTAAAAACTATTCCGGGTGTAAACACAAATCCACTTCCATCTTTAAACGAAGGACAATCACAACTAGCAAAAAACTCCCCACTCTGCCACAATGGTCCAATACCAAGAGAAAAACCAATTTCAGTTTGTTTTTTACCCTTACCTGGCCCTAAGGGCGAAGGTTGTTCCTCAACCTGTGCAACAAGACCCGTCTGGAAACAAAGAAAAATCAAAAAAATGCTTAATTTTGATATTTTATTCATATTACTATTTTTTTATTCTTATTTTTGAAAATGGATAACAACAATTTAGAAGAAAAAGTTACAAGCTCAAGCAACAAATCTAGTAATAATTCTGAAAACAACAAAGAATGCAATGAAGTTTTGCGCGGAGTGCGGGCTACAGCAATTAAAATCTTAAATAGATTTGAAAGAAGCGATTCTTATTTGGATAAACTGGTCGAAAAAGCTCTAATTGAGTCTAATTTCAATGAGTTAGACAAAGCTTTATTTACAGAATTAGTTTATGGCGTTATCCGCTGGAAAGCAAAACTGGATTATGTTCTTGTAGGCTTTTACTTTGGAGACTACCTAAAGTGTCTAAACGTAGTCAAAAATGCTATGAGAATTGCACTTTACCAAATAATGTTCCTCGATAGAATTCCACTTTACGCTGCAGTAAACGAATCTGTTGAATATGTAAAAAGAATACAAGGAGAAAAAACTGCGAATATTGTTAACGCTGTACTGAGAAATATCGCCCGAAACATAGATAATATTAGGTATCCAGAAAAAGAGGAAGACCTTGTTTACCATCTTGCAGTAATGTATTCGTATCCAAGATGGATTGTCAAAAGATGGCTCGACTATTTCGGAGAAACTAATGCTGAAAAAATGTTGTTTACTAGTAATAGAAAACCCTACTTAACACTAAGAGTGAATACCTACAAAACAACAACCGAAAACGTTGTTGCTGAACTAAAAAAAATAAAAGTCCCCTTTTTTGTTTCCCCATATTATGCTAATTCCCTTGTTATAAGAAGCCCAAGATTTAACATACCAACGAGCGAGCTATTCACAGAGGGATTGGTTACAATTCAAGATACTAGTTCCACTTTAGCTGCATTACTTGCTGCTCCCCAACCGGGGCAATTGGTATACGATTTTTGTGCTGCTCCGGGGGGCAAAAGTTTCGTGCTTGCTGAACTAATGAAGAACACTGGAAAAATCCTTGCTGTAGACAAATATCCATCGAAACTTAGATTCATTCAAGAAGGGGCACAAAGGCTCGGTTTAACTAATATCGAAATCAAAGGTGGTGACGCAACCGATATTGTCCTCGATGAAATGGCTGATATAGTATTCCTCGACGTCCCATGCTCCGGTTTGGGTATAATTGCAAAGAATCCTGATATTAAATGGAAAAGAGAACGAGAGGATATCTACAAACTTGCTGAAATTCAAAGACAAATTTTAAATAATGCCACAAAAAATGTAAAAGTCGGTGGAGTAATTGTTTATTCAACTTGTACAACCGAACCAGAGGAAAACGAACAAAATATCGAATGGTTTTTAAGTCGACACACTAATTTTAAACTCGACCCAGCCGAAAATTATTTACCCGATAAACTTTGTGAAAATGGTTACTTTAAAAGTATTCCATTTAAACATTTCATCGACGGGGCATTTGCAGCTAGGCTTATTAGGGTTGAATAATTTGCCACATAACTTTTTTCTTTTTAGAATAGTTTCTCAGTGAATTAGAGTAAGAGGAGTTGCTGTAACAATAAATACAATCAAACAGGCAAGAGTTGTAAAATCCAATATCTATACTTTTATAACATGTACAGCCTTTCCTGGTCGGTGCTACCTTTAAATTCGTATTAAAATATCCAGAAAAATGAAATGGACTTACACAGCTTGCTGATTTAATGTTAATATCTTTTGTATGTTTTGGTTCACAACAAAGAAAAAGCTCAATTTGATGTTCAAAAGTGATTTTTTTCAGGACTTCGAGCAATTCTTTTTGTTCATCGTAGTCCAAGTCAATTATATTAATACCTTTCTTTTTATTTATCCTTTTTTGCACTTTCGAATACAAATCAACGAAACTTGTTGTGCAATTTTTTACTTTTCCCTCTAAAAGTTTACAAAGGCTAAAAAACTTGTCAATAATGAATTCCTTCGGTGTAAGATTAGAAACGACAATGGGGTCGAATCGCCACCTTATATAATTCTTACCAAAATTCCAATATAAAAAATCAACAATTTCCAAAACTTTGCTTAGTTTTGGTTTTCTTGGTTCAAGTTCAAAGGGATAATCATTAATAGTGAAGTTTATATAGTGATTGGAACCAAGATTATTTTTTATAAAATCGAAATGTTTTACAAAACCAATTGGGTATCGACTCCAAAAGACAAATCCAAAGGCATTTTCGGGACCAATACAAAATTTTGTTATCTTGTGATTAAAAGGATTTTCAACATGGACATAGCCAGATTTCAAAACATTAACAAACCAATCGGAATAAAAAGCTAGAATATCAGTTCGTCGGCTAACTGAGAAAATACTTTTTAAATTTGGGTTTTCTTCGAAATCCAACCTAAAAATTACTAAAGATTCTTACCAACAAACTCCCAGTTTACAATTTGCCAAAATGCCTCGACAAATTTTGCTCGTGCATTTCTGTAATCGATGTAGTAGGCATGCTCCCAAACATCGATAGTCAACAAAGGTTTTTTACCAGCGGTCATCGGATTTCCAGCATTACTGGTCGGTACAATTTCAAGTGTACCATTATCATTTTTTGTTAGCCATACCCACCCAGAACCAAAAAGAGTTATTGCAGAATTACTGAACTGTTCTTTGAATTCGTCGAAACTACCAAAATCTTGCTCAATCTTTTCGAGTAGCAAACCCGATGGGAAGCTACCACCTCCAGGTTTAAGACAATACCAGAAAAAAGTATGATTCCAGACCTGTGCAGCATTGTTAAAGATACTACCATGTGAATTCAGAATAATCTCCTCGAGACTCTTATCTTCGTAATCAGTTCCAACAATTAAATTATTAAGATTATTGACGTAAGTTTGATGGTGTTTTCCATAATGATATTCAATTGTCTCTTCCGACATAAACGGTACAAGAGCATCCCTGGCAAAAGGTAGTTCGGGTAACTGAAATGGCATTTTGTACTCCCTTTTAATTACAGAAATTTAGCTTTGGCAACCACAAGTTGGAAGATTATTAGGATTCGAAAAGATAAATCCCCGCCCTTGGGGT
Source organism: uncultured Hyphomicrobiales bacterium (assembly GCA_964524325.1). Taxonomy (GTDB): domain Bacteria; phylum Bacteroidota; class Ignavibacteria; order Kapaibacteriales; family UBA2268; genus Naka2016. The sequence goes on from CAZGCT010000002.1 coordinate 91,212, forward strand.
GTGTCTATGTAATCCAAGGTTACACCCATCAAATAAAATAAACTGCTACGACTAATGACAATTTGAGTATCGCCAATTAAGTATTTCCGGTCGCTGGATGTATCAAACTCTGAATCGAAACCAAGAACGTAATTAAATCCCGAGCAGCCTCCACCCTGGATCCCAATTCTTAAAAAATAATTTTCAGAAATTTTGTTCTGCTTGCGAATTTCATTTATCATTTGAAGTGCCCGAGTAGAGATAAGAATATCGTCTGCCTCGGTTGCACCTTCGATTCCGGTTGAAATTCGTTCAACAGATATTTCCACGTCTTGATTTGCATATTCCATTTTAAATCCTCCAAAAAAAAGCAAAATTAAATATCATAATTCACATAACAATCATCCGTTATTGGATGTGATTGACAAGTTAAAATATATCCTTTTTCAATTTCATCATCTGTTAAGGCATCCCTCTCGTCCATTAATACATTTCCAGTTTCTAACATTGCCATACACGAACCACAAACTCCAACCTGACAGCTAAAAGGTGGATCAAGTTCGGCGCGAAATGCTGCCTGGAGAATACTTTCATCTGCTTCCACTTCAATTGTTTTTTCTTCCCCATATAACCTAACTTTAACATAAAAAACCTTTCCCATATAACTTTAACCTAGATAAGTTTGTTTAAAAGCAAAAGCTAAAATAAACCGAGCTCAAACCTAGCAATATCACTCATTCTGCTTCTGTCCCAAGGTGGGTCGAAGGTGAGCAAAACCTTTGAATCCTTTACTTCTGGAATACATTTAACAGCTTCCTCAACTTCCAGTGGCAAGCCCCCAGCCTCAGGACAATTGGGTGCAGTTAAGGTCATTAGAATAACAACTTCATTTTCTTGAGTTATCTGAATATCATATATTAAACCCAATTCCCAAATGTCCACTGGAATTTCAGGGTCGAAAACAGTTTTGATGGCTTTTACAATTTTATTAAAGATTTCTTTTTTCTCCTCTGGAATAGTACTAGCTAATGCATCGTATAAGTTACTTTCCATATTTTACTCCATTTTTAAAATTGAGTCTTTCTTTTCAAGCGCTTCCATCAATGTATGCCAAGGTAGAGTGGCACATTTAACTCTAACTGGAAACTCCCTTACCCCAGCAAAAACGGCAAGTTTTCCTAATTTAGAAGTATCAATTGGCTCATCAGGTCTGGAAGTCAAAGCTTTATGAAATTCATTAAATAGTTCGTTTACCTCATCAATCGACTTACCTTTTAAAACTGTAGTCATAATTGATGCGGAAGCTTTTGAAATTGCACACCCAACACCATTAAACATAACATCTTTAATGATATTATTTTCAACATACAGATAAATTTCTATTTGGTCTCCACACAATGGATTATGTCCTAATGCTTTATGCGAAGCAAGTTCCATTCTCCCAAAATTTCTTGGATTTTTATTATGGTCCAAAATTACTTCCTGATAAAGTCCGTCAAATTCATCCATTTCCGATTCCTTATTTGAACCTATTAATAATTTTTTTCAGAGAGTTTATAAAAATATCAACTTCATCCAAAGTATTATAAAAGGAAAAAGAAACACGAGAGGTTGCAGGAATTCCAAATCTTCGCATCACGGGTTCAGTACAATGATGCCCTGTTCTAATTGCAATACCATCTCTGTCTAAAAGGGTACCTATATCGTGTGGATGAACATCATCAACAATGAAAGAAATTAAGCTTGCTTTATTTTTGGCTGTACCAATAATTCTTACCTCTGGTAATTGATTTAATTTTTCGGTCGTGTAATTCAATATTTTTGTTTCATAATCATTTATTACATCTAAACCAATATTTTGGACATACCTAATTGCAGCAGCAAGTCCAATTGCACCCTCAATATTTGGGGTACCTGCTTCGAACTTGTGAGGAATAACATTGTAAACAGTTTTATCAAAAGAGACCGATAAAATCATATCACCCCCGCCTTGATAGGGAGGCATTAATTCGAGTAGGTTTTTTTTCCCGAAAAGCACTCCTATACCAGTTGGAGCGTAAATTTTATGCCCAGAGAAAACGAAAAAGTCACAATCCAAATCCTGAACATCAACTGGAATATGTTGAATGGATTGAGAGCCATCAATCAATACAACAGCACCAACAGAGCGAGCTTTCTGTGTGATGTATTTAACTGGATTGATAGTACCAAGAGAATTTGAAATATGAACAACCGAAACAATTTTTGTTCTACTTGTTAGAAGTTTATCAAATTCCTCGATAATTAATTCTCCGTTATCATCAATGGGTACAACTTTAAGTTTTGCACCTACACTTTGACTAACCATTTGCCAAGGGACAATATTTGAATGGTGTTCCATGGTAGTAATTAAAATCTCGTCGCCCTCCTTTAGAAAGCTTCCTGCATACGAAAATGCAACAAGATTAATCGCTTCTGTTGCTCCACGAGTGTAAATTATTTCTTCTTCGTACCTTGCATTAATAAAAGTTTTAATAATTCTTCTTGCACATTCGTATTCAGTAGTAGCAGCTTGACTAAGATAATGAACACCCCGGTGAATATTACTATTCAAATTAGAATAATAGTTAGAAATAGCATCAATTACTTGTTTAGGCTTTTGAGTAGTAGCTGCGTTGTCGAAATAAACCAAAGGTTTGTCACGAACCATGCGGAACAAAATTGGGAAATCCCTTCGAATTTGATAAACATCAAAACCCTTTTTCTTTTCAACTTTGATCTTCAATGTCTCTAATTCGTTTGACATTTATAATTAAACCTTTGTTAACTCATCGATAGCAGAACAGAAGAAAATATCTTCCAAGTTCAATTTCTTAGCAACTAATACTTTCAAATAGTTGCGAAGTTCTGATATACCAACTTTTTCAAAATTTTCAGCAACAAAAGAATTTAACAATAGGGACTTGGCTTTTTCCCTACTAATCCCCCTAGATGTTATGTAGAAAAGCATTTCCCTATCGAGAAAACCAGCAGTTGCCCCGTGAGTACATCTAACATCATCAGCATAAATTTCTAACTGAGGTCTGGTGTTTACCCTTGCGTAATTAGAAAGAAGCAAATTCTTATTCGATTGATAGGCATTAGTTTTTTGAGCATCAGGTGCAACAAATATTTTTCCATTAAAAACTGCTCGAGAGTTTCCATCTAAAATCCCACGAAAGTTTTCATCGCTTATGCAATTCGGTTGGTTATGCATAACCAAAGTATGATTATCTACAAACTCGTCCATCGATTCGATGTAAACCCCGTTTAAAAAAGCATTTGAATGCTTCCCATCGAAGAGAAAGTTAATATTATTTCGAACAAATTCAGTATTTATCGTAAAAGTGTTTATTCCTACGGTCGTATTGGTTTCTGCGATCAAATTAAGATTATTTAGCAAAGCAACATTTTTCAGATCATTCTGAACAAAATTGATTTCTACCTTTGCATTCCTCTTAGCATGAAGGTTTATGAATTCGTTTGCTAAAACCATTTGAGCTGATTTATTAACAAAAAATACGATAATATTTACTCTAGAATCTTCGCCTACCTCGACAAAACTAAAAGTATTGGAAATCGAGGGATAATCAGCATCATAATAATAAAATAGAATAATTGGTTCATTGAGTTCTGTCTTATCTTCTACCTTTAGGAAAACACTACTTGAAAACATTGCTAAACTTAAGTAACCAAAAGGATTACTTGAGTTTAAAAATTTATGGAACTTCTGCAAAATAGAATTATTATTGAAAATTGAAGCATCATCTAAGTGATGAACTTTCACCAAATCCGTACTATTGCCATTAAAATAATTGAGCTTCCCATTTGCAATGGGAACAACAAAATTCCGTTTATTTTCCAAAAAGTTCAATGAGTCATAAACAACTTTTGGATCAAAAGAATATTCATTTTGTAATAAACCAAAATCGAAATTATGCAAAAAAGACAAGTTGGTATATTTCCAATCCTCGTGTTTAAGAGTTGGTAAACCAATATTCAAAAACTTATCTAAATAAAATGACCGCTCCTTTAATACTTCTTGTTCTTTGTTGGTGAGAAATCTATCTGAAAAAATTTTTTTGATATTTTCATTAAACTTCATTTAAACCTCCTTAATTTGCCCAATTTTTACCATTTCTAAGCCAGTCGTATCCCTTAGCTTCAAGCTCGAAAGCAAGGTCCTTTCCGCCAGAAAGAACAATTTTCCCATCATACATTACGTGAACAAAATCTGGAGTTAAATAATTTAACAGTCTTTGATAATGGGTAATAACAAGAAATGATCGGTCTGGATTTCTTAGGCTATTTACTCCATTGGCAACAATTTTCAAGGCATCAATATCCAACCCGGAATCGGTTTCATCAAGAATTGCAAGTTTTGGTTCAAGCATAGCAAGTTGAAAAATTTCATTTCTTTTTTTCTCACCACCAGAAAACCCTTCGTTCACATTCCGATTTAAATAAGACGCATCCAAACCCGCTAGAGATGCACGTTCTTTAAGCAATTGGAGGAAATCGAAGGCATCTAACGGTTCTAAGCCTCTGTATTTTCGAACTTCGTTAACAGCAGTTTTCATAAAATTAGCATTCGTTACTCCCGGAATTTCAAGGGGATATTGAAAAGCCACAAACAAACCTTCGCGCGCCCGAACTTCTGGTTCAAGTTCCAGCAGATCTTTATTCATGAAAGTGATTTTCCCTTCAGTTACTTCAAACTCTGGTTTTCCAGCAAGGACATTAGCCAGGGTACTTTTTCCAGTACCATTTGGACCCATAATTGCGTGTACTTCACCAGATTTGATAGTTAAATCCAATCCTTTAATTATTTCTTTTTCATTAATGGAGACTTTTAAATTTTCGATTTTTAATATTTCCATAATTAACTCCTAATATTATCCAACACTGCCTTCGAGACTTACAGACAAAAGTTTCTGTGCTTCCACAGCAAATTCCATGGGCAATTGATTAAGAACTTCGCGGGAGAAACCATTAACAATCAACCCAATGGCATCTTCTTTTGAAATTCCCCGCTGATTACAGTAGAATAGTATCTCATCACTAATCTTTGAAGTCGTAGCTTCGTGCTCAACGATCGAACTATTGTTATTTACTTCTATGTAAGGAAAAGTATGTGCTCCACATTTATCACCAAGCAACAATGAATCGCATTGCGAAAAATTGCGAGCTCTTTCCGCTTTCTTGGAAATCTGAACTAAACCACGGTAACTATTATTACTTTTTCCTGCAGCAATACCTTTCGAAACTATCCTACTTCTGGTGTTTCTTCCTATATGTATCATCTTTGTTCCTGTATCAGCTTGTTGAAAGTTATTTGTTAAGGCAATAGAATAAAATTCACCAACAGAATTATCACCCTTTAGTATGCATGACGGGTACTTCCAAGTAATTGAGGAACCGGTTTCAACTTGTGTCCATGATATTTTTGAATTCTTACCTAAGCAAATTCCTCTTTTGGTGACAAAATTGTATATTCCTCCTTTCCCTTCCTTATCTCCAGGATACCAGTTTTGAACAGTGGAGTATTTTATTTCAGCATCATCTAAAGCAATAAGTTCAACGACAGCTGCGTGTAGCTGGTTTTCATCTCTTATTGGGGCCGTGCAGCCCTCGAGATAACTAACATAGCTCCCTTCATCAGCAATTATTAAAGTTCTTTCAAATTGTCCAGTTTCTGAAGCATTAATCCTAAAATAAGTGGAAAGTTCCATTGGGCAGCGAACCCCTTTTGGAATGTAAACAAATGAGCCATCACTAAAAACAGCGGAATTCAAGGAAGCAAAGAAATTATCAGTATATGGAACAACGCTACCCAAATATTTTTGAACTAAATCAGGATGATTCCTTATTGCCTCGTTTATGGAACAAAATATGATACCTAATTCTTCAAGCTTTTCTTTAAAGGTTGTTGCAACAGAAACACTATCCAACACTGCATCAACAGCAACCCCAGCTAATCTTTCCCTTTCCCGAAGCGGGATACCCAATTTTTCGAATGTTCTCAAAATTTCTGGATCAACTTCATCAAGCGATTTGGGTTTCTCTTGGAAACTCTTTGGAGCAGCATAATAATAAATATCTTGGTAATCTATAGGTGGATAATCAACTTTTGCCCAGTGTGGTTCTTTCATCGATTGCCAATAGCGAAAAGCTTTTAAACGCCAATCAAGCATAAACTTGGGTTCTTTCTTTCGTTCCCAGATGAAACGAATGATTTCTTCATTTAAACCTTTAGGAGCATATTCCTGTTCAATAAGAGAAACGAATCCATATTTATACTCTCTTTCTGTAATCTCTTTTAAAAAATTATTTTCTGACATAATTAACCTAAAACTTGTTTAACACTAATTTCTTTACAAGCATCATTTTCATTTTGGTTAAGATTAATCAAATCCTCCAAAGTTGTGGAATTAATAATTTGATTAATTTGTGTTTGCAAATGTAACATTGGGGTCCTAATAGTACAAATTGGGCTACGATGGCACACATCATCACTTTCAAAGGTACATTCTACAACATTTACCGATTCATTAAGTGCAAGCAATATTTGAGAAAATTTCAAATCTTTGGGATTAATTCCTAGTTGGTAACCCCCTTTAATGCCATAGTTTGAATTCAATATTTTTGACTTAGAGAGTTTTGCCAGCGTTTTGGATAAAAACTCATATGGTATATTCAAAATTTCTGATAATTCACGAGCAGAAAAAGAATCATTAGGGTTCCTTGCTAAAAATTGCAAAGTACCTAATGCATATTCTACTTGTCTTGAAAACTTAACCATCAATTATAACTAATAAAAATTTGGAAACGAAATTAAATTCCGATTATTTTAATCGGATTTTTTATTTTGTAACTATTGGAGTTTCTATTGTAATTTTAACTGTTCTGCAATAAAACCGCCCCTCTGGTAAGGAATTATCATATAAAAGATAACTTTCCCCCACTCCAACAGTTCTGGCAGACTTAAGACCTAACCATTTTGCAACTTCTATTGCTCTTTTCTCAGAAATTTTCTTATTGATTTTTTCGTCTCCAATGTTATCAGTAAACCCTTCAATTGTAATTTGTGATTCATTTGTAACTCTTTTATTAATGAAATCAAGTACATTTTTGTGTTGTCGTTCCAATTTGGATTTTCCAAAATCGAACAAAATTAGACTATAGAACTCGAATTCTTTATCGGATACCCCTTCCATACGCTTTTTGTCGACAGTAATTTTATTGACCATTAAAGGTGTAGCTTTTGCTCTACCTACTTGGTCAATAAAATCAACTGCATAAAACTCGATTTCCAATTTCCCGCCAAAAACAATTCTTTCGAAACCTTTATCATCAATTTCCCAAACAAGACTATCTGGGGGTTTGCCACTTCCTTCGAATAATTTAACATTTTCACCATTTTGCTTAATTGCAATGGTCCATTTTTTTATATCAACTCCTGTTTGATACTCAGGGTAAAAATGAACTCTCATTCTCTCAACTTTTCTCAAGGTATCAACAGAGAAAACAGGTTCTAATATTCTTAAATCATCGGTTATTATCTCAACTCTTCTATTTTCCTCATCTCCTTGGGGTTCATCTTGATTGGAGGGTTCCTTGGGTAAATTTCTTGCCTCAATTTCTATTCGATCTGCTTCTATTCCCCAAACATAAACCAAATAATCTTTTACTGCCTTTGCTCGTCGTTGCGATAAATCAAGATTATTTTTTTCCTCAGCTTTGCCTGAATTTGTTCCAACTAACAAAACTTTACTATCTTTCGATTGCTGAAGTTTTTTTCCAATAATGTTCAAAACATAGTAATAAGTCTGAAGTACATCTAACTCGGAAAGTTTGCTCAAAGAAAAGTTCTTCGCTTGCTCTGGTGTAAATTTCACATATCTTTTCGGAATAATATCAGAGTTATGCTCAAAGAATATATAATTTAAAAGGGGTTTCATGTTATAGGAAACAAAATCTTCTATCTTAACAGGTACATTCAATTTCTCGTACCCACTTGAATCATAAAGCCTATATTTAATTTTCAAAGTGATTGATGGTGGTTCCATAGGCTTTGGGAACTCGAAAAGAGGTGGTTCCTTTGGAGGTGGGGGCGGTGGAGGTGGAGGTAGTGGTTCACGGAATTTCACAGCTACACCTAGCCTAAAAATTAAACTGTTCCAAGCAATACCCCGTATTGGGCTAATGAAAAGATACTTAAAATTAAACTCTGGGTAAATAAAGTAAAGACCCCGTCTATGTGCTGGAAGCTCTGCTAAAATTCCTAAGGATAGAAAAGGTACTAAAAAGCGAACGTTTTTAATATTTCCAGAATATTCATTCCTTACTCTCAACCCATTATTAAATGTTCCCCTGTCCTCAGGTTTAATAATTACTTCCTTCTGATTAAAAGTAAATTCAAAAGGTAAATCAAATCCTAAACCACCTGAATACCACAAAAAGTAGTCATTGGAATAATTAATCTTAACTTCAATATTGAAATTTTTTAACCAAGTATCGAGGCGATGTTCAAAAATTCCTTCCTTTGCAAGACCATCAATGATAACAGTCGTTGGTTCTTGTTGAGAAAAAAAACTATTACTTTGCAGCAAAGAAAATCTTGCAGAAAAGAATAAATTCTCATAAAAGAAATAATCTGCAAGAATCCCAAGTTCCCACCCTAAACTTGAACCAAACTTGTATTTAGGTGAGCAACATGGAACCTCGGGTAACTGATTAAAATTTGTAAGGTGGAGATTAAACCCATACCCACCAAAAAGACCAATTTTGGGCTTAACTGAATAAACTTCAACCAGGCTATCCAAGTTGTATTCCAAATCTTCATCTTGTCTTGAATATGCATAAGAACTTAATATAATTAATAATATCCCTACAATTAACTTACGACCAAACATTATCATTGAGAATACTCAAAAAACAAAATTAATCATTTTAATTTGAAGGCTTTTGAAACATAACCGAAGATAGCAAATTAAAGAACAGATACTTAGAGTCAAGAGAACTTGTCTTGAAAATTTGGTCAACTTTTACAATTTCAATTAATGCATTTTCTATTTCATCTTTTGAATAATTTCTCAAACCAAGGAGATAATCATCAAGAAAAAAAGGATTTATGCCAATTGCTTTCGAAAGTTCCCCCCTTTCGCTAGTATTTTTTTTAACTTCTGTAATAATTAATAAATTTTTAAAAAATTTAAATAAAATACTAAGAAGCAGCAGCTCATGCTTCCCAAAATTTAAAACTCTTTCTAAAAAAGCAATTGCTTCAGAATAGTTTTTACCAGCCACCAATGTTGTCAATTCAAAAATATTTATTTCTTTGCTTCCGGACAAAACAGATTTCAGATCGGATGAAGAAATATGTTTTTGATCTCCTAAATAGGTTACCAATTTCTCAATTTCATTGTTAATTTCCCAGAGATTCGGATTTGTGTTTGCCAAGAAAAAGTCCAATACATCATCTTCTATCGAAAATCCTAAACTTTTTATCCGTTGTCTTAACCACACATTAATTTGATTTTCATTAATTTTCGTAAACTCAATCCAATAATGCTGCTTCAAAAGAATATTAAAGGGAAATTTTAATGTTTCAAAAGCACTTTTTTCCTTCTGAATTTTTTTCGAGAAACCTTTTAAATTTTCATCGAAAGTTAGTATTAAAAAGAAAAAATCAACTGGGGGAGCCTCTAAAATTTTTTTGAAAATCAACTCGTGGATCTCAAGTTTTTCTTTTTTTCTTTTATCAAAAATTTTTTCAATATTTTTAAAAACTATCAACTTATGTTGGGAGAAGAAAGACGGAGTTTGAATTCTTTCAAGAATGTCAACAAATTCTTTTTTACTTTTTAGTTCCTCAAGATCGTAACTTTCGAAATGGAGATCAGGATACAACTCGAAAAGTCTTTTTTGAATTAACTTACTTGCATCGTAAATAAAATAACTTTCTTCGCCAAAAATAGTAATGAAATTTGGAATTTTTTTTTGGAGAAATAAATCCTTTATCGAACCGGTCATTTCTCAGTGTTCATTTGTAAGTTTTCGTTTGGTGGTAAAGAGCCGTTCTTTTTCTTTTTCGTCCAAAATTCCATAACCCTTTTTACTTTTGAAATAAGAATTTTGTCAGTTGGTGGTTTTAGAATGTAATCATCAATGCCTAATTTTAGCAACGATGCAAACAATTCTTTTGAAGCAAGTGCAGTGCAAGGTATCACATGTACTTCTTCGAATCTTTTGTCCATTCTAAGTTCTTTTAAAAATTGATAACCATTCATTACTGGCATCTCCATATCCAAAAGTATCAAATCGGGTATTCTTTTTTCAAGGAAGGTGAAACATTCTTCTGGATTCTTAAAACCAACAACCTCCGCACGTAAATTTTTTTCAATAATAAATTTTGAAAATTGTCTGAATAAATCGTCATCATCCAAAATAAGAATTAGAAACTTTCTTTCTTCATTCATAAAAAATCTATTTTAAAACCAATACATTTGATGGTAGAGATCCAAATTCTGCAAAGCGAATTAATGCACGTATCGAATCTTCATCAACCACATCACCACTTGAAGCAATTAATAAACCAGAAGGAGTATAATAATTTTGGTAAATTATCATTCCCGGTTTCAATTTCTGGACAGGAACTCTTGAAATAATCTTCTGCCCTAAATCCCTTCTTTCTTCCTCTATCAACTTGACAAAAACTTCCACGAACTTTTTCTCATAATGCAAGCCAGCTCTATCTAATAAATACTTAATAGAGGAAAGAAAACGGGTTCCACCCAGGTCTGTTCGGTTTGGAGGCAAGGTGGTTTGTGTTACATAAGCCATGTTCCTTGGGTCGCTTTCCTTCCTAACTTTATAAACCAAATTATGAAAAGTGTTAACAATAGCAACAATTTGTGCTTCGGGATGAATTTGCTTATCCCTTAAACCTTGAGGAAAGCCAGAACCATCTAAATTTTCATGGTGTTGATAAACTATTTCTGCAATAATACTAAATTCCGGGAGTTTTTTTAATAAATCTCGACCAAGTTCACAATGAGAAGAATAGTATGCTCTTTCTTTTTCATTTAATTCCGCTGGAAATTTGATTAAAATACTATCTTTAAGACCAACTTTTCCAATATCGTGAAGTAAACCAGCTATTTGACAATTTAAAACTGACTCTTCCCCTAATCCAAGTTCTTTAGCTACACGCATTGAATACTTCGATACGAATCTCGAATGCGAAGATTCGTAATATTTTTCCTGGAATGTTACAATTGAAGAAAGTAAATCAACAAATTGATAGATACTGTTTGCAAACTTTGTGGAGATAGTATCAAGAATAGTTTCCAGCTCAATAATTTTCTCTTGTTTTTCTTTCAACTGAAGATTAAGCTGTTGGTTAATTTCTATAAGTTCATCTTTGTTGAAATCTACTTCTTGGGTCATTTAACTACCAGCAAGTTTAACAATTTCCAATTGCTCTACATCAAGACCAAGAAATGCTTTAGCAATTTCTTTAAAATTTCTGGGCAAGTCGGTTAAACAAAAAGTTACGTCTGGGGAGGGAAGCATCTTATCTCCTTCCTCTTGTAAAAGTTTATTTTCGGCCAGAAGCCTCAAAGAGAAAACAGCTGCTTGTTCCCCTGCATCAATTAACTCAACATCAGAGAGGATCTCTTTAATAACTTTTGAAAGCATAGGATAATGTGTGCATCCCAATATTAAAGTATCTATTTTGATTTCTTTAAATTCTGAAAGATATTCATTAGCTATAAGTTTGGCAGAAGGATGCCCTACAAAACCTTCCTCCACAATAGGTACAAATAAAGGGCAAGGTTTTGCATGGATATCTATTTTGGAATCTTTTGAATACATTAAAAGGCTATCCTGATAGGCACCACTTGAAATAGTTGCTCTTGTTCCAATTACCCCGACTTTTTGGTTTCTGCTTACAACCAGAGCCGACTTTGTTGCAGGCTTAATCATTCCAACGACTGGTACATTTGAAATTTTTTCAACCTCTTCTAATGCAACAGCTGATACAGTGTGGCAAGCAACAACAATTAATTTAACATTTTGGCCAAGCAAAAATTCAGTGCATTCCTTTGCATATCTTTTAATTGTGTCGGAGGATTTATTTCCATATGGAACACGGGCAGTATCTCCCAAATAAACATAACTTTCATATGGAAGGTACTTCAAAAATTGTTTTAATACACTTAACCCTCCGACACCAGAATCAAATATTCCAATTTTATTATTTTTCTCTTTCACAAATTCGAGTTTAAAGTAAAATTCAAAAATATAAAATTTAAAGAAATTTACTTAATTTTCGTTTTTATTATTAAGTTTATTGTAAATGCTTGTATGGAGTTTAAAGATTATTACAAGATACTCGGGGTAGACAAATCTGCAACTATTGATGATATTAAAAAAGCCTATAGAAAACTAGCTCAAAAATTCCACCCAGACAAAAATCAAGGTAATAAAGAGGCAGAAGAGAAATTCAAAGAAATAAACGAAGCATTCGAAGTTCTTTCAGACCCTGAAAAAAGGAAAAAATATGATAACCTGGGAACTTCTTGGTTTAACTTTCAGCAACAAGGCGGTCGTTCCGACCAATTTAATTGGTCCGACTGGTTCACCAATGAACCCGTTGGAACTTCTGGAAAGAAGCGAACTGGTTTCTCCTATTTAGATGAAATTATAGGGTCAGGTGGTAGTTTCTCGGACTTTTTTGAAAAAATTTTTGGTTTCGACTTTGGAAGTTTTGCCAAACAAAGACAAACAAAAACCAAGGTTGACACTAAAAATTACAATCTCCAATTAGATATCTCATTAGAGGAATCCTTTAAAGGAACCAACAAAACAGTCGAGATCGAAGGAAAAAAACTTGAGATAAAAATTAAACCCGGAATTGTCGATGGGCAAATACTACGAATTCCCCTTAAAAATGTGCTCGGAAAAAATTTTTCTGGAGATTTGCTTGTGACAGTACATATACTTCCACACAAGAAAGTTGAAAGAAAAGGAGATGACCTACATGTAGAAGTACCCATAGACGTTTTCAAGCTTATTTTGGGTGGGGAATCTAAAATTAGAACATTCAGTGGATTAATAAAATTTAAAATTCCACCTCTTTCTCAGAACGGCACCACACTTTGTTTAAAAGGACAAGGAATGCCCAAATACAACAATGCAAATGAACGGGGGAATTTGTATTTAAAACTTATAGCTAAACTCCCAGAAAACCTTGCTGAAAAGGAACTTGAATTAATTAAACAAATACAACAAAATCGAGAAAAGAATTAATGCCAAAAGATCTTAAAAAAATAATTAAATTTGTTTTTCTTCTCTGGGGGGGGTAAGTGAAGCAAATATTTAAAATTATTCTTTTCCTTTTTTTATTTTATTCTTTTTCGTATTCCAAAATAATTAACCTTGAGTACTTAACCACAAATGAAAAAACAATTGTTCATTTTGTTGTTCTAAATGATTCAAATAAACTTATTACTAACCTTGAAAAAAGCAATTTCCAAATTTTCGAGAATGGAGTTGCAGTTCCGAATTTTTTATTTTCAACATTGGAACAACCATCATCCGATGATTTCTCAATAATATTTCTTTTTGATTTGTCGATAGGAAACATTGAATCAAACAACAAACTCTTGGCAATTAAGATCCTTGATACGTTGATTAAATCTTTTCCAGGTTCTCAGAAAGCCCTTCTGGGATTTGACTTTCAAAATTATTTGTTTTGCAATTTTACTAGGGATAATTTTAAACTAATCTCATCTTTAAAGTTTTTAAATATCTTCCCAAGTAGCGGTTCAAACTTCGATACAGCATTACTAAGTCAGAATTTAGGAGCAATTCATTTAACAAAAAATTCCACTCCACAAAAGAATATTATATTATTAACCGATAAAAACAGAGATTTTGACTTCAATAAAGTTCAAGAGCTTGCAAACCAAAATGATACAAAAATTTTCTTTCTACTAATAAATAACGATGCTTCAAATAAGTTAAAAGATTTTACACGTAAGTTGAATTCATATAACTTTTCAATTAAATCCGAAGAAGATATTCATGAAAAAATTTATATTTTAGGATTTCTTTTCGCTGGTGGAAAGGTATCCAAAATCGAATGGCAAAACTTACCTTTGTGTAATCAACGAAGAGATGTTAACATTAGCTACAAGAAAAATGACACCCTTCGATTTGAAACTTTCGTTGAAAACTCAAATCTACCACTTCTTGTTGCTTATCCTCCTTTTTTGAGGTACAGTTCTGTGATTCCAAGCCAACACAAAGATTTAGAACTTACCCTTGTTGCTCGGAATTTCAACATCAAAATTGATAGTGTCCAATTGCAAGACTCTCATTTTCAAATAATTTCGGGAAATATAAAAAACCCAATAATTATTCCAAAAGATTCTGCACATAAATTTTTAATTAGATTCACCCCCACAGATTCTTCTATCGTTTTCGATAGTCTTGTGATTTTCTCTGATGCTTGCAGAATAAGTAAAGTAAATATTACTGGTGGTTTCCCAAATAAAAAGCCAAAAGAAAGAACTTTGAATTTGCTTTCACCTAAATGTGGTGATTATTACTTCATAGGTGATACTATTAACATACGCTGGGAAGGGCTGCTTCCTACAGACGTTGTCCAACTTCAATATTCAACTGATAGTGGGGAAAGTTGGGACACACTTGCAGTTAATGTCTTAGGATTAGAATATAAATTTTATTTAGACCCAAATCTCTTCAAAGAAAGTGACTCATGTCTGATTCGAGTAATTCAAATTTGGCCAAACAATGCTGGTGAAACAATTGAACTTAGACATTTAAGTTCAATTAATTCAGCAAATTTCAATCGAGATGCTTCTTTGATTATTACATCTACAAATCATCCTGAGGAATATGCTTCGATTTGGAATCCCGGAACTGGAAAAAAAATATTTTCTTTAAAAGGCCACACGAAGCAAGTCAACTGGGCTTGCTTTGATTATCAAGATAGATACGCAATTACTGCTTCCGATGACTCTACCTCCATTTTATATGACATCAAAACAGGTGATTCACTTTTTACTTTTAAAGCACACAAAAGTAAAGTTACTTCAGCCAATTTTAGCCCCGATGGAAATTACGTATTAACATCTGGAACAGATGGTAATTGTTTTATTTGGGATATAAATAGCAAAAAAATTGTGCACAGACTCTCTACTGGAATTAACCCCATTTACTTCGCTAACTTTACACCCGATTCAAACTATATTGCTTATGCCTCCTACGACGGAAACATCTATTTATATGATATTAAGCAACTCAAAGTTGTTAAATCTTTTATTACAAAGTTTGCAAATAACCACATTCACCATTTTTCTATACACCTTGGTAATAAAAAACTTGCTGCTGCATCACACTTAGGACTTATTTTTATTTTCAATTACCTTCCAGAAGATACTACGTCAAAGACATACCCGATCTTTACCCTTTCACACGACACCTTAAGTTATCCTGCTATAAACACTTCCTATTTCAATTCAAATGGAAATTGGCTGATTACATCAGGAAGTGACCTTAAAGTCGCTCGGTGGAATCCATTCACTGGTGATTTAATTGATTCAATTGCAATCGCGGAACATTCAAACTCAATCACATCAGCATTATTCAGTTTTGATGACGCAATGCTCTTAACATCAAGTTGGGATAGCACATCTAAAATATTCAACCGGACAAAACTTGGATTGCAAATAGATACCACCGATTGTTATTTCTCCCTCAAAAAAATTCAGGTTAAACCTACCGACGTTAACTTTAGAAAAGTTTTTCTTGGGCAATCAAAAGATTCAACCTTTTCACCTGTAATAATAAATAATTCTAGTTCAAAAATTGAAATAGATAGAATATCAATAATTGGTACCAACAAAGCAGAATTTAGCATATTAAGCAACATTGAAAACTTAACGTTAAAACCCAATGACTCACTTTCCCTCCTTCTTAATTTCACCCCTTTTGATGTAGGAATAAGAGCCGCAAAATTACTTTTTAAGTTTAAAGGAGGTGCAACTGAAGTGCCTCTGTCTGGCGAGGGATTTATTCCCCAATTGATTATTAGTCCAAATAGTGTTGATATTGGTCAAGTTGAAGTCGGAGAATTTAAAGATAGCTTAGTGCTTTACAATATTCAAAATCTATCCACAAAGGAAATCAGGTTGCTTTCAATAAGAAATATTGGTCCAGATTCGTTATTCTTCTCAATTATTGACGGAGGCGAAACAACTACAATAAAACCCAAAGGCACTCATCCACTAACAATAAGGTTCACTCCGGACACGTTGGGGAAAAGAAATACAATCATAGAATTCACAACTGATTTAGAAATTCCTAAGTCATACATGAACATACTGGGAGAAGGAATTTACCCCACTTACGATTCTATTACAATTACTGTAGGTAATTTCGAAGCAAAACCTGGCGACTTAATCACAATTCCTATAATTCTTAAAAATAAGCGATTTGTTAATTATGCTTCGTATTACAATGGGTTGGGATTTGATTTCACTTTCAATAAAACAATACTTGAACCACTTGATAAACAATTCCAATCTTACTTTAATAATGATTTTAGAACTCTTAAAATCATTGCAGAAAAAGAGGTCTTAAACGACTCCATTCTAATTGAATTAAAATTTCGGGTAGGGCTGGGAAATGATAGCATTACACCTTTGATTGTGGCAAATGGTTACCCACTTGGTAAAGGCAAAATTGTAATAAAAGAGGAATCCGGCAAACTTTTTTTAAAGGATTTATGTAAAGAAGGAGGAATAAGGCTTTTTGAGCCAGATGGTAAAATAGAACTTGGTCCAATACAACCTAATCCAACTGAAGGTCTTACAAGGATTTCTTTCGAGACTATTGAAACGGGAAAAACCAAGATTGAATTGTATAATTCCTCTGGTGATCTACGAAAAGTTTTGGTCGATAAAACTTTAAACCCCGGTAAATATTTCTTATCATTCGATGCAAATGAACTTGAAACTGGAATTTATTTGTTAATTTTACGTACACCAAACAACATTATTACCAAAATGTTGCAAGTTATTAAATGAAACGGTTTATTTATTATACAATTGTTTTTCTTTTGTGCTCAACTAAATTAGTTTTTCCAACTGAATTCGACAAAAAATCATTGAATTTGATTCTAAAAAATAATTCATATATTCAACAAAATAACGAACCAATAAATTTTAATTTCGTTAGATTAGGTCAAAACCGTACAAAAAATTTTTTTATCGAAAATGTTGGAAGAACCTCATATTCAATCGAAAAAATTCTCTTTCAGAAAGGTGGGCTTAATGTTTTCCTCTTTGTTTCCAGTCCCAAAATTCCTGCTATTATTAATCCTAATCAATCCATTAATATTACTCTTACCTTTCAACCAGATAGGGTGGGTTCTTTTTACGATACACTATTAATTTATTTTGTTGAACCTTTCAACTTTGTTTATTCCTTACCAATCGAAGGTCATTCTTTGTGCTTAAACACCTTATTTATAAAAGACACATCTGATTTTGTCGGCACAAAAGATTTTAAATTGCCAATATTCATTAAGGGAGATCCAAATTTAGTAGAAGCCCTTCCTATTAATTTCTCTTTTCTTGTTACTTCAAATTCCAAAATATTTTACATTGATAGCATAAGAAATGGAATAATTGTTAGCAAGACAAGCAAACAGACATACACTACGTATAAAATTAGCTTAAACAATTTCCTTTTGGATTCTTATCAAAAGCCCATTTGTTATTTAATTGGTAAGTTATACCTTTCCCAGCAAGATACTACTATCATAACAATTTCAGAGCCACAATGCGAAGTTGCGGGTGTTGATTTCGAAACAGTAAGCGGAATTTTAAGTACCTATGGAATTTGCATTACAAATTTATCAATTGTGGATTTCGATTACTTTTCAATTAACATCCCAGACATAATAAACACAGAAGAGCTTAAAATTTTCTTTAACCAAAATTATGAAATTGAAACTTGGACAACAATTAAAATATACAATCTGCTTGGTAAGGAAGTACAAAATCTAACACTAAAGATATCCAACGAAGTATCCATTCCCCTTTCATATATTTCCTCTGGAATTTACAAAGTTGATATTCAAAATCAATATCAAAAATATTCAAAAATTATTTGCGTTTATAAGTAGTCCATTTATTTATAGCATGATTACTTCAGTACGAGGAACAAAAGACATATTACCAGAGGAAATCCCAATTTGGGACTT
Source organism: uncultured Hyphomicrobiales bacterium (assembly GCA_964524325.1). Classification (GTDB taxonomy): domain Bacteria; phylum Bacteroidota; class Ignavibacteria; order Kapaibacteriales; family UBA2268; genus Naka2016. The sequence goes on from CAZGCT010000002.1 coordinate 109,513, forward strand.
TATTGAAAGAACCTTAAAAAAAGTTTCGAAACTCTTTGGTTTCCAAGAAATTCGTTTGCCAATCTTTGAAAGAACAGAAGTATTCCAACGCTCAATTGGAGAAAACACAGATGTTGTTAACAAAGAAATGTATACCTTTCTTGACAGAGGCGGAAATTCGATAACCCTCCGACCCGAACTTACCGCAAGTGTTGCACGAGCTTTAATACAAAACAATCTAATCCTAGAAAATTCAGCTTTACGACTTTGGTATTATGGTCCGTTATTTCGGTATGAACGTCCTCAAAAAGGTCGGCTAAGACAATTCCACCAATACGGTGCTGAATTAATAGGCTCAAGTCAACCAGAAGCAGATGTTGAAATTATTCTTCTTGCAGTAGAAATTATTAAAGAACTTGGAATTAAAGAATATACTCTTTTACTTAATTCTATTGGAAGCTCTCGATCACGGCAGAATTACAGAAAGGCTCTTGTTTCCTATCTTAACCAACACTCAAGTAAACTATCCAAAGAAAGCCAAGAAAGGCTTAAAAGAAATCCTTTGCGTATTCTAGATTCGAAGGATCCACAAGACTTCGACGTAATCCAAAATTCCCCAATCATCTACGAGTATTTAGACAAAGAAAGTACAGAACATTACGAAACAACGAAAGATTTACTCAAAACAAACAATATTCCCTTTAAAGAAAATCCCTTTCTGGTACGAGGTTTAGATTACTATACACATACAGTTTTTGAGTTTCAAAATAATTATCTTGGAGCTCAGGACTCATTTGGAGGCGGCGGTCGTTATAATGAACTTCTAGCCCAATTTGGGGCAAGAAAAAATATTCCCGCTATTGGATTTGCTTTAGGAATTGAACGAATAATTCTTATCCTTGAGTCCCAAAGCATAAAACTTTCCCCAGAAAATACAAAAATTTTTGTGGCATATAACAACCAAACGTATATCCCCAAAGTTATTGAATTGGCCCATAAGCTTAGGCAACTCGGTTTATCCACAATATTTGATTTACAAAAGAACTCTTTAAAATCACAATTGAAGGAAGCCAACAAAAATTTAGTAGATTTCGCAGTGCTGGTTTGCGACGAAGAAGTAAAAAGCAACTCACTTTCAATCAAAAATATGAAAGACGGGAGCCAAATAAACCTTCCTTTTGACCAAGCAATAGAATTTCTACTAAAAAGCTCATCCTAGGTATGCCAATCCTAAAAATAACAGATGCAAACAAATGGCAAATTAAACTAATATTAATCATTGTTGCATCATCAATAGTTTTCCTAATCATGCTTTTTACGAACAATCTTGTTTCTGAATTAATCCAACGGGAGAAAGAATCTGTACAACTTTTCGCTGATGTTTATCGAAGATACACAAATTTGAATACAAACCCCGAGGATATCGACTTCCTTGTTACAAAATTTTCTTCGTTGATTAAATTTCCAATGATAATGACCGACGAATACGACAATCCAATTTTTCCATTTGAATCTTATACTTTAAACGTTGAATTCAACGCTCGATGGACAACGGAAGAAAAGAGACAACGATTAAAGAAAATGATTGCAAAAATTAAAGAAGACTACCCACCCATAGTGATTTACAACGACAACGGGGAGATATTTGCAAAATTCTACTACACTCATTCTACCCTTATTGAAAGACTCAAATTTTTTCCATTAATTGAAATTATCGTTGCTTTTATTTTTGTTTTCTTTGCTTACCTGGCATATAAAAATATCAGGAAAAACCAAGAATCGAAACTTTGGGTGGGAATGGCAAAAGAAGCAGCCCACCAATTAGGTACTCCCCTATCTTCTTTGCTTGCTTGGTTAGAAATATTAAAAACTAACCTTAATCAAAAAATCCCAATCGAAGAAATTATTAAAGAAATGGAAAAAGACATTCAACGCTTGCAAATAATTTCAGAAAGATTTTCTAAAATTGGTTCAAAAACTGAAAAGGTACGTGTAAATTTAGTCGACTTAATTGATAATGTCGTAGATTATTTCGAGAAAAGACTTCCACACTTGGGAAAACGCATAGTAATTATTAGAAAATATCCGCAGAATCAAATATTTGGAGATGTTAATCCTATACTCTTTTCATGGACAATTGAGAATTTATTTAAAAATGCTTTCGAAGCAATTGAAAGCAGAGATGGTAAAATTGAGATTAAACTAATTGAAACAAAAAAAAGAATTCAAATTTTTCTTTCGGACAACGGTAAAGGTATGACTTCCAAACAAAAAAGATTTGCTTTTCAACCTGGTTATACAACCAAAACTCGTGGTTGGGGAATAGGTCTCACCTTTTGCAAGAGAATTATCGAGGAATACCACAACAGTAAAATCTTTATTAAAGAAACATCACCGGGTAAAGGAACAACATTTGTTATTGAAATACAAAACAAATTTCCCAATGTATTCTAATTCAAAAGTATTAAATTTGCTTTTTTTAAAAATATGAGAAAAATATTAATTAATTTGATTTTGTTTATAAGCATCACTGGCTTTTCGATAAGCCAAAAACCCCCGGTGGAAGAACCATTGTTAAATTACATAATCACTGGAATTAAAGGTAACATAGTTGATACTCTTGCTTATCAAACTGGTCAAAGAATAATCAAAGAAACAGAAGGTCTTGTTGAAAAAGAAATCGACCCCGAACTTTATGTGCTTGGTCCACAAGATAAGCTTATCATTTCAATAATTTCTACAAGGCCAAGAGAATATGAAATTGATGTTTCACCAGAGGGGAAAATTTCTATACCTGAAGTTGGTGTAGTTGATGTAAAAGGGAAGACTTTAGCCCAAGCAAAAAATATTATCATTGAAAAAGTCAAAACAGTACTCAAAGCATCCGAAATCAATGTACTTTTGAAAAGTATTAGAAAGTTCAAGGTTTCTGTTTCTGGTGCAATTCAGAAATCTGCAATCGTATCAGCGTCCAGCACTGACAGAGTGTCTGAAATTATTGACAAAGCTGGTGGTTTCAAAGAAAATGCTTCCTTAAGAAAAATAACACTTTATAGAAACGACTGCAAAGAAGTCATTCGCGTGGATTTGTTTAGATTCTTTTTCTTAAACGATAGAAATGCCAATCCATTTGTAACTGGTGGTGACCACATCGTCGTACCATTTGTATCCGAGGATGAATATGTCGAAGTACAAGGCGAAGTATCCCGCCCTGGTAAATTCGAGTTTAAAGATGGTGACTCTCTTTCGACCCTAATTCGTTTCGCCCAGGGTTTTACTGAGATTGCATTACTCGATTCTGTAGAATTTGTTAGACACCAAAGGGGAAACGTTTTTGAAACTAAAATCCTTGATTTAACAGCTTGGAAAAACATAATTGTAAACCCGTTTTCGTCATTACCTGGCGATTTCCCTTTGCAGCTTGGAGATAGAGTATACATAAGAAAAATACCCACATGGAAAAAACCCCTATCAGTAATTATTGAAGGAGAAGTATTGTATCCTGGTCGCTATGCTATTGATGAACAAACAATTCGTATTTCAAACTTATTGGCAAAATGTGGGGGTTTTACAAAAGAAGCAGATATTGAAAAGGTTAGATTTATTCGTCAATCTTTGTTACATATGGTCGATCCCGAGATGGAGCGTTTGTCAAGGATACCTCCTTCCGAAATGTCGAAAAATGAATACCGTTACTTCCTTTCAAGGGTCAATGAAAGAAAAGGCTTAATGTCGGTAAACTTTAAGAGAATCCTCGAAAATCCCAAAAGCGACGACAATATTATTCTACAAGATCTGGATTCAATATTTGTACCCAAAAAAAACGAATTCGTTAACATACAAGGCCGAGTGAACAATCCAGGGCTTGTTGCGTACAAGCCAGGTTACAATTACCTTGATTATATTCAACTTGCTGGGGGCTTCGGTTTTCGTGCAGATGAAAACTCAACGTTGGTTGTTAAATCCAAAGGTGAACAATTTCGTGCCTTAGACTTTAACTACAAAATCGAACCTGGAGATAACATTCTTGTTCCCCCAGAAGAGGAAGTTACTTTTTTCGAAGTTTTTACGACAGCCTTGACAATTACTACGCAAATTCTTACAATTGCTGGTGTAGTTCTAGCATTTATTAAGCTGTAAAGAAATAATGGAAAATAACGAAACCCAAAGAATCGAATTCAATTTTTTAAAAGTTGTAAACTTTGCTTTCAAAAAGTACAAATTTATTATTTCATTCACAATTCTTTTATCTGGTTTTGTAATAGGTATTTCTTATATCTTACCTCACAAATATGAATCTAAAGCCACACTTCTCCCTCCAGACGAAATAATTGGTGGAAACCTTACAGATTTTTTACGTGCCTTTTCGAATCTCCCAACATTCGGTTCCGGAAGAACAACTAAAATTCAACTTTATTATGAAATGTTGAAAAGTAAGGAACTTGCAAAGTTTATATCTACAAATGATGAAATAAAAAAATTTAGAATATTTAAGAACTTAGACTCAATTAAGTTACAAAGAACTATCTTTCTAGCTTTAAATGTCGACCTAAAACAATCTGGGTTATTTATCCTCTCAGCCAAAGTCCCAACAGGCTTTTTCCCAAGCAAAGAAGAAAAAAAAGAAGCCGCTAATGCATCTGCTGCTATTGTTAAACTTGCTCTTGAAGGCCTAGATACTCTTGTGCATACAAGAGTTTCCACCCGTTCGAAACGTAAAAGAATTTTAATTGAGCGTATACTTGAAGAAAAGAAAAGACAACTCGATTCTGTTGAAAAAGCCATAGAAGAGTTTCAAACAAAGAACAAAGTCTTTGGGCTCGACGAACAAAGCAGAGCCATTCTATCTTCTTCTATTAATATTGGTAGCGAACTTGCCAAAGCTGAAATTGAGCTTTCTCTATTTCAGACAGAATACAAGCAGAATTCTCCTTACATACAAGCACTTAGAGAAAAAATTCAAAAGCTGCGTGAGCAATATGCAAGGGTCCAAAGTGGTGGCTTAACAGGTACCGAGGCCTACTCCATCCCACTTGAACAAGTACCTTCGCTTTATCGACACTATACAAATCTATTTCGCGAACAAAAAATATTGGAACAAGTTACTATTTTTCTCGAAACACAGAAATACACAGAAACAATTCAAGAAAGCACAGAAATTCCAGGAATAGATGTTTTAGATACACCCACAGTTCCAATTTCCCATTCATCTCCAAATAGAAGAATTCTTTTAATTTTTACTTTGCTTTTATCCCTTGTCACTTCGATTGCAATTGTTACTATTTCAGAATACAAAAAAAAGAGACTAAAATAAATAAAAGGGGCCTTTACCCCTTCTTTTCCATTATAATTTTTGTTTGGAAATATGAGTTTTACTTATTTTTCAAAAACAATATAGATACTTCTTCCCAATTCACTACGTTCCACCAGTTCTCTATATACTCATTTCGTCGGTTCTGATATTTTAAATAATAAGCGTGTTCCCAAACATCTATTCCCAAAATTGGCACTCCCTTAAAATCTGAAATGTCCATCAATGGATTGTCTTGATTTGGTGTAGAAGCAACTACTAATTTACCATTTGAAATTAATAGCCAAGCCCAGCCAGAACCAAATCTACCCATTGCAGCGTCGAAAAATGTTTTCTTGAAATTTTCAAATGAGCCAAAGGTTGAACTTATTGCATCGGCGAGCTCGCCACTCGGCATTCCTCCTCCATTTGGCTTCATAATATTCCAGAAAAAAGTATGATTCCAATGACCACCACCGTTGTTCCGAACAGCAACTGGAGCCTTAGAAATATTTTTCATTAGATCCTCAAGTGATTGAGAAGCTAACTCTGTTCCTTCAATTGCTTTGTTTAAATTATTTACATAAGCTTGATGATGCTTCGTATGATGGAGTTCCATTGTCCATTTGTCGATAAAGGGCTCCAATGCGTCATAAGGGTAAGGCAAGGGCGGAAGTTCAAATTTAAATGACATCTTTGTATCCTTTAATTTGTCCAACATATTTGTTTTTGAAAAAACTTTATTCAATGAACCACTTAAAGCAATTCCAACTAATGAAAAAGACTTATAAATGAAGTTCCTTCTGTTCATAGTTATAAAATTAAAATATAGTAACGACAAATTATAATTTTTATTTTACCAAATTTTTGTTTTAGGTATTTTTAGAAAAAACCAGTGAAGTTTTTATTTATCTTTTTCCAATTCTTTCAAAATGTATGTCTAAATTCCTTGTTTCTATAAAATCAGTTATTGTTTTTGCTATAGAATTATCTTTTACGGTCAAAAATAATTTGCAAGAAAAGGAATTAAATTCATTAAGTTCTTTAAGAAAATAGTTAATTTGAACATCCTTTTTTGCTTGAAACACGTGGTTAAGCAAGAGAAACACTTGATCTTGTATAGGAGATTTTATCCTCATAGCAAACTCAAAAAAATTTTTTTCGATTGATTTCCAATCAAAAGGAATCTTCAATGTTTCGGGTAATACAACTTCAAATTCACTATACCTGCATTCGACCCTATGAATAAATATCTTTTTCCCTTGAACAAAAGCAATTGCCTCATCTCCGGGAACTGGCAAGCAACATTCTGAAAAAAATATTTCGAATGTTTCTTCTCCTAATAAAATTCTTTTTTCGGAGAATTCTAATATTTTTTTCAACTCTTTATCCTGTTTAATTTTTCCATTATCGAACTTAAAGTTCATTTTTTTTAAGAAGGCAATTAGTAAACGAAGAATATTTCTAAGCTCCTCTACCTTAGCAAGCTCTATATAAAAGTCTTTAGCATTTGGGTATTTAAGTATTTTTAAGCATTGATTTAGTAATTTACTTCTTTTGGCATTCAAATCTAATTCACTTAATATAGTATCAAAAAAATCCCTCCCCTTTCGAAGATATTCACCTCTGCTTTGAGTAAAATATTTCTGTATAGCATTTTTTGCTTTACTTGTAACAACTTTATCAAACCAAGAATACTCTGGCTCCAAATTTTGTCCCTGTATTATTTCAACTATGTCGCCATTTTTTAAAGGAGTAAAAATACTGCTGGTACGGCCATTGATTTTTGCTCCCGCACAACGGTTACCAAGTTCAGTGTGAATATTATATGCAAAATCTAAAGCAATGGAACCTTTAGGTAGAATTTTAATCTCCTGCTTTGGGGTCAACACATATATTTCATTACTAAAAATATCGTATTTGAAGCTTTCGAGAATTTTATCAACTGGAACTTCTTCTTTGCGGGCCAAAATATCGCGAATATCCTGAACCCATTTTTCAATTTGTGGGTCATCGAAAATGGAGTCCATTGAAATTAGCCCAGTTTTATATCTATAATGGGCAGCAACTCCTTTTTCAGCAACCAAATGCATTTTCCGTGTACGAACTTGAACTTCCACCTTGTGACCATCTTTGCCTACAAAGGCGCAATGTATTGATTGGTACCCATTTGGCTTGGGATTTTTGATATAGTCTTTGTAAGTTTCTGGTATATATTTATAAATTTTTTTTATCTCCTCAATTACATTTTCACATAATGAATCTTCTTCAGTATCTAGTATTATCCTAAGTCCGATTAAATCATATAGCTCCTCGACTGGTTTGCCTCTCAACAAGGTTTTATTGTAAATTGAAAATACATGCTTTACCCGCCCATGAACTTCAAAATTTATATTTTTAGACATAATTTCTTTTAAACTTTTTACTTTCTCAATTATTGGTTCTGCGAATGACTTTAAATATTCATCCCTTTCTTTTTTTGTCATGATTAACTTACGAACAATCTTATCGTAGTTCTCTCTATCCAAAACTCTAAAACACATATCTTCCAATTCACTTTTTATAAGATAAAAACCAAATCTATGAGCTAATGGAACATAAACTTGAACAGTATCCTCGGCGTATTTTTTTTGTAGATCGGGTGAAAGATAAATGATAGTTTTCATATCATGAAATCTATCGGCAATCTTAATGAAGATAATTCTAACATCAGTTGTCAAAGAAAGTACCAACCTTCTAAAATATTCAATGTCTCCAATAGCTTTCCTTTCAAGCATAGTAATTCTGTAAACATTATCAACTATTTGTGAAATCACTGTCCCAAATTCCTGCTCAATGTCGTTAATCGTAATCAATCCACCTTTACCAAGAACATCGTGAAGAAGAGAGGAAATAACCATATCGTTATCAAACATAACATATTCCACAAGGAAAGTAGCAACTTCCAGTGGGTGTAGGTAGAATGGTTCCCCCGACTTTCGAAACAAGTTCCTATTTGCCTCGAGATTAAAATCATAGGCTTTTTTCAACAGTTCAAGATTTAGGTTATCAGTAAACTTTTTACAATGATTAACAAAAGTTTCAAAATCGCGTTCTTCCCCTTTACCATATTTAGGTGCACCCGATTCAATAATTTTTCTTTCCGGGAATAGCAACATCCAAGCACCAATTATTTAACACAATATAAGCAAAATAAAAAAAATAGAGTAATTTTTTTGAAATTAAAAAAAAATTTACGAATTTTGTATTTCAATGTTACGGGGCGTAGCGCAGGTGGCTAGCGCGTCTGTTTTGGGAGCAGAAGGTCGCAGGTTCAAGTCCTGCCGCCCCGACCATTTCTTTTCAAAGTTCCATTTTGACTTTGCATAAGAAACTTCTGATATTCGATACTATATTTTAGGCGGGACTCCAACTTGCTTAAAATTTGGTAGGCTTCATTTAATTCGTAGAAAATTTCTTTCGTATGAGAATTCTCTTTGCAAACATCAGGGTGATAAATCTTAGCTAAATTGAAAAAAGCTTTCTTAATCTCTTCTTGTGTCGCAGTTCTACTCACTCCTAAGATTTTGTAGTAGTCTTTCATAATTCAGAACTTTTAATTAATTCTATTTATACTCAAATTAATTAATAATCAATAAGTAGTTATACGGATACCGTTGCCACAATGTCAATTTCTGTTTCCGGTGGTAATTCGGTATAACTAATAACACTAATCATTGGAAACTGCGTTCGAACCATTCGATAGAAATACGGTCTGATTTGAGCAGAGCAAATTACTAAAGGCAAGTAACCCACCAAAGATATTTCATCGATAGCCTTTGAAAGCGAATCCTGAATTCTTTTAATAATATCGACCGAAAGCCCAAGAGTCTGCATTGTCGAAGCTTGAACATTAGTTTGAAGAACATTTGATATCATCTGCTCAATATCTGGACTTAAAGCGATGCAGTGAATAACACCGTTTTGGTCTTGGTATAATCTTTTTATCGTTTCAGAAAGATTATGCCTTACATATTCTGTTAACACATCAACGTTTTTTGTTACTTTATAGTAATCTAACAATGATTCAAGAATGATAGGTAGGTCCCTAATTGGTATACCTTCTTTCAACAAATTCTGTAAGACTTTTTGAATCACCGAAATTGGAAGATTTTCTGGAGTAATTTCTTCGATTAGTGCAGGATAATCTGTTTGTAGATTTTCAATTAATTTTTTAACCTCCTGGCGATTGATTAACCTATCCGCATTTCTTTTTATTAGCTCAGTTAAATGGGTTATTAAAACAGTTGAAGGGGTTACCACAGAATATCCGTAAAGTTCGGCTTTTTCTCTTTCTGCATAAGAAATCCAAACCGCAGGCAACCCAAAAACCGGTTCTGTAACATGGATTCCCGAGAGCTCAACAGTTGCAGTTCCAGGATTCATCGCTAAAAGCATCCCAGGTTGGAGCATGTTCCTTCCAACTTCAATCCCGCGAATTTTTATCACATATTCTTCTGGTTCTATATTTAAATTATCCCTAACCCGCACTGGTGGCAAGACTAAACCTAGTTCAAGAGCGAGTTGTTTTCGAACATTCATGATTCTCTTAAAGACATCTCCTCCTTGCGTTTCATCAACCAAAGGTATAAGGTTGTATCCAAGCTCAAGTTCGACCGGGTCAACTTTTAGCATATCTTCAATCGGTGGTTCCTCGACTTTTGGAGGAACTTCTGTTTCTATAAGTTCTTGTCGAAGCCTTTCTTCCTCTTCTCTCTTTATTTGCTTATACCTAAGGAAAGCTATAGCACCTGTTAGCAAACTTAATAGCAAAAAGGGTATAGTTGGAAATCCTGGAACAAAAGCCATAACAAGCATAGCAAACGAAGCTAAGCTTATGGCAGTGGGTTTTCCACCAATTTGATTACCCAATTCAATATCCAACTTATCTGCTGAAGCAGAGCGAGTAACAACAAAACCAGCTGATACAGAAATAAGAAGGGAAGGGATTTGTGAAACAAGACCATCGCCTATTGTCAAAATGGTATAGGTAGATAATGCATCAGTGATTTCCATCCCTCGCTGGGCAACTCCAATTGCAAATCCACCCAAAATATTAATTCCAGTAATAATCAATCCAGCTATAGCATCACCACGAATAAACTTTGCAGCACCATCCATTGCTCCATAAAAATCTGCTTCTTTTGTTAAGTTTTGCCTTCGTATTCGAGCTTCTTTTTCGTCGATATACCCAGCATTTAAATCAGCATCGATGCTCATTTGCTTACCTGGGAGTGCATCAAGGGTAAATCTTGCAGCAACCTCTGCAATTCTTGAGGAACCTTTTATAATAACAATAAAATTAATCACCAATATTATGATGAAAATTATTAATCCAATTATGTAGTTCCCTCTAATTACAAATTGCCCAAAAGCTTGTATTATTTCACCTGCATAAGCTTCTATGAGTATCAATCTCGTTGTAGCAACATTTAAACCTAGTCTAAATAAAGTGGTCACAAGCAAAACTGTTGGAAAGGCTGAAAATTCCAATGGATTTTTTAAATACAAAGACGTCATAAGAATAAGCACAGCAAGAGATAAGTTGAAAGCTATCAACAAATCCATTAATATCGGTGGTATAGGGATAACCAATAAGCTGGTAATTGATAAAATTCCCAATGAAAGCAAAATGTCCTTGTTACTTGCTAAGTGAATAATTGCTTTTCCAAAAGCATTATTTCCAATATACCTCCTTACAAAATCATCTACTTTGCCCATTAGTTACCCATTTTGATATTTATGACTCATTAAGATAATATACATAAGCTAGAACCTGAGCTACTGCTTTAAAAAGAAACTCTGGAATCTCTTCGTCGATTTCTACAGAAAAGTATAGGGCTTGTGCCAGAGGTGGCTCTTCTACAATAGGAATTCCATTTTCAAGTGCTAATTCTTTTATCTTTAAAGCAAGGAAATCCACACCTTTTGCCACAACTACAGGTGCATTCATTCTATATGGCTTGTATTCCAATGCAACAGCAAAATGGGTTGGGTTTGTAACTACAACATCGGCACGACTTTGTAAATTTTTCAAGATAATCTTTCGAACTCTTTGCTTCATTAATCCCCGAATTCGAGATTTAACCATTGGATCCCCCTCTGATTGGCGACCTTCTTCTTTGACCTCTTCTTTCGTCATTTTCAAATCTTCTTTGTATCTATATTTTTGATAAAGTAAGTCGGCCACTGCTATTAAAATATAGATTGCTCCTACCTTTGCAATTAATTCAAATGTTACAACAAACATAATCTTAGGTATTTCCCAAATAGGTCTCTCTACTAAACTTAAATCCCAAACAATATACTTTTTTAGAACAGAATAAACTACCCACCCTAAAATAATTAGTTTAAAACAACTTTTGATTAATTCAAAATAAGCACGGCCTGAAAAGAATATTCTTTTTAAACCACTTAGTGGATTGAAAACAGTCCTAAAATTCAAACCCTTGGTAAACTTTTTGGTCGCCAAATGGAATCCAACTTGAAATATTTCGGAAGTAATTACCATGAAATAAATTAAAGCTAACAAAGGTAAAACTGTTTGTGCAAGAAAAAGCAATGAACTAAGAAAAATTTTGATTATTTCTTGGTCCGTAATCTTGGTTGTGAAAGAAGCAGAAATGGAATTTTGAAAAAAACCTTGGAGATTGTTTACAATTATGCTTAAATATATCAAAGTTGTAAAACCACCAAGAATAATCATAACACCAGAGGTAATATCAATACTTTTAGCGACTTGACCTCTTTGTCGAGCTTCACCTAAGCGACGCGGTGTCGCTGGTTCTGTCTTTTCCCTTCCCTCTGGTGTTTCCGCCATAATTTTTAAGTAATTGAAAATAAAAGATTATATGTTTGCTTTTGGAAAACCTCAAGAAAATGCTTAGTTGCAAAAACGAAAAAAGTAATAGCAAGAAAGAAAACTAACAAAGCAACAGCTATTTTAATTTGAAAACTAACCACAAAAATGTTAGTTTGCGGAGCCATTCTTGCCAACATTGCCAAAGAAATATTAACTAAAAAAGTAGAAACCACAATTGGTGCAGAAATCTTTAACCCAATTATAGTTGCAGTTGTTGCAAACTTCCCAAGTTCGCTCATGGTTGCAAAGCTGAGAAAGCCTCCGCCGATTGGAATTTTGGCATAACTAACATAAAGAGCTTCAAAAATTTGATGGTGCCCATTCAAAAAAAGGAATAACATAAGAGCAACTAATTCCATAAATTGTCCAAAAAGTGAAGGAGATGTTTCTTGAAAAGTAAATAAGGTTGCAGCCTGAAAACCAAGTTCGAAATCAATTATTCCACCTCCGAATCTTAATCCCCAAAATACGAGATTGAAAGCAAAACCTATAACAAAACCAATAAGCATTTCGCGGACTATTGTCAAAGCAAGTGTAAGTATTTCAAAATTTATATTTACATTTAAATTCAAAGATATAGCTGTAATAATTGAAAAAATAAACGCAAGGAAAATTTTTAGCATCATTGGTATCACAGGTACTCGAAATAATGGCGAAATAATAAAAATTCCGCTTATTCTAGCAAAGACTAGCAAAACAATTACCCATTTTTCTACATATAGATTTAGTAAACCTTCTGTCAAGCTCATCACTTCAAATTGGAAATCATATTAATAATCTGTATTGTAAAAAATTTTAAATTTTGAATAATGAAAGGGACGAGCAATACAATAGTTAAAAAAACAGCAATTATCTTTGGTACAAACGTTAGAGTCTGTTCGGAAATAGTAGTTGCTGCTTGAAATATCGAAATAATTAAGCCAACGACAAGCGATACCAATAAAATTGGCCCACTAATTAATAAAACATAATAAAATGCATCTCGTACAATGTTTAAAACCATTTGGTCTGTCATCAATCACCTATGATATCATTAACCCTTTTAATAAAGATTCAATCACCAAATACCAACCGTCAACAAGGACAAATAATAACAACTTTAAAGGCAACGAAATTAGTTGTGGAGGTAGAAGAAACATTCCTAAGGACATAAGCACACTTGCAATAATCATATCAAGCACCAAAAAAGGAACAAATAACAAAAATCCAATTTGAAATGCAATACGCAATTCGCTAAGAGAATATGCTGGAATAATCGTCCAAATTGAAAGTTCAGAAGGATCTTTTGGTTTTTCTTTGCCCGACAACCTGAGAAACAATGCTAAATCTTCTTGACGGGTGTACTTTAGCATAAATTCTTTAAAAGGATTGACAATATTGTCCAATGCTTGCTTTTGGTTTATTTCTTCTCTCAAATATGGTTGAAGTCCATCTCGATTTGCTCTATCTAAGACTGGTTGCATTACAAAAAAGGTTAAAAACAAAGCAAGACCGACCAATAATTGATTTGGTGGTTGTGTTTGTGTTGCCAATGCTTGTCTAAGAAAGTGCAAAACCACAACAATCCTTGTAAAGCAAGTCATCATAACTAGAATTGAAGGAGCAAGGGTAAGAACAGTCATTATCAACAATATTTGAAGCCCAACGGACAAGTCCCCTTTTTTATCAGAACCAATCGTAACAGAAACCTGAGGAATTTGCAAATGTTGACTCGAGGGATTTTGTGTGCTTGGTTGGGCAAATACGGGTGAAACAAATAAAATCAACACAAGCAAATTTAGTACAGTTGCCTTTAAAATTTTTCTTGGCTTTTTCAATTTTTCTTACTTAATAAAAAAAATTGTATTTCAACTAATATACCAAGAAGTAGAATCAAATAAGTCCTTGAAAAAAAAACATTTGGGACCAACAATTCTTGATTAGATTAAGAAAAGGATGAATTTTAACCATCAAAGTGGTTATTAACACTCAAATGTAGAAAATTTTACACTTTTTCAAAAGCAATGGTTATTAAGGAGAGAATTCCAACCACCGCAGTCTCGGAACGAAGTGGATAATCACAAATTTTTACTATTTCCACTTTTTTATTTTTTGAGAAAGCCCTCAACTCTTCTTCGGAAAATCCGCCCTCGGGACCTATTATTATAAGAACAGATTTGAAGCCTTTATTTGGTGAGTAAACAATACCGTTTCTATCAAGAACAAGAACTTTCTCATAATTCTTGAATTCTTTAATTAACATTTCAATAGTGCAAGTCGGGTGTATCACTGGAATTCGACTTCTAAAGGTTTGCTTAATTGAAGAAATTCCTTTCCTAATCAACCTTTCTTTTTCTAATTTGTTTTTTTGGGTAAATTTCGAAATTAAAGGGTAGAAATCTGAAATCCTCAACTCAATAGCTTTTTCAAAAGCAAACTCAAATCGTTCTTTATTGTCTAAAATACCTAATGCCAGCCCTATCTTACTTTCAATTTCACCAAGATTCTCAACGAAATTAATTATTTTGGCAAGGTAATGATTTTTAGATATTTCGACTATATAAGCAAAAGCAGATAAGCCTTTTCCGTTAACGATACAAATTCTATCTCCTCTTTGAATTCGCATTGCTTTCAAATGTTTGAATTCTTCCCCATCAAAAATAACCTCTGAAAGTTGTAAACTGAGATTTTCGCAAAAAAAACATTCCATTAAAACTCATTGATTTTTACTAATTCAAATCTTTTATATTTCGAAATAAAAGTAAACTTCTTTTTTAAATGGTAGTAGGTCCATTCCTCAACTACATTTCCTTCTTTATCAATATTCCTTTGTATACTAGAAGGTTTTCCATAAAGAATAAAGATTTTCCCGCGTTCGGTTCTTGCACCATCGTTCTCTGCAATAGTTTGGAAATTTAAAAATGCAAAATCTGCTCGTTTATAATATTCATCCATTGCTTCATTAAAAAGAGTCGTAGTATCAGTATCAAATTCAAGCCATGCATCGAAAAATTCTTGCCATTGATTTTCTTTTTTCATGCTTTTTAAGAAATCATATTTTTCATCTGTTATTATGTAGTAAAATAATTCTAAAGAATAATTAATGGATTTTAAAGACAAAGGAGGATTTTCCCAATGAATGCGAAAATTCAACTTTAAAGTATCCAAAGAGTTAACTAAATTAAGTATGATTAAGTAATTTTGAAGATAAGCATATTTTTCGGGAAAATTCACAAGATAAAAATTCATTTTCTCGTCTGATCCCGAAAAAGCCTTTTGTTCAAAGATTAAATATGCATTGCTAGTGTCAATAATAAAGTTCGGTGGGAATGTGGAAAGAAGTAGAAGTGGAGCATCAAAACTAACAGGTTTTTGCCAATTCATTTGATAAGTTTTTTCAATATTCGACTTCAGTTGGATATTCAGGCTTTCATAGCCTTTGCTTGAATAAACTGGGATAATAATTGCTTTGTCTTTTTTGGTAAAATCCAACGCATTATGCAAAAGAGAAAGTAAAAACCTACTATCTCCTATTGTTTGCGAAGCAAAAATAGGAGAAAATATCAAAATGTTACCAATTTTATGTATTTTCAACTCCCCTTTTACTGTTTTAATCTTTGTTTTTTCTTTGTCGTAAATAGATATCTCTAAAAAAAAGTTTTGAAGAGGCAACTTGGTTGAAACAAAGTTCAAATAGTACTTTGTGTTTATTAAATCTTTGTCTAGTAGCTTAAAAAAAATTGTGTCTCTATGAACAAATGTTTTTTTAATTATTCCATTAGTATCGCGAAACAAAAACTCCAAAAGGAAATTTGAAAACAATAAATTTGGATCATTAGCTTTCTCGAAAGTGATGTAATTTAAAGAAAATTTAAACGGAATCAGAACCTCGAGCGAATCCCCATTTTGAGTTGGATAATAAATTGGTTGAAATGTAAATGTTTTTCTATAATCATTCATGTAATTAACATCAAAATCCGGTTGGCTTTTTACTAAAATCGAAAAAAAGAAAAACATCGTGATTATTGAAAGAAATCTCATAAAATCACCTAATATCATAAATTATTTTCTCGAATAAAGTCTTGCAAAATCACAGCAGCGGAAATCAAATCCTTGTTTTCCTTCCGCTTTCGGTCTTTCTTTTTTTTCCCCAATTCAAACATTATTTTCTCGGCTCGTTTTGTAGAAAAAGACTCATCAAATCTAAAAATTGGAATTTCTATTTTTTTTTCTAAGTTTAAAATAAAATCGTTTATTCCTTTTATTACTTCTGTTTCAATATTTTCTTTTCGATAGGGATAACCAACAACTAAAGCAGAAATTTTTTCATTTTTCAAAAAATTTATAAAATCCACCCAAAATGAGGGTGAAGAATAATCGAATACTCTGTAAGGAGTTATGGATATATGCAATTCGTCGCAAATTGCAACTCCTAATCTTTTAAAACCAAAGTCAATTGATGCTATTCGCTTTCCATTCAATTCTTGTATGATCATAAATGAATAAAATTAACCACTTTTTCTCACACTCTTAATTTTTCTCAACTCATTTGTCAAAGGAATAACAAACAACAATTCTGTCCCTTTACCTTTTTCTGAGTTTACCCTTAAAATACCACCGTGGAGCTCGACAACGTGTTGAATTATCATAGTCCCTATACCAGTACCACCTGTTGTGAAATATGGTTTTAAAAATTTCTCCAGCATTGTTTTGTCCATCCCTGGACCATTATCTGCAATTGAAAAATAAGCATTACGAATATCCTTCCAGTTTCTCAAAGTGATAATTCCGTTTTTGCCTTGAAAAGCTTTTATCGCATTCTCTATGGCGTTTCGAATAGCCCTTATCATTTTGGGTTTGTCGCACAACAAGTCAAAGTGATTCAGTTCCAATTCAAACGTAACATTTGGAAACATAGAATCGTCAAATTCCATTCTTGCCTCTAAGCATAAATCATATGCGTCAACATTTTGAAGTACCACCTCGCCTCGCCCCACAGTTACAATATCCCTTACTCTTTGCATAAGTAACCCAACTTGGTGAATTATTTTACGACGCCTTTCATCATTCCTAGCTGAACCATTAATATCCAATTGCTCTGCGTTAAGTCGAATTGTAGATAAGTTTGTTTGCATATCATGGGCAAGCTGGGCCAGATTGCTTAACTTTTGGCGTCCCAACACTTCTGTAATATCTATACCCGTAATAACCGCACCCTTGAAAGCTCCAGTTATACTTTTCAAGGGGATTAGTGTAAACAGCCATTCAAAGTCTATTTTATTTTTGACAAAAGTAATTTTCTGAACAAATGATTCGCGGGAATAAATTATTCTTTCAACTAATTCATTTAACGGTCTCAAATACTCTAAAGTACAATAGTAATTAAACATTTTATTCATTGGAACACTTTCAGTTATTCCAAACATTTCTTTCCCACTATTATTTGCTGCAAGCAATCTCCCATATTTATCAACAATAAAGACCACTCCGGTCGTTGGAACTTCAATTAAAGCTTTTAGCAATCTTTTTTGTTTATAATATTTTCGAAGAACAAAAAACAAAATGACAATAAGAAGAAATGGTACAATAATATCACCAAAATTTTTTAAAAATCTTGAAACGAACCAGAATTTATGATAATTCTCTTTCAAAACTACAGAAGAAGATCTTGAAGTTAAAATTACATAAGCATCTAACTTTTCTACATTTAATGATTCTGGAAAAGCTTCCCCAAGCGTAATAAAATCCTTAGCCAAAATCTCTCCATCCAAACTCACTACTGAAATACCATTGTGAAATAAAGCAAAAATTTTATCATCAACATTAAATATTCCATAAGGTTCTGATAATTCATTCGGTAGATGAACAAAATCTTCCCCTACTTTGTTTTTTAATCCTTCATAAATATAAATCGACAAAATATAACCAGTGCCAATATTCCTTAAGAAATAAATGAACTGTTTACTTTCTTTTTCAAGTAGCATAATATTCGAAACTTTTGTCTCGATCCAAAATTTGTTGATTATTCCTTGGTCGAAACCAGCAATCTGAAAAAGAGAACTATTGTAGTATTTCGACGATGAAATTACGACAATTTTATCTGATATTTGCTTAATTAGTATGTTGTCACTTAAATCAACCCTACACAATAATTTTTGACTAAATAAACTATCCTCAAGATAAACAAATCCATTTCCTTCTTCGAGCTTTACAATCGCAAGTCTGTATCCCTTGTGTTTAATAAAACAGGCTGCTAAAGCATTTTTTGCTACAAAATCAGCGAGGAGCTTATTATTTTCGAATTTCACTAAAAATAAAAGGTCATTTATCTTAATTAATACTTCTTTATGCTCTTCGTTAACCAAAAATTCAACTTTTTCAAATGTATAAAATCCTTCTTCGTAAGGCAATTCAACTATTGCTTCAACTTTCAAGGAAGTATTAATCAAAGATACAAAGACTCTGTTCGACTCTGTGGAAACTATCAATAATCGCCCCAAAAAGGAACACGAACCCACAATGGAAGGTGGTATCGAAGGAACCCCAAAAACACTATCCCTTTTTATTCCATCCCAATAGAATACCGATTCGGAGAAATCCCCGAAAGTAGGTTTAACGAAAAATGATTTGTATTTACTATTTTCCTTAAATACAAAAAGTTTACCGCCTAAAAAATTTTCTTTCAAACTGTAAGAAAGTTGATAAGTATCGTCGCAATACAATCGAAAGGTAAATATAAAGCAAAAAGTCAAAGAAACTTTACTCAATTTGACAAACACAGAACGAAGCAATTCCTTCTCCTCTTCCAATAAAACCCATTTTTTCGTTAGTCTTTGCTTTAACATTTACAATCGACTCGTCAATCCCAAGAATATTGGCGAGATTACTACGAATTTGTTGTTTAAATGGTGCTATTTTCTTTAATTCGTATACAATTGTAATGTCTATATTTATAATCTTTTTACGCTTCTGGTCCAACAATTTCAAAACTTCTTTAAGTAAAATTTGACTTTCGATATCCTTGTATTTTTCGTCAGTATCAGGAAAATGTTCCCCTATATCTCCCATTCCAATAGCACCAAGTATTGAATCAATCAAAGAATGAATTACAACATCACCGTCGCTATGGGCAATTGCACCATTCTCGATATCAATCAATATTCCACCAAGAAATAACTTTCTTCCTTTCCCAATTCGATGAGAATCGTAACCAAAACCAACCATGTTACTTTAAAAATCTTCTTTCATCCAATTGGAGACATAATTCTGAAATTGTTGCGAAAGGGCAACTGCAGTCTCGTAATTGTCGCTCTCTCCGATAATCAAGAACTCAGGTTTTTCTAGATCTGGATATAAAAGAACAGAATCACCATTTTTAAAAATTTTCACACCCTCAACAAGTTGGCGTTCATAACCTTCTGAGAACTCTAAAGCTCTACGAATTACTTTACCCTTGTTTTCCCAAAGACATTCAACTGTTGAAATATGTTGAAATCTCCGAGGGAGGATTTCATCTAGTTGTTGTAGTGTGTATCCAGTTTTTGCAAGCATTTCAAGGATTTTACCGATTGAATACATTCCGTCGCTTGCAAATAGGAAATCGGTAAAAATGAACCCACCCCACACACCACCGACAAATTTAATTTTCTCATCTCTTGTTGCTTCCATCATCGCCGAATGGGAATTCTTTATTCGCACAACCTGAATCCCATATTCCTCGGCAATCTTTTCGATTTCACCAGAAGCAACAATAGTAATTGCAATTTTATAATCGCTATTTTGCTTATTAGTTTCCAAAAATAATTTTGTTACCATAGAAAGAAGCCTTTGAGGTGTATACATGACTCCACGGCTATCAATTACAAGAATTTTTTCAGCTCCAGGTTCTATAATGAAGCCAAGTTCATAACCCAACGATTTCATAATCCGACAAGCTTCTGAACCTTCGATAAGAGTGCCTTCTGTAAAGGGTTGGTGCCTCATTGCATCTACGTAATCGTGTAAAGATAGGGTTTCTGAATTCATTTTGCCTAGGATAATTGGAAAAATAGTCGATGCTAACCCATAGGAATAATCCATTAGGATTTTAAATTTCTTTTTCCTAATGGCTTCGATATCCAATGAACTAAGATAGCGATTAATATAAATTTCATTAGTCCTTTCAGGATAGTACAATTCCCCTACTTCACTATAGTGGACTCTTTTAATATCTTCCCCAAAAAAGTAACGTTCAATGGTTTTAGCTTTAGACAGGTCAATATCACGACCATCGCTACTAAATATTATTATATCAGTCATATCAGGATTCCGAGGAGAACGTCGTACGTGTATACCACCGGAATATTTGCCTGTCCTTAATTCTTGTCTTGTCTGGGGAATTGAGGTTGTTTGCAAATCATTAACATATACCCCCCCAGAAGCTAAGCCTGCAGTGATTGATCGTTTAATAATTCTCGAAGTTTTATCGGAGTCTCGGCTAACGATAATTTTAGCATTTTTGCCAAAAGTCATACCAAGAGCCATTCCAAGTTTTGCTCCAAATTCGGGGTGGATTTCAAAGTTCGACAAACCAGAAATTCTTGCCCCAGTGAATAATTCCCTTTCCCATTTTTCCTCCTGAACAAGGGAACGCGAAAGTTTTGCACCATCTTCAATGTGTTTCAAAGGCCAGAGTTTAATATTTGGTGAAAGTATTACATCGTTACCTATTGTGCACCCGACAGAAATAAAAACATTTTCTCCAATTGTAACAGACTCGCCAATTTTACAATCGTAACAAATGACATCATCTGTAAGTTCAGATAAAGCACCAATTTTTACATTGTCCCATAAGGTAGTTCTTCGCATCTTAACACCTTTGCCGATCCTAACATTGCTTCCTATAACACAATCAGAAATTTCAGAATAATCATCGATTACAGTATTACTTCCAACTATTACTGTTCCTCTGATTTTGACATTAGGGGCAATAGTGCTATTTTCAGCTATGATCAAATTCCCTTGCTTAGTACCTTTGATTTCAAGCTTAACATTTTTTTTCAAAGCATCAATTTGACCATTTTGATATTCTTCCAAATTTCCAATATCTCGCCAATAACCATCAGCTACAAAACCATACAAAGGCATTTTGTTTCTTAGCATCATGGGGAATAAATCTTTACTGAAATCAAACTCAGATTGATAAGGAATCAAGTCCAAAACATCAGGTTCAAGAATGTAAATGCCGGTATTAATCGTATCAGAAAAAACTTCCCCCCAGGATGGTTTTTCCAAAAATCGGACAATCCTTCCTTCTTTATCGGTTATTACAATTCCATATTGTAAAGGTACTTTAACTCGAGTCAGTAAAATTGTTGCCAAAGAACTTTTTGATAAATGAAAATCTAAAGCCTCTTGTAGGTTGAAATCAGTAAGAACATCACTACTAATAACAATAAACCTTTCATCGAGGTATTTGTAAGCGTTTTTTACTGCCCCAGCGGTTCCATAGTCAGCAGTCGCAAGAACGTACCTTATTTTTACTCCAAAGTCACTCCCATCTTTGAAGTAATCAGTAATTATATCAGGTTGAAAATACAATAGTGCAACAACGTCTTTCAAATTGTATCTTTTCAAAAGATTGATTACATGTTCCATGATTGGAACATTAACTATAGGAACCATTGGTTTGGGGATCGTCATTGTCAATGGACGGAGTCGGGTCCCAAAACCACCTGCCATTAATACAGCCTTGTTCATAATTTAAAAATTATTTATTACTTAAAAACTAAATTAATAAAAAGATAATAAATTTTCTTTGAATGCGTTTTTTAATTTTGTTTAACAAAACAAAATGGTGTTAAAATGAAAAAATCTGTAATTATACTAATTTGTTTTTTGTTAGTCTCAGCAGTCTCAAAATCTCAGCAAAATGTCCCAATTCCTATTACAGTTGGCCCCCACCCAACTTTTATCGATGGTTTTTTTAGTTTTACTCAAAATGACTACAAACTTTTTATTACAACATTGGGACTCGACCAAAATTATAATGGGATTGAAGATGATGGGGATGTTAAACCCGGGATTTATCAGATATCTTTTAACCAAATCATGAGCGGAAATTTAACCGGAACCTTAGTCAAAGAGCTTGAATTTTCATCTCTACCTTTCCCTACAAGGATTCATGTCGACAAAATTGGAAACTTTGTTCTTGTTCCAAATAAATTTTCAATTCTTAAAATTAATTTAGAATCTGGTGATATTATCAACACATTAACCCCCCTAGAGAATTTCCAACTTCCCGAAGACTCATATATTTCTTCAATCTATTATCACAATGGACATATATTTATAGGAGTTAGTTCATTAAACGTTCATAGTTTCTTTATTGTTAATGAAAGCAATTTGAACATAATGTTTGAAACTGCTTGTGAACAAAACCCCTTGCAATCAGTTGTTGTAGGAAACTATTTATTCATTCTTTTAGAAGGGATTTTTGGCCAAAATAACTCCAAACTTTGGGTATACGAAATTCGTAGTTTTGATGCATTTGAAATAGTCTTTGTTAAAGAAATTGAATTGGGCGACACTGGCAATCATCTTACAAAAATTGGCAACGATAAGTTACTCATAACAATGAATGGTTCTCATCAAGTTCATATTTTCAATATTCCAAACCTAGAGATTGAAAAAACGATACAACTTCCTACAAGTGAATATGATGGACCAAGAGAATCCGGCATTACTGGAGAAAACACCATCGTTACTACTGCATTTGATGGTAATCTTTATTACTATGATCTTAATGGTAATTTGTTAGGAAAAATTAACATTGGAAACAAGCTTGAGGGACTTTTTACCTATACCTTCCAAAATCCAAATATGAATCTTTCAATAGTTGCCACCTCAAGCCCATTTTTACCAAATTATCAACCTAACAACAAAGTATATCTAATTGTCAATTCCATTAATTCTGCTGAGGATTATCTTGTTAATAACTTGGATTTTTACCCCAATCCTACTAAAGATTTTATTAATATTACATTAAGAATAGGAGTTGAATTTCCAGCAAGGGTAGAAATTTTTGATGTTTTTGGTAAAAAATTAAAAGAATTTAACTTTCAATTTGTCGGCGAAAAAATTTTTATTCCAACCCACGACTTGCCTAACGGTTTGTACTATGCTAAAATTAATACCTATAATAAAACAATTGAAACGATTTCATTCCTTGTAAATCGCTGATGAAATTTTGTTTGCTTGTTTTCTCGTTAGCAATCTTTTCTTTTTGTTTTTTATTTGGAAAAGATACCGTTGAAACCAAGATATCAGGGGAAGTTGTTGTCCAATCAGAAAAAGTTTTAGCAAGGAATTCAGTTTCACATTCTTTTTTTTCGTTCCGAATCGACAGACTTTATGTACCACTTCTTAGTTCAACTTCGGAAGTGTTAAGTATATTTCCTGGTATTTATATTCGAGATTATGGAGGGGTTGGTGGAATCAAAACAGTTTCTCTTAGAGGTTATTCCTCAACTGATGTAACTTTGTTGTTAGACGGAAGCAAAATCAACAGCCAGCAAAACGGTCTATTCGACCTTACTTTGTTACCATTAGATATTTTCGAAAATATTGACCTTTACAAAAGTGGTTCTTCGGTACTTTGGGGTAACAACTCTGCATCTGGATTCTTGAATTTTAGATTTCTTAAACCCAAAAATGAACAATCTCTCAAAATATCTTATGGTTCATTTGGTAACCTAAATTTTAATGCTAACTTTTCATATCAAGTTAATCCATTATCTTCAGGCATAGTTGGCCTAAGAGTTTTCAAATCCGAGGGAGATTACCCTATTAAAATCAATGAATTTGGAAGTAAAAAGATTATTAAAAGGGAAAATAGCAAGATTATTTCGTACTCCATTTTTCTTAACAATCAAATTGAGACAAATTTATTCTGGTCGCGTATTAATATTTTGTTTTCACATTCAAAAAGGGGAATACCTGGTGCTGTTTTACAAAACAATATCGAAAACGAAAAGGCAAAACTTACTGATTATTTCGCTTTTGGTAGTTTTAAATTAATCCCTCATTACCTTGATTCATCAATTGAAATAAGTTCAAAAGTAATGATGACAAAAAGTTTGTTTTACGATGAGAAAACAAATAATCTCTTGCTTGGGAAGACTACAGCCGAATACTTAAACAAAGACCTCGATTTTTCTATAGACTACAAAAGAACCTTTTGGGGGGTTAATTTTAACTTTCTTTTGGAAACTAACTTCGCATCGATCAAAGGTGATATGATCGAAAATAAAGAAAACAACGATATTGAGCGTTGGACAATTTCCACCGGTTTGAAAATTTTGAAGATAATATCTTTTTCAAAATATCGACACTTTTTCGAAACGGCTTTTCGAAACGATGTTAGTTCTACTTTTTCTCCAAAATACACTTTTTATATTGGTGTAGCTATTGAAGACACGAGCCTTGGGTTAAATACAAAGCTAAATTTTTCAACTAATTATCGATTACCAAATTTCAACGAGATGTTCTTTTTAAACTATGGAAACCGCGATCTTCGTCCCGAAAAGACACAATCTTTGAATTTAGAGTTTATTTACTATGGGTTTGGTTATTTTAAACCAATAATTACTTTCTTTTTTTACAACACCGAGGATAAAATAATCTCCATTCCGAAAACACCTATCCAATGGACTGCTTTGAATATTGCCAAAACACAATCTACAGGTTTTGAAATCGCAATGCAAAGCAAAACAAGTTTTTTTGAAAGTATCGTTTCCTATTCATACACAAGAGCAATCGATAAAACTAAAGAATCACCTACCTTTGGAAAACAATTAATTTACACTCCAAGAAATCTTGTAAATGTCGTATTTTATTTCCCCATTTACAAGCAATTTGTAATTGCAACTAAGCTTTTCTATTCCTCAGAGAGATATGCACTTCCCGATAATTCCTCCAGCTCGAAACTACTTAGCTACGTGCTTCTAGATTTTTCTATTTCAAAAGAAATACATTTAAAAAAAAACAAAATATTTCTTAATTTTGAGATCTTTAATATTCTTAATTCAGAGTATCAAATAATATTTAATTATCCAATGCAAAGTAGACATTTTTTATTAACATTAAAGACAATTATCTAAATAATATGAGAAATACCTCAATATTAATAATAGAAGATGACTTTTGCACATTACAGGTTTTGAAAACAATCCTGGAAAAAGAAAATTATTCAACTATCCCAGTTGATAATGTAGATGATGCTTTAAATATCCTTAAAAGAGAAAAGATAGACTTAATAATCAGCGACTGGATGATGCCCAACATAGATGGTATAGAGTTTCTTTACAGACTTAAATCAAATTTCAAAGACCCACCCCCCGTGATAATTATAACAGCGTTAACATCTGAAATGGCAAGAAGTTATGCGATTCGTTCCGGTGCAGTCGAATTTATTGAAAAACCAATTAATATACCTGAATTATTGCAAGTCATTAACAAAATTCTTGAAAGTCAAAAAAGCATTGAAAAATTTACTTCCGAAGCATCCCAAGTTAACCCCCCCTTCATTGGGATTGGTATTGTTTCTGGGAACGGAGGTACTAAACCTCTTATAGATATTTTACTTACCCTGAAAAAAGACTTAAAAGAAAACTTTGTTGTTACTGTGATCCAACAAGGTAACAAATACCTTATTGACTCTTTGGTTACCAAATTAAATCAAGTGTTTTCTCAGGAAGTTATTGTTCCAATTTCAAATTTGAATCCAAAACCTGGTAAAATTTACATTGCACCTTTCGACCACCATTTATTTTTTTCGAAAAATTATGAACTAATTGTTGACAATGGTCCAAAAGAAAATTACCAAAGGCCATCGGCTGAGCCTATGTTCAGAAGTTTAGCGAATTATTTTGGAAAATATTCTATTGCAGTAATTTTATCTGGGCTTGGTACTGATGGAGTTCAGAGTGCAATTCAAATCAAATTCAATGGGGGTTATGTAATTTGCCAAGAACCTTCAACAGCTGCAGCACCAACTTTACCTAAATCATTTATCTCTCCGTTTATTGACCCTATTGTTCTTCCTCCAGATTCAATTCCTTTTGAAATTAAGAAAATTATTAAATCCATTCTTCTTCAAAAAACTGGATGAATTTTAACGAAAAATACATTAAATTAGTTAATATACGTTTACATAATTTTTAAAATTTTTTGGAGGTTATATGTTAAAGTTCATTAAGTCCTTTTTGCTTTTTGTTGTATCTTTTACTTTACTTCTTTTTTCATGTTCGGACAAATCCACAAACAACAATGAACCACAAAACCAAAGTTTCTTTCCTACTACGGTTGGTTCTTTTTGGAAATATCTTGATTATGAACTTGACTCTCTCAGCGTAAAGGTTCCAAATTCTGAAGATACCACCCTCACCACCTTAATCGCAAACCAATTTATTTTTGGGAAAAACGCCTCAATATTCTTGAACAAAACCAGCAGGGACAATCTGACAGATACAACAATTTTTGCGTTCGAAAATAACAAAATCTACACTTTCTTGTCTTTCTTTGAGAATGATTTTATTCCTATTTCTGAAGGAAATCAATGGGTTATGATTGCAGACTTTGACGGTTCGCAATGGACTATTTTAAAAGATACAACTTTAGAAACCATCGACTTACCCGACGTTGGCAAGATGACTCCTACTATTGGAATAAAAGGTAAAAAAGGCAACCAAATAGACTTAGTAGTAAAAGGCAAACCAGTTCAATCTCAAGAATTTATTCTTACATTCACTATGAATATTAAATTGGAAATTCCTAATGTTCCTTTACCAGTCAACGTTAAATTTGATGTTGTTCAACACTATTGGTTTGGCAAAGGAATTGGACTTGTTCGGAAAAAACTCGATCCCTTTAAGTTCAATATATTTTTAATGGAACAAGTTTTCAATGGGAATCAATCAGATCTCATTGACTATAATATTAAATAAATACCTGTATCATCCAATTTTTTAAATTCATGTTAATAAAAAAAGCCTCGAGAATTCCGAGGCTTTTTATGTTTTTTAAGTTAGGATTAAGGAATATTTGCACGCGCGGAAATATTCATAATGATTCCTTTTTCTTTGTTGGTTATATACCCTTTTTTCAATAACCAATTTGTAAGATGTGCCATGCAGCTAACAAAGTCCCCATGATTTTTTGAGTTATTTACGCAATCCTGAATTTTTTGTGAAATAGTAGAACCATCCTCGAGGATTTTGTCGCTAACCCCAGTATCAAACCTATTACCATATTTATCAATAATTACAATGGTTGTTGGTTGCAAAGGAGGAAGCATAATCTTTGGTAGATCGCTTCGATAGTTATCTAGGTCTACTGGTTGATGATTGCAAGCAAAATTTCCAAAAACAAAAGTTACTAATAAAATAGCAAACAAAAATATTTTAAACATAAAAACTCCTTATTTTAAAAGGGCAAATTATTAAATTTCAAAAATAATTAACTAAGTAGAATTACTCAATATTCTCGAATAGATATTTCATCCCGCAAAGCATAATAGACACCTTCTGCTAAAGCAAGCATTTCGTCTTCACCTGGATAAATATGAATTGGAGCAATGAAATAAACCCGTTCCTGAACCCACTTTACAAGCATAGGTGAATTTGCAAGTCCCCCAGTTATCAAAATAGCATCAACATCTCCTTTAAGGACTGTACTAGCGGCTCCAATCTCTTTAGCAATTTGGTAGGCCATTGCGCTGTAGATCAATTCTGCAAAAGTATCACCACAAGCTATCTTTTCTTCTACTTCCATAGCATTATTAGTCCCCAAAAAAGCAACAAGTCCACCATTTCCAGTAATCATCTTCCTTATTTCTGTGTAGGTATATTTCCCGGAAAAACACAATCTGGCAAGCTGACCAGCTGGTAAGGTACCGGAACGCTCAGGGGAAAATGGGCCCTCCCCGTCCAAACCATTATTCACATCGATAACCCGACCGTTTTTGTGCACACCCACGGTAATACCACCCCCGAGATGCACAACTATCAATTTTAATTCTTCGTATTTCTTGGCGTGGTCTCTTGCGTAACGGCGAGCTACTGCTTTCTGGTTTAAAGCGTGGAATATACTAAGGCGGGGTAGTTCTGGATGACCAGAAATTCTTGCAACTTCCTCTAATTCATCTACTACAACAGGATCGACAATAAAAGAAGGAATTGAAGGATCAATTGCTTTGGCTATCTCATATGCAAGAACTGCACCAAGATTAGAAGCGTGTTCTCCATTAATTTCATTTCTTAAATCATCCAGCATTTTTTGATTAATACGATATACACCACTTGGTATTGGCCGAACCAACCCACCTCGTCCAACAACTGCATTGATACTTTTTAAATCAACATTAGCATCCTCCAAGACTTTAAGTATAACTTGCTTACGAAATTCATATTGATCGAATATTCTGTCAAAATTCCTCAATTCATTTACTGAATGTCTAATAGTAACTGTTAAATCTTCAAGTAAGTCCTTGTAAAGAGCTACTTTTGTAGAAGTTGAACCAGGATTGATTGACAAGATAACTAAAGTCATTGTCACACCATAATATTTACTAATTTTCTTTCTTTAAATAATGCAACCAAAATCTTACACTAGTTCCTTTTCCGATTTCACTTTTGATTAAAAATTTACCATCGTGCAATTCAACCAACCTTTTAGCAATAATTAGCCCCATTCCAACACCTTGCTGCTCATAGATTTCTCTTTCAAATTGGGTAAAAGAATCAATAAACCTTAGCTTTTCTTCGTTAATTCCTCGACCTTCGTCAGCGATCTCGAATAAGGCTTTATTTTTTTCAATTATCGAAGTTATTTTAATCTTATCTCCGGGTTCTGAAAATTTAAACGCATTATCAATCAGCTCATCAATTATTTTATAAAAACTATCGGAAGATATTTCTAATGAAATGTTGTATATGGGATTCTCAATTATCAAATCATTTCCTCGGCCAAAGTTTTCAGATTTAAGTTGGGCAATATCTTGAATTATGGCAAACGGTTCATCAGTAAAATGCATTCGAAGCTGTGCTTTTTTCTCGGGATTATTAGCAATAGATTCAATTTTTGTATATATAAGAAAATTTTCTGTTATTTTCAAGAGCCTATTGGAGGACTTTAAAATATCTGATGCAAGCTCTAAAACATCCTCCTTTTGAAGAAATTCAATATTTGATAAAATCAACTTGGCAGAACCAATAACTTCATTCAACACCGTTCGAAATTCGTGGGGAAGTGCAAAGGATATTGCCTTGCCAACAGTATCAACCTTTTCCTTAACTTGCTTGTGAAAAGTATCCTGTTTTTTCCATTGAGTATTTAAAGCTTGGATTAACTCTTGATGCGTAAAAGGTTTTGTTATGTAATCGTCCGCACCTCGAACCATTCCCTCGCGAATATTTTGCTTTTCGCCAAAAGCAGTAAGAAAAACAAAAGGAATAAATTCAGTTTTTGGATCTGAGCGAATTTTTTCAAGCATGGAATATCCATCCATCACCGGCATTTGAACATCGCATAGTATTAAATCTGGAAGGATTTCCACCGCTCTTTGATATCCTTCCTCGCCATTATTTGCTGTATAAACCTCGTATCCTTCCAATGAAAGCAAAATTGATGTACTTTCTAAAATGTAGTCTGAATCATCTACAATTAAAATTTTTTTCATTTTTTTGATTTAGAAAATATGCAAATTAAGAAATTTGGTTGTAAATTTGTGTTGTTGACCTTGTTTATTCAATTATTTGCTTAACTGGTGTGGTTATTTCAACAAAAGGAATTGTTATTAAAACTCTAAATTACCGCGAAACAAGTAAAATTGTTGAAATTTTAACAGAAAGCAATGGCATTGTTTCTTTGATTGCAAAAGGTGTTAGAAATCAGCCCAAATTAATTGGTACACTTGAACCTTTGAATATTGTTTATATTAGCTTCTATCAAAAAAAATCTAATGATTTGCACCTTCTTTCCAAAGTAGAAACATTATCCTCATATCATCCGATTATAAGAAGTCCAGAAAGGCTATTTTGTGGCTTAACAATTTTGGAATTTATTAAACAAACTCAAGTAATAGAAAATCCAAATAAATACCTTTTTGACCTAACAATATCAAGTATAAATCTATTAAAATCAAAAAATTTAAATCCATATATATTACTTACTTATTTTATAATTATGTTAATTTTTGACCTCGGAATTAATATAATTGATAAAATTGCAATACTTTCAAACAAACAATTTCAATATTTATTCTTTGACGACAATGAAGGGGAATTCAAACCAGATATAAAAACGAGCAAATTACAAATGTTAGACAAAAAAACAATTGACTTTTTGCTTAAAATAAGTAAAAGCGACATTAATGAACTTGAAAACTTTCAAACCTTACCCATTGACATTAAGGAATTTATCTTTTTCGTTGAACATTACTTATCCTTTCACTTAGGCAAGATGATAAAAATTAAAACAATAGATATATTAAATTATGGTAATTAATATACTTATTACTTTGTTTTTCGTGTTGTTAAATGCTTTTTTTGTTGCCGCAGAATTTGCTATCGTTAAAGTGAGAAATACACAAATCGAATTGAAAGCAAAGCTGGGTTCCTTTCCAGCAAAAATTGCTGTCACCCTTGTTTCGCACTTGAACGAATATCTTTCTGCATGCCAATTAGGCATCACTCTTGCAAGTCTTGGGCTTGGTTGGATTGGGGAACCTGTAGTTTCAAAAATCATATTGTCGCTCTTTTCTATGCTTGGAATTAATGTTGCGATGGAAACCGCAGAAGAAATTGCATTACCAGTGGCTTTTATATTAATTACTGTGCTACATATCGTTTTCGGTGAACTCGCACCCAAATCTCTTGCAATTCTAAAAGCGGAAAAAACTGCCCTTTTAGTTTCAATTCCATTACGAGCTTTTTACATAATTTTTAAACCTTTTATCTGGTTACTTAATGAATTTGCTAATTATACTTTAAAAATTTTGGGGATTAGTTTTCGCGAGGGTAAAGAACTTCACTCCGAAGAAGAAATTAGAGAAATTTTGAAATCCAGTTTTAAATTTGGAACCATTGAATCTACGAAGGAGAAACTTTTGCAAAATGTTTTCGATTTCGCCAATATTACTGCCAAACAAATAATGGTACCAAGAAACAAAATTGTGGCTATCGAAAAGAATATAAAGACGGAATTAGTCATCAAAAAATTTCAAACAGAAGGTTATTCTAGAATGCCTGTGTACGAAAATACAATTGATAACATTATTGGATTAATTTATGCAAAAGACTTCTTACATTTATTGGATTCATCAAGCTTCAAAGAGTTTGATATTTCCAAGTTTCTTCGAAAACCCCTTTTTGTTAAAGAAAATCAAAGAATCCAAGATATATTAAAGACGATGCAAAAAGAAAAAGTTCACGTGGCAATTGTTATTGATGATTTTGGGGGAACAGCAGGATTAATTACTATCGAAGATATTCTTGAAGAGCTTGTTGGTGAAATTCAGGATGAATTCGATGAAGAACCTCCACTGGTTAAAAAACTTAATAATAAAGAATTCGAAGTGATTGCTGAAATGTCTATTGAGGATGTTTCAGAAAATTTAAAAATTCGTATTCCAAAGGCAAAGGAATATGAAACTATTGCTGGATTAATAATTTATTTAGCAGGCAGAATTCCCCAACAAGGAGAGAGATTTTATTTCGATAATTTCTATCTTGAAGTAACTTCTTCGACTGAAAGGAAAGTAGGAAAAGTAAAGATTGTACTAGAAGAATAAAACTTACTTAATATGATACCTTTCTAAGGTAAAATATTCACCTAAGTAAAGTTTTCGTACTTCTGGATTTTGTGAGATTTCCTCAGCAGTTCCAGAACAAAAAATATTTCCATCTATTAAAATATAAGAACGATCTGTAATCGTTAAGGTCTCGTGGACATTATGGTCTGTAACCAAAACACCTATACCCTTTTCCTTTAAATTAATTATCATCTTCATGATATCCTCTACTGCAAGAGGATCGATACCAGCAAAAGGTTCATCAAGTAGGATAAATTTAGGAGAGGATGCAAGGCTACGAGCAATTTCGCATCTTCTCCTTTCCCCACCCGACAGCATATAACCTTTTTGCTTTCGTATGTTTTGTAGTCCAAAAGATTC
The DNA here is from genome assembly GCA_964524325.1 of uncultured Hyphomicrobiales bacterium. Lineage (GTDB taxonomy): Bacteria > Bacteroidota > Ignavibacteria > Kapaibacteriales > UBA2268 > Naka2016. The sequence continues at coordinate 141,871 of CAZGCT010000002.1, forward strand.
GAGTAGCTCTTCTAATCTCTCTTTCTTTTGTTTATCTGTAAACTTTTGTAGCTGCAAAATTGCCATTATGTTTTCTTCAACAGACAATTTGCGAAAAATAGAAGTTTCCTGTGGAAGGTATGCAATACCAAGTCTAGCCCTTTTATACATTGGAAAAGAGGTTATTTCTACTCCATCAAGGTTGACATTACCAGAATTTGGTCTAATCATTCCAACAATCATATAAAATGTAGTTGTCTTTCCTGCTCCATTTGGACCAAGCAACCCAACAACTTCTCCTTGCGAAATTTTTAGGGAAACTCCCCTTACAACTGTTCGGCGTTTGAATTTTTTTACAAGGTCGAAGGTTTCAAGGAGGGAAGTTTTCATCTATCTTCTTCTAAATTTAGCAACCTTTACTGTTAAACTCATTTCGTTTTCCCCCCGTCTTATTTTAAAAGTCAACTCATCTCCAATAAAAGCATCGTTGACGATCATCTCGTACTCTTCGATGGAATTAACTTTTTCACCATTAACCTCAAAAATAATATCACCCGGTTCAAATCCAGCCTTGCCAGCAGGAGAATTTCTGTAAACTTCGGCGACAAGCAATCCCTCGTTAAATTTTAAGTAAAGCCTCTTAGCTTCATAAGAATTAGGCTCTATCAAAGTTAATCCCAAATCATTATTACGAAAGGAGTCAGCATTTTCAACTATCTTGTCAACTATTTTCTTAACCCTATTGATAGGTATTGCCCATCCTATTCCTATACTCCCAGCACCCTGTCGACTAGTAGCAGTTGAATATATCATTGTATTCATTCCAATGACTTCTCCAAGTGAATTAAGCAAAGGCCCACCTGAATTCCCCGAACTAATTGCGGCATCAGTTTGAATCATACCTTTGTATATTCTACTTTCTTGTGTAATATTTACCCCAATGTTGGACACAACACCAACCGTTACTGTTGGTTTCATATTCAAGTCGAAGAGCCCAAATGGGTTACCCATTGCAATAACCCACTCTCCTACAATTACATCATCTGAATTACCTAAATTCAAATAAGGAAAATTTTTCCCTTCTATTTTCAGAAGGGCAACATCACTTATTTCATCTGCACCTATTATTTTTGCATCGTATTTTTTACCTTCGGTTGTGGTAACAATAATTTTTGAGGCTTTGCCAGCAACGTGATGATTTGTAAGGATATAACCATCTGGGGAAATAAGAAATCCAGAACCTAACCCTTGAACTTTGTACTTCTCATAAAAATACTCTCTTGGCCTTTTGCCAAAAAAAAATTCAAAATATGGATCAAAAAAGGGGTCGTATAACCTAATTGGAACTTCTACATATTGAATTACGTTAATTCCAACTATTGCCGGAGAAGCTTTTGCAACAGCCTTTGTTATGGCATTATGACGTGAGTTATAAATCTCGATTGAAACCGAATCGCGTCTGGAAGACCTACTTTCTACGTATACTTGACTCTTGGAAATGCCACTTACTTTTTTTTCTTGGGCTGAACAACTTAAATTACCCAAGAAAAATATTAAAGTTAAATAAAGAATAATTATTTTAGTGTTCATGGCAACTATTTTAATAAAAAAAATGTAACGAATGATTAATAAAAACATTACAAATTTTAATAAAAAAAATATTTTGGTAGACATTATTCCAATTGGAAATTTCGACAAATTTTTTACATACAAACTTGAAACAATAGGCAACAAAAATTATATAGGTCATAGAGTTAGCGTTACATTGAATAAAAGAAGAGTTGTCGGGATAATTGCGCAAGAACACAAAGATAAACTGGAATTTGACGAGAGTAAATTAAAAAATGTAACACAAATTTTGGATGATAAACCAATTATTTCAAATGAACTGATTGAACTTTGTAAATGGATTTCTGATTATTATTTAACCCCTTTGGGTGAAGTTTTAAAAAGTGTTATACCAAGTCGTCTTTTAGGAATACAAACAAAATACGTTCATTTCTTAGGAATTTCAAGATTCGCAAAGGAAATTTTAACGAATCCAGAACATAAGATTGTAAATTATTTACAAAACAGTAAAGGTCTAGTATCCATCAATACTTTGCGTAACAAATTAAAAATCTCTAACATAGAAAAAATACTTGAAAGCTTAGAATTTAAAGGCATTTTAAAAGTCAGAAGTAAAAGTATTGGAAAAATACCCCAAAAAACGGTTATTCAAATTAACCCAATTATGTTTGAACAAGTACGCTTTCAGGATTACATTGATATTCTTAAAAGAAGAAAAAAAATTATCGAATTACTCAACTTCCTTTTGGAACAAGCAAAACTTGGTAAAACCGAGGTTGATTTAGAAATTTTGAAGAATGAATTTCCAAATGTTAATATTTCAAAGAATTTGAAAGAAATTATAGAACTTGGGTTCATTTCGTTATCAAATATTGACAACACAGATATTGAAACAAGTTACCAAAAATTATATAACTACCCAAATGAATTGCAATTGCCGCTGAACAAGCAACAAAAATCTGTTCTCGAGGAGATTTTGCCCTCATTAGAAAACCAAAAGTATTGTTCTTTTCTGCTTTTTGGAATAACAGGTTCTGGCAAAACTCTTATTTATTTGCATTGTATCGAGAAATGCCTTGCTCTTGGTAAATCTGCAATAGTTTTGGTTCCGGAAATCTCTTTAACCCCTCAATTTATTGAAAGATTTAATAATGCATTTCCCGAACAAATAGCAGTTTTACATTCAAGATTGAAAGAAAATGAAAGAATTCGACAATGGGTTTCCATATTAAATGGTGAAAAGAAAATTGTAATTGGTGCACGTTCAGCAATCTTTGCACCAACACCCAACCTTGGTTTGATTATCGTCGATGAGGAACACGAACCATCATACAAACAAGAAGAACCAGCTCCAAGATACCAGGCAAGGGACACAGCCCTTATCAGAGGAAAAATTCAAAAATGTGTTGTAATTCTCGGAAGCGCAACCCCATCCGTAAATTCATATTATGGTTCGAAAAAAGGGAAACACAAAATGTTGGTAATCGACCAAAGAGCCGATGGAGCCAACTTACCGAACATTCTACTTGTCGATATGCTCGAAAAAAGGAAGAATAAAAAGGTTTTTGGTCAATTTTCAGACACAATGATTCACAAAATCATCGAACGGATTACCCAAAGGGAAGGTATTATCCTTTTTCAAAATAGGAGAGGATTTGGCTTGTTAGTGGAGTGCAGGTTTTGCGGATATATCCCAAAATGTCCAGAATGTGAAGTTTCACTTACATTCCATAAATCCGACCAAATGCTAAAATGCCATTACTGTGGTTTTGAAGTTAAATTTAATGTTAATTGTCCAAGATGTGGTAAATTTCCAATTATGATTCTTGGATATGGAACACAAAGAGTTGAAGAAGAATTAGAAAAGATATTAAATGAGTTTGGTTATTCCCCAAAAATAGATAGATTTGATTTAGACATTGTACAAAAAAACCCTAGACAAACCGAAATTTTAAAAAAATTCTATTTTGGAGAAATTGATATTCTTGTTGGAACCCAGCTAATTGCAAAAGGCTTGGATTTCGAAAGAGTTACACTTGTAGGAATAATTAATGCTGATTTGCAACTTAATGTTCCAGATTACACCGCATGCGAGCGTGCATTTCAATTATTCACACAAGTTGCCGGGCGCGCAGGCCGCCGTTCTGGTACCAAAGGAGAAGTAATTATTCAAACATCAACTCCAAATACCTACCCTATTGAAGCATTTATTAAAAATGATTTCGAATTTTTTTTTCAAAAGGAAATTAAATTCCGAAACGAGCTTCATTACCCCCCCTTTTACAGATTAATTTCAATTGAAATTCAATGGAAAGGCAAAATTGTCGACCAGAGTTGTTTCCCTTTTGCCGAAAATAACTTAAAAACTATTCCAAACTCCATAATTTTGGGTCCTATTTCACCAATTATTCCAAGAGTACGGGGCTGGAACCGCAAAGTTATCTTGATAAAAGTGGATCGCGCAAAAGACCAAACTTTAAAGAAAACTATTCTCAATTTAAAGAAATTCAAAGATAATTTTTTGAAAAAATATCAATCAAAGAACATTAGGTTAATTATTGATGTAGATTCCCAATTTTCATTAATTTAATTTTATTAACTTTGAAATTATGGAAAGACATCTAATAATTTTACTCTTTTTAATTTGGTCCATTCTACAAGGTTGCGCTACTCCTGTACAAACAAGATATAACTTAAAAATACCTAAAGATGAAAACCTCCAAAATGTTTCTTCTGAAGGTAACGAAACAAAAATTGTGATTGACCAAGTACCACCAGAATACGCACCTCTTCCCCCACATCTATCTGAAAAAAAAGTAACTTACGACACAGTCAAAATTGACTTAATTCAAAACGAAAGAATTCCAAATGAAATTAGTAGAGGTGAGGAACTTTTTTTGAATGGAGATTACAAAAATGCTTTGCAAACTTTTCTTTCCTTCGTTAATCGTTCAAATCAACAAGACTATTATTATTGGTACGCTCGGTTCCGGATCGGTGAATGCTTGTACGAATTAAAGCATATAGAACAGAGTATTTATGATTTGACTGAATTATACAATAATGAAAACATTGATAGAAATATACAAGAGAAAATACTTTTGAAATTAGGCAAAATTTACTGCGACCAAAAAGATTTCCAAAAAGCAAAATTTTACTTCGAACTTTTAAGGAATAACTTCCCAGACTCGTCCTTTATTCCTTTCGAATGTAAATAATATATTCCAAAAAAACAACCAATTACAATTTATACAAAATTCTTTAAAATCATTAAGTAATATTAATTTTTCTTAATTTTTTTATTAAATTACGAATATTATTTGGAGTTTTAGATGAAAATGATTAAATTTTATCTAGTAATTTTTCTTTTAATATTTAGCATACCCATTTATTCACAAATTCCACAAAACTACTTTATTAAAAACACAGGTCAATGGGACCAAAATATCAAATATGCATTGCTGAGCAACAATTTTTTATTTTACTTTACAAAAGATGCCCTTTATTTTGATTATTTTTATTTTAAGAAGTCTGAGGAACTTTGCTTCAAAAATGGAAATGTAATGAAGTTCGTAATTGAAGGAAGTAAGTTTGATGAGTTTTTAGAACTTATTCCTTCAACATGGAAACTTAACTTCTTTTTTGGTAACTATCCTAAGAAATGGACAAAAGAAGTTCAGGGTTTCGAAAAAATTCAAATTTTGAACATCTTGCCTAACATTGATATGATTTTGACTTTTTCAACAGAACTTCGATACGACTTTGTTGTACATGCAAGAGGAAACCCTGAGAGCATTAAAATCAAACTTGAAGGTGCAAAAATTTTTCAATGCAAGAAAAACGAAATTACTTTTAAAAATGAATTGGGTGAAATTATTCATCGGAATTTGTTTGTTTACCAAAATAATGAGAACAAGAAATCTAAAATAGACGCATCTTTCAAATATATTGATGAAAATACCTTTGGCTTTGAAGTCAAAAATTATGACAAAACTAAAGATCTAATAATAGACCCCTTAGTTTTGAGCACACTTATCGGAGGTTCAAATAGCGAAGAAATAATCGATCTAGTTGAAACAACACAAGGTAGTATTTTAGTAACCGGGTGGACTGAGTCTCTTAATTTTCCAACCACACCAGGCACCTATTCTAGAACCTATGCAGGGGAAAAGGACATTTTCATTTCTAAATTAAATGTTAAGGGATCTAAAAGAGAACTAGTTTTCTCAACTCTAATTGGCGGAAGTTCTTCAGAAATACCCGTCAATGTGTTAGTTGACAATAGTAATAACGTTTACGTTGGTGCTACTTCGAATTCAAACGACCTTCCCCTTGTCAATGCAATGTCGAAATCCTCTTATGGATTTAACGATTCATACATTTGCAAATTTAACCCTGAATGTAGTGAAATTTTGTTTGCAACATATTTTGGTGGCAGCAAGGACGACATTCTTGCTTCTATTAAACTATCTGGTGACAACGGTGTTTACCTTGTTGGTTACTCCAACTCACCCGATTTGCCTGTTACCGGTGGAGCTTATCAAGGAAAATTGAAAGGAAAGAACGATATATTTTTTGCAAAAATATCTAACACTGGACAAGCAATCAGAACATGTACCTATATCGGTGGAATCGAGGATGATTTCGCTTATGATATGTGCGTCTCACCATCGGAATATGTATATATTGGTGGCGCAACAAAATCCAATGACTTTCCTGCTTTCCCTGTAAGAGTTCAATATTATGGCCCCTACGAATACGTTTTTGAATCTCCTTTCGACCGAACATACAACGGTAACTTTGACGGAGTTGTTATTAAAATTTTCGGTGCAAGTGGGGGCTTGGAATACGCTTCTTTTTTTGGTGGTCTTGCAGATGATTTCGTTACAACAGTTGGATACTTTGGTACTGATGAAAGAGTTGTTTTTGCTGGCAAGACAATTAAGGAACCTTCAACAACAACCTTTCCCCTAACTCAAACCGCTTACCAAAATTCCATCAAAGGTCAGGAAGAAGCCTTTGTAGCTTCACTTTCAAACATAAATACAAGAACGGATTACGGGTGGACTTATAAAAGTCAAAACCTTAACTTTTCTACATTTCTTGGCGGTTCTGGAACCGACGTACCTACCTCAATAACGTTCAACAAAAATACGCAAACTTTTTACATTGTTGGGTACACGAGCTCTACTAATTTCCCAATAGTAAATAATCCATCTGGAAAAAAATTTCTCAAAAACGATATTTTCTTCGTTTCAATGTTATGCGACGGGAGTGGAATTTCATATAGTAATATTTTGGGTGGAAACGATGATGACTACCCAAATGTAATTTTCCTAAATTATGCCGGGGATTATTACATTGCTGGAAAAACAAATTCTACAAACTTCCCAATAGTAAACCCAATTAAGGATATTTCTGCAAATGCATTTCCCAAAGGGTTTATTCTAAAAAATGTCGATGCAACCTTAAGATTCGAAGCCCCATTTGGAAATGAGGAATTTTGCCCTAAATCCAAAGTCACGATTAAATGGGGTGTTGAAGGAATAACCCAGCAAGATTCTTTTGATGTTGAAATTCGTCCAGATAACTCAAATGAATGGATACTAGTTGCATCTAACGTTAAAGAACTATCCACTACTATTACATTGGCAGACGACATTACTGGCAAATTATGGATAAGAGTCTCTCATCCTAAGGGCCTAATTGCAACCATACAAACACCAATAATAATTTTGGAACCCCCAAAAATAATTAGTTTTGCTCCAGAAAACGAATACTTTAAGCTTTGCGAAGGTGATTCAATCAAGTTTTCCGTTTCTTCAAAAGGCTCCAAACTTAAATATCAATGGAAATTTAATGATTTTCCTATCGAAGGAGCCACCGACACTATTTTATCTTTAGGAAACCTAAGACCTTCAAATTCTGGTAAATATAAAGTAAGCATCTCCGGCACTTGTCCTCCAAATATCGAAAGTAAAGAAGTTACTTTGAAAATAATCCCCAAAACAAAAACAATATCTCAATCGAAAGATACCATTATTAAATTAAATGAAGATTTAGACCTTTATGTACAATGTGAGGGAGAAAATTTAAAATACCAATGGTATAAAAACGATTCAAGGCTTTTGGGTGAAAGAAATAAAACCCTTAAAATTACTAAAGTAACCCGAATGGACGAAGGAAGCTACTTTTGCATTATCGAAGGTGATTGTGGGACAGACACCTCCAAAACGATTAATGTTTCAGTTGATACTAATATTAGCAGGATTAACTATTCAATTAAACCGGACCAATTAATTATTTCTTGTTCAGAAAATAAGTTGCAAATAAAATTACCCAAACAAATTGAAGCAAATGATTTAATATTTAAAATTTACGATATCCTTGGAAACATTGTTCTTACAAAAGAAATTATTTCTTCACAACAAAATGAATTTCACGTGGATATTTCTAATCTTACTATTGGACCCTACGTGCTGACTCTTCAAACTGAGAAAGAATTTTTCTTTACAATGTTTAATAAGCATTAATTGCCTTTTGCTTGATAAATTGACTATTGCTTTTTCTTTTTAACTCAAAAATCTGAGAATCCAATGTACATATTAGAATTTTCTTGCCAATTCGATTGTATTATTGCTTTAAATTCAAAACTTCCCCATTTGGGTTTTTTCATTAATTTTTTTTTAAACACCCCTGTCATTGGAGCAGATGGTGGTGCAGTAAATCTCTTCCATTTAGGAATAATTGCAGACTTTGTGGTCGGAGATTTAGACACTTTTGATAAAGCTAAAATCCAAAAATATTTCAAAAGGGAACAAATCGTATACGAGCCCGACCAAGAAAAAAACGACTTCGAAAAAGCAATTATTTTTGCTTTAAGCAAAAATTACAAGAATATTCTTGTACTTGGTTTTCACGGTGGCGAGTTAGAACACACTTTGAACAATTGGAGTATAATCAAAAAATATCAAAACAAAACAAATTTATGCATATTTGACCAGGGTCGGTACGCTATCCCAATTGATTACGATTTTATGATGAAATGCAAGTATGGTGAGCTAATATCCATTATTCCCCAACCATATGCTAAATTGCAAACTTCAAATCTACAATGGAATTTAAACGGTGAAATTCTTGAATTTGGAACCCGAGAAGGTGCAAGAAACATAGCAACTAACAATAATTTTACTATTAAAATTTTCGAAGGTTCAATTTTGTTATTTATCGACGCAAGAATTCCAAATTGCTACGAAAAGAAAAGTCTTTGTGGACCCGATGAGATTCGAACTCACGACCTCTAGAGTGCGATTCTAGCGCTCTCCCAACTGAGCTACGGGCCCCTCCAATCGCTACAAATTTACTAAAATTAGTTGAATCTCAAGCTATTTTAGGCTCTAAAACTACTATTGGTACTATCATTTCTTCCATTGATATTCCACCGTGCTGGAAGCTATCTTTATACCTTTGAAGATAATAGTGATAATCTGTTGGGTAAACAAAATAATAATCCTCTTTTGCAATAATATTGTTCACTGTTATCGAAATTTTAGGCAATTTAAATTCGGTTAAATCATTGATTTGCATAGCATATCTCTGGTCGCATTTTACATTTTTACCAAACTTATACCTTAATGAAGTTGAAGTTTCCCGATCACCAAGCACTTTTACACCACGCATACATCTTATTGAACCATGGTCAGTTGTTAGCACAATCTTTACGTTTGGATACTGAGCCAAAGTTTGCAACATTCCCAGAAGACTTGAATGGCTAAACCAAGAGCGCGTCAAAGATCGATAAGCGGATTCATTAGGTGCAATTTCTTTCAAAATTGCATAATCGGATCTTGAATGAGCAATCATATCTACTGAATTAACAACAATTGACGTCAGTTGGTTTTTTGCATATTTATGTATATCGTTCTCAATTTTTTTCCCGAACTCAGTTTCGTGAATTTTAATGTAAGTTAATGGACTCTGTAATTTAACTTTTTTTCTATTTAATTGTTCTAACAACAAATCCTTTTCAAAAGCATTTTGTTTATGATCCTCGGTATTTAATTCACCAACCCAGAATTGCGAGTAATGCTTCTGAATATCATAAGGAAATAAACCAGCAAAGATAGCATTTCTTGCGTAGGGAGTTGCTGTGGGTAAAATAGACATATAATAATCTTTTTGTATTTTAAAGTATTGCTGTAAAACTTCTTCCATTACAATCCATTGGTCTAAACGCAAGCAATCAATGACAAACAGAAACAAACTTGTTTTTTCGTCTAAATTGGGAATAACATACTTATCCACAATATCTGGGGATAGTTTCTGGCTTTTTTCACTTCTTTCTTTATGTATGATTTCTTTGTAATTTAATTCTACATAATTAGAAAATACTGCATTTGCTTCCCTAAATATATCGCGTAACGAATCGGACAACCCAATATAAGGGTACTTATCCAATTCCAAAGACCATTCTACAAGCTTTACATAAATTTCAATCCAATCTTGCCAATCGAGATGTTCATTCAACTTGACTCTAATTAAATTAGTGTCAGACCAAAAATTTTGAATTACTTTTTCTTGATTAATTCTTTCTGACTCAAGATAACGTTTGCAAATAGCCAAAATCTGGGTTGGATTTACTGGTTTTGTCAAATAATCATCTATTTTTCTTCCAATAGCTTCTTCCATTAAGGTTTCTGCTTCATTTTTTGTAACCATGACAACGGGCAAATAAGGATTTATTTCTTTAATCGCAACTAGGGTATCCAAACCACTCATTCCCAGCATCATTTCGTCAAGAAACACAATATCGAAGAAATTATTTTTAACAAGCTCAATTCCATCTTCGCCATTCGAAGCAGTATTTATTTCGTAACCTTTTTGATTCAATAATATTAAATGGGGTTTTAGTAATTCAATTTCATCGTCAATCCAAAGTATCTTCCCTCTTGATTTATCCATTGTGGCTCCTTTATAAATAATTGAAAATCTATTTAAAAAAATTTTTATTAAGTTGCAAGTTTAAAGAATACTTAAAATTAATTTTATTGTTGTTATTGTTTTCCAAATTGTTTTTTGAAAAATGAACTTTCAAAAATTTACATTAAAGTCGCAAGAAGCAATCCAAACCTCACAAGAAATAGCCTTAAATTATAACCACCAAACCATAGAACCAATTCACTTGTTTTCAGCTTTGATTCAAGACGAAGATGGTTTAACAGTTGAAATACTCAAAAAGTTGGAGGTTAATATTGCTCGAATTCGAATAAATGTTAATGTACTTCTGGAAAGCTTGCCCAAAGTATCAGGTTACACTGGTAACCTTTACATTAGCCCAACTCTTAAAGAAGTATTTGATACCGCATTTAAAGAAGCTAAAATAATGCACGACGACTATGTTAGCGTTGAACATCTTCTTCTTGCATTGTTTACAGTACGGTCAAACGTTGCAGATTTGCTTAACAACAACAATATAAAAAAAGACGATGTTCTTAAAATTCTTAAAGACATTCGTGGTGGATATAGAGTAACAGACCAAACACCCGAAGAAAAATATCAAGCACTGCGGAAATATGGTAGAATTTTAAACGACGAAGTTAGGGAAGGTAAACTCGATCCTGTAATTGGAAGAGAGGAAGAAATTAGAAGAGTTTTACAAGTTCTTTCAAGAAGAACAAAGAACAACCCTGTACTTATCGGAGAGCCCGGAGTAGGAAAAACAGCAATCGTAGAAGGAATAGCTCAAATGATAGTTTCCGGCGATGTCCCCGATAACCTAAAAAACAAGATTGTGGTAATATTGGACATAGGTGCCCTTGTAGCTGGAACACAATTTAGAGGGCAATTCGAGGAAAGACTGAAAGCTGTAATAAAAGAGGTTGCCGATTCCGATGGTCAGATTATTCTATTTATAGATGAGATCCATACTCTTATTGGTGCTGGTGCCACACAAGGCAGCATGGACGCAGCAAATATCTTAAAACCTGCACTTGCCCGAGGAGAACTTCGGTGTATTGGAGCAACCACATTAGATGAATACCAAAAATACATTGAAAAAGACCCCGCTCTTGAAAGGCGCTTCCAAAAAGTTTTCATTGACGAACCTTCAGTAGAAGAAACCATTTCCATACTTCGTGGACTTAAAGAAAAATACGAGGTACACCACGGAGTTAAAATTTCCGACTCTGCTATTGTTGCTGCTGCCGAACTTTCTCATAGATACATTACCGATAGGTTTCTCCCCGATAAGGCTATTGATTTGATTGATGAAGCTGCGAGTAAAATTAAGCTTGAAATCCAATCGATGCCCGAAGAACTTGACTCCATAGAAAGAAAGATTCGCCAATTAGAAATTGAAAGAGAGGCACTTATTCGCGAATTGAAAAGCAAGGGAGTTGATGTTTAATGGAAGAGTTCTTCATTCCATTTTGCTTAGTTGAAAAAAACGAATCGACCAAAAACTCATTAAAAGTTGTAATAGAAAGAATATTCAGAAAATCACCCATTTTTTCTGTGCATAATGGGCCAGAGTGTTGGGATTTGGTCCAGAAATATGAAGACTTAATGATAATTGTTGCAAATTATCTTGAAGACCAATACAATACCGAACAATTAGTCAAAAACATTAGAGAATCGGAAAATCCAAATATTAGAAATAACTTTATAATTTTTATCACTTCTAACTCAAACGTCGAATTGAACTTCAAAGCACTACAAATAGGAGCCGACGATTTTATCAATAAGCCCTTTCTAATTGACGAAGTCATTGCAAAATTCCAAAATGCATATAGAATTTTGCGATTGCATAAAATCATTCAATTCAATAGTAACACAATTGAAGAACTTCGTGAAGAACTTCGCAAAGACACTCTGCGAATGAGGGATATGTTGTACTTATTTGAATGCCTTAAGATTCCAGAGGGAGCGGAAAGAATTAATCGTATTACTGAAATCGCTCTTTGGATTGCAAATGAGTACGAACCAGATAATGAAAATTTAAAAAATTTGTTATTCGATGCCTGCAAGCTATGCTTTATTGGAAGGTTACAATTACCTGAAAGAAATATTGGGGAAATACCAACTCAAAATGGTTACTTGAAAAATGAAAAGATGGAAAAAATCCCCCTTTTTGCTAAAGAACTATTTTCCTTTTTTCGCTCCTACGAGCATGTTGAAAATGTAGTTACACACATCTACGAAAATTACGATGGAAGCGGAGCACCAGATAAACTTGAAAAAGGAAATATCCCTCTTGCCTCACGTATTCTGCGTGTTGTTCTTGACTATGACGACCTTTACCAACAGAAAAAATTAGAAACAAACAAAATCGTAAGCATGCTTGAAGCAGAATCAAGGCGACTTTATGATTTCCGTGTCATTGTTTTGCTAGACCAATATCTTGCTTTCCGTGCATCCACTCTCAAAGTACCAACTGAACGGTCTATAAAGCTAGAAGAATTGCATGAGGGAATGACACTTGCCAGAAATATTGTTACCGAAACTGGGCTTAAAGTTGCTGTTGCTGGAACTTTACTTAAACAAGATGCTGTTGAACGTATTCAAAATATTGCCAAAACAGATAATATTATAGGTAAAATTTACATTCGAATACAATGATTCTTGTTACAAAAATTGATGGGCAAAAAATTGTCATCAATGCAGAAGAGATTGAAACAATTGAAATAGCTCCCCATTCTGTTATTACTTTGAAAAGTGGAAAGAAATACCTTGTTAAAGAAACACATACAGAAATTACTGAACTTGTTATTCAATACAAAAATAGGTTGCACCACTCAGATATTAAAATTGAAAAAAAACAGGATTCATAGTTCTATACTTACTCTTATTTTGTTCTTTTTCTATTTAAATAAGTCTTCTTCACAATTTATTTCATCCCAATTTGCTGATACAACTCATAATATTAATTATTTCAATCAAATTTTTGATAAACAATTTAATATTTACAGATTTGCAAGTTCAATTTCTTTTTCTAAGGTGGTGTCCTATTTCAAAATCAATTTCAATAACGAATACGAGGGATTCTTCATTAAGGCAAATGAAAATTCCAAAAAAGATGCCGAGAAATTAAATCTTGAAATTTCTCGGGAAATTATATCAAACTTAAATATCTTCGCTCAAGCAAATTACATACTAAACTCCGACTCAAAATTAATTGGATTGAGTGAAGCAGAAAAAATTAACGGAAACATCGGTTTTTCCCTAATATATCCTTATTATGTTCATTCATTTATTTCATTCGGGAGCGAAAAAAACAAACAAGTTGAAATTGTTCAAACTGGTCCAAGATTTTTTTTGGGAACCTCCATAGATAAAATTCAAATAACAGACATCGATATTATTTCAAAATTATCATTTGAGCAAATTAACTTAAAAGATGGAAGAAAGAATTCCAATCTATATATCTTATCTAAATTAAACGGAAATTTTGAAGATAATAATTCTCTTATCCTGACCTTTGATTATTCTAAATTTCGACGAGACTACCTCGTTTTTCCAATATATCTTACCAACTTTTTTGAAACAAGGTACGAAACCAAAATATACCCTGCTTTTAGTTTGAATTATAATTTATTTAAACAAACATATTTTACTTTCACAGGTCAATTCAATTATTATTCTATCCGACGCAACTACAATCTGTTCGACCCAACCAATCTATACACTTCTGTTGAAAAAATTTTGTTTGAACATTCCACTGAACTCAATTTTGAATTGTATTCCCAGAATAAATTAATATCCCCTCGCTTAGGTTTTAACTACTTTTACCGCAACGAGGAGAACATCATTGACAAAAAGTACGAAATAGACAACCAATCATTTAGCCAATTGTCTATCACGGAATTTCAAAAAAATAATTACCAAAGTCGTCTAAAATTGTTCTATAATTTTAATTTATTGCCTCATAAAAGTAATGAAACCAACATAACTGGAAATTTGAGCATTCTTCGATACGATACGCCCTCCACCTTAAACGACGACGACAGGGACGAGTTTACATTTCTTACAAGTTTTTCTACAAAACAAAAATTTTCAAATTTTTACTCAATAAACTTATCATTTGACCTTCAACTAAGTCATCTCGTTTTCTTAAAATCCACTAAAAGCTCCCTAAACAATTGGAATAGAATAATCAAACTTAGTGTTGGCTCGAATTACTTAACAGAATTATTTTCTTGGAAGCCAAATTTTGAAATTTTTTCTAATTACTTGGTTTATGATTTTGAAATGACTACTTCAAGCACAAGAAGTTATGCATTCAGACAGTTCGTTTACAGAGATTCTTTCGAATTATCCCTTTCAAGGTATCATAAAATTACTAATTACATTGTTTACAAATTTTCTGAACGTGGAAATTTATACTGGAATGAATTTTCGATGACAAAGGAACTTGAGATTAATGAAATTTTTTCTAAAACAATGCTTTATTGCACAATTGATTACAAAATGAGCTTCGGGATTGGTGTAAGAATATACAATATTAAGCACGCTCCAAAAACAAAATTATCTGGGCCAGAGAGTTTTGAATATTATTCATTTTCCCCAGAAACAGAAATAAAAATTTTTTTAGGAAAAGATAATGTAATATTTTTGCAAGGTTGGTATGAATTAAAATTTTGGAATAAAA
The DNA here is from genome assembly GCA_964524325.1 of uncultured Hyphomicrobiales bacterium. Lineage (GTDB taxonomy): Bacteria > Bacteroidota > Ignavibacteria > Kapaibacteriales > UBA2268 > Naka2016. The sequence goes on from CAZGCT010000002.1 coordinate 157,064, forward strand.
AAATTGTGGGTAAGAACCCAAATTTATTGTTATCAACAAAAGTAAATTTGTGATGAAACAAAACTATAAAATTGAAGTTGAAAGTATATTTACATCCGACAAAAAAGTCTTAACAGAAATCGAAAATATTCTCAAATCTATTCAAAAAAAAATTCCTTTTGGAAAAGATAAATTTCACAATATGCTTGTCGCAACCACAGAAGCTGTTATTAATGCTATTCAACATGGTAATAAATACAACCCAAAGAAAAAAGTCAAGCTTAGTATTTTAGTGCTTAATAATGTAATGCAAATTGTTGTTGAGGACGAAGGCGAAGGTTTTGATCCATCACTAGTTCAAGACCCACGCACTCCAGAAAACATTTTAAAAGATCATGGCCGTGGAATTTTGATAATCAAAGAACTTGCTGATTCTACAACTATAACTACAAGTAAAGCAGGAACCATTGTGAAGATGGAGTTTAAAATATAGATAAACATGCAAAAAACACGTACGTTTTTAATTGACGATGTTAAAGACCTATCATACCAATTTTTAATCCTGGAAGGAACTTTTGGAACCGGTAAAACGTATTTTTTAAGGGAAACAATCAATCGATTAATTCAAACAGAAAAAAACTTCATTGTTCTTTATTTTGATTTAAAAGACTGCCAACACTTTCATCAAATATTTAGCTCACTTTCATACTTTACAAATTTGGAGGGGGTAGAATATTTAACTGAAGAGGTCAACTTTTTTTTAAAAAAATATCTTGAATTAATAAATAATTTAGGAAAGAAAAACCCCCAGCTTGCTCAAATATTGATAGACTCTTATAAATTAAGAGATTATTTTGAAACAGAATATTTAGGAGAAGTTCCTTTTCTAACACTACAGAACTTAACCGAAGCCATCAATTCGTACTTTGAAAAAAATGCAGAAAAAAGGATACTTTTAAAGTTATTCGATGTGATTTCAGAAGCAATTATTTTCTCCCTTTACCATATTGGTTTGCATAACAAATTTACAGAAAAACCAAAAGTGATATTTGTTTTCGACAACTACGAAAGAAGCGCGGGGATTATTGACCATTGGATTTTAAACCACTTCTATAAGTATTTAGAATATAAAAATTTTGGTAACTTTGAAGCTTATGAAATCCCTGAAACTATCAAAAAAAACAAAGTTACTCATTACCTCGACTTCAAGTTTATTTTAACCACAAGATATCACTTTTCTTTGAAAAAACTTTATAACACAGTCCCCGAAGAAAAAGTTAAAACTTACTTGATAAAAGCTTATAATGAAGAAGAAGTTTCAGAGTTACTAGAAAAACAGCAATTAGAATTGGACATCAAAGAAGCGTTTTCTAAAACATTTGGGATACCTATTGTTTTAGATTATTACATTCAAAAAAATAAATTCAAAAACCATGATGTCTCTTTAAAGGAATATTATGAATTTGTTGCAAATAAAATTTTTGAGAGGGTTAATCCCAAGTTAATTGAAACACTCAAATTTATTTCCACTTTCAACTTTTTTACCGAAGAAACTATTAGATGTTTACCCGAAAATTATTTATACTACGAAAAAATATTTAAATACTTATCCAATAACAAAGAAATTGTCAAAAAAAGAGAATTTCCATCCGACTCCTTTGAAATATTCCCAAGTTATAACTTTTTTATTCTTAATTACCTTCGAGAAGTTGAAATTGATAAATTCAAAACTTATTCAGAAATTTCTACCAAATTCGAGCAAATTTTTGATACATTCAAAAAATTAAACACATCTGAGAGAAAAGTCTTTAGGTCTCTTGCCTATTTCAAAGAATTCGACTTAGGTGAAACTCTACAAATCATCTTCCAGGAAGATTATTCAAAAGTTGTGAACTTTGTGAAGACTTACCCACACTTATTTGAACAAAAAAATTCTATATTTTCAATACCCGAAACTACCAGATACAAATTAATTGAGTTCAACAAACTTGTCGATAACATTAATTTCCAGGATAAAATAGTCTTCATAAACAATGTTGTTAAGGAAATTCATAAAAAACATATAAATTTAATGGATACTTTAAAACACCAAAAGGAGAAAAACCAAGAAAAAACAGCAAAAATTCAAACAATTAAATCAAAAATTAAAAATGAAATTCAAGAATTACAAAAGAGCATCGTATCGAGCGAAAACTACCTTATTGATTTAAATTCTCAGAAATATAACATAAGTCGAAAACACATTTGGGTACCATTTCTCATGCTTGTAATTGCCTCTTTGCTGATTTTTCTAATTGGTAACAATATTCTTTTCATTTTCAGCGAAGCAATAAACATTGAATCTATTAAAGGTCTGGGAACTGCCCTTAAAATATTTTCGGTTTTGCTCTTCGGAATATTTTTATTTATGCTCGTAGATTTACTTTCGTCAAAAGAAAGAAAAGAAGCAATAAAACGTACCGAGGAATTTATTCGAGAAGAAGAAGAAAAATTGCTTGAGTTAAAAGAATGTTTAAATGAGTATAAAGGGACTTTTAAGCAATTCGAGTTAGAATTCTCTGAACTTTTGAAAGAAAACGAAAAAATTGAAAATGAACTTAATAAATCAAAACAAATTCTTGAGATCCAATACATTGATACAACATAATTTTACAAAATATCATTCATACATTATTTATCTTGTTAGAAAAAGATTAAATAAATACTTTTTTCAATAATTTAGAAATTATGAATTTTAGTAACTAATATTTGTTTTATTAATTCTCGAGGATTTATGGGGCTATTTGGTTATCTTCGTTCTTCTATTATTAGCAAAGTTGTTATGGCAATTACCGGTGCGATTCTTGTGCTTTATGTAATTGTTCATACTGCCGGTAATATGCTAATCTTTTTTGGAAGAGACACCTTGAACTCCTACTCTGAATTTCTTCACAGCTTGGGTCCAATTTTGTGGATAATTAGAGCAATTTTAATTATTTCAGCAGTACTTCACATTATAACCTCGATTAAATTAAAATTTGAGAACTGGGGTGCAAAGCCGACTAAATACGCAGTAAAAAACTATCTAAAAGCAAAACTATCCTCTCGAACTATGATTTGGACGGGTATAATGATTTTTGCATTTATCCTATACCACCTTCTTCATTTCACTTTCAGAGTAACAAACCCACAGCACTATTATCCTGAATTTTATCAACCAAACAACGCAATTAGTTCTATTCTTCTAGAACGTTTCGATGTTTATAAGATGGTGATTTTAGGCTTCAAAAACCCATTAATTTCAATTGTTTACATTGTTGGGGTAATTTTAGTCGGATTTCACCTTGATCATGCTATTCAAAGCATGTTTCAAACCTTGGGTTACAATCAAAAAACTTACTTCAACAGTATTCAAAAAGGTAGTACGACACTTGCTATTATTATCGTTTTATGTTTGATTTCAATTCCTATTTCAGTTTTGTTAGGTATTGTTGGAGGTGCATTATGATACTTGATGGGAAAATACCATCCGGAAACATTACAGAAAAATGGGATAAGCATCGTTTTGAAATGAAACTTGTTAGCCCAGCAAACAAAAGAAAATATAAAATTCTTGTTATTGGAACAGGCCTAGCTGGGGCTTCCGCTGCGGCCTCACTAGCGGAATTAGGCTATCAAGTAGAAGTTTTTACATATCACGATAGCCCACGGCGCGCACACAGTATTGCTGCCCAAGGTGGAATAAATGCCGCAAAAAATTATCCAAACGATGGAGATAGTATTTGGAGACTATTTTACGACACAATAAAAGGTGGTGACTATCGAGCTCGCGAGGCAAATGTTTATCGTTTAGCACAAGTTAGTAATAACATTATTGACCAGTGTGTTGCTCAAGGAGTTCCTTTTGCAAGAGAATATAGCGGTTATCTTGCAAATAGGTCGTTCGGAGGAGCTCAGCTTGCAAGAACATTTTATGCAAGAGGACAAACCGGACAACAACTACTCCTTGGTGCCTATTCAGCTCTAATGAGACAGGTTGGTCTAAAGAACGTAACATTGCATACCCGAACTGAGATGATCGATTTAGTAGTTATAGATGGTTTGGCAAGAGGTATCGTTACTCGAAATTTGCTAAATGGCAAAATTGAATCTTTCGTTGGGGATTCTGTCGTTTTAGCTACGGGTGGCTACTCTAATGTTTTTTTCCTTTCGACAAACGCACAAGCATGCAACGTAACAGCCACATATCGTGCATACAAACGCGGTGCATTCTTTGCTAATCCGGCATTTACGCAAATCCATCCCACATGTATTCCCCAAAGTGGCGAACATCAATCTAAATTAACTCTTATGAGTGAATCATTACGAAATGATGGTCGGGTTTGGGTTCCCAAAAATCCTAGCGATAAAAGAAAACCAACTGAAATTCCAGAGGATGAAAGAGACTATTTTCTGGAAAGAATGTACCCAAGTTACGGTAATTTGGCTCCTCGGGATATTGCGTCGAGAGCTGCTAAAAGAGTTTGTGACGAGGGTCGTGGTGTAGGTTTAACTGGGAATGGTGTGTATCTTGACTTTTCAGATGCAATCAAAAGATTAGGAAAAAAAGTTATTGAAGAGCGTTATGGCAACTTATTTGAAATGTACGAAAGAATAACTGGCGAGAATCCATACGAAACACCAATGATGATTTATCCAGCTCCACACTACACCATGGGTGGTCTATGGGTGGACTACAATCTAATGAGTAACTTACCGGGCTTGCACGTCATTGGAGAAGCAAATTTTTCCGACCATGGAGCAAATCGCCTTGGTGCAAGTGCCTTGATGCAAGGTCTTGCTGATGGTTATTTTATTCTTCCATACACAATTGGCCATTATTTTGCAACTACTAAATTTGACAAAGTAACAATTGAACACCCAGAATTTAAAAAATGTGAAGAGGAAGCAAAAGAAAAAATTAAAAAGATTATGTCTATCAAAGGTAAGAAAACCCCTACTCAAATCCATAGGGAACTTGGAAAAATTATGTGGAATTATTGTGGAATGTCCAGAACAGAAGAGGGATTAAAGAAAGCATTGGAAATGGTACCACAACTTCGAGAAGAATTTTGGAACAATCTTACAGTTGTTGGAGAAGAAGATGACCTAAATATTGTTCTGGAAAAAGCTTTGAGAGTGGCAGACTTTTTAGAGTTTGCGGAATTAATGCTTTGGGATGCTTTAGAACGAAATGAATCCTGTGGCGGCCATTTTCGCGAAGAACATCAATTCCCAGATGGCGAAGCCAAAAGAGACGACGAAAATTTTTGCTTTGTTACCGCTTGGGAATATTCAGGTGTGGGCAACAAACCATTGCGCCATATTGAACCTCTTGTTTTTGAGTATGTGCCACTAAGTATAAGGAGTTATAAATAATGAAACTAACTTTGCATATATGGAGGCAAAAAAACAACAAAGAGAAAGGATATTTCGAAACTTACAAACTTGATTACGTATTAGAAGATATGTCTTTTTTAGAAATGCTTGATGTTCTAAACGAGAAATTAATTATTGAAGGAAAAGAACCTATTGCTTTCGACCACGATTGCCGCGAAGGAATATGTGGAGCTTGCTCTTTAACAATTAACGGAATACCACATGGTCCTGAAAAAGCAACAACCACCTGCCAACTCCATATGAGAAAGTTCAACGACGGAGATGAAATTTGGATAGAACCTTTCCGCGCTAAAGCTTTTCCAATCATCAAAGATTTAGTCGTTGACCGCTCAGCATTCGATAGAATTATTCAAGCTGGTGGTTTTATTAGTGTTAACACTGGACAAGCCCCAGAAGCAAACTCAATTTTAGTTCCCAAGAGTAATGCCGAAACAGCTATGGATGCGGCTCAATGTATTGGTTGCGGTGCCTGCGTTGCCGCTTGTCCAAATGGTGCTGCAATGCTATTTGTTGCAGCAAAAGTAAGCCATTTTGCCTATCTTCCACAAGGACAGCCCGAAAGAAAACGCAGAGTGCTTAAAATGGTCGAACAGATGCAAAAGGAAGGTTTCGGCAACTGTAGCAATCTTTACGAATGTGAAGCTGCCTGCCCAAAAGAAATTTCTGTCCGTTTCATTTCATTAATGAATAAAGATTACCTTAAAGCTTCATGCTCCGATGAGAAGCTGGAACTTATTGAAAGTGAGTAAGAATTTTACAGTAATCTTGAGTATTCCCCATTGGGGAATACTCTTTTTTTTAAAAAAATAATAAATGGTAATTTTACCTTTATGGATATAGCAAAAAAACTTGAAAATTACCTTAATTTTTTAAAGGAAAATTTTGGGGGGTTGATTTACTCAGATTATTTCTATGCAACTGAAAATTTGAATGAGAAAGTTGAAGAAAGAATCGAAAGCAAAACATACCAACCAAAATTGAGTCACTCATTAGATATTTTCACGATAGACGAGGATTGGCACACTTGTAATTCATTGATTGAATTGGAAAAAAAAATCAAAACTTGCATGAAATGTGAACTAGGAAAAACTAGAACTAACTTTGTATTTGGTGTTGGGAACCCCAAATCAGAAATTATGTTTATTGGCGAAGCCCCAGGTGCCGACGAAGACATTCAAGGATTGCCTTTTGTAGGGCGAGCAGGGCAGTTGCTCACCAAATTACTTAAGCTTGTTGGTATTGAAAGACAAAGCATTTATATTTGCAACATTCTCAAATGCCGACCACCAAAAAATAGGAAACCCCTTCCCTCGGAAATCGAAATGTGTAAACCCTATTTAATTAAACAAATTGAATTAGTTCAACCCAAAGTAATTGTGGCACTGGGTTCAACTGCAGTCGAAGGATTGCTTAATCTAAAGAAGAAAATGAGCGAACTTCGAGGAAACATACTTTCTTTTAATAAAATTCCAGTTATTGTAACCTACCATCCAGCAGCACTGCTAAGAAACCCAAATTGGGAAAAAGACTTTATTGAAGACCTAAATATTTTGAAAAACAAATTTTCCGTTATCATGAAAAGGCATTAATATGAACATCGGTGTTTTTTTTGGCGGTATTTCAACTGAAAGGGATATTTCTATCAAAAGTGGAATATCTGTTTTCAAGGCACTTCAAGAACTTAATCACAATCCAATTCTTATCGACCCTGCTCTCGGTAATGAAGGTTTTTTTCGTTCGCTTGTGGACATTGAATTATTACCTTCATATGCAACTCTTGACAAAGAAAAGCATAACCCGCAAAAATATCTGGAATCTATATCTAATCCACTTTTAGACGAAATTGAATTTGCTTTCATTGTCCTTCATGGAAAGTACGGAGAAGATGGAACAATTCAAACACTTTTAGAGTTCAAAGGAATTCCATATTCAGGAAGCAATCCAAAAGCAAGTGCTATCGGTATTGACAAAAACCTTTCAAAAATTATTTTCGCTGCTTCTGGAATTCCTACTCCACGGTGGACATTAATCAAGAGGGAAAATATAGATGACTTTGAACTTTGCGAAGAACTCCGAAATGATTTTGGGAAAAAAATTGTGATAAAACCAAACGATCAGGGTTCTACACTAGGAACAACCATTATTTCGGATGGTAACTTGGATGAAATTCATTTAGGCTTAATTAAAGCTAGTCAATATTCAGATTTAATTATTGTTGAAAATTATATAGAGGGAAAAGAAATAACTGTCGGAATAGTTGGTAACGAAGTCTTACCTGTTATCGAAATTGTTCCCCAAAATGGGTTTTACGACTTCGAACATAAATATACTAAAGGAAAAACCGAGTATGTTTGCCCAGCAGATTTGCCCGATGACGTCACCGAATTTGTCCAAGATTTAGCATACTCAGCATTTAACGCGATTGGATGTAACGGTTTTGCAAGAGTTGATTTCCGATTAACCGAAGATTTCTTACCTTATGTTTTAGAAATAAATACAATACCAGGATTTACAGACATTTCATTGGTTCCAAAAGCAGCTAAAGCAAAGGGCTTAGAATTTACTGATTTGTGTCGAATGATCATTGAAGAAGGTATAAATTATTTTAATAGAATAGGGGGATAAATTTTTTAAGCAAAAACACATTTTTATTCAACCTAAAAATTCTTAAATTGCATGTTTTTAAAGCTAATATTGGGAGTAACTCCATGAGTATTCTCGTTAATAAAAAAACCAAAGCAATTGTTCAAGGAATTACAGGTTCTGAAGGTACTTTCCATACAGCTCAAATGATTGATTACGGAACAAAGATAGTTGCGGGTGTCACTCCTGGAAAAGGAGGTATTTACTACAATGGTAACCAAAGTTACAAGTTTACAAGAGAAGTTCCAATTTTCAATACTGTTAAAGAAGCCGTCGAAGCGACAAAACCAGATGCCAGTGTAATTTTTGTTCCTCCAAATCTAGCCGCAGATGCCATTCTCGAAGCAATTGAAGCGGGCATCAAAGTAATTGTAACAATAACAGAAGGAATACCGGTACGCGATATGGTAAAAGTTTATTCTGCACTCAAGTCCTCCAAGTCAAGAATGATTGGGCCAAATTGCCCGGGAATAATAACTCCTGGGGAATGCAAACTCGGAATTATACCAGGTTTTATTCATAGACCTGGAACTATTGGTGTAGTCTCCCGAAGTGGAACACTCACTTACGAGGCTGTAAAACAAATTACAGATGTTGGACTCGGACAAAGCACCTGCCTTGGGATTGGTGGGGACCCAATAATTGGAACCACATTTGTAGATATTCTTGAACTATTTAACAAAGACAAAAAGACTGATCTTGTTATGATGATAGGTGAAATTGGTGGTACAGCAGAAGAAGAAGCAGCTGAATATATTAAGAAATATGTACATAAACCCGTGGTTGCATTTATTGCTGGAAGAACAGCTCCGCCCGGACGAAGGATGGGTCACGCCGGAGCAATTATTTCCGGAGGCAAGGGCACTGCTAAAGAGAAAATTGAAACTCTCGAAGATGCTGGTGTTACAGTGGTAGAATCACCAGCCGAAATTGGAAAAACGATTTTAGATATTTACAATAAAAATGTTAAAAAGAAAAAGTAATAAAAGGCACTCTTATGACAGAGAAAACGTTAGCAATTATTAAACCAGATTCTGTTGAAAAGCGTGTAGTAGGAGAGATAATACGGAAAATTGAGGAAGCTGGATTCAATATCCTTGCAATTAAATTTACGAAGCTTACCGAAAAACAAGCCCGTTCATTTTATGAAATTCATAAAGAAAGACCCTTTTATTTAGATTTGGTAAAGTATATGACTAGCGGGCCTATTGTTGCAATTGCTTTAGAAAAAGATAATGCCGTGGAAGAATTTCGTAAATTAATTGGAAACACAGATCCTACCAAAGCAGAGCCGGGCACTATTCGACAACTTTTTGGTACTAACATTGAAAAAAACGCTATTCATGGTTCCGATTCGGCAGAAAATGGTGAAAAAGAAATACTTTTCTTTTTCCCTAAAAGTGAGATTGTGTAGAATATTTGAAACTTTTGAAACTGCTTAAGTGTCTTAGTTAATTTCGGTAGTTTTATTTCTAATGCAGTGTTAAAAAAATTTTCAAAAATTTCTGAAATATTAAGCAATAGAAATCCTTATTGGGAGTATAAAATTGATGAATATCTGCTTCCTAATGGAAAAAAAGAACTCTACTACTATGCACACACCCCTGGTTCTACAATGGTTATTCCGATTATCCAAAATAAATATCTTCTAACTAAACAATTTAGATATTTAAATCAAAAAAACAGTATTGAATTCCCCGGGGGCGGAATTAAACCCGAACACACAATCGAGGCAAACGCAAGGTTAGAGCTTATACAGGAAACTGGTTATTCGACCAACCTGCTTTATCAAATTGGTTCTTTTAATCCATGTAATGGCTTAACCAATGAAATTTGTTACGTCTTTGTAGCAAAGGAACTTGTTTCCAAGGCGCAAGATTTGGATGAATCAGAAGAAATTGAAATCTTATTTCTTTCAGAAGTGGAATTAATAGAAAAAATTAAAAATGGTGAAATATGGGATGGAATGACACTTGCAAGTTGGTCATTGTACAAATCATTGTATTCTTAAGTCTCCACACTAATTTATTTGGGCAGGAAAAAGGTTTTCAAAAAGAAAACAAGCTTCCCCCAGCTTACATGCTTAAAGCATACTTTAAAACTCAGATATATTATAACTATGTGCTTTCCGATACCACGAAAGTAAAAAGAGTTTACGCCGATAGCTCTTCTATGGAATTTCAAAGGATTGTTTCATATTATTTTACAATTATGCAAGCGGACCCCCCGAAGGATGGTTTCTCTAAAATAGAAATTTCAATTGACTCCATTTACTACAAATTTATCGAAGGCAAAAATGTTTATGAATTTTCAAATATTGAAACTTCGTCACCAAGTGTGTTTAATTTCGAAGATTTCAAAACATATAGTATTCCTATGAGCATGCAATTCGAAATCATTTACTCCCCTTACGGGGAAGTTTCAAAAATCGATGGTGAACGCCTTCGAGAAAAACGTAGCTACATCGAAAAATTAAAACCAACGATACCAGATTCAATTTGGTATTATAATTGGTCTGACGGTCTAAGCGATCAAAGATTAAAACAAATTTGTGATGTAATTAAGTTGAGTTACCCGGTAAACCCAGTATATCGAGATTCTATTTGGCACTCCCCAATTGAATTGCAAATCGATGGAATAAATATTCACGATACGCTCGAGCTTAGAACTACTGGTTTCTTTAATAATAATTACTCAATTATTGGAAAATTTGTAAATCCACAAATTCAATGGAAAAAAACAAAATTTTTCAAAATCAATACTCTTTCATTGCCATATATGTTAAATAGTGCAAATGGCTCAGTTGAACAAATTGTTTCTGCCAGTGGGCTTGTGCAAGACTTTAGGATAAATATTAACATGGATGTCCAAGTTGGAAATCCGGTGATATTTAACGAAAACTTAAAGAAAATCTTGAAATTTGAAATGGTTAATAGTTATAGATTTAAGTAAATTTATTAAATTAATATTTGGTTATTGTTTTTTTTATTTGAAGGCCTTTTTCCCTAATGAAAATAAATTTCCAATTTGTTTTTTAAAAAAGTAGAGGTATATATGAAAAAGCATTTTCTTGCTTACTTTATCTTTACAACATTTGTTGTAATGCCTTTCTTTTCACTACAACTAGTTAAAAGTCAGGTAAATCGCTGCCAATCTTTTGATGGTACTTCTTTTCCCCCTTCTGGTTGGACTGCTACAATAATAAACGGAAGCTACAATTGGCAAAGAGCAACCTCAAGTAGATATCCTTCCGGTTATACACCCTACTCCGGGGCGGGGATGGCAGAGTATCAATCTTGGTCTGCTTCTTCAGGGAGTACCGCAATTTTAGTAACTCCCAATATTGACTGGTCTCAAAGAGGTTCCAGCGCAGCCTCTGTTAGTTTTTATATGCTCAGAGATCCAGGATATTCGTCTTCTCCTGATAGTGTTATTGTTTGGGTTAATACATCAGCAAGTTTGACTGGTGCAACTCGATTAGGTGCTGTTCATCGATATAGCGCAACCGCTGGATGGTACTTCTATTCCTTCGACATCCCTTCTTCTTTTAATGGCTCAACTAATTTCATTATCTTTCAAGCTTACAGCGGTTACGGAAACGATATGTATATTGATGACGTTTGTTATGTTGAATATCCCAGCCAGATGACCTACCAATCTTCTACAACAACTCAAATTACCGGTGGGGTTGGGCCTGGATTTACCAACCAACCAATCATCTGCCTCGAAGTTACAGTTTCTGGTAGTGGAAATCCACTGAGTCTTACGAGTATTACATTTAATACCACTGGAACCACAAATACATCTGATATTTCAGCAGCAAGAGTTTTTTATACTGGGACTTCGACTACATTTTCTACCTCAACGCAATTCGGGTCTAGTATCAGTAATCCGAGTGGTACATTTTCCATCTCTGGTTCCCAGTCACTTTCTGCTGGAACAAACTACTTCTGGTTAGTCTATGATATTTCATCCAATGCGCAAACTGGAAACTTTCTGGATGCTCAATGTACAGGCTTTGTGCTTGGAGGAACAAGCTATACCCCCTCTGTAACAAACCCATCCGGTGCCAGAGAAGTTCGGGGACCTCGTTGTGGTACATACACTGTAGGAACTGGCCAATATTACTCAAACTTAACCGAAGCTTTTAATGAAATAAACACTTACGGACTAAGTTGCAACGTAACTCTTTTAATAGCAACAGATATTACCGAACCTGGTCCTACCCCACCTACTCTTAACCAATGGACTGAATATGGAGGAAGTGGCTATACTTTGACTATTGCTCCTTCTGGGGGTTCAAGAACCATCAGTGGGTCATTTGCATCAAATGGTCTAATCATCCTTAATGGTGCAGATAGAGTTACCATTGACGGACGAATTGGTGGTGTAGGAAGAAATCTTACATTCCGAAATGATGCAACTTCTGCCACTTCGGCAGCAGTTATCTGGATTAGATCACTTGGAACAAATGCAGGATGTAATAATGTAACTATAAGGAACTGCAACATTATTGGAATCGGAAGTAGCTACACATCACCTTCTCAAACCTCAAGTATGGGAATTTACGTAGCGGGGACTAGCCTTTCCACGACTGGTTCTGGTGCCGATAATGATTTCTTAAGAATCGAAGAGAATAACATTAGAAGATGTTACTATGGAATCTTTGCTGGAGGTGTTTCCGGTGCAATTCTTGACAGTTTAAAGATAATTAGAAATACTATTGGGGCAGATAACCAACCAGAGTTTGTTGGTTTTAGAGGGATTTACATTTATCAATTTGCCCAGGGTGTAGAGATAAGAGGTAACACTATTTACAATATCAAAAGAACAGATGGAGTTAACTTAGCTGGTATAGAAATAAATACAAACTCATCCGACGCCCAAATTATTGGTAACAGAATTTACGGAATTTACCAGGAATCTTCTGGTGGATGGGGAGCCTTTGGGATTCTCATTAACTCAGCGACGGGCAATTCAAATATCACTATTGCAAACAATATGATTTCCGACATCCATACGATGAACTATAGTGTTAGTAGTACTACATACAATCCATTTGGAATTAGAATTGTAGGTGGTACTAACTTTAGAATATACCATAACACGATTAATATGTATGGAACTCAAGCCAACGTTGGAACATCTGCCAGTATGAGCGCCTGCCTATTAATTACAAGCACTGCAGTAACTGGAACAGATTTAAGAAACAACATATTTGTAAACAGTCTTAGTAGTAATATTTCCTCCCCAGCAAGTAAAATGTATGCAGTTTATGTGCCCTCTGGCTTTACATTTTCTACAATAAATTATAATAACTACTTTGTTTCGGGAAGTTTTGGAGTATTAGGGTTTTATGGGTCAGACAGAACTTCGTTGTCGGATTGGAGAACTTCGTCCGGGGGTGACGCTAATTCAATTAATTTACAACCAGTATTCCTTGGAAATGATGACCTTCACTTAACTGGTTCATCAGTCGGAGACAATAGATATCTTGCTCCAGCCCTTAGCGGAATTACCACCGACTTTGATAACGAAGTAAGAAGAACCACAAACGTAACAATTGGTTGTGATGAGGTAATTCCAATTTTATCGGCTTCACCGATAACCTTCACTCCCCAACAAACTATTTATTGCAAAGATGGAACAGTCCGGCTAACTGCCAATGCATCTATTACTGGTTTTAGAGATAATATCAGTCGTTCAGTTCCATCACCCAGTTTTTCTTACCAATGGAGAAAAAATACTATTAATATTACCAATGCCACAAGTCAGAATCTAATTTTTTCGCCACTCGTTCAATCAGATTCTGCATTTTATGGATGCCAAATTTCCTTCTTTGGCGAAAGCGTAAACACCAGCGATGTATTATTGACTGTTCAATCACCAATTGAAATTGTTTCTCATCCTCAAAATTCATCTGTCTGCGCAGATCTTAACCCAGCAATTAACTTATCTAGCTCTAGTATTGGAACTATCACCGGATGGCAATGGCAAAAGCGTGATCCAAACAATCCAACTCTTTGGACTGATATTCCCGGTGCTAATGGTCCAAATCTTTTTCAACCTATTACTAACCCTCAATCAGCAACTGGTTTTTACAGGGTTGTCGTAAGTGGGCCTGGCATCTGTGGACCAGCTAAAGTGACATCAAATCCTGCTTACGTTGATGTTACAGAATCTGTCAAAAACAATATTGTAACTTGCAATAAAGATCCGCAAAACCTTTGTGAAACTGATGATTTTTATCTTACTACATCTGCATACGGCACAATAACGGGTTTCAAATGGCAAAAACAAGTAGGTGGTACTTGGGTTGATCTAGATCTTGATAAATTCCCCACAGCAAGACAAAGAACCTTGCAATTTAGAGTCGCAGATCCTTCGATGAGTGGAAAATATCGTGTACTTGTTTATGGATCTAACGCTTGCTATCCTACTGGACAACCAGTACCATCAAACGAAATCGATATTATTGTGTGGCCTCTATTCAGTATTGTTGAACAACCTCAACCTCAATCCGCTTGCGTCGGTGCAAACCTATTAACTTACGTTGTCACCGAAGGTATCGTCCTTAAATATCAATGGCAAAAGGATTATAAAGACATTACCGATAATCCATCTGCTAATACTGCTGTTCTTATTTTAAATAACGTAAAATTCGAAAATTCTGGTATTTATCGCTGTAAATTGACTATTCAAGACTGCCGCGGAATTGTTGATATTTACACTGACGAAATTCTGATTTACGTTTATTCAAAGACAAAAATTACCCGAGCAAACAAAAACCAAGTTGTTAAACTTGGTGATGTTGCTATATTTGATTTCGATGCTTTGGTTGAAGGGAAAGAACCTATAGGCGATGTTTATATTCAATGGTATAGAGGAAATCAACCCTTAGAAGACAATGATAGAATCTCTGGAACAAAATCTAACTATTTAACAATTAGGGATGTTAGAGCATCAGACTTGGGTTCAAACTACTGGGTTGTAGTGTCCGGCCTTTGCGGTTCCGACACAGCAACTGGTTTCAGCATCTCTAATCCAACTATTAATATTGTTACTCAACCTGCTAATATTTCAGCTTGTGAAGGTCAAACTGTTGAATTTAACGTTAATGCTACATTTTCAGGTGGTTCGGAGTTGAAATACCAATGGCGAAAAGACGGTATTGAACTAACGGACAACGCAAGAATTTCTGGTACGAATACTCCCAAACTAGTCATTAGCAACATCAATCTAAATGATGCAGGTTATTATGACGTTGTTCTTACTAATTTGCCAACGGGGTTTACTACCGCTTCTACCTCAGCCCAGTTGAACGCTCTAACAAAACCCAAAATCACCCAACAACCCCCAACAACAGTTAACCTAAATGCTGGCGAAAAGCTCCAGATAACAGTACAAGCTGATGGAAGCGAACCTCTTTCGTATCAATGGTATAAGAACAATGAAATAATCGACGGGGCTAATCAGTCGACTTACGAGAAGGATAATGTTAATAATGAAGATGCTGGTTCTTATTACTGCAAGGTTACAAATGTATGTGGCGAGGTCACTAGCTCAAAATGTGTTGTGTCGGTTACTTTAAAGCAAATTGCTGGTATTTCTGACGTTGTTAATGGAATTTCCTTAGACCAAAATAATCCAAATCCCGCCACGAACAATACCACTATATCTTTCACACTTCCCGAAAGCGGTTTTGTAACACTAGAGCTTATTGACATCTATGGAAACAAAGTAGCAACTTTGTATAGTGGAACTGGGCAAAAGGGAATTTCTATTGTATCGTTTAATGTTGAGGAATTGAATTTACCAAGCGGTACTTACTTGTACAAGCTTAACTTCAATGGAACAGAAATAACAAAGACAATGGTTATTATTCGATAGTTTTGATAATAAAGAAAATCGAAAAGGGCTATTCAAATGAATAGCCCTTTTTTTAGGAAATATTAAATGATGTAAAGGTCCAGAAAATTAATGTCGGCGTGGCCAGATTCGAACTGGCGACCCCTACTACCCCAAAGTAGTGCGCTAACCAGGCTGCGCTACACGCCGCTTATTACAAAATTAACAAAGAATTTGTACATTACAAAATTGTTTATTCACAGTTTGCTAAGCACAAAAACATATTTCCAACAATTTATCCCAAATTGTTAATTTTGTATATTTAATAATCAAAGGTAATAACATGTCTGGACATAGTAAATGGGCAAATATTAAACACAAAAAAGCAGCAAAAGATGCAAAAAGGGGAAAATTATTCACTAAATTAGCAAAAGAGATTACCATTGCGGCCCGAGAAGGAGGGGGGGACCCAGAAGCAAACCCAAGGTTAAGATTAGCCATCCAAAACGCAAAAGCGGAAAATATGCCCATGGAAAATATTAAACGAGCTATTCAACGAGGGACAGGAGAAATTCAAGGGGATAGTATTGAAGAAATTATTTATGAGGGATATGCACCACTTGGAATTGCTGTTATTCTAGAAACTATTACCGACAACCGAAATAGAACTTATCCACTAATTCGATCAGAAATCAACAAACTTGGTGGAAGCATAGGAGAGCCCGGTTCAGTAATGTGGAATTTTGAAAGAAAAGGAGTTATTTACATCGAAACCAACAACAAAACCGAAGATGAAATGCTTGAGTTGATAGTCGAAGCTGGTTGCGAGGATATGGAATATGACCCAGAAAGAACCAGAATAATATGTGGTTTCGAAAAAATGATGTCTTGCCAGAAATATTTTGAAGAACAAAATTTCAAAATTTTAGAAGCCCGTTTTGAATATATCCCAAGAACAACCATCAAAATAGAAAATATTGAATCTGCAAGAAAAGTTTTAAAGTTCTTCGACACACTTGAAGAGCTCGACGATGTCCAAAATGTTTATGGAAATTATGAATTTACTGATGAAGTGCTTTCACAACTTGAGAAAGAACAATCCTAAATGAGAATTATAGGAATTGACCCTGGTTCACATAGCTGTGGATATGGATTAATTGAAGAAATTGATAACAATTTCTTTGTCCTGAAATATGCTATAATAAAGCCTAGAATAAGAAAATCAATAATTTCCTTTATTGATTCCCTTAAAGTACTTTATGATAGTACTTCTTCACTACTAATTGAGTACAAAATAGACGAAATGGCTATCGAAACGCAATTTTACCACAAAAATGCACAATCCTTAATGAAACTTACCCAAGCAAGGACTTCAGTTGAACTGGCTGCTTTAAATTTAAAATTACCAGTTTTCGAGTATTCTCCTCGAGAAATAAAGCTCGCTGTTTCAGGTAAAGGAAATGCAACAAAGAAAAGTGTTCGTTTCATGGTAAACTCTATTCTCAAATTGAATCTCGAGCCAAAACTAACCGATGCTTCAGACGCCTTGGCAGTAGCACTTTGCCACTTAACAAGAAAAGGAAAGCATTTCCACAGCTTAAAAAACTCCCCCCGAAATTGGAGGGAGTTTATTGAAATGAACCCAGGAAGAATAATTAATATATAACTACCTTCCTACTTGCTCCCAGGATTCCACAGGAGTCTTAATAATTACTTGAACAGTTCGATTATAGAATCTTCCTTCTGGTAATGAATTATCATACAAGGGTTCATCTTCACCAACACCTCGTTTCAGAATAATACCAACTTTTCCTTTTGTTTGCTGCATAATTCCGTTGTAAACTGTATTGGCTCTACGTTCAGAAAGAGCTTGATTGTGTTCATACAACCCTACAACATCTGTATGCCCAACAACTTCGACATAGGATGTTTGCAAAACCCTATTATAGACATATTCCCTCATAATCCTTTCGTTAATTGGGCCAGCATCAGAACGGTCGAATGGGAATAAAATCAAGCTATATCTTTCGATAGTACTGTCTTTTGCACCCTTTTGAATATCGACTTTCTTTTGCTCTGTTGTAACTTGCATTACAGGTATCATTATTGGATCCGAAGCACATTCTTTGTCGTTAGTCGCAGTGATAATTAATTGTGCTGTAAATGGCACTTCATCCTTGGGATAATCTTCATCTTCATTTTTCCAATCCCACAAATATTTATTTTCAACTCGGCCAATATTTTTAAGAATGTTCCAAACTCTTCCACCCCTTTTAACCTCGACTCTACGAGATTTAACTAATTCATCTTCGATTCCATTTTTAAGAGTAAAATACATAGTTTCAGGTTGTGGAAAGGTTTTTGGATCTTTATCGAAAACTGGTTTCATAATGTTCCAATCGTTGCATAAAATTTCAACTCTGCGATTTTCAACTATACCCAAAGAATCATTTAAGTTCGACACAACAGCAGGCTGATTTCTGACTGTAATTTTCATCCTTTTTTCATCAATTCCCCAAACATCCCTCAAATATTTATATACTGCTTCTGCTCTTTCTCTCGAAAGGTTAGGCCTTTTCTCTTCTGCTGTCTTGCCATCATTGCAACCGACAATCTCAATTTTCGCTTCGGGATACTTATTCAATCTATACCCATAAATATTCAAAATATGGTAGTATTTTTCTAATGTTCCACCTCTGATGGTAGTATCCGAAAATGCTTTTTTAAAGCGATCGTCGGGGGAACTAAATAGAATGTATCTATCGGGTAATTTTGAAGAACCAAGGTCAAAAAACACATAGTTTAGAAGTGGATATAGATCCCATGTCTGGAATTGTTCCATAACCAAGCCACGGAAATTTGAAATTTCAGGCTTAATATGTTTGTTTTCGGCAACATATTTGGCTTCGTCAATTTCAGCACCAATAACTGGACGTTGGCCAAGAGGTATTACAACGTTAATTAAATCAGCGTATTTTTTTGCTTCTTCGGGGTCTGTAGTTGGTTTGGGTTTATTTACTCTAACAATTTTGGTCATTTTTCCATATTTTGGATTTTCGGCAGTAATTTCCAAGTTGACAAACATAATAGAATCTCGTGGATCGCCATAATCATTATTGGTAACAACAAAATCCATCTCGCTACGTGGTGGCTTCAATGTATCAACAGCAATTCTATTAATTATCGGACTCTTAATCCTTACGACTGCAGGGATATTTTCGCCGCTACATTCGTCGATAACTGTAGTTTTCACAACAACAGCTCGGAAGTAGGAAGGAACAAATGCCATAAAGATATCAAAATCGCCTTGAAATCCTGAAATATCCTTTCTTCGGGAAGAGAAATAAATAACATCCCCAGAGGCTGGTAGTGTAATAAATTGATCGTCCTGAGGAGTATTAAGCGGTTCACCCAAATTTTCAGGTTTAGACCATGTTTTGGTAATCGGGTCAAATCTGGTTACATAAAAATCTAAGCCACCAAAGTTGGGTTTATGTCCTTTCGAAGAGAAAAACAAAGTCTGATTATCTGCGGCAATAAATGGTCCAGCATCTTGAAAAGGAGTATTTATCTCAGTCAAATTTTTTGCGGGCATCCACTCTTCGGTCTCCTGGTCAAATTCTGAATACCAAATATCCATATTGTCCCACTTTTCATTATTACCATCAGAATTCGGGCCAGGTCTAGTTGAAACAAAATACAACCTGCTTTGGTCTGGAGCAATAGAAGGTTGAGCGTCGAAATATTTAGAATTAACATTAGGTCCAAGGTTATACGGTCTACTCCACTTGTCCCCTTCAATTGTTGTTTTGTAAATGTCGCAATCACCTAATCCATCGGGGCGGCTACATGCTGTAAAAAACAAAGTTTGACCGTCTGCAGCAATAGAGGCAACACCTTCGTTTTCCGGTGTGTTGACTCCCTGGTATCCCCAAATAGTTGTGGTATCAATGTTGAATGGTTTAAAAAATATTGTATCTAATCTATCATTTTTCTTGGTAGCCCAAAAATCGTGGCTAGGCTTCCCAATTTTGGGGTTTACCCTACTACCATTACGATTCGAAACAAAATATAAAGTTTTTCCATCGGCACTTACCGTAGGGGCATAATCCAACCCTTTCCAATTAACTACCGGACCAAGATTAATTATACGAATCTTCGACTTGTCTAAAATCTGCGGTTGGTCTTGGTTAGGTTTTTGTGGTAAGTCAGGTTCTTTGGAGTTATCAATAGTTACGCTATAAAGAAAATAATCAGAATCTGGTGTTTTTTGGAAAGTATTATTCTCGGCAAAAAGGTTAAATGAGAAAAAGACAAAAAAAATTGCAAAGTAGAAAGGCTTCCCAAAATTCATTTTCTTACCCTTTATTAATTAACATCAAAATTCATATTTTTTAAATTATAAATTTAATTAATAAATTTTAAAACGAAAAACTAAAGGGCAAAATATTAATTAATATTTTTTTGCTGTGTAATATTTTTTAACAATATTTTGTAGTGAATAAAACTACAAAACTAGTATTAGAAAATTTGATTTTACAGCAATAATTTGGAAAATATTAACTAAAAACTTGTTTTTTATTTATGTTTACGTTAAAAACTTACCAAAATCGCACAAATAGGAATGAAAATAACCAAAATTTATATCTTTCTTTCAAAATAAATTAGCAAAACTAAGTTCGAGTGTTTAAACAATAATGTTTAAAAGCTTATTATTGACAAAAATAACCTTTTTTATTTCTTTGTTTTCAATATGTTTTTTCACATTTGGTTCACTAATTGCAAGTTTAAAGGCTTCATCTTGGGAAATATCAATTGGAGCCTGTAACCTTGCCCTAATTTTGCTATTCACTTGAATTACTAACTCAATTTCTTTTCTAACAATTTTTGATTCGTCGTAATCTGGGAATTTTTGCAAAAATATTGAATCTTTATAACCAAGTTTCGACCAGAGTTCTTCAGAAATATGGGGAGCAAAAGGTGCAAGACAAAGAAGGAAATTTTCCAAGGCATTTCGTTGCTTTATTTCATATTTAGAAAACTCATTTACAAAAATCATCATCTGGGAAATTGCAGTGTTGAACCTAAGGTTTTCGATATCCTCAGAAACTTTTTTTATAGTATAATTTAAAATGTATTCCTGCTCATCATTCAATGGTATTTCTTTTATGGAACTATTAAGGTTTCCGTTTTCATCTATAAATAATCTCCAAACTCTATTTAAAAAACGATTTATTCCCTCAATTCCAGTTGTCGACCAAGGTTTTGAATCTTGAAGTGGTCCAAGAAACATTTCAAACATTCTAAGGGAATCAGCACCATATTTTGTAACAACATCGTCGGGGTTAATTACATTCCCAAGTGATTTAGACATTTTCCTCCCATCTTCTCCAAGAATTAAACCCTGGTGAAATAACTTGTAAAATGGTTCTGGGGTTGAAACATAACCATAGTCGTATAGAACTTTATGCCAAAAACGAGAATATAAAAGATGCAAAACTGCATGTTCAGAACCACCAACGTACAAATCCACACCCCGAGGTTGCATCCAATATTTTTCTTTGTCTGGGCTGCAAAAGAATTCTTCATTTTGGGGATCAATGTAACGCAAATAGTACCAGCAAGAGCCAGCCCATTGCGGCATAGTGTTTGTTTCGTATCTCCCTCGCTTCCCAGTTTTTTTGTCAATGAAATTAATCCAACTATCCACATTTGCTAAAGGCGATTCTCCACTTCCACTTGGTTTAAATTCATTTATTTCTGGCAAAAGCAATGGCAATTCATCCAAGTCTAATGCTCTTTTCGTCCCATCCTCGAAAAAAATTATAGGTATGGGTTCGCCCCAATATCTTTGCCTTGAAAATAACCAATCCCTTAATTTATATTGTACTTTTCTTTTGCCTATTCCTTTTTCTTCCAACCAACCTATAATTCTTCCCTTTGCTTCATGGGTAGCAAGACCATCAAGAGAAACCTCGAAATTTGTCGAATTAACATTAATTCCATCTTCAACGAAAGGTGATGTAGATATATCCCAATCGGAGTCAGGAGGTTTTACCACTTGTACAATTGGCAAGCCAAATGCTCTTGCAAATTCAAAATCCCTTTCATCGTGACCAGGTACGGCCATTATCGAACCAGTTCCATAATGAAGCAGTACATAATCTGCAATCCAAATGGGGATTTTCTCACCAGTTGCAGGATTAATAGCAAATGCACCTGTTGGAACACCAGTTTTTTCCTTACTAAGATCAGTTCTTTCTAGATCTGTTTTTTTAATGGTTTCCGTAATGTAATTATTAACTATTTCTTTGCGTTCGGGAGTTGTTACGATGGGAACAATTGGATGCTCCGGAGCAATAACCATATAAGTAGCACCAAACAACGTATCTGGCCTAGTTGTAAAAACATTAATTTTTTCATTAGTACCAGCAATTTGAAATTCAATTTCAGCACCTTCGCTTCTTCCGATCCAATTTTTTTGCATTTCAATAGTCGAGTTAGGCCAGTCCACTAAGTCTAAATCATTAAGTAATCTTTGAGCATACTTTGTTATTCGTATCATCCATTGTTTCATTGGTTTACGCTCAACGGTATATCCTTTTTCCCTCCACTCATCTACCTCTTCATTTGCCAATACAGTACCAAGTTCTTCGCACCAATTAACTGGCACCATTGCAATGTAGGCCAATCTGTGATTTTCTTTGTAGATTTCAATTTCAAGAGGATCTTTTAAATTATCAGGAATTGGTAATTCATCGATTGGTCTGGCTTTTCCTAATTCTTCATCGTACCATGAATTATAAATTTGAACAAACATCCATTGAGTCCACTTAAAGTATTTTGGGTCTGTGGTATTGATCTCTCTTGACCAGTCGTATCCAAATCCCAACATTTTTAATTGATTGCGAAATACTCGAATATTATTTTCAGTTGCGATTCGAGGATGAATTCCAGTGACCATAGAATATCTTTCGGTTGGCAAACCAAATGCGTCAAAGCCCATGGGATGTAAAACGTTATAACCTTTCATTTTTTTAAAGCGAGCTATGATATCTGTTGCAGTATAGCCTTCGGGATGACCAATATGTAAGCCTGCTCCGCTCGGATATGGAAACATATCTAAAACATAAAACTTTGGTTTTGTGGAATCCTCAAATACCTTAAATATTTCTTTTTCTTCCCAAAACGCTTGCCATTTCTTTTCAATCTCGGAAAAAGGATAATTAGCCATAGAAGTAATTCTTTATTACAAAGAAGCAAAATTACGAATTTTAAAAAAGTCTATTTTAAGTAAAATATTTTTGTTTCGTTTTTGTCTATCAATTTGGTTATGGAAAAATAAACAAATTAGCTTATCGATTAATTTAATACTCATTTTTTTAAATTTCGGAGGATTAATGAAGAGCAAGATTACTTTTGTTCTTCTTTTATTGAGTTTGTTTATACCACATTTAGTAACATCAAAAGTTGATAACTTAACTATTTTAATCGAAGATAATACAAAGCTTAAATTATCTTACCAACCAAATTTTTTAAAATTCGATACTATTATTTTCGAAAATAAAAATTACTTATTGCCAATTTTTAATGAACCAACAGAATGGTTTAGAACAACCGATGGAAACATTATTTGTGTAACTAGCAAGCTTTTAGGGGTTCCCGGCATTGATTTGTATCATACTGAAAAATCAATATCAAATAATAATTTCACCTTCAGTGGAAATATACCCAACCCAGAAATTTTTGATATACTTTTTTATCAAAATGATAATTCCAGAAAACTTCAAACCGTTCAAATCCAAGAAAATTCGTGGTCTTTTATTCAATATCTTGGGATAGGTAGGAATATTCATATAGCTTCTTTGAATATTATTGTCGCAAAGTATTCACCAGAAACCAATACTATCACCATCCCTTTTAATATTGAAATTGAGATTTCTTTTTTCCCAAAATTCCAAAAATCAACATCACAAATTATCCAAGATGTAATTAATCCCAACCAAGCAAAAAGTTGGATTGTTGAAAATACAAACGTAGTATCTCAAACAAAACCTGAAAATTCAATTTTATCCCAAAGTAAAACCCTATTAAAAATAAAAGTAGATAAAGAAGGAATTTACCGAATAGATGCATCTAACTTATCATCTTTAGGGATAACCATCCCTCCCCATCTTGTAAATACAATAAAACTGTTTGGTGGAGATGGTAAACCGATTACAGAACCGCCAACCAACCCAAATAACAATTCTATTAATCAAATTCCTATTATTGTTCGGACCAAACCAAATGGTGATTTAGACTACATCTTGTTCTACGGTATAGGTACTAAAGGTTTTGAATTTAAAAAAGGAACTTTCATTAACTACCATAACCAATATTCAAATTCAAATTATTATTTACTAAGTTGGGAAGGAGACCCTGGATTAAGAATCCAGCAATCCGCTGATATTACTTGTACAAATCCTATTATACCTCAATTTTATACTGAAAGAATTTTCTATCGCGAAGAGATAACAAATCCGTTCAGTAGTGGTTCTGGGAATATTTGGTTCGGTGCTAGCATTTTCCCAAGGTATTTTACAAATCACCTTTCCGACCTTTATAAAAATGGTGAAATATCATACCGCTTTTATGTTGCTCAGAATTACACCGATGTAGTTGATAATTTGTATGGTCAATTCTCTTTTTATGAAGGTCAAAACTTAATTGGCGAAGTTCACATTCCACGTTGTGTAACCTACGAGGAAGCCAAGGCAAGGCAATATGAAGCAAAATTATCTGCAAATACAATTGCTTCGGACAACAGGAGCTATATCCGAATTGAATATAAACCACCAATTGGAGCCACCGGCAGCGCAACACCATATTTCAATTGGTACGAAATACATTACCCTAGGCAATTTAAAGCCTCAGACAAATCTATTGCCTTTTACACTGAACCAAATTATTTTGGATGCTACGAGTTTCAGATTTCTGGATTCGAAGGAGAAATAATTGGCCTTGATGTTTCTCAACCAAGTCAACCTAAACTACTAACTAATAAGTCTGTAGTGTTAAACAACTTTCTTTTTAGAACCAATATAGATTCTGGAAATGTTAGAAGATTTATTATTTCTTCCAATTTCCTTAAACCTGAAATTGAAAAAATTGAAATTCCTGGATTAAAAACCAACCCTTTAAATTCCGAGGTTGTAGTTATTACTCATAAGTCACTATTAAACAGTGCAAATAAATATAAAGAGTTCCGCGAAAAAACCACCAACTACAAAAT
This sequence comes from uncultured Hyphomicrobiales bacterium, assembly GCA_964524325.1. GTDB lineage: Bacteria > Bacteroidota > Ignavibacteria > Kapaibacteriales > UBA2268 > Naka2016. Next base: position 182,226 of record CAZGCT010000002.1, read on the forward strand.
AACCATTGTAAACATCGATGACATATATAATGAATATTCCTGTGGAATACCAGACCCAATGGCTTTAAGATTTTTCCTTGCCGATGCTTTGTTGAATTGGAACATAAAACCTTTATACGTGATTCTCTGGGGAGATGGCCACTATGATTTTAGAAATATTTCAACAAAAAAAGTCAACTATATTCCCGCCTTTCAAGTTGCAGACAATACACAATCCTTCACTTCAACTGTAAGTTACACGAGTGATGATTTTTATGCTTTTTTAGTCGGTAACGATTGGGTTATTGACCTAATAATAGCTCGTGTCCCCATATATGATGACCAAACAGGTTTACTCTACGTCAGTAAATTGGCAAGTTATGAAAATTCCCAGGAAAAATCCAAGTGGCGTTCAACAGTACTCTTTAGTGCCGATGATAGTCCCCAGTCCAAGAATAGTTACGACGGGAATTTGCACACAAGAGATTCCGAATTAATATCCAACTTTAATGTTCCACAAGATATTTTAATTAAAAAGATTTACCTAGCAGAGTACCCGACTGAAAATATTCCAGGGGGACGAAGAAAACCGTTGGCAACTGCCGATTTGGTAAGATCAATTAATGATGGTACAACACTTCTTAACTGGCTTGGTCACGGAAATCCACGGGTTTGGGCACACGAAGAATTATTCGACAGGGACCAAACAATTTCTCTACTTTCTAATAAAGATAAACTTTTCGTTGGAATTGCTGCTACTTGCGATTTTGGTAGATTTGATTTAACCGAAATAAGAAGTGGTACAGAAGAATTACTTTTCCACAAAAACGGTGGAGCAGTAGCTTTCTATTCTGCAACAAGGGCTGTTTATACAACAGACAATAAGATATTCAACGAGAGAATTGTCCAGGAACTTTTTAAAAGGAATAAAAACGGCAATTATCAAACATTAGGAGAGGCTTATTTTAATGTAAAAAGTATATCTATTGGAGACAACCATAGAAAATATTTACTTTTTGGTGACCCACTTATTAAGCTAACAATCCCAGAAAACATTGCCAAAATAACTAAAATAAACGAGTTTAATATATCTAAATTGCCAAAAGATAGCATCGTAAATATTAATGCATATTCGATATTAAAACTTGAGGGAGAAATTCTATCCCCTAACGATTCATCTAGAATCTCAAATTTTAGTGGAACAGTAGAAATTGTTATTAATGATGTTGGATATACTAAAGTTGTTAACGATATTGATAATACTAAACACTCAATTTACAAGGAAGGTGGAATTATCGCCAAAGGAATAATACCGGTAACTAATGGCTCTTTTAGTGGTGAATTCTTTGTTACCGACGAGCTGAGTTTCTTGAACGGTAATTTAAGTATTAGACTTTATGCCCAAGATACCTTAAAAAATTACTTTGCAAAAGGATATGAAAACAGAATAAAAGTTTCAGGCATAGATACTTCAAATACTATATTTGATACTGAACCTCCAATTATCAATGTTTTCCTTGATGATACTACTTTCAAAAATGGAGATGTAGTTAGCAATCCACCCACATTAATTGTCAAATTGTATGATAACACAGTGATCAATACCACTGGTGTAGGAATTGGCCACTTAATTGAAGCGTGGATTGATGATAATCCAGAATCAATCGACTTAACAAACTACTATGAAAGTTCCCTTACAAACCCGAGAGAAGGTATTGTTAAACGCATGCTTTCTCCGTTAAAACCTGGATCTCATAAAATCAAAGTACGCGCTTGGGATATATTTAATAACTTTTCAATTTCATATGCCTATTTTAATATTTTAGATCTATCCGCTGGAATTATTCTGACAAATCCTATCGTAAAACCCAACCCAGCAATTAATTTTGTAACCTTTCGTGTCCAACACAATATAAATGAACCCTACTCGGTTAATCTTAGAATTTTTAACAATTTTGGACAAAAAATATTTGAATCGATGCAGGATTTGAATAAACTAATGAATTTTGAAATAAACTATGATTGTGTCGACGAAGCCGGAACTAATATTCCTCCAGGAATATATTTTTATTTGATAACCGTTCAAACTAAGTCAAAAAAAGCTCATATTTCTGGTAAATTTGCAATCGTAAGATAAATAATTCGTTAATGAATTTGTTTAGGAGGTATAATTAATATGAAAAAAATTGGATTTGCAATCATTTGCCTGTTTTTAGTCGCAAAAACTACACTTTTTTCCCAAGCTGGTGGTGCCTCAGTACTATTCATTTCTATACCACCAGACGCTCGTGCAAGTGGAATGGGTGAAGTAGGTACCGCAATTGCCGATGATATCAATGCTATTTATTGGAATCCCGGTGGTTTAGGCTTTCTAAAGTACGTTCAGAAAGGGTTCGATCCTGAGGATGTCGTCCCTTTCAGACAAATATCCCTTTCTTTTTCCAAATGGCTACCAATGTTTAATGCTGATTTATATTATAGTTACGGTACTGTTGGACAGTTTTTTGAATCTCTCGATGGAACAATTACTTTCAACTTTATTTTCATGCACTTAGGCGAATTTACAAGAACCGACATAAATGGAAATGCCCTCGGTAAATTCCGCTCCAATGAGTTTGCTGTTGGTGTTGCATATGGAACAGAAGTTGCAAAGGACCTCGGAATTGGGGTACAACTTAGATACATTCAATCCAATCTTGCACCAGCAAGCGCCCTTGCTGGCGGGGATGCTGGAATTGGCCGAACAGCTTCATTCGACCTTGGAGTTCTCTGGAAACCACAAGAGCTAATTGTTTTTGGAACTGATATTGGAAATATTTTTTCCCTTGGACTCAATTTACAAAACGTTGGGCCCAAAATCACCTATCGCAAAGAGTCGGATCCAATACCAACAACTCTTCGTCTTGGTACTGCCTTCAATATTGTAAAAGATGAATATAATGATCTAAAACTAGCCTTGGATATTTCAAAACTATTAGTTTACCGCACAGAACTAACAAGCGACCCGGTTCCAAAATCTTTCATAACCGCTTGGAGAAACCCCGGTGTAGAGATTTCCTTGGGTGCTGAATATTGGTACGAAAACCTTATTGCTCTTCGTGCTGGATATTTTACTGAGCCCGCTGCTCTTGGAAACAGAAAATACTGGAACTTTGGTGCAGGCTTGCGTTACGATATCTTTAGGCTTGATTTTAGCTTTATCAATCCAATCGAGGAAAACCATCCTCTTGCAAATACAATGCGTTTTTCGCTGCTAATTGACTGGAAATAATCATACTTTATTAAATGAAAGCCCCCTCCTTCAAGGAAGGGGTCTATTTACAAACTAAAAAAGATACATAAAAGCTAATTGACTCCGAATATTTGTTACACTTTTTGTGTCGGTAATTTTTCCTTTGTCGGACCTATTTACCTTCCCAAAATTAGCTATCATTACCTCAACTTCTCCTGCTATTTTAACCTTTCCAAATGTGACTTGAATTCGGGGCGAAACTCTCAATAAGTCATCAATATCTTCAGCCCTTCCAAAGAACCTTTGATAAGTAATATTTTTTGTTCCCAAATTTTTTGAATACCCACAAAAAACTCCATACTCAACATCTTTACCAAAAGAAATGTCCGTCCATAAACTCAAGTTACGATTAGGAGTATATTCCCATTTATCTTTAGTAGTGTCTACAACTGCATACCCTCCAAGCATAACCATCTCGGCTAAATTTTCCCCAAGAACACCTTCTGCTTTAAAACTGAACTCACCTACAACAATTTTTAAAAAACCCAGAAAAGAAAAACTTTCAATGTACTCGCTTATTGAAATATTGCTTTTAGTTTTGACTCTTGGAGCAAGTCTTTTGTAGTCTGCACCACCACCAATTAAAGCATTATCCAAAAGTTTGATATGTAATTGAGCATTAAGGTTTGGAATCACTGAATTTCTTAGATAAACGGTAGAATTTCCATCTGGACCAGGGCTTTGAAAATCTCGCTGAGATGAAGCAGTAAAAATTAACTTAAAAGGATTTACTTTAGTAGTCAACCGTAATTGCGGAGCACGTATAAATGGTTGGAACGGAGCACCAGTATTAAAGCCAATTGTACCAGGAAAGCACTCCACAACAAACATCGGATGCCAGAACTGACCAGCAAGAAATTCGAAGTATTCCCATGAAAATTTTAAATAGGCATGTCGAAGACGAAGAGTATTAATATTTGCATCCGTTGAGCCAAAGAATTCAGTTTCAAAATATGCCATAGATTTTGCACCCAACACATCTGGACCTGAAATAGTTCCCGCAAGTCTTGTTTGAATTGATAGAATGTTGAAGCTTGGTTTCGCGTTAAGATCGTTGTTCTGCAAGTCCAATTCTTCCTTTTTAGGAATTATCGAGAAATGCCCTTCGCGAAGCTGGTCAATTTGTCTAGAATCGAATAAAACATCTGTTTTTACATATCCCGAAAGTTTGAGCAAACTTTCGTTTGCGTGAGAAATAACCACAGAAAAATAAAAAACAAACACAATGAAAAAGAAGGGAAAAAATCGTATCATAGAACCTCCTGAATAGTTGGAAAGAAATCGTTAATCGATTTAACTATTTTTGAGATAGTGATGGATTGAATACCGTGGTCCCCTTTCTCTGCACGAACCACAATACATTTAGGATTATTAGGATGGAATTTATTAAAGAAATTATCAAGACCGCTATAAAAAGCAAGAGTAGGTTTGGAATATGCCGTTGCAATGTGAACAGTAGAAGTATCAGGAGTTACTACCGCACAAGAATTTTCGATTAAAGCAAAAATATCCAGAATAGATCCTGAGAAAAACAAATGTAAAAAACTAAATTCTTTTTTCAAGTCTAATGCTTTTATTGTATCGCGCACATCAAAACCTAACACAATTGGCATACTTCTATCGATGCTAGAAAAGATAAATTTCAGAGCCTCATCATTAAAAGTTTTGCGAGGATGACTAGCAGAAATGTTAAAAAAAATATAGTTTCCCTTATTTAAATTATTTTCTTCAAGAAATTTCTCTACATATTCCAATGATTTATTTGGATAATATAGCTCTGGTCTTGGGATAGTTTTGGTATTTAAATTTATTCCAAGTGAATTAAAAGCCTGAAATACCCTTTGAGTAAAATGCAATTCATAATTTTTAGCCTCGTCTGGAACTGTAATATCGAAGCATTTTCCCTTAATACTATTATAACCTACTTTAACATTTGCTCGAACTAAATTTGCAATTATCTTGCCTTCATATGAAAAATGATCTTTTGGGTCAACGTAGTAATCAAATTTGTCCTTTCTGAGTAAGAATAAATTTTTGAAAATATTGTGTGGGTACTTATTCCAAACATAAATTGTCTTAACATTAGGATTATGTTTAATTACCACAAAATTTCGGCCTCCAGCAATAAAGGAAATCTTTGCATTTGGATATTTATTCTTTATTGCAGAAATAATCGGGGTGGCAAGTATCATATCTCCAAAAGTACCCAATTGCAAAATACATATATCCATAAAATCAATTTAATAAATCCATTAACCCTTTAAAAACTTGGTTTGGTTCAATATCAGAATAACCATTAACCTTTGAAATTATTTCTCTAAATTTCGTTTTATAAGGCAACCAAGGCATACCAAATTGATTATCTACAAAAGTATAAAACACAACGATTGGAATTTGAAATGCAGAAGCAAGATGAACAACCGAGGTATCCGGACTCACCAAATAATCGCAACTTGCAATCATTGAAGCAAATTCATCGAAATCGGATGTAAAAGGTGCAATTAAAGTATTTTGAAATTTACCAAGAAGACTTATCTCAGCTAAGTATTTTTTTGTTCCGAATAACACAATCTCAAACTCAAATTTATCGTTTAACATTTCAATTAAGGAAGCAATCTTCTTAACTCCCCAATATTTAGACTTTGTTGAACCTGCAATTACAATTCCAACTCGTGGTTTGGTTTTGAGGGGCAACTTATTGGATTTGACTATTGGATATTCCAATTTCTTTTCTATCTTAAAAGGATTAACTCCAAAGGGTATCAAAAGATTACAAATTCTATCTACAATGTGGATTTGCATTTTATTTGGCAACGTAACAACGTAAGTATAAACATTTCTATTTTCTTTGTCAAATCCCAAAGAAAATTTTGGTTTAAGAAAATTTATTAGCAAACTCGAGGTGAAGGAAGAATTGTCAAAAAGATCAATGATTAAGTCATAGTTCCTTTTTCTAAGCTTAAATATAAAGATAGTACTTTTAAAGATATTTCTTGGTAAAACCAATACTTTGTCGACATATTGTGCAACACAGACTTTTGCACTAAAATTTCTAAAACCTAAAAGAATTTCTATAGAGCTATGTGGTAACCTCTCCTTGAGAATTTTAAAAAAAGGAACAGAAACTAATAAATCGCCAATTCTATCTTGTCTAAGCACCAAAATTCGTCTGCAATTAGCAATTTGGGAATTGTATTCAGTAACTGGAATTGGAACTTTATTTGTATTTAACTTGAAAACAAAATATCGAAACCTGTTTTTTAAAAAATGTTCTATTTTTTTAAATAATATAGCCATAAAAATGGCTCTTTTAGAGTTTAAAAGAGCCAATTTAACAATTTTTACTTAAAAAAATCACTTTTTATCTTTACACTCAGTCTTTTTATCTTTGCATTTTGAATCGCTTTTCTTATTCTTGCACCCATCGTCTTTGTGCTCGGGCAATCCATAATCCTTATCACCTTCGTAAACTTTTGCATCATATCCAACCTTTTGTAACTCTGAGATTAAATTTTCAGGGTTGGTTGCCTCTGAATCAAACTTAACAAGAGCAATTTTTGTTGGTAAGTCTAAAGATGCTTCCTTAACCCCATGAGCATCCTTTAACGCTTTTTCGATCTTAGTTTTACAATTATTGCAATTGGCATTTGTAATAAGTTTAATTTCTGTTAACTTTGCGAAAGTTGTTAAGGGTAAAAGAATTAAAAGCGCTATAAAAATTAGATTAAAATACAGGACTTTTTTCATTTTGTACCAAATCTTGTTAAACAAAAGACAAATTTACAAAGAAAATTTATTTTAAAATTACTTTGTAATAATCAAAGAAAGTACTTTCTTCAAAACTTGGTCCTTGGAAAGGTTTTCCTTGTCGGTTTTAATTTTTACTGGAATATTAGGTGGAATCCCTTTTTTAAATAAGTCCTCCCCACCACAAGAAAACACTTTGAAAATACCAAAATAGAGTGTAACACCATCGGGAAATGTTTTGGAAACCATTTCCATTGGATTTCCACCAGTTGTTGTCCCAACAAGTATTCCAATTTTAAACCTTTTTGCTAAATCGGCAATAATTTCTCCAATACCAATAGTTCGTTCGTCTACTAAAAAATAAATCCCCTTAGGTCGAATTAAATTCTTTCCCGATATTATACATTTAATACTCTGCCATGAAATATTTTGTTTATTTGGGAATGAAAAGACTGGAAGTCGCCATATTTCACAATCCAAGGATTTTTCTGTAAATAAACTCAAAAATTGTTCGCTCGATAAAACAATTCCTCGCAAATCAAATATGAAATAATCTTTATGGTTGAGAGTATCAAGAATGTCTTTCAATTCTTTTTCTGTTAATCTTGTCAAATCGAAGTAAACAATTTTTTCATGTAAAAATGAAAATCGTTCTGGTCTTTCCTCGACTAATTCATTTGATAATATGCTCCTTGTAAAAGTATCATTAACAATTCTACCATCGGGCTTTTTAATTCCTAAATAAATAGTATCCGATAGTAAAAAGTTTCTGATGTAAGCCAAAGATTTAAGATATTTCCATCTCTCGGAAGAAAATCCTACGAACTTCGAAATAGAATCAATGTATGTTTCTGTAGGGATTGAATTTATCGCCAAAACTTCATCGCCAATATCAGTAATGGTATTAGTTCCTACAACTTGGGTAATTAAAACTTTGCCATCTATGTACCTCCACATAAAAGGGAAAGTCTTATCATTGATAATCTCGCGATGAATAACTCTCGAAAAGTTTTCCTTAATATTTGAAATCAACTTTTCTAGTATTCTAAAATATCCTTCTTTTAAATTATTATGGTTTTGGACTTTCATTCGAACCGTTTCATCAATAAGACTTTTTAGCAGGGATTCAGAAGGCTCATTAGGTTCAAAAAAAAGGTTAAAATGAATAAGAAAATTCCAAATATCTATTAATAAAGCAATTTGGGAAATTTGATCGTTCAAATCAAATAAGCAATCAAGTTCTTGATACCCTGATTTACTAAAACCATGATTAGAAAAATAACTAGCGGGCATGGAAATTGGGATTTCAATCGTTTCGTTATCGCTAAGCTCAATTCGAACTATTTCGTTTGGTTTTGGAAACGAAATTTTGGTTTTTGGGTCAGAAAATAAGTTCAACGACTTTCCCCCACCTCTAGACTTATCCTTTTTAACAAAAGCCAGATATCCACTTTGTAAAGAGATATCTAATAGTCTCCAATTAAAAACAAGTAGGGTATCCTTCGATATTTCAAAACCATTGTTAAGCAAAAGGTTTGTTTGAGGATTACCAGAAACCTCAAAACCGGCATCGTCAAGAGACAAATTGCCTTCCCCAACTAAAATTAAAGCAAGTTTTGCAAAAGAAGAATTTTCTGGAATTGTTGCACTCAACTCGAGTTTTTTCCAACTTAATGAGTCAATATTTTTAAACTCTTCGAAATAATAACCTACTTGCTTATTATTGGAATCATCAAAACGAACTGCCAAAACAAATTTCGAAGCTAAATCTAAAAGCTTACCAGAAACATATATGGAAAAAGTAAATTTGTTTTTTTGGTATTTTTGAACATTCACTACCTGTTGGACTATTCCCTGATACTTTCTTAATGGATTAAAAATATTAATTTTTTTTGAACGAAAATATGGATGCTGTTTTTCGTTTGGAAAACCATAATGCAACCAAGAAATAAAACCAGTGGAATCAAAATCTTTTTCTCGAAATTCATACCTCTTCAAAAAATCTGAAAATAAATGATTGATTTTTTTTGAAATACTTTCAGTTTTTTCCAAAACAAACTTTACAGAATTTAAAAGAAAGCACTCCCAATTGAAGTCCATTTCGGACAAAGGACTAAAATATCTTACTATGCCATAGACCCTCGCAAGATCCACCAATTGCTCAATTGAACACGAGTCAAAATCATAAACAAACTTTTGTCCTTCTTTTGGAAGGATAATTTCGAAAGATACGCTATCAATCCAAGCCTTCCCATTTCCAAACAAAAGTAAGCCAAAATTGATGACATCAGCATCAGGGCTAATCAAACCGACAATTTCCCTTAATTCCCATTCTCGCAATACACATGGTTGGTTTGGTAAATACTCGAAATAGCCAGATTCTTCATCATTTCCAATTCTTTCTCGGATCCAAAGATGGGCACTCCCTTTGGGACTGTGAACCTCGGCACGAATAAATGCTTTCAGTCTAATTGTTTTTCCCCGATAAGGTTTTGCATCAATGCTTTGCATCACAGAACCGTAAATCCCTTCTTCGTATTTCCCTTCACGAAATAGTTCAAGGCAATATTTTCCGCTTTTAGGCTTTTCGTTTGTAAGATAAGCTGAATATCCAAGTTTATCAGCATAACTTGGCACAGTCCAGCCTTTTGGAAGTTTTCCAAATTCCCCAATTTCAAAATCTAAATTATAAGGGACTGGCAAACCTTGTGAAAAAACAAAAGCATATGATGAAAGTAAAATAATTAGTGTTAACCGATAAATCATCATTTCACACAAACAGTTTTAATGTTTACAAACTCACGGATACCAAACATTGATAATTCCCTCCCATAACCAGAATCTTTAATTCCACCAAATGGCAACCTGGGATCCGATTTAACAAAATCATTCACAAAACAACAACCTGCCTGCAGTTTATTCCTGGCGATAAAGTTACCCTTTTCGATATCAGAAGTAAAAATAGCAGAACCAAGGCCAAAGCTTGTTTCATTTGCAAGCTTGATTGCATCAACCTCATCTTCTGCACAAATTATCGCAGCAACTGGACCAAAAGTCTCTTCGTAAAAAACTGGGCTGTTTGTGCTATTGACAATAACAACGGTAGGCAAATAATAATAACCTCTTTGTTTTGGAAATTCTCCTCCAAACAAAACTTTATCCCCGTTACCAATACTTCGTTTTACTTGGTCGTGCAATTCAAGTCGCAGGTCGGAACGAGCCAAAGGACCAACATCATTATTCTCATCAAGTGGGTCACCAACTCTTTTATGTCTAACTAATTCGATAAACCTTTCTACAAAGTCATCGAAAATTGGTTTTTCAACAATAAATCTTTTAGCCGCAATACAACTTTGTCCATTATTTATTAATCTTGCATTCACGCAAGTTTCAACTGTTTGGTCCAAATCCGCATCTTTAAGAACTACGTAAGGATCACTACCACCGAGTTCCAAAACAGTCTTTTTTAAGTTCCACCCCGAGATTTTAGCTACTTCTTTTCCAACTGGAGTACTTCCGGTTAGAGTTATTGCTTTAATATCTTTATGATTAATGATCTGTGCAACTTTATCCGAAGAAATAACCAAATTCTGAAACACACCTTCTGGAATTCCAGCTTCAAGTAATACTCTTTCAATCTCTATTGCACACCCCATAGTATTACGCGAATGCTTTAACAATGCACTATTACCCGCTGCAAGGTTTGGAGCAGCAAATCTAAACACTTGCCAAAAAGGAAAATTCCAGGGCATAATTGCAAGCACTGGACCTAAGGGTTGAAAAGCAACATAACTTCTTTGCCACTCTGTTATTATTTCAATATCTCTCAAATGTTCTTCAGCATTTTCAGAGTAGTACCGGCACACCCAAGTACACTTATCAATTTCGGCATAAGATTGTTTAATTGGTTTACCCATCTCAAAGGTAATTAATTTTGCAAGTTTGTCCTTATTATTTTGCAAAACTTTACCAACATTACTCAAATATTCACATCTCTTTGTTATTGGTAGACTTGACCAGTTTGAAAATGCAATTACCGAGGTAGAAATTCTATCTTGAATTTCTTTCTCTGAATGTTCTTCAAATTCATTTAAAACTTCTTCCGTTGCTGGATTAAACGTAGTAATTTTCCCCATAACTTACACTATTTAAATTTACATTTCAAAATTAGTATTTAAATTAGTTTTTTAAACTGGTGAAAATAAACTAAATGTACATTTACAGTAAAGATAAATTTAAAACAGTATTTCTAATTTTTTTAGTATTTTTCTCTTGTGCAAATCCTAGACCTCCATCCGGTGGACCTCCCGATAAAACTCCACCTCGTGTTTTAGAATTTTCCCCAAAAGTTTATACAACAAATTTTGATAAAAAAGAAATTTACATAAAATTTAACAAATGGGTAGACAGAAATAGCGTAATCAACCATATTTTTTTCAATCCACAAGTTAAATACCAAGTTTCCTGGAGTGGAAAGAAAATGTACCTCCGCTTTGCCGAAGAACTTCCTAAGAATACAACTTTTTCATTTTTACTTGGTACTAATTACAATGATTTGGATGGAAACAAACCACAGGAACCCTTTTCTTTGGTTTTCTCAACTGGAAATATTATTGATACTGGTAAAATTTTTGGCAAAGTAGTTAACGAAGGACAGCAAAACATTTTTGTTTATTCTATCCCCCAAAGCGAAATAAAAGATACAATTCTTGACGTAAATAAAGGTTTCCATTATCGAACTCAACCAGACAATACCGGAAGTTTCAAATTTGATGCATTGAAAATTGATACTTATGTAATTTTTTCATTTGCTGATAAAAACAATAATAAAGAATTTGAGTATGGTATTGAAAACTTTGGAATTTGTTCTCAGCCTTTTGTAGTAGACAACGATTTTGTTGATACAGTGTTTATTTTTCTTTCCCCGCCAAGGGACGAAATACCACCAATTTTGATAGATGCAAACGCAATAGGCTTAAAAACAATAAAATTAACTTTTAGTGAGCCGATTCAATTGAGTGATTATTCTTACTCAAATATGTTTGAAATCAAAGACACTATCTCCAAAACTTCTTTCTATCCAATTTATGCCCTGATTGATAAAAGTAATCCAAATAACATATTTGCTTTCTTCCAAGAAGAACTCCGAGAGTCTATCTATAGTATTAATTTCTTAACTCCGAACTTAATAAGTGATACTTCTGGAAACATCTTGCAAATGGACAAAATTATTTTTTTCCGAGGTTCGAAATCAATTGATATTTTCCAACCTCAAATTTTTGAAAAACAAATCTTCCTTCCCAATTTAAAAGATAGTATTTTATTAACTTTCTCTGTACCTTTGGATACTACTAAAACTCATTTATCTATTCAAAGCATAAATGTTGAACAAAAAGATACAACTAATGTGAATTACAAATTTGTGGATTTAAATAAAATATTTCTTTCAATACCAAATCTGAAATGGAGAAATTCATACTCAATAATAATTAAGGCAGATACAATCTTTGATTTCACTGGAAGGAAAGCATTCAATTTTAAACACTTAACTACACTTAGAATTGATGAAGAGACAAAATATGGAAGTATCAGAGGACTTTTACTTGCTAAACTTGATACAAGTTTTGGTAAACCTATGCTTATAGCTATAAGCAATAAAAGGAGATTCTATTGCGAAATAGTTAACAATACATGGAAGTTTGAACAAATTCCAGAAGATGATTACAAGCTTGTTGCATTTTACGACTCAAACAAAAATGGTGTGTATGATTTTGGAACATATAAGCCATTTCAATTTTCGGAAAAAATCATTAAGTTTTTCCCTAAAATTTCTGTTAAAAAGGGTTGGACTGTAGAAGAAATTAGGTTTTAACTATGGTTACTTTGGAAATAAGGAAAACACTTAATAAACGATTACAAAACCTTAGGGAAACATATACAGACAATCTAGATAAAGTTAGAAAAAGCTTCGAAGATGAACCTATACACGATTTAAGAGTATCTATAAGGCGAATTCTAGCATTTATGTCTTTTATGAATGAAATGTGTGGTAAAGAAATTAACCCTGAATTATTTTCCGATTTGAAGAAAAAAATTAAAAGATTCAACAAATTAAGAGATGCACAAGTCCAGCTAAATTTTTTAATCAACAACTTAAAAAAATATCCAGAACTTTTGGACTTTATTTGCAATCTAAAAAGAAAAGAAAAAAAGCAAGTAGAAATACTAAAATCATTCATTTTTCAAAGTGAGTTTAATCTTAGCGGAGAAATTTTTTTCTATCAAAACAATTTAAAGACGCTCGAATGTTTAGAATTATTAACAATCAGAGACATTGGAAAAATTGCATATAAATCCCTTTTCGAGGTAAAAAATGCTTTGGAAAGTATCAAATATGGCGAATATGATACTTATCACAAAGTTCGGCTAAAGATTAAGAAGTTTCGATACATAATTGAGACAATCGAGCAAATTATTCAAAGCCCCAAGGAAAAACTAAAATCAATTCAAGAATTACAAACTCTACTCGGAGACATTCAAGATTTAACCGTTCTTTTAGCTTTACTTGATAAGTTTTGCCAAAAAAAACAATTAAATGTGTCTATTTTTCTTAACTTTGTTGAGTTTATTAAACAAAAAAGAGAAGAAAAAGAAAAAGATTTTTGGGAAAATGTAAAAATTCTTGAATTTTGGGACAATTACTTATTGAGTTTTTAGTATTTTTTTTATTTGTTAAACTTTATAGAATTTTTATGCAAAAGATAGATTTACCACGAGGTCATTTCGTTGAAATCAAAGATAGGATGATGAACCTTTTGGCTAAAGAGAACAACTTCGTCTCGAATTCATGCAATTTTTGTTCACTAATTTTTTACAATTTTGATTCAATAAGTTGGGCTGGATTTTATTTTATATCAAATGGAAACTTGGTACTTGGTCCCTACCAAGGGAAAATTGCATGTGTCCGAATCCCAATTAATGAAGGTGTTTGTGGTTCTACTGTAAGATCTAGAAAACCAATTATAGTTCCGGATGTCCATAAATTCCCAGGGTATATACCTTGCGACCCTACTGCCAACTCCGAGATGGTTGTCCCTGTGTTTTATAAGGGAAAAGTCATTGGTGTCTTTGATTTAGATAGCCCAATTTATAATCGATTTAATGAAAGTGAATCTAAATTTATTTCCGAGTTGCTGGATATTTTAGTAAGCAAATCCCGAGTTGAGCCATTTATCCAATATTATGAAACTCATAACTAGCCTTTTTTTCTTGTGGCTTACTATACAAATTTACGCTCAAATTTATATCAACGAGATTTTTCCTGCTCCTAATACAAACCAATCAGAATGGCTGGAAATCATTAATACAAGTAGCTCCGAGCTTACATTTAATGGTTTATTAATTACAAATAGAAATTCTTCAATAAAAATACCAGAAACAATATCTATTCCAGCAAACTCTTATTTAATTATTTTAGATGACACAATAGGTTTTTCACAATTCATTACTTGTAAATCCTTGATTTACAAGCTGCCTACTTTTCACAATGATTGGGATTTTGTTACTATACGAAAAATCGACTCGTCTATTGTAGACAGTATTTATTATAATTCAAAGTTTGTAAAGAGAGGTTTTTCCATAGAAAGATATGATTGGAGCGAACCGGGCTATCACTTAAACAATTTAAATATTTCAGAGGATAAATTCGGACACACGATTTGCAAGCCTAATAGCAAGCATATAAATGATTTTGAACTGGCTCATAGTCTTTTTTTTAATGAAGGGAAATGTACCCTAACATTGCAAAATAAGGGAAGATTATCGATCGACAGTCTATTGGTTGAAATTGAAATTCGTTATATAAATGAGCAACAAGAAAAAACAAAAACAATCCCTACTAGAGTGAGTTTTAATCTTAAGAAAAAGGATTCGGTTTTTTTTGAATTTCAAATCAATACTTTATTCGACGATGAAGAGGTTGATATTCTGAAGGAAATTCAAATTATTTTAACTTACGATTCAATTAAAACCAGGACTAAAAGATTAATTACTAGCAACCTTACTCTACCTAAACCTTTTACAGGGTTATTAGTAAACGAATTTCTTTTTGATGCTTACTCGGGTTGCGGGGAATTCATCGAACTCGCCAATTCCACTCATGATACAATAGACATCAGCACTTGGAAGATTGTTAACAGTTCAGATAAGATTATAGTCTTTATTTCGAATGAGAATAAATCTCTGGAAATTCCACCTGGTAATTACTTTGTTGTATTTTGGGATTCCACTTTCTACAATTGTTTTGAAGAATTAAGGGGAAAAGAAAATTTCTACTATTTCAAAGGTAGTTTTTCTTTGCGTAATACTGGTGACCAAATAATCTTAATAAACAAAATTGGAGTAACACAAGATTCATTATCTTATTATCCAGAATGGCATAAGGGTAAATTAACGAGCTACAAGCAAAAAAGCCTGGAAAAGCAAATCCCAGTTCAGGCTTCATTCGCATCGGAGAATTGGTTTACCAGCGTTGACCAAAGAGGAGCTACACCTGGTGAAATAAACAGTGTCTCTTACAAACAGGATAATAAAATTTCTTTGACCATCGAACCAAATCCCTTTTCACCACTCACCAACTCAAAATCCCAAGCGATCATTTCTTACATTCTTCCATATAAACAAGCAAGAATCAACGTTAAGATTTATTCATTGAATGGTATAGAAATATATACTTTGGCAAACAATTTAATTTCCTCCTCTGCGGGTGAAATTATTTGGAAGGGGGAAACGAATTTTGGTGATAAAGTAGCTCCAGGAGGTTATGTTATTCATTTTGAAGCAATTGATATTATAAATGGAGAAGTATCAACTAAGAAAACAACTATTGGTGTCGGTTGGTAAGAAATCAATAAATTAACTTTAGTGATTGTTTTTGTTTATTTTGTTAGTTTCTTCTTTTGAAGCTAAATCTGCATTTATTTCGCGTGTAATATTTGTTATTTCAGAATGTATTTGATTTTGAGCTTCCCTTACTTTTCGAACTCCACGCGAAATTAATCGAGATAGCTCGGGAATCTTTTCAGGACCGAAAAGAATAACTATTGCAAGGATAATTAGTAGAAGCTCACCGCCTCCAACATCGAACATAGCTATTCTATTTTTTTCTCAGCAGACTTTTTAGTTTCAGATTCCAAATCATCGTTGCTTGTAGCTTTTTTGAACTCTTTAAGACCTTGACCTAACCCTCGCATCAACTCGGGAATTTTTCGCCCCCCAAAAATTAATAGGATAATAATCCCGATTAAAAGTAATTCTGGAACACCAAGATTAAACATCAAACCTCCATTTATCTAAGCAAAAAGTTCACTATAGAATTAAAAACAAATTTTCCATCACATCCACCCAAAATTGGATCACAATATCTTTCGGGATGCGGCATCATACCTAATACATTTCTATATTTATTAACAATTCCAGCAATGTTATTTATCGAACCATTGGGATTAGAGATGTTATCCACATTTCCCTCACGATTACAATACTGAAATACAATCTGCTCATTGTCTTCAAGTTCTCTTATAACGTCTTCATTAGCATAATAATTTCCTTCGAAATGAGCAATAGGTATCCTTAAAACACTACCCTTTTGGATTAACGATGTAAAAGGTGTATTATTGCTAACAACTTTTAAATAAACATCCTTACAAATAAATCTTAGGGAAATGTTTTTCAGCAAACAGCCTGGTAACAATCCTGATTCAGTTAATATTTGAAAGCCGTTGCAAATACCAAGAACGAGTCCACCCTTGGTTGCAAATTTGACAACTTCATTCATAATTGGAGAAAAGCGAGCGATAGCACCAGTTCTTAAATAATCTCCGTAAGAAAAACCACCAGGTAATATTACACAATCTACCTCCGAAGGAATACTGGTATCCTTATGCCAAAGAAAGAGGACCTCATAACCAAGGTTATGTTTTAATGCATAATATGCATCGTGGTCACAATTAGAACCCGGGAAGACCACAACTCCAAACTTCATATCTACCTTTCAGAATTTTCAATTTCAATTGAATATGTTTCTATATTTGGATTATGTAAAAGTTTATCCACGGCAGAGTAAGCAATTTCCTTTGCCTGTTCAATAGAGTCAGATTCGACTTTAAATGTAATGAATTTTCCAATTCTTATGTTCGATATTGTTTCAAAGCCGAGTGTTTTTAGCGAGTTTTCAACAGTTTTACCTTGAACATCCAAAATTTCTTTTTTTAACATTACTTTTACTTTTGCAAAAAAAGTGGGCATAAGATTCCTTTATAAATTTTTTCTATAAAATAATTTTAAATAATAATGCCTAATATAGCTACCAATAATGTAAAAAACAAAAAAAGGAAAGATAAACATACCTTTGAAAATAAAAGAAAGCACAATTGCAATAGCAAAAATCGAAGTTATGTAGGGATGTTGTTTAAAGTATTTAATACTTGGTCGCGGAGCATTATAGAATTTTATTGTAGAAATCATCGATAAAGAAGATAAAATTGTAACACTGAAAATCAAATAGGTTTTAACCTCCTGTGCAAAAATATCTCTAAGATGATAAAAAATTAAATAAGAAACAATAAAAAATGCTGACGCAGGAATAGCAAGACCAGTAAAAAATTTTTTATCTTGATAAGCATTTGTTTGAACATTGAATCGGGCTAACCTTAAAACTCCGCAAATCAAGGGCAACGAAGAAAGAATCAAACCCAAGTCTCCAAACTGAAAAAAATAAATTTTATAAAGCATAAACGAAGGTACAACCCCGAAAGAAACTACATCAGACAACGAATCGAGTTGAACACCAAATTCGCTTGCACTTTGAACTAACCTTGCAGTGATACCATCTATCAAATCAAAAATTGCTGCTAAAAGCACAAACAACGCACCAAGAAGGAATTCTCCTCTCGAGACATAGATCAATGCAACAAATCCAGAAAAAAGATTTGCTAACGTTAAAGAATTTGGTACTATTGACCGAGTAAACCGAATCATTGTTAATTATTAAATATTGGGAAACTCATATTCTTTTTGCAAGCGAGCGATAATTGTCTCGCCACCTCGGACCTTGTCCCAAACTTTTACAAATATTCTTGAATTTGTTGGTAAAAAAACATCCATCCGGGACCCAAATTTCATCATTCCAATTTTGTCTCCAGCGTTTATGTTGTCCCCTTCTTTAATTACACAAACTACCCTGCGAGCAAGGATACCAGCGATTTGTTTGAATGCAATTGAACCAAACTCATTCTTAACACAAATAAAAGTATGTTCATTTTCTTCGGAAGCTTTGGGATGATAAGCAACAAGTTTTTTCCCTGGAAAATAATGAAAATAAAAAACACTTCCAGTGATTGGGGAACGATTTACATGAACATCCAAAGGGCTAAGGAAAATAGATACTTGAATGACTTTCTGTTTGAGAATGGCCTGCTCTACCTCTTTAATTTCAATAACTTTGCCATCCGCTGGTGCAAGGACAATCGAACTATCCTCTATTGCTAAAAGCGGGATATTTCTTCTTGGATCTCGAAAAAACCAAAAGGAAAAAAACAAGATGAAAATTCCCAAGATCCAAAATAAAAAAACCACAACGGAAGGAAAATTAAATATTAAAGGCAAAACAAGAAATAAAATTGCAATTGCTAAACCAAAGAAAAAATTGTCTA
Organism: uncultured Hyphomicrobiales bacterium; assembly: GCA_964524325.1. Taxonomy (GTDB): domain Bacteria; phylum Bacteroidota; class Ignavibacteria; order Kapaibacteriales; family UBA2268; genus Naka2016. Next base: position 200,955 of record CAZGCT010000002.1, read on the forward strand.
AACCGAACTTACAAATTTTCATTTCACAAGCCAATGAAAAATTTGATTAAACAATTATTATAAATATTAATCATTTTCATAATTTGCAAAACTTAAATTTTAAAATTAAAAAATTTGTTTAAATCAATATTATAGGAGAAACTATGAAATTTACAGTATCATTGAAAGAATTAAACCAAGCACTCCAAAAAGTAACACCCGCATTACCTAAAAAATCTACTCTTACAGTTCTGGAGCATTTTTATTTTATTCTCAAAGGTGACTTATTACAAGTTGTAGCTTCCGACCAAAAAATAACTATTATGCATCAAATCGTTGTCAATCCTCATGAAGATGGAAAAGTATTGGTTCCCGGTAAAAGAATTACAGATATAATTAAGGCATTGGAAGAAAGCGAGGAATTTACTTTTTCCTCGGATAACGAAAACTTTGGAATTACAATTAAAACAGCAGTCGGAAAGTATTCTATGAAAGGACTCGATCCTCTTGAATACTTGACTCTGCCGGAATTATTCCAATCCGAAAAGCCAGACCTGTCAAAATTAATCAACCCAATTGATGAAGAAACAAAAAAGAAAGCTGCCCTTATTTCAATGAAAGATATTACCTGGGCTTCGGAAAGAACTTATTTTTGTGTATCCTTAGACGATTTCAAACCCGCAATGACAGGGGTCTTGTTTCAATTTCAAGGTAACAAAGCAAATTTCGTCTCCACAGATGGTTTCAGATTAACTAAAGCAACTGTTCTCTCAAATGAGCATAATGTGTTTCCAGAAAACCTCAATGTTATTATTCCTGCTCGAACTATGGAAATGCTAAGGAAAGCCGACGACGATGTAATTATTTCTTTTATCGAACAGAATGAAAAAATTACACACACTCGTTTCGATATCGGTAACACTGTCATCATTACTCGTGTTATCGACGAAAGTTTCCCAAAATATGAAAACGTAATACCCAACGAAAACCCATACATACTAAAAGTTAACAAAAAGGAAGTTGTTCCAGCTTTGAAAAGAGTAAGTCTTTTTGCAAGCCAAGTACAAAAACTTGTTAAGTTTGAAATTTTTAATGATTCAATAACCTTGACAGCAGAGGACCCTGAAGCTGGTACTCAAGCACAAGAAACCATACACTGCGAAAGCAACACCGCAAGTTATTTAGTCGGATTCAACTTTGAATTATTCTTAGAAGCAATTCAAAATATGGAAGTCGAAGGAGAAAATGATTCAGTTTATATTGAAATGTCTGGTCCAACAAAACCTGCTGTTTTTAAACCAATTAACGATGGAGAAAGACTTCTGATGCTTCTGATGCCGATGAAAATCTGACAATATGTTCATCAAACATATTTCATTAGAAAATATTAGAAATCATATTAGTAGTAAAATCCATCTTGAACCAAACATTAATATCCTGTTTGGGCCCAATGGATCTGGAAAGACAAGTGTACTCGAAGCTATTTCTATTGCAACTTTCTCCAGAAGTTTCGCAACCAAATTCGACCAAAATATCGTTAGAAATGGTGAAAAACACTATGCAATTGAAATTCTCGCTGTTTCCGACAAGGAAGTCCCATTTACCATCCATGTTATATATCAATTGAACAAAGGTAAAGAAATTCGTGATTCATCTGGACAGATTATTTCAAGCCAAGAACTAATTGGTACAATTCCAATCGTAGTGCTTTCCCCCGATATGAAAGACATTGTTTTCGGATCGCCTTCATCACGTAGGGATTTTGTCGACAAAGTCCTATCACAAACAGAAAACCAATATCTAAAAAAACTTATTGAGTACAAAAGAATAGTAAAACAAAGGAACAAACTCCTTTGGGAAATTATGAATGGAAATAGGAATGAAATTGCATTACTACCAATTTGGAATCATAAGTTAATTGAAAACGCATCCTTTATTATAAAAAAAAGAATGATTTTTACAAAAGAATTCTCACCCCTTTTTGCAAAAAGTTTTGATATTGTTACAAATGGAAAAGAACAAATTGAATTTAATTACTCTCCTTTTATTTCGACTGGATTAACCAATCTAGAAACTCTCCCACGTTTGGAAGAAAAAGATTCAATTATCTCATTTCTAAATGAACAACTTGAAAGAGTTTCTAAAAAAGAAATTGAACGTGGAACGACTCTTTTGGGCCCACATAAAGATGATTTTTTTATTAAACTTAATAATTCTGTTGCAAGCGATGTTGCATCCCAAGGTCAAAGCAAATCTATCCTAATTGCACTTAAATATGCCGAAATTAACTTTCTACAAAAAACAAAAGAAACAAATCCCATTGTCTTATTTGATGACATTTTTTCTGAATTGGACTTGGATAGAGTTTATCAAGTCCTAAATTTAATGAGCAATGTCAAGGTACAATTACTTGTTACAATGACGGGGATAAACCTAATTAAAGATATTATTCCTAATTTTGAAACCTATGGGATATTCAAAGTTGAAAATGGTTGTGTAACAAAGATGTTTTAATTTCCATAAACGAAAGGTGAATAATGAAAAAGGAAACAAAAAAAGTTCTAGTTACAGGTGCTTGTGGTCAAATTGGAACGGAATTAACCATTGCACTTAGAAATATTTACGGCAATGATAATGTTCTTGCTTCGGACATTGCAGAACCACAGAAAAATTCCCCAATTGAAAATGGTCTTTTTGAAAAACTTGATGTCACAAATTCCGAACAACTTGAAAAAATAATCTTAAAGCATGACATCGATACCATTGTACATCTTGCTGCTATTCTTTCGGTTGTTGGAGAAAGCGATCCGGAACGCTGTTGGGATATCAATATTGGAGGAACTTTAAATGTATTTAATCTTGGGGTGAAACATCAATTAGCCAAAGTTTTTGTTCCAAGTTCAATTGCTGTTTGGGGCCCAGGTGTACCTAAGATTGCACCACAAGATAGCGTTTTAAAACCAAAAACTATGTATGGCTTAACCAAAGTAACAATTGAGCTACTTGGTGATTATTATTTTAGGAAATATGGGTTAGATTGTCGGGGGTTAAGATATCCTGGAATTATTTCTGCTGAAACCTTGCCCGGTGGAGGAACAACAGACTATGCTGTCGAGATATTTTACAAAGCAGTAACAAACGAAAAGTTTGTTTGTTTTGTTAATGAAAACACTCGCCTTCCAATGATGTATATGCCAGATTGCTTGAAAGCTGCTATCGACTTACTAAATGCACCTATTGATAAACTTACCCACCATTGCGATTACAATGTTGGGTCTATGAGTTTTGATGTTAAATCGCTAACTGAAGAAATTCGAAAATACTATCCTAATTTTGAAATAGAATATAGACCAGATTACCGACAAGAAATTGCAGATTCTTGGCCCGACGACGTCGACGATTCTGTAGCTCGACAAGATTGGGGATGGCAACCAGAGTATGACATGCCAAAAATGGTTTATGATATGATTCGTATCCTAAAAGCAAAACTTAAACCAAGCAAAGAAGTTGTTGAGAAAATATCTTAAATCATTCAGGCACATTAAATTAACTAGATTCGGTTAATTTTTGTATTAATTTATTACACAACTAAAAGTTTGATTTATTAAATCTTCTAAATAAAAGATTTTATAATAAGATTAAAATCTTTTGCAAACAAATAATATGAATTGGTAAACAAAAAAGAACAATAAAAGTTTTACTTAACGAATATAATTTCTTAATATAAAAATAAGAAATCCCTTTAGCAAACCCTTTGCTTATTACGAAAATATTTGGCAATTTGCGAATTTTACAATTTAATTTTCCACATTTTGAGGTGTAATATGGGATTAACAAAACGACCATTTGCAGAGCCTTACAAAATCAAAATGGTAGAACCTGTAAAAATAACAACACGAGAGTTTCGCCTTGAAAAAATCAAGGAAGCTGGTTACAACACTTTTTTGTTACATTCAGAAGACGTTTACATTGATTTACTTACTGACAGTGGTACTAACGCAATGAGTGATTATCAGTGGGCTGGTATGATGCTTGGGGACGAAGCCTATGCTGGCTCAAAAAACTTTTACTATTTAGAGGCAAATGTTCAAAAATATTATGGATACAAATATGTAGTTCCAACACACCAAGGACGTGGAGCAGAACATTTGCTATCTAAAACACTTATCAAACCCGGAGATTTTATTCCAGGAAATATGTACTTTACTACAACTCGACTCCATCAAGAATTAGCTGGCGGTACGTTTGTCGATGTAATAATTGATGAAGCACACGACCCAACTGTTTGGCATCCTTTCAAAGGAAACATTGACCTTCAAAAATTTGAAAATCTGATTAAAAAAGTTGGAGCAGAAAAGGTACCTTACATAACGATCGGTGCACCTGTAAATATGGCTGGGGGACAACCAGTCTCCATGGAAAATATGAAACAAGTAAGCGAAATTGCCCATAAATATGGAGTAAAAGTAGTTCTCGACGCAACCAGAGCAGTTGAAAATGCTTATTTTATTCAGCAACGAGAACCCAATTATCAAAATAAAAGCGTTGCTGAAATACTCTACGAATTTTGTTCCTATTCTGACGCATGTACAATGAGCGGTAAGAAAGACTTATATGTTAACATAGGTGGATTTGTAGCATGCAACGACCCCAATTTATTTGAAGAGCTAAGGAACTTAGTTGTTGTCTACGAAGGTCTTCATACATATGGTGGTTTGGCTGGACGTGACCTCGAAGCAATGGCCCGGGGAATCGAAGAAGCTGTAAAAGACGAAAATATTGCTTTCCGGGTAAAGCAAGTTGAATATCTTGGAAATTTACTTTTAGAGGAAAATATCCCTATCGTTGTACCAATAGGAGGGCACGCAATTTTTTTAGATGCGAAAAGATTCTATCCAAACATACCTCAATATGAGTTTCCAGCGCAAAGGCTTGCAGCTGATATTTATGTTGAGTCCGGTGTTCGTACAATGGAACGGGGAATTGTCTCCGCTGGTCGTAACAAGGTTACAGGTGACCATAACTATCCTAAATTAGAATTGGTAAGAATTACTATTCCAAGGCGAGTTTATACTCAAGCACATCTTGATGTTGTTGCTTGGTCTATAATGGAACTTTATCAACAAAGAGAAAAAGCAAAAGGCCTGAAAATGGTATTTGAACCCAAATATTTAAGATTCTTCCAAGCAAGGTTCGAACCTATAGAATAAAGAACTAATAATCTAACTTGAAATCGAATTTTCTTAAAAATTAACAATTTAATGGTTTAAAAATTGTATGGACAGGGTTTAAACCCTGTCCTTTTTTATTTTTGTTTTTAAAATTCTTAGCTTTACAAAAATTAATACATTGCGTATGTAAAATAAGTTAATTTTTGTCGTGTTTTTTAACAAAAAAATTCCTTAATAAACCTATAGCATTTTTTCGTTCTTCGAAGGTAAAAATACCAAAGAGAAATGGAATGAAGCAGAAAGAAATTAACCCAACAAGCCGAACTACAAACTTTAATTCGGAGGTAAAATCGTAAGTGTAATAATAAAAAAGACTAAAAAAGGTGAATGTAATAACAATCAGCTTAATAATTTTGGTCCAGTTGTAAATTATTGGGTAAACCTTTTGGGAATAATAGTATATGACTAAAGCAGATAAAAGATAAGCAAACAAGTTTGCCCAAGCGGACCCACGATACCCAAAAAAAGGAATTAAAAGGAAATTCAACAAAATGTTCGCAATTGCGGATATGCCTACTGCAACAGGTAAATATTTTGTTTGCTTGCGTATGTTTATACCAGCGGTAAAATTAATATAGAACCCATTAAAAATAAAGCCAAGCATTACAATTGGAACAATATCCAAACCTTCCCAATATGATGGTTCAATAAAATGCCCGCCAAAGAATGGTAAACGAATAATGTATTCAATAAAGAATGCGTTTGCTAAAAAAATAAATCCTGAAAAAAAAACAAAATATTTAAAAATTCTTGCAAAAAGTTCCTTTGCATCAGAACTTTCAAAATGTGTTAAATAAAATGGGCGCCAAGCATAATCGTACATGGCAACAAACAACATCATTGGGATAGCAAGGCGATAATTTACCATATATATACCAACTTGCTGAGCATTGGCCAAGTATTTCAAAATTGGCCTATCGACAAGTTGGAGAAAAATTCCAGAGAAAGTAGCTGGAACTGTTGGCAAACCGAACCTTAGCATATCGGCAAACAACCTTGATTCCCATCTAAACAAAAATAACTTTGCAACTATTGGAATAAATATTAAAACACCAATTATGTTTGCAATCAATTGAGCATAAAACACACCTTTTATTCCTATTTTAAGGATAACAACAAAATAAATATTCAAACCAACAGCAATGATGATTAAGGAAAATCTAATCAAAGAAAACTTTACTACCTTTCGAGTCATTCGCAAAAAAGCATAAGGAACAACCATCAAACTATCAGTAAATGGGACAAGTATAGCTAATTTAACAATAAGATGTTTCTCTGGTAAGTTTGTCAACAAATCAGAAAACCTGTTGGAAAAAATTAATGAAAGAATGGTAAACAGCAAAGCTGAAAGAGCAATTGTTAAATAAGAATATGTAAAAGCAAGTTTACTTTGTTCAAGATTATCCTTTGAATAAAACCTAAAAAAAGCAGCATCCATACCCAATGCATAAAGAACATTTACAAATGCAATTATGGCAAAGAAATTACCAACATCCCCGACTTCTTCGACTGTTAGGAAATTTGTATAGAAAGGTGTAAGCAAAAATGTTAGAAACCTTCCAATAAGAATGAAAATTCCATATATAAAGGTATCACCTGCTAAACTTAATAATCTGCTTTTCATTAATTAAAAAACGAATTCGAGCAAAATTAGAAAAATTATTTACAAAAGTAGACAAAGATGAAATGCGAAATATAAAAATTCTGCTTCATTTGTTAATTTAATATTTCATTAAATTTTAGGTGAATAATGACCCTGGAGGAATTAGGAAATGAAATATACAAAGTTTCTCGATTAACCGGTGAATTCAGGCTGCGTTCTGGAATTAAAAGCAATGAATACTTCGACAAGTATCAATTTGAATGCCGACCAGAATTGTTAAAAGAAATATCTGCACATTTAATTAATTTATTGCCAGTTGAATTTGACTTACTTGCGGGCCTTGAAATCGGCGGAATACCACTTGCAACTGCACTTTCTTTAGAGGTTGGTAAACCAATGGTACTTGTTAGAAAAAAAGCTAAAGACTATGGAACAATGAAACTTTCCGAAGGTCCTGATATAACTAATATGAACTTGGTTGTTGTAGAAGATGTAGTAACCAGTGGTGGTCAAGTCTTAAAAAGTATAGAGGATTTGAGAAAGCTGGGAGGTAATTGTAATGTATCCATTTGTGTTATCGACAGAGAACAAGGAGGAAAAGAAAATCTCAGAAAAATTGGAGTCGAGCTAAGGTCTCTTTTCACAATGAGCGAATTAAAAAGGATTGCTCAGAATAACAGTTAACATAATCCAAGGAAGAAATTATTTGGCATAAGATTTGCTAAATTAATCTTGAATACTAAATTTAGACTTATGAAGCAAATAATAATTTCTTTAGCATTTTTCTTAATTGGTTTCTTATCATATGCTCAAGAGATTGTCCTTTTGAGAACAGACGTAGATACTTCCCGCAAAAGTTTTGTAACAGCAACGTATAATTTTTCTTTCAAAGTAAAATTACTTAATGTCCAAAATTGTACATCCGTTTCGTTTGTTCTTCGCCACAATCAAACAGATTATATAAAATTCTCCAATTATCGGACTCTTTCATTCAGCAAAACTGGTTCTGTATTTGTATATCCATATTTTAACCCATTGGATAGACACACGAGAATTTACACTGGGATATTAAATGGAGATACAATAGGTGGCAAAGGTGAAAATAATCCTGAAGTAATTGAATTCGAATTTTCAGTTGCTCCGGATGCACCTGAGAACTCAGTTGTGGAATTCTTTTTCGAAGATGCCGAGGCTGTAGTTACGGAAAATGATGTTGGTAAAATTATTAAATTAAGATTCTTACCCATACTTTACAATATCCACGGATTTGTGGAAGTTTGGCCCGGGGATGCTAATAATGATGGAACAGTAAACATAAATGATGTTTCGGCAGTAGCTTTGTACCTTGGTTATGGTTCCAACAAAGTCAACTTTCGTTCGTTCCAAAGGGTAAAGGCATCTACAAATTGGTTCGCTCAGACTTGTCTTGCCTGGGATAGTCTTGCTATTACATATGCAGATTGCGACGGGGACGGCGAAGTCACAATTAACGACATGCTTGTAATTCCATTAAATTTTGGGAAGACACATCAATTGAAAAATACTGTAATACCGGAAAATTTCTTTTCAAATTTGGTCGAACAAAACGAAATCTGCTTTACAGCATACCCCTTTTCAATATTAGCAGATGAACCAATTATTGGTTTTGTAGGCAATTTAGAACCTTCACAGTTATTTACCATTAACAAGGAAGATATTTCCATATTAAACAAAAATTCGGACTTTTTCATTATTAACTTTTCCAATGAAAATTCAAAATATATCTTTTGTGCCTCCAAAACTAACGAACCATTAAATGGAAAATTAATCGTTGTTTCCAATCAAAACCAAGTAGTCTCCGGTTCCGGAATAACCAACGATGGTCGTATCATTTTAGCAAAATTGATACCCATTAGTGTAGCAAATATCACCTCCGATTTTGGCAGCAATTATCTTAACGTTATCGAACAGCTCGAATTCCCTTCAAAAATCCAAATATTTAATTATCTCGGAGAAAAAATTAATCTCAATGAAATTCTTTCAAAGAATGAATTTGAAAACACAATAAACAAGCTTCCAAATGGTATTTACTTCTTTAAAATCAGATCATTTGATAAACATTTCTTCTGGAAGTACCTTCACAACAATTAAACCAAAACGCGGTTACTTTGTCTAAATAATAATTAATGGACAAAGAAATCGTTTTTTAAATTTATTTATTGGTGCTTAATGAAAAAAAGTTTTTTTTATTTGAGTTTTATTTTAATTTTTTTAATAAAAAACGGGGAAACTTATAGCCAAGAACCTAGGCAACGATTTTCCACATCTGAACCTATTGGAAAAATCAAAGGGAAAGTATTTGATGATCAAACAAAAAAACCAATGGAATTTGTAAGTATTAGGCTTTTTCGTTCTAAAGACTCCACAATTGTTACGGGTGGACTAACCGACAACAATGGTAATTTCGAAATAAACAAAATTCCCTTTGGTAGGTACTACGCAATTATTAAATTCATCGGTTTTAGGACAAAGATTATTGATACTATTCAAATTACTCCACGAAACGCGGTAGTCGATCTTGGAATTATCCACTTCCAGCCCGAACCGATACAAACAAAAGAAGTCGAAGTAACTGCACAAAAAGACATTGTTTCTTATGCAATCGATAGAAGAATATACGACGTTTCAAGGGACCTCTCTACCGTAGGGGGGAGTGCGCTGGATGTCCTTAGCAATGTCCCATCTATTTCAGTAGATATCGAAGGTAATGTCTCGTTACGTGGGAGTGGAAATGTTCAAATTCTTATTGATGGAAAGCCATCCTCACTTTTGGGATTCGACCGGGGGTCGGCATTGGATCAAATACCCGCAGATAATATTGAAAGGATTGAGGTAATTACAAATCCATCAGCAAAATTCGACCCCGATGGTGTGGCAGGAATAATTAACATTATCTTAAAGAAAAACATTATGCTCGGATATGGTGCAATACTCAATGCAAACATTGGAACAGATGACAAATACAATGGTTCTGCAAATTTAAATCTTAAAACCGATAATTTCAACTCAGCTATTGGATACAGCTTCCGATCATTCAGTATGCGTGGATTTACTAACTCAAACCGAAGCTCATTTAATCCAGATTCGACTTATTTATTTCAATACCAGTCATTCCTACGGCGTGGTAATTTTCATCGCTTTCAATTATCTACTGAATGGACTCCTAACAACAAAAACTCTCTAATATTTAATGCAAACTTTGGAATATTTAGCAGAAAACTTACTGACTCCACCGGATATTCTTATACTTTTATTACCCCTGTTGTAAATGATCAATATTTTAGAAAGAATACCTCAAATAGTAAAAATCCCTCGTATGATTTAAGCCTTTTTTACAAATACCTTTTTGATAAGAAAGATGAAGAATTGTATTCCAACTTAATGTTTACTTCTTTTACTGGAGACAATGATAATATATATAATCAACTAAATTTAGATACAAATAGAATTATTGTAAGGCAATTAAAACAAAACAACAAAACAAATTATTTTAACAACAACATAAACTATGAAATTAACTACACAAATCCACTTCAATTAGGGAAAATTGAAATAGGAGCAAAAGTCAATCTAAGAACGATTGATATTGATTACAACTTCTACGATTTTGACTTTGTTTCAGAAAAATGGGTTGATAACTCCAAGCTTAGCAATAAATTCGGGTATTTTGAAAATATTTTTTCTGCTTATGCAACATTTGCAAGCAAAATTTCAAAATTTGGATACCAAATCGGTTTGAGAACAGAACAAACATTTACAAAAGTTGACCAAAAAACTTTGAACCAAGTTTACAATAATAAATATTTTAATATCTTCCCAACGGTTCATCTGAATTATCAAATTTTACCTAGCAATAATCTAATGTTCAGTTATACAAGAAGAATAAATAGACCACAATCAATGGTGCTAAACCCATTTGTCGATTACTCGGACCCACAAAATTTATCAAAAGGAAACCCATACTTAAAACCTGAATTTGCCAACTCTTTCGAAATCTCGAATCTAACTTTCTTTGGGCGAAATACATTAAATTTAACCCTTTTTTATAGATACACAACTGATATTATTTCAAGAATAACCCAGCTAGATTCAAGCAAAACTTTTACCATTACATCTTACGAAAATTTAAATAAAAGCAAAAGCTTAGGATTCGAAGCAATGTGGAATCAGTCATTATATGATTTTTTGAAGATAAATCTTAATTTCTCCTATTTTTTTCTCGAGGTAAATGGTATTCCAGAATTTGGAATTCCATCTCGTAATAGCAAAAGTTGGAATATCAAATTAAATGCAGTAGCAAACGTAACAAAGAATATTGACATACAGTTTAATCTATCATATGATTCTCCTGTTGTTACTTTGGGTGGAGGGGGAATGCAATGGAGATTTTTCGAAATGGGAAGTGTAGGGAAATTGGATGGTATCTTCACAGCAAATTTATCAATCAAGATGAATGTTTTTAATGAAAATGGCGCAATTACCTTTCGGTTGATGGACATGTTTAAAACAATAAATTACAATCTTACCACGTCAGGTACAAATTTCATCTCAAATATATATCGAAAAAGAGAAAGCCGTGTTGCCTTTCTTGGGTTCCAATACAAAATAAATGAATACAAAAGACCTAAAATAAAAAGACCAGAAGAAATGCAAGATTTCGATTTAGAATAATTTTTCTATATTTGCCTTTTTTATCTGGAGCAAACATGAAAAACAAGACTTTCTTGTCTGTTATTCTTTTGTATCTGCCATTCCTTTTGTGTGCACAATCAGATTTTAAATTCTCTGGTGAAATTAGAGTAAGGACTGAACTTGATGGTAGAGACTTTCTTAACAGTACCTATCCCCAATCTTTCACTGCTTTAAGAACACGTTTAGGACTAGAAAAGAAACTAAATGACCACGTTTCTATTTTTATCCAGTTACAAGATTCCCGTGTTTTTGGTGAAGAAAAACATACATTAACAAGCTTGAAAAATATTGACCTTCACCAAGGTTTTGCAACAATTAAAGACATTTTTGAAATACCATTGTTTTTCAAATTTGGTAGATTCAAATTAATTTATGGTAACTACAAAATATTCGGACCAAACGAGTGGCATAACGTAGGGCGCAGTCATGATGGTTTTATTCTCGGATACAATTCAGAAAACCACAAAACCGATGTTTTTTTAACAACCCATACAAATTTTATGAATTACCGAGCAGGTGCTGCGAGAGTTTTCGAAAACTATAACTATACCAAGGCACCACCTGATACTGGATTTAACATTCTTGGCATTTACAGTACCCACAAATTTGCAAAACCAATATCAAATGAATTTTATGCTTATTATGAATGGAATAGGTACCGACCAAATTCAAAAGATATGCAACTTAATCGATATACTCTTGGAACAGCTTTGGAGTTTTCTCCTTCAACTTTTCCATTGAGTTTTAGGGTTGAGGCTGCATACCAAGGCGGAAAAATATTTACTTCTACATTGCAAGACATTTCATCATTAATGCTCTTTGCAACTTTGCAATATAAATTCGATGATTTTTCTATTTCTTTGAACGCAGACATTAACTCCGGTATGGATACAACTAAAACCAATAAATATAAGCTTTTCGATAATCCTTTCGCTTCTAAGCATAATTTTCAAGGTTACATGGATTTTTTCACTGGTCTTTCTGAGCCCAAGTTTACAACCGGCATTTATGGATTAAATGACTTCTTTCTTAGAATAACTTATATACCATCAAAAATTTTCAATGCGCAACTCGACCTCCATTACTTCACAACTTTTGAGAAATTCACTAATGATGGAAAAGAAAAATACAAATATGGACCCGAAGCAAATTTAATTCTAAAATATAAACTTTACGAGGCGGTTGAATTTGAATGGGGTTCTGCTGTTTTCTACCCTGACGAAGTAATGAAGAAACTATACAAAGACCTTTCGATAAGAGGCACGATTGATAAATTCGATCCAGCTTTCTGGACGTACCTACAAATCAACTTAAAATTTTAACCTTTAGTAGAGTTTTTAAAATTTAAATTTTTTCTTTAACAAGTTAGTTATTACTTATCCTTAAGTAATAATTAACTAATGCTATTTTTCTCGATAAAAATAAATAAATTGTAGTTTTTTTAAAATGGTAATTAATAAATCTAGGGGTTTAAAATGAATTTGTATGAAACAAAGCAGATAAGGAACATAGCATTTGCTGGACATTTTAATACTGGTAAAACCACTTTTGCTGATTGCATACTTTATTATGGAAAAATAATCAACCGGCGCGGAACTGTCGAGGAAAATTCAACCCAATCAGATTTTAACGAAATTGAACATGAAAGAAAATCATCAGTTTTGTCTTCATTGTTATTTATCGAACATAACGGTACTAAAATTAATTTCATCGATGTCCCAGGTATGGATGACTTTATTGGGGAAATGATTGCAATCTTAAATGTTGTTGAGACCTCCTTTATCTTTGTCAATGCTCAAAATGGGGTTGAAGTAGGGACCGAAAATGCTTGGGATTATTCAACAAAGTTTAAACTTCCTACAGCCTTTGTTATTAACAAATTAGACTTAGAACAAGCCAATTTTGAAAGTACTTTGCATCAATTACGAGAATTGTTTGGTAGGAAAATTATTGCTCTTCACATTCCTGTGAGCACTGGGCCATCTTTCAAATCATTTTACAACGTTCTTGATTTAAAACTATACGAATACAATGATGATTCCGGAAAAGCTACTTCTAAAGATATACCAGATAGTGAAAAATCCAAAATCGAACAATTTCGCAATGAATTGCTCGAAATTATTGCAGAAACAGATATTGAACTCATGGACCAATATATTGAATCCGGTAATTTAAGCGATGATTTGTTATATCCCGCATTGAAAAAAACATTTTTAGCAAGGGACATTTTCCCCGTTCTTTGTGTGAATTCAAAAAATAATATTGGAACTGATTTCTTTATAGATTTTGTAAATAAATTCTCTCCTGCTCCCGATGAAGTTTCTGGAAGAATTACCAAAGCAGGAAATATTCAGCCAATCGACCCAACACTTCCAGCATCTCTTTTTGTTTTCAAATTGACAAGCGAAGCCCATCTTGGCGATATGACATTTTTCAAGGTGCAAACTGGCAAAATATCTCCCGGAATTGATTTAATTAACGAATCTAAATCTCAATTGGAACGTTTGAATCAGATATTTTTCGTAAATGGAAAGAAAAGAATCGATACCTCGAAAATTATTGCTGGTGACATTGGTGCAACCGTTAAATTAAAATTCACACAAATCAGCCATACCCTCCACGAAAAAGGATTCAATATTGACTACGCTCCCATCGAATTCCCAAATCCAAAGATTAGAATTGCCGTTGCACCAAAAAATAAAGGCGAAGAAGAAAAAGTTGGTACCTCTTTAAACAACTTACATTTAGAAGACCCCACATTGATCGTTGAACATTCACCAGAACTTAAACAGATTATTCTTTATGCGCAGGGAGAGCAACATCTTGCGGTAGCAAAATGGAGACTGGAGCGAAGATATAAAGTTGAAGTTGAATTCAAAGAACCAAGAGTCCCTTACCGGGAAACAATTCAAAAACAAGTAAGAGGGATGTATAGACATAAAAAACAAACAGGCGGTGCAGGCCAATTCGCAGAGGTCCACATGATGATTGAACCCTACATTGATGATTCACCTTTGCCATCTGAATTTTCTATTCGTGGGCGTGAAGTTTACAACCTTGACTGGGGTGGTAAACTTGAATTTGTTAACTGCATAGTTGGTGGAGTTATCGACCAAAGATTTATGCCTGCTATTTTAAAGGGTGTAATGGAGAAAATGCAAGAAGGTCCCCTTACAGGTTCATACGTAAGAGACATTAGAGTCTTAATTTATGATGGAAAAATGCATCCAGTTGATTCTAACGAGGCAGCATTCAAAACTGCTGGTATGATGGTTTTCAAAGAAAACTTTATTAAGGCAGATCCAAAGATACTTGAACCAATTTACAATGTAGAAATTAAGGTACCTGAGGATTTTGTTGGAGATGTTATGAGCGATTTGCCAAGTCGACGTGGTTTAATAATCGGAATCGAAAGCGAGGGAAGATATCAAATAATAAAAGCTAAAATGCCGCTTGCTGAATTAGATAAGTACTCCACAGCGCTGCGTTCCATGACCCAAGCAAGAGCAACACATACTCAATCTTTTTCGGAATACCAAGTCGTTCCTCCTCAAATACAACAAAAATTAATCGAAGAATACAAGAAAAGACAACAAGAGGATAATGAATAATTTGCTTTTTTGGATAATTTATCCTAAATGTTTTTCAACTTTGTTGGTTCAATGAATAAGGACAAATTATGGACCCCTACGAACTGAATGACCAAAAGTTGCGGCGACGAGAGGAATTAGAATTTTTAGAAAAACTTTCAATTAATCCATACCCATATGAGTTCAACAAAACACACTCTGCGTCAGAAATTTTAACAAATTTTCAAGACTCTAATCCAGAGGTGTTTTCTGAAGTATCAGTTGCTGGTAGAATAATGACATTTCGAAGGATGGGAAAGGCAACTTTCTGTGATATTCAAGATGAAACTGGCAGAATTCAAGTATACTTTCGAAAAAACGACCTCGAGCAATCTTACGAACTCTTGAAGTATTTAGACATTGGTGATATCATCGGTGTCGAAGGATTTGTTTTCAGAACCAGAATGGGAGAAATCACAGTTCATGCACGTAAATTTCATATTCTTTGTAAATCGCTCACCCCTATTCCGGTTCCAAAAATTGAAGAAGACGAAAGTGGTAATAAAATTGTTCACGACCAATTCACCGATAAAGAGCTTCGCTATCGTCGACGCTATGTAGATTTAATAGTAAACCCAGATACTAGGGAAATATTTAGAAAACGAGCAAAAATCATTAGTTTTATGAGGAATTATTTCGATTCTCGAGGTTGGCTCGAAGTAGAAACTCCAATTTTGCAACCAATTTATGGTGGTGCAACAGCTCGGCCTTTTGTTACCCACCATAATGCTCTTGATATAGACTTATTTTTGCGTATTGCTGATGAACTTTATTTAAAAAGGCTTATAGTTGGTGGGTTCGAAGGAGTTTACGAAATTAGCAAAAATTTCCGAAACGAAGGAATGGACAAGATGCATAATCCAGAGTTCACTGCGTTGGAAATCTATGTGGCATACAAAGACTATTTTTGGGTTATGACCCTTGTAGAGGATTTATTAAATTCTTTAGTTATTCATCTGTTCAATGAACCAAAAGTTATTTACGACAGTATTGAAATTAACTTTCAAAAACCTTTTGCAAGAAAGAAGATGTTCGATTTATTCCTTGAATACACTGGAGAAAATTTAATAGAAAAGTCAGATTCCGAGTTAATCCAAATCGCAAAAAAATTTAACTTAGAATTTCCTGAAAATGCAAGCCGAGCCAAAATACTTGATGAAATTTTTTCAGAATTAGTACAACCCAATTTGATACAACCTACTTTTGTTATGGATTATCCAATCGAGATGTCGCCACTAGCTAAAAAGCACCGGAATCAAGAAGGGCTTGTCGAGAGATTTGAACTTTTTATCAACGGTTTTGAAATCGCAAACGCATTTTCGGAGCTAAACGACCCAAGGGATCAAAAGGATAGATTTGAAGAACAAGCCCGAATGCGCGCAAAAGGCGATGAAGAAGCTATGGTTTTAGACAATGACTTTCTTTACTCTCTTGAGGTTGGGATGCCACCTACGGGGGGACTTGGGATTGGAATCGACAGACTCGTGATGTTGCTTACAAATCAAAAATCAATCCGCGATGTTATCTTGTTTCCACAAATGAAGCCAGAAAATCCATCTTAATGGCTTTTTATGCTAAATTTTTTAAAAAAAGTTATTTGGTATTTCTGGAAAAAAAACTACACTATCGCGAAAAAATTAAAACTTGGTAGCTCAATTGAAGAATTTGCAATAATATCTATTTTCCTTTCTTCATTGATTTTCACTATTGCAAACGCATGCTTCCTTTTTTTCTTTCAAGTTGAAAGCAAATATTCAATCGACATTAAAATCGTATCTTTAATCTTTTTTGCCTCAATTTCTATTTCTCAACTTTTATACCTATTTAATCCCCAGAAAAGATATTTACAGCTAAACCAAAGCGATTATTCACCTTTTTCAATTCTCATCTATTTTATAATTTGCCTTTTTATTTTAATTTTGCTTGGAATGTCAATGATTTATGACTACTTCCAAGGCGACTTTGATTTATTCTTAAGGTATATTAAAGAAAATTATTAAAATGAAAGGATACGACTTTCAACCATATAGGCAGCCACGTATTTTGAAGAAAAAGTCTCCATGGTGGTTGCACCTTTTGCTTTTTGCATTTACGTTTCTAACTGCAATGATAGCTGGAACCCAATGGGCAATGAAAAATTACCTTGATGTTTCAAATTGGCATTTTGGTTTAACATATTCAATATTAATAATGCTTTTTTTAACCTCCCACGAAATGGGGCATTTCATTGCGTCAAAAATTCACAAAGTTGATGCCTCGCTCCCCTACTTTATTCCAGTTCCCTTGCCTGAATTAAACCCTTTCGGTACATTTGGTGCAGTAATTGCTACTAGGTCCCCAATTCCCAATAGAAAAGCATTATTCGATATTGGTATTTCTGGTCCCATTGCTGGATTCGTCGTTTCCTTAATCCTCTTAATTTATGGGTTAAGTACATTGCCTACGAAAGAATATATTTATTTAATTCATCCCGAATATCTGGTTGAATTCAAAGGACAAATTCCCGAAACTGGGCTTCACTTTGGTGATAGTTTGATTTACTATTTACTCTCGAAATTTTTCGCAAATCCAAATGGTTGGCTCCCTCCATTGAACGAAATATATCATTATCCATTTCTTTGCGTCGGTTGGTTTGGTGTTTTGGTTACCGTGCTTAACTTACTTCCTTTTGGGCAACTAGACGGGGGACACATTTTTTATGCAATGTTTGGTAAAAATCAAAAAAAAATTGCCAATTTTCTCTGGTGGGCAATTTTAATCTTTGGTTTAGGCTCTGTTTTCAATTCTTTTCATATGTTACTTGATCAAGTAGATTATCCATCTTCTGTGTACCTTTGGATGCAAGATAAAATATTACCTATTTTACAAAATCTAAAAAGACAGCTTCCATTTTGGTTCGATGCTTGGGGTGGTTGGCTATTTTGGGCAATTATCACAAAACTTTTCATTAAAATACCTCATCCTTTTATACCTCAAGACTTACCTTTAAACAAAACAAGATATGTGCTTGGATTTATTGCAATAATAATTTTGGTATTATCGTTTACACCAAATGGAATTTACTTCAAATAAAATGAGATATTGGTTATTTGTATTTGTCATTTTATCCCAGTTTACTATTATTATAGAACTTAATAGTAAAGACGAAGCGCCATTCTTTTTTGATGCAATTTGTTTTAAATCCCAACAAGATGATAAATTATCAAGAATAGATGTTTATGTTGTCGTTCCATATTATTCTCTAGCTTTCATTAAATCGAACAATAAATACATTGCAGATTACAATCTAACATTTTCCTTAAAAGACTCCCTTGATAAAATTGTCCAATCGATAAATCTTGACAAAAGAATCATCGAAGAAGAGCAATTAGAAACTTTAGGCTTTTCAGCGAAGTTTCAGCAAACATACTTCAAATTCGAAGTTCCTGAGGGAAAATATTCAATTGAGGTTTCTTTGTTTGATAAGAATTCAAACCATATGTACAAAAAAAGAAGAACATCAAACGCTTTAGATTTTTCACGTTACAATTTCGCTTTATCAGGAATTATGTTTCTTTCCGACATCGAGGAAAGCAATAATGAATTTAAAATTACACCATTTCTTAGTGACAATTTGGGCAATATTGACAAGGTTTTTGTTTTTCTAGAGACTTACCAAACAAACAAAACTTACAATTCTATTGACGTTGTTTTTCAAATTGTCAATACAAAAGGTAAAGAAGTATTCAGAAGTCCACGGAAAACCTTCATTATTAAAGAAGTGGACCAAATTTATTTTCCTTTAAATAAATCTAATCTAAAAGAAGGGAATTACTTTCTGAAAGTCTTTGCTCTTAAACCAAGTTTTAAGAAAGACTCTATCTTTCTCGAGAATGAAATTCTTTCTGCCTCTGAACGTTCATTCGAAATAGCCCCGCAAATTATAAATAAAGTTTTAGCAAATTTAGACAAATCCATTCGGCAGCTAAAATATGTTGCTTATCAAAGCGATATTGATTACATTAATCAAGCCCCCAACAACGAAGAAAAAAGTAGAAGATTTCTCGAATTTTGGAAAAAACTCGACCCAACCCCGGGAACCGAATTTAATGAGGCTTTCGAGGAATATTACGAAAGAGTAAATTATTCTAATTCGAATTTCAAATCATATGTCGAGGGATGGCAAACCGACAGAGGAATGGTATACATCGTCTTGGGCCCTCCCGCAACAATTCAAAATCAAATCGATTTTAACTCCAACAGAAATTTTGAGATATGGAATTACTCTAATAGAACTTTTATTTTCATTGATTATAGTGGTTTCGGGGATTTTAGACTTTATTCTCCTCCAACATTTTCCGAAAAATATAAATATAGACATTAGTGAAAAATGAAATTTAAAATTAGTGGTAATATTGTTGATATAATAGAAGAGAAAATATTTCCTGGAACAATATTTATCGACAATGGGGTTATTAGTGAGATTAAACCGGAAAAAACGGCGAAATATTCAAATTTAGTTTTGCCTGGGTTAATAGATTCTCATATTCATATTGAAAGTTCTCTACTTTCACCTAGTGAATTTGCAAGAAATGCTGTCAGGTTTGGAAGCGTCGCAACAATATCCGATCCACACGAAATTTCCAATGTTTGTGGTTTGGATGGGATTTATTTTATGATTGAAAACGGAAAACAAACCCATTTCAAGTTCTTTTTTGGTGCTCCTTCGTGTGTTCCGGCAACACCTTTCGAAACATCAGGGTCTAAAATTACACCGAAAGATATTGACTTTCTTTTCAAACATCTCGAGGTTAATTACCTTTCCGAAATGATGAATTATCCAGGAGTAATTTCCGAAGATCCAGACGTATTGTCAAAAATTTACATTGCAAAAGAATTTGGGTTACCGATCGATGGACATTGTCCCGGTCTATTAGGGATAAACTTAAAAAAATATATTGAATTTGGTATTACAACAGACCACGAATGCACCAACATAGATGAAGCCGAAGAAAAAATAATAAATGGGATGAAAATATTGATTAGAGAAGGCTCTGCAGCAAAAAATTTCGAGGAACTTATCCCATTACTTAGAAAATATCCTGATAAAGTTATGTTTTGCTCGGACGACTTACATCCATTCGATTTACTGAATGGACACATTAATATTCTTGTGAAAAAAGCTTTAGAAAGAGGTTTCGACAAATTCCAGGTTCTGCGAGCTGCAACCTTAAATCCTATTCTTCATTACAAAATCCCAGTTGGAATTCTAAGAGTAGGCGACGACGCTGATTTTATAGTTATAGATAACTTTGAAAATTTTAATGTTAAAGAAACCTATATAAAAGGTAATCTTGTGAGCAAAAATGGTGAGTCTTTTATTAGTAAAACTACTACTAATCCCATTAACAATTTCAAAGTTAAGCCCAAAAAAATCGATGACTTCAAAATTCATTATGAAGGCAAAAACAAAATTCGAGTTATTGGAGTTAAAGATCACTCCCTCATAACAGAGGAACTATTACTTGAAGCTAAAATTGAAGACAACATGGTTGTAGCAGACATTGAGAGGGATATTTTAAAAATAGTAGTAATTAACAGATACGAAGATACCAAACCATCGGTAGGTTTTATCAAGAATATCGGAATTAAAAAAGGTGCTTTTGCAACAACAATAGCTCACGATTCACACAACATAATTTCAATCGGTGCAGACGACCAATTAATTACAAAAGTAGTTAATATCTTAATAGAAAACAAGGGTGGAATCGCATATGCAGATGATAGCGATGAAATGATACTAAAACTTCCTATAGCTGGGCTTATGACTGACGAAAATATTGACGAAGTTTCACAAAAGTACCTAAACATCGAGAATAAGATTAAAAGCATTGGTTCCAAATTAACTTCTCCTTTGATGTCCACTTCATTTATGTCATTGCTTGTCATTCCAAGATTAAAAATTGGGGATAAGGGACTTTTCAATGTAAATTCATTTAAGTTTGTTAATTTATTTGTTGATTGATTCTTGCTTAAAATGAAAAAAATTTTAATTTTCTTGCTCTTGGTTAACATTAGCTTTCTTTATTCTAAATATCATTTAGTAAGAATTTACCTTAATGATGAAGAGGATTTCAAAAAGCTACATTCATTAAATTTAGATTTGGAATCCGCATCTGGTTTTAAGAACGAACTCAGCCTTGTTGCAAACGACTTTGAAATTGAAGAAATTAAAAGAATCGGTTTAAATTATTTCATTGAAGTCGAGGATTACGAAACATACTTAGCAAACAAAATAATTCAATACGAAGATAAAAAAATTGAAAATGTACCACTTGGATTCCAATTAGGTTCAATGGGTGGTTTCTATAAATTAAATGAAATTTACACCGAATTTGATAAACTTTGTTCAAATTATCCATATACTGTTGACATAGACACAATTGGAACTTCTTGGGAAAGAAATCCAATAATTGCTTATTGTTTTGGAAGTCAAGATACTACAAAACCAGAATTATTAATTACTGCTTTGCACCATTCTCGCGAGCCTGCTTCAGTTACAACAATAGTCTACTTCCTGCAAACACTTTTCAATAAAGCACAAACAGGCAATCTGGAAGCAAATTATCTCCTTCAAAATCGAAGAATTTGGGTAATTCCGGTTTTAAACCCAGATGGCTACCTTTATAATCAAAAAAATTACCCGAGTGGTGGCGGCTTGTGGAGAAAAAACCGACGTCCAATAAACGACAAAGATACTGGTGTAGATTTAAATCGGAATTACGGACCTTATGACTTTTGGAATGCAAATAACAACGGCTCTTCAACTAATCCTAAAAATGAAACCTTTCGTGGAACAGCTCCATTTTCTGAACCAGAAATATCATCGCTTCGTAATTTTTGTTTTTCAAGAAAATTTCTTCTTGCAATTAATTTCCACACATACGGTGGAATGCTAATTTATCCATATAGTGCACTACCATACGAAACCCCAGATTCTGTTTGGTACAGAAGTTTCGGAATGTATGTCCACCAATTTAATAGCTATTACTTCGGAACAGATTTACAAACAGTCGGTTATTCAACAAGAGGGTCATCAGACGACTGGTTTTACACTGTTGATTCAACAAAAGGTAAAGTATTAGCTTTCTCACCAGAGGCAGGTTATCAATTCGATAGCTTCTGGCCAAGCAAAGATAGAATTGTTCCCATTGCGCAAGAAAATTTCCCACTTTTGATGAACTTCTTGTGGTCGGCAGAAGAAAATGTTAAGCTTTCCG
The DNA here is from genome assembly GCA_964524325.1 of uncultured Hyphomicrobiales bacterium. Classification (GTDB taxonomy): domain Bacteria; phylum Bacteroidota; class Ignavibacteria; order Kapaibacteriales; family UBA2268; genus Naka2016. The sequence goes on from CAZGCT010000002.1 coordinate 223,387, forward strand.
ATTATTACTACTATTTTGATACTACTAGAAAAATTGGCTTTTTAAACCTTGATTTCCAAAACTTGGGTATCAAACCATCTCAAGACAACCTCAAGGTACAAATATTCTCCCTGGACGCTACGTATACTTTCAATACTTCCTTCAATTTAGAACCTATTAACCCTGCTGAAAAAATTCAGAAGATACTTCAATTGCCTACTCCAAATGAAAAATTTATTAATGGAAATTCTGTTTCATTTGTTGTTTCAATTTTCCAGAACCAAATTGAAAGACAAGATACTTTATCCGTTAACTTGTATGAATATCATTTAATCGACCTAAAAGACTCCTCTTTTTGGGATTTTTCTTCAAGCCATTGGGGTTATACTGAAGACAATGAATCAAATACCATTTTGCTTTGCGATAGCCCTTTTTCTAACTACAAAGACTCCGTAGATAATCATCTTTACTTTGGCAAACCATTTAGATTAAATGGCAACAATTTTGACCTTGAAATTCAATCCCGATGGTCAATTGAACCTTTTTATGATTTCGCCAAAGTTGAGTTGTCTATTAACAATGGTAAAGACTGGTACCCTCTTCGATTTAAAAGAAGCACAATTGCCAGCGGTAATCCATATGGAAAACAAAAATTGGGAGAATATGGATTTGCTGGCTACTTTTCAAAATGGATTACACAAAGTGCTAACTTGAAAGAATACTTATGGAAAGATATTCTAATAAGGTTATCTATGTTAAGCGATAGAGCAAAAAATTCATCTGGAATTGACATCAAAGAAATCAGATTTCGTAAATATCCTAACATAGATTTTAAAAACTACTCCTTTGTACAAGACAGTAACTTTGCTTTTACTATTTACTTTAATGGTTTTCCGATGAAGAATTTTTTCCTTCCCAATTATTTCCAAATTGAAGAAGTTAAATTGTACGACTTTCTGGGGAGAGTACTTTCATGTTGGAGGAACCTGGAGTTGAACAATTCCATACATATTACCAATTTACCCTTGGGAGTTTACTTTATCTCAATCAAAAATACCAAAGGGTACTTTTTCGAAAAGTTAATATTGTGGTAAAAAAAGAAGAGGTTTGAAACCTCTCCTTTTAGTAGCGGGCCTAGGATTCGAACCTAGAACCTTCGGGTTATGAGCCCGACGAGCTTCCGTTGCTCCAGCCCGCGATATTAAAAAACAAATTTAACAACTTTTTTTAAAATATGCAAATGTTTTCGAATTTGTAATTAGTGTACATTCATAATAGCTTTAGAAAAAACTACTTTGGTACCCAAACAACTTCCTTTCTGTAGGGCGATTGTTTTGAATTCAAAACTCTATGGTAAAAAACAGTGTTAGTTTTAACATAATATTTGTCAAGGTAATCTAAGGATAAATCTTCATCTAAAATAATTGCTTTAAACTTCTTTGATCTTAAGCTACTTTCGAATTCTTGAACTAATTTAATCTTTTGTGGTACATTACTAATAAGCAAATCATTCAACAAAACATAGTGTGGATATGATTTTAAGCCAAGTGAATTTTGAACAAAATTATATCCCATCAAGTAAGTTTCTCCTCCATTATCGATTGCGAATTTTAAAATTTGTTCAACATCAAGTTTATCTTTTTCGCGCGGAATAGGGAAAATAGGATCATACGCAAGTAAGAAAATTTGGAACAACAGTAAAAAATTGAAAATATTAACTTCTTTTCCTAGCTCTACAAATCTTTTCTCGAAGTGCCAAAGAGCAACAGGAAACCAAACTGAAATTGCAAAAACAAATGGGATAATGACATTTAAATACCCACCATAATGGAGCCTTGATACATAGGCACTTAAAAGACATCCGACAAAAAGAAATATCAAGTAAATAGTATTTGACTGAAAAATTCTTTTATAAAAAGTATAAAAGAGTGCGAAAATGCTCGCTAAAGCAATAGAGTAAAAGGGAAGCACATCAATAGTCCAAAATGTTATGGCTCTATTCCAAACCCAATGATGTGTGGATGGAAAATAAAAATTCCAAAATAAATACCACCCATCACTAAAAATAGTTTCAATAAAAGTTGAAATAAAAATAAGTGAAAAATAAATTAATAAAAATTTAATCCCTTTTGCCCTTTCGTGGAAAAATAAAGCAATTACTAAGAACATTGTTATTATAAAATAACTTTGCTTTGTGTAAAATGCGATAAATGAAAAAAGAGCTGAAAGGTAAATAAATTTTTTTTGCTCCTTTAAAAGAAAATAAAAAGCGACTATTAAAAACAAGTTGGCAGTTGTATCTACTCGTGCATTATCGAACCAAAATCCAGTAGTTGAAAAAGACATCACGTAAATTGCAAGACCAACAAAAGAGTAAAACTTATCATTGGTGTAATGCATAACTATTTTGTAAACGAAAAATAGGGAAAGTAAAAATGAAATTACCGATACCAAACGCATTGAATATAACCCTAGATCAAAAAAAATAGAAATAAAAACACCAATATAGTAGAAAAATGGCGTGTATATGTAAGGAATAAAGTCCAAACTTGGCTCGACATATATTTTCTTACCTTCAAGTAAACGTTTTATGTGTTCTATTTCTCCACCTTCCATCCATTCGAGTTGGTAGGGATACTGGATGCGAAATAACATCACAAAAAGTGTAACAATAGAATATGTTAGGAAAATACATATAATTATGATTCTAAAAATATCTTTAAAATTTGGATTTTTTGAAAGTAATTGTGGCATAAGTTTTGTTTTAAATTAATTTGTGTAAAATAGTTAAATTTGATATTTAATTAATTTAATTGATAAACAATAATGAAAAAGGCAAAAATAAACAAATTTTCAACTTTAATTTTGTTAATAATTTTATTCTCTTTTTCTGCTGTAAACATTTTTGGTAAAGATTGCTTCCCTACCTCACCAAACCCTGAGTTGATCATCAATGGCAACTTTGAACTTGGATTCAAATATTTTAAAACCACATACGATTCAAGTTTTATTAAATTTCCCAAAAATGTGAAAATAACATCCAATCCCTACAATGAATACTACACCTTTGATAGCTGTGCAGATCCATTAACTCCTAACGGCAAATTTCTTATTGTTAATGGAAACGACATTTTCGATGGTCTACACATTGTCTGGGAACAGGAAGTTAATGTAATTCCTAATAATTTTTATGAATTTAAATATATGTATTGTAATATTGACGCCCGAGTCGATACTAACAAGAATTTGCCTATTATACAAGTTTCCTTTAACGAGGAATTTTTTGATACTGTATTTGTTCCTAAAGAAACTTGTCAATGGATAACTCGTTCGTTTATTTGGTATTCTGGCAAAAATAATAAGCTTATTATTCGTTTCCGAGATTTGCAATTAAAATACTTTGGCAACGACTTCGCACTCGATGAAATATCTTTGAGATCTCTTTGTAGCATCCAAGCTTGTGCTGGACAGAACCAAGAAATTTGCTCCGGAGATACTATTGTACTCGGAGATATTTCAAATAACAGCGCTATTCAAGGTTTTAAACCTTACAAATTCAAATGGACACCAATTGAAGGACTGGATAATCCATATTCACCCAATCCCCTTGCATTCCCCAACAAAACAACTACTTACTTGCTTGAGGTTACCGACAGTTTAGGATGTATTGCAACCGATTCTGTAACTGTAACAGTTCATTTTCGTCCTTTGGCAAGAATTACACTTAATAAAAACCTTCCAATTTGTCCCTGCGATAGTATAACACTTTCTGCTACAGAAGGACTAAAGTATTTTTGGTCCACTGGGGATACTGTTTCCTCAATTTCTGTAAAAGAAACGGGTTATTATTCGCTACGGGTCCAAAGTCACTTTGGATGCATAGACACAACTGGTATTTGGGTCGAAGTATATCAAGTTTCGACTACATTAAAATTTGATACAATTACTGCAAACATAGGCGAAAAAATCACTCTACCACTAAGATTGGTGTCCGAAAAGAATCATTTCATTTGTAATTACGATAGCTTCACTGTCATTATTTCTTATAATCCAACAGTCCTTTTCCCAATGAATTTCAAACCCGTGCTAAATGATGGTACAACAGAAAAGATTGTAATTTCTGGTAGGTCGATTTACAAAATCTTAGATACTCTTCTGTTTTTTGTAACACTTGGAAATGATACTTCTTCAATTGTAACCATTGAAAGTTTTCAATGGAATTGCGACAAAGTGACCCTTCAAACAATAAATGGAAAAGTAGTAATTAAAGACATTTGCAAAGAAGGAGGGAATAGATTATTCGATCTTCAAAACAAACCGTTAATACTAAAAATTTTAAATGTAACCAGCGAGGAAATTGAAATAAACTTTAATGCTATTGAAAGAGGATTGACCAAAGTTAAAATTGTAAATTATATGGGCAGGGAAGTTTTGGTTGGCTTGAACAATTATATCGAAGCAGGAAATTACTATTTAAAATTGGATAGGAAATTATTAGGCACTGGAATTTATTTCCTAATTTTGGAAACACCTTCGATGAATCTTGTAGAAAAGCTTATTTTATTAAATTAAACCAACTAGTTTCTTTAGGTGGTTAACTTCTTGCTTAGTTAAAGGACGCCAATCGCCTCTTTTTAAACCTCTAGTGGTCAAATTTGCAAACATTTTCCTGTTCAGTTTTTTTACTTCGTAGCCGAAATGTTCAAATATCCTTTTAATTTCATGGTTTTTGCCTTCACTCAAAATAATTCTGACTTTTCTCTCATCCTTAACATCAATAATAAGTTCACATTTTTGGAACTTAGCTCCTTCAATCTCAAGTCCACGTGCAATTTCTTTTGCATGCTCTTGTTTCAAAGACTTATCCAAGCCTACATCGTATACCCTTTGTATTTGATATTTAGGGTGCATTAATCTATGAGCTAATTCTCCATCATTTGTAAGTAACAAAACCCCGGTGGTATTTCTATCTAATCGACCAACTGGATATACTCTTGCCCGAGACTTAATTAAATCTATGACTGTTTTCCTACTCTTTTCGTCTTTGACTGTGCAAATCGTATCTTTTGGTTTATTCAATAGAATATATTCAAATCTTTTCAAAATTCGGATTGGCTTTCCATTTACAGTAACAAAGTCGTCCAAGGAAACAAATGTACCCAGCTTTGAAACAACATTTCCATTGACTTTAACAGCTCCAGAGCTTATTAAGTCATCAGCTTTCCTACGGGAAGTTATCCCAGAATCAGCAATCAATTTATTTAGCCTAATTTTGGATTTGTAAAAAGATTGATGAATATTAGATTTTTTTTCTTTCATAATGTTAGTATCAATTCCCTATGGATACTTTTTTACCGTGACAATGTTTATATTTTTTCCCGCTACCACAAGGACAGGGGTCATTCCGCCCTACCTCTTTTTCAGTCTTACGGTAAGTTTGAACGGGCTTAAAATCATCTTGTACAGATCGTGGTTGACCAGAGAAAGGAGAAACGATAAATTGCGGTAGCGACGAAGAATGAGAAAATTGCAAACTTGATTGATCTGGCAAAACTCTTCTTAAAGTTGGCAAATCTCTTCGCCCCCGTCCTGCAGCTCGAACTTCTCTTTCTAATATCGGGGGAAAATAACGAATTACGAACTTAACAATGTCGCGATTAATATTTTTAATTAAATCGACAAAAAGCTTATAAGCTTCGGCTTTATATTCCAGAAGTGGATCTTTTTGTCCATAGCTTCGTAGATGAATGCCTTCGCGTAAATCATCCATCGCCCGTAAGTGATCACGCCATTTTTCATCAATTACCTGCAAAGTTGCAATTCTTTCGAGTTGAGCCAAAAACTCGGTCCCCAAAAATTGTTCTTTTCGGTCATAGAATTCTTTTGCAGCATCTAAAACCTTTTGAATTACTTCATCTTTTTTCAGGTTCTCAAATTCTTCTTTAGTCAACTTAATTTCGCAAAGAAGAGTGAAGCGAATTGAATTAATAAAGTCCTCCACTTTTAAATCTGGGTGGTATTCATCATACCAATCATAGGCAAGGTCCTCGATATATTCAAAAATTTCAGCACGCAATCGTTCCCCAGTCAAAGCATTTCTTCTTCGAGCATAGATAACCTCTCTTTGTTGGTTCATAACATTATCGTACTCAAGCAATCTTTTCCTTATTCCAAAATTGTTCTCTTCAACTTTCTTTTGTGCTCGCTCAACATTTTTGGTAATCATTGGATGAAATATTGGTTCCCCCTCGGGTATTTTTAATTTTTGCATTATACCTGCAATTCGCTCCCCACCAAACAAACGCATTAAATCGTCTTCCAGAGAAATAAAGAATTGGGAACTTCCAGGGTCCCCTTGTCTGCCAGACCTACCACGCAATTGCCTATCAATTCTACGAGCTTCGTGCCTTTCCGAACCAATAATTGCCAAACCACCATTCTTACGGACCTCATGGTCAATTTTAATATCAGTACCACGACCCGCCATATTTGTGGCAATAGTAACTGTACCTTTCCTACCGGCTTGGGCAATAATTTCCGCCTCTCTTTGATGATGTTTAGCATTTAATACATTATGAGGTATTCCTTTTCGCTTGAGCATCTTGCTAAGTAGCTCAGAAACCTCGACGCTTGTAGTCCCAACAAGAACAGCGCGACCACGTTTCAATTCTTCTTCAATTGCTTGAATAATTGCATTATACTTCTCACGCTTTGTTCTGAAAATAAGATCATCCTTGTCAACCCGAATTACTGGTTTATTGGTAGGAATAACGACAACGTCAAGATTATAAATTTTTTCAAACTCGGCTGCTTCAGTCTCGGCAGTTCCAGTCATCCCCGCCAATTTTTTGTACATTCGGAAGTAGTTTTGAATTGTAATGGTTGCAAGTGTTTGAGTATCTCTTTCAACACGAACATGTTCCTTTGCTTCAATTGCTTGATGAAGTCCTTCTGAATACCTTCTTCCTTCAAGTATTCGACCCGTAAACTCGTCTACAATTAGAACTTTTCCATCTTGAACAACGTACTCCACATCTTTTTCGTACAGAGAAAAGGCAACCAATAGTTGATTTATTGCGTGAATTTTCTCACTTCTTTCCGAGTACAAAATATACAGTTCGTCTCTTTTTTTCTGCTTTTCTTCGGGGGCAAGAGCGGAATCACCTTCAATTAAACTCAATTCAGAAGCAATATCCGGAATGACAAACATATTGGGATCTTCTTGGGCATTACATAACATTTGCCTGCCCTTTTCAGTAATATCAACGTTATGGTTTTTTTCATCTATAGTATAATAAAGTTCATCATCAATTTCGTGCATCCGTTGGCCTTGGTCGCGAAGAAAAAGTAATTCAGTTTCTTTCATCAGCTTTAAATATTCTGGTTCTTGCAACAATTTGGCAAGCCTTTTGTGCTTTGGCAAACCTCTATAAGCACGTAAAAGGAGAACTCCGGCGGCTTCTCTATCTTCTTTGGTTCCACTTTCAAGTAATTTTTGTGCATCTGCTGTAATTTGATTTAATAACTTTGTTTGGGCTTCTACTAACCTACGAACCCTTGGTTCCATTTCTTGGTAAATTTGGTCTGTCGTATGTTCGACGGGACCGGAAATAATCAATGGGGTCCGTGCCTCGTCTATTAAAACCGAGTCAACCTCGTCAACAATTGCATACCAATGACCTCGTTGAACAATATCCTTAACATCAATTACCATGTTGTCGCGTAAATAATCAAAGCCAAATTCATTGTTGGTTCCATAAGTAATATCGCAAGCATATTCTTTTTGTCTTTGTTCTGTCGACATATTTGACTGGATAATTCCAACTGAAATCCCAAGAAATTCATAGATTGGCATCATCCATTCAGCATCACGTCGTGCAAGATAATCGTTTACTGTAACCAAATGGCAACCCTTACCAGCAAGAGAGTTTAAATACAAGGGCATTACTGCCACTAAAGTTTTGCCTTCGCCCGTAGCCATCTCTGCTATCTTGCCTTGGTGAAGTACAATCGCACCCATTAATTGCACATCAAAGGGAACCATGTCCCAGACATAATGCTGTCCAGCATATGTATAAGCATAGCCCCTGTCTTTGAGTCTTTTACAAGTTTGTTTCACAACAGCATAGGCTTCAGGTAATATTTCATCTAACTTTTCCTCGACAAGATTAAAAATTTCTTTATCGAGTTTTTTTATTTCTTCTCGTATATCAGCCACTTCCCCCGGAGTAAGAACCTCGTTTTTAAGACGCTCGATCAAACTTGACTTTTTTTCTTCTAATTCCAAAATACTATTTCTTATATAATCTTTGAACTCTTGAGTTTTTGCTTTTAGTTCATCATCAGAAAGTGAGTCAAACTTTTCATAATATTCATTGATTTTTTTTGCAATTGGTTTTAAACTTTCGACATCTTTTTCGTGTTTGGTTTTTATGAACTTTTTTAGGAAGCTAAGCATATATACACCAAAATAAAAAGAAAGAGACGTCTTCATATAGAAAGTATTTGAACAAGATAGATTACATGACTTCTTGGGACTTTAATTTAATGAAACTTAACGTTAACAATCAAAGGTTTAATTTTTTGTCACTAAACAAATTCTAATTAAGATGAATCTTTCCAAAGCTGGTCAATATTACCATAATCAAGAAAACAATATCCAACCCTTTGAACAAAGGAAAACCTGATATTAATATCTTTATTTAGAAATATAATTACAACTATTTATATTTATCCAAAGATACTTTGAAAGGTTTAATAAATCAAGATAAATAAAAAGATGAATAATTGCATCGTTCAGGTTTTTATTAGTAAGAAAATTCCTTTGAAAAATACTTCATTGTTAAGTTACGAAAAAAAATAGGCACAAAGTCGAATACTAATTTATGCATTATAAAAATTTATACTCTTTACTTTTCACACCAAAAACAAAAGGTTCCAAAAAAAATAATTTTGATAGTACTTTCTAAAGTAAATTATTACCACCAAAAAAACGCTTATTTTGTAATAATGTGCTTTAAATTTTATTTTAGATTGTATTTCAAAAAATTCAATATTTTTTATTTGATACTTGTTCTACCTTTTTCTCTTCGACTTCAAATAGGAGGTAAATTTACTCGGAAACACACTTTTTGAATCTACAAGCATTAGTACTGAGTAAAATTGAATACTATGGTAATTAGTTAAAAGGTGGGGAAATTGCACTAACTCTCAAGATTTTCATGACTATTTTAAAAACACATTTTTTGAAATGAGAATTCCATTATTGTTAGATTATTTAAATTAAACGAGTTAATGAAAAAATATGAATATATTTTTTTCTGAATTGATTATAATTAAATAATTTTGCTTTTTTATCATTTATGAAAGAAGAAATAATTATTTTAGACTTTGGTTCTCAGTATACCCAGCTTATTGCACGCAAGGTAAGAGAGGTTGGCGTTTTCGCAGAAATACTTCCCTATAATATTAGTATTACTGAATTAACAAAATCAAATCCAAAGGGCATAATTTTATCCGGTGGGCCGTCCAGCATTTATGAAAATAATTCACCCAAACCCGACTTTGAAATTTTTTCACTTGGTATTCCTATTTTAGGTATTTGCTACGGTTTACAATTAATTACTTTCTTTTTTGGTGGGAAAGTCGACAAAGCAGCAAAAAGAGAATATGGACGTTCCAAGTTTAGAATTAAAAAGAGAAACCAAATTTTTGAAGATATTCCAGAAGAATTTACCGTATGGATGAGCCATAGCGACCGTGTTGAAAGAATCCCAGTCGGCTTTGAAATTTTAGGGACAACCGAAAATTCCATTTCTGCAATTTTTCATCCAATCAAAAAAACTTATGGCCTCCAATTCCATCCTGAGGTATATCATACAGAATTTGGGAAAAAAATTCTTGAAAACTTTGTAAGAAACGTTTGCAAATGCAAAGATATTTGGAACGCAAAGTCCTTCATTGTTACTCAGATTGAAAATATTAAGAACAAAGTTGAAAACGACGAGGTTTTACTTGCTTTAAGCGGAGGTGTCGATTCAACGGTTTGTGCAGTACTTTTGCATAAAGCAATTGGGGACAATCTAAAATGTGTTCATATTGACACTGGTTTAATGCGACAAAACGAAAGTGAAACTGTCGTCAGTTTATTTAGACAAAATTTTAATATTCCTGTTGAATTAATCAATGCCGAAAACATTTTCTTAGATAAACTAAAAAACTCAACTGACCCGGAAGCAAAACGAAAAACAATAGGCCAGACATTTATTGAAGTGTTTGAACAAGTTGCCAAAGAATACCCTAACGTAAAGTGGCTTGCCCAAGGAACTCTTTATCCCGACGTTATAGAATCTACAACGGTAAAAGGTCCATCGGCGACTATTAAATCTCATCACAACGTCGGTGGGTTGCCCCAAAAAATGAATCTTAAAATCATTGAACCATTACGAGAGCTATTTAAAGACGAAGTGCGTAAAGTTGGTCTTGAATTAGGAGTTCCCAAGTGGTTTATCGAAAGGCATCCATTCCCCGGACCTGGGTTAGCAATTCGGATTATTGGGGAAATAAACAGAGAAAGATTAGAAATTTTACGAAAAGCAGACGATATTTTTATCGAAGAAATTAAAAAAGCAAATCTTTACAACGATATTTGGCAAGCATTCGCTGTTTTACTACCTGTAAAAACTGTTGGTGTTATGGGTGACGAACGAACATACGAGAACGTATGTGCATTGCGCGCTGTTACAAGCATTGATGGTATGACAGCCGATTGGTTTAAATTTCCTTATGAAATACTTGATAAAATTTCTAATAGGATTATCAACGAAGTTGTGGGAATTAATAGAGTTGTTTATGACATCACAAGCAAGCCACCCGGAACGATTGAATGGGAATAGTAAACATATTTTACTCAATTTCAAAAGCTTTTTTCCTTTTCAACTGAGCCTGTCTTCGTGGTTTAAACTCCCCTTTCTCCTTCATTTTTTTTACAATTGCAAGAACATCATAAAAACTTTTGTAATTAAAATGGGGAATTCGATAACGGTTGCAATACCTGCTCAAAATTCCTTTTGCAAACACAATGTCGGAATATTCAACCATGCAAAAGTCCGAATATCCATCGCCAATGTAAATTAAAATTTCATCATTGTTAAGTAACGACAAGGCAATATTTCGCTTGCACGAACCAACATTGTCGCAAAGACATGATTCATTAGCAAAATTAAACAATGGATTAAAATAATTACCTAATTTAACAATTGAATTTGCATAAAATGGAATTGGTCCAATATTCAATTTTTCAAATGATGCTTGAATATAAAAATCGAATCCATCGCTGATTATTTCAAAAGGTATTGAATTATCCCTACAAAACAGAACAAAGTCTGAAAAGTACTTATCTACCCTGGCTATTTCTTTTGCAAATAAATATAATTCCTCAATGGAAAGATTTTGCGGAAAAGTACGCAATGTTTTTTGCCAAAATTGTCGGAGCTTTAAACTTCCATTTGTAAGCTGAGAAAGATATGGTTCAAGTTGACCAAATCGTTCAATTATATCAATACAGACATCAGTTAAAGTAACTGTACCATCGAAGTCAGAAAATATATGTGGTTTCCAGATCTTCAATTTAACTAATTCAATTTTGCATTTAGAGGACCACGAAGACCGCGATAGGAAACTAGTTCCGCAGTAACATAACCAATTAATATTTTAGTTGCAACCTTAACAGGCATTTTTCTATCGTCGTCAGTTAACCAAATGTAAATTGAACCTTCGCTCTTGAACAAGCCACCTTCTACGACAAGTGGTTCAACAACAACACAACGAAATTTACCAGATTCAACTTCAACGACTTGTTTGCCAAGTATTTTTACACCAAGCCTATAAGTAGAATCTTTAAAGAAATTATTTAAGTAAAAAACTGTGTCTTTAGGCATCTTGTTAACTGGAAGAGTTCTAACAAAATAAAATGCAGACACAATATCGTGAACATAAGGAGGCACCTTATACTTTTTTCCTTCGGCAAATGCAAAACCATTTTCTTGGTCGAAAGTTGCTTTGAAATCACGTTTGTAGTTGCCTTCCCGGATATGCTGTTCGAATGCCCACGGAAATATTCCTTCGACGTCTAAAAGAGTACTATACCAATCGCGAACTCTATAAATCCATTCGAGGGATTTGAGTGAATTGACTTGAAATCTAACGTCGTAGCAAACTCTTCCATTATAAATTACAGCTTTCGGCAAAATATGCAAATAACCTTCTCCAGCAACAATATATCCGTAGCGGACTTTGTAATCTAGACGCTCTCCAAAACCAAAAGCCTCATTAGGATGGTAGCGAAATTGATTTTTCGATATTGAATTCGTGTTTAAACTAAAAAAAATATACAGCAGAAAAAAGAATTTGAAAGAGTTAAAAAATTCATTCATACTAACCAAGTAAATAGAAGGTAAAGTCGATTAAATATTGTGGAAAGATACCAAAAACAATAGTGCAAATAAGACAAAACAACACAGCATAAAAAGCCAAACCAAATCGAGGTTGGATACCTTCTTTGTATTCTTTAAAATACATTGCCAAGATTAAGCCAATGTAGTAATACATAGAAATAATTGATGATATCACAGCAACGATAGTAAGCCAAAGGAAACCTGCTTTGATGGTTGAAACAAATAAAAAGTATTTACCAAAGAAGCCAGCAAATGGTGGAATCCCAGCAAGTGAAAGCATAAAGACAGACATTGTCCCAGCAATAAATGGATGCTTTTTTGAAAGTCCAAAATAGTCTTCCAAAGTGTTATAATCATTACCACTTGTCTCGTTCATTGATAAAACGATGAAAGCACCAAACTGCATGAATAAGTATGCAACGGAATAAAAAGCAATAGCATTCCACCCTTCGGGGTTGTTTGCAACTATCCCCATTAAAAGATATCCTGCATGGGCAACACTTGAATAGGCAAGCATTCTTTTTATATTTTTCTGAACAAGGGCAATGAAATTACCAATTAACATTGTAAGTGCTGAAATAACTGCAAGCATATTTTGAATATTTTTTGATATTTCAGTTGTTAATTCTAAATAGGAAAAGGGAAGTATTACATTTTTTGAAATTAAAAATAAAGCAAAAATTGCAGAAGCTTTGCCAGCAGTACTCATAAAAGCAGAAATGGTGGTAGGTGCACCGGTATATACATCAGGTGCCCATTGGTGGAATGGAAACGCTGCAATTTTAAATGCCAAGCCAATATAAATCAAAGCAAGCCCAACAACCAGATAAATATTATTCAAACTATCAAAATTCGCATTATTGGAGACAATTGTAAAATCTAATGTCTTAGTTGCACCATACACAAAAGCAATTCCGTAAACCAAAAAACCAGTTGCAAACGCACCGAGAAGAAAATATTTGATACCTGCTTCCACACTTTGGAACGACTGACGGAAAAAACCAGCAAGTACGTAAAAACTTAAGGACATTGTCTCTATTCCAAGAAACAATGTCAAAAAATTATTAGAATGGGAAATTATTGTCATTCCAAAAACCGAAATTAAAATCAAGGAATAAAATTCGTTTAACTCTAGATATTTTATTCTTTGATACTCTCTGGATGCAATAACCGTTAATATTGCCGATAAAATAAAAATTAAATCGAAAAAATAGGCAAAACCATTGAAAGACAATAAACCCTTTGTGATAAACTCAGAATAATTTGGATTTGCCCCAAAAGATAAGTATTGCAAGGAAAAGAAAACACTTAATAATGAAATTGAAAGGGAAATTAAAACCCCCCAAAAGTTTAAATTCTTGTTTTTCCAAATACCATCAACAACCAACCAAATTATTATTGAAATACTTAGAAAAATATGTGGCAACAAAAGATAAAATTCTTCTATCATATTCACAATCCTTACTTTTTATCACTTTTATCAAATTGAAAAGATTTTGAATCCAGTTTTGTTTGAGTTGGAAATTTTTGTAAATATACTTTCTCAACAATTTTCTTAACGGTAATTTCTGAATAATTCAAGAAAAATTTGGGATAGACACCAATCCATACCATAAGAATTACAATCGGAACAAGGTAAGCCCATTCTCTTTTATTAATATCTTTTAAAGTATGATTTGCTACATTGGTTAAAGGACCAAAAACTACTTTTTGAAACATTGTCAAAAGATAAACAGCAGCAAATATTACACCCGTTGCACCCAAAATCGAAAACCAATATGAATTTAAAACTGGGGATTTAAATGCTCCAAGCAGACTCAAAAATTCCCCTACAAAGCCATTAAGCCCAGGCAAACCAACAGAGGAAAGCATAGCAATTCCAAAGAAGACGGTAAATGCTGGCATGACTCGAGCAATTCCACCATATTCAATAATCTCTCTCGTGTGCCTTCTTTCGTATAAAATACCTACAGCAAGAAACAGCATTCCCGTAGATAAACCATGATTAACCATTTGAATAATCGCACCTTGTAGTCCTTCGACAGTAATCGAAAAAATTCCTAATACCACAAAGCCAAGGTGACTTACAGAAGAAAAGGCGACAAGTCGTTTCACATCGGTTTGGACGGCAGAAACCAAAGCCCCATAAATTATTCCAACAACTGCGAAAGCTGAAATATAGGGAGCGTAAAAAACTGATGAATTTGTAAATAACTCTAGGTTAAACCTAACCAACCCGTAAGTTCCTAATTTTAAAAGAATCCCAGCTAAAATAACGGAACCAGGAGTTGGTGCTTCGGTATGTGCATCCGGTAACCAAGTATGCAATGGGAAAAGGGGTACCTTAATACAAAATGAAAGAGCGAATGCTAAAAATAACCATCTTTCCATAGTAAAAGGAATCGGGTACTGAAACAATATTTCCCTAATTTGAATAAAATTAGAAGTAAATCCACTAGGTATTTGTAGAATATTGCCGCCAACATATAGTCCTAACCATACAATAGCAATCAGCATAAAAAGAGAGCCGACAACAGTATAAATAAAGAACTTAACAGATGCATAAATTCTATTTTTCCCACCCCAAAGCCCGATAATAAAATACATTGGAATAAGGACAAGCTCCCAAAAGATGTAGAATAAGAACAAATCAAGCGAAACAAAAACACCTGTCATCGCAAATTGAAGTAACAGAAGCAATACATAATATTCTTTCTCTCGTTTTTCTATTGCAGAAAATGAAGACAAAATTGTAACGGGTGAGATAAAAGTAGTGAGAAGAACAAGAAGAATGCTTACGCCATCTATTCCAATTCGGAAGCCAGCATTAAGTTTCTCTATCCAAATTTTTTCAAAATAAAATTGAAAATTAGGATTAGAAAAATCAAATTTAGTTAGCAAGAAAACAGAGACTAAAAAAGTAAAGATTGAAACAACAAGTGAAAAATATTTGAAAAGCGAAATTTTGTTGCGATTTACAAAAAGGAGTATTACAGCTCCTAAAAGGGGTAAAAACAATGTCAATAACAATTCCATAACACAATCTTAAAGTTCAACAAAACTAAATAACAAACAACAACCAAACGAAGATAAAAATTATACCAGCAAACATTATAATAGCGTAATTTTGTGCTAGCCCTGTTTGAATCCGACGCAAGTAGTCAGAAATTTTTAAAGTTATAGAAGCCGTACCGTTAATCAACCCATCGATAGCTCTTGAATCGAAAATCTTCCACAGAAACTTGTTGGAAATGAAGATAATTGGGTCTACTATCAAATAAAAATAAATTTCATCGAGATAATATTTAAAATACAAAGGCTTATAAACTTGTCTAAAATTAGTAGCAAGGCGACGCGGAATACTCCATTCTTCGTCTGAATAAAATTTATTGGCAAGAAAGATTCCACTAATTGCTATAACTATAGAAAGAATCATCAATACATACTCTTCAAAATGTATCTGATGGGTTAAACTAAACCCTGGGAATGAGCTCAAAACAAAGATTCTATAAGCATCTCTAAAGATTGGTTCCAACCAAGAATCAAATAAATTTGGTTGCCCACCTAACCAAAAACCAAGCGCATAAGGAATACCAATAAATCCTCCAAATGCAGCCAAAAATGCTAGAATTTGCAAAGGTATTGTCATGATTTTGGGTGATTCGTGAGGATGTAGATGATGTCTGTCAAATCTTTCCTTACCAAAAAACACTAAATTCAAAAGCCGAAACATATAAAAAGCAGTAAAGAAGGCAGATATTACAAGAATAACCCAAAGTAAAATGTTTCCACTTGAAAAAACTTTCCAAAGAATTTCATCTTTTGAAAAAAAACCACTGAAAAACGGAATACCAGCGATTGCAAGCGTTGCAATAAAAAACGTAAAGTAGGTTTTGGGCATATAATTTCTTAATCCACCCATCCTTTTAATATTCTGCTCCTCGTGCATACCATGAATAACGGAACCAGCACCAAGAAACAGCAACCCTTTGAAGAATGCATGGGTCATAACATGAAAAACTCCGGCAACAAAAGCACCGACCCCAAGAGCAGCAAACATAAATCCTAATTGACTCACTGTTGAATATGCAAGTACTTTTTTAATATCATTTTGGACTAAACCAATTGTCGCAGCAAAAAATGCTGTAAAAGTTCCAATGATTACAATTACAAGTAGGGTATTTGGGGCAAGGGCGAAAAGAGTTGCATTTCGAGCAACAAGAAAAATACCTGAAGTAACCATCGTTGCAGCATGAATCAAAGCACTAACCGGAGTTGGACCAGCCATCGCATCTGGAAGCCATACAGCAAGTGGAATTTGAGCGGATTTTCCAGTACAACCTAAGAATAACAAAAGAGTTATCGAGGTTACTAAAGCAGAATTGTAAAAAATACCGTAGGAATTTGCAAAAAGTTTATTTAAATCTACATAGTTTAAAGTTTGAAAATTTAAAAATAATAAGAACATAGCAAGAAGGAAACCAAAATCACCAATTCTATTAACAATAAACGCTTTATTACCAGCATCACCTGTCCATTCTATTCTAGTTCCTTCGAATTTTCTATCGTACCAAAAGCCAATAAGTAAATATGAACATAAACCAACCCCTTCCCAACCAAGAAATGTTAAAAGGAAGCTATTTGCTAAAACAAGATTTAACATCATAAAAATAAAAAGGTTCATATAAGCAAAGAAACGGTAAAAACTTCGATCTTTATGCATGTAACCGATTGAATAAAGATGGATGAGAAAACCAACCCCAGTAACTATTAAGCAAAAGGTAATTGAGAGCTGATCGACTTGGTATGCCCAATATACATCTATATCTCCGGTAGATATCCAAGGGAAAAGCGTAATTATTTGTGGTTCCTCGTAACCCTTGAAAAGCCATTCAAAAAAGATTAAGCAAGTAATGAGAAATGAAAAAAAGACAGAGATATTACCAATCAACCCTATTAAAGATTCCTTTTTAATAAACTTACCAAAAATACCCAACAAAAAAAAACCAAAGAAAGGGAATATGGGTATTAAAAAAACATAGTCTATCATAAACTTTCCGATGAATTTTTCAAAACACAAACTATAAAATTAAAAATACCAATCCTTTTAACAAAGAAAATTTTTATATAAATATTCTATTTTTTTTCTTAATTTTGTATTCTTTAATTTATTTAATTACATATGGCAAAGCAACAAACATTTGCAGATAAGGTAAAAAAGAAGATTAAGACCGAGACCGGTTATTATGTAAAGGTAATCAAAGGTTATCGAACACCAGAAGGGAATCTGCGTTTCTTTCACAAATTTGTGCGTGTTAATGACTTAAATGAACTCTCAAATGTAGACATTACAAAATAGAAGGAAATTAATATGAAGAAGGGTATTCATCCTTATTATCACGTTGTTGAAATAGTTATGACAGACGGCTCAACATTCAAAACCAGGTCTTGCTACAAAGCAGATCGTATGGTGCTGGATATTGATTCCAAATCCCATCCTTTTTATACTGGTAGACAAGTACTAGTAGATACTGCCGGTCGAGTTGATAGATTCCAAAAGCGCCTGGAAAAAAGCAAAGCTATCCAAGAACAAAGGAGGAAACAATGAATGCTATTCATCAAGTTTTGAGTGCTCAACAACAAAAGAATAAAAAAGTAACAAAAAAGAAAATTAATCCCTATAAAGATGTCGAAGTCTTCGATTACTTGGACTACAAGTTTTTAGAAAAATTTATTAACGATCAAGGGAAATTACTTCCAAGAAGGCTTACGGGAGTTACCCCACGACAACAGAGACAAATAGCTAAAGCAGTTAAATATGCTCGCCATCTTGCTCTACTACCATTTGTAGCTCAAGATGTAGGATAGAATTTATTTTTTTTGCTAGTAAAAAAAGTATGCTATTTAGCATCCTTTTTTATTATTCTTTACTCTTATTTTAGGTACCTCTTTTACTTTATCAAAAATGTGAAATAAAGCTAGAATTGGATGCTTCCAAAACATTCGAGGCCCAGAAAATAGCATTACTTTCCTTACTTTTTCCCTCATATCTTTTTTGAAACAGTGAATTGGACATATATTACAAATTGGCTTTTCAATGGAAAATGGACAATTATCTATTCTACCGTGTGCATAATGTAATAAGCTAAGGCATTCATGGCAAAGAGAATAAATATCATGATGATTACTTTTACAAAATAATCTAATCATTTTTTCAATTGTAACTTTTTCTCGGGATAGCCGTGAAACCCAAATTTTAAACATAAAAAAATCTTTATATTAAAACTAAGGAAAGAGCAAAATAAGAAGTTTTTATCTTATTTAAATCAATAGGTCAACTTTTCTTTTTAATCTTTGAACAGAAGGACTTGTAATTAAATCACTAGATTTAGAATTTTCTTTTGAGTTGATACTCTTAATGTCCATATCCGAATAAGATTTATAAACTTTAGTAAGTTTATTTTGGGGCTTTGTTTTTTCTTCGAGAAGCTTCGCCCGCATTTGAGACTCAATATTTGAAGCTTGCTGAGCAACACTTCTATCTTGGGGGGATGGATCGGCTGGAGCTAAAGCTGCTCTTCGAACCTGCTGCATTTTTTGTATGGCAGCTTCCGGATCATCGGGGTTTACACTCATATCAATTTTAACTTCGCCACCAACAGCATATTGCTTTCCATCGGGTCCAATTTCGTAGGAGTAATTTGCTCCACCACGCACAAGCCCACCACCAGCTGCAATATGTGCCATTTCGTGTGCCCTTACTTTAGCATCAGTTCGTTTTAACTCTTCGACCCTCTTTTGCTCTTCCGGTGATAGCTCCTTGGTGCCATTTTTGGGGGATTTATTATCTTCTTGTTTTTGACTAGACTGCTTAGAATTTTCTTTTGTTGAAAAGACTATGGGAGAAACATTTTCACTCTTGGGAACAACAGAAAAGAACCCATCCCCATCATTATAGATTGGTTTATTAGAAGAGTAAGATATTTCGACTCCCCTAATTTCCATTTTTTGCAATTATTACCACAAAATAATTATCGACGAACTCAAAAAATACTTTAATTAAATGTTGGTAGATTCATTATAAGCTACAGCAGCAGCTTCCATAATTGCTTCACTTAGTGTTGGATGTGGGTGGATTGTCTTTATGAGACTATGTGCAGTAGCTTCAAGGTTTATAGCAAGAGTTAACTCTGCAATCATTTCTGTAACATCGGGACCAATCAAATGTGCACCAAGAATTTCACCATACCTTTTGTCTATAACAAGTTTTACAAAACCCCGAGCTTCGCCAATTCCATGTGCTTTTCCATTTGCAGTGTAGGGAAATTTACCAATCTTTACATCGTAGCCCAATTCCCTTGCCTTTTTTTCGGTCAAGCCAACACTCGCAACCTGTGGTTGACAATAAGTACAACCTGGTACATTTTGGTACATAATAGGGTGAGGATTTAATCCAGCAATTTTTTCGACCGCGACTATTCCTTCGGCAGAAGCTTTGTGAGCAAGCCATGGGGGACCTGCAACATCTCCAATAGCATAAATCCCATCAATATTTGTTTGCAAAAATTGGTTCACTTTGATAAATCCCTTTTCAATTTGTAGCCCCATCTCTTCCAAACCAATTCCATTAACATTAGCTTCGATTCCAATTGCATTCAAAGCATAGTTTGCTTTCAATATTTCTTCCTTTCCATCTTGTTTCGAAACAACGACCTGCACTTCCGATCCAATTACTTTTGCAGAGGTAACTTTGGTCTTTGTCAATACAATGATTCCATACTTTTTGAAATGTTTCTCTAATTCTTTTGATATTTCCTCATCTTCGATGGGTAGAAGCCTATCCAACATTTCCACAATAGTAACTTTAGTCCCAAATGAATTAAAAAAGTAAGCAAATTCAACCCCTATAGCACCAGCCCCCATAATAATAATTTCATTGGGAATTTCATTTATTACCATAGCTTCTTTGCTTGTAAGAATCCTTTCTCTATCTACTTCAATACCTGGGAACATCCGTGGTCTTGCACCAGTTGCTATAATCGAATATTTTGTATTAATTATATCCGAAATATTTCCTTTATCATCCAAAACTTCGATTGTGTTTGAGTTTTTAAATCTAGCCCAACCTTTAATCACTTGCACATTGTATTTTTTAAAAAGAAAGGAAACTCCGTTGGACATTCTATTTGCAACATCTCGGCTACGTTTGATAACATTTTCAAAATCCACTTTGTATTCTTTAACGTCGAAGCCAAAGTTTTTAGCTTCTTTCATAAAATTGGCTAATTCTGCACTTTTTAGAAGTGCCTTTGTGGGGATGCAACCCCAGTTCAAGCAAATCCCCCCTAATTCACTTTTTTCTACGCATATTGTTTTCAAACCAAGTTGAGAGGCTCTTATTGCAGCAACATAACCACCAGGGCCAGAACCGATAACAACAAGATCTACTGAATAATTATTCATAATACCTCCATATTTTCAAAATAAAAAAATGAACAGACGAAAAAAATCAATTTTGTATTAATTATTCATTATTCTTTCAAAGCACCTTGAATTAAGCCCTCTATAATTTTCTTTTGAAAGATCAAAAATAGCAAAATCACTGGCAATGCTGAAAAAGAAGCACCAGCCATTAGATGTCCCCAATCAATAGATTGTTTACCCATGTAAAAAGCCAAACCAACTGGCAAAGTTCTCATTCCATCGTCGTTTGTGAAAATAAATGGAAAAAGAAATGAATTCCAATTCGAAAGAAAGACATAAATACCTAGCACAGTAAAAATTGGTTTACTCAGTGGGATAACAATTTTAAAGAGAATTTTCCAATCCGAGCATCCATCAACCCTTGCAGATTCCTCGATTTCTAAAGGGATTTGTTGTATATACTGTTTTACCATAAAAATTCCAAACGGTGTAACAAGCCATGGTACAATCAGAGCATAATATGTATTAACCCATTCTAAACTTACAATAAGTCGATAAAGAGGAATCATAATAATATGTTGAGGGATTATCATAATTCCTACAACAGAAAGAAAAATATACTTATTCAGCACAAATTTTTTTCTTTCTATTGCATAAGCAACAAAAAAACAAAAAAATAAATTTCCAATTGTAACAGCGGTGGCTACAATTAGTGAATTTACAAAGTATATCAAGAATGAATCACTTAAAAATGATTCATAATAATTTTTGAAAGTAATTTTAGCACAAATCAGATCAAAAAAGTTTGAATATTGTTCGGGAAATTCTTTCAACGACAAAAGAAACATCCAAAACAAGGGAAAAATCATAATTACTAAAGTTAAAATCAAAAGAAGGTATGTTAAAGTAATACTGATCTTACGTTGCCACATAATGATTATTCTTGATAATTGGCATAAAAGAATTCGGAAAGTAGAATACACAAATTATCTTCGATTTTTTTAAACTGGAAAGCTTTTTCGCCATTATACATAAAAACAAAGGCAAGACGTTCGTTATCCCTTGTTTGAACAAATCCAGCCAACCCACTTGCATTAGAATGAGTACCAGTTTTGGCAAAAACTCTACCTTGAGCAAAAGTACCAACCATTCTCAGTTTAAGTGTCCCATCGTAACCAGCAATAGAAAGCAGTGTATCTATGAATTGGGGATTTGGACCTTGCTTTAAATAAATTAGAATTTGAAGTATAGCTTCGGGAGAAAACCTATTCCTTCGGGATAATCCAGAACCATCAAACATTTTGCATTCTGCACATGGAATTTTTAAACTATCCAACAAAGTAAAAATGTATCTAGTAGCTTCCTTGCTATTACTTGTCATTTTTCTATCTATTGAGCCAATTATTTTAAACACTGTTTCTGCCAAATAGTTATCGCTTTCCTTATTCATTTCCTTCAAGACATCATTAATATTTCTGTAAGTAATTGAAATTATCTGAGATTTTTCTGTTGGGACTTGGGCGACACCGAAAGAACCAGTAATGGGAATACCAGCATTTTCTAACCTTCTTTTTAATGCCCCTGCAACTGCTAAAGGTGGATTTTCAATAAAAAATTCATAAGTTTTCGAAGTACCACTTGGCAAATTTCCAGTGACCCAAATTACTTGGTTTCCATTATTATCAATTTCGGATGAAACTTTGAAAGCCTTTTTTGTTGCTTCGGGTTTGGTTTGTGGAATACGCCTTTGAGCTATTAATCCACCTCCACCAATCCAAATTGTGTTATCGTATTTTTCCTTTATATTTTCACCTAAACTCCTAGTAACTTTTGCATTGTTATAAACCTTTATTGCTTCTGTTGATGGAATTATTTGTACGTCCACCCCTCTTCCATAAATAGAACCAGCATTTACAATAATTTTAATAATGTTTTTCTGAAACGCAATCGAAGTTATAGGTTGAGTTTTCTGGACAACGTCAAAATCACCACTGTAAATAAATCTGTCGGTTTGACCATCGAAAAAAGATGGGTCGGAATAAATACTTCCATTGATCTTTTGTATTCCAAATCTTCTAACATCCTCTACAATTAAATCCAAATCCGAATTAGAAAACAAAGGATCGCCTGTCCCATAAATATAAAGATTTCCTTCTAATACCCCATTTTTTATTGAACCATTAGCATAAACAAATGTTTTGATTTGATAATCTTTGCCAAATTTATTTAATGCAGCAAATGTTGTTACTAACTTTGTTAAAGATGCTGGAATAAAATAAGATTCAACATTATGCTTTAAGTAAAACTCTTTTTTATCTAATGAATAAATTGCTAATCCATAATTTAATTTTTTCTCATTAAAATCCTTTAGAATTTCAAAAACCTGCTTACGAAGAAAATTAATCGACTTTACTGAGTCATCACTTGTGAAGATATTTCTTTGTGATAAAAGGAAACTCCTACTTTGGGGTATTGTTAAATGACACAAAATAATCAAGAATAAAAAAGAAAAGATTTGCCCAAATTTCCTTTGCCACTTCATTTTTATTCCGATTAATTAATTAACACCTTGTTTTCTAAAAAATTAAGTATATTTTTGACAAAATTCTCGTTTTCAATATCAAACCAATTAATATTTTGATTTCTTTTAAACCAAGTTATTTGTCTTTTGGCATAATTTCGTGTATTTTTTTGGATCAACTCAATTGCTTCACTTTCCGATAATTTATTATGTAAATATTCAATTGTTTCTTTGTACCCAACGGTGTTAAGGGAATTCAAATTTGGGGAATAACCTAAGTCAATAATATGGCGAACTTCGTTTGGAAGTCCTTTTTTCCACATTTGAACAACTCTTTGTTCAATAATTGAATATAATCTATCTCTTTTGCATATCAAACCAATATAAATCGTCTTAAAATTTGGTTTTCTATGATACAATTTACGATATAAAGAAATAGGAATTCGTTTTAAAGTGTAAAATTCCAAAGCTCTAATTAATCTAACATAATTTTTATCCGAATATAACTTAGCTGTCTCGGGGTCCACTTCCATTAATTTAGAATATAAAACATCCTTACTCAAAAATGAAAGTTCTTGTCTTATTTTCAAGGATTCCTTTTTTTCCTCAATTGAATATTCTTCTTCGAAAAAGCCCTCGCATAGTGCTTGGACATACAAACCTGAACCGCCAACAATAAGTGGAATTTTTTCTTTTTTAAAAATATTATTTACGACCACTTCTCCTTCTTTGCCAAACTGTCCCGAACTAAAATATTCATCTGGATAACAAATGTCAACAAAATGGTGGGGTACCCGATTTCTCTCCTCTTTGGTGGGTTTTGCAGTTCCAATATCAAGATACCTAAAAATCTGGCGAGAATCAGCAGAGACGATTTCGACTGGTAAACGATTAGCAATTTCAAAGGAAAGAGTGGTTTTCCCAACAGCAGTCGGACCAATTATTGCAATTGCATATCTATTTTTAATATAATTTTCAGTTGGGAAATTCCTCATAACCCCAGCCTTTTTCACCTATTAGAGGTACAAATTTAAAAAAATGTTCTTGCTCTTGTTTGAATTGAGCTTCCCCTATCTTGGTAATTATATACATAGCTTGGTAAGTCCTATCCCCAACTGGTATGACTAATCTTCCATTGATCGCGAGCTGTTCTAATAAGGGTTCTGGTACTTGCGGTGCTGCTGCTGTAACTATGATACCATCATAGGGAGCATTCTCTTGCCAACCCAGAGTTCCATCCCCCCATCTTGAATGAATGTTAATACCTAAAGTCTCGAACAATTTTTTTGACTTTAAGTACAAATCATAAATTCTCTCAATTGTATAAACTCGCATACCCATAAGATAAAGAAGAGTTGCTTGGTATCCGCTACCTGTTCCAATTTCCAAAACCTTGCTACCTTCTTTTAAATTTAAACATTGAGTCATAAAAGCAACAGTATACGGTTGGGATATAGTTTGATTACAATCAATAGGCAAAGCAATATCTTCGTATGCTTGGTTAATAAAAGCCTGATCAACAAATAATTCTCTAGGGATCTTGTTCATTGCCCTTAGTATCCTTTCGTCTTTTATTCCTCGTTGCCTTAACTTGTAAACCAGCTGAAAACGTGCTTCTTTGTACCTATTATAATTCGGATAATTTAAGTTAAAATCCATATTTCATGTAAGTTTTTCGCTTAAAACAATCTCAATTTTATTCTTGGGAATATTGAATTCTAAATGTCCAGCTTCAGCAATAGAAATTCCCCCTGTTTCCTCGGAAACAATTAGAACCAGAGCATCTGTTTGCTCAGTTAATCCAAGCGCTGCTCGATGTCTTGTCCCTAACAATCTTCCTTCCAATTTGGTAACAGTTGACAATGGCAAAATACATTTTGCATACAAGATTGTAGACCCATCTATGAGAATTGCACCATCATGTAATGGCGACTTAGGATTAAAAATAGATAGAATTAAATCTCGCGAAACGGGGGCACCAATTGGTATCCCCGTATCCATATTCATTTCCAGATTCTGAGAACGTGCAAATACAATTAATCCTCCAATATGATTTTCAGACATTTCTCTTACTGCGGAAATAACCTCATCTATAGTCTTTGTTAAATTTGTTTTAATGAAAAATCTTAGTAATGGTAAGCTGGAAAGTTTTAACAGAACACGTCGCAACTCAGGCTGAAATAGAATAATAAAGGCAAGCAACCAAACACCCATCACTGTTTTCAAAAGCCAATTTAAAGAACGAAGATTAATTAACTCTGAAATAAATGTTACAAAAATTAATAAGACAAGTATGAATAAAATCTGAACGGCTACGGTATCCTTTAAGAGTTTGTACAACCAGAGAAAAATTAAAAACAGAAGTCCCAGGTCAATTAAATCCAACAAAGTAATAGAAATGAACCCTATTTTGAAAATCTCAACCATTTTAATCGATGTTTTTTTCTTTATTGTTCAATCTAGCTTGTTGTTTATTTTCGGCTTCTTCTTGGTATGCCTTAATTATTTTCGCAACCAATTTATGGCGGACTACGTCTCGCTCGTCAAAATAAACAAAGCCAATTCCCTCAATATTTTGCAATAAATTGTTTGCATTAATTAAACCACAGTCCTCAGGTTTTTGAAGATCTATTTGAGTAATATCACCAGTAACAATAACTTTTGAATTACTGCCCATCCTGGTAAGAAACATTTTCATTTGAGTAACAGTAGCATTTTGCGCCTCGTCCAAAATGATAAAAGCATTGTTCAAAGTTCTACCACGCATATATGCGAGCGGAATAATTTCGATTATATTTTTTTCAGAATAAATTTTTAACTTTTCAGCACTTAACATAAAATAAAGAGCATCAGTCAATGGTTTCAAATATGGGTCAAGTTTTTCTTTCAAATCACCAGGCAAAAATCCCAATGATTCACCAGTTTCAACTGCTGGTCGGGACAGAATAATTTTTTCTATCCTATTTTTCTTTAGCTCAGCAAGTGCCATTGCCACACCAAGAAAGGTTTTCCCAGTTCCTGCGGGCCCAATAGCAAAAACAATGTCATTTTCTGCAACTTTTTGAACATACTCGAATTGTTTTGGTGTTTTTGTTTTAATAGGACCTTTAGCACTCTGATAAACGATAACCTCAAATGGTTTAGCACCTTTCTGGGGTAAAGTTTTGAAATCGGGTTCGTCTTCCGAAAGCAATTCAAGCACCGTTGCCAAGTCGTTTTCGGATATAGTTCCACTTCTCTTATGAATGTAACCAAGTTCTTTCAGTATCGCTTCAATAGATTTGACTTCCTCGGGGCTTCCTTTTAAAATAATATTACTTCCACGTAAAGTAATCAAAGTATGAAACTTATTTTCGATGGTTTGAAGAAACTGGTCATTATAACCAATAAAATAGAGAAAATCTTTGTCTTCGAGGTGAATAGTTTTTTCAGTTAACCCCATTTCTCCTTGGAATTGTTAAACAAAAAATAGAAAAGCCCCAATCTAAAGCGACGGGGCTTTCAAAATATTTATAAAACACAAGTAAATTATTTCCTGACACCAGATTCTTTCTCTTCACCTTGTTGATTTTGTTCTTCCATTGCTTTTTTCTTTAGTCTCCAATATTTCCTTTCTGCTTTAATCTCATCAGTTGTTTTAGGACCTGGAGCAGGTATTACTAATTGTTGTCCTGGGTATATTAAGTCTGGATTTCTTATAATATTTGTATTAGCTTGCCAAATCCTTGACCACATAAAGGGATCACCGAATATTTCTACCTTGCCAGAAATATTCCATAAACAGTCTCGATTTTCAGCCCAAGTACCAACGGTGTAAGTTTTAACTCTCCTTTCCCTATAAAGTCCTCTAATATCGGAAGCCAAAGAAATAATCTTGTCATAAAATTCTGGTAGAATTGCAAGTTTAATCATTCTAAGCTTATTCAAGGAAGCTTCCAATTGTTCAACTTCTTTTCTTCGGTCGGCAAGCTCATCATTTGATAATCTTTGCATTTCTCGTACTTTTCCTTCGATTTGCCCAAGCTTTTGTTTGAAATTCTCTACATCTTCCTTAGTAAATGGTTTACCAGTTTCTGGGTTAATTCCAAGTAGCCCAAGATAACCATCTAAGCAATCGTTAAGTTTCTTGTTGGTTTGGTCTAAATCTGCTTTGAGCTTTTCAATATCGTTGTCGATGGCTTGAAGTTTTGATTGCAAATCAGTAACAATGTTTTGGAATTCTGCAATCCTTTGCTTAGCTTCATCTTTGGTAAGCTGTTCATCGGGCTTTTGGGAAAAACTATTATAAGTTGCAAAGCAAACAATTAACAAAATTCCTAATAATTTTAACAAGTCTTTCATATTGTTCCCTCCTTTAATTATAATCATTTCTTACGAATTTTTTTGGTTGGGGCTTGTGTTGGTTCTTGTGTAGGCTCTACATACTTCCAATCTGGCCACACATCGGGCCATTTTGCGAGCTTGTCTTTTACGAATTGAGTTTTTTCCTCACAATCTTTCAATTCTGCCTTTCGAGAGTTCAATTCGCGTTCCAGTCTCGACTTTTCATCTCTTTTCTTATTAATAGATTCATTCAATTGACTTTGCTGCTTGCGCAATTCACGGAGCTGCATTAATTGCTCTTGCGTAATCTTATTAGAACAACTTGAAAAAACTAAACCAAATACGACAGCGAAAACTAAAAAAAACAATAAACTAAAACGTTTGTACATAAAACCTCCATAAATAAATTAAGGATTACTTTCAAAATTAATAAAAAAAAAGAATAAACAACCAAATTTAATTAAAATCCAATTTAAAAATTATAAATGAATATTTGGTAAAATTATTGTGTACCTCCAAGACATATATACCATTTCTGAAATTTGCGAGATTTAATTTAATTGGTGAAGTGTCAAAACTCCCAAAGAAAAACTCCCTACCTAGAAGGTCAACAATTTTAACCTGTAAACCAATTTGGGGGGAAAATTCAATTTTAAGCTCATCATAAAATGGGTTGGGGAAAATTTTAATCCCAGTTTCGAAGTCTCCAAGAACTAAAGAAGTAGCAGTTGTTTTGAAGCTCCAAGTTTCGGACCAAGGTCCCTTCCCAACATTATTTCTACCACACACACGCCAATAATACTTTTTTTCTGGTTGTAATGAATTAATGTGCTTATACAATGTTGCCTGCAAATTCCTCTCTATTAGGATGTTATTAAAATCCTCATCTTCACTCAATTGAAATACATATTCCTCTACATTTTCAATTTGCTTCCACCTAAACGTTGGTTTTAATGAAATATCTATGGAATTATTTTCGGGTGACGATAGAGTGATAAACTCTGGTAATGAGTTGGTTTGAAATTGAAAATAATCGGACCAATCACCCATTCCATCAATATTTTTTGCCTTTATTCTCCAAAAATATTTTGTATTCGGCTTTAGAATACCATCGTCCACAACATACATCGAATCTAGTAAATTAAATTTTTCTAAAACCATCTCTTTGAAATCCATATCTTTGGAAATTTGTAAATCGAAAGAATAGTCGACACTCAAATTAAACGAAAACCGAGGTTTACCCCAAACAAGTTTAGGAGTTAAATTAAGTTTATTTGATTTATCTGATGGAGAAATCAACCCAACTTTTGAAGGAATTGGATTCCCAGCAAAGAAGCTAAAAACACCACTCCAAAATGATGTATCCTTTAAAGATATTGCGCGAACTTTCCAAAAATATTGCTTGGACTTTTCAAAGCCACCCAATTGTGCACTAAGATCGCTAGTTATTACCTTCTTTGGATTTTGGAAATTTTGATTTTCATCAACTAAAAGTTCATATTTTTCTGCGCCTCCAACTTTACTCCAAGAAAACTTAACGGTTTCTTGCGTGTTCAGCTGAAAATTAGATGGCAAAAGGCACTGTGGGGTACCCAATTTCAATGCTACCAAATCTTTATTATACTTTATCAAATAATACCTATTTGGTTGGATATTTACATAAGTTTTAATAAAACCATTAGAATACACAACTTTCAAGCTGTCTATAATTTGATAATTTCCAATACCAAAATGGATAGAATTTGAATTCTGAGAACACCGATTGCCAGAAATGCTACCCATTAAATCTCGATAAAACTTTTCCCCTCCAGAATACAAAATCAATTTAGTACCATAAGCATCCATATTTACATTATCGCTGGGACTTCCTTGAAGACGAAAACCAACCCAACTACCTTTTCGTTCTAAGTCGTTTCGAAACAAACGAACTCCTTCGTGCGAACTTGCAACTAACAAATCTAAATCCCCATCATTGTCAAAATCTATTCTTAAGGCATTCCAAGGGCCATGTACAATACACCCAACTTCCCAAGTTCTATCTAATAATTTAAAATTAGGAGGTCCAGAATTGAAATAAATTCTTCCGGGTCTTTTTGGCTCTCCACCATCACCTTCAGCACGATAAGAAATTTGCCCATGCCATAAATCAAGATAGCCATCAAGGTTAAAATCAGCCCAAGTTATTCCTGCGTTCATTTCGAAAAACTTAAGTCCCATCTTACTTTGCATTTCTTGGAAAACGTAATTCGGGGGTCCGCTGTTCCTAAAAATCAACGAAGGATTTGAGTACATTCCTCTCCAATCCGGGTGCCCTAAATTTCCCACAGCTAAATCTGGGTAAGCATCATTATTAAAATCCCCCCATTCGCAACCCATACCGTGACCATAATAGCCTGAACCAGAAGTTGGAACTCCTTGAACACCAGTCACATCGCCAACATTTGTAAATGTGGCATTTCCATTATTTTTATAAAGCAAATCCCTTGCTAACCTATAATTTGCAACAAAAATATCCACTAACCCATCATTATTATAATCGCAAGCATTGGCACCATAGCAATCGTAGTAGCCCAAAGTGCTAAAATTCGAGTTATAAAGTTCAAAATTTAGCAAACCACTTTGCTTAGTAATGTTCTTTAATTTTCCATCTTGTTCTTGAATCCACAGCTGGTCGGGAAAATATCTTTCAACATAATTTCCGGAAACATTTAGTGCTACCCTATTATTAGCAAAAAATAAATCTAAACGACCATCATTGTTGAAGTCAAACCAAAGCGGGGTAATGCAACTATATGGATTTGGAATTGAATCCTGGGTCCATGGATTTGCTATTTTAAAGTCTTCTGCAGGACTTGGATAAGGTAATTTAAAAATTTGCCTTGGCTCTAAAACTGTAAACGTTCCATTGCTATTGTTTTTATAAATTCTATCTTGGGAGTATACCATCTTTGTATTTTCGTCGTAGTTTCCATTCCTAAGGGCATAGCAATCGATGAGACCGTCATTGTTAAAATCCCCCCAAGAGGTCATGGAAGCGTTTATTTTAACTTGGGAGGAGACATTTATAAATCCTGCTTCACCTGAATTTCTGAAAAAGTAGCTGCCAATTGCAATATCATCAAGAAAGTCGTGGTTCCAATCAACAACGCTAGCATCGCTACTTTTAATAAAATTTCCATTTGAATCTACTAAACCATAATCCCTTGTAACATCGACAAATGTTGGGAATGGTGGTTTCGAGGAAGTATTATCTTTTGGGTAAAGATATTCAACCACAACCCTAACGAGGAAATCTGAATTTGATGCATAATAATTCCCAGGACCTCCTAATGAATTGTTTTCAAAAGGATTCATCAAGAAGGAGGAATAAGGAGGCGAAATACCATCATTGTCGATAGCAAACCAAGGCCCCTTTTGATTCAGCCTGTGTTGAATCACAATTCTATCCATCCCTCCTATCAAAACATTTTCCACATCAAATTCATACCATCCAGGTTTTCCTTGATAATTAAAAATAATGGGTTTCGTTAATTGATTATAATGAATCACCCAAAGAGTAGGAGGCAAATAACCCTCGGACGGATCTCCAGCAATGTAAATTGTATCGGTGTTTGGAGTGTCTCCAATGTAATAAATTTGCAACTTTTTCAGTATGCAAGGTCCATCGGGTTTTAAAATTTTGCTTTCTTCCCAGAAATACCTTTCAGTGTAACCACTAAAGCGAGGTTCACCATTATCATTTTTAACAACCACATCTATTGGGAAACAAAAATGAGGTACAGTTATCATCAAAAAAATCAAGAATACAAACTTCTTCATATCATCCATTAGTTTATGAAAAAAACTATTTAAACAAATTGTTCAAATATTCCTACTTTTCTTGCACAAATTAATTGTCCAATATACGACCCAATTTTATCTGCTGCGTTCCCATTTCGAATTCCAATTTCAAGAAAATTACTGCTACCGATGTAAGCAAGAAAATCCCCTACCCCAACATCTGAATAGGTCATACTAATATTTTTTACGGTAGTATGCCCTATCTCGAATTTCCATTTCAAATCCTGCTTCAAAATATTATGCATATTTATTCCAAGCGAACGGGCACTCAAGGACGTAATAATATTTCCAAACCTATCAATATGAACTACTTCCCCAATTAGATTCCCAAAACTATCGAAATAGCACTTTAAAGAAGGAATTTTAACAATTCTGGTATCTTTTTTCTCTTCTCCAAATTCAGATAATTCAACACCCATAGCAATATAAGCAGCAAGAGGAGCGAAGATGTCTCGACCATGAAAAGTCCTGCTTGGGTTTTCGAGTTGGTATTTTTCGTTTGTAAAATTGAAAATTCTGTAATTCTTTTGGTTTTGAATAACATAAGTTAAAATTCCATTGTCGGGCGCAACAAAGTAATATCTACCAACTTTTGCGCACAAGGCATCGCGATTTGAGCCAACTCCGGGGTCCACAACTATCAAAAAAATAGTATTTTCGGGAAAATAATTAATTGTAGTCATCAGAACGAAAGCACCCTGCTTAATGTTCCCTGGTGAAATGGAATGAGTAACATCAATTATTTCAACGTTGGGATTTATTGTAAGAATTGTACCTTTCATTATTCCAACATAATTGTCGTCCAATCCAAAATCGGTCAACATTGCAATTACTCTTCTCATAACAAAACAAAATTTTAAATAAAACTCAAAATCAAATTTAAATTTAATATTTTTAATGAATTCATCATATAATATTTTTTCTTAAATTATTTTTGTTTTTTTATTATTGTGAAATGTATTGGAAAATTAAAAAATTATCCATCTTGTTATTTTTTGTTTTGTTTTTCAACCAATATTTGTACTGTGAATATTTTTATCAAAGGATGCAAATTGCCCCTTTGAATCGTTTAACAATTTACTTTAGCGACATTCCCAAAGTATATAATTCTTACTTAAATTCCGAAAAGACAATTATTTCTTTAGTAATAGAAAATGTGAATTCCAAGCTTATAATGGATAGTGTAATTTCGGACGGAATAATCAAAAAAGTGGAGCTTAAAAAATACTCAAACCATATTGAAATCAACATTTACTTGAAATCTCCCAGAGGATACACAGTTTCTCCACTTGAGTTTTCACGTGCTTTAATGGTTGAAGTTTTTGATTGGAATTCACTTACCCAAAATGAGGACAACTATCGAATGGGGCAACTCTCCCTTTCCCATAATCTTTCTGTAGCAAGAAATTATTTTAAGTTTGCATTCGAAGAGAATTTGGCTAACGCTGGTTACTTTTTAGGCTATTTATATTTAAAATCAAATTTACCTGAGAATGCAAAAGAAATCTTTTTAAAAGCAGAAAATCTCGGGTGCAATATTCCTGATATTTTCGCTGCACTTGCGCAAACTTATTATCTACTAAACGACAAATTAAGTTATGAAAAATACAAATCGAAATATTTGGCCGAGCAAAAACTTACAAGTTTCAATTTCATAGAAATTAAACCTGAATTAAAGGATTCAATATTAAAGGAACCACTTGAAATATTTTTGACTGAGAAAAGACAAGTTGAAGTTGATTCTACACAGGTAAAAGATACTAGCCAAACTACCAAACCTATTATCATTAAGGAAGTTCCAAATGAAAATTATAAAGAGAAGTACTCAATCCTTGAAAAAATTTTCATTTTTTTAGTCGCTTCCATTATTATGGTTGCCCTAATTCTTGTAACCCTATATTTTAAATGGAAAAAAGAAAAAAATTTGCTCGAAATCAAGAAAAAATTCGAGAGCGAACTAATTAAACAAAAAAGTGCAGCAATACCGAACAAAATTGCAGCCAAAATTTATAAAAAAACAGAAGAATTCACAAAACCAAGTGTTGAGGAACCTACTCCAAACCAAGCTTACATTAATCCAGATATAAAGACTTTGGCCGAGCAGATTATAGATTCAAAACGGGCCGAGAAGCAACAAGAAGCCAACGAAGAAGAAAATCCCCAACAAAAACAATCCCGCTACCCTCCGAGAGTTGAAATTGCAATGCAAATCCAAAAAGAACAAGCAGAATTGTTTAAGAAAAAAATTGACAAACTTGAAACTTCATCCATTCCTACAAATCATGAGAAATTAGAAGAATTAGCTAGGAATCTTGGAATAAATAAAACATCATTACTTGCAAGAAAGAATATCGAAGCTATTGAAAAGAACAAAGACTTATACAAAGATCTTTTCGAAAAATTTTTCCACAAAAAAAATGATTAAACTAAAAAAGAAAAAGAATTGTCTTTACTTTTTGGCTGTTGAACAACATTTTCAAATGGTATTTAGAAAGAATTATACAACATTAACCTTTATAATTTTTTTTGTTATATTTTTGAGTTTGCCCATTTTTAGTCAAATTCCTTATTTCTATTTTCCAAACAACAATGAAAAAGGAATAGCGCTAACTCCTTATTACTTATTGGATTCTTGCCTTTACTTTCCAGAAACCCTATTCACAACTGGTAATTTCCCGATTGGCATAAAGTTTGCTCAAAACGAAGCTAAGAAGACGAAAAAGAACAACGGAAAATATTATGAAAATAAGATTGAAAACGACACATCTCAATCAAAGGGCAATAGGATCATCTCTATCAGAGAAACAGATAAAGGGGATAGAATGGCTATATATCTCCAAATAGAAAATCCTGACAAAAACATAAATATAATAATTTATAATCTACTTGGGAAAAAGGTCTTAGATGTTTATGAAGGCAAACCCAAAGATCCCTCGCAACCTTACGAATTTTCGACAAACGAATTACCCAAAGGTATTTTCCTTCTTGTTGTAATAGGTGATAATTTTAGATTAAGAGAAAAAATAATAATTGCAAAATGAAACTTACATTTAAAAATTTTGCTTTAGCTAGATTATGCATCTTCATGATTTTTTTACAAATCATAACTTTTCCCAAAGCTTTAGGTTATGGTAATTCTGGTTCCTATTTATTCAAAGAAAATGGAACAAGACCAATTTCACTTGCTGGTGCATTTACTGCAGTCTCGAATGATCCTAACACAATTAATTATAACCCAGCTGGATTTTCAAGCTGTGCGCCGATTCCTATGGTCTTCTTATCCTACTCACTTTTGGAATTTAGCAGAAGTTATGCAAATCTAAACTATGCACAATCTTTCGAAGATTTTGGCATTGGAGCTTCTATTTCAACCTTTAAATCGGGAAATATTATTGGACGAAACAGTGCTGGTTTGGAAATTGGAAATTATACTGATTACTTTTTTAATATTTCTTTAGGAGGTTCCTACTCTACAAACTTTGCAAGTTTTGGGATTGTCGGCAAGTATTTAAATAATTCATTGCAAGGCTCAGAAATATCTGCAAATGGCTTTTCATTAGACTTTGGCTCCAAATTCAATGTCCTTGGAATTTTCAACTTTGGTTTGGCTATTCAAAACATTGGAGGTTTTCTGAAATATAACACTCGAAGCGAAAAAAGTACAATTCCATTTGTAATTAGAGGTGGAATTGCCACAGAATTCCCTCTGTCAGAATCAAAAACTATCTCATTCAGAAATGAAATTGGATTGTTAGATTCTTTAATTCAACCACCACCTGAATACATTATGATTTCCTTTGATGTTAATTTTATCCAATATCAAAAACATCCAAATTTTATTATTGCAATCGAAGTTGTACCCTACGAATTATTTGCTATTCGCGGAGGAATAGCACTGGCAGGCAATAAGGACCAAAAGTTTAAATTTTTCCCATTGACAACTTGGGGCGGTGGAATTTCAATTAGGCCAAATATTCAAGACTTAGAAAATTTCTACAGTCTCGACTTTTCCTTTGGAAACGATTATATTTCTATCAGAAAAATATATTATACTATTGGATTAAGTTTACAATTCTGAGCTCAAAGTGCTCATTTAATTTAGGATAATTTTGACTTTACCCTGTCTTTTCAATCTTACTTTTTAAACCTGATCCACTTCCTTAGTAAGTCTTTTAAGGAAAGTACAGAAATTCTTAAATAATTGAAAATTTAATTAAGTAAAGCTTTGCTAATCCCAATCTCATTCATTATTTGCTATAAAGTCCTTGTAAATAAAAATTGGTATGATTTTTACTAGTATCCAATCTTGATTCGGGGTTTTTGGTAGGAAAAGGTAAAAATATGGTAGAACTTGCAAATTTGAATTGTTCTGATTTTATTGACTTTATTTTTGAAAATGAATTTGTCAACGAAAACTACCCAAAAATAATTAGTTTTTTACAAGAAAACCGAAGTAGGTTTAAAAACGAAGAAGTCTTATTTTCCGAGTTCCCTCTCCCATTATTTATGGTAGACGAAAAAAAGGAAATCATAAAAGCAAACGAAAAGTTTGAAAAATATTTTCAAAACATAACAGCTGAAAAGAGTTCCTACAAACAATTGGACGACCTTGGTTTTTCATGTGAATTAGTTGACTTCCAAAATTCAGAACAAGATGCAATTGAAATTAATTATTCATTTAGCAATCTACCATATCCCAAAAACTTAGAACAAAAGGTTATCTTTTGTAAAATTCAAAATAATGGTTCTGTAACATTCATTGGAACAATTATTTACGATGAGAAAGAAGAGAATGATTATCTGTTTATTCTAAAAACTTTTGAAGACCTGAAATTGATTCTCAATAACATTCCATATATTGTTTATATTAAAGATAATCACAATAGAATTATTAAAGTTAATCATATATTCTGCAGCAAATTCGAAATTGTCCCGAAGGAAATAGAAGGTAAGTTTGCCGATTCCTTCTTCCCAAAAAATGTAGTTGAGAAGTGTAAAGAGAAGGAAAAATTGATATTTACTACTGAAAAACCTATTACTGGAAGTGAAGAGGTATTTACTATTAACTCCAAAAACGAAAACTATTTCATTGTTGAAAGAATTCCTTTGTTCGGTAAACAAAAAATTGTTGGAATCATAGTATTTGCCTACGATATCACTGAGAAGAAAAAAACTGAAATTGAACTTCGACGATGGAAAAAACGTTTCGATTTTGCAACAACAGCAACTGGACAGGCTGTCTTTGAAAGAGATTGGGAAACAGGCTTCGTAATTTGGACAGACAATATAAAAGATTTATTCGGATACTCTCCAAGTGAACTTAAAAGTAGAGATAAATGGTACGAAAAAATTGTACCAAGCGATATAGAAAATTATTTATTAAACTTTAAAAAATACTCCGATAATCTCTCACCCTACAGCTTGACCTATAGAATTATTGATTCAGAAGGCAAACAGAGGTCCGTAAAAGAAAGTGGTTTTTTTCTTACCGACGAAGGCAAGATAATATCAACCGTTGGTATTATTAGTGATATTACAGATCAAAAAGACTTGGAACAGAAAGTCTCGGATTACAATACTTTCCTTCATGTCCTTCTCGACACAATACCAATGCCTATTTTTTACGAGGATATCGAAGGGAAAGTGGTAGGATGCAATAAAAGTTTTCAAGAACAGATAATTAAAATAAGCAAGAAGGAGCTTTTAGGACGTAGTGTTGAGGATTTCCCTCAGATATTTTCATCAGATTTCATAATTCAACATCGTAAAAGTAATGAAAAACTTATTCTTAAAGAAAATGTCGAAAGTTTTGATGTCAAAATAACTTTGCAAGAAGGTATTGAAGTTGATTATGCAGTTTTCAAATCATCATATAAAGATTTCTGTGGTAATCTGGCTGGTATAATTAACATTTTAATTGATATTACGGAACGGAAGAAGGCAGAAGAGGAATTGAAAAATTTGAACATTGCTCTTGAAAAGAAAATAGAAGAAAGAACACATGATTTGCAAACTGCCCTTGATGAATATAAATTCGAAGTAGAGGAACACCGAAGGGTACAAGAGATTTTAGAACAGGCAAATTATGAATTAAAAATTCTGAACGAAACCCTTGCCGAGGAAAGCCGAAAATTAATAGTTCTTAATGAAAAACTTGCAAAATCGGAAAACGAGCTTCGGGAAGCAAATTCAGCGAAAGACAAATTTTTTTCGATAATTGCTCACGATTTGCGAAATCCTTTACAATCTATTCTAACTGATGCAGAAATATTAGATAAATTTTTTGATACTTTCTCTACCGACAAAATTCGCGAATACGTAAATCATATTTACAAAACTTCTACACTCTTGAAAAACTTGCTCGAAAACCTTTTAACCTGGGCAAAAACACAAACTGGAAGAGTTGTTTTTAGACCAGAATGGACAAATATCAATCTTTTAATCAGCGACATAATAAGATACATCGAACCCACAGCAAAAAACAAAAACATTGAAATAATTTTCGATAAAACTCTCGATTATATGGTTTACCTCGACAGAAACATGATTACAACTATAATAAGAAACTTACTCTCCAATGCAATTAAGTTTTCTTATAGAAATTCTAAAGTTTATGTAGATATTGAAAATTACTACGAAGGTCATATTCCTTCGTTAAAAATTTCTGTAAAAGATGAAGGTATTGGAATTCCAAAAGAACAAAAGGAAAAAATTTTTAAAATAGAACACAGTATTTCCACATCGGGAACCGAAAAGGAGCAAGGCACCGGACTTGGTTTAATACTCTGCTATGAGCTTGTTAAAATTCACGGTGGCAAGATATGGGTAGAAAGTGAATTAGGTAAAGGGACAACTTTTATTTTCGTTATTCCCATAAATTTTGATTAATTAATCAAAAATTTGAAACTTTAACATAAATTTTTAAAAATCTTTATGTACTAAAGTTGTAAATCAAATTTTTTTTTTGTAACTTACTTTTTTCTTACTTAAATTATTATTTTACAAAAAGGAGGTTTTATGTTTCAAAAAAATTTCTTCTTGATTTATCTTCTTTTCTTCATTCTTTCTTACACAAACTTAAACTCGCAAATTAATTGCCCAACGGACACTATTTTAATAATCAATACCGGGTACAATCCTGTAACTGGAGGCATTATTCCAATTGGCCAAAACGATCCATTTTGGATTGTTATTAGCGACCCAATTCTTTCAACCCTTGAACCAAGGCCAGCTACTACAATTTCGAAACATCCTGCCTGGAGCAACCCATTTCCAAACTCCCAATGGATTGCTGTTTATTCAAGTTATGCAAACAATACAAATGGAATATATGAATATCAACGTTGTTTTTGTATCGAAAGAGAAGGTAGAATTCGAATACGTTTGCAAGTTTTAGCAGACGATACCGTGGGAATTTTTTTAAATAATATTTATTTGGGTGGAAGTACACCTTCTTCATTTAGTGGGCAATTCCAAATACCCCTTAAGATAGATACAGTTATATCTTTAAATGCAGGCAGGCACTGTTTTAAATTTGTTGTTGGAAACGTAGGTGCAATTGCTCATGGTCTTAATGTTTCCGGTACCCTCTTTTCTTTGGCACCTACACCTATTATTAAACCTGATACCTGTTGTACACCAGGATTTATACACGGACAAAAGATTAACGATTTAAATTGTAATGGAAAACTAGATTATGGGGAACCAGTACTTCAGAATTGGCAAATTGTCGTTCAAGGAATTCAAGGAACTAACTTTTCCGATACAGTACTAACCGGTTCAGATGGTTACTATTCTTTACAAGTCCCTCCGGGTTGCTATAATGTCTTTGAGATTCCGCAACAGGGTTGGACACAAACTTTCCCGTCTGGTATTCAACAAATTTGTGTCAATTATGGACAAGTTGTACATTTGAACTTTTTAAACTGCCAAAATCCACCTTGTGATACAATTGGACAAATAGAACTCGACACAAATTGTTGTCAGTTTAAAGTGCCTGTATTCAATTTAGCCACTGGTGGGGGGCCTTTGCAACAAATAAACTGGCAAATATTAAATAATAGTGGAACAATGGAATCGATTAGCGTTATGTCCAGTTGCCCTTCGACCCTTGTTCCTCCTAATCCGTATAATACGACATCTGGAACAATACAATTTTCGGGTGGTGGCTGCACCACTAATCCCACATTAATTATGGAAGCTAACTCGACAACTGCAAGTGGAATAATTACTATTGCTTTTACATTTATTCATAAAGGGCAAATATGTTATGATACATTGAATTTAAAATGCCCTCGTGCTCCATTGGTTCGATGCGATAGGCTTACTGTTGCTCCATTTACTTGGCCAGGTTTGAACTTGTCTGGAAGAACATTTACAATTACTAATCTTAAGCAACCCTCCTCCAAAATAAAAGAAGTAATTATTACACTTACTCCAGATCCATTTCCAAGTGATCCAAATTTCAAATGGAACGGTGGTGGTTTACTAGTTGATGGTTTCCCAAGAGGTTGGGGAATTACAAATAGCGGAACACCTTATTATAGTCGTATTAGTTTAGCTTGCCAAACTGGCACTACTGCACCACAGGGATCTGCAGCTAACAATCAAATTAAGTTCAACCTTGGTGTTGATTATACTCTTGGGTGGACTGGAAATGTAATTTTAAAGGTTATACATTGCGACGGCGACACTTGCGAACTTATTTATAATAATTGGTGCGCAAAGCCACCTAAACTATGTCTCACACCTAATCCAATTTTCATGGATACTCTGATTAAGCCAATGATAACCGTGGGTTCTGCAAAATTCAAAATCACAAGAAATGCGGTTCGATATATTGCTATAGAGCTTGACAAAGAATCTTCACAGAAAGCTCAATTATTAGGTGCTTTGGCCGGAATTGCAGAGAAAGGAAAAGTTATCGCCTCGGCAAAAACTCTGGAATACTCCACAGACATGGAAGAAAGATTCGGAAAGAACTCGTCTGTGTTAGAATTACCTGATTACTTCAATGAGCTGGGTCAAGAAAAAGATTGTAATATTTTAGTTTTCTTTGAAACAGATAGTGTAGTCAAATTTGACGTTATTTTGTTCGACGAGAACGTAAATCCCATTGGCTTTGACTCATTTGTAGCTAGCCAGCCAGTTTCTAGTGTAAAACTTGAATGGGAGGATTATCAGGACTTTGAACTCCTGAAACTCAGCCCAAATCCATCTAAAGATTTGACTTCAGTTGAATTCTTTATTCCAAAGGAAGGCAATATTTCATTACAAATTTTTGACGTTCTTGGCACTAAGGTCAAAATATTGGAAACTGGATGGAGAAGCTTTGGACTCCACAAAACTGATCTGGACACAAAAGAACTAACATCAGGAAGTTACATAATTGTGTTAACACTACCTGACGGAAGAATAGTCCGAAAGCCGTTTGTAATCACTAAATAATATTACAATCCTTAACAACAAAGCCCTGCTAAAGTTATTAGCAGGGCTAATTTTTTATTTAACAACCTTGTACAACATCTTGAAATGGGCAAAATGAAACATTCC
The DNA here is from genome assembly GCA_964524325.1 of uncultured Hyphomicrobiales bacterium. Lineage (GTDB taxonomy): Bacteria > Bacteroidota > Ignavibacteria > Kapaibacteriales > UBA2268 > Naka2016. The sequence goes on from CAZGCT010000002.1 coordinate 264,481, forward strand.
TTTTATATCTTTTTGGTTATGTAATATAAATTTGATAAATTTGAAATCTTATTTATAAAAATAAGGAATCAAACTGATGGGGACATTTGAGCGGATACGAAAAATTTCACCATATGCATTGATAACGTTTGCCGTGGTTTTTGTTGCGTTTATGGTTGCATCCGATGCCGATATTTCCAATATTGTAAGACAAGGCCAGGACATAAGAACTGCAGAAATTGCTCGAATTGCTGGTGAAAAAATTCTTTACAAAGATTTCGAAGAAAGAGTAAGAGAGCATATTGAACAACAAAGAAATCAAAATCCAGAACAACCTTTAGATATTGATGAAACTCAGGTAAGGAAAACACTTTGGACTGAAATATTTGAAGAAAAATTACTTGAGCAGGAAGCCAAAAAAATTGGTATCAATGTTACCGACGAAGAAATACTTGACATTCTCCTGGATAACCCACCAGATTACCTTCGAAAACCTTTCACCGATTCTGCTGGAAATTTCCAAAGACAAACATATCTTGAAATTATTACTAATCCTGATGTAATTTACAGGCGCCTTCCAAACACTGTTCCCCAAGAAGAAAAGAGGCGAATTGTCGAACAATTCAAAAGGGACTTGCTAAACATAGAAAAATACTTGAGAAAAGAAAATCTTACAAACGGTATTAAAGTGTTTGTCTCAATTTCAAGTTCATTTACTTCTCCTTCGTATGCCAAAGAAAAGTACATTAATGAAAATTCGATTGCTGATACCAGAGTAATTTACTTTGATGCAATGGAAATCCCCGACGAAAAAGTGAAAGTTTCGGACGATGAAATAAAAGAATACTATGAACAAAATAAACATTTTTTCCCTGACAAACCGCGAAGAAAAATAAAGTATGCAATTTTTAAAATTGTACCGTCAGAACAAGACACCCAAGTCATGCTCAAAAATATTAACAAATTTTATGAGGAGTTAGTAAATCTAACAGACATTCCCGAACGTTCGAAATTATTTCAAAAGAAATTTAGCGAACACAATGGAGAAGTTTCCGATTTCAAACTAGCAAAAGACCTTCCTCCTCAGCTTGCTCCTTACATCACTTCGATACCCATTGGTCAAGTTGTTGGACCTATTCAATCCAATGATGGAACCTACTTTATTCGCTTAGAAGAAACGAGAAAAGGCGAAAACGAAGTTGTCAAAGCGAGTCATATTCTTATCGAATTTAATAACAACAAAGATAGTGCATTGAAAGTAGCAAAAGATATATTAAAAAGGGTAAAAGCTGGAGAGGATTTTGCCTCATTAGCTAGGAAGTATTCCGAAGACAAAGGATCGGCAATGAGTGGAGGCGACCTGGGTTATTTTGGAAAGGGAATGATGGTTAAACCATTCGAAGATGCTTGCTTCGCCGCAAAAGTCGGAGACTTTGTTGGTCCTATCGAAACACAGTTTGGATATCATATTATTTGGATTCAAGACAAAAAATCCGAGGAATATAAGTATAGCTACATTAGATTTAACCCTCAGATCTCAAGAAACACAGAAAGAATAATAAACCGAAACGCTAAGATGTTAATGGAAAAGATTAAAGATGGAATTCCCTTCGATTCTGCAGTCAAAGAATTCAATGTTCAAGCAAGGACAAGTGATTTCTTTGAAAAAACAAAACCTGCTTTAGGGTCAAATTACTTGACCTCCCTTGTTTTCGAAGGAAAAGTTGGCGACGTTTTAGAGCCATTTGAATTAAAGAATCAAGGGATAATTGTTGCCCAAATAATTGATGAAAGAAAAGGAACTTTTGTCCCACTCGAGGATTTGAAGGATCGAATCAAATTTACTTTGATGAAGAGAAAAAAACTTGATTCGATAGAGAAAAAAGCAAAGGAAGTTTATCAAAAAATTAAAAATTTTCAAACATTATCAAATATTAGAGAATTTGATTCTACCTTAAACTTTCAGGAATGGAACAATGTCAAAAACAATGGTTTTATACCTGGTGTAGGACAAGATTGGGCTTTCACAAGTAAAATATTCACTTTACCTTTGAACAAAATATCTGAACCATTCCGAGGCGAACGAGGTTACTATATAATTGAAGTCTATAGAAAAGTTGTTCCAGATGAAATTACATTAAATAACGAGTATAGAAAAAGTATGCAAAACATTATTTCCAATTGGAGACAAAGTGCTTATCTCATGTGGTTTAATAAAATAAAAGAAATCGCCGATTTTAAAGATTACCGTAGCAAATTTTATAGAGAGTACTAATGTTTACCATAGAACGAAAACTTTTAATTTTTTATTAATTAACTAAAAACTCTTGAATTACTTAGAAATTAAAAGGATGTTTGTAAAGAAAATATGTAGTTATGGAATATGCAACAAACCAATATGCTTTGATCTTAGGTGTTTCCAGTGGATTTGGAAAAGCTACCGCCATAGAACTTGCTAAATTAGGTTACAATATCTATGGTGTACATTTAGATTTTGGCTCTAATAAAGAAAGAGCAGAAGAATTTTGTAAATATCTACAAAATACCGGAGTTCGTGCACGTTTTTTTAATGCAAACGCAGCAGATGACCAAAAAAGGGCGGAAATTATTAAAGCAATTAAAGATGATTTTAATAGCTACGATGCCCCACAGTTAAGAGTTTTTTTGCATTCCCTAGCCTTCGGAGCCATAAAGAAGTTTTTCTCCGAAAACCCCGAAGAAATGGCAACCAAAAAACAAATTGAAATGACAATGGATGTCATGGCGAACAGTTTAATTTATTGGGTTCAAGATTTATTCAAAGAAAAACTACTTGGTAGAAATGCAAGAATTTTTGCAATGACAAGCATTGGTTCTCAGAGAGCAATGATGAATTATGGTTCCATTTCTGCTGCTAAAGCTGCTTTGGAAGCATATATTAGGCAGATTGCTGTTGAGTTAGCACCTTATCGTGTTACTGCAAATGCTATTATGGCTGGACTTACAGATACCCCGGCAGCACAAAAAATTCCTGGATTTCAAAAAATGCTCGAATATGCAAGGGAACACAATCCATTCAACCGAAACACTGTTCCCGAAGATGTTGCAAAAGTAATTGCCAAGCTGGCAGACGAGAATTTCTATTGGATAAATGGCCAAACCATCGCTGTAGATGGTGGAGAAAATATACTTAATTTCATTGAACATCTAGCTTAATTAAATAAAGGAGAAATATGATCGAATTTACTTTCACTGAAGAACAAAATATGCTGCGAGAAATGGTTCGTGATTTCGCAACAAATGAATTGAAGCCAAACGCTGCAAAGATTGATGAGGAAGAAGAAATACCAGAGCACATAATACGAAAAGTTGCCGAACTTGGCCTCCTTGGTGCTCCATTTCCAACCGAATATGGAGGAAGCGGCGTTGGCGAAGTTGGTTATTGCATTATCCAAGAGGAAATCTCTCGAGCATGCTTATCAACTGCAACATTTATTGGAGCACACGTTTCCATTGGAACGAATGCAATATTCATTGGTGGAAGTGAAGAACAAAAACAAAAATGGTTAAATCAACTGACATCTGGCGAAAAAATTGCAGCTTTTGCCCTTACAGAACCAAACGCCGGCTCTGATGCATTTAACCTTCAAACTCGTGCACGTTTAGAAGGAAACGAATGGATAATTAATGGACAAAAACTTTGGATTACGAATGGTCCATTCGCCGATGTCTTTTCAGTTTTCGCCAGGACTAATCTTGGCATATCTTTGTTTGTCGTGGAAAAAGGAACTCCTGGGTTTACCCCTGGTGCCCCCGAGAAAAAAATGGGACTAAGAGGAAGTAAAACCTCTTCTTTAACTTTAGATAATGTTCGAGTTCCAAAGGACCATTTGATAGGAAGAGACGGTAAAGGTTTTCTTGTTGCAATGAAAACTTTAGACGCTGGTCGATTGGGACTTGGGGCTGCTTGTTTAGGTGCTTGCAAAGAATTACTTGAATTAAGCACACGTTTTGCAAAGGAGAGAAAGCAATTCGGAGAACCTATTGCGAATTTCCAAGCAGTTCAATTCATGCTAGCAGAAATGGCTGCTTTAATTTACGAAGTTGAAAGCATTGTATACCGCACTGCTTGGTTATACGACCGGGGGGAATGTACACCAAGGTTATCCGCAATAGTCAAGTTGGTTAGCTCGAATGCTTTAGATGTCTGTGTAGACCATGCAATGCAAATTCACGGTGGAATGGGTTATTCGCGCGAGCTACCAATTGAAAGATTTTACCGCGACTCAAGAATTAATAGAATATTCGAGGGCACTTCCGAAATTCAAAAATTGGTTATCGCAAAGGATATTATCAAAAGAAATGGTATAATAGATTAAGGATCTACATATGTGGCAAAAGATGATGATTTCTTTTGCCTTTGTATTTTGTATTAATATAGCCTCTTCTCAAAACGATGTTGAGTTTTTCGAAGAGTATTTTACCCTAAACTTTAAAAATCAATTGCTTTCACAATTCACCGGGCAATGGAAAACAAATATTGCTTACTACGGTGCTAACCAAGAAGAATTTGTTCAAGGGGAAATGGAGGCGTCGCTATTATTTTATTTCCGTATTATTGAAATGAATTTTAAATTAAAAACCGAAAGCGCACTTCCCTTCGACATGAAATACACAATCGGTTACGACGGAATTTCAAAAAAATTTTTCTTAATTATTTTAAATAGTTTAACAAATGAATTACAAATTTTTAAGGGAACTTATAATGAAAAAATGAAAGAATTTCTTTTCACTGGAAATTCGATAGATACGAAGCAAAAAAAACGAATTCCCGCTACAATGAAACTTTACTTTGAACGCGAAAACAAATTGGTAATTGAGATTTTTAATTCTTTATCAGGAAACGAGAAACTGATTTCCAAGATTGTTTGTATAAGAAAAAACAATTTAAATTAAAATGGACTGCAAAAAAGAAAATAATTTTTTAATATGTAATTGCACTTACGAACCATGTTCGCGAAAGGGGTTGTGTTGTGAATGCTTACACTATCACCGTAGAAAAGGAGAACTACCCGCTTGTTACTTTCCCAAGGATGCCGAACGAACCTTCAATAGAAGCATAGAATATTTTCTAACTTTGTACTATAAAAGGAAAATATGATACAAAAGTTCATTTACTTAAAAACAGACAAAAAAAACGGATTATACGACATTACCGAAGAAGTTAATAAAATAGTCAATGAAGCTAATTATCAAACTGGGCTTGTAAATGTTTATGCAAGAGGTTCAACTTGCGCAATTATGATCCAAGAAAATTGGGATGAATCTGTTCAAAACGACGTTGTTGCTCTTTTAAAGAAACTGATCCCAGAAGGAGTTTGGCAACACGATCTACAAGATAATAATGGAGATGCACACCTTAAATCTGGGTTAATTGGACCAAGCGAAACTATTCCTATAATAAATGGGAAATTGGGTTTGTCCACTTGGCAAAATATTTTTTTCTGTGAATTTGATGGACCAAGGAACAGAAGGGAAATCTTGGTTACAATATTTGGCAAGTAAACGAATTTATCACATTCTATGTAAATAATCATTACCTAAATTTGCTTAGGAGAAAAGTCCTTTCTCCAAATGGAGATTTTATCGAAATATAGTAGTTTCCGCTGCTAACTTTATTCAAACCAAGTTTTTTCTCAATGGTCCAAGGAATATTATCAATAAACGAAAACTTTTGAATAAGTTTTCCAGAATTATCATTGATAGTGATTTCGATTGGTACTAGTTCCAAAAAGGAAATTCTAAGAGTAAAATCATCATCACTTGGGTTTGGATAAAGAGTTACTTCAAAGGAATCGTGTTTTTTTTCGTCCTTGGTATAAATTAACTTAAGATCATAGGCTAAATTTTGAGAATGAATGGCTGCTTTCCTGAGCGAAAAAATGTCTTCCCCAGCAAAAAGGGCAAATGAAACATCAATCGCACTATCTTGCTTAACATTAATTGGACCGGCAGATATAACCATCGAAGCATCAGTGGGGCGACTTTGCTTCCTTTTTATTCCACCGGTTAGCATCATCCATTTTTCAGACTTTGTAAAACCATCGTAGATGCCCACACTATCGTTGCCTTTTCCATCGTTGTCGATTGCATAAAAGTTAATAGGAAATTGATTTAGAACCTTTATCCCTACAAAAGGCAATTTTGTTGAATCTCTATTATAAGTATAGGCAAAATTGTAGTCCAAATCGAAAACACAAAAGTCATTTTGCCCTGAAATTCCCAGATCCCAATCAAAGAAAAGCCCAACAAATAACGAATCCAAAGATTTACTTGTATTATTTTGAACTTTATAATTAACGAAAACTATATTTGAATCCAATCTTCCAGTCGGTTGCAAAACCATACAATTGATATAAAAATCACTTTTAAGCAAGGAATCTGGATTTGTTTTAAAAGAGCATTTACCAACCAATGAATTTAAGTTAGGGTCAAAATTAACATTAAAAATAGAATCGATAACAAAGTTAGTGCTTTGTCGGCTCTGATTAGAACTTCTTACTACGTCGTAGACACGGGATTTATCGTATGCAACTAATAGCCCTCCTTCGAAAAGCAAATTTGGGCTTGTTTTATAAATAAAGCCAAGACCTTGCTTGTTTTGGGGATAGTCATTAAAACCAATATTTCCTCGACTATTAAAGGATATCGAAATGTTGTTGTGGGACATAGTTCTATAAGAAGGATTAACTTGTAATTCAATAATGAACTTGGAGACATAACCAAAAGTATCAAAGACAAGAATAGGAATTTTTAACAAGTAATCAAAAGGCAGTCCTTCTGCTAATGAGAATAAAAGAAAATCATTAGGCTCAATTTCAGAAAATTTTGGGATATTACCTACGTAGAGTGTACTTTTTATTTTTTTAGCATCTTGAATATTGTCTGGCAAAGAAACGTATACATCAAATAAATCTGAGAAGATGTTCTTAAAGCGTAAAGAAAGCTTAATTGTATCTTTACTAAAAAACAAACCATTGCCATCTAAATCGGTTACCTTGTAGGAATCTAAAATAATTGTACGAATTGTGTCTGGATTGCAGTTTAAAGTCTTAAGTGCGTTTACCCTTCCACTTCCTATCAAACCAGTGTATAAAGGATTAAGTGAATCAATATCGTCTGACTGTTTCTTAATAAGTTCATAAATTTGTTGTGGATTCAAAAAAGGGAACTTAAGCCGAGCCAAAGCCACAACTCCAGCAGCCACTGGGGAAGCCATTGATGTTCCATCCCAGGCAGCATAGGTGTTACCGGGTGTTGAAGAAAGTACCTTAACACCAGGTGCAGAAACATCAATTTTAGAACTATAATTAGAAAAACCAGCTTTGATATCATTTGAATCAACTGCAGCCACAGAAAGAACTCCATTAAGCGAAGCAGGTGCAAAATCTGAATACTTACCGTCGTTACCAGCAGCTGCTACAACACAAGCACCTAATGAGTTGACAGCCCTAATTACATCATTTTCAAGGTCCGATGCATATTCACTGCCCCAGGAACAATTAATAACCTTTGCTCCCATAATACCCGCATATAAAATACCATCATAACCTCTCGTAATGAAAGTATTAAAAGGTTCGTCCGAAGCACTTTTGACCGGCAAAATTTTTATCCTTGGCACTATTCCAGCAACTCCAATTTGGTTGTCGCATATTGCACCAATAATTCCAGCAACGTGAGTTCCATGCCCATTCCCAGGGCGAGGATTATTGTCGGGTGTTTGCCCATCCCTACCAGCAAAATCCCAACCTTGAAAATCATCTATGTAACCATTTCCATCATCATCTAATCTATTGTTAGACTTTTCATTTCCAAGAGAATCTAAACCAAATTCACCAGTATTAATAAAAATATTAGATTGCAAATCTTCGTGGTCAATATCTACCCCAGTATCAACTATTCCCACAACAATGGTATCATTCGAACCACTCAATATATCCCATGCCTCAAAAGCCTTAATTTTTCTCAAATAGTATTGTTCTTCAATCCGGGGATCGTTAAAACTTTTGGTTATTTTGGATAAAAAAAATGGCTGAACATAATCGAAGAAATTTGAGTTTTGTAGTTTCTGGCAAGCGAACATCGGATCGATTGAATCATTATATTTTATAACAAACACTCTCCTTAAAGAACTTAGAGGATTGTCACCCTCATTTTTATAAAATCGTTGATATTTCCTCAATCCATAATCGATTAACTTTGGATTAAAAAAAGGGGAAAAATTTGACGTACCCAAAAACTTATCCAAGAAGTTTCGAAGTTCACTAAAGTCATTGGTTTGGTTTTTATCAAAATATTCTTTTTGGATTTTTACAATCAATTCATTAGATAAATAGTCATTAGAAAAACCAATGTATTGCAAACCAATAAATACAATAAAAACATGATAAAAAAACCTTCTCATAACAAATTATTGGTTTTTGAAACTATTAAATTAACATAAATATTCAACTCTAATATGTTACAATCTTTACTAATTTTGTATTTTTCAATGGGTGAAATATGGGAGAAAAATTGTACAATTTTGTTGCTAAATCCGATCCAGAAGTTTTTAATGCTCTCATCAATGAATATCAAAGACAACACGAAAAAATCGAACTTATTGCTAGTGAAAATTTTGTTTCTCCTGCGGTACTCGAAGCTCAAGGCTCAGTTTTGACCAACAAATATGCCGAGGGCTACCCAGGAGCAAGATATTATGGCGGCTGTGAATGGGTAGACGTTGCAGAGAATCTAGCACGAGATCGCGCTAAAAAGCTTTTTGATGCTGAATACGCAAACGTTCAAGCTCACAGCGGAAGTAGTGCAAATATGGCAGTCTACTTTTCATTCTTGAAACCTGGCGACACCGTTTTGGGAATGAGCCTTGCTCATGGAGGACACCTAACTCATGGTTCACCGGTAAACTTCTCTGGAAGGCTTTTCAATTTTATTCCTTATGAATTGAACCCAGAGACTGGAAGAATAGACCTTAACATGGTCGAAGACCTTGCATTAAAACATAAGCCCAAAATGATAACTGTCGGTGCTTCCGCTTATCCCCGCGAAATTGATTTCAAAGGCTTCCGAGAAATTGCTGACAAAGTTGGTGCGTTCCTTTTTGCTGATATTGCCCATCCAGCCGGAATTATCGCAAAAGGTTATCTTCAAAGCCCAATTCCATATTGCCATGTTGTTTCCAGTACAACACACAAAACTTTACGAGGACCAAGAGGTGGATTAATTCTAATCGGTAAGGATTTTGAAAATCCATTCGGAATTACAGCACCCAAAACTGGTCGTGTCAAAAAAATGAGTGAAATAGTAGATTCTTGGGTTATGCCCGGAATCCAAGGGGGCCCCCTAATGCATGTAATCGCTGCAAAAGCAGTTGCTTTTGGAGAGGACCTTACCGATAAATTTGATATTTATATTCAGCAGGTGATTAAAAACGCAAAAACTTTGGGAAACGCTTTACTTGAAAAAGGTTACAATTTGGTTAGCGGTGGAACAGACAATCACCTTATGTTGATAGATCTTAGAAATAAAAACATTACAGGAAAACAAGCTGAAATAGCATTAGATAAAGCAGGGATTACAGTAAATAAAAATGCAGTTCCTTTCGACACTCAACCACCTTTGATAACTTCTGGCATAAGAATAGGAACGCCGGCTATGACTACACGTGGGATGACAGAAGAAGACATGGTTACTATTAGTGAATTTATAGATAAAGTTATATTAAATTTCAACAACGACGATTATCTAAATAAAATTCGATTAGAAGTACGAGAGTTTACAAGCAACTTCCCACTATTTCATCCAAAATGGTTGACAATTTAAACCAAACGATAGGTTTAAGGAAGATTATTTGGTTTTTTGTTGTTCTTCTCTAGCAGTATTAATTCTAAAAGGGTAATATAACGGGCAAACGCCAATTAAAGCGGAAATAAGGAACATAACTGCAAGTATTCCAAAAATGTAAGCTCCCAGACCTTTTAATTGCCCAAAAACTATTAAAAGAGTTATTACAATCGCAAGAATAATTCGAAGGGTTCTATCGAACGAGCCCATGTTCTTTTTCACGATACCTCCTGGATAATGTTAAACAAACTATATTTCAAAATTAAAAAAAATTAATTAATACCAAAATTTATTTCGACCTAAGTTTTAATATTCTTACTTTTTCGGAAAATGTATAATTAGTACCAAAAGAAAGAGCTTTTTCGTAGAAATAAATGGCATTTTGAATATCGTTTTTATATTCAAATGCCTCTGCAATAAAAGCATAAACATCCGCCTGAGTTGAATCGAGTTTCAAAGCATATTGGAAGTCATTAATTGCTTTGTCGTATTGCTTAGTTTCTAAAAAACACAAGCCTCGGTTTACATAAGCATTAACATATTTGGAGTTCAACTGTACGGTCTTTGAATAATCATTTATTGCTTTATTATACATTTTCAAGTCGTAAAAAACATTTCCCCTGTTGTAGTAGCCAAAATAAAAATTACTGTCTATTTCGATTGATTTTGAGTAATCTGCAAGTGCTGCATTAATATCTCCTCGTGCTTCTAATTCCATTCCTCTCCCTAGGTAAACTTGGGAAATTCTGTTTGGATATTTATTTATGCAGTCGTTCCAAAGACTAAATTCATCTTTCCATTTTGCAATTTCTTTGTTAGAAAACAAGTAAAAGAGGCAAATTAAAATTATACTAGAAACATATTTATATTTAAATAAATGTTCTTTGGCTACAAAACCAAAGAAAAATGAAATACCTACCAAAGAAAAATACACATACCTATCCGACACAGTTGACCAATACTGATAGTAAAAGGAAACAAGGTTGGAAATTGGAAGAAAAGCAACCACGAAAAATAGCAGAGAAAAGAAAAATTCTCTTTTAATTTTCAAAAATGCTCCAAAAACGATTACTCCAATTATTATTAAAATATGATAAAAATAAATTAGGTTGTTTTTCAGGAAAGAAAAAGACAAACCATAACCCGGGGATAAATCAAGAGGCAATAATATTTTCTGGATATAGAATCCAATTGCGTTTAGCCAAACAAATGGTCTGAAAATTAATGGAACATCATATTGTACTACCTTTGTTGTCTCGGCTTGAAACGATATAATTATGAATGGCAAAGTTAAAATCAAAAAGTACCAATTCCTAGCTAGAAGCTGTAGCAAATTTTGACGTTTATTTTTGTACCAATCAATTAAGGGAAAAAGCAAAGGAAAAACAATACCACTTGGTTTAGACAAAATGGAAAGTAAAAGCAGAAGACATAGAATAATAATACTATATAAATTTTTATTTTTTAAAGATGAGAAATAATATATAGCAGAAAGACCGAACAGAGCTGATAATAGACCACGTGATTCCGATACCCAAGCAACGCCTTCTATTTGAATTGGGTGAAGTGCAAAGAAAATAGCACCAATAAAAGCACCAAAACCAGAATTTAAAAGGCTTTTAAGAAGGTAAAAAACCAAAATACTATTTAATATATGCAAGATAACATTGAAAAAATGAAAATAGTATGGAGAATAACTTCCATTTTGAATGCCCCCAAAGTAAGAAACCAAAGACCAAAAGATGTATGTGATTGGGATGTACATTTTATCTTTTTTGGGAATAAAGTGGTCCCCAATTTTTGCAAATGGATTCTCGATTGGAATATTTTGCGGATTTATGTAAAGTTCTTTATCATCCCAAACAAAGTCAAAATTTAAAGTAGGAAAGTAAAACAAAAGGATTGTACTTGCTAAAAAAATGATGCTGAATAAATTAATTAAATAATTTTTTTTATTTGCCAACAAGATTAATCTAATTTTCCAAAATTAATTAAAACAAAAAGAATCAAATATCTAAATATTGGTCAACTTCCCACTCAGTAACTTGAATCTTAAATTCGTTCCATTCTCTTTCTTTTATTCTTACATATCTGCGGAACAAGATATCGCCAAAAGTTCTCTTACACAAATCACTTTGTTTGAAGAATTGAATTGCTTCGAAAAGGGATGTTGGCAAAGTTTCAATGTTGAATTCCTTCAATTTAACGTCGTCGAAGTGATACAAATCTTCTTCAACTGGTTCAGGGGTAATCATTTGTGACTTCACTCCTTCTAAACCAGAAGTTAACATCAAAGAAAAGGCTAGGTATGGGTTAGCGGATGGGTCAGGACATCTCAATTCAATTCTAGCAGATTCTTTTTTATCCTCAAACCATTTAGGTATTCTTATTAAAGCAGAGCGATTAATTCTAGCCCAAGAAATGTAGACTGGAGCTTCGTATCCAGCAACCAATCTTTTATAGGAATTAACAGTTGGGCAAAGCACAGCCGAGATTTCCTTAATATACTTCAATTGTCCAGCGATAAATGCATAAGCAATTTTAGAAAGGTTGTATTTGTCACTTTCATCAAAGAAAGCATTTTTGTTATTATTAATATCATACAAACTTTGATGAACATGCATACCAGAGCCATTAATTCCGAGTATTGGCTTAGGCATGAAAGATGCAATTAAGTTGTACCTTTGAGCAATTGCTTTAACCGTTGAGCGAAGAGTCAGAACTCTATCGGCGGTAGTTAAAGCATCACCATAACGAAAATCTACCTCGAACTGCCCGGTAGCAACTTCGTGATGGGTAGCTTCAACATCTATGTTAAAAAATTCTAAATTCTTTACTATATCTCTCATTATTTGCTGAGCAAATTCACCTGCAAGATCGAAGTATCCTCGTGTATCTAAAGGTCTTGGTCCATTGCTGTCCTTTGTAAACAAAAAGAATTCCACTTCGGGACCAAGATTATATTGGTAACCTAAAGTCCTCAACTCTTGCAGTGCTCTTTTTAGAACATATCGAGGGTCTGCTTCGAAAGGATTACCATCTGGTTTAAAAATATCGCAAATGAAGCGAGCAGTCCTTTCCTCACCATTAGACAACCAGGGAATTATTGCATAGGTTGAAATATCGGGTTTTAAGTACAAATCGCTTTCGTGGATTCGAGCAAAACCTTCTATTGAAGAACCATCAAACCAGGTCCCATATCGCAATGAATCCTCAATCTTGGAAACAGGGATTGTCACTTCCTTTAAAGTTCCAAGAATGTCTGTAAATTGTAGATTTACAAAAGAAACTTTGTCATCTTTTAAAAGTTTAATGATATTGTCCATTTTGTACCTAAAAAAAAGCAAAAATAAAAAAAACGAAATAAATGTTTAAGGGTTGTTAAAATTTATTCTTCTTCCTCTTCAATTAGTTCATATCTATCATAGAGAACCAAGGTATTTGGTAGGTTTTGAATCAAATTTGCAATTTCGGAAAAGGGGATATTATTATTAGTTAAGTCTATAAAATTCAACTTTTTTAATGAAAGGATCTCTACAGGGATTTTCTTTAGTCTATTGTTAGAAAGGTCTAAATATTTCAAGTTGGGAACTGTTGGGGTATCTATTCGCAATTCCGATAAATTATTCTCAGACAAATCGAGATACTCTAATGCTGGTATTTCTCTAATTACAGCATTGTTGATTCTATTTCCTTTCAAAGCAAGAACTTTTAAATACTTTTTACCATAGAGCTCATAAGGAAATTTATTTAAATTGCATTCAACTGCAGTAAAACTGACTAAGTCCTCGGGTAAATTTAAATAACCTGCCAAAGTAGTATAACTTAAATTAATGACTTTGGCATTTGAACTCACCAATTCAGTTTTATTTACTTCCTTTTCCTTTTTTGTCTTATCCATTAAATCACGCATTTTAATTTGTGAACCAGGATAATTTGAATTGACTAGCTTTCTGTACTTTTCGTATGCATTAGAAAATTGGGTTTCGGCAAAGTCATAAACACCCATTTGCAAATAAATATGCCCGAGAGTTTCATCTGCAACAGCATCCCAATATTTTGCATCCCAAGTATTGTATTTAGTTAAAATCTGCTTTGCCCGATTAACTAAATTGCTGGCTTCATCGAATTTCTCGAGCCAGATATTTGTATTCGCCAATTTCAACAATCTCTTGGCAAAATCTAATTCTTGGGTTAATAAGCTTCCAAATGGTATTAAAAAAATAATTAAACACAACAACTTTCTCATTTTCCCCTCTCAAAATGAATTAAATACATTAACGTTGAAACCAACAAAAACATTAGGAACAAATGGCTTTCCAAGTCTCAACCCATCGTATCCTATTTCATCAATATACTTATAGAAAGAAGCTCCTAAAATCACGCCTAAGGGGAATTGTCGACCAAAACCCCCAAGCATGGAATAAAAACCAAATGAATAACCTTTATAATCGTTTTGAAAAGTAAAAGGTGTAGGTGATTTTGTAAAGCCACGAAAATAACCAGCATGTAAGTCGATCTCCCAATGAATTGTATGCGAATTTATTATTCGTGAAAGGTTGACATAAAAAATTGTGGAAAAATTCCAAATATCGTCTTTATAGGTATGTTTCACAGTAAAACCTCGATCGGTAAATTCTACGACATTTGTCAAATAAGTATAAGAACTAGAAAATTTAAATCCTAAAACATCTTTGGCTACTTTAAAAAGGTGTATTTCAAAATCGAGAGAAGGTGCCATATAGGTGTTCACCCTCGGATTATCGAAAAACCACTGTGCTGCCTTGCAATTTAACCCGAGGAATGCAGAATATTTTGGTCGTTCTAGCATTTTTAAATATTTTAAGCTAATCTCTTCTTCACATTGGATCAAATTTAATTGAATTGATTGAATAATAGAATCACGCAATGATATTAGCTTACGATAAGTTTCGTTATTAGAAGCTACAACCGTCAAACTATCATTTTCTATCTTCAATAACATATTTTCATTCAACAATTTGTTTAAATTTTGCTGACAATTCAAAAAGCGAGCAGATTCCGGAAGGTTTTTCACTCTTTGCCATAAGCTGCTGGCAACATTATAATAATTTCTAATGGCTGCTAAGTCTTGATTTTGAACGTAAGTGTAAGAAATAGGTTGTACTGTATCTATACCCAATTGACTTTCCAAAAGTTTAGCCCTTAAATAATAATCGATTAAGGTTTCAAAATACTTCACCTCATCTGTTACATAATTTCTAAGATTTCTGGGTAAGCTAGGAACATTTACTATTGGTTCAATTGAGTGAAGTGGAAGGGAATAGAAAATAACGAGACAAAAAAGTAAACCGATTTTAATACTTTTCATAAGTCACCCACATTTATATTATTGTTTAAATGCAAGATAAAAAGCCACCGTCGATAGGAATACTTGTCCCATTAATATAACAAGAATACTCAGAGGCAAGAAATGTTGCAAGATAACCAATTTCTTCGGGGCTACAAAATCGCCTTGCTGGAATCATTTTCAAAATGTTTTCAGCTTCCTCAGCAAAAGTAATTGACTTGTTTTTTGCTCTTTCTTCAATTAAAGAACGTAACCTTTCTGTCAAAGTGTATCCCGGTAATATGTTGTTAACAGTAATTCCAAAGGGAGCAAGTTCTTTGGAAAGCGTTTTTGCCCAACCTCCCATTGCTCCACGGATGGTATTTGAAACTCCAAGATTTTCAATTGGTTCTCGCATTCCTACCGAAACTATGTTAATAATTCTTCCAAAATGATTTTCAATCATTGTTGGTAGAATTAAGTTAATCAATTTTTGTGCCGACATTATGTGTTGCTTAAATGCAATTTGAAGAGGTTCAACCTTGGAGGTATAGAGCAAACCAGGAGATGGTCCGCCAGTGTTATTCACCAAAATATGAATAGCTTCAATTTCATTCAGCAGAACTGTTATTTTCTTTTCCAAATCATCAAGTATCGAGACATCACAAGTAATGTAGAGATGTGTTTGGCCAGTTTTTTGGGTAAGTTCCTCTACTATTTCTTTTAATTTATCTTCATTTCGCGCCAGGAGTATAACTTTCGCACCAGAGTAAGCTAACTGAACCGCAATTGCTTTGCCAATCCCTTGAGATGAACCACAGACAAGGGCTATTCTGCCACTCAGATTAATTTTCATAAAATTAAAAAGCTACCAATAGCTAGCGGTTTTATATAATCTGATTCATTCCTGAGATTTCTTTTCAATTTCAGTTTCTTTTTCTTTCAGCTCAAGGTTAATTTCAACTGTCCCCTCAAAAATTTGGTCATCAGAAATGGCGTCCTCGGTAGTTTTGTGGCTTTCATCAATTTGCTTAGTTTCAAGCTTTTGCTCACTTTGATTTGCAAGGACTAATTGGTCTTTTGGATCGGGAGGTGGCACAGTATAACTAGTAGCAAGAGATGGATACAATGCGCTAGATATATGTTCATCTGGCTGGGTTTTAGTTTCTATTCCTTCGTAGTCTGCAGCTTCAGAGGCATCAAAGTAACTCTTTGTTGTGTCTATTACAACCTTATCAGCATTAGGAACTGGATGTAAAGCATTATAAGCATCAATAGCTGCTTGATCCATAGTACGAAGCGCTTCGACTGCAGACAAAACAATTTTCTTTGCTTCCTTTTCGAATTCAACTACACGTAGAGGTAGCTTATCGCCAATTCTAAAGTAATCTGTAATAACCCGTACTGGGGCAAAAGACAATTGAGAGACTGGAACAAAACCATCGACACCATCGGGTAGTTCAACAATAACACCCTTTTCAATAATTCTTTCGATTTTTCCTTCGGTAATCGTGCCGATTTTATATTTTTTCTCGAAATAATCCCAAGGATCCTCTTGTATTTGCTTGTGACCAAGAGCAATCCTTCGTTGTTCCTTATCAACTGAAAGGACAACTACTTCAAGTTCCTCACCTTTCTTTACAAACTCTCCTGGATGTCTAATTTTCTTTGTCCAAGAAAGGTCACTAATATGTATTAAACCATCAACTCCGGGTTCCAATTCAACAAAAATGCCAAAGTTAGTGATATTTCTAACAACACCACGGTGGCGAGTACCAATAGGATACTTATGAGCAAGTTCTTCCCAAGGATCTGGCTCAAGTTGCTTCATACCGAGTGCTAGTTTACGCTCATCTTTGTCAATATTTAGAACGACTGCTTCAACAATTTGACCTAAAGAAACAACTTGGGAAGGATGTTTAACGTGCTGGGTCCACGACATTTCACTAATGTGTATCAACCCTTCTATGCCCTTTTCAATTTCAATAAATGCACCATAGTCTGTTAGGCTAACAACTTTACCGCGAACTCGAGTACCTTTTTCATATTTATCACCAATAGAATCCCATGGATGCGGGGTTAATTGCTTTATTCCTAAGGAAATTCTCTTTTTGTCAGGATCAAAATCCAGGACAACCACTTTTACTTTCTGATCCAAATGAACAACTTCGCTGGGATGAGTCACCCGACCCCATGATAAATCGGTAATATGCACTAAACCATCTACTCCACCTAAATCAACAAATACACCAAAATCGGCAATCGCCTTTACAACACCTTCCAAAACCAAGCCTTTTTCAAGTTTAGAAAGAAGTGCTTCTCTTTGATCTTTCAGTTGTTCTTCTAAAATTACTTTATGGCTAACTACTACATTTTCATTTGGATGATTAACCTTTACAATCCTCACATCCAAAGTTTTGCCAACCCATGAATCAAAATCTCGTACTGGACGAACATCTATTTGTGAACCTGGCAAAAATGCCTCGACACCAAGAAGATCAACAACCATTCCACCCTTTATTCTTCGCAAAATCCTAACTGGCACAACTTCCTGGTTTTCATATATTCTATTTATTTCTTGCCAAATACGCATAAAGTCAGCTCGTTTTCGAGATAGCAAAACACGACCTTGGTTATCTTCTAACGCTTCAACAAAAACATCGATTTGATCACCGGAACTAAGCGTTTCAGAATTTAACAATTCACTTCGTGGAATAACTCCAACACTCTTAAAACCAACATCAACAAAAACTTCATCTTTAGTAATATCAACTATTCTCCCCCGAACAAGTTGTCCTTCTTTAATTTCTTTAAAGTTATTTAAAATCATTTCATTAAAGGTTTTTTCGTCTAACTCCAAATTATTAAAAGTCATATCGAAAAGACTGGTAGTTACATTTAATTTTTTTGGGGATTTCATCGAGGTTTCGAATATGCTTGATTCAGTAGAATTAACACCCTCTACTCCACCAATAACAATATCTGTCATTAAGCAACCTCCGTTTTTTCAATCTTATTTTGTTAAACATAATTTTGAGACTTGCAAATTAATAAAAACAAATAACATAAACAAAATAAAAGTAAAACCAAATAAATTAATGTAATTACAGTTTAATTCTCATTTTAAATTTTTGAATTACTCAAAAAATCTACTTTTTAATTAGGAAGAGATGAAGCTCGGATTTTAGATTATTTAAGCGGAATTACTATTTAAGCAATTGCAGTTTAAAACATGATTAATTAATTTGAAGTGAATAGGCTTGTTTCAATGTAAGTTACAAACTTTTCACAATAGGAAATGAGAGTTTATCATTACCAATAAAAACCACAACATAATAGACTGCGGCGGGTAAATCTTCAAAATTTAAATCTGCAAAGAATTTGGAACCATCATATTTTAATTTAGGACTAAAAACAATTTTACCAAGAAAATCGAAAATTTTCAATTGTATCTCTTGTTTAATTTCCTCTTTTAATCCAAGTTCTATTCGAACTCTGGTTTCAAAAGGATTTGGATATGCATTTAAACGAAAATTTTCATTGTTGAATAATTCTTCGTTGATTCTTAACAAAGGGGTTTTACCTAAGGGTAGTTTTCGAATACGAATACCAGTTGCGTTGAAAATGGCATTGCACAAAGCTGGAGTAACAGAAGGAAAACCAACCTCGCCCATTCCAGAAGGGAAATCGGACGTAGTTAAAACTTCGATATGGAAATCTGGAGTTTCATCTATTCGAAGCCAACGGAAATTATGAAAACCAGATTGTTGTATTTGTCCTTCCTGAATAGTAATCTCGGTGTTCAAAGCTGTGGAAAGAGCATCCGTTGCAGCACCCATTATTTGATTTTTAATATTTTCTGGATTTAGAGGAAAACCAGGGTCTACAACTGCATAAATTTTTTGAATTTTTAAGAAACCTTCCGTTGATACAGATACTTCAATAACATGGGCAATGTATGCACCATAACCTACAAATGCCGCAATTCCACGTCCCCATCCTTTTGGCAAGGAGTTGCCCCAATTGGAGTTTTTAGCAACTTGCCTCAAAACATTTTGAAGTTTAGAGTTACTTGTCAATCCTAATCGAAATTCCAATGGGTCTTTTCCAGCTAAATATGCAATCTCATCTATTACTGACTCAATAACAAAAATGTTTTGAGTATAATCAACAGAACGCCAGGGCCCTGTTCTCACACCAAAATGATGGCTGGCAGTAGAATTTTGATTACTTAATGTGTAATGGGGTTCTACAAAGGAGACATCTCCTTGAGATATCACCTTATGAAAAAAGCCAGTTGGCTTTCCTTGGCTATCAATACCAGCTTTAACAGCATGAACACTTGCAGGTCGGTAGTAGTCGAATTTAATATCGTCGGCTTTTGTATAAAAAAATAAAATGGGATAACCAGAGATTTTGGAAATTTTAGCCGCAATTACAACAAAATCATTGTTAAGCCTTCTACCAAATCCACCCCCAGAGAAAAGCACTTTTACTTTAACATTATTTTTGTTAATACCAAGGGCAGAAGCAACCATATTAATAGCTGCTTGGGGATCTTGCGTACCAGCACAAACCTCACACTTTCCATTATTAAAGTGGGCAAAAGCACTCATTGGTTCCATAGTCGCATGGGCAAGGAAGGGGACTTCGTAAACTTCTTCTAATTTTTTCACAGTGGTACTGGGTAATTCTGGTAATGTTCCAATTAAACTCTTAAATTTAACAAAAATCTGCTCAGAACTTAGATTAACATTCGGTCCCGAATTCCAAGATACCTTAAGTGCATCTCTTCCTTTCAAAGCTGCCCAAGAATTTTCGGCAACAACAGCAAGCCCTTCTGAAATATTATAAACTCCAAGAACACCATTAACTTTTTTTGCTTCAGTATCATCAAAACTTGCCAACGAGCCCCCAATGTAGGGACAACGAAGAATTACAGCATATTTCATACCTGGTAAACGAAAATCTGAACCGAATACTGCTTTCCCAGTAACAAATAAGGGCTCGTCCAGATTTTTTTGTGGCTTACCAAGCAATTTGAACTCCGAAACACTTTTTAATTTCACGGAATCTGCTGGGGGTATTGGCAATTGAATTGCTGTATCGATCAACTCACCATATGAAAGTTTTCTTGAACCGTCTTTTTCAAAAACATAACTATTCTCTGTGTAACATTTTTCAGGGGATATCCCCCAAATCTGAGCTGCAGCATTTATCAATAATTGTCTTGCTTGAGCACCTGCTCTTCGCAAAGTCTGCCAGAAAGACCTAACGCTTGTGCTTCCACCCGTTAATTGGTTACCATATTTCGAGTCACCTTCTGCACTTATCGGAGTAACTTTATTCCAGTCAGCATCAAGTTCTTCGGCAACGATCATTGCAAAAGTTGTTCTAACACCTTGACCAATTTCAGAACGAGCAACCGTCACAACAACCACATTTTCTTTTGTAATTTCTACCCAAATACTTGGTGCCAGACCAAATATTTTCCCCTCTTTGTCAAGAACAATCAGTTCAGCAAGCGCTTTATTATTAAAAGGGAAACCATAAATAACCCCAGCTAGGGTAAAAGCAGTGCCAAAAATAAATCTTCTTCTAGATTTATCAAATGTGCTTTCCATATTTTAGCCCTTTGTTGCGAATAAAATTGCTTGACGAATTTTATAATAAGTACCACATCTACAAATATGACCAGACATTTCTTTGTTTATTTCCTCAATTGTAGGTTTAGGATTTTTCGTGATAAGATAATAAGCTTGCAGAATCTGCCCGGGCTGACAGTATCCGCATTGGCTAACACTAAGCTCCTTCCAAGCAATCTGGAGAGGATGGTCACCATTTGCAGATAAGCCTTCTATTGTCGTAACCTCTTTACCTTCAACAAAACTTACTGGAACAATACAGGATTGTTCTGAAACCCCGTCAATAAGGACTGTGCAAGTTTTGCAAACACCTATACCACATCCATATTTTGTCCCAGTTAAATTCAAAATATCTCTAAGCACCCACAACAAAGGCATATCTGGGTCTGCTTCAACATTGTACTCATTTTTATTTACTCTTATTCTCATTTAGGTACCCAAAATAAACAACACAAAAATAAAAACAGTAATTCAAATTTATTATATCAATAATAGAAAAAATAAAAAAGAGGCGAAGTTTCGCCTCTTGGAAAAAATTTAAAAAAGTTATCAATTAATTAATCAAGGGTTTCTTAATTTGAAACAAATCTTCGATAGCTCTTTCGTAAACTTCCTTGGGCATAGCACCAACAGCAATTCTTGGTTCGTCATTAACTGGAATAAAAAGCACAGTTGGTATAGAACGAATTCCAAACATTGCTGTGAGTTCTTGTTCTTGGTCAGTATCGATTTTATAAAAATCGATTAGGCCTTGATATTCTTTATCCAATTCCTCTAAAATAGGAGTTACAGCTTTGCAAGGGCCGCACCAGTCAGCAAAAAAATCAATAATTGCTGGTTTTGTTCCCTTGAAAACCCATTGCTCATTGTTTTCGAAATCGAAAACTTTCTCGATAAATACATGCTTCGATAATAATTCCATAAAAATCTCCAAAAAAGGAATTAAACGAAAAGCAATATATATTATTTTTATTAAACAACTTTCTATTTATTAATTTCGAATATTTTCAACTGTGGAAATTTCTTATGAAAATTGGAATTGTTGGCCTACCTTATTCTGGAAAAACCACATTTTTTGAATCCTTAATTTGCTCTGAGACAAGCGAAGATATTTCCCCAAAAGGAAAATCGAAAATGTCAATCATTAAGGTTCCCGATGAAAGATTAGATTACCTTACCCAAATTTTTAATCCACGTAGAAAAGTTAATGCAACAATAGAAGTTGATGATTTTATGGGAAGTTCAAATCCCGAAATTTCTACTTACAATACTAAATTTTCAATTCTAGCAAAAAACTACGATGCATTCATTTTAATAGTCCGAGGCTTTGAAGACCCAACTATTCCTCACATAAAAGAAACGGTGGATATTGAAAGGGACATTAAAATTTTCACCGAAGACATTAGCATTTTCGATTTGTCTTTCTTGGAAAAAAGGCTTGAAAACATCGAGAAAGAAATAATTAGAAGCAAGAATAAGGAAGATTTAATTAGAAATAAGGAAATCATTACTAAGTGGTACGATAAATTGCATTTAGGTGTTCATTTAAGAGAATTAGAATTGACAAAAGAGGAAGAATTGATGCAAAAAAATTATCAACTTTTAACCTTTAAGCCTTTAATTATAGCAATAAATTTATCAGAAAATGAAATAAACAATTCAAATAGTAAAATTGAGACTGTCAAACAAAAATTTAGCACAAAAAATATTATAATTGAACCATTCTTTGCCAAAATCGAATTTGAGTTATCTCGACTACCAGAGGATGAGCGCAAAGTATTTATGGAAAATTATGGATTAAAGGAATCAGCTCTGGCAAGGCTTCTGCGTGTAGCTTACAATCTTCTTGGGTTGCAATCCTTCTTTACAGTAGGCGAAGATGAGTGCCGTGCTTGGACCATTCGCAAAGGAATGACCGCACAAGAAGCCGCTGGCTTAATTCATACCGACTTTTATAACAAATTCATAAGAGCTGAAGTAGTTCATTTCAAAGATTTCAAAGAATTTGGTTCCTTCGCAAAATGTAAAGAAAAAGGGGCATTTCATCTCGAAGGTAAAGACTACATAGTACAAGATGGTGATATTGTTCACATTCGGCACAATTAGTTTTTATGTTCAAAAAGCGAAGCCGCACTCCTACGCTTCCCATGTACGACGTTTCTAGGTACGAATTCACGAGAAGGTTTAATTTTTTTCTTAAATTCCTCGGGGAACTTTGTTAGAAAGCCTTTCACAGGCCAAGCAGCAGCATCACCTAAAGCACATATTGTATTCCCTTCAATATTAGAAGCAACAGAAAACAGCAAATCTAAATCTTTGGAAGTAGCATCTCCGTTGTAAATCCTTTTAAGTAGTTTTTCCATCCAACCGCAACCTTCACGACAAGGTGTACATTGCCCGCAGGATTCATGATGGTAAAAATGAGTTATTCTGTAAACAACTTTCACAATGTCTGTATCTTCATCCATAACAATCACACCACCAGTTCCTATGTGAGTTCCAAACTTTTGCAAGGATTCCTCATCCATCAAGGCTACCTCGGCTTCTTCCGCTGTTAAGGGAGGCATAGAGGAACCACCCGGAATAACAGCCTTCAAAGATTTATTCTTCCATATACCCCCGCAATGGTCATAAATTAATTCTTTCAAAGGTATTCCGGTAGGAAGTTCATATACTCCGGGTTTGTTAACATGCCCACTAACTCCAAAAAGCAAAGTTCCAGGATGTTTTGGTGCACCAATTCTACTGTATTCATCTCCCCCCATTGAAATTATTTTGGGAACAGCAGCTATTGTTTCAACATTATTGACAGTGGTTGGATACCCCCATAAGCCACGTTGAGCAGGAAATGGAGGCTTAAAACGTGGATAACCCCTATCTCCTTCAATAGAATTCATCAAAGATGTTTCCTCTCCACAAATATATGCACCAGCTCCTTTGTGAATATAAATATCTAAATAATAATCGTGTCCAAAAGTTTCCCTCATTTTGGCACCTACAAAACCGCGTTCGTAAGCAACATCTAGTGCTATTTGCATTAAGTTTATCCATTTATGATATTCACCACGAATGTAAATGTACGAGGTTTTGATTCCCATTGCATAGCCAGAAATCAAAATACCTTCAATCAATTGAAAAGGATTAAATTCAAAAATCTGCCTATCCTTGAAAGAGCCCGGTTCTGATTCGTCACCATTTACACAAAGATATTTTGGAACATCATTAGTTTTAGGCATAAAAGACCATTTCAAACCCGTTGGAAAGCAAGCACCGCCACGACCACGTAACCCGGACTTTTTAACCTCGTTAATAACTTCATCAGGGGTAAGCAGAATAGCTTTTCGGTATGCCTCAAAACCACCGTTTGCGAGGTAGACATCAAAATTGCTTAGATTTGGTATATCTGGTAACAACAACTTTGGATATTTGTACATTTCCAAACCAAAAAAAGACTAATTTACAAAATGGGTTTCAATATTAACAATTAAATAAAGATTAATTTTAAAATAAATATTTTATTGAGCAAGCCTTAACCAAATCTTTAAGGCGAATTACACAAAAATATTTCTGTCTGTCACTTATATTCAAAGGGTACTGAACTTTTGTTTCACCAACAGGGATGAAGCTTATGTTTCGGGCAAAAATACAATTGCCTAACAAATCATATAGAAATACTTCAAGATTTTGCAGTGACTCGGTTGCAAAAACATTCAATTGAATAAAACTATTAGATAAATAAACATCAAATTTGGGAATTAATTCAGAGGAAATTAATCTTAAATTTGGCATACAAACGCTATCAATTTCAACAGACCCATTTTTGGTTACTACTTCTGGAATAACCGAACCGTAAAACTCAAAGTTTGATATACTTAAATCAGAGTGTTTTTGATCGCCTATTAAAATCATTCCTTCGAGGTAAAGCAAAACACCTTCCGATAAAATTTGCTTGTTTGAATTTAAAACTACTCTTATTTTCCCACTTCTTGAATCGACATAGTGATTAATTACGAATGACCCAGAATATACACTCGATACATAAAAAACACGATTATAATAGTTTATATCAAATTTAAGCGAATCAAAACCTATGTATGAATTATTTTGAAACTTGAAATTAACCGGGATCTTCGCAATAGTGAAAGGTTTGAACTTATACTTATCAATCGAAATTTCAAACCTTTCTGGAATGGGTGCTTTCCCTATTCCTTTTAACACAACATTCACAGTTTTATTGCATGGGAAACCTAAGACAATTTCAACAATAGAAACAAACGAACCTTCACTAACTGGTTTAAAAACAATATCAAATTCTAAAGTATCAGAACTTCTGACAAAACTATCAATGTTACCTTTTGGGTTTATACTAAAATTTTCTTCGTCTAACAAACTTGATTTATTAATACTAATTAAGGTGTCCCCAACGTTTGAAATTAATAACTTCTGAGTCTTGGATGTACCAATCTCAACCTCACCAAAGTCAATAGTATCTCGGCTTAATAAATATTTTCCTTGGACAAATTCCCCTTTGACATAAATTGTGTGGGTTGTTCCACAAGGTTCAAGAATAAAATTAAGTTCACCAAAATACTTGCCATTATTTATTGGATTAAAAACAAAAATTAATTCCGTACCATTAGCTAGCAAAGAGTCTTTGGGGAAAATGACTTCGAAATGTTGGGAGTAATTAACTGATTTTATTTTAGTTAATCCAAGTGTATCCCCAATAATACTGACAAAATTAGACTTTCTAAGAACTTTCTGATTGTCGCAAGTAAATATTCGACCAAAATCAATCGTATCTGTGGCCAGAGATACAATAATACCCTTTTTATAATATTCAACCTCCAAGGAATCAAAAATTGAACAAGGGTTGAGCAAAATGTAAATTTTGGTTTTATTCGCACCCAAATTATTTGGAATCAAATCAAACTCAATCAAAGAAGAATCTAAGCTTTTCGTAATTGAGAAAGGATTAATTATTTTAACATCATTATTTTCGGATTTGACACTAAATGTTAAGTCTAAACTGGATTTGTTCAACAAAAGAAAAGACAATCTTTTTGATACATCGCATTCACCAAAAACTAAATTATCAGAAAAGTTCCTTTCTATTGAATATTGTATTTTCTCTACTTTACCGATTATTGGAATAACCAAAGAATCAGTAATATTAGAATAATTGTAAAAAATTTTGATTAATCCATTGTAAGTTCCGACAGCAGTCTTAGGAAGTTTAAATTTAAATGTAATTTTCTTTCCAGGAATTAAGTTAACTGGTAAAGCGGGTTCCAAAATTTCAAAGGGCTTATCCAAAATAAGTCTATCTAAATTAATTTCACCATCTGAGCTATTTATTAATGTAAATGAGCTATCTATTGCCAACTCGAAACAATCGGGAACTGTACCAAAATCTATGCTTTTCTCGGTATAAATGAGTACAGTTTTTGCTTTGGTACCTTCGAATGCAATTGTGTCAAATAAATTACAATTTTTTTGCAAAAACATTTTTGAGGTTATAATACCCGAAGACAAAGGTTTAAATCTCACCAAAAGATTAACATTTCCTTTTGGTAAAACCATAATCGGAGGTTTTGGAGAAATTAGTGTAAAAGTATTGTTGTCAAAGGAAATTTTTTCAACAACAACCGTATCTTCCCCAATGTTGGTAAGTGTTATTACTGTATCCTTTTCTACTTCATCTTTATCAACAAATACTTTTATTAACTTTGGATTGATTGTCAAATTTAAATTTAGGAACTTAACTCTGACTTTTGGTGTATAGGTTACACAAAAATCATTTGTAGCAGAGAAATAATAAGTACCGTTGGACGAAACACTCCATTCTGATTTTTCTGCCTCGTCAATTTGATTGTTGTCCTTGAAAAATTTGTACTTAAACCAGCCAAGAACATCGAATTTCAAACTTTCACCGGGGCATAATATAAAAGTGGTATCATTAAGTATTAGTTTCCCATTGGCTTGTAGGATTAATTGTGGATATTTTACAAAAGACACTGCAATTGACTCAGAAATCGTAGAGCAACCAAGTGTATCAACTACCTCCACACGATAAGAACCAGAACTGAGTACAACCAAGCTATCAATTCCTTCTTTAATTAGGTTTCCACTTTCAAACCATCGAAAATTAACTTTTCCATATCTAAATGAATTTTGAACTTTAATAACAACAGTGTCCCCCTCGCAAATTTTCGTCGCACCTTTTGATAGCAATATCTCAGGTTTTGGTGGACTAATTTTTTCAACTTCTACTTGTGCAAAATTTCTTTCATTATATGAACGACCTCTTGCATTTGTTTCATCACCATCTTCATTAAAATCATCGAATCTGAAACGAAAGGCGTAGATTCTGTACACATATTTTCTCCCACATTGCAAACTATACCTATCAACAAAGCGTGTTGCTTGAGAAGCGTTAATAATACCGACAATAATTCCGGAACCCAAATTATCGCCAACAGTATACCTACGTCCGTCAACTGGAGGAGTGGCGCTAGAAAGTAAATCGTGAGGAATTCGCACAAACAAATAACCAGCTAAACTATCCTGCGGAAAAGGATCTATCATAGGATTCCAGGATAAAATAACACTGTCCTTGAATACTCTTGCAATTGCAGAAGGAGAATTCCATTTGGGGTCCCTCAAGCTTCTCCAGAATAATTGATTTTGATTGATATAACCTGTTCGATTATTTGGTTTTCCTTTGGTAATTAAATCTGCCGATTGGGTAGCTTCCTCTCCCCTTGTGTCGAATCCTTTATTGTAGGCCGAAAGTGTTTGTCCAGGGCATACTCGGACTGTAACCCCACCTCGAGTAATGCTTCCAACATGACAAATTTTGGGTTCGGGAATATTCACCCAGTCACCACCAGAGGAAGGCATATGTGCAAGTGCATGCACGTGATTGTCATTTGGGTCTAGAATCTGAACAATTTCACTTTCTTGTGCGATATTTAAAGCTTTTTGGTACCATTCGGGACCAACAATACAATTAAAACATCTTTTCTCGAAGTATGTTTCATCCTCAGCGTCTATTTCTATAAAACCATCTCTTTTATCAACATCTACACTTTGATATGGCGTGTATCGGTGATTGATAACTATAATAGTTCCCGCTCGAAGATTTCGCCAAAGGGGGTGATTTTTAAAACGCACACCACCAGTCCATTGTGACGGAGGTGGGGTTGAACCGGCATTGTCCCTTAATGTATATCCAACGAGATCAATGTTATCTTCTATGACGAGTAATTCAGTCCATTCTCCAACTGGGTCTCCAGTAACATTATAATATTCACTAACAACTACTTTTTGTGAGAAAAGGAATTTTGGTACAAAAAAAATTAAAGTTAGTATTATAAAATATCTAAACATTTTTTTCCTTCCATTAAGAAATACAAAATTAACCTTCAAAAGTGAAAGATAAGTTAATATTACTCAATGATAATATTTTAACCTTAAACTAATCAATCTCGTCGTTGCTAAATTTCCAACCATTTCTACATAATAATAATCTAATAGATTTTGAATTCCCAAATTTAAGGAAACTGGAATTTTAAAATAAGCAAAATCGAGCCCTAAGTTCAAATCAACAACATAAATAGGAACAATAGCATCGTAATCCTGCACTTGTAATCGAAGCATGTCGTCCAACCTTTCTATTTTGCTGATATAACGAAAATCAATAGACAAAGAAGCAAATTTATATGGAATAGAAACAGTGGAAACAAATAAATAACGAGGCCGATATTTCAAAACCATATTTTCCTTTAAATCTCTCGGCTCAATAGCAGTTAATCCAAAAGAAAATGGTATTTTGTTTAATAACATTGTTTTAAATGAAACTTCAGCACCAAAAATCTGAGCACGTGCAATGTTATCAAAGCGAATAATTGGCCTAACCTCCCTTTGAAAACTCGGTTCGATCAAATCATTGTAATAAGAATAAAATAAAGAAAAGTCCACTATGAAAGGTTGTAGAAATTTACTGAACTCCAGTAGCACACCAACTTCTGCAGACCATGAGAATTCAGATTTAAGATTATAATTTGGAACAACTTCAAAGCCACCATATTTAATAGTTGCAAACCTCTCTGCTAAGGAAGGGCTACGGAAACCTCTACCAATCGAAAACCTTATACTTTTTTCATCATCAAGCAAGTAGTTAAAACCAATCTTTGGAGATACTTCCAAATATTGCCTCGAAGAGTCCGATTTTTCCAAATCAAATCTACTTCCAAAGGTAATTGTTGAATTAAGGAATCTGCTTAATTCAATCTGGGCAAATAAGGAAGCCAGATTTTGCTTATGCCTCCCATAAATGCTTGAAAAAACCCAATTTCGTGTATAATTTAAACCATAGGTAAGTAGCGTATTGTCCATTAAATGAGAATTAAATTGGAGCTCACTATTTAACGAATATGCTTGACTTTGTCTATATTCAGGGTTTTGCTTATCTAATTTATTATCTAGATTAGTATGAAATAAACCAATCTTAAGGTTGATAAAAGTTCCAGGTGTTAAAATGAATTTATGGTCTACCGAAACGTTGCTTTTCTCGGATACTAAGTATCTTGATAAATCTGTACCAGTTGGTGGTCGAGTTGCACTATCGAGACTATTCCAATAAACCCAGTCATTCCTTTTATCAGTGCTAAAAAAACCCAATAAAGTTAGCTTTCCATAGTTTTTAAAATCTTTAGTCATTTTTGAAAAGATATTAAATCTTCTGCTCTTGTCGAACAAACGATAACTTTCATCCAAAACGTAATTAGTTCCAATTAAAATTTTGAACAAATCGAAGTTTTGGCTGTAAAACCCTCCCACAATGTTTTTTGAACTTAGATTTTCAGAATATTTCCATTGCTCATATTTTGGTTTTGTATAAACACCCCCTTGAAGAGTAATCGAATAATGAAGAGAATCCGATGGTTCCTTTGTGATTACATTAATCACACCACCAATAGCACTTGAACCATAAAGACTTGATCCCGCACCCTTTACTATCTCAATGTTGGCAATAGCTTCGGGAGGTATAATGTCAAATTTAGCATCGGCATTGTCCCCAGAAAGCATTGGAATTCCATCAACTAAATAAGAGACTCTTGAGCCAACGCCAAAAGAAAAGCCAGAAGAACCACGAATATTGATATTGTCTTTGTTAACAACAATACCAGAAACATAACGCAATGCCTCGTCCAATCGAACATAGTTTCTTTTGGAATAAATATCATTGGAAATAAAAGATATACTTATTGGAACTTCTTGAACAGTTTGCAACTTCTTTGTAGCGGAGACTACCAACTCTTGTGTTTGTATTGTTTTAGTTTGAAGAAAAATTACCAAAGTATCGTACAGTGGTACTTTGATAGAAAACTTACGAGTTTCGTACCCAACAAAAGAAACTATCAAAGAATACTTACCCTTACTGACTTTAGAAAGTAAAAATTTACCATTTTTATTTGTTAGCCCACCATAATTTGTTCCTTCGAGCCTAACTGTGGCACCAACCAAAGGTTGTTGGGTATTTAAATCAAAAATAAAACCGACTATATCGTAGGATTTTGAACAATAACCTAAACAAAAAAGGAACATGAAAAGTGAAATTAACAGCTTCATAATATCAAAATGGTTGTTTGGGTAAGTTTTTAAAATCTACTAAAATATCAATTTTCTCAACAATTTGACCTTTTGAAACTAAAATTTTTTTTGGTTTTCTTTCGTACGACATTTCGTCGGAATATACCCCAACTACTCTCCATTCGAAAATTGTACCATACCTTATAGCAACAACAAGGTAGCGAATTTCTTCGGGCGGCTTTTCAATTTTCAACTTAAATGGAATTGTATCCAAAAATCTTGGCAAGGTATCAGAAATAAAAGCATTTCCTGCAATTACATCATTCAAAATATCTTTGGGTGGGTATTCTTTAAACCCAACAACTCTCATTTCCAGTGCGGAATCTGGGTTAGGCCAGCTATTAGAGCCTGAAATTACAATAACTCTACCTTTTACATAGGAGTCTCCTTTGGGAATGGTGGGATCAAGCCCCTCTTGACAAGAAAGCAAAAATATTAGAACAACCAAAATTGACGGAATTACTTTACAATTGCAAACTTTTTTAGCGAAGAAGTAATCCAACTACCATTCTCCAACTTAGTCACTCTAAAATAATAAATTCCAGGTAAAATTTTATGATTAGAATTTTGTAAGTCAACAGAAACTCCACCCAACAATCTTAGGTTTTCAACCTCCAAAATTTTTGTCAAATGCGAGTCGAAAATCTCGACCTTGGAATCGGATGGAAGATTTGCAAAAGTTATTTCATAGGAGTAATTTAAATTCAAAGGATTCGGGTAAGCAAAAGCATCTTCTATTCCTTCTGCTTGCCTTGTAATTGCAATGGTGTTATAAGGTGGTTGAACAAACTTACTTTTGTCCTTTGAATAAATTTGACCCAAAATCAAATAAAAATCTAAGCCTAATGAGAAAATATTTGGTTCCTTTGAAATCACTAAACTAATCGTGTTTTCGTTCTTAAGTTTAACATCTTGTATCACTCCAAAAGGCTTAATTTTGTAGTTACCAAGGTCAAGAGCAGAATTAATATCCAAAGGCATTGGAAAAACAATTTCAAGACTATTCCTATCAATAAAATTCAAACGCTCGTATGTTAATACTGTGCTTCCCTTATTAACAAACTCAACAAAGAATTCTAAACTTTTTGGTTGTGTATAATTACCCCAATAATCTCGAAAGCTATCCAGAAAAACGAGATATTTCCCATATTCAAATCCCTCGAAAGTTGTAATAATTAAAGAAGTATCATTAGATTTAATCATAGAAGCAATTTGAAGAGTATCCCCAAACTCCTGAATCATAACACTTTCTTTGAAAGGAATGTTAGATTCCGAAAGTTTACCTTCGAAACATACCAAAATTTGATTATCATTCAAGGCATATGCTTTCAATGGCTTGGTTAGTGTAGTTTCAAAAATAAATACCGGATTGGAAAAATAACTCGGGTTAAAATTACCTATAGTATCAATCCCTTTTACAAAAAAGGTTCTTTCTCCAAAAATATAACTCCTTCTAATAGCAAAGAAGTCATTCGAAGTTGAACCAACAAAATTCAATAAATTGGTATATTTATCTAATTCAAAAATCTGATACAAATTTGCATTCGAAACTTTGTCCCATTTGATAAATATTGTATCATTTAAATTTACCCAACCATCTGCATTTTTTGGTATTTCAAGATTGTTTGAAGAAGAAAATTCGAAAAAATTCAAACCGTCCCAACGGGAAACACCAAATTCATTTACACCGTTTTGGTCAAAATCTCCAATAACAACCGAATTCGAGTAAACAAATGGAAGCCATAGAATTGCTATGAACTTATCTGCATTTTTATCATATTTTAACACATACAAATTTGGAAACAATGAAAGAAAAATTTCATCCCCTAATTGATAGTCTGCATTTCCACTTGCCATACCATTCCTGTAAAAAAATCCTTGGGGTGTAGCTCCAATTCTTGCACCCCAAAAGTTCATCTCTTCTTTAATCTCGTATAAATTAAATCCCTTACTTCGTAAAGTAAAAAATTTCCAAATGGTGGAATATTCATACCAAAAATCTTCTGTCATCGTATTTACTCCAGCAGTAAAACAAAGGACAGGTTTTTCAGTTCCAGAAAAATTTGAAATGCAACTTGATATTGAGAAAGGATCAACATCCAACTTGTAAAAAAACTCCAAATTAAATCTATAATCTTGGGGATTATATTGATAAATAAGTAAATACCCGGAAGTAGTGAAAAAAGACAATTCAAAATTTCCATCATTATCAAAATCACCAATTTGTACACCAGGCTTAGTTCCAACTGAACCAAAAGTATCCAAAGGGGTAATTTGATACTTAAGAATATATTTGCTTAGTGAAAATTTATAAATGAGAATAGATGAATTGTTGTTACAAATAATCTCATCAAATCCATCACCATCAAGGTCGCAAAACCCCGAAGCCCAAAGAGTTTCATTTAATCCACTTTCAAACAAAACATTTTTGAAAAAGTTGTCGCCAGACTCTGGTTCAAAAATGACTGTTCGTCCAAAACTTGTTGTAATTATTTCGTCGAATTCATTTCCATTAGAATTTCCAATATCAGTTGCAACAAAAGGCTTTGAATATTCACTTTTCTTAATGAAAATTGAGTCTTTAAAAATGTAATATTGTAAATTACCCCATTCCAAATTATTGTATGGATTTATCAACAAACCAAATTCATTAATCTGTTTAAACTTAATCATCTGAGGAAAAACATACGATATAGGTAAAGTGTTGTATTTCTTATTAATTGGTCTTTGGACTTGCTCAATGTAATTATTAGCTACTAATGTATCGTACAAAATAACCCCACTTTTCGTTCTGTGTTCAACTATTATTAAAAGCCTTTGAAATGGTAATTGACTAGTCTTCAAGACTATTGGAACGTTATGTTGTTTTGCATATAAATTATCTGAATATTTCCCAACAAGAGAATGTCCATTATAAGAATAAACAATGCAAAATGTTGGAATATTTGTAATTGAAACATACAATGGCAGATTCTTTGTTTCGTAAATTGTATTAATAATTTTGCTGTCTAGAATGACCAGTTTATTGTTGCTATCATAAACAAATATTTTCCTGACAACATTAAATCTGTTGCCATTCTTTAAATTCATTGATAAAACAAGAGAATAACTTCCAGGTTCTATATCATGAAGATCAAGAAAAGTTGAATCAATTATCCTTTGCGATTGTTGTTTAATCAATAGTGATTTTTTCAAAATTGTGTCATTAACAAACAAATTCAAATCGAAACTATCAAAGAATGGGGAGTAAACTGAAAACATAACTTTAAGTTGGTTTATTTTGCTTTTGCTTATCTCTTCAAATTCATAAGG
This sequence comes from uncultured Hyphomicrobiales bacterium, assembly GCA_964524325.1. Taxonomy (GTDB): domain Bacteria; phylum Bacteroidota; class Ignavibacteria; order Kapaibacteriales; family UBA2268; genus Naka2016. Next base: position 298,264 of record CAZGCT010000002.1, read on the forward strand.
ATAAGCAATTTCAACCTTGGAAGTACCAAGAAACTTTACTGCATCCCCAGCATTAACCAATCCTTGATTATAACTTCTTTTATCCTTTTGTAATGGAGTTTGCGTGGATTTCAATATTGACTTTATTTCGCTTGTTTGCAAGGAGGGGTTAATTTCCAATAACAAAGCTACAATACCAGATACAATTGGAGAAGAGAAAGATGTACCTGAAACAGTTTTGTAACCTCCTTCTAAAGTAGTTGTTACAATCTCGTAGCCCGGGGCAAAAATATCGATCCTTTTACCATAATTACTGCTTTTAGCAATGAATCCATTTTTTGTGGTCGCTCCTACGGACAATACTTCAGGATAATCCGAAGGAAAATGTTCAATTATCTTCCCATCGTTACCTGCCGAAGCAATGATAATGCATCCCATTTTTGAAGCAAATTTAATCGCTTCTTTAAGCAAATTAGAATCGTAATTAGTCCCAAAAGAAAGGTTTAAGACATTAACTTTAGTTAGTCCAGCATAAACAATAGCCGAAGCAATATCCTTAATTTCAGCATTTCCAGTAACATCAAATGCTCTTAAGACAACAATTTTTGCACTTGGGGCTACACCAACTATTCCAGTTCCATTAAGTCCAGCACATATGACACCAGCAACCAAAGTCCCATGGCTATGTTCATCTTCAGGTATTGGATCGGGTTCAACAAAATCACCAAAATTACCCACCACTTGGTTTACAAAGTCGTAACCAATCACATCATCAACAAAGCCATTACCATCATCATCGATACCATTTAAGTCCCCAAAAATTCCATTTAGTTCTAGCGTATCGGACCAGGGTTCGAAGGTTCCATTCTTGTTATTATCTTCAAAAGGATTAATCCAAATTCTATCTACAAAATCTTTGTGATAAATATCCAAACCTGTATCAACAATGCCAACTCGAATACCATTTCCTTTAGCGTTTTCCCATGCAAGAGGAATATTGATAGCATCAAGATACCATTGCTCTTTAAATAATTCGTCTTGGATATCGAGAGATTTTAAGGTAACTTTGAAATTAAGTTCAACAAATTCAACCCCATACTGCTTCAAATCATAAGACAATTTATGTTCGGTAAAATTATCAGAAACTTTTATAATTGAATACTTTTGTAAATTCACCAAAAGTTCTTGTGATTCTTGGGTAAAATCTTGCCCTTTTTTTTTCAATATATTTTCAATTACCTTAGTTGTTGGTAATTCTTCGATCAGAGAATTGTATGTTTTTTCGATTAGAGGAACAAATCTCTGTTTACTTTCCAAATCCTTAAATTTAATAATAAATGAAGAAGAATAACATGAAATTGAGAATAATAGAAAAAAGGAAAGCAAAACCCATAAATTTTTAATTTTCATTATCTCGTAGTAATAAAAATTTTTAAACGAATTTAATTGTTGAATATTAATTAATTAATTTTCCTTACTTTATTATTTTTTTTGTAGGCTATTCTATGAAAACACTTTTTTTCTCCATTTCATTTCTAACGGTATTTTTAATTTCATGCCAGAAAGAAGACCCAAACACCCTATCTGGCGATCCTAAAACTGGATTTTCAAACATCGGGGATACCACAACTGCATACTTTGATTTGAGTCAACTGAACCTTGGTGCTAAGTCCATTTTCGTCGACTTCGCTGTGGTAAGTAACAACAATGGAATTGTCATTTCTCGTGGCCAAACCACTATAGACACAATCATCACTCGCAAAATTGATACTTTATTGGGAACTGCAAAGCTACCCAAAGAAATTAAAGGAACGATCCGTGAAAGAGCAATCAAAGCATTTAATGCTAAAATTGATTCGAGCGACAAAAACAATATTAAAATCGAATTCGAGATTAAATCAAAAGTTACTTCCGAAGGAATGCAAGACTTTCATCACAGCGACGGCAATCTATCGAAACCCTTTACCCTTGTGAAATACAATGCCAAAGTAGGAGACAAATATGAATTTACCGACAGTTATGGAAACAAATTCGTTCGAGAAGTTACCTATCGCTCTTCTACTGATGATTACCCGGTAGGTTTCTGGTTAATAAAAGTAATTAAAGTTGAAGAAACCATTGTTGATGGTCCATACAAGGACTTACTTGGAAAAATTACATACTATACTAATCACAAATTTGGTTTGGTGGGTGTCGAATGGGAAAAAGACGGGAAGAAATATAAAATAGGAATTTGGCCACCAAATTTATAGCGATTACTTTTCCAGAAATTTTGTTTTATTCCAAACCTCATCCATTTCGGAAAGAGACATTTCCGAAAGTTTTTTAGCATTATTTTTTGCGAATTCCTCAATTGCTTGAAATCGTCGAACAAACTTATTGTTGGTCTTTTGCAAAGCAATTTCGGGACTCACTCCAAGAAAACGTCCATAATTAACCAAAGCAAAAAGTAAATCCCCAAATTCTTCTTCTATTCTGTCTTTCGCCTCGTTATTTTTGATAGCCAATTTTAGTTCATCTAACTCTTCGATTACCTTTTCCCATACTTGTTCCCTTTTTTCCCAATCAAACCCCACACGAGAAGCTTTATACTGGATTCTTTCAGCCCTTAAAAGAGAAGGTAGATTTGTTGGGACACCCTCGAGTGCAGAATTTTTTCCTTCTTTTTGCTTTAATTCTTCCCAATTTTTTAAGACCTCTTCTTCCCCGCTAACATTTACAGATGCGAAAACATGAGGATGCCGAAAAATGAGCTTTTCTTGAATCCTTTTTAAAACATCTACCAGATTAAAGAAACCAATTTCTTCTACCATAATGCTATGCATAACAACATGTAAAAGTAAATCACCCAGTTCTTCCTTGAACTCGTCGTAATTTTTTTCTTCAATTGCCGATAAAGTCTCGTAGGCTTCTTCAATAAGTAACGGTGCAATACTTTCATTTGTTTGTTTCCTATCCCACGGACAATGAATCCTAAGTATTTTAACGATATCGACAAAATTCTCGAATTGGTCGCAAAGGCTTTCCTCATTTTGAGGTTTTGGAGCTTCTATTTTCCCATTTTCCATATTTTATTCCTTTTAAAAATATAAATAAAGAAAAAATTGAAGATAATTTTTAATATTTATTTTATGGAGGAAAGGTTTTCAGCTTTCCAATTTCTTACTTACAATTGTAGCAGTTGCCTGAGCTGTTGGGGTAATTAATATATCTTGAACCATTACATGCTCAGGCAAGGTTACACAAAATAAAATGACCTTAGCTACATCCATTCCGGATAAAGGTTTGTATCCCAAGTAAACTTTTTTTGCTCTTTCCTGGTCCCCATGAAACCGAACTTCGGAAAATTCGGTTTCTACTAATCCAGGGTCGACATTAGTAATTCTGACATTTGTCCCATTAAAATCGATAATCATAGACTCGGAAAGTGCTTTAACAGCGAATTTCGTGGCACAATAAACATTTCCATTTGGATAAACTGCCCTACCAGCAAGAGAAGCAATATTAACTATGTGACCTGAATTCTTCTGAATAAAAATGGGAGAGATTAATCTAGTAACATACAGCAAACCCTTAATATTAGTATCTATCATCTCCTCCCAATCTTGAATATTTCCATCATATATTTTATCCAACCCCCTTGCTAAGCCAGCATTGTTAATGAGAATGGAAATGTCTTTAAATTCTTTAGGTATATTCTCGATTTCTTTTGAAAGCATATCAAAATTTCTTACGTCTGCGGTTATTAAATAGCATTTAGTACCATATTTTGATGCAATTTCATCAGATAATTTCCGTAATCTTTCTTCCCTACGTGCTAAAAGAACCAAGTTTGCACCATTTTCTGCAAAAACTTTTGCTACTGCTTCGCCTATTCCAGAAGAAGCTCCAGTAATAAATGCAATTTTTCCTTCAAGACTTTTTTCCATTTTCTATTTCTAAAAATTTTAATACTACTTTAATAATATTTTGGTGAATGGTTTCAACCGAGTCTGTCCCCTTCAAAACATAAATTCTACTTGAATAACGCTTTGCAATTTCCCTAAAACCATTAATAACTTTCTCAATAAAGTCATCTGGTTCGTTTTCTATTCTATCAATTCTTTTATTTTTTACCCTTTGTATCATAGTTTCAAGCGAAATATCCACAAAAAATGTCAAATCTGGTTCAAGCCCACCCGATGCATATTTGTTACACATTTCAATAAACTCTAATGGGATGTTTCTCCCATATCCTTGGTATGCTATGGTTGAATCCCAAAACCTATCGCAAATTACAATCGTGCCTTTCTCGAGAGATGGTTTAATAATTTTTTGTACTAAATCGCTTCGTGCTGCTTCAAAAAGAAATAGTTCGGTAAATGAAGTAAGCTGGTTGGATGAATCTAATAGCAAAGTTCGTATTTTCTCAGAAATCTCTGTACCACCAGGTTCACGCAAAATAACAACTTTGTGCCCTTTATCTTTAAGAAATTTTGCAAGGAGTTGTACTTGTGTTGTTTTTCCAGCAAGATCAATTCCTTCGAAAGTAATAAACATCATTTAGCCCTTTTACCTTCCAACACCACAACAAACTCTCCTTTCAAAATTGCCTCAGAGGAATTTACAAAACTAACTATTTCGCCCGTTGTTCCTCTAATAAATTCTTCATTAAGTTTTGTAATTTCTCTTGCAATACACACTTTCCTATGTGTTTCAACTATTTTAGAAATTTCATTTATAAACTTAACAATATTATGACTTGAAACATAAATAATCGAGGTTGAGGTTTCACTTGCCACACCTTCAAAAAATTTTTTAAGCCCCTTCTTTTTAGGAGGAAATCCAAAGAACTTAAAAGAATGCGCAGGTAAACCACTTGCTACTAGAGCTGGCACAAAAGCAGTAGCACCAGGCAAGGGAACTACTTTAATTCCTTTTTCAATGCAACAGGAAACAAGTTTGTACCCAGGATCGGAAATCAAAGGTGTCCCGGCTTCTGATATTAAAGCAATATCGAAACCATTTACAAGTTTATTTAAGAGAAGTTCTATCTTTTTTTTTTCGATGTTATCGTGGAAACTAATCAATTCTTTCTTAGGCAATCCTAATAATTTCAACAGCTTTCCACAGGTTCTGGTATCTTCGCAGGCAATGTAGCCAACATTTTTTAAAATATCAATTGCTCGCAATGTAATATCTTTCAAATTTCCAATTGGTGTTGGAACAATAAACAAGTCACCAAATTTCTTATTAAAATTATCCATTCTTTTCTCTCAACTTGGCAAAAAAATCTTTCAAAAGTTTGGAGCTCTCCTCCTCCAAGATACCACTAATTACCTCTATCCTATGGTTTAAATCTGGATGGTACAAAATGTTCATTACTGAACCACCAGCCCCACTTTTAGGATCTTTTGCGGCATATATTACTTTTTTTATCCTCGACAAAACCAAAGCACCAGCGCACATTGAACAAGGTTCGAGGGTAGTAAACAAAATGCAATCAAGTAAATGTTTATGCCCTAATTTTTTTATAGCTTTCTTTATAGCAATAAATTCTGCATGGGCAGTGGAATCTTTCTTTTTTTCGACCTCATTATGTCCTTTAGATACAACTTCGCCATCTAAAACGACAACTGCTCCAACTGGTACATCCTCACTTTGCAAAGATTTTTTGGCTTCAAGCAGTGCAATTCTCATAAAGAATTTAAAGTCCATATCAAAAAAGAAAAACAAAAACAAATTTAAGTATTATTAACCATTTTTTTAATTTGATCGTCTTATGAATTTTTATTTGGATATGTTTCAGGGTGAAATAGGAATTACCAAAGGGGTTATCACTTCTTTGCATCGTTCAAACAACAAGCTAAATATTATAGTTGATGGAAAAGCATTCAATTTTGGCGATGCTTTTGCTTGCCTTGGATTTACCGACTCGCATTTGCACCTTATGTATGGTGGCGAATTTCTTTCGATGCCCGATTTGACTAAATCTACTTCTGCTGAAAATTGTGCTATCATTATAAAGAAATATCCTTTCTATCGAGGCAATTGGCTTTTTGGTAGAGGGTGGAATCAGGAACAATGGAAAATTAAAAAGCTACCAACCAAAGATATTTTGGATAAATTTTTCCCTAATCAACCAGTTTGTTTAATTAGACAAGATGGTCATTGCCTATGGTTAAATTCAAAGGCTCTTGAAATATGTAACATTACTATGTACACACAGGATCCTAATGGTGGCATAATTTTAAGAAACGAATTTGGTGATCCCACAGGTATTATCCTTGATAATGCCATTGAACTTGTTAAACAACATCTACCTAAATATTCCTCTTCTCAGAATTTATTTTTTATAAAAAATTGTGTCAATTTCCTTTCTAATTTTGGGATTACAACCATCCACGATATGGACGTTGACCCCGAAATGATAGATCTATATTTTGACTACTTTGCAAGTACAAACCCAAAACTAAATACAAGAATATTTCTATCCGGAAATAAGTTTGAAAAAATAGATTTCAAAATCAATAAATATAGAAACGATTTCATGAAAATCGTAGGATTGAAATTTTACATGGATGGAGCTTTAGGTTCTTATGGTGCTTTGCTTTCTGAACCTTACTCGGACAACCCTAAAATGATAGGTTTACAACTACTAGATTTAGATAAACTATACAATGCTTTTGAAATTGCTTCTAAAAACAAGATTGGTGTTGCAATTCATTCAATAGGGGACAAAGCAACAAGTTTAATTCTGAAAACCTTGGAAAAATATTTGATTCAAGGAAACAAAAAACCGAAGTTTGTCCGAATTGAGCATTGCCAAGTTGTTCACAAATCAGATATTCCAAAATTTAACACCTTGGGGATAATAGCATCAATTCAACCTATTCACTTTTTATCTGATTATAGTATGGCCATTTGTAGGCTAGGAAAACGCACTGAATATTCTTATCCATGGAAGTCTTTTATTGACAATAATGTATTGATTTGTAGTGGTTCAGATTTCCCTATCGATGACCCGAACCCAATTAAAGGTATCCACTGCCTAGTAAATAGAAAGAAAATCGACAGTTACAAATTGTTTGGAGATGAGGCAATAAACATTGAACATGCAATTAAAAGTTACACAACTAATGCAGCAAAATCAATTTGTGAACCAATTGATAAAATTGAGGTCGGTTATTTAGCAAATTTAGTAATATTAAATATCAATCCTTTTCAAACTGATTTTGAATCCATTGAAAAAGTTAAGATTCTTGCAACAATTTCACAAGGAAATGTCATTTTTCATATTTAGAAAATTATTCTTATAGGCGAACTGCAATTTGTATAGTTTTGAATAAAGTCCTCCGGATTGCAATAATTCAGAATGTGTACCTACTTCTTTTACCGATCCTTTGTGCAATACAATGATTTTATCAGCTCTTTGAATAGTTGAAAGTCTATGGGCAATAACTAGTGAGGTCCTACCGGAAACTAATTCTAATGTTGATTTTTCAATTTGCTTCTCTAATTCAGGATCGATATTTGATGTAGCTTCATCAAGAATAAATATCTCTGGGTTTCGAATAATTGCTCTGGTAAAAGAAATCAATTGCTTCTGACCAGTAGACAGAGTAATTCCTTTTTCCACAACATTAGTATTAAATTTTTCAGGAAGTTTCTCAATAAATTCTAAGGAACCAATTTTAGAGGCCGCAACTACAACGTCTTGGTAAGTCATCGAGTGGTTTCCCATCGATAAATTGTCAATGATTCCCCTAGAGAAAAGAAAAACATCTTGGTTTATGTAAGAGATTTTTTCACGTAAAGAATACAAATCATAATGCTTAATGTCGACCCCATCGATTAAAATTTGGCCTTGAGAAATATCGTAGAACCTGCACAACAAATTTGCAATTGTGGTTTTTCCAGCACCAGTATGACCAACTAAAGCAACAGTTTCACCTTTATTTATCTTAAAAGAGAGATTCCTCAAAACCTGCTTTCCCTCTTCGTAAGAAAAACTAACATCTCGAAACTCGATAGAGTCCTTCAAATGTGAAAATTTTATTGAACCATAGAAATTTTCGATGGTAGGTTTTGTTTCGAGTACTTGAAAAATTCTCTCGGAAGAGGCCATTGCATTCTGCAAGTTTGTGAACTTTTCGGACAAATCCCTTATGGGTCGGTAAAACATTTCTGCATATTGTATGAATGCAAAAAAAGTCCCTAAGGTCATCAATCCAGATGAAATATTTTGAGCAGTATAAAAAATAATAATACAAAGGGAAATCGCACTTAACAATTCGATTGTAGGGAAAAAGACTGCATAGTAGTTTATAGTTTTAATCCATAAATTTTTGTTCTCTTGATTTATTTCTTCAAATTTTGTATTGAACTGCTTTTGCCTATTAAAAAACTTTATCGTTAAAAGTCCAGCCAGGACTTCATTTATGAAAGAATTCAACCTAGCTACACTTAAACGAACTTTCCGAAATACTTTTCTCACCTTATTCCTAAAAACCCAAGTTGAAATGACTAAAAAAGGAATCACCGATAAAGTAAGCAAAGTTAAGTGCAAATTCAAATAAAACATAAAACAGATAATTGAAATGATTAAGATCAAATCAGTTATAATTACAATCAGACCACCGGAAAGAATATCTGAAATGGTTTCGACATCATTTGTTACCCGAGTAACAAGCCTACCAACTGGATTTTTATCAAAAAAAGAAATATCTAACTTCTGAATATGATTGAATATATTATTTCGCAGATTGTTAATCGCCTTTTGCCCCAATAACTTCATAGTATAATTAGCAACAAACTGCACGGTTGAATGAGCTATAAGAACAAAAAAAATAAGAAAAATAAATAACAAAAAACCTTTAGAGTCATAATGAAGTATGTATTTGTCAATTGCCATTTTCGAAAGATACGGTCTCACTGGACCTAATAAAGTAGTGAGCAACATTAAAAACAAAGCAAAGTAAAAATATTTAATATAAGGTTTAACAAAATGGAATAACCTTTTAATGATTTTCCAATCGAATTCTCTAAATTCTATTTCTTCTGTCGATTCTTTTAACATGATTAAAGTAATTTTGTACTAAGAGACTAACTAAATCCAAAAAGTCGTTTGGAGTAAGTTGCTCAGCTCTTAGGAAGGCAATTCTTTGAAGAAAATTGTCATTTTTTATTATCTGTTCATTAAAATTCAATCTTTTGAATAAAGAATTCAGGAGAATCTTTCTCCTTTGATTAAAAGCAAGCTTAACAATTTCTTTTAAAATTAAAAAATTTTCATATTCTTTGAAATTTTCTTTAAATTCTACTTCAATTACGGTTGAAAATATTTTAGGTTTTGGATAAAAGCAAGTTGGAGAAACATCAAAAAGTTTTACAATGTTTGCAAGTAGTTGAAAAATTACCGAGAGAATTCCATAATCTTTAGTACCCGGGCTACCTATTAGACGATTTGCAACTTCTCGTTGTACCATAAGCAAAACTTTATGGTAAAATTTCCGTTTATCCAAAATCTTGAATAAAATTGGGCTAGTAAGATAATATGGAATATTTCCCACGAGAATGATATCTCGACCAAATTTGTCGACCCAATATTTTTCATTGAATTCCAAAAAACTTTGATTTACAATCTCGAAAAAATAATTTTGGTTGCTTTTCTTAAACTCTTCTAAAATATCGAAAAAGTTTTTGTCAATTTCAACTCCGACATAATTTATTGGAAATTCAGTTAAAAACTTTGTTAGAGCACCTCGGCCGGGTCCTATTTCAACAATAAAGTCGTTATCCTGTATGGCTAAAGAAGAAATTATCTTTATTACGATGTTTTTATCGATTAAAAAGTTCTGTCCCAGTGATTTTTTGGGGGAAATAGAGGAAAAATTCATCTTAAGTTTTATTAAAAATAGAATAGAGTTTGCGGTACAATTCTTCCATCGATTGGGAGATTACTTTTGTATCAGAAATTACAGAAATAAATGAAGTATCACCATTCCAGCGTGGAACAACATGGAAATGAATATGTTCGGGTAACCCAGCACCGGCAACCCTACCAATATTTATCCCAACATTATATCCTTGGGGTCTTAATACTTCTCCGAGATAATTAATTGCTAATCGAACAACTTTGATTAAATCCAAAAGTTCATCATCTTTCAATTCGTCCAACATCGGTACATGTTTAATTGGACAAATAAGTAAATGCCCAGAATTGTAAGGATACTTGTTTAACAGCACAATTGAGCATTTAGTGCGAAAAACAACTAATCGTTCTTTTTCTTCAATGGGATTATGAATAGCGTCACATACAAAACAACTTGGATTTTCATTATTTTCACTAAAAGACTCAATATATTTTGACCTCCAAGGGGACCAAAGAATTTCCATACCTACTCCCATATTAAATAAATACGAAAAACGCTTACACAAAAAAAAGTGTAAGCGTTTTAATATTTCTTCTGTAAAATTTTACAAAGTAAAACGAATGTCGACGCCAGCTTGAATTGAACTAACTTTCCAAGATTCAACATTGTTCATATTTGTAACACCAAGATTGTAGAAAATACCTGGGATTATGTCTATTTTTGTACCAGTAATAATTTCGTATTGAACACCAAACTTTAGTGCAAATCTAATTGAATTTGCATTAACTCCCGGATTTTGTTGTGTTGGTCGAGCGGGAACTCCATCCCACGAAACAATGGTTCTGTCGTTGTTTTCATATCGAACAACCTTTGCAGCATTTGGATCATTGGGGTCAATTCGCTTAAATTTGACGTTGGGGGGCTCAGTTAGTTCCATCTTTTGAAGTAGGTTACTCTTCAAAACAATATCAAAGCTTGGACCTCCAGTAACAACCAACCCATATGCAATATTAAATTTATACAAAGCCTCAATTGTGAGCAAGCTATATGTAACTTCAAGAGCATGGCGAGTAGAAGATAAAACGGTAGTATAACTTCCAGGTTTATCTTCTACAAGAGAAGGATATGTGTCGCCCTCTTTGGTGAAAGAGGCAGGCATTGTACTATAAAGAATTCGACCAACTAATGAATGCTTTGATGCAATTCCACCTAAAATCTGTTCGTAAAAAGCTCCTATGAAAATACCATTGGAGGAACCGTTAGTAAAAAAAGGACAAAGTGGATCATCAGCAAATGAAGCGAGATTCGCAGAATGTACGGCTCGGTTAAAACCTGCAACTGGTCCAAGATAAATTGCAGCACTACCTTTCCCGGGTCCCAGAGGGGTTGGTCCTTCTTCTTCTTCTTGTGCAAAAGTAACAGTTAATGTACAAAAAAATATTGCAAATACAATAGAATAAAATTTCATAAAACACCTACTTTAATTTTATTACCATTAATTGTTTTGTTCTATCAAAAAAATGCAATTTTACAAAATAAATTCCATTTCCCATAAATGAAAAATCGACCTTTTTGCAACTTTTGCCTACTTCAACTTCAATTTTTATTTTCTCTTGAATCATATTTCCTAATTTATCAAAAATTTCCATTAAAACAAAATCTTTTTTATTTGAAGAAAATTCTAAAATAAGCTCATCATCAACTGGATTTGGATAATAATTTATCAGAAATGCCCCGTTAATCAATTCAATATCTCGCAAAGGATAAACACAAACTGGTTCTATTTGTACAATAAGGAAGCTATTAATTGAATAAAAACAATGGTTTTCATCGACTTCGACATTAAATTTAACCTTTTGATATTCAGTCAAAAAAAGTTGGAAAGGTAAACGTAAAAACCATTGCGTCTTGTCTTCTTCTATCTTAACATTTTGGCAAGTAATTTCTACCGTATTATCCTTAAAAACACTTTGTGCTTGCAATTTCCAAGCTCTCTTTGAATCCTGAAATTCAATTTCTAATGGTTTCTGTAAGAAAGTGACCTGATTTGGCTGGTTTGTTTCTATTTTCAGATTTAAATCGAAGGGTATTTCAGAAGATTTCAAGAATAAACCATTTAAAAGAACCTCGTATTGTTCACCAATTCTTAACTTAGATTTGTCCGTTTCAATTGAAACCCTTTGCTCAATTTTTGGAACTTTTAATTGGATCTCTTTGTATAGTACCGAATCTCCATGTTCCCCAAAAATTATTGCCAACTTCAAAATAACATCACCACTTTTTTCCGGAACTCCAGCAAAGTAACCTATAATATTCTTAGATGGTTCTACAATTTTTCCAGTAATAGTAGTGTCTGAATTAGTCAAAATAAAATTAATGAATTCGAACTTAGTTCCATAAATAGGGAACGGAATATTCCCAGTATTTTCAACTGAAAATTCAAGCTTTAATGAATTACACGCAAACTCTGGTAAAATATATCTTACAATAAGGTTTGCATTCAAAGTATCTCTACTTTTGGCATAACCAATAACATTAATTTTTGACACAAAAAATGAATCTGAAGTAGTTGCATCGGAAAGAACTTTTAATTCCAGAACGTGGGCTCCAACAAAATCTGGTTTAAATTTGATTGGTAAAGTTAATACCGACCCTACTGGAATAAAGAGATCCTTTAGTAAAGAATAGTCTATTTCGAAAGAATTGAAGTCTCCAGAGATAGGAACGATTTCGTTAATGAACAAATCATCTGTTCCGGTCGAAAAAACAACTGGAAAATCCCTACTAACTTGATCATAAACTAAAATTGTATCAAAAATTGCATCTTTTGTGACAATTTCCGGAAGTATTCCTTCCCCATACAATTCTATTGATAATTCGGGATGAAATTTCCAATTAACTTGGTAATGAGCTTTTTGTGTTTTCAAACCAACAGATTTTGGTTCAAATTTAAGTTTAACTGCTAAAGTGTCCAAGAAGGAAATATTTTGTAATTCTAATTCACCAGAGAAGTTTGAGTCGAATTTATCGTAGTTTTTAAAATCTACTGTAGCATCAATATTTCCCTTATTAATAATATAAACTACTGTATCTTTGGTTTTTCCAACCCTTACCTTTCCAAAGTCGATTTTAATAGATTCAACCAATGGGGCAACCCCAATTCCTTTGATCTCCGCTTTCGGCTTTTGTTTTAATTCATCAAAAAACAAAACATTACTTACAAATTCTTTTCTATCGTTAGGGATGAATTTCACATCGAAATAAGTTGTATCTTGACTTTTTAAAATAAATTTGCCTTTGTTCAAAAGTATAAAAATATTTGGATAAGTACTAATAGTAAGAGAGTCGAAGTTTATTGGTATGTCGCTTAAATTAACAATACCAACTTTCCCAATTGCAGTATCTCCAATGTAAACTTTCCCAAAGTCAAATCCCCAAGTTAAAAATTTAAAAATTAAGAATTCAACTTTGATAGGAACCTTATAAATTAAATTGCAGTCGGTTTTGACGAGTAAAGTATCGAATAAATCCTGAGTATTTCCATTAGGTGAAAGGGTTATTAAAATCGAAACGCTATCATTAGTTGTTAAATTAAAAGGAATTTTACGATTTACATACCATCGTAATCTTGGATCATTATTTGCAAAAGAAATTTCAAGCACATTAATGTTTTTACCACTATTTTTAATAACAACAGGTTTCTGAAGTGTGTCGTATAGTTTAACTTGGGAAAACACCAATTCATTAGTAATTGTAATAGAAGGAGGTTCATAATTATAAGAAAACCTCTTGGAATTGCCATTCTTATCCCTAACTTCAATTACTATTTTTCCTTTTTTAAACGGGTCGATGACATTAGCAAAAAAGTGAGCAAAAGTTGTAGTATCAGTTATGGAATTTAAAAAGTAAGAGAAGTTGAAAGTGCTATCGGGAATTGAATAAATATAACTAATACCAGTATTGGGTTCTTTTTTTGGTTCAAAAAAATAACCTTGAATTCTACCACATTCCGCTGAAAAAGTTAATTCTGGAGGTATTGAGTCACCTATATAAGGATTAACGAGGCTCGACCCCAAAACAAGAGCATAAGCATCGGCAAGTCCTACACCATAAACAATTCCAGCTATTTTACCTTTATTTGTCTTTATTTGGTATCTACCATAAGGTATTTGAATATTAGCCCAAAAGAAAGTATTGTTGAACAAATTAAAAATGTAAATATTATTTGTTATGTCGACAATTTTAGTTGAATTCAAATAAGTTTCTTGCAAAGCATCATATGTACCAATAATATTCACAAAATGAGCTACAAATTGTCCGGGATTCCATGTAATATTTGCAGGTGTTTGAAATGTAACATTTGTAACAAATTGTTCAATAGGGGGAACCAAAGTCATAGCGGGATCGTAATTAGGGGAATCAAAATCAGATCCAGAATGCATGATAAATTGAGCCATTTGAATAGGTTTGTCGGAAATCCATTTGGTTGGTTCCGAAACGAAAGGTATCTCCAAAACATCATAACTACCAGTTAATACATAAGTCTGGGTTCCAGAATTCCTAATTGCAGTTATTGTAGTATTGCTAAAATACGTTGTAATTTTAATTAAATCACCTAAAGCACTTGTGCCAAAAGGCACAGTAATAAATTCCCTTCCCCAAGCGGCTGTTGGCATTAGCATTTCGCAAATATGATTTTTAGAGTCCCATTTAGGAGGCAGATTTTGAGGTATTGCTGTACGAACATGACCAGAAATAACTCCAAATGGTTTGTTTCCCCGAACAACAGTTCCACTCAAATCTCCGTAGCCTTTAACAAATGGGAATGACTTAACTAGATAGGTTTGCCCTTTGTGGAGAGTAATATTCTTTGGATACCCAGCCTGATTACCCTTCTCCGTGATTGTTTTTGGATAAAAAGTAACTTCAGTTGAATCGTAAGCACCAATAATCAAAAATTCACTTTGACGAGGAGTTTTTCGATATAGGGAATCCGCAGGATCAAGATAAACATCAGATAAAGTATTGTATTGATCATTGGCAATTGAAATGATCACATATTCTTTACCCCACTTTTCTACAGGTATTGCAGTATAGGCATCCGATGTCAAATACTGTGTTGAAAACCCATAAACAAGAATAGGATTTGTACTTAAAATTTCAATTGCTTTTTTTTGTACAACTTCCGATTCAAAACATTCAAACTTCAAAGGTACATTAATTTCCAAATTCCTGGAGGAGTTGACATTATAAAAATTTACAACACTATCATTAGGAAAAATGAGAGTAATATCTGTAGTCGAGGAGGGGAAAATAAACAACTTTAATTGTAAACCACCATACCTTGGGTCGATTGTAATTTCATTCTGCATAAAACCGACAAAAAAATGGGTCCCTTCGTAAGAGGAGTATTGTGTCCGATTTGCAAGAACATCTAAGTTATTTAAAAGTAATAAACTAAGGAATATGTATTTCAAAACAACTTTCATTTCTTCACTAAAATACATTTTAATTTAATAAAATTTTTTTAAAAATTTAATAAATTTTTGGCTTATTCAAAAGATACTCATTTGGAATGTTATAAAACTTGTCGAAATTTTTTTCGAAAATAATCTTTGGAATTACTTCTCCATTAACATTTTTAAGCCAAACTATATTATCGACTTTATTATTTTTAAAATAAATAATCACACTATCAGAGAAATAATTTGCTAAATTTATTTCGTTGGTTTCTTCATTTTCGAGGAAATAGCTTGTTCTTGAATTTCCAAGACCTAAAATAAAATCTATTTTGCTATCGTTGAAAACTATCTTAACAGTGTCTGAATTTATCTTATTAATATAGAATGTATCTATACCACTTGGAGAGAGAATTACAGCATTTCGAAGAAA
Source organism: uncultured Hyphomicrobiales bacterium (assembly GCA_964524325.1). GTDB lineage: Bacteria > Bacteroidota > Ignavibacteria > Kapaibacteriales > UBA2268 > Naka2016. The sequence continues at coordinate 313,989 of CAZGCT010000002.1, forward strand.
CTCAACTAAAGTTATTTTCTTATCTTTCATCAAAAAGAACAGTGAATCTCCTCGAAACTCTGTTGAATCAAACCATAACATAGGGGAACCAACCAGAAAGCCAATTTCATTTTCTCGCTCAAACATACCAAATTTTCCAATCGCAACAAGTTCATCTTTGAAAAGTCTTACATTGTTTATCAATGTCATAATATTTACATTTTCTTCGGACTTCGAAACCAAAGTATCGGCGAAAATGAACAGTGTGTCGAACTTGGTCTCCGCAATGTCTTCATTAATAATTTGAATTGTATCAATTTGTATTAATCTTGGATTATCGTAACTTTTGGTAATTCTGTTCTTTCTATCCCAAAATAATTTACCAGAGGAAATTTCTACTGCCTCATATTTTCCCCTCGCTAGTACTTTTGATGTAGCAAAAAGCATACCTTCAGACTTGGAGTAACTAAGGGTATCGCAATTTAATATTAATGAATCTGTCTGTAACTTAACATTTCCATAAGCATTAACGTTTTGAGTTGAACGATCGTAATCAACTATATTTCCAAGTAATTTTGCTTGTTTCTCCTCGTAAACCACGTTGTTGAAAAAGTTTGCAATTCTTGTTCTAAAATTGTAGACACCATAATTTGCTTTTAAATAATTCTGAGGGTCTTTTATCTCGATTTGCGAGGGTGAGTTTGCAATGGATTTGTTTCCATCGTATTCTATATATTCAGAAATTAAAACAAGAGTATCTTGCACTAATTTAACAGAGCCTGACAAAATCGCACGATTTTCCTCGAGAAAATGGGTTGCTTTGTTGCAAAATAAATCAACATTTCCTTGGCGAAGACGTACATTCCCAAAAAAATCTCGTACTGGAGCTTCGTTAATTCTGTATCCAACAACACTATCGGCATTTACAAGAACTATTGGATTTTGACAAAACAAAGAAAAGCTTGCAAACATTAATGTGAAAGCTAGTCTAAACATTGGAAAGCAATTTGGATTTATAAATTTGGTAATTTTCTTCATCGAAACAAACAAATACAATTTTTTCAATTTCGGGATTATCCTTTAAAAATGTTTTCACAGTGGTTATGGAAATTTCGCTGGCAAGCTCTTTAGGAAATCCATAAGCACCAGTGGAAATATTGGGAAAAGCAATACTTTTAAGTCTATACTCTTTAGCTAACTTTAGAGAATTCCAGTAGGCTTGTTTCAACAGTTCTTGCTCCCCATAATTTCCACCTTTCCAAATAGGACCCACCGCATGAATAACATACTTGCAGGCTAACCTCCACGAGCCGGTAATTACTGCATTACCTGGGGGACAACTTCCGATTTTAGCAACAACTCGTTTACATTCTTCAAGCAATTCGGGACCGGCAGCGCGATGAATTGCACCGTCGACACCCCCACCACCCATCAAACTACTATTTGCAGCATTAACAATTGTATCTACCTCAAGCTTTGTAATATCACCTTTGACTAATACAATATCAGACATTGGAAAACTAAGTTGTTTTCATTAAAAAAATAAAAATAGTAAAAAACCAAGAACTGATGAGTAATTAATTCCAAACTAAAATACTAGCTGAAGAGTTTGCCCAGTTAATTATTGGAGAGAAATAAACACCAAACAATAACGTTAGTACAGTAAGAATAATGACAACTACTTGATTTATTAAGGAAACACGTATTGTAGGTTTTTCAGCATCTATTCCACGAATAAACATATTTCGCATAATCAAAACATAGTAGTAAAGAGAAATTACGCTATTGATTACTCCAACTACAGCAAGCCAAATCAAGCCTGCATCGATAACAGCTGCAAAGACATAAAATTTTGCAATAAACCCCGCTGTAGGTGGCAACCCAATTAAAGAAAAAAGCAAAATTGTAAACAAAGAAGCAATAAATGGTGATCGATAACCCAACCCTTCGAAATCTTTGATCTCCTCGCTATCTATTTCATTTGAAATCAGCATAACGCAAATAAATGCACCAATGTTCATTAAAAGATACATAAAGAAATAGACAAGTACAGCTGCAGTTCCGTTGTCATTTAATACAGCTACTCCCATTAACAAATACCCAGCATGAGCAATACTTGAATATGCTAAAAGTCTTTTCAAATTACTCTGCCAAAGGGCAACTATATTCCCAATAGTCATTGTTAAAGTAGAGAGAATTGCAATGATCAAAGACCAATCAATGCTTGTTGCCATTGTCCATATTGCTCCAAATGGTTCTGTTGGAAGAGAAAGAGCAAGCTTTAAAAAGCGTAAAAGGACTGCAAAGCCAGCGGCTTTAGATGCAACTGAAAGATATGCAGTAATTGTTATCGGTGCTCCCTCGTATACATCTGGAGTCCAAAAATGAAAAGGTACTGCAGAAATTTTATATGCAAATCCAGCAAGAATCAATATTGTAGCAACAAAAAATGCAAGAGAATCAACCTTGTTTACTGCTAAGAAATCTCTGATTTCCACTAAATTCAAGCTTCCAGTAATCCCAAAAAGTAAAGAAATTCCATATATCATCAATCCTGAAGATACTGCCCCAAAAATAACATACTTAAGCGAAGCTTCGCTTGCTCTGCGAATTTCTTTTGTATATCCAGAAAGTATGTATGATGAGATACTCATTGTCTCGATTGCAAGATATATAAGTATAAGATTTGTTGCTCCAGTTACAAGGAACATACCAAAGGTCATACCAACCAAAAAAGTGTAAAATTCACCAAGATTACGGCCTTTTTCTAAAAGCTCTTTGCTTTCCAAACTCATTAACACTATAAGTATGTTAGTAATTAAAATGATTATCTTAAAGAAAAAAGCAAAGTCATCCAAAACAAATGAACCAAAAAAACCAATTCCAGTTCTGGGCTGAATTAACAAAAAAACACCAGTTATAGTAAAACCTATCAATGAAATATAAGCATTGACAAATCTGTACTTACTAAAAATTAAATCAGTAACAATTAAAATCAAGAGACTGATTACAAGAACTAGCTCTGGAACAAAATAATTAAGACTGCTTTGCAGATTACTTACTAAATTTCCAAATTCTATCATGATTTACACACCCAAAACTTACATTCCAGAAAGAAAGTTGCCAATAAGAACATAAGGTTTCATTAATTCCACAAATGAATTAACCGAAGTATTCATCAAACTCAACATTGGATTTGGATAAACCCCGAGAAAAACGATAATTAGAGCAAGAGGAACAAGGGCAACATATTCCCGACCAATTAAATCGTCTCCCTGAAAATTCTTGCCAGTAGGATCCCAAGGTCGGTTCCATTTATCAGGTAATTTTCCAAAAAAGACTTTCTGCAACGTCCACAACATATATGCAGCGCCAAGAATTATTCCAAGACCCGAGGCAATGGTTAAATAGGGATATGTATTGAATGCACCCAAAAATACTAAAGCCTCGCTAATAAATCCACTTAAACCAGGAAGACCAATCGCAGCAAAGAAAGCAACCATCATTACTGCAGTGTATATTGGCATTTTTGTTGCCAAACCACCAAAATCGTCCAATCCACGTGTATGAGCACGGTCGTATATTACACCTACAATCATAAAGAGCATAGAAGTTATTGTCCCATGATTAAACATTTGAAATATAGCTCCACTAATTCCCTCGGGCCTCATCGAAGCTAAACCAAGCACAACATAACCCATATGGCTAACACTGGAATAAGCAATTAGTTTCTTGAAATCCCTTTGCCCCACTTTATGTTGTCCCAAAGCACATAATGCACCATATATAATACTTATCATACCAACCCAAGCAATAAGTGATTGGAAATAGCCCACGGCATCGGGGAAAATAGGAAAGGCAATTCGAATCATACCATAAGTTCCCATTTTTAAAAGAACTCCGGCAAGAATGACACTAATTGGAGTTGGAGCCTCAACGTGTGCATCGGGCAACCAAGTATGGAATGGTACGGATGGAACTTTTATCGCAAAACCGATGAATAAAGCCATGAAAGCTACATATCGGATTGTTGTATGCAATCCAGAAAAAATTGAATTTGGTTTATAATTGTCTGGATTCATCATATCGAGAATACTAAAGGAACCTACACTATAATATAGCCCTATAATAACCAGCAACATAAAAACAGAACCCACAAGAGTATAAATAAAGAACTTAATTGCTGCATATTCTTTTCTTGGACCACCCCAGATTCCAATCAAAAAATACATTGGCAATAGCATCAATTCCCAAAAAACATAGAACAAGAAAAAATCTAAAGCAACGAAGACGCCCATCATCCCAGTATCCAAAAGAAGATACATAGCAAAATAACCTTTTACACCCTTCTCAATAATAAATGAAGGGAATACTGCAACGAAACAAACAATTGCCGTAAGCAGAACCATGGGAACGCTTAACCCATCAATGCCAAGGAAGTATTCAATTTTGATATGACCAATTAAAGGAAAGTTTGCATCAATCCAAGTAAATCTCTCAACAAATTGAAAGGTAGTAACATCATTTACACCAGGCAATCCTTTATTATAGTTTATATATACTAAAATTGCAAAAATAAGTTGAACAAAAGTAAACCCAACAGTAATCCATCTCATTATAAGGTGTGCTACTTCACGGTTTTTCTGCTCTTTTCCAAGGGGAACAAGAAGTACCAATAACATTCCAATGATTGGAAGAAAAACCAGCCAAGTTAAAATCGGAAATCCCAAACTACTTTGCATTCTTTATATCCTCCATTTAAATTTTAAACAATTTTCAGAATAAGAAATAAACAATGAGAATTAAACCCACTACGGCAAATGCAACATAAGTTTGAACGCGACCTGTCTGCAAGTTTCTAACCATAGAACCAAAGAAACCAGTAATACTTGCAATTAGATTCACCAAGCCATCAATCACAATGTTATCGAAATGCCCAATAAAATAACCAAAATTTCTTGTTAGCCAAGCAGTACCATTAACTAGACCATCTATAATAATTAGATCAAATAATGCAGATACCTTTGAAAGTCCAACGGTACTAGCAACCACAGTTGCATTGTAAATTTCATCAAAATACCATTTTCGAAATGAAAAATTAAATAAGAAACGAAATCGATTTGCAATGGAATCGGGATTCCATATTTTAAATTGATAAAGCAAAAATGCAATTAAAATTCCAGACCCAGCAATCAGCAAAGACAAAATCATCGCAGGATAGTGTGCATGGTGCATAGATTCTGCAAATTGATTTAAATAATGATGCGAACCATGTACCTCGGATTGAAAATTTTGAAAGCTTGGGCTGTACCCATTATTTAATAGGAATTCCCATTGTAGCTCTTCGGGAACAGCGCTATTAGGTTGAACTATTGCCTTTGGGAACCAACCTTGATTTGCATCAAAAGGATTCGGGGAATAAAAGAACCAAAAGGAAAGAATTGAAAGCACAAATAATGGCAAAAGAATAATCCAATTGTTTTCTTTCGTATGCTTTGCAACTTCGGTCTTTGGTATTCCGTGGAAAGAGACAATAAGTAGCCTGAACATGTAAAATGCAGTCAAGCCAGCAGAAGCAAATGCAGCAATTGGGATTAGCCAGTGCCAACCACCAGTTAATTGAGCATATGCTAGAGTACCAGCCAAAATTCCATCTTTGCTTAAAAAACCAGAAGTCAATGGTACACCAGAAATAGCCAAAGTTACAAAAAGAAAAGTTCTATAAGTCCAAGGCATAGTATTCCGAAGTCCCCCCATATTTCTTATATCCTGAGGATCTGTGTGATGATCTCCAATATGATGAGCAGCATGATGCATAGCATGGATAACAGAACCAGAAGCAAGAAACAAAGCAGCTTTGAACCAAGCGTGAGTAACAAGATGGAAAAAACCCATTGTATAAGCCCCTACACCAAGAGCCATTATCATGTAGCCAAGTTGGCTAACTGTTGAATATGCAAGAACTCGCTTAAAATCAACTTGTGTTAATGCAATTGTAGCAGCCAAAAATACAGTAATCGCACCAATGGAAGCAATAAAACTTAAAGCAGATGCTGTAAACATTACATAAACCCTCGCAGTAAGGTAAACTCCAGCAGCAACCATCGTTGCAGCATGTATTAATGCACTCACTGGAGTTGGACCTTCCATTGCATCCGGTAACCAAACATGGAGTGGAAATTGTGCAGATTTTCCAATTGCACCACAGAAAACAAAAATACCAGCAAGAGTTAAAACTGTTTCGCTACCGAAAGGCATGTTACCTTGCGATATACCACCAAATATATCGTCGAACAATAGGGATCCATAGCTAAAATACAGTATCATTATTCCAACAAAGAAACCTAAATCCCCAACCCTATTTACTAAAAAAGCTTTCTTCCCAGCATCGGCAGCAGATTTCTTTTCGTACCAAAAGCCAATTAATAGATAGGAACTAATTCCTACAAGTTCCCAAAATACATACATAAAAAGAAAGTTGTTGGCAAGGACAATTCCGTTCATGGAAAATGTAAACAGCCCCAAGTAAGCAAAATAGCGTGAAAACTTAGGATCGCCCGCCATGTATTCAATAGAAAACAAATGTACCAAAAAACTGATTAATGCCACAACAACAAGCATTATTGCAGCAAGGTTGTCAATTCCAATCCCAACCTTCAGTTGAATCGTTTGTAAATTAATCCATGTAAATTTTAATTGAAGGATTTTATCAGATAACTCAAAAAGCAAGTTATTACTTTGATTTACTCTTGTTTCATAATGGTTAAAAACTTTGTAATAACAACCTATTAATGAAAGAATAAGAACCAACCCAAGAATCGAAGTAGCGACAATTGAACTAAACTTGCCAATTTTTTTCCCAAAGAAGATATTGATAACGAAACTTAAAAATGGAAGTAAAAGAACTATTAAACCGATATAAATTAAAATTTCTCCCGTCATAGTCTCAATCCCTTATCAATAAATTAATCTTTAAGACTGTCTATCTCGTCTACATTTATGTGCTTATAGTTTTGGTAAATGTTTAGAACAATTGCCAAAGCAACAGCAACTTCGATTGCTGCAAGCATAATAACAAAAATTGCTGCAATATGTCCATCGATTTTCAAAGCGTTGAACTTTGCAAACGCAACGAAATTAATGTTGGCAGAATTTAAAACTAATTCAACACCCATCAAAACAAGTACTGCGTTCTTTCGAGTTATGATTGCAAAAATTCCTAAACCAAACAGAATTGCACTTAAAACGATGTAGTGAGTCAAACCTATTCCCATTCTATTTTCTCCTTGCTATTATTGCAGCACCAATAATTGCTATTAAAAGAAGAACAGAAGCAGACTCGAAAGCTAAAAGATAATTAGTTAAAAGCTCCTTGCCAATTGGTTCTATAGTTGATGACACCTCTGTTGAAGCTTCAGGTACTATCCTCCATTTCGTTGTAATGGCAATATAGGAAAGCGAAAAAATGGCGAATAATGAAATCAGACCAGCAAAAAAAGTTTGAATTTTGCCCGTTTGTCCGCTTTTTATATCTACCCCGGTAATGTTGCTGGTAAGCATAATACCAAAAATCAAAAGGACAAGAATTCCTCCAATGTAAATCATTATTTGAGTAACGGCAAGGAAGTCAGCATTTAAAAGAACATAAATTCCAGCGACTCCAAAAAAAGTAAACAAAAGTGCAAAAACCGAATAAATCATATTTTTTGATAGAACCACAACCAAAGCAGAGCCAATGATCATTACCGCAAAAAACCAAAATACCAATTCAATTAGCATAAGTTTATCCTACTCTCAATTAATATCGGTTTAAGATGATTCAGTTTGTTGTTTTGCTTTTTCAGCTTTAGCAGCTTTTTCCTTTTCAGTCCATTCCAAAAACAAGCGTTTTTTCTCCTCAATCTGTTCTGTAGACATTGTTGAGAAGCTATGAATCAAACCCTCGCGTGTGTAACTGCTGTATTCAAAATCTATTGTATGCTTGATAGCATCTGTCGGGCAAACTGTAGTGCATAATCCGCAAAAGCAACATTTAGCAAAATCTATATCGTACCTTGGTACCCAAATTTTGCGAGGTGAACCATCAAACATAGTTGGTTTTTCAGGGTCCGTCGGTACAACTCTCAAAGTTTCGACTGTTATACACTGAACGGGGCAAATCCTTGCACACTGCATACAACCATTGCATCGATCTGGAATGAGTTGCAATCTATTCCTAGCGATTGGGGGTATTGGATAACGCTCATTTGGATATTGGATGGTAACTTTTTTTGCAAATAGGTGCTTCAAAGTTACTTTCATCCCTACAAGTATTGTATAGAACCAGGTCCATACATATTTGAAATAATCTATCATAACAACCTCCAATCAAATTTAGAATAATCAATATATTATTCTATATATACTGATTACAAGAAAACAAACTAATGCAAAAGGTAACAGTACCTTCCATCCAAGGTACATAAGTTGGTCAACTCGAACACGGGGCAAAGTCCAACGAAGCCATATTTGAATGAAAACAACAAACATAGCTTTGATGACAAACCAGAAAACACCCCACCAAAAACCACTCATAAAAGAACCAAAAGGGGAAGACCAACCACCTAGGAAAACCACAGCCAATATTGCCGACACAACAAACATGTTTGAATACTCAGCAAAAAAGAACATTGCGAACTTCATTCCTGAGTATTCAGTATGGTATCCAGCAACCAATTCAGATTCGCCTTCTGGAATATCGAAAGGAGTTCTATTAGTTTCTGCCAACGCAGCAATCATATAAATTAATGATAAAATCAAAGTAAATGGCAAAATCCAAATTTTGGTCCAATTTCCGGGACCTCCAAAAATAAACCAATTCCAAAATCCACCTTCTTGAAGCAAAGTAATTTTTTGCATATCCAAAGAATTAGCTAAAACTGCAGCAGATAGAATTACAAGTGCACCCGGTATTTCATAGCTAATCATTTGGGATGCAGAGCGCATTGAACCTAGTAAGGAGTATTTATTGTTGGATGCCCAGCCTCCCATGACAATTCCTATGACAGCAAAAGCACCAACAGCAAAAACATAGAACAGACCAATATTTATCTCGGCAGGTACGAATGCTGCACTAAATGGAATAACAGCAAAGCCAGCAAAAGAGCCAGCAAAAATCACATAAGGAGCTAAGTTAAATAGAAATCTATTCGCACCTGCAGGAACAATGTCCTCCTTTTGTATTAATTTCACTACTTCAGCTAAAGGTTGCAAAATACCATAAGGTCCAGTTCGCATAGGACCCAGTCTTTCCTGAATCCAAGCAGAAATTTTAAGCTCGCCAAGGATTGCAATCAATGCATAGATAATCAAAAAAACAAGAGGAAGTATAACACTAATAATAGCACTTAAAAAGTTTTCCCCAAGCAAAATTTCAAAAACATTAAATGTTTCCATAAAATTCAGATTTTATACTACCTATCAATTTCGCCAAGAACTATATCAATACTTCCAAGAATAACAATCAAATCTGCAAACAAGTACCCGCGGGATATTTCGGGCAAGACACTTAGATTAACAAAGCTTGGTGCGCGTCCTTTCACTCTGTAGGGTTTATCTTTTCCATCGCTAATAATGTAGAATCCAAGCTCACCTTTTGGATTTTCACATCGAAAATATATTTCTCCTTTCGGTGGTCTTACCTTTTTTGGAATCGCTGAACTGACATCCCCACTGTTTGGCATTTGTTCAATTGCTTGTTCAATGATTCTGCAACTTTCTTCCATTTCTCGCATTCTCACAATATTTCTATCCCAACAATCCCCAACTGTACCTACTTCGCCCTTTCCAATTGGAATTTCAAAGTCAAATTTATCGTAGATGGAATATGGTTCTGCTTTTCTTAAGTCGAAGGGTACCCCAGAACCACGAAGCATTGGACCACTGCAACCATAATTTATTGCGACATCGGGAGGTAAAATGCCAATGTTAGCAGTCCTATCAATAAAAATTTTGTTATAAATTAAAAGTTCTTCAATTTCCTTGTTAGTTTTTCTTACTTGTTTAATTATTCCTAGAACATCCTCTTTGAAAGTTGGATAAACATCGTTTGCAAGCCCACCAATCCAGAAGTAATTGAACAGAAGTCTTCCGCCAGTGGCTTTTTCAAAAATCCAAAGTATATACTCTCTATCTCGAAAAAGATATAAAAACGGTGTGAAAGCTCCAGCGTCAAGACCAAATGTCGCCACAGCAATTTGATGATTTGCAATCCTATTAAGTTCAGCCATTATCACACGAATAAATTCAACTCGTTCGGGAACCTTAATACCAAGAAGCTTTTCGACAGCAATGACGTATGGCAATTCATTGTTCATCGAAGAAATGTAATCCATCCTATCGACATAGGGAATAACTTGCTGGTAATTCATATTTTCAGAGATTTTCTCGAAGCAACGGTGCAAATAACCAATATGTGGAATAACATCAGTTACAACTTCACCATCGAGCTCAACTTCCAATCTTAAAACTCCATGGGTTGATGGATGTTGTGGCCCAACATTGAGTCGCAGCCTATCGGACTCAATCTTGCTAAAATCAACATCGATAATTTTTTTTTCAGTCATTTCAATAACCTCAATATGGTACTTTCATACCGTGATAAGTTTCTGGTTCTTTGTAATCTTTCCTTAAGGGATATCCTTCCCAATCGTATGGTAAAAGTATTCTAATTAGATTGTGATGTCCTTCGAAAATAATTCCAAACAAATCGAAAGCTTCGCGCTCATGCCAATCGGCAGAACGCCAAATCCTTTCTACACTTGGGACTTTTGGTTGGTCTTTAGGTACACTTACTTTTAACACTACTTTATGTTTTTTCTTCAATGAATACAAATGATATACTACCTGCAAAGTATCGGGAAAATCGACACCAGTTAAACACATTAGGTAGTCGAAATCCAATTCTGGGTTATCTCTTAATTCCAAACAAATATCAAAAAGCTTTTCGGGAGAAACATTAATATAAGGGTCGGAAGGAGGATTGTCGACAAATTCAAAAATTGAATCGTCAAATTTTTCTTTTAGAAGAGCAAAAATGCCATTTATTTCCATTTTTCACACTTATTTGTTAGCATACCTTTTCAACCCATCTTCTTCTGCAAGTCGTTTTCTTTTTCTGAAAATAGCTTGCTGGTCTATAAGGCTTTGAAGCTTCATCATACCTTCTTCCATTGCCTCGGGACGAGGAGGACAACCTGGAACGTAAACATGAACCGGAATAATTCTATCTACTCCCTTCAGCACATGATATCCGTATTGCCAGTAAGGTCCACCACTATTGGCGCAAGAACCGACGGAAATACAGTATTTAGGTTCCGCCATTTGTTCCCAAAGCAACTTAATTCTATCCGCCATTTTTAAAGTAACTGTTCCTGTAATCATGATAAAATCAGCTTGCCGAGGAGTAGCACGAGGAATAATCCCAAACCGCATAAAGTCGAAATGAGAAGCATTCATAGCCATAAACTCTATTGCACAGCATGCAAGACCAAAATGTAAATACCAATCCGATTTGCTTCTTCCCCAATTCAAAATGTCCTCGAGAGTTCCTAAAACAATACCTCCAGCTTCATAAGGATTATCTAATCTATCTAAAAGCCCCATATAACCTCCAATAAATCATTTTTTATAAATTAAGTAGTTAATATTTGGAATAATTGGTTTAGCCCGCTCCCAGTCCAAATCACCTTTTGCCCATACATATGCAAAACCAAAAACCAAGATCAAAACAAAAATGAACATCTCGATAAAAACGAAAATGCCTAAGCCAAAAGATTTGAAATAATTAATAACCACTGCCCAAGGCAAAAGAAAGACAATTTCTACGTCGAAAAGTAAAAACACAAGAGCAACAACATAAAAACGAACATTGAATCGAACCCATGGATATCCAATTGGTTGCTCTCCACATTCGTAAGTGGATAATTTGAGTGGGTTGGGCTTATTTGGCCGAATAATTGCTGCTACTAATAATCCAACAGCAACAAACAAAAAACCTATTATAAAAAACAAAAGTACAATTCCAAATTCACTCAACATACAAATAATTCAATTAAAATAAATTTCAAAATTAAGAAAAAATGATTAGAAAGGAATATTCTAAAAAGGAAATAATAAATGAAATTTAAAAAGGCTTACTGAGTAAGTTTTATCAAGACAAAATACAAATTGTATCTTTGTGCATCAAATAATCATCAAATAATTTATAAATCAAAGAAAAGATGTTAAGGAACAAAAATAAGACTGAAAATTATTTAAGTTTGGCGATTCCATTCTCAAACTCTGCTTTAAGTTTATTATGCAAAGAAACAAAATTAGTAATTTTAGTTATTAAACTGTAAAGACTTTCAATCAATGAAATATAAATAATCCCCCTCCGTGGATTTGCAGTGGGTCTTTTAAGAGCTTTCATATAAGTGCGATGGATTCTTTTAATTTCTTTGCTGAATTCTTTTTCATTACTACTAACTTCTAAATCGAAATCAGTGGATACATCTTGTACAATCCCCAGGATTTTTTCAAACATTTCATTGAATAATTTAACAACAATCTTAAGGTCGGAAAGTTGGTTTTCGGTAAGTGGCTTCTGAGAGTTATCAACATAATCGAAGCAACGTTGTGAAATACTTAAGACTTGGTTTGAAATATGAGTAAGATTTGCCATTGCAGAGGCATACTCGTGGGAATTTTCAAATATGATATCATCGAAACCTTTTATACTTTTTGCAAAATCAAGGAATATTGTTTCAATTTTTTTGTTCAATTCCTCAGCTTGTTTTTTGGCTTTTTTCAAATCCTTCAACTTAAATTTAGATATTCCATTGATACATAAGTTAGAAATTGTTTTTACATCGTTTAAAAACTGAATTACATCGTTGTGGAAAACCTGAAAACTCTCTTGCGCACTTATACGTTGTCTTTTAATTTTTTCTTCTGCCCTAAACCTTTCTTTTTCCCTTTTTTTATGAATTATTGCGGTCCTAGCAAAAGAGAATATAATCAGACAAAAAATAATAGCAACACCGATAATTCCTGTAAAATAAATCAATATTGCGATAACTCCTGCTACAATACCACAAAATATGGCAGTAAACAACCACCCCCCTATTACAGTTAAAATTCCAGAAACTCTAGAAACAGCATTATCTCTTCCCCATGCTCTGTCGGCAAGAGCAGTGGACATTGCAACAATGAAGGTAACATAAGTAGTAGACAACGGTAACTTTAAAGCAGTTCCTAAAGAAATTAAAGCAGATGAAATTGTTAAATTAACTGTTGCTCTAATTAAATCGAATGAAGCTTGGCTCCCATCTTTTCCATTTAAAAGAATAATTTTTGTTGAGTCGAACCTTTTGTTTATTTTATTCTTTAATTTAATCGGAACAAGCTTGGATAGGAAATCTGAAAATGAAGTAAACATTCGAACCAAAAATCTTGCTAAGGGAAAAGATTCAAAAGCTTGGTAACTTTCGACTTGGCTTCCCAAGTTGACTTCTGTTGAAGTTACAGTCCTTGACTTTTTGGAAAGAAAAAGAGTAGAAATCATCACAAATCCGCAGAAAAGGAGAATTTCAGTTTGAACTTTGAATGGGTTTGCAAGAAAACCCATTTTTAAATTAAGAGGGTCGGAATAATTCATGGCATGTTGGTAGGCAAAGAGTGAACTCAACGCTGGACCTACAAAATTCACAAGGTCGTTTGAAGCAAATGAAAGAGCGATAGAGGAAGTACCAATTAAAACAATAAATCTTAAAATGTTTATTTTTAATAAAACAGCGACATAAAAAACCAACGAAACAAAAACAAAGATAAAACCTAAAATTTCGAACCTATAAGTTGAAATAAAAAATTGAGTTTCTTGGTTAATAAACGAGGCTCCTTCTAAACCCTTTACCGAAATAAAAAATAATATGAAAGTAAATGCAAAACTTCCCCAGAGGGGTCCAAACTTCTTGAAGATATTATTATAATCAAATGTAAAAATTAAACGAGAAACGAATTGCCCAAGGTAACCAAAAAGGAAAGCAAAAATTATCGATAAAACAATCGAAACATAAATAGTTGATAGCTTGCTCAAATTTAAGTAATATCCAAGACTCTCAATTGATTTACCTTCCCCAATGAGGTGAATTGCGGTTAAACCTAATGCTCCGCCAGTAACAGCAGAAACCATCGAAACAGTAGTTGAAGTCGGAATTCCGAATGTATTAAAAAAATCCAACAATAAAATATCTGTAACCAAAGTTGCAAGGAAAATAATAAGTACTTCGTACAAAGTAAAAGCTGATGGATTGAAGATTCCTTTACGAGTAATTTCCATCATTCCGCTCGACAAGGTAACCCCGACAAAGATGCCAACCGCAGCAAATGCTAAAGCTATTTTGTAGCTGGAAACTCTTGAACCGACCGCACTATTTAAAAAATTTACTGCGTCATTTGCAACGCCAACCGTCAAATCAATAATAGCTAATGTAATGGTAACAACTAGAATAACTAATGCAATTTCCAATTTTTAATATATTATTGTGAAAAATAAATCAAAATTATGAAAGTTTCTGTTAATATTTACAGTTTTTTTTTAAAACCAGAAAAGTATTTCTCCCTTTTTATTTTTTCTTAATTTTGCATTTTGTTTATTAAATCTTACATATGATACCAAGATATACGCTTCCTGAAATTGCTTCCATTTGGTCGGACGAAAATAAGTTTTCTATTTGGTTAGAGATTGAACTTTTAGCTACCGAGGCATTAGCGGAATTGGGTTGGTTCCCCAAGGATGTCCCACAAAAAATGCGGGAAAAAGCTGGCTTCGATGTCCAAAGAATCAATGAAATTGAGCAAACTACCCGTCACGATGTTATTGCTTTTCTTACCAATGTTGAAGAACATATTGGTGAACTTGCTAAATTCTTACATTTTGGAATGACATCAAGCGATATACTCGACACTTGTCTTGCTGTTCAATGCCAGCAAGCAGGAAAACTAATTTTGGATAAGCTAAATGATTTGAAAGAAACACTAAAAAGAAGAGCTATTGAATTCAAATTTACTCCCTGCATCGGGCGTTCCCATGGTGTTCATGCCGAACCAATCACATTTGGATTAAAGTTTGCTCTTTGGTTCGATGAATGCCAAAGAAATATTTCAAGATTGGAATTTGCAATAAATGAAATATCATACGGAAAAATTAGCGGGGCTGTTGGCACATACGAGCACATACCACCTTTTGTCGAAGAATACGTCTGCAAACATTTGAATCTGAAACCATCTCCTATATCTACTCAAGTAATTCAAAGAGATAACCACGCATTTTTTATCTCCACTCTTGGAATTATTGCATCAATGTTAGAAAAAATAGCTACTGAAATCAGACACTTACAACGAACAGAAGTACTCGAAGCAGAAGAATTTTTTGCCAAGGGACAAAAAGGTAGTTCCGCAATGCCTCATAAAAGAAATCCAATAACCAGCGAAAATATTTGTGGACAATCTCGTTTAATTCGCTCCTTCATTTTCCCAGCTATTGAAAATAATGTACTCTGGCACGAAAGAGACATTTCACATAGCAGTGTCGAAAGAATAATACTTCCCGATGCTACAATATCCCTTTACTACATTTTAGTAAAAACCAATGAATTAGTAAGCAAATTAGTTGTCTACCCACAAAACATGCTTAGAAATTTGGAATTGACAAAAGGTTTAATTTTCTCCCAAAAAGTACTGTTGGCCCTTATGAGAAAAGGAATGAAAAGACAGGAAGCTTACAAAGTAGTTCAAACAGCCTCTCTAGATGTATGGGAAACACAAAAAGATTTCAAAACCTCCCTTTTGGAGAAACCAGAAATCACCAGCTTTCTCTCGAAAAATGAGATAGAAGAATTATTCTCTTTCGACGAAATATATAAGAATGTAGATTTTATCTTCAAAAGATTGGGAATTGAGTAAAACCGAATAGTGGAATCAAGACAAAAACTACTGTTTTTTTCAATTATAACAATACAATTTTTAGAAAGATTCGCTTACACAAACATTTTAGTTCAATTACCAATTTTTATTGCACAAAAGGATATCCCAAACACTTTGGGGTGGGAGCAAGAAGTAAAAGGCTGGATTTTTTTTGTTTGGGCTTTAATTCAAAATCTAACTCCTGTTTTTTTTGGTATCGTTGCTGATAGAATTTCTCCCAAAAAAGCACTTACTTTTTCGTTGTTATTTGTATGCCTTGGGTATTTCTTTCTAACGCTACAACTAACAATTTACGTTTTACTATCATCAGTAATATTAATAGGATTGGGAAGTGGTGGGTTTAAACCATCAATTCAAAGTTTGCTTTCTGATATTCCAAGCAAGAAAATTTGGTCATTTTACTTGTTTGTCAACAATTTAGCGTTTTTGTTTGCACTTTTAGGGTCGAAATTTTTAAAAGGGATTAGTTGGAACCACGTATTTATTGGAAGCTTTACGATATCATTGGTAAATCTACTTCTTTCATTTTATTTAGGATTTAAATTCCTTAAAAAGAGTGATGTAGAAATTATAAAGCCACCTAACAAAGCTTATTTTAAGGAGCTTCTTTTAATATTACTAGAAAAAAGAATGCTCCTCATTATTGGAATCACAACATGTTTTGCAATGATTTATATGCAATTTTACGAAACCCTACCAAATTTTATTGTAGATTGGGTGGATACTTCTAATATTGCAAACATGGTCTCACTTCCAGAAGCATTGACAATTAATACAACACTTGGTAGGCAAATTTCATACGAATTATTATTTACTCTCAACCCCTTATTAATTCTTCTTTCCGTGAGTTTTATTCAAAAAATTTCAGAAAATAAAGGCATTTACAATCCACTTATTTTCGCACAAATTTTTGTAATACTTGGGTTTGCTTTGTGCGGTTTCACAATGTTTGGTTTTATATTTTTGATTGGAATGGGTATTTATACTGTTGGCGAAATGCTGTTTAACATTAAGATTTTGGAAACAATATCCAAAGTAGCACCAGCAGGTAAGAAGGCTTCTTATTTTGGTGCCTTGAACATAAGCTATACAATAGGCTTAACTACAGGTGCGTTAAGTGGGGGTTATTTGTATAAACATTTTGCAGAAAAATATACCCTTGCAAAAAATTTCCTCAAGGATAATTTCTCAGTTATTTCAACTTCTGAACCTCTCTCTAAAATCCGGGAATTAATTAATGTCGAGGATGTTTCTTTAATGCTTTGGTCTTATTACAAACCTTACATCCTTTGGATTCCCTTTTTGGTTACCGGATTATTTGGAATTATCCTAACATTTGTATCTAAAAAATATAAATCAATTTAAATAGTCAATAAATAGGTTAAAAACATATTGTTTTATGAATTGGATGGACAAACAGGACAGCGACGACCTACGAAAACAAAAAGAAATCCTTAGAGTATGTAAAATTCCAAGGCATATTGGAATAATTATGGACGGGAATGGCAGATGGGCTCTTGAACACGGTCTAACAAGAACCGAAGGTCATAAACAGGGTATCGAAAGTGTTCGTGACATTGTAAAAGCCAGTTCACAACTTGGAATTCCATACTTGACTCTTTATGCTTTTTCTTTGGAAAATTGGAAAAGACCATCGAGCGAGGTCGGAGTTCTTATGAATTTACTCGAGTATTATTTAAAAAGAGAAATAAAAGAACTTGATGCGAACAATGTTCGATTACTTTCGATTGGCAAAATAAGTTCATTACCTAAAAAAGTTCAAAGATTACTTTTCGATGGAATTGAACTTACCGCTAAAAATACTGGGCTAACCTTAACCCTTGCTTTAAGTTATAGCGGTAGATGGGATATTGTTCGTGCAGTCCAAATGATAGCACACGATATTAGAAGAGGAATAATCTCTCCAGAAGAAATCAACGAGGAGATCTTTTCATCATATCTTCAGACTTCCACCTTGCCAGACCCAGATTTAATTATACGAACAAGCGGTGAAATGCGATTAAGTAATTTTTTGCTTTGGGAGTCTGCTTATTCCGAAATCTTTATATGCAACAAATATTGGCCAGAATTTAGAAGGGACGATCTTTACGAAGCTATAAGGAATTACTCTCTTCGTGAAAGACGGTTTGGCAAAATATCAGAGCAAATCCACGAGGAAATTTCAATCACCTCAGATAAAGCACAAATAGAAAAATGATTATAATTAGGATGTTTATTTTATTCCCTTTAATTTTACTTTTAATTTTTCCCAACTTAATTTTATCTCAAACACAGAAATACTATTACATTGCTGATATTTCTGTAGAGGGAAACGTTTATTCCGATGCACAAACTATTATTACACTTTCTGGGTTAAATCGTGGTGAAACCATAGCATTTCCGCACGACCCCAAACTGCAAAAGGCAATAAAAAACCTTTGGAATAGAAAACAATTCTCCGATGTTCAAATTTTACAAGACAAAATTACTGAAAACTCTATTTTCTTAACCATTAGAGTAAAAGAACTCCCAAGAATTAATGAAATTAATTTGAGAAACAATAAAAAACTTTCCAATGAGGATTTATTTAAAATAATCAACAAAAATCGCGGTGAAGTTATTTCCAACTACGAAGTTTACCAAATTCAACAAAGAATAAAAAGGAAATATAAAGACGAAGGTTTACCATTTACAAAAGTTGAAGCAGAATTAATTCCAACAGATACTCAAAACTTTTTTCGGTTAGTTGTAAATATTGATGAAGGTTTCAAATATAAGGTCAACTCCATCACTTTTGAAGGAATTAACTCTTTCTCTAATGATGAATTGAAAGGAACTTTTGAAGAAACTAAAACCAAGAGTTGGTGGCAATTTTGGCGTTCCGCAAAGTTCGATCCCAACAATTATGAAAAGGATAAAGAATTGCTTTTAAAGTACTGCAGGAACAACGGGTTTATTGACTTTGAAATTTTAGGCGATACCGTTATTTTCGACGATAACCAAAAAACTGTAGATATTAAAATATTTGTTCACGAAGGAAAAAAATACTACTTCCGTAACATTTATTGTCTTGGAAATACAATTTTCCCAAGCCATACAATTTTAAGAAGATTGGACATTGCAAAAGGAGAACCTTATAATCAAGAAAAATTTCAACAAAATTTGAACGGAAATAAAGAAAATACCGACGCAATGAGTTTGTATTTCGACAATGGTTATCTTTTTGCTCGAAATGAGGTTCAAGAAATACGAATCGAGCCTGACTCTTTGGATGTCTACATTAGGATTTACGAAGGTTATCGGGTAACAATTAGGAAAGTAGAAATTGTTGGAAATAAGAAAACAAAGGATAAAGTCATACGAAGGGAATTATACACTTACCCAGGTGACTATTTTAACCGCTCCGCTATAATTAAAAGTATTAAAGCGCTTGGGCTTCTCAACTACTTCAATCCCGAGACACTACGACCTGATGTTAAAATGGTGGATAACACTAAGGTTGACATAGTCTACAACGTTGAAGAACGTTCAACTGATACTTTTAATGCTTCCATTGGTTTTGCCGGCTCTTTTGGGTTAACTGGTGCAGTTGGATTTTCATTCAACAACTTCTCCATTATGGAACCTTTGCAAGGAGGTGGTGGACAATTATTCAATTTCAACTTGGAATTTGGCCAAGCGAATAGATATAGAACTATTTCATTGGGTTTCACAGAACCTTGGCTTTTTGATGATCCAACAACTTTTGGATTTAATTTATACGATACAAGAATTATATTCAACCCAATAGACTTACGAAGAACGGGATTTGGTATAAATTTAGGACGTAGACTACGCTGGCCGGATGATTATTTCAGAGTTGACGGTGGAATTAGAATTCAAAGGAACAATGTTGGGTCTGGTTACTCAAGCTACTACCGGCCCGGTGTTTCCACTGAATTTACTATTTCCGAATCAATATCCAGAATAAGTTTGGACAATATTTTCTTTCCTACCAGTGGCTCGAGATTCGTATGGTCCAACGACCTTGCTCTCGGTGGCATTGGAATTGGTACTACAGATTTTTTCAAAACACAGCTTCGTTTCGAAATTAACCAAACCGTCTTTAAAATTAACGAATTACCAAGAGTGGTTTTAAACATTACCTCAAATTGGGGTTACATTACTGGCTTGAAATCTGATACCTCAATTAATCCCATTGAACTTTTCTTTATGGGAGGTACTGGATTAAGCAGTGGATTCCCAGTAACCCCTCTCCGTGGTTATCCAGACCAATCGATTGGCCCTAGAGCAGGTGGAAGAGTGCTTGCAAGACATTTTGCCGAGATTCGCTTCGCATTAAGTTTAGACCCTATGCCCATATATTTTTATGGTTTTGTCGAAGCTGGAAATGTCTGGAGTGGTTTGAACAGAACTGACCCTTTCAATCTGAAACGCTCCGCTGGAGTTGGTGTTCAAATATTTTTGCAAGCATTAGGTATAATTGGATTTAGTTACGGATATGGGTTTGATAAAACCGACGACACAGGGCAATTATCCGGGTGGAGATTTCTGTTTCATATTGGTCAATAATTTATTAATTTTGTAGTTTTTAATCACAAATTTACGATTTTTATGAAAAAAAGTATTTTTTTAGGATTTCTATTCATTTTTTCTCTTATTTTTTCCTATTTTTCCTTTTCTCAACAAAAAGCTTCATCACCCGGGGGACTTGTTTTTGGTGTTGTAGACATTAATTTAATTGTTGAGCAAATGCCAGAGGCTAAGGATGCTGATGCCAAATTAAAAGAAATGCAAAAAACCTTGCAAGATACTTTAGTCAAAATGCAAGAAACCTTTCAGAAAAAGGTCGACGACTACCAAAAGAAAAAGACAATGATGCCCGCTGACCAACAACAAAAGCAAGAGCAAGCTTTACTCGAAGAACAGCAAAAAATGCAACAATTTTACAATGAAAGACTTAATGAAATCCAAAACAAACGCGAAGAGTTCCTCGAACCAATAAGAAATAAAGTAAAATCTGCAATACAATCCGTAGCAAAAGAAGAAAATTTACCTATTGTATTCGATAAAGGTAATCTACTTTTTTCGGAAGATAAGTACGATATTACTTTCAAAGTTTTGGACAAGATTAAAAGAGGTAGCAAATAAATTGATTAGATCTCTACCCTCGTTTTTATTTTTTGAGGGATCATGAAAAAAAATATTATTTTTATTTCAATTTTTGTTTTTTTGCTCAGCATTACCTTTGCATTTTCGCAAAGAGTAGCTTTCATCGCTTCTGATGTCATTCGGGATAAATTTCCCGAGGCAAAGCAAGGAGAACAAAGAATCCGGTCTGTTGTCGAAGAATGGAAAAGAGAACTCGAGGATATGGATCAGCGAATCGAAAATTTAAAGTTCGAAATTAATAAGAACAGGCTTATTTGGACAGACGAAGAAAAAAAACAAAAAGATAAAGAACTCGAGGACCTTACAATACAAAAATTAACCTTTTCCCGTAAGAAATTCGAACCCGGTGGAGAATACGATATGATAGTCAAGACAATTATGCAACCAATTGAAGATAAGATCTACGCTGCAGTACAAAAAGTTGCAGCAGAAAATGGGTTCGACATCATCTGGGATAAAAGTACTAATCCTTTGGCTTACGTTAATTACAAATACGACTTAACCCTTAAGGTTCTTCGCGAATTAGGAGTCGATGTTTCTCAAATGGAAAAGGAATTGCAAGAAAAAATCTCGAAAGACCCGAGAAATCAAACCAAAGCTGAAACCCCCACCACGCAAAGAAGAAAACAAAGAACAACTAAAAAAGATCCTGGACCAAAGAACGAAAAAGAACAACCAGATGAAATTTCACCGCCAGATACAGAAAATGAAAAAAAATAAATAACAAAAACTAGATGGAATTGCAAAAACCTTTGACTTGTCAAGAAATAGCAAAAATTCTCAATGGTGAAATTAATGGGGATCACTCCCTTACGATTTTTAGGTTAAACAGAATAGAATACGCCAAAACTGGGGATTTGACTTTTTTTTCCGATAAAAAGTATTTAAAACATTTTTTAAATTCTGAAGCAACTTGTATTCTTGTCCCAAGGGATTTCGATTTAGCATTACCTAAGTCAAATCAAGCATTCATTGAAGTAGAAAATCCATATGCCTCCTTCTTCCAACTTTTATTGCATTTCGATACATACTACAAGCAATTCAAATCATTCATTCACCCAAGTGCGATTATTAATTACGAAACAATTATTGAAAAGTCCGTTTACATTGGTGAAAATGTTGTAATTGGTAAAAATTGTTACATTGGTGAAGACTCCATTATTCTACCTAATGTTACATTGTATGACAATGTAAAAATTGGAAAAAAATGCCTAATACATTCAAATGTGGTATGTTACTATAATACAAAAATTGGCGACAATTGCATTATCCACGCTGGTGCTGTAATTGGTTCCGATGGTTTCGGCTTTATTGAAAACAAAGATGGAAGTTTTATCAAAATCCCCCAATTAGGAAATGTTGTAATTGGCAATAATGTCGAGATTGGAGCAAATACAACCATCGACAGAGCTATAGTTGGAAGCACAATAATCGAAGATGGTGTAAAAATTGATAATTTAGTTCAGATTGCTCACAACGTGCATGTCTCTGAAAACACTGCTATGGCTGCACAAGTTGGGATTTCTGGTAGTACTAAAATTGGAAAAAGGAACCGAATTGCCGGACAGGTTGGAATTGCCGGACACATAGAAATTGCGGATGATGTAACCTTGGAAGCTAAATCTGGAGTCCCAAAATCCATTTCAGAAGGTGGGATTTATTTTGGTGCTCCGCCTAAGAAAAAAATTGAAGCATTCAAAATATTAATGTCAACGAATGAACTTCCTCAACTTATCCAAGAATTCAATAAATTGAAAAAAATATTAAAAGATAAATTTGGGATAGAAATTTAATGCTATTTAACTACTGTCACATCAATTGTAGCTCCCTTTTTAACTAACTCACCTGCTTTAATACCCTGGTTTAAAATTGTGTTTGGTAGATAAGTTTGGTTTTCAACATACACTACATTACCAATTTGAAGCCCTGATTCATTTAATATTTTTATGGCATTATCTAGATTCAACCCTTCTATAAAAGGTACCTTAACTAAATCAATGGAACCACGACTTACCACTAAGTCCACAGTCCTCCCGTAGTTAATCTTACTGCCCGGTATTGGGCTTTGTGCAACGATAGTGTCAATTCCAAAAGTCTCATTACTAACATAGGTAATGCTACCGATATCGAGACCGCTATTTTTTAGTATTATTCTTGAATTTCTAATATTTTGACCAATCAAATTCGGGACTTCCACTTCTTCCCTACCCTGGCTAATTGTTAAAAAAACATCCCTTCCTTTTCGAATTATTTGTCCAGATCTTGGGCTTTGGTTAATAACTATTCGTGGAGGATATTGTTCGTTGTAAAGTTCACTAACACGAGCAATTTTCAAATCTAGAGAACTAATCGTTTTTTCGGCATCTTCCAATTTCATCCCAATTAGATTTGGCATTTTAATAGTTTCTTCGCTATGAACAAGTATTGGAAAAAGTACCTTGTCCAGAATTAACACAGTGATGATGATAGTAAAAATGAAGCCAAGTAAAACGTAAAAATATGGTAATATCTCTTTTATCTTTTCTGACATATTAAAGCAAAAAAATTCAAATTATATAAACTTTGATTAATAAAAAAAATTTTATTAATTTTGCATTGGTCCGTTGGGGGTGCTCAAAATTGCTTTGGGCTGAGAGGATACCCTTGGAACCTGATCCGGTTAATACCGGCGTAGGGAAACGGACAACCCTACACTCCAGGTTTATTCCTCTTAAAAACCTTCAATCGGATAGTTAGTTTGTTAAACTATTCGTAAGGAGCTGCTATGAACAAAAAAATTGCAATTCTAAGCTTATTATTACTGGCATCAAATTCTGTTTTTTCAATCGAGGAGGCTAGGGATACCTTGAAAAAATTCACACTACCGAGCATTACTGTTACTTCTACTCGTGCTTTTCGTGGTGAAACTCCAATCCCTTTTTCCGAAATATCATTTAAAGAATTTAACCCAATTTATTCTACCCAAGATATTCCACGCTTTCTTAGTGAAATGCCTTCCCTAATAACTTTCTCTCACAGCGGAAACGATATTGGATACTCCAACCTAACGATGCGTGGTTTCGACCAAAGGAGAATTTCAGTATTAATTAATGGGATTCCGCAAAACGACCCCGAAGACCACAACGTCTACTGGATAGATTTTTCTGATTTCCTTCCAAATGTACAAGAAATTCAAATCCAGCGTGGTGCAGGGTTAACAAATTATGGGCCAGCAGCAATTGGTGGTACCATCAATCTAAATACTGGAAACTTTCTTGACAAAAAGGGTACAAGAGTTTTCACTGGAATTGGTTGGCAAGAATTTAGTTACAACGACAATACCACAAAATTGCACCCAAACGTCAGTAAATTTGCGATCGAATTTTCTTCGGGCTTGTTTGACAATTACGCTTTTTACGGTCGACTCTCTAAAATCAACTCTTTGGGTTATCGCAATCACTCTTACGCTTTTTTGAATAGTTACTTCTTTAGTGTCGCCCGATTCGACGATAATCTATCTACCCAAATTAATGTATTTGGTGGTCCAATAACAGACGGCCTTGCCTACAATGGTTTACCAAAAGAATATGTAAAAGACAAAGAAAAACGAAGAACAAACTGGAACTATTGGATTTACGATTCGACAGGAAAGCAAATTTCATATTTTTCTGAAAGAAGAAAACAAGAAATTGAGGAATTTTCCCAACCCCATTACGAAATTTTAAATGATTGGCAAATAAATAATAATCTTCGAATTCTTTCAGCACTATTTTATTATACCGGAGATGGTTTCTTTGACTATGATGCCTCTTGGGCAGATACTACCGTGTTACGACTTACCTCTCAATTTGGGTACAACTTAAACCAAAACCCAACTGGAACTATTTTCCGCGGTTTTGTTAGCAATAAACATGGTGGTTGGATACCCAGAGTCATATTTTCACACGGACAAAATGAACTTGTTGCTGGAGCAGAATTACGATTGCACCGTTCAGAACATTGGGGAAAAATCCGATACGCCGAATATTTACCAGAGAACTACAACCCCGATGAAAAGGTTTATTCGTACAATGGAATCCGAGATATTTTCTCGCTCTTTGCTAGAGAAACTCTGAAGTTCAAAGATCAACTTTCCATGTCACTTGAAATTCAGTTTACATATCAAAGATACGCACTCAAAAACGAAAAAGCCAGAAACAAACCTGTATATTATAAAGATATTAATAATAGGTTGGTTGGTGGGGAGAACTATGTATTCGACATCAAATACTATTTCCTAAATCCAAGGTTTGGAGTTAATTATAAACTTGATGAAAATATTTCTCTTTTTGGATTTGCAGCATATACTTCCCGCGAGCCTAGAAGGGATAATCTTTACCGAGCTTCCGATTCCTACTTTGGTGCAAAGCCACGATTCGAGTACCGACAAGTAAACCAAGAGACCCTTTATGACTTCTCAAGGCCAATTTCTAAACCCGAACAAATGCTTGACATAGAACTCGGTTCTAATATAACTCTTTTCGAAAGACTACAAACTAATTTCAATTTCTTCTGGATGGAATATAAAAACGAATTGGTAAAGACGGGCAGATTGGATATATTTGGTAATCCAGTGGAGGAAAACATTCCCAAAACAAGACATATTGGACTGGAGTTTGAATTAAATGCAAAATTGCTTGAAGCAAATTATGGAAACTTGGAACTTAAAGGAAATTTAACACTATCTAACAATAGAATTGTCGAATTTAATTTTGTCACATACGATAGTATTGTGATTCCTTTCAATAAAAATCGCATTGCGGGTTTCCCAAACATAATGGGCAATTTAAGGCTCAATTTCACCAACAATAACCTTTTTGTTTCTGTTTGGGGCCACTTCGTTGGAGACTACCGAACGGATAACTACGACAAATTAATTACTGAAAATCAAGCTTTGATTAACCACCTTCGATACCTTGGAGACTACTATGTTGATAACAAACTTGATAGCTACTTTGTTTTAAACTTCGATTTAAATTACTCTTTGAAGAAAACATTTTTCTTCAACGACATAGTCCTAAAATTTCAAGTTCGCAATTTACTGAACAGACTTTATGCGGCTGGTGCCGAGGGAAAAGAATTTTTCCCTGCAGCAGAAAGGAATTATTTCCTTGGGTTTGAATTTGGTTTGTAATTCATTAAACATTGGGCTGTTTCGAACTATTGAAAAATAGGTAGTTTTTCGAAACAGCCCAACTCAATATGTAGCAACTACTCAATATTCTGTATCATTTCACGAATTTGTTCAATTGCTTCCTTGACTTCGACCACAAGGCGAGAAATTTCCGCATTATCCGATTTCGAACCAATTGTATTGAATTCACGATTAATTTCTTGAAGGATAAAATTCAACTTTTGCCCAACTGGTTCTTTCGATTTAATTGTCTCCCGTAAAAACTTTATATGTGAATCCAGCCGTGCACATTCTTCATTGATGTCTAGCTTATTTGCCATCAGAAGAATTTCCATTTGTAATCGGTTTTCGTCAATTTCGTCGCTCTCAAATAGCATTGCTACTTTCTTGCGTAACTTTTCTCTTTCTTCCTCTATCCGATTTTTACTCTTTTGACAAATTTTGTTAAGAAGTTCTTTTAATCTTCTCGTTTTTTGCGAAATATCTTTATACAAGTTTTTACCTTCCTCGAGTCTGTATTTATCTATTTTTTGTAATGCATCTTGTAGAGACTTTTTCACAGCATTCCATTCAACTTCTGCATCATAATTAGAATTTTCTTCAATTAACAAGTAGTTAGGAAAAGCAAGAATGTCGCTAATAGAGACATTGCTTTTTAACTTTAATTTTTTTGAAAGTGAGGTAAGCGAATTGAAAATACCAATTGCATTGTTCTCATTCAGTTTAAAAGGTTTTAGGCTATGGTCAACTTCAGTGGTAATTGAAATAGAAACTGTCCCTCTGGATATTGTTTTTTTTACCATTTCTCTAATTTCAAACTCTCTGTAGGACAGTAGCTTTGGTAACTTGCAATTTATTTCTAAGAATCTTGCGTTCAGGGATTTGATTTCGACTACTACTTTAACCCCATTTTCATCTCTTTCCACTTTTGCAAAACCTGTCATACTTTTCATATTTATCCGTCTATAATTTGTAAAATTTCAAAAATACAAAAACAATAAGTTAAATATTTATTTAAAAAAGAAACCAAGATAATGAGCTTAGTAGCAATAGTTGGACGACCAAATGTAGGAAAATCGACGCTTTTCAATAGGTTAACTGGTCAAAAAAAAGCAATTGTAGATGACGTTCCCGGAGTTACTCGTGACAGGATTTATGGCGAGGTGGAATGGAATGGTGCGAAATTCTTTGCAATTGACACCGGTGGTTTCGTCCCCAAGTCTGAAGATCTTATTGAACAATCCATTAAAGAGCAAGCATTGATAGCAATCGAGGAATCCGATGCCGTACTTTTTGTTTGCGATGGTAGAGAAGGTGTAACTTCATACGATATTGATATTGCTAACGTTTTGAGGCAAAAGAAAAAGAAAGTACTTTTGTTAGTGAATAAATGCGATAATCCTCAACAAGATTTAAATTCCTATGAGTTCTATTCGTTAGGATTAGGAAAACCTTATCAAATATCTGCTATCTCTGGGAGAAATTCTTGGGAATTCCTTGATGAACTTGTAGCTTTATTACCTCAAAAGAATGAACAAAGCACCAGTAGCGTTTTAAAAATTGCAATTATAGGGAAGCCCAATGTTGGAAAATCATCAATTGTAAATGCTTTAGCCGGTAAAAAAAGGTCAATTGTTACAAACATCCCTGGAACTACAAGAGATTCTATCGACACAATAATTAAGTACTACAATAAAGAAATAACGTTAATAGATACCGCTGGTTTGAGAAAACGAAGCAACATAAAAGAAAGTATTGAATTTTACAGCCTTGTTAGAACAATACGTGCAATTGAGCGTTGTGATGTTGCTGTTGTTGTATTGGATGCTTTACTTGGTTTAGAAGACCAAGATAAAAAAATAATTAATCAAGTGGAGGAAGCGAGAAAAGGTATTCTAATTGCAGTTAATAAATGGGATTTGGTTCAAAATAAAAACTCAAAAACAGCGAATGAATTTAAAAAGGAAATTTACCAAAAACTGCAATCTTATTACTACGTTCCCATTTTATTTGTAAGTGCTTTAACAAAACAAAGATTAGTTAAAATCCTGGGAAAAGCAATTGAAGTAAAGCAAAACAGAAACTTAAGAATACCTACATCCCAACTTAATAGAGAAATTTTACCTCAATTTGACAAAGTTCCACCACCAGCAGTAAAGGGTAAAGATTTAAGAATAAATTATATCACTCAAACAAAAATAGAACCACCTGTTTTTGTATTTTTTACAAATTATCCAGAACTAATCCCTAATTCCTACAAGCGGTTTATGGAAAAAGTAATTAGAGAAAAATATAACTTCGAGGGTACACCTATTTCGTTCGTTTTTAGAAAAAAATCAAAAAACAAAAATTCCGAATAATCTACCAAACTTCTGGATTATTTAAGTATTCGTCGATAGCTTTTGCAGCTTTTCGACCAGCACCCATGGCCAAGATAACTGTTGCACCTCCAGTAACAATATCACCGCCAGCAAAAACACCTTTCTTGCTTGTTTTCATTGTTTCGGGATCTACAGTGATATTCCCCCACTTATTAACTTTTAAATCGGGTGTGGTTTTGCTAATAATTGGGTTAGAGCCGTTACCTATTGCAATAACAGCAGCATCTATAGGAATTGTCTCTATTGCACCTTCAATTGGAATTGGCTTTCTGCGCCCAGAAGAATCTGGCTCCCCAAGTTCCATTTTTTGAACCTTTACATAACGCACCCACCCATCTTCATCTCCAATAAATTCCAAAGGCGCACTTAAGAAGATAAAAATAACACCTTCTTCTTTGGCATGTTTAATTTCCTCGATTCGGGCAGGCATTTCGGCTTCGGTTCTTCTATAAATAATCATAGCATTTTTGGCACCAAGTCGAATTGAAGTTCGAACAGCATCCATAGCGGTATTGCCACCACCAAAAACAGCAACATTTTTTCCGGTTAAATCCATTATTGGAGTATCTGCTTTTGGAAACTCAAAAGCCCTCATTAAATTCACACGAGTTAGGAATTCATTCGCAGAATAAATTCCAAGAAGATTTTCCCCAGGTACATTTAAGAAGTAAGGAAGCCCAGCACCTACTCCAATAAACACTGCGTCGAATCTTTGTAGAAGCTCATCAATTGTTTCTGTTAATCCAATAACATAGTTAGTTTTGAACTCAACACCTAATTTTCGTAAATAGTCGACTTCGGCACGTACAATATCTTTTGGCAGTCGAAACTCTGGGATGCCGTAAATCAAAACCCCTCCAATTTCATGTAATGCCTCGAACACAACGACGTCATGCCCCATTCTTATTAGATCCCCAGCACAGCTTAACCCAGCCGGTCCTCCACCAACAATAGCAACCTTTTTACCAGTCTTTGGTTTCATATCGGGCATACGGAATCCAAGATTTTTCATCTCCCAATCAGCAACAAACCTTTCCAAATGTCCAATAGCAACAGGTTCACCCTTTTTAGCTAAAACGCACACCTTTTCGCATTGGTCTTCTTGGGGACATACTCTGCCACAAATAGCTGGAAGCGTGTTATCTTCCTTCAATATTTCAGCAGCTTCTTTAAACTTACCCTCTGCAACCAAAATAATAAAATCGGGAATTTTTACTGCAACAGGACAACCTTCTATACAAACGGGTTTTTTGCATCTTAAGCATCTTTCTGCCTCTTCTCGAGCAAGTTCTATCGTATATCCAAAATTAACCTCATTAAAATTGGTAATTCGAACTTCAGGTTCCTGCTCAGGCATATGATGCCTTTTAATCTTCATCCTTTCCTTATTTGTTAGTTCAGGCATTCTGTTTCTCCAGTTTTTTTGCCATTAAATCAATTTTACACATAAACTCTTCAAGAGAAGTTTTTTCGTGCTGCAAATACATTTTATTTCTCTTTGTAAGATTGTCAAAATCAACTTTGTGTGCATCGAATTCAGGACCATCGACACAGGCAAAATAGGTTTTGTTATCAACGGTGACGCGGCAACCACCACACATTCCCGTGGCATCAACCATAATTGGATTCAAACTAACAACAGTCTTAATCTCGTAAGGACGTGTAACGTCAGCGACAGCTTTCATCATTGGAATAGGTCCAATCGCAAGCACAAAATCAATTTTACGACCATCATCAAGCAATTTCTGAAGCATATGAGTAACAAATCCATGAAAGCCATAAGAACCGTCGTCAGTTGTTGGATAAAGTTCATCGCAAATTTTATTCATCTCTTCTTCTAGTATAACAAATTCTTTGGAACGCCCTCCAATAATACCAATGACGTAGTTGCCTGCTTCTTTTAATGCTTTGGCTGTTGGATATGCTATTGCAGTGCCAACCCCTCCACCAATACTTACAGCAACACCGAACTTTTCAATTTCAGATGGTTTTCCTAAAGGACCAACTATATCTTGGACATAATCACCAGCCTCGAGAAGATTTAGTCGTTTTGTAGTTTTTCCAACACCTTGTACAATAATAGTAATAGAACCTTCATCAGTATTGGAATCAGCTATTGTTAAAGGAATTCTTTCACCATACTCATCAACTCGAATTACAACAAATTGACCAGGTTTCCTTTTTTCAGCAATTTTGGGTGCTTCAATACGAAAAAGTTTAATATCTGGGGCTAAAAACTTTGCTTCTAATATTTTATTCATTATAAACCTAAAAGTTAAAAAATCAAAATTACGAAAAAATTAGTAATTCCTTTAAGGTACAACAGTAAACATAAATGCGATGTATAAATGTTGTTGTTAATAATTGCTGATGAATTGTATTTTATTAAAGATAATACATTCTTTTTTACATCGTTTATAATTTTTTTAGGAGACTATCATGAGAAAATATT
Source organism: uncultured Hyphomicrobiales bacterium (assembly GCA_964524325.1). Taxonomy (GTDB): domain Bacteria; phylum Bacteroidota; class Ignavibacteria; order Kapaibacteriales; family UBA2268; genus Naka2016. The sequence continues at coordinate 345,130 of CAZGCT010000002.1, forward strand.
TAATTCTAATTTCTATCTTTTCATTTTTCTATTTAAGTTTTACATTTTCCCAGCAACAAAATACCTCGAGTGCAGAAATTAAAACTTCTGCAGTTTGCGAAATGTGCAAGGAAAGAATCGAAAATAAATTAAACAAACTTAATGGCATCGTTGAAGCCAACCTTGATTTAGACAAAAAAATACTTTTTGTAAGATACGATACTACAAAAGTCGAATTGAAGGCCATTAAAAAGAAAATAACAGAGCTTGGCTATGATGCAGATGAAATGAAAAGAGATCCAAAAGCTTACAAAAAGTTGCCAAAATGTTGTAAAATAGATGGGTAAGCCTACTCCAAGCTTTCCCAAACTATTTCCGCAATGTCTTTGACTTGAACTTTATCCTCCTTGTTTTTGGATTTCACACCATCGACAATCATTGTCATACAAAAAGGACAATTTAAAGTGATAATGTCTGCTTTTGTTTCCAAAAGCTCCTCGGTACGTTCAACATTAACTCTTTTTCCTTGAGTTTCTTCGAGAAACATCATACCCCCACCTGCACCACAGCATAATCCCTTGTCCTTTCTTCTTGTCACTTCTTTTACATTTCCATCGAACACACTTCGTAGTATTGCTCGTGGTGAATCGTAGATATTATTATATCTACCTAAATAACAAGAATCGTGATAGGTAACTAATGAGTCCAATTTCTTTTTCAAAATTATCTTCTTTTGCTTTATCAAAATATCAATAAATTGTGTATGATGAATAATTTCAGCACGAAAATCATAGTCAGGATATTCATTGTGGAAAATATTGAAACAATGAGGGCAAGTTGTAAGAATCTTTTTCACATCATATCTTCTGAAAGTATCTATGTTTGTTTTTATCAAATAATCAGCTAAATACTCATTTCCAGATCTTCGAGCAAGGTCACCGTTGCAGATTTCTTCAGTACCCAAAATAGCAAAATCAATTCCAGCTTTTTGTAAAATTTGAGCAAATGCTCTTGAAATCTTTTTTGCTCGATCATCAAAACTGCCAGCACAACCAACCCAAAACAAATATTCAAAATTGGTTTCCTCGCTAGCTACTTTTATATTCAAATCTTTTGCCCATTCTGCTCTATCTGCCGAAGGAAATTGCCAAGGAGCAAAATTGTTCTCTAAACAAGAAAATACATTCTGAAGAAGAGGAGGGAATTTTGATTCCATCAAAACTTGTGATCGTCTCATTTCGATTATTGGATGAAGGTGCTCAATCGTTATCGGACATTCCATCATGCATGCACCGCAAGTAGTACACTGCCACAATGCATCCCAACTTTGATAATCACCAATAAACTTCCTATCGATAATATTGTTATATTTATCTATCAAATCTTTATGATTTCTAGACTTAACTAACACAGTCCCTTTTTCCTTAGCCCTTTTCCTAATTTGAACTATAATGTTTTTGGGGCTAAGAATCTTTCCAGTTATATTTGCTGGGCAAACACTATCACAACGGCGGCAGTGTGTACAGCTGAAGCCGTCGTGAACTGATTTCCAAGACAAATCTTCAAAGTCTAGTGCACCAAATTTTTCAACATTTTCATCATCGAAATTTATTCGGTTTGGTTTGAAAAAATATTCGGGCTCGCGAAAGAAGACATTTTGAATTGAAGTAAATACATGAAAATGCTTAGAGTAATAAAGATAATTCATGAAGAAATAAATCATCAAAATGTGTATCCACCAAAAGAATTCGTACAAAAATTTGGAATTTCCAATAGGAAGAAAAACACTTAAGGCAGAAGCAAATGGCTGAAATGAATACGGTTCATTTCCATATAAAGAAATTTTTGTTGCGTACTGAAAAATTAGTGAAGATACAATAATAAAAATTGATCCAAGAACAACGATGGCGTCTATAGTTTCAGGCTTATCTCCTTGCAGCCTTCTTACGCGAAATATAAATCTCCGAGCAAAAGCCAAAAGAACAGCAATTATAACAAAAATGCAAAAAAAGTCTGTTGTAACCGAAATAATAGAATAAAAGGGTCCTAAACAAGACCAAGAAAAACTGCTATAAAAACCTTGGAAAACAGCTTCGGCTGCAGAAAATAACAATGCCAAAAAACCCCAGAAAATTAATAAGTGAACAAACCCAGCAAAGGGTTCTCTAAGGATTTTACTTTGAAATAAAGCAATCTTAAGAACATTTTTAAATCTTAAAAAAAATCTATCTGTTTTTCTCTCTTTTTTACTATACTTAAATATTTTATACAATTTGTATAAATTATTGAATAAGAAGCCAAACGCAAAAAATGTAAAAAAAGCAAATATTAATTGCTTAAGCATAACGACCTCAATTAAATAGCAAAATAACAAAGTGACCTTGAAAACCAACGTTTAATTTCAGCTTATGTATTTGTTTGTATTGAAATTGTTGTTAATATTTAATTGAAATTTGCGAAGGATTAACACCGACTGGAATAACCTTTTTTGGAATATATTTTGTATTAATTATTTCAAAAACAATAACTTGGCCTTCTACAGTATAATTTTTTGCATTACCAACAAACAGCAAATCATTTTTTGTATCATAAGCAACAGAATACCAAATCTCGTTTGGCTTTGAATTTGTAACAACTTCTTCAATTAAACCACTTACTGCACTTAATTTTTGAATACCTTTGTAAGTTGCAAAATATAAATCCCCTGTGTTTTCGTCAAGGAAAAGGCTCCTACATTGAACTTTCCATTCCTTTAATCTTTCTAAGGATGTTAATTCAAGCATAATAATTCCACCCATGGAATCCTTTAGCGAAGGTAGGTGATTGTAAGAAACAAACAGTTTGTTTCTTTTGTAATCAATTACCAATTCTATTGGATTAGGTGGCAATGGTAGGTTCTGAATCTCTTTCCAAGTCAATACATCAATTACTGATAGAGTGTTCGCTTTTGGCTCTTTTGAACGATAATCACCATAACCAGAATTTGTAACATATAATTTGCCATTATAATACTCCACAAACTCAGGGGAGGGGCCAACTGAAATCGTATGTTCGACACTTTGGGTTTGTAAATTAACAATATAAACACAGTCACGATACAAGTCGGTGATGGCAAAAAGGTTATTATTAATTTGAGCAATGTGCCTTGGAGCTGAATTATTGTCAAACGTAATATACCCCAGTAATTTTCCCGTTTTAATATCAAAATATTCCAATGCTTTAGTAGTAGTAACCACAACAAAAAAAGTATCTCCTTTAATTAATAAATCATTTCCAATATCACCGATTTTGAAATTTGTGTTTGCAAGGGATGTAAAGTTATTTTGTACCCCCAAGGTGTTCAGATTAATCTTACTGACTGTAGAATTATCGTAGCCCCACAAACCCTCGCATATAACCAAAGCAATATTAGTCGATGCGGTATCAATTCCAAGAGTTGGGTTATTTTGTAGATTTTCTTCACAAGAGATAAATAAAAAAGTGAAAAGAATGAAATATATTGTTAGTTTTGTGTTTGCCATGTTATAACTGAATATAAACACAAAATTATGAAAAGAAAGATAAACATTGGAGTTACAATTGGGGATGTTAATGGTATTGGATTGGAAATTCTTGCTAAGTTTTTATGTTCCAATACATTTAAAAAAATTAGTAAAAAATGCAATCTTGTTATTTTTTCTAATAAAGAAGTGCAAAATGAATACCTTTCGAAGTTAAAGGGTGGCAAGAATCTTTTAAACAATCTTAATTTACTAATTACCTCTAACCAAATTCAACTTGATGAAATTGATTACGAAACCCAAATTCAATTTGGACAAGTATCCAAAGAGACTGGAAAACTATCTTTACTATCAATCGAAGCAGCACTGAAAGCTTTCTCAAACAACCGAATTGACTGCTTGGTTACCTTGCCGATTTGCAAAGATGCAATTCAAATGAATTTACCTGGGTTTATTGGTCACACTGAGTTTATTGCAAATTTTTTTAATTCCACTAACCCCTTAATGACTTTTGTTCATAAACAATTCAGAATTTGCTTGCTCACAACTCATATCCCATTATGTGTAGTACCAAAAGCTATACTTAGTCTAAATTTGCCAAATGAAGTCAAAGTATTTAGGTCAAGTTTAATAGGTGATTTCGATATAAAAAATCCGAAAATAGCAATTTTAGGTCTTAATCCACATGCGGGTGAAAACGGCTTAATGGGAACAGAGGAAACAGAAAAAATCAAGCCATTAATTAATTCTTTAAAAAATGATAGACTTAGTATCGAAGGACCATTTCCAGCCGATAGTTTTTTTTCTTTTAACCTTCATAAGAAATTCGATGGAATAATTTCACTTTATCATGACCAAGGTTTAATTCCCTTCAAAATACTTTCGAAAAGCAGGGGTGTAAACTTTACAGCAAATTTGCCAATCGTTCGAACATCACCCGACCATGGGACTGCATTTGATATAGCAGGAAAAAACACTGCAGACTATACGAGTTTGAAAAATGCAATAATTTATGCTATGTCTATTTTTAAAACAAGAATGAGAAGCTGCTCAGGTAAATAATAATCAAGACACCTAAATTTAATCATCATAACTAGTATAACTATATGTTTTATTTCAAATGATCAACATTGCATCGCCGTAGACAAGGAAGCGATAATCATTTTTTAAAGCGTGTTTTATTGCTTTCAAATAATTATCTTTACCTGCAAAAGCCATAGTTAAATATGTCGATGGAGAATCAGATTCGTGGTAATTCGTTATTAATGCCGAAATTATTTTAAAATCATAGGGTGGATAAATAAACTTATCTGTCCAATCTTTGTTGGGCTTTACTGTTCCTGAAATAAGAACAGAAGATTCCAAAGCTCGAGCAACGCTTGACCCAGCGGCAAAGACTTTCTTACGCATTCGTAATGACTTATTAATTGTTTCAGCAGATTCGATTGGAATAATAAAGTATTCGCTATACATTCTATGTTTTGTCAAATCCTCGACTTCGATCTTTTCATAAGCGCCAAGACCAAGTGTAACAACAACCTTTGCAATTTTTACGCCCTTTTTCTTTAAATTTTCCAAAAGTTCTTTTGTAAAATGTAAACTAGCCGATGGTGGTGCAATCGAAGTATTGAAACTAGGATTTGCAAAAATCGTTTGATAATTTTGCTTATCCAAGGGAGTATACTCCCTTTTGATATAATTTGGCAAAGGCATCTCGCCTATCCTATCGAGTATTTTGTAGATGTCACCCTCGTAACTTAAACGCAATGTTCTACCGCGAGAAGTAGTATTGTCCATAACCTCGGCATAAAAATTACTTTCATTAAAGAATATCTTATTTCCAATGCGAACTTTCCTTGCAGGTTCCACAAGAGCATCCCACAAACGCTCTTCTGCCCTTAACTCCCGTAATAATAGGACTTCAATTTTTGCATTAGTCTTTTCTTTTCGACCATACAAGCGAGCGGGAAAAACCATCGTCTCGTTTACAACAAGACAATCCCCTTTTTCGAAGTAATCTACTATGTTGGAAAAAACACGGTCCTCGATTTCCCCAGTTTCTCGGTTAATAACAAGCAACTTTGAGGAATCTCTTGGGTCGGCTGGGAATTTTGCAATCTGGCTTTTTGGAATAGTAAAGCTAAACTCCGATAAACGCATATCTTTCCTTTATTTCAATTGTCTATTAAAATTCATTAAACTTATTATTAATTAACGAAAAAGATTAAAAATATTTTTAACTACCTTTTTTTGAAATTACTTCCAGAAATTCCTGAATAACCTCATTTAATTTTTTGACAAATTCCATGGGTTCATCTATTTCACCTTCGAGAACTAAGGTTTGAAAATACAACTGTTCAATAATTCTGTCTGCAGTTTTGCTTTCCTCATTGTTCAAAATTAATTGTGCAAGATTTTTAATTAATGGATGCGAAGTATTTACCTCTAAGATTTTTTTTGACTTTTGATAATTTTTATCTAAGATTTTGTATATTTTCTCCGCTTGTGGATCGTGCCCGAAATATGGAGCAACCAAAGTCACTGGGGACTCAACTAATCGCTTAGATTCAAGTACATTTAAAACACGGTCTCCTAGTACCTTTTTCATCCGTTCGAAAAGTTTGTTCGAGATTTCTTGTGGCAATGAATCTTCTTTAGTGTAATCTTTTGTTATTTCGACATCTATTTTGTCTATAGATTTAAGCGGTTTGCTTTCGTACTCACCAATTATAGGTATTATAAAAGCATCAATAGGGTCTGTCATTATTAAAACTTCTAAATTATTTTTATTAAAAAATTCAAGATTAGGATTTCTATTCAAAGAGTACCTGGAGTCTGCCATTACGTAATAAATAGCCTTCTGGTCCTCTCTCATTCTAGAAATGTACTCTTTGAATGAAATATATTCGTTTTCTTCCAGAAGAGTACTCTGATAGCGAAGTAAATTAATTATTCTGTCTTTATTTTGACTATCAATTGTAATACCCCCTTTCAAAATCTGACCATAGTTCCGAATGAATTTTGAATATTTTTCTTTGCTGTTTTCTGATAATTCTTCTAAATGTTTTAGCAATTTAGTGGTAAGTATTTGTTTAATTTTAGAAATAATCGGGCTACTTTGAATTGTTTCCCTTGAGACGTTTAAAGGAAAGTCATCAGTATCGAGAACTCCTCGCACGAATCTTAAATATTCCGGTAGTATGTGGGGATTATCGTCTTGTATAAAAATTTTGTTTGAGTAAAGACTAATTGTTTTATCGAAAAATTCTCGCCAATAATATGGGGTTGGAGTCTCTGGTATGAACAACAATGAGTTAAAATTAACATTTCCTTCAATTGATAAATGTAAATAAGTTAGAGGTGGATTTTGGTCGTTAGTTAAAAACTTATAAAATTCTTCAATTTCTTCTTGGGTTACCTCATTTTGCTTTTTTCTCCAAATAGCATCGACAGTATTAACTTTTTCATTATTTACATAAATCGGAAAATCGACGAAATTTGAATACTTTTTGATTACCTCTTTAACCTTTTCCGGATTTGAGAATTCTTTATACTCATCTTTTAAAGTGAAATAAACATAGGTGCCTCTTTGCGGTCGCTCGATTTCTTCAATATAGTATTTCTCTCGTCCATTGGATTTCCATCTAACACCCACAGAATCAGGAACATAGGAACGAGTCTCAAGAATAACTTCATCGGTAACAATAAACACAGAATAAAAGCCTACCCCAAATTTACCAATCAAATTAATGTCAAAATTCTCGCCGTCCTTCTTTAAATTTTTCAAAAAGTTAGCAGTTCCAGAATGTGCGATAGTTCCAATTTGGCTTATTACTTCTTCTTTAGTCATTCCAATACCGGTGTCTTCAATTTTAAAAGTTCTGCGATCTGGATCAACCGTAATATCAATCCTTAATTCCGCTTCAGGATTTAAAATGTTTGGTTCAGTTAATCTTTTAAAACGAATTTTATGAAGGGCATCGGAGGCATTTGATACAAGTTCACGAATAAAAATTTCTGGGTGGGTATAAAGAGAATTGATAATAATGTCTAAGAGTTGTTTGATTTCCGCTACAAATTCAAGTTCTTGAACCATTTTGTCCAATTCTTCCATATACCCTAACCATTTAAAGAAGAAAAAGAAACGATAATTTCAAAATAATATTTAAAATTTATAAAGATTATTTTTCACTTTCTAAAAGTTAACATGAAAGTGGACTAATTCTTCCAAATCTTTATTTGTGCAACAAATTTGAACAATCCCTAATATTTTTGCTATTATTTTTACAATGTATCTTATTTTTGACTTTATGCATAATAAAAAGAAAAAATTTAGTATCTATCTTTTTATTGCAATTCTTTTAGTTGCAAATTGTTATTTACTAATTAATTTTCTAAGGAGTGGAAAAAATTTAACTGCAAAGCAAAACCATTCTTTTTCTCACAAAATGCACTCAAAATATAATATTACATGCCTTTCATGTCATTACAAAGCCGAGACCAATAGCTTAGCCAACCTCCCTAGTACTAAAGATTGTTTAATGTGTCACATTGCTTTGAAAACGGAAAGTGAACTGCTTAGAAGTGTAATCAATTCTTACGACAGTCTTGTTTCATTAGTTTATTTGAAAATTTATGACCTTCCAGACTATGTTAAATTTAGCCATAGCACTCATATTAATAGCGGAATTGATTGTGCTACGTGCCATGGTTACGTGGACCTAATGGATAGTGTTTATCAAGTTCGAGACTTAACTATGGGTTGGTGCGTTAATTGCCATCGAAAACCTGAACTTTACACAATTTCTCCGAGAGAAATTTCAGGTATTTTTTATCAACCTGAAATTTTCGAGAAGAATGGAAAACCTACCTATGGTAGTTTAAATATTTACACATTTGTTCAGCCAAGAAAAATGAAACCTGCACCAACTGAATGTTCAACTTGTCATTTTTAATATGAATAGAAGAGATTTTACTAAATTAATTTCTGCATCATTATTAACCGGAGCTGCTTGTGGTAGACCAGATTTTAGGTTACCAAATAAAGTAAAACCTGTTCATTCTCCAACATACGAAAACATTATCGAATATTCCACTACTTTCCCATATTTAGCTTTTCCAATACCAATAAATGTTGAAACATATGAAGGGATACCTTTAAGAATCAAGGGAAATAAAAACGAGGAAATAACTAAAGGTGTTGTTCCACCCTTCGTTTTAGCTTCAAAATTCGTTTTATTTGACAAACATCGAAAGAAAATGCCCAAAGTTGATCAGAAAAATCAAGACATTAACACTGCATTCGATCTTCTCTTCAAAAAAATCGATGAAATTCTTTCAAAAAAGCAAAAGATAGCTATTATATATACTTACAATCACTCTCCTTTTTTGAAACATTTAGTAAATGAAATTATTCATTTAAACTCTAACTTCGAAGTAATAGAATTTCCAATTTTCGAATATTTCACCCAAGAATTAAAAGCAAATTTGGCATTGTTCGATAAAAAATTTTCTATTATTCCAAATATATCTGATAAAAAAGTGATTGTTAATTTTGGAAGAGACATTTTGCAAAACGATCCATTTGCTCCATATTTACTTCCGAACTTTAATAAGTCTCGGCAAACACTCATTACTTTTGAAGATGTAGTTTCTTTAACTGGTTTAAATTCAACTTTAAGATTATCAGCAACCGAAGATAAAATATACCAATACGCTAAATCAATCCTGGATTTGATTTTAAAACAGGCTCAATTGGATTCTTTTTCACACTTTTTAATGAACAAAAATCAGAAAGATAACATAGTGGTTTTACCAGAAAATATAAAACAATTAATAAAAAACAATATAGGAGATTTAATCTTCTTGTGCAATCCTTATTTCCCAACTGAAATGCACATTCTTACAAATTTTTTAAATTTTGTCTGTAAAATTCTAGTCGATAAAACGAAAGAGAAAAATTTCATAATCGACTTAGAGGACTACTACCAAAATTTGCAGAAAATGAATTTATACACAAAAACCTATGATAATTATGAAATGACTATTTTCGTTAATTACAATCCTTATTATTCTCTGCAAAAAGACCTTATAAATCTAATTAACAGTAACCAAATTAAAAATATAATCCAATTTTCTTTGTTTCAAAATGAACTTAGCGACAAAGCAAAAATGTTTTTTCCATTGCAAACATACCTTGAATATTGGTCTGATTTCAAACAAATTGACGGGAAAATTCTTGCCCAGCAAAAAATAGTTGAGCAAATAAATAAAAACTCAATATCTGAGTTAGATTTTTTCTTTTATTTAAGAAATCATTTAAAAAAAGAAAACAAGCATGGAAGCTATCAAACTGAGCTCTTGAAATTCTACAACTGGTCTAAAAACAATAAGGAATTAGAAGAAAATTTGAAAAACGGTGTATTTTCGAACAAAAAATCGCAAAGTAATTTATATCACTCATTATTTAAAATTAACTTTGATAAAGTTATTCAAACCATTAAACAGCAAACATTTCCTAAATTAATCAATAGAAATACTAAAATCGTACCACACCTTGATGCTTATTCAAATGAATATTCTAAAAACATTTATCTATATGAATTGCCAGAGCAGGTTACTGGGCAATCTTGGAATAATCCGTTTTTTTTATCTCAAAATGAAATTTCCTTGAACAGATTTCGTGGCGAAGATGAAAAAATTTTAGAAACTGTTGGTTCCCAAAATCTTTCCGAGCATTTATTCTCTCCCTATGAAATTCAAAGTAACTTCTATATCTATCACAATATGGATTATTTAAATAGATTTTATAATATTGAATGCTCTACAATTGAATTTCATCAAGTTGAATTTGACTATTGCTATTTCATTAATACAAAACATTCCACTCTAAGAGAAATTTCAAGAAAATCACCTATACAAAAAAGTGAATTAATAACATCTCTGGACAACTTTACTTTACTTGAAGTAACTGAAAGTCAGAAGAAAAAACAACTTTATCAAAATCTTTACATTGACAAAGAATTACAATGGGCAATGATTGTTGATATAGACAAATGCATTGGGTGCAATGTATGTATGCTGGCTTGCCAAATTGAAAACAACATTCCAATTGTAGGAATGGCTAATGTTAATAAGAACCGTGACCTCTATTGGATAAAGGTACTAAGAATCACAAGAGAAGACAATACATTTTTGTTTTTTCCATTGATGTGCCAACATTGCGAAAATGCGCCTTGCGAAAGCGTTTGTCCAGTTGGAGCAACAAGCCATTCTATCGATGGGATAAACGAAATGACATACAACAGATGCATTGGCTCTCGATTTTGTATGGTGAACTGCCCTTACAAAATCAGAAAATTCAATTTCGTTTCCCCAGAAAAAGTTCATTTGAATTATGTACCAGAGATGATGAACCCTTTTGTTACTGTCCGAAGTAGAGGTATCTCGGAAAAATGCACTTTTTGCGTTCAAAGAATTAATTTTAAAAAATTAAAATCAAAATTGCATGGAAATGAAAATCAATTCGAAGTAACGACGGCCTGCCAAGAAGCTTGCCCCGCCGGGGCTATTAGTTTCGGAGGAAAAAGTAAACTAATTAATAAAACAGAAAACAATTTGTTTACACTACTATCAATTTTCAACACTCAGCCCAATGTTTTTTACAAAATGAGCAATTATGAACAAAAGCAATCTTAGAACAACTATTTTAGTCATTTCTATTTTCTTTTTTTTGTTTGGTTTATGTGGTTTTCTTTACACTCTTTTTTTTGGGTTAGAAAGCTGGGGAATTACAAACGAAACTGTTTGGGGTATTGAAATAGTAAACTTTGTTTTTTGGATAGGCAACTCGCATGCTGGCACGCTTATTTCAGCAATATTATACTTATTAAGACAAGATTGGCGCTCTTCGATACACAGAATTGCAGAAACGATTACATTAATTTGTATTGCCTTAGCAGCTTCTTTCCCATTTATTCACTTAGGAAGACAATGGTTTTTTTATTGGATGCTCCCAATCCCAAATGAAACTACAACTTGGGCTAATTTTAAATCACCTCTCATTTGGGATGTAATCGCGGTTATTTCCTACGCTTTTCTAAGTTTTTTCTTTTGGTTTTTAGGAATACTACCGGACCACAAGCATTTTAAGTTCAGCAAAAAGAAACTGCTTGGGATAAACTTTAAATTATTTTTTTTAAGTATTTGGACGGGATCGGAAAATAATTGGAAAGAATACTGGTGGACTTATCATTTACTAGCCGGTGTGCTAACTTTTGTGGTAGTTTCTGTTCATTCAATTGTAGCTTATGATTTTTCTGTTGCATTTCTCCCACAATGGCATTCTACAATGCTTCCAGTCTTTTTCGTAATTGGTGCAATTTATTCTGGTATCGCTTTGGTCTTGCTTTGCACCACAATTTTAAACTCAATAAGTTCTTTCGGCGATCAAATCTCGACGGAAGTAAGACAAAAACTCGCAAAATTACTTCTTTCTTTTTCCTTAATTCTTTATTATTTCTATCTCGTCGAATACTTCTTTTCATTTTACGGTCAAAACCCTAAGGAGATATTTGTATATAATTTGCGTTTCCAGAATGAGTATTTGGTGATGTTTTTGATAACTGTCTGCCTAACCTTTATTCTACCACAATTATTTTGGTCCAAAAGAATCTTGGTAAGCAAAACAGCTCAAGTTCTTGTCTCGCTAAGTGCACTTTTTGGTATGTGGTTCGAAAGGTACCTTTTGATAATTCCCATCTTGTCCTCAGATTTAATCACTGGTAAGACATACACCTATGCACCAACAATTGTGGACTTATCTTTGACCTTGGGTAGCTTTGGCTTCTTTGTTCTGGCATTCTACTTAATTGGAAAGTTAATTCCAATGGTACCGAAATACGAGTCCTAATCGACAAAAAGATAAGGCTTCCATTGATTATCAATTAAAGAGCCAACGAAGTTCTTTATAAAAATAATATGATTCGGTTTTCGAGGTTTTGCAATTAATTTCATACCAGCTTCATCGGGAGTTCGATTACCTTTCTTATTATTGCAAGAAACACAAGCAGTAACAAGATTTTCCCAAGAATCGTTACCACCCCTCGACTTTGGAACAATATGGTCAACTGTGAGGTTCCCAGCTGTTGTCCCACAATATTGACAACGGTAACCATCGCGGCGAAGAATATTTTTTCTCGAGAGTTCTATTTTCTTGTAGGGAATTCTAATGTATTTAGACAAGCGAATTATACTTGGAAGAGGCAATTTCTTAGAAACAGAATGAACCAACAAACCATCCTTTCTTGCTACAAGTTCAGCTTTAGTAAGTAAAATTAGCAGGACGGCTTTTTTTGCGGAACAAATGCTTATTGGTTCGTAACTTTGATTTAAAACTAAAACCTTGCTTTTTAGAGATGTTTCTTGTTTTACCTTATCTTCTTTTGAGCAATCCTTTTCGAATTTTAGCTCCTTTCGTAATAACGAAAATAAGAAAAATTAAAGAAAAAAACGAATTATTCGTCACATTTGTTTTAAAATAATATTTTACAATGTTTGAAGAATACACTAAAGTTGCATCTGAAGTAGCAAGATCTGCCGGCGCAATTCTGCTGGAAGGTTTTGGGACGACTTTCGAAATTTCCAACAAAGAAGGCAAAAATAACCTTGTAACTGAATATGATAAACGTTCAGAAGAATACATAATTAATAGTTTAAGAAAACATTTTCCAGAATTTTCATTCCTTGCAGAAGAAAGCGGAATAACTGCAAACGGAAGCAAAAATGAATTTATGTGGGTTATCGATCCTTTAGACGGAACTGTAAATTATGCACGCAACTTACCTATATTCAGTGTCTCAATAGCATTAATCAGACAAAAAGAAATAATTTGTGGAGTTATTTACAATCCCGTACTCAACGAACTTTTTGTTGCAGAAAAAGGTAAAGGTTCATTTTTAAATTCTTCGAAACTAACTGTTTCTAATTGCGACAATTTAGATTCGTCTTTTCTTGTTACGGGTTTTCCTTATAATATTAACACTAATCCTGGTCACTGTGTTGATCAATTTGTACAAATGTTGAAAAGAGGTATACCAGTCCGAAGGTTAGGTTCAGCGGCACTCGACCTAGCTTATGTTGCTGCGGGTAGGTTCGACGGATTTTGGGAAATCAACTTAAATCCTTGGGATGTTGCTGCAGGTGTTCTTTTAATCCAAGAAGCTGGTGGTGTTGTAAGCCAATACAACAAAGACCCATACTGGATTACAGACAATAATATCCTCGCTACAAACGGCTTAATTCACGATGAATTATCAGAAACGTTAATTTCATGTTATTTAGAAATAAAAAATGGAAATTGAAGTTACAATAATGTCTGGTGCTGGAAATATTTTCTCAGTTGTCGACAATACTCATTACAATCTTTCCGAAGATTTTTTTCAAAAATTCGCTAAGGTAATCTGCGAGAGTAAAAAACAATTTAGAAGAACAGAAGGATTACTTGTCATTGAGAAAGATAGCACAAATACCGTTGATTTTAAATTAAAATATTTTAATCCCGATGGATCCTTTGGAATGATGTGTGGTAATGGTGGACGATGTGCTGTTTTCTATGCCGTTGAAAAAAAAATCATCACAAAAGCAAAAGAAACTATCTTGTTTAATGTCTGGGACGCAAATTATTCTGCTTTTTTTAAAAATAATTTAATAAAAATTAAGTTTCCCCCTCCTCAATCAGTGCACCAAAACAAAAGTTTATCAGTCGACGGAGAGCTAATTATTGGAGACTACGTAAATATCAATTCACCGCACTTTGTTATGGAATTTGACCAACTAAAATTATCTTCGAAATATGACTTTTTCAATTTTCCTTTGGAAAAGTTTGCACCCAAGATTAGATACCACCAGGACTTTCAACCCGAAGGAGTAAATGTTAATGTCTTCATCTTAGAACAAAACAAGGTTTACATACGAACTTTCGAAAGAGGTGTTGAAAGAGAAACTGGTGCCTGTGGCACTGGAGCAATATCAACTTCTATTTCCTTATTTTTGAAAAATAAAAAACAATCCAAATACACTATAGTTCCTCCAAGTAAAGAAGAGCTGGAAGTTGCAATTTCCCACGACATTGAAAATATTATTAAAGAAGTATATCTTATTGGAAACGCAAAGATTTTGGATGTTCAAAGAATACAAATAGAAATTTAATGTTTTACTATTTAAAAGGGGAACCAACACCGATTCAGTACATAAAAGGCGTTGGACCTGCAAGAGCAAAAGCCTTTCATAAAATAGAAATTTATTCAGATGTCGACCTTTTATATTATTTCCCAAGAAGTTACATCAACCGAACATCAATACTTACAATTAAGCAAATCTATGCTAAGTTATTGAAAGACAATTTTTTCATTGAAGACTTAGGGGAACAAGATTTCAAAGAAGAAATAACTTTGCTTTGCAAGGTAGTCAACAAAAAATTAAAGACCTCGAAAGGGTATAAAAAATATCTGGTTGTTAGTGTTAAAGATTACAATGGTGACAACGCCAACTTAATATTTTGGAAATACCCAGAATACTTTGAAAAAATCTTCGAAACTGGTCAATATTACGTGGTTTATGGAACCCCAGAAATAGATTACCAAAATGAAATTACTTTCCACCATCCAGAAATAGAAAAATTAGATAGATTGGAAGAGCTAGAGTTTCAAAAAGGGGAAACCTTACCAATTTATCCGCTAAATTCTGCTTTTGCTTCTGCTAAAATAAACAACAAGGTTTTAAGAAAAATAATCAAAGGCACATTGCAAACTACACTGCAAAAGATAGATGAATTTTTGCCTCAAAACATTCTACAAGAACTAAAATTCAAAGACATTCATTACTCTTTAAAAAACATACATTTCCCAAAAGAAATTCGAGAAGTTGAATCACTAAAGGAAAAATTTAAATTCGAGGAAGCTTTTGTATTCGAAATATTATTAGCACATTACCGAAAGAAAACCCAAGAAATTTCCTTTTCCCCAAAATTTTTAAAGGTCAATGGATTTTTGTCGGATTTTGTAAAAGAATTACCATTTGAATTAACAGGTGACCAGAAAAAAGTTGTCTTCCAAATTTTGTCCGATTTGCAGCGCGAAAGACCAATGAATAGGCTATTGCAAGGTGATGTAGGTTCTGGCAAAACAATAGTTGCCTTATTTGCCATGCTTATGGCTAAAATCAATGGCTTTCAATCGGCAATAATGGCACCGACCGAAATTCTTGCAGAACAACATTATTTGAATATTTTAAACTTGGTTCAGGAACTAAAAATTAATGTAGAATTGGTTGTTGGAAGTCAAAAAGCAAAAGAAAGAAAGATTATCTCGGAAAATATTAAATTGGGAAATGTAGATGTTGTGGTTGGAACTCACGCTCTTTTCGAAGGAACTATTGAATTCAACAAACTTGGACTAATTATAATTGACGAACAACATCGATTTGGTGTCGCTCAGAGAAGCAAACTGCGCGAGATTGCTGGAAAATCGCTACCTAACAACCAAGTACCTCATTTTCTAGTAATGTCTGCAACTCCAATACCTAGAACTTTGGCAATGACACTTTACGGAGATCTAGACGTCTCTGTTATTAAGGAACTTCCAAAAGGAAGGAAACCAGTTATTACAAAAATTGTTTTCGAAGAAGACTTACATAAAATGTTTGATTTTATTCGCGAACAACTCCAAAAAGGTTTTCAGGCTTACTTTGTTTATCCATTAGTTGATAAGTCTGAGAAGCTAGAAGTAAAATCTGCTACTGAACATTGGGAACTACTTCAAAACAAAATCTTTCCAAACTTTGCTTGCGGGCTTTTACATGGTAGGATGAAAGCTGAGGAAAAAGAAATTGTAATGAGAAATTTCAAGGAAAAAAAATACAATATTCTTGTCGCTACTACAGTTATCGAGGTTGGAATAGATGTTCCAAATGCTACAGTTATGGTAATAGAAAACTCCGAAAGATTTGGTTTATCTCAATTGCACCAACTACGGGGAAGAGTTGGTCGAGGGACTGCCAATTCTTATTGTTTTCTTGTTACAAGCAAGAAATTCCTCTTTAAAAACAGCGAGAACTTATTTCAAAGCATTGATGAAAAATCTGCATTTGCTCGGTTGAAAGCAATGGAACAAACTAACGACGGTTTCAAGATAGCAGAAATAGACTTAAAATTAAGAGGTCCAGGAGATATTCTCGGAGTACAGCAATCAGGTCTGCCTCCATTTAAATATATCAATTTAGCAACTGATGGCGAAACTATATCAAAAGCGAGGGAATATGCTTTTTCGATTTTTAATAAGGAGGCTGTTTACAATAGCAAACTTTTTCAAATTATCAGTAAACTGGAAAAGTTTAAAAAATATTTCGGTATTGGTTGAAAAGGCAAGGCTATCCAAAAAAGATAGCCTTGCATTAAATTTTATTTTTTGACTCAATTACTTCTTAAGAATTATCTTTTCTATAATTGATTTGCCGTCTATATTAAGTTGAATGTAATAAACTCCATCGGAAAATCCAGACAAATCAATGGGAAGTTCATAATAAGAATTATTTAGATTAGTTTCAATGAAGTTAAATATTTGGTTACCCAGCAAATCGAATATTCTAGCTGAAAATGTACGACCTTCGGATTTAAAAATTACCCTAAGTAATCCATTAGAAGGGTTGGGAAGAACTTTCAAGTCCCAACCAGTGATTGTAGTTTCAATGACAGACGAAGGAGCGTAAACTGCATTAGTAGGATCATATTCAGCCCATGGTAAGTCCCAACGTTCAATAAGATTTGTTGAAAAAGCACCACAATAAGGTACTTTTTGGAAGAAAGGATCACTCATTTTTACAACACCTACATCTTGGAAAGAGGCGGAATTTAAGTATGCTGCATTACTTTTTGGAACTGGATTAATAAGCCCAGTTTCAGCAAATGGATCTATCATATCGGATTTATAAGGGGAAGAAAGATCGACGACATTGTTGAAATTTGGATTTTGCAGCCAATCGCTTGGTATTAGAGGAGTTGTACCATCAACATAAAACAATGGGGGTTTAATTCCATAGAAAAAGTTATTACGTAATACTATCGAATCGTTAGATGCAGCCCTTTGAGAACCCGAAGATAATATTTCCAAACCTTTTGGCCAGCCAATCATCACCGAGTTTAATATAGACAACCGAGAATTTCTTCTTATTTGAACCATTGTACTATAACGCGAGTTATACTTATTCGGGCCAGTCCCAGTAGTCCAACTTGTATCTTTCATGGGGCCAATTACAGTAATATTAGAGAAAATGGCTTGGGTAAGAGGCAAATTGTAAGTTCCTTGTGCATCATTGTCGAACTCAAAAGCATGGCTTGTTGAAACATCTGCTATTTCTGGTGCCCTTATTGACAAACCAAATTGAACTCTACCGCTAAAACCATTGTCACCGTCAAAATCGTCATCCATTCCGTTATAAGCAATAAGATATTTGGCATCAACGGTTCCACCAAACCATTCAAAAGAATCATCATTTGCATAGGAAACCATTATGTGGTCAATTGTTGTTCCTCTTCCCACTCCACCAAGTGTTAAACTATTAAGTTCTTGATTGGGAGCCGCAGCTATCCCAGCGAATTCAATTCTTACGTAGCTTAAGACACCACTGTTATCATCATTATTTGGGTTGGTCCGACCACCAAACCAACCACGAACTCTGTTAGCATCTGCAATTCCACCTTCAAGTGCAGCCTCGCCTCCGGGATGGTTTGTGCTTGCTAAACCGCAAATTAAAACTCCACCCCAATCACCAGCTCTTCTTTGTCCAGGTAATGCTGAACTAGTGAAAACAATAGGTTTTTCTCTAGTTCCAAGAGCAAAAATTTTACCACCTCTGTTGATACATAGAGCCGAGTTTTGCCCCACCGTATCACCAATAATGACTGTACCAGGTTCAATCTCGAGCACTCCTAAAGAATCCACAAATACATAACCATCGAGAGCATAAATTTTCTTGGATGTAAGTTTAACCCTAGATGTTATAGGAACCTTTAGAACGGAATCAGGTTTTACAGGGTCAGGCTGTTCAATTTCGAAAGGTGAATCATTGATATCCGTAACATTTTCATTGAGAGAACCATCAGCATTTAACAAAACCATTCTAATGTAACCTGTTTGCGTTCGAATTGCTGGTACCCTCCAGCCACCATCAACCCTACCTCTTGTTCTACCACTATCAAGAACATTGGCAAGACCTGAAATTGTTGTCCAGGGTCCTGTTGTGGAGGTTCCAAATTGAAACGCGAAGCGAGATCGAAAGGTACCCGTTGTGTCCCAAATGATGTCAACTGACCTACCTGCTCGGAACTTTTCGCCACCTCTTGGATAAATAAGTCGAACCTGTGTCGGTTGAGAACTTGCTTCAGCTACAAGAAAGAAGCAAACTAATACACTTAAAAAAAGATTAGTTAAATAGTTCATATTAACCCTTTATTGTGAAACAAAAGAGGAATTTTCATTAAATAATTAATTAAAATAAAGTGTATGAAATCGAGAATGATACTGTTGTACCAAATCTATTGACTGACCAAGTTTTGCCATTTTGTTTTAATATTGTCTTCGCATTTAAAAGATTCTTCATTCCTAATCTTAATTCAAGCATTCCTAATTTTTGTCCTATAAGCAAATCAAGATAATTTTGCGGTAATTCGTAAATGTGGGGATCATCAGTTTGGTATACACCAATTTGGGAAACTTGAACAATGCGTCTTCCGTAAGTGTTGTAGGTTAAAGAAACTAGCGTTCCAGAATTTTGGTTTTGGTAGAACAAACCTAAGTTAAAAGTATATGGAGACTGCCCCCACATTGGTCTTTTATCTTCGGTACCAACGCCACCTTGGTTAACTTCTATTGAGGAACTAATTAGAGCAAGGTTAGTCATAAAAGAGAAATTATCTAAGCTACTCCAAATAAACCCAAGGCCTTTTCGAAATTCAACTTCAACCCCAAGATTTTTTGCAAGACCATTTGCATTGGCAAATGTGCGAGTTAGCTCACTTTGCTGGGGAAAAATCGTTTCCTCAATTGCATTTTCAAAAGATTTGTAAAACAAACCGATGGAGTACAACTCATTGTGAGCTGGAAAATATTCATACCTTAAATCAAGATTAGTAATATTTGCTCTCTTTAAATTTGGATTCCCTTGAATAAGAGACATCTCATAATAATCATAGAATGCAAATGGAGCAAATTCGCGAAAAGATGGGCGGGCAAGCGTCCGTGATGCGGTAAATCTAATATTTGAATTATTTGTAGGCATTGCAATAATGTTGAATGCAGGTAAGAAATCAAGTGTTGGATAATTGACATTCACCGGCTGATCGTTAATATTGTAACTAGATAACTTGATAACGTTGTTTTCCAAACGCAATCCAGTTACAAGCCTTATTGGAAGGTCAAATAAGCTGAATCTATAATCAAACATCAAATAACCAGCTAGATTTATTTCATTGGAATTGTAAGAATCACTAAGTTTGGAGTCCTCGCCGATTCTTAAGCCATCTCCGAATACAAAATTTTCAGGGGCGAACAATTTATCTAAATTATCGTAACTGCCTAATAATTTATAAATATTTTCGCTCGCCCGGGGTGACAAAGTAATGGTAATTGAGCGAGCATTAAAATTTCTCTTCTTACTTTCGAAAAGTCCACCGGTCTTCACCCTCAATTTATCATAAATTCTTTCGAAGTTAAAGTTAAAGACTAAGTTCTCTTCGTTCATGTTAGAATAAAATCTCCCGGCCCTTGTCCCATCACCTTGTTGGTTAGCTAAAATTTCAAGCATAAAAGGTGTATTTGGGTCTGCTTCAGCATCGGAAAGTTGTCTTGAAAATCTAAACCGACGATAATCAGGTTCCGAACGATTTAGCTTTGAATAACCCAAACTCCAATCAAATTTTAAGTTTATTGGGACAATCAAATTATTTCCTTGAATGGTTGTATTGAATAGGGTTTTCTGAGTATAGTGCATGCTAATATTTTTGAACTCAAGCATTTGGTAACCAATATCCGAACCCTCAATTCTAAGAACATCATCATCGGAATTATTAATCAATGAAGTTTTAAAAGAGAAAATTTGGTTACCTGGTGTTTTAAGAGAAATATTTAGTAATCCCCCAACATTAGTACTGATTGTGGATTTCCCCCCAGTGGAACTGTATAGGGTATCAAAATTAGAAAGATATCTATTCTTTTCCAATGAGTTAATGCTTGACTCGGTAGAATACAAACCGTTTGCTGTGATTCCTAACAAATACTCGTCAAGCTCGAAGGTATTTGAAAATTGCAAATTAAAGTTCTTATTGTTAACTGGAGTTATTGTAGAATTTTTTGTTTTCATCGTTTTGGAATTAAAAGACCGAGCAATTTCCTCGTATTTCTTTAAAGCATTTGAGGTATCGAAAGGATTGCCAGCCGAATTCAACAAGTCATTAAATTGTCTTCTATTTTTTGGAAAGTTAGTTGGAAGTTGTCTTGTCCCATCATCAATTCCAAGCCAATCATATTTTCCACCTTCATACTCCCAAAAAGCATTCTTTTGAAATGTGGAAATAGAATTACTTTTGGAGCCTACACTAATTTTAAAAGACTTGGACGAAGGAAAATCCACTGTATTCAGTTGAATTAAACCACCTGCAAAAGTTCCAGGGAGATCAGGAGTGAAGGATTTTACCAAGCTAACATTTTCTACAAAATCACCAGGGTACAAATCAAACGAAAAGGCCCTTTTGTCAGACTCGGTAGAGGGTAAAGAAATTCCATTTAATGTTGC
Source organism: uncultured Hyphomicrobiales bacterium (assembly GCA_964524325.1). Lineage (GTDB taxonomy): Bacteria > Bacteroidota > Ignavibacteria > Kapaibacteriales > UBA2268 > Naka2016. Next base: position 366,453 of record CAZGCT010000002.1, read on the forward strand.
ATTATTATAGCGTTCGCCTACACCACGAACTAATATAAAGTCATTGAACATTGAAACCCCAGAAACTTTTTTCAAAGCAGAAGTCAAACTTTTGTCTGGCAACCGTTTGATTTCTGCAATTGAAATTCCATCCATCAGATTTACAGAATTTCTTTTGGAGGTGAGTATAGCAGATTCGTTATCCATAACTCTAGTAGCTTCGACTGTAACTTCTTGGGTGGCTTTTATTTCAGGATACAGATGAATGGTAATATTACTTTCCTTATCGGCTTCTAAATTGTTAATAACTTTAGTTTGGTAACCAATGTAACTTATTTTTAATGAGTATTTCGATGGCTTAACATTTGCAATACGGAATCTCCCTTTGGTATCTGTAAATGTACCCTTCGCAATTTCAACTATTTGGACAGTTGCCCCAGCCAAAGGTTCGTTGGTTTCGCCATCGAAAACACGTCCTTGTAAAACTAAAGTTGCTTCATTTGAGTAAACATCAATTGAAAAGAATAAAATAAGAACAATTATTAATCTAAACATTTTCAAATGAAATTAAAAATACATAACATGCAAAATTCCACTGTCCAAATAAGGATTTAATAAAAGAAGTGTTAATATTCTGTTAACAAATTTCATTTAGAAATTCCCATTCACTCAAATTCATCTGATGGAAAAAATAAATTTGACTAATTTTGTATTTCGTTAAACATAAACTTTTTATGGAAAACAATTTCTCTGTATATATCGAAACTTATGGCTGCCAGATGAACATTAGTGATACTGAAATAGTATCGCGAATTGTAACCAACGCTGGTTACAATCTGGTGGACTCTCCTAAAAAAGCAAACGTAATTCTTTTGAACACCTGTTCTGTTAGAGAGAATGCTGAAAGAAAAATTCATGATAAGCTTAAACAATTAAAAAAGTTTAAGGATAACGAACACCAAATAGTTGTTGGGGTTCTTGGATGCATGGCAGAAAGGCTTCGCAACAAGATCATCGAAAGCAACTCAATAGTTGATATTGCTGTAGGACCAGACGAGTATAGAAAAGTTCCTGATTTAATTCAAAAAGCATTTGCTGGGGAAAAGGGTATTGCAGTAAAACTTTCCCGCGTTGAAACTTACGATGACATTGAACCTTTGCGAAAAGAAGGAATTTCGGCTTGGATTTCTATCATGCGTGGTTGCGATAAATTTTGTTCCTTCTGCGTTGTTCCATATACACGTGGAAGGGAAAGGTCCCGAAAGCTTCAGAACGTTGTGGACGAAGTAAAAAAACTATGGGATGAAGGTATTAAAGAAGTAACTCTTTTAGGCCAGAATGTAAATAGTTACAAATGTCCTATTACCAATTCGGATTTCGCAGACCTTTTGCTTGAATGCTCGAAAAGTGTTCCACAAATGAGAATTAGATTCATTACATCGCATCCCCAAGATATGAGCGACAAGCTCATAGAGACAATTGCAGAAAGAGACAATATTTGCAAGTATATTCATTTACCCTTGCAAAGTGGCTCAAACCGAATCCTTCAATTAATGAATCGCAATTACACCTACGAACACTATCTTGGAAGAATAAACAAAATAAGGACTTTAATTCCGAATTGTGCTTTATCAACAGATATTATTGCAGGCTTTCCAACAGAAACTTTAGAGGATCATCAAGCAACACTCAGAGCATTGGAGGAAATTAGATTCGAAGGGGCATATATGTTCCGATATTCACCAAGGGAACATACTAAGGCATATAAGCTCCAAGACGATGTTTCCGAAAAGGAAAAAATTCGCCGTCTTAATGAAATTATTGATTTACAAAATCAAATTTCTAAGGAAATCAATTTATCTGAAATTGGAATGTTCCATTTAGTTCTACCCGAAGGTCCATCCAAAAAGGATAAAAATTACTGGGCCGGAAGAACTGATACAAACAAAGTTGTTATTTTTAAACCTGCAAATGACACAAAGGTTGGTAATTTAGTTAAGGTCAAAATAATAAATGCAACTTCAGCAACGCTTTTTGGCGAAATTGTTCAATAGACAAGCTTAACTGATTTGACTTTTTTCACCTTCATTTTAAGTATACGCTCAACTCCGCCCCGGAGTGTCATAGCTGCTCCGGGGCACCCAGAACAAGCCCCAGAAAGAGAAACATAAACGATACCCTCTTTGGCTCTCTTAAGGATTATTTTACCACCATCTGCTTCTATGAATGGACGAATGTCATTTTCAATGACTTGCTTGACTTCTTCAAAGAATTTTTCGTCATTACTTTCCATTTAACCTCCAAATTATTCAGTCTCATTTTGTAAAGATTTCAAAATCTTAGACCAAGAGTCCTTCAAAGTAACAGTTCGATTAAAAACAGGTTCGCCGGGTTTCGAAAATTTATTATCCACACAAAAGTAACCAATCCTCTCGAATTGGAATTTATCTTCAGGCTTTGCAGTTTTTAAAAATGGTTCACACAAGCCAATTTTGATTTCAAGGGAATTTGGATTTAGGTAATCTAAGAAAGTTTTGCCCTCTTCAACATCATTTGGATCTTCTTTTAAAAATAACCTATCGTAAAGTCGTACTTCAGCTGGAATACAATGCCCCGCAGAAACCCAATGGATTGTACCCAAGACCTTCCTCCCATCGGGTGAAGATCCACCACGAGTTTCGGGATCATAAGTACAATGTAATTCAATAATTTCACCAGTTTGGGAGTCTTTTACAACGTCGGTACAGGTAATATAATAAGCATATCTCAAGCGAACTTCTCTACCTGGTGCAAGTCGGTAATATTTTTTTGGAGGGTTTTCCATAAAATCGTCTCGTTCAATGTATAGAACTTTCGAAAAAGGAATCTTTCGGGTTCCCATGGACAAATCCTCGGGATTATTAATAGCTTCCATTTCTTCGACAAGATCGTCGGGATAATTATCAATAATCACCTTTATTGGATTTAAAACCACAAAGGCTCTTTGGGCTCTCTTGTTGAGGTCCTCACGAATACAATGTTCAAGAACTGAAATATCTACAATACTTTCTTTTTTTGAGACTCCAATAATTTCTGCAAATTCTCTGATAGATTCAGGTGTAAAACCTCTGCGCCTAATTCCGTGAATAGTAGGCATTCTTGGATCGTCCCAGCCATCAACGATCCCATTTTGAACAAGTTCCAAAAGTTTTCTTTTGCTCAAAACCGTATAAGAGAGATTTAACCGAGCAAATTCAATTTGTTGAGGATGATGTACATCAAGCTGTTCCAAAAACCAGTCGTATAAAGGCCTATGATCTTCAAATTCAAGTGTGCATATAGAATGAGTAATTCCTTCTATAGAGTCCGACAAGCAATGAGTGAAATCATACATAGGATAAATGCACCACTTATCACCAGTTCGATGGTGAGAGGAATGTTTAATTCTATACATAACAGGGTCTCGCATATTCAAATTTGGTGAGCTCATATCAATTTTAGCACGCAATGTTTTTTCCCCGTCTGCAAACTCCCCATTTCTCATTCTTTCAAAGAGTTCAAGATTTTCCTCTATAGAGCGATTTCGATAAGGACTTTCTATTCCAGGTTCTGTCAGGGTTCCTCGAGTTTGTCTAATTTCTTCTTGAGATAAATCGCACACGTAGGCTTTACCCATTTTAATCAGTTGAATCGCATACTCATAGAGTTTCTCGAAATAATCGGAAGCAAAGTATAGTCTCTCCCCCCAGTCGAAGCCCAGCCAACGAACATCTTCGATTATCGCATTTACGTATTCCTCGTCTTCTTTGGTTGGATTTGTATCGTCAAATCGTAAATTGCATAAACCACCAAATTCCTCAGCTAATCCAAAATTGAGACAAATACTTTTTGCGTGTCCAATATGAAGATAGCCATTTGGTTCTGGAGGAAAGCGGGTATGTACTCTGCCACCCCATTTATTTGTGTTGAGATCTTCGATAATGATTTGCCTTATGAAATTGCTTGCGATTTTCTTTTTATCTTCTTCCATAGTGCTCTTTTTATAATTTTACAAAAACAAAATTAGTAAAGTAAGGACAATTGAAATGAATTAAAATTTATATCCAATGTTCTTAAGTTCTTTGTATGCCAAGACTATTGTTTCAGCATATTGTTTACTTCTATTATACTTTAATAAAGTAGGAATGTAGGAATTGGTATCGCTTGTTTTCCACCCATTTTTCTTTAAATAATTTGCAACACTGAAAATAGCATCTTCAAAGCAAAAAAGGTCTACCTTTCCATCGAAATTTCCATCGACACCATATTCTAAAAAACTGGATGGCAAAAATTGGGGAATACCAAAAGCACCCGAGAAAGAACCATATAGTTCCCGAATATCCATCCAACCTTTCTTTTGAATTTCTACCAATGCTTTCAGCTCTTTTATAGCTAATTCTTTCTTTTTCTGAGCTTTTTGCAAGGCTACATTTGAAAGCGAGTCTTTGTTCGAAACTTGCGATGAGTAGGAATTGATTAAATTACCTAGTATGATGGGATTCCCAGGACTACCCATACTGAAAAATACGCTTAAGATATGATTCTTACCAAGAATATTTCCAAATTTGGTTTCAATCCAAAGTATTGTAGAAATTATCTCCTTTGGGACCCCGAATTCATTTTCTGCATTAACCAAAATATCATAATTTTCCACCATAAACTTTTGAATTTTCTTAAGTGTCTTTTGATCCAAATGCTGGTTGAAACTCAATTTAGGTTGCCCCAAGATATTCAATCTTGCAAATCTTTCATCGAAATGAGTACGAAAATCGTTTACCAATAAAAAAATTATTTCTGAATCGACACTATTTTTTGCCAAACTATCAATAACGTCTTTAAATATTTTGTACTTAAACTCTATTTTTTGACTATCTTTAAAGTAAGCAACTTTGTACGAAACAAAAAAAAGAAAGAAAGGAACTAAAAAAACCAATTGGTATCCCTTTATTGCAAAACAAATTTTCTTCAATTTGATTTTCAAGTTTTAACAAAGTTTAAAAGCAAAAATGAAAATTAATAGATTTGTTCAAATTTTTTACAAAAAAGATAGAATTCTATATAGGCAATTACTAATTTTGAATTTTTTGAAAATTAAATTATGGGAAAGAAGTTGCACCTTGTTGAAATTATGTACTCACTCAAATGTATTACACAAAAAAATATATCAGAAAATCGAGAAATTAAAGGCATTTCAATTGATTCCCGCACTGTAAAGCAAGATGAAATTTTTGTAGCATTACGAGGTAGTAATTATGATGCCCACGCTTTTGCTCAAGATGCTATCAGCAAAGGCGCGTCTTTTTGCATTGTCGACAAAAATTGGTTTGATGAAAATTCTGATACTACGCTCCCAATTTTAGTAGTGCAGGATACATTAGAAGCATTAGGAGAATTAGCCAATCTCTACCGCACAAAATTCGAAATACCAGTGGTTGCAATTGCTGGTTCTAATGGAAAAACTACTACAAAAGATTTTGTTTCACACATTTTGTCTCAAAGGTACAAAGTTTTAAAAACAGAAGGAAATTTGAACAACCAAATTGGTGTACCTTTAACAATTTTCAACTTGAATGAAAGCCACGATATTGCTGTAATCGAAATAGGAACAAATCACTTCGGAGAAATTGCAATGCTTTGCGATATTCTTGAACCAAACTATGGTTTAATTACAAACATTGGAAAAGAACATTTAGAAGCTTTTGTAGATCTTGATGGAGTTGAAATGGAAGAAGCTTCGCTTTTCGGATATATACTAAAACACGATGGTCTGAATTTCATTAATACAGACGATATAAGATTAAGGAAGTATGTCAAAATCATTGAAAGAAAGTTTACCTATGGCCAAGACAAAGAGAACAATTTAAGGTATGAAATCAATTTAAATCATGAATTGAGACCTATAGTTACATATGAGCATCATAACTTAAAATTTTCTTGTCAACTAAAAAATCCCGGTTATTCGGTTGCTTTCGCAAGCATACCAGCGGTTGCAGTTGGTCTCGTTTTTGGTTTAAAAGAAAACGAGATTATCGAAGGATTGCAAAGTTTTTCACTACCAGAAAGCAACAAATATGGTCGCATGCTTATCAAAACATACGGAAACCTTCGTATAATAAATGACACCTACAACGCAAACCCAAGTTCTATGAGATTGGCATTAGAAACAATAAGGAATTTCGAATGCGAAGGGAAAAAAATTGCAGTACTTGGTGATATGCTTGAATTGGGTTCTATCTCCTATGATGAACATTTAGAAATTTTAAAACTTGCGTTGGAAGTTTGCGACAAAGTCTTTGTTTTTGGCAAAGAAATGAAAAAAGCTAAAGAAAGAATAAATACAAACAAAGTTAATTATTACGAAAACAAAATGGAAATTTCAGAAGAGCTATCAAAAATATCTTTTGGCAACGAAACAATACTTTTCAAAGCATCAAGAGGGATGAAATGTGAAGAAATTTTAGATGATTTTCTAAATAAAATAAAAGTGTAAATATGCTTTATTACCTTGCTATTTGGATCGATAATATTTTTAATCCACCAGGTTTTGGTGTATTCCAGTATATCACCTTTAGGTCCGCAGCAGCTGCAATTACTTCCCTGTTAATTACTTTCATTATTGCTCCAAGGATAATTAAATTTCTTAGAAGTAAACAAATTCAGGAACAAAATAAACAAGAACTACAAGAGGTTGGTAACCATGCACAAAAGGTTGGTACACCAACAATGGGAGGAATAATTGTTATCTGTTCTATTTTGATACCTACTTTACTTTGGGGTGATATAAAAAATGCTTATGTTATTGTCATTTTCATAGCTACACTTTGGATGGGGTTCGTTGGATTCATCGACGACTATTTAAAAGTCATTAAAAAGAAAGAAAAAGGCCTAATCGCTAGGTGGAAACTTGTTGGTCAAATATCTCTTGGGATATTTGTGGGTTGCATTATTTACTTTTGTCCTCAATTTTTTTCCGAAAACTTTGAAAAATTCAAAACTTTGACTACAGTTCCATTCGAAAAAGACATCAACTTCGATTTTTCAATTTTTTATATACCAGTTGTTATATTCATAATAACAGCCACTTCCAACGCAGTTAACCTAACTGATGGTCTTGACGGGTTGGCAATCGGTACAATTGGTATTGCATTCCTTGCTCTTTCAATAATTACCTACGTTACTGGCAATATTATTTATTCCGATTATCTCAATATTATTTATCTTAAAGGGTCCGGAGAGCTTACAATTTTTTGTGCTGCACTCGTTGGAGCATCTTTAGGATTTCTTTGGTTCAATTCCTACCCAGCACAAATTTTTTTAGGGGACACAGGCTCCCTTGCTCTTGGAAGTGCCTTGGGCGTTTTAACTATTTTAATAAAAAAAGAATTTCTTCTTCCAATTATTGGCGGGATTTTCTTTTCAGAAACTCTTTCGGTAATATTTCAAGTTTTATATTTTAAATATACAAAGAAAAAATATGGCTACGGCCGACGACTTTTCTTAATGGCACCATTACATCATCATTTTGAAAAGAAAAACATTCACGAATCTAAAATAGTAACTCGATTTTATATTTTTGCAGTTATACTTGCAATTATCACGATGACTACATTTAAAATTAGATGATACAAAATCTATTTGTCTTGCATTTCAAAACAAAATGACTTCTTTGTTTTCTTTGAATTTAAACGCACTGGAAATTACTCTTTATTTGGTGAATTATGTTTAAGAAATGGCGAGAGCAAATCGATTGGAATTGGGAAGATAGTAGTTGAATTTTTCTCGGTTGCTATATCAGACAAGGTTTGTAAATACCGGAGTTGCAAGGCAACAGGATAATCTTGAATCATTTGGGCCGCTTCTTTTAGCTTTTGTGCTGCTTGGAACTCTCCATCAGCATGGATAATCTTAGAGCGTCGCTCGCGTTCTGCCTCAGCTTGCTTCGCCATAGCTCTTTGCATTTCCAAAGGTAAATCTACTTGTTTTATTTCAACTGCGGAAACTTTGACTCCCCAAGGTTCTGTATGCTCATCGATTATAGACTGCAAACGTTTATTCAAAGCTTCCCTTTCGGCTAAAATTTCGTCAAGATCTGACTGCCCAAGAATGCTTCGCAAAGTCGTTTGAGCAATTTGACTTGTAGCAAAAAAGTAATTTTCAACTTCGATAACTGCTCGGCCAGCGTTCATCACGCGAAAATAGACAACTGCACTAACCTTTATGGATACATTGTCTTTGGTTATTACATCCTGAGGAGGAACGTCGAGCGTAACAGTACGCAAGCTCACCTTTACCATTTTGTCAATGAAAGGTATCAAGATTATCAAACCAGGACCTTTCGAAGCAATATATCTTCCAAGACGGAAAACCACTGCTCGTTCATATTCGTTTAGCACTTTAATTGCAGAAAAAAGTATAAAAACGATAAATAATAAAACAACCAATACTTCAAGAGGCATAGAACACCTTATTTTGGTTTAACAAACAAAGTAAAAGAATCTGCCTTTTCAACAATAACACTTGTATCTTTAGGAATATTAACATCCGAAGTCGCAGACCAAATTTCCCCCATTACCCGAATTTTACCTAAATGATTAGCTTTAATTTCCTCAATAACTTTCCCTTCCACACCAACAAGTGCTTCGAATCCTATCGACTTGCTTCGAAATTGTGCTTTAATCCCAAGAGTCACAACAAATGTAAAAAACAAAAACGTCACAACAACCGCTGTTATTATTAAGCTTAAAGAGATTTTCATAAATTGGCCTGGTGCATCAATCAACATTAAAGAACCAATAAACAAAGAAGCTATACCACCTATCGTAAGCAAACCGTAACTTGTGATTTTAATTTCGAGTAAAAAAAGGACAATTGCAACAATAATTAAAGCCAATCCAGCATAATTGACTGGCAACATTTGCAATGAATAAGCAGCAAGTATCAAAGACAAAGTCCCGATAACACCGGGGAAAACACTACCGGGATTATATAGCTCAAAAAGTATTCCGTAAATTCCAATCATTAACAGAATATATGCAACATTTGGGTTTGAAATAAAATCAAGAAATTTATCCCGAAAAGTAAGTTCATATTCTACGATTTTTGCATTCCGAGTGCGAAGTGCTTTTATACCGGACTTTGTTGTTACTTCTTTTCCATCAACCAAAATTAATAATGTGTCCACGTTGGTTGCAACAAAATCTATTACTTTTTCCTGGAGTGCCTCTTTTTCCGTAGATGAAATACTCTCGCGCACAGCTCGTTCCGACCAAACCACATTCCTATTTCTTTGCTGGGCAATGGAGCGAATAAACGCAGCAGCATCATTGACAACTTTGTCGCTTATTACACTTGAATCCGAATTACCCTGTAATCCCACTGGGTGAGCAGCCCCAATATTTGTCCCGGGTGCCATAACAGCAATATGACCTGCCAAAGTAATAAAAACACCAGCAGACCCTGCACGTGCACCACTGGGCGATACATAGACTATAATTGGAATACTTGAATTCAAAATATTTTGGACAATTTCCCGAGTTGATTCGAGTAGTCCACCAGGGGTATTCAATTCAATAATCAATGCCTCTGCATTAATACTTTCTGCCCATTGAATTGCTTTTTTAATTTGGGAACTGCTGGAAGGAGTTATTGCGGAACTAATTTTAATAAGGACAATTTCGTTTGCAAAACTAAAACAAAAGTTTATTATTAAAAAGAATATTATTACTAAGCTTTTCATCGATAAATTTTGATACAAGTAAATGCTAATATATAAAATTTTGAAAAAAATACCACTGATTAATCAATCACAATTTTTTTCACAGTAGTAATTCCATTCTCAACAATTTGAACAAAGTAAATACCCGATTGGAAAGCATATGGTAAGAATACAAAATCTTGGAAAACTTTTCCCGTTGGGATTAATGTGTTGGAGAAAATTTTTTGACCAAGTATGTTAAAAATGTTAATAGATAATAAGCTTGTCGTTCCGTTTTGAAGTTTATAATCAATAAACAAGCTTGTTTTCCCAGGCAAAACAAACACCTTTAGAGTTTCTATAGTTTCTTTATTAACCTCTTTATAAGAAAGAGGATAATCCAAAACAAACAAACCAGCTTCTGTTGCCATAAACAACTGTTCTTTACCTTGATTTTCGTAATAATATGCACGCCAGACATTGGCTCTTGGTCCAGAACCACCAGTTCTAACTCCCCATTCGTTTCCCTTGTCTGTGCTTCTGAGAATAGTAGCATACTTTCCACAGAAGAAAACAGTATCACCCTTTGTCTCTATGTCTTGCATTCCTCGCAAAGTGATTGTCTTTTTCTTACTCCAGCTATTTCCGCCATCATTTGTTTCATAAAAGAAGGGTTTATTGGTTATAATAAACCCAATATTATTATCAACAAATTTAATTGAGTTAAATCTCAAAGTTGGGTCTGAAAACTTAAGGTTCAAAGTAGCGAAATTTGCTGAGAAATAAAGATTTCCTTCTGAAGTGGTTACAAAAACATTACCATTATTAAGGATGCTGATTCCAGTGATTGTCTCGAAAATTTCGGTGTTAATTTTATTCCAACTTTCACCTTTATCGCTAGATAAAAGCAAAGTTCCACGATTTCCAAAAATCACAATAAAATTTCCAAACTTCTCTATACCATTAAAATCGCAATTGAAATCTATTCCCAAATCGAACCATGTTTTACCACCATCGGTAGTTCGAAATATTGTACTCTTCTCCCCTACAACAATCCCGTTGAGAGAGTCGGTGAAAACGATACCAAAAAGATTGTTAGTGGTTGGTAATTTAATTTGACTCCAAGCAAACCCACCATTTGTTGTTCTATACAAACTTCCACCGAAGCCACATATAAAACCATTTCTTTTGTCCAAAAAGTAAATGCCTCTGACATTGGTTCTCTCATCAAGATTCTGGTTACTAAAAGTAAATCCCCCATTGTAAGAAATGCGAAAAATCCCATAATCACCCGCAGCGTATATCGTATCCCCAATAGCTTGGATAGCATATAAATCAGAATTTGCATATAAATCGTAAATTACCCAATCAATTCTTTCATCAAAGTTCAACCAAGTTTCACCGCCATCGGTTGAAATTCTAACTATTCCAACTCCAGGAACAAGATTTGTATCAAGGGTCCAAAAGTCTTCTGTGTAGCCTCCGATGAAAATTTCATCCTTATCACCGCGAGTTTTTACAGAAAGAGCCCAAATGCTTGTATCGGGAAAACCAATTATGTCCCAATTATACCCACCATCAGTTGTTCTATGAAGTCCGCCATTATTTTTATTTAAAGCAAACAAGTAAGTTACTACAGCATAACCAACTCTTGGGTCTCTTTTAGAAAATTCTATTCTTGTAATTTCTACATCTTGCTGCAAATATTTTGGAACACGAACTGAATCGCAAAGTATCCATGTGTGGCCAGTGTCTTGGGAAAGAAATATTTGCCCATATATACTTCCTGCAAGAAGAATATTCGTACTATCTTCTCTTATTCCAATAGAGCAGATTTCAGTAGGTAGTTTTGTAAGGGAGTCCCAAGTTGCTCCATTGTCTTTACTCCTAAAAATTGCACCCCATTTAAAATCCCCAGCGAAAATAACATTTGGTTCATCGGGTTTGTACAGCATTGCTTTACCATTGAGGTCAATTGCGTGGTCTTTGGCAAGAACAACTTTCCAAGTATTCCCGTAGTCTGTAGAACGTACAATATTCCCAAAATTAAGGCCTCCCACAAGCACGATATTCGTATCGTTTGGCAAAATGATAACATTATTCAAACGCGAAGATTGCATCTTGGCAAAAATGACAAGGGTATCCCAAGTTTGTCCTGCATCGAAAGAACGAAATAAAAGATTACCTTCGCCACCAACAAAAATTGAATTTATGTTGTGAGGATTAACAGCAACATCAAATGTAGGAACTGGCAAAAGTAGTCTCCAACGACTACTTTGAGAAAATAAATTAAACGAAAATATCAAAAACAAGACAATAAATAGAGCTTTTTTCATTTAAAACTCCAATTTATGATAGAATAATATTACCCTCAGAGCCTTGATATTGAAATCTAAAAAGAACATCGTCGTATGGAATCTCTATATTCCTTTTAATTACTATACCCTTTTCATCAACTACATTGCACACAACAGTATCGAAGGGTTCTTTAATAGAATTGAACATTACGAAAATATAAATACCGCTGGTATGCTCAACATTATTTGGAAGAACTTCTATAAAACTAGTTTTCGAATAGTCTTTATAAAAATACCCATATTTAGGCATTGGTGGCAAAAAATTATGTTTTTTAGACAAATAATTTTCTATCTTAGGTAACACTATGATTTGAAAAAGCGATTCAACAACATTGTCGAACATATCAATTTCCTGGAGTTGCTTCCATTCAATATTAGATTTTTCCAATATTGGAACCAAAGCAAGCAAAGAATCTCGAAATAGATTAACCAAAGCAGAAACACCTGTCAACTTTTTTTGTTTTTCACTACTTTCCATATTTATCTCAAATTTGCAATGAATCAAAAACAAAAATATTAACTTTTTTGTTAAATTCCACAATCAAAACAGAATTTTTATTAATAAGATAAGCGGATTAAGTAATTTTGCATTTTTACAAAGATTCTAAAACATGAAAGCAAAACGTATTGAAAAAATCGAAGACTCTATTTTTGGAATTATGAGTGCTTTAGCTTTCGAACACAAAGCAATTAATTTAGGCCAAGGGTTTCCCGATTTCAGCGGCCCACGATGGCTTATCGAAGCAGCTTACGAAGCAATGAAAGAAGGAAAAAATCAATATGCTCCACCCCAAGGAATCTTCTCTCTAAGAAAAATTATTTCTGATGTGTACTCGAAATATTACAATGTAGAATTCGACCCTGAGAAAGAAATTACAATAACATCGGGAGCAACTGAAGCACTCTTTTCAACTATTCTTTCATTGGTAGATGATGGGGATGAAGTTATTCTATTTGAACCATTTTACGACGCTTATCTTTCGGATGTTTACTTAGCTGGTGGTATTCCAAAGCTTGTGGTTTTGCACAAGCCAAATTTTTCATTCGACCCAAAAGAACTTGAATCCTATATTTCAAATAAAACAAAAGCAATTGTTATAAATAATCCGAACAATCCATCTGGAAAAGTTTTTTCGTTGGAAGAATTAAATTATATATTTGAACTTGCTGAAAAATACAATTTTTACATTATTAGCGACGAAGTTTACGAATTTCTTACTTACGACAAATTAACTCATAATTCAATTTTAACTATTGACAAAAATCGGAAAAGAAGCGTAATGATTTCTTCAACTGGCAAAACATTTAGCATGACTGGTTGGAAAATTGGTTGGGCTATTTCCAATCCACAAATTACCAATGCAATTCGAAAAGTACATCAATGGACTACCTTTACAATAAACACACCGGGACAACACGCAATGGCTTATGCCTTCACCCGAATTGACGACTACATTCCCGAATTTAAAAAGGAATATCAGGAGAGAAGGGACTTAGCTTACGAAGAACTGTGTAAAACTGTTTTCAAACCTCACAAACCATTCGGAAGCTACTTTCTTATGGTAGACATACCAAACGACAAGAATGATGTTGAATTAGCAAAAGAACTTACAATTCATTACAAAATAGCGACAATCCCATCATCTCCATTTTATCTAAAATCCAAAGAAGGTACTACAATGTTAAGAATTTGCTTTGCAAAAACTAAGGAAACATTGTTGCAAGGAATAGAAAATTTAAAATCCTACAAAGGTTAACAAAAAATGGAAAGGATATTTATTACAGGAGCGTCAAGAGGAATTGGAAAAGCTTTATGTTTGGAATTAGCAAAAAGCCAAAATGCTCGATTTGCATTAATAGCAAGAAATTCCGATTTATTGAGTCAAATTAAAAAGGAACTTGAGTTGTTCGGCTCAGAAGCCGAAATTTTTCCATGTGACGTTTCGAATTATGCTGAATTTATGGGAACTATAAAAAAATCTGTTGATTTTTTAGGGGGAATAGATATTGCAATTTTAAATGCTGGCATATCTTACAACAAGTGGATAACTGAAGATGGCTTCTCAAAAACTTTTGAAGAAATTTATAAAACGAACGTGTTTAGTATTGCATATGCCTTGGAGAAACTTTACCAACTTATGAAGACAAGAGGTGGCAAGATTGTAATTGTAAGCTCGCTTGCCGACGTTCGTGGCTTCCCTTCAAGCAGTGCTTATTGCTCCAGTAAAGCTGCAGTAAGTAAATTAGCAGAAGCGGCCCGAACAGAATTGAAACCATTTGGTATACAAGTATTAACAGTAAAGCCTGGATTCGTCCAAACTGATATGACTGCAAAGAATAGATTCCCTATGCCATTTCTTATGGATGTAAATAAAGCAAGTAAAATTATTTGGGATGGAATTCAAAAAAATAAAAAGGTTATTTCCTTCCCACTTCCTATGTTTTTAATTACAAAACTAATTTCTTTCATTCCTAATTCGATTTTTGATTTTCTAACAGGATTTTATAGAAAAAATCAGATGTAATTTAACTTTTCTTTGGACGAGTGGGAAAATAATTGTTCAACTTGCTTATAACCAAAATTAATAAACCTATCAAGGGAAAGAAAAAAAACAATGGACCTAACCAAAGTAAACCTTTGAACAAAGCAGTAATCAACCAAAAGTAAATTGACGAGAAAATTATTACCCAAGCCGAAACAAATGGTTTGAAAAAGAAAAGAACAAAACCAGCCATCAAACCGACAAAACCAAAAAGTTGTAAACCAAGAGCAATGTCCCAATTTGTATAATCGTAAAGATCATCAGTCCAAATTAAAAGTATCATTAAAACAAGGAAAATAATAAGGATAATTTTAATTAAATTCATTAAAAGATTTTGAATAAAATTCAACGATTTCTTGCGTTTCATATTTTACTTTTTTCGACTATATTTAGCGTAAAATTGACCTTCGGAAAGAATGTGTCCCTTCATCTCTTTCAGTAATTCCTCTTTAGTTGCCCCAGGTTTTAAATCAAGAACTTTGTCCAGTGCATAAATCTTGAAAAAGTATCGATGCACTCCACTTGGAGGACAAGGACCACCATAGCCAATTTTCCCCCAACTATTTTTCCCCTGCATGGTCCCATCTGGAAGTTTATCCAAGCCCTTTATGTTTTCTGGTAAACCATTTGAATTGGGTGGAATATTATAAATAATCCAATGCACCCAAGTCCCCATAGGGGCATCAGGGTCGTCGTTAATTATGGCAATGGATTTGGCATCTTGGGGAATATTTTTCCAACTCAAGGGTGGAGAAATATTTTCACCATCACAAGTGTATTTTTGAGGAATAAAACCATCGTTGGTAAAAGCGCTGCTTGAAATTTGAATTTCCATTTTTTGACCTCTTAGAAAAATCAAAACAAGAAAAATTAAAGAAAAAAATTTCATTAAACAACCAATGTAACTAAACAAAATTATAAAAGAAAACCTAACCTTTTAAAACTTAAAATAATTAATTTTTTCTTCAAGGGCTAATTTTCCAAACAACTGTTGTAAAAAGAATAATCAGGCTCGTGTTTTATTACACAAGTTCGAATATTAAAATTTGGATTTTTAGGTTGGTCTTTATCGAAGGTAATTAAACCAATTCCAAATTTCATAATTAAGATTCAGTGCAATAAATATCCTGAGAAATTGTCGATGACGGAAGATCTAAATATACTCTATGACTAAACAATTTGTAGGCACAAGCTTGCCCAAAAGCAGTAATTACTTAGGTTTCAACTAATTTAATTTCAGCTGAAACAAACTCTGGGAGCGTAGTTTGGGAATTTATATATTCCAAACACGTCTGGGGTACCCCATTTGCCTTGGAATTGAGAACCACCAAGAGGAATAGCGGCGGTGCATTCTTTTAAATGTTCTACCTAATAATCGGAAAAGGTTGATAGAAGTCTTCTTCCTTTGATGTTTCTTTTAATATTACATTTGAGGTATTTGAAATATTAATTGAAAGAACAAAATTATAAACCAATGAGCAAAACTCATACTTTTACGGGTCAAAGGTCATTTCAGTTATTTTTCTTGCTCTTCTTTTTAGCCTAATATCATCAATTGCGCCATCGATTGTACTATTTTGATATTTTTATTTTGACCTAAAGTATTTTACAACGTCCTTTCTTTGAGCTTTAAAATCTTTTTATTGGAGAAGAAAAGATTTAATTTCGTCATAGATTTTGGTTCTAATAGTTGTTTCTCCAAAAGGGGAGGAAGTCGAAGTAGTTGACCTTTAAGTCGAATCATTGGCTTTCGTACTAATAGATTTTTTAAAATTTTCCGTTTAAATTTAGTAAGCTGTTATTTATATTGTCGTAAGAATTCCAACCTATCTTGCAATTTGTGAATCGGTACAAGCAACTTTTCCTTGCCCAAAATTCCATCTTCTCTGTTGGTAAATACTAGTTCATAATCTTTGCTCATTACAATAGCTTCTTCGGGACATACCTCTTCGCAGTAACCACAATAAATACATCGAAGCATATTAATTTCAAATTTCTCTGGGAAACGTTCCTTTTCCATCTCGGTTTCCCCAGCTTGAACTTCAATAGCAAGTGCAGGACACACTCTGGAACACAAGCCACAAGCAACACACCTTTCGCCATCTTCATCTAAAACAAGAACGGGACGCCCACGGTACGAACCTGTTGGTTCCCATCGTTCTTCAGGATACTGACGCGTAAATTTGGGTTTAAACATTTGGCGAAGTGTTAATCCCAATCCTTTGGCTATTTCTGGAAGAAATAATTTCTCCCAAAAAGAAAGTCTTTGGTGTTCTGTATTTTCTATTCTATTCATAATTATTCAAATTATCAAAAAATTTACAAAAATTTATTTTAGAACAAATATAACTATCGAGGTTACAATCAAGTTAATTAACGCCAATGGAAGTAGCACTTTCCAGCCTAAGTACATTAATTGGTCGTAACGAAATCTTGGAACAGACCATCGAACCCAAATAAAGAAAACAACAAATAACAATGTTTTGAATATCAAAATGCAAAACTGTATTAATGAAATCCAGAACGAACCAGGTTCGAGACCAAGCCATTGTGGAGGAATAGGAAGGTTCCAACCACCAAAAAACAGAAGGACAATAATTAATGATGACGTAAACATGCTAGCATATTCAGCTAGAAAGAACATTCCAAATTTCATACCAGAATATTCAGTATTGTACCCCCCAACTAGTTCAGGTTCGGCTTCTGGTAAATCGAATGGGGCTCTGTTGGTTTCGGCAAATGCTGATACTAAAAAGACAAGAAAACCAATGGGCTGGTAGATAACATTCCAGTTCCACAAGGCTTGCTTTTGAACAACTTCTTGCAACGATAAAGTTTGAGCAATTAAGAGAACTCCAACTAAAGACAAACCCATAGACAATTCATAGGAAATCATTTGAGCTGAAGAACGTAAACCACCAAGAAGAGAATACTTGTTATTCGACGACCAACCAGCAAAAGTAATTCCATAGACGCCGACGGATGTTAAAGCAAGAATAAAAAGAATTCCAGCATTTACATCGGGGGTGGTAATTGCAAAGTAAATAACCTTGTCTCCAATTTTAAATGGGTCTGCAAAAGGTATAACTGCATAAACGGACAAGGCAACACCAAGAGATATCACAGGAGCAAGTCGATGGAAAAACTTATCCGCCGCATAAGGAGTAATATCTTCTTTTAAAAATAGTTTCAAAACATCTGCAAATGGTTGCAACAACCCAAATGGACCTACTCGATTTGGACCAATTCTGTTTTGAATCCATGCAGAGATTTTTCTTTCTAAATAAACACCAAATGCAGCAGCTACTAGCAAAATCAATGTTAAAATGATAATAAATTTAACTAAAAATTCCAGTAGAAAAAACGACCAATCTATCATTTCCCCCTCTTTAATCTGGTTTCATATAGTGTGATTCATAAATTGGAACAATTGGGTCTGGGTTTCTGGATTTGCCTAAAACAATACCCAAATGGGTATCTAAAAGTTCGTACGACATACCTCTGAATTCGTTGAAACGCAAAGAAATTTCGGTAAACACCTCTTCGGATTTACGATAACTCCAACCAGCTCCCATCTTGTTTGCTATCATCTGCAAAACTTCCCAACTTTGTCTTATGTCTCTATGTTCATATCTTGTCCATCTATCGTTGAAAGCACCAAATTTATCCAAACGACTCAATTTCATTCCCATAAAACGCAAGTTGTTGCGAGTTACAAGAGCAGGAGCAAAATGTTGAACCCTTCCATCTATGTTAACAAAAGTTCCTTCACTTTCGGCAAAGGTAGTTACGGGAAAAACAATATCCGCTTGCTGAGCCAGACTGTTACTAAAATTGTATTGATGGGTAATCAACAAATCCAATTCAGGCAAAAGCTCTTTCAATTGGGGAAAATCTTCAAAATCGTCTTCCATTACATACAAAGCTTTAATGGTCCCGTCTCGAATCCAATCGGGTAAAAGTTTAAAATTTTTAAAATTTGTTTCTGGTTTTACCCCAACAATTCTTGCACCCTTTAAATTTGGAGTTTTATCGGAACAACGTAGGAAATTGTCGCCAAAAGTCTCATCGAAATGTTCAAGCAGATCAATGTTTTTTGATTTAATAACTTCATGAGCAAATTTCACAAGTAAGTAATTGCTTTCAATACTAGTCTTAGCAGAACCAATAAACATAATTTCTTGGGGTTCAATTGATTTCAGCCTTTCAACAGCAGAATTCACTGCCTCAACCCAATTAATTTTTTGTAATGTATCCCCAATCCTAAGCAAAGGAGAATTTAGTCTATCCTGGTTGATATATTGATAGTGTAATCTACCATAATCGCACATCCAGAATTTATTTACATAGGGATTGGTCTTAGGTTCAATTCTTAAAATTTCATTGTTTCTCACACCAATTTTGATATTACAACCCCGAGCACATCCTTCGCAAATTGAATCGTTGAAACTCATATCCCATACACGGGATTTAAATCTAAAATCACGGCTTGTTAATGCACCAACTGGGCAAATATCAATTACATTCATTGAATAGGGATTGTCGAATTCTGTGCCGGGATGAAGCTCGATTGTAACTTTATCCCCGCGTTGAACAAATGTTAATACATCTTGATTTGCAATTTCCTTTGCAAAACGAATGCATCGAGAACAAGAAATACACCTTTCAGCGTCAAATATGATATTTGGACCCCATATAATTCTTTTCGGTTTGTGATTTTTATCCTCATCAAATCGACTTACCCCACGAGAATGGTTAAAAGCATATTCTTGAAGTTTACATTGTCCAGCTTCGTCGCAAATTGGGCAATCCAGTGGATGGTTGATGAGCAAAAATTCCATAACGGCTTCTTGGGCCTTAATTACACGCTCCGAATTAGTTCGAACGTACATACCATCAGTAACTTCGGTAGCACAGGCTATTTGTAGTTTAGGGAAGTAATTTATAATAGGATGACTATTTGAATCAACTTGAATCGAACCATCTGGATTTCTTTTTGGCATACCGACCTCAACCAGACACATACGACAATTCCCTGATATAGAAAGCTCAGGATGCCAGCAAAAATGGGGAATACTCAAACCATTTTCGAAAGCAACTTGAATAATGGTTTGACCCTGCTTAGCCTCGAAAAGTTTTCCATCAATATAAATATGTGGCATTTCCAATTAAAAATTTTAAAACAAAAAAACTAAATTAGCAAAAACAAACGAAAAAGAAAAATTTTTTCGACCGAAATACTTAATGTAAACTTTCTTTTAAACAAAAGCAAAACCGTCGGCAAAATCGGACAGATGCAGAAGTAAAACAAATCGAATATTTAGATAAAAAGCTTAAATCTGTTCTATGAATGCTCTCACTCTACTGATCTCGATTAGAGGCGTCAATTTGTTCAATTCTTCCCGCAGCTTATTAATAAAGTCCATAGCATCTTTTTCTGTTTGAAATTTTTCTTTGGAAGCCAATTTCAAATTTTGCGATTCTTCTTCATCAACCTCGAAACCCATCGATTTCAAAAAGTTACTTAAAAGGACGTAATCTTCAATTGTGCTAACAGGCCCAAAAACTACCCTGAAACATTTTCCAGGGCAAGCTTTGCCTTTGGGTTCTAGGGTAATCTCTGGTTGGACTTGCAGCACGGTGTCCAAATTAACAATGGTGGGTGGAATCCTAACAACATCTGGTTTAATACTTAGTTCTCTTTCTTTTTTCTTTTCTTGATAGGTCAAGTAACTAATCCTTCCACATTCTTCACGGACAAAGGTTTTTCTTTCAACCATTTGTTGACTTACAACATCAACATAAATCATAACTCTACGACTGTGTGGTAGATTACAGGGTTCGTTTAAAGTCGGCGGATAGGGCTTATTTGCTAATTCAACACCAACAATTTCTTTATCGATTTCTGGACAAGGGGGCCTTTCATCGTAGATTCCAAAGGCTTTTAAATTAAATACAACGTACTCGTCAAATAACTTAACTTTTTCTGGGTCACTGGAATATTTCTTCTTAAATCCATTCTTTATAGTCTTTTGGGTAAAATAAGCTCTTAACAAGGCAAGGACATAATTACCTTGCTGTACTCCAATAGGTGGGTTAAAAGATTTTCCTTCGACTGTCTTTAGTTCGGGATATTTCATCAGGGTTCCATTAGGAACTCGTATAGCTGCTCCGTCCATTTCGAAAATAAAAGAATCATCGCAGGTGAAACGTGTACTATCTTGGGTAAGTCTTCCAGATTGGTCTCGGACACTTCTAAGCGGACAGGGATCGGTGTAACCGTGAACGGTGATAACAATCTTTTGGTTTTTATAACAAGTATCTAGTAACTGCAGTAAGGAGTCTATGGTTGGAAAGAAATATCCATCCAACCATCTATCATTTATTTCAGCAGCTGTAACGTAGAAATGCTTTTCATCCGGTTTAAAATCAGTTGAGTCAATGAAATTAGACAAAGAAAGACACCCACTTGCAGAACGTCTCCAAAATTCATTCAAGTTGTCCATTGTTGTTGGATACCAATAACCCGTAATAAAAAATGCCAAACCTCTTTTCATCGAGAAGCTAATCGATTTTGGTTGTTTTTTGATACAATGTTTGCTCAAGGTTAATTCAATAGTGGTATCTTTATAAATCCTCTGTGGGGTGGTAAATTCTATTTTGGTACTAAAACAAGAATCGCAAGCATTGCTGCATCCGTAAGAATTATCTTTTAGCTCGAGAAAATATGTTTTTCCAAGTTCCAATTGATATTTCTTTTTCAAATCGAAAACTTGATTATTTAAAAGGTATTTACCATCAACATTAGCTACGGTATCTGTTACCTCTCCATTATGGTTATAACAATATTCGTTCAAACGAACGATTAAGAATAGTTTTGGTGGTGGTGGAGGCCAACAATTAAACTCTCGATTATCGATGGGAAACCTATACAAATCGTAACTACCAACGTTTTTTGTTATAATTTTAATTTTTTTTCCAGCAGCATCCTTGGAAATTGTTACGGTGGAATCTTTGTTTCTATTAGAAGTAAAGTAAATATTAAGCTCTTGGTTTAATTGATTAACGTGAGGATAAGGAATATAAGGGAAACGTTCATCGGCATTGGTATTAATAGTTTGATATCCTTGTTCGAATTTTCTTATACCGCTTGTAGTTTTTATTTCCTGGTTAATGAAATCAATTTCCAATTTCACGTAGAAAATGTCGTATGTGGAATCCTTGGAATCTCTATTCGATGTAAAAAGTAAAATTGGGTTATAGCATTTACAAAACAAAAAGGGCGTAGCCTCGAAAAATTTAGTGTTAATTTCTTGTAATACCTCGGAAAAATTATGTACTTTTACTTCATTCCAATTTTCAAATGGTCTTTTGAAAGCAAAAAACAAATCAGTATTTCCTGAGTTTTGATATGGAAAACTAAAGCCTACATCAGTTGCGGGTCTATCGGAAGACCAAATCAAAAGTTGATTACCAACTACGTCGTTTGTAATAAATGGGTGGGAATCCCAAAACTCAGAGTTAATTGGCAAAGGTAGGACATTGAAAAAAATTCTGTTATCTTTAGGAAAAAAGTAAAAAATATCCGTCCCACCAATCGAACCATTTATAGGAAGCTCGTATTTAAAGATATATCTTTGATGTGGTGGATGCGAAAACGCAGCGTATCCTTCGTGTGCTGTAAGAAAAGTCACAGACTCCACATTTGAGGTCAAAAAATCGATTGCTTCTTTATTGTAATTCTTCAATGGAAATGTCTTACGAATAAAATCTGAAGAAGTTGTGATACCATCGAAAGGCAAATTTGTAACAAAACTCTCTTCCTTTTCGCAAGGATCAGCTAATGAAACATTCGATGGTATTTGAATTGGTGCAACCTCGTTCTCGACGGTGTTCGGAGATTGCTTAGGAGAAATTTGCGTAAGATTACCAACGGGAAGTTCTCGGATGATCTTTGGTTTCGTACAAGAAGAAATAACGAATCCAAAAAATAACATAAAAATAAATACAACTGAATAATTTTTCATTTTTTCCTCCTTTTAATTCACCTCGCTAAACATAATAGTTAAACGGCGTTTGAATGGGGTCAAAGTACCTTGACGAATGTCTGTTATTGCAAAGATAAAATACTTGCCGTTTCTTGCTTTATAAAGATAAACCTCACCAATACGAACGATTATGTTAATGGATTTTTTTTGAGTCCGTTCAAGAATGTAATCAATATCTCTTTGCGGTGGGTCGACTCCAACAACTGGATTATTTCCTGTATCCAGTACTATCATATCACCTCGGTTGTAATTAAGTTCAATAATATTAGGTAAATCCTGTCCATATAAAGACAACCTACTTTTTAGACGTCTCATTTCGGCGGTATCTCTTGTTAAAGTATTTACAAGGTTGCAAAACCGTTCCGAGTTCTCGGAATTAAAAGTAAGATTAATCCGAACGATTTCACCAGCAACTCTAATTTGGGCATAGGAAAAATCATTGGAAACATCAAAGAGCAAAATATCACCATTTAACATGTTGTTCTGTGGATAGTTATCGACAATTGCAAGGTAGTATGGTCTTTTATCTGAAAATGGGATCTTGACAATAGGAATGGTGGAGCTTTTT
Organism: uncultured Hyphomicrobiales bacterium; assembly: GCA_964524325.1. GTDB lineage: Bacteria > Bacteroidota > Ignavibacteria > Kapaibacteriales > UBA2268 > Naka2016. The sequence continues at coordinate 389,660 of CAZGCT010000002.1, forward strand.
GCAAATCTTTCATCATTTAACAATGCTCCAGACATATTGCGGTCAAAAGGGAAAAGAAAAGTATGAATGGAATAAAGAGAATCTGGCAAAAAGACCAAAGATGATGTTCCATCTGGGTTTGTAATATTTTGTAAAGTTCCGCCTGGATTAAACTTTGTGATCGTAGCTTCACGAACCTGACAATTAGAATAAGTGTTTAGTTCTTGCAAGGGACATTCGCAAGATTGAAACAATAGACTAAACACAAGAAATAAAGAATATAAACAAATAACAAAAAGTTTGATTTGTTTCATTTTAATTCTCCTACAAAGTTAGACCAGTTCTGATGAAAAACATATTAATTCTTCTATACGAAGGTACATTTCTAAAACCCAGCAAAGATTGACTTTCACCAAAAGCATAACTCCTCCAGCCGGCATCGATGCTAAAATCAACATAGGAGGAAATTGGAAAATCAAAGCCAAGACCTAAAGCATACGTAAATGGTACCGTGTTAATTCTTAAATACGGGGCAGAAGCTTGGATTTTGTTTTTGCAATCCGCTCTTGAAATATTCAATTTAAATAAGTCAAGTGAAATGCCATCTATTGGTAATCCACCCTGAACATAAAAGTAGGGATTAAAACATTTCAAAAGAGACAAACCCTGAATTTCTTTTCTTGTTTCATCTATTAACTCGGTGGTACCAAAACCTTGTTCTATTTTAATATTCCCTAGACTTGAATTTTCACTTGGTTTAATACAACTTTTGAAGGGGTCCCATCTAAAATGAAATAAAGCTAAAGGTCTTAGAATATCCTCTCCTGTGAAAGAATTGTAAATTGGTACTCCAGTTGAAAACATAATACCAAAACCATATTGTCTATGATAACCAAAACGAATTCCGAAAGTTGCTTCCCCAAAAAACGCATCTTTCCAAATGGAACTTGTCGGTGTTAATTTGTCTTTGTAGGTTGAATACCCGCCTCTTAACTCTACAAAATACCAATTACATGCTCTTGTTGGACACCTAGGACAGAAAACGCAAGGAACCGAAAGGGAAAGTGTAAATGGTTGGCAGGCACATTCTCTACAAGGAACCTTCACCGTATCCCATGGTACAAAACGAAATCTTTTTGGTTCAAGGGGAAAATTATAATCCTCAATTGCATTAAGGGGTTGACCAAATTTGGGTCCAATAAAATCAACATCCTCAAATGGAATATATTCTAAATATCTTATATTTGGTGATTTAATATCCAAAAAAATCAGCCTGTTTTCAGCTTTGAAATTAGGTTGACGATTAGGAATACAACTGTCGGGTATTAAAACTGTTTCAAATTTTAATACTGTTCCTCGTAAAGTGTTTCCGTTTCTAACAACGTTGTAATCGAATGGATAAGCCGAATATTTGTAAGCAGAATCTTTTTTTATTCTCAAAGCATCGTCATTTCTATTCAATGTTCTACAAGCAGAGGAAATAATAAAAAGAAATGCTAAAGGAAAAAGTAGAATAAAATTTTTCATAACCTTACTCCCAATGTTAAACCAAAGTTATAATTAGTAAGGGTAGGTCTTCTTCCGGATTTCAAAATGAAGTTTGGAGCAGAAAACAAAGCATCAAACTCTACAGCCCAGCATAAATTGAAAAGAAAAAAACCAAAACCAAGACCAGTTCCAACCGAGACTCCTAAACCATTATTATTTTCATCGACTTTTTGTTTTCTTGAAATTGAAGAATAATTAAGTAGACCTTGAAGAAAAAGATAAAATGTATCGTCGTAATTATTTTTGCCCGAAAGAACAAAAACATATCGTATTTCGGGAGACAAAAGTAAGTATGATGCGAAGTAATTAGTTCCAACAGCTACATTCTCAATAGAGTCGAGTTTTGCAAAATCCATACGCAATCCATACCAAAGATTGCAAAAAGTCCTATCTTGAAGATGAAAATTTAAACCAAGAGATAGTTTGTTAGTTTCTTTAAATTTGCCTAATGGTACCAAATTGCTACCCCCAAGAGAAAAGTAAAACGGTGAAGACAACGCCGAAAAAACAAAAGACAACGAGAAAAGTATTATTAACTTGAGTTTCATATGGCCACCTTATTTTGGTGAAAAACATAGTTAAAACACAAATATAAAAAATAAAAAAATTGTTTATTTAATTTAATTTTAAGAAATTTGTCTTTGTTTTTTTTGCAATATGTATTAAAGGTGAAAGAATATGAGTTTAAGTTTGATTGGTAAGTCAATTAAGGCGTCAGCAACTTTAAGGCTTAACGAAATCGCAGCCATACTTAGAGACAAAGGTGAACCGGTAATTCATCTTGGAGGAGGCGAGCCCAAAAGCAAAGCCCCTTTGGAAGCTTTGATCGCCGCATCTAATCTAATCAACTCGGGAGAAGTAAGATATACTCCCGCCGATGGAATACCTACACTTAAAAAAGCAATAATTCGCTATACTGAAGAATTCTATGATAGGCTGGTTGCACCTGAAAACGTAATTGCTTCAAGCGGTGCGAAACAAGCAATAATGGTCTGCCTTCAAGCTATACTTAATCCCCAAGAAGAAGTAATTTTCCCTGCACCATATTGGGTTAGCTATCCCGAAATGGTTAAACTTTGCGGTGGAGTTCCAGTTCCAGTTTTCCCCGAAGATGGTTCCTTTTACCCAAGGTTAAAAGACATCGAGGAAAGAGTTACTTCGTACACTAAAGCGATAATTATCAATAGTCCAAACAACCCAACAGGAGCAATGTATTCAGAAGAATTCATTGCTCAAATTGTGGAATTCTGCGAAAAAAGAAGCTTATATTTAATAATGGACGATATTTATCATAGGCTGATTTTCGATGGGAAAAAACCCATTAATTGCTACAAATTCGCTAAGGATTTGAGCGAAAACTCAAAACTTGTTGTAATTAATGGTGTATCCAAAATGTATGCTATGACCGGTTTTCGCATTGGTTGGGCTATAGCAAACAAAAAGCTAGTTGAAGCCATGACAAATATCCAAGCCCACCAAACATCCGGTCCACCGGTTGTAACACAAATTGCTGCCGCAGCTGCATTAAATGGTCCTCAAACTCAAGTTGAAAGCCTCAGGATTACTTTAGAAAATAATCGTAACATTATGATGGATAGGCTTAATGCATTTAAAGGTGTTAAGGCATTCAAACCCGATGGAACCTTTTACTGTTTCGCTGATTTTAGTTATTATTTTAAAAATTCCGTTAAATTGTCGCAATTCTTGTTAGACAAAGTTCGCGTTCTTGCTGTTCCCGGTTCTGAATTTGGGCTTGATGGTTGGCTTAGACTTTCAACTTGTGGAATAGTCAAGGATATTACAGAAGGTATTGAAAGAATCAAATGGGCTTTAGATCCAGACTCTCCAAATGAACTATACATTGGTGAAAGAAAATTAATAAGGGATTGGTTATGAAATATTTAGAATTTGAAACTCCATCTGCTAAGCATGCCAATGCTTTGGCAAGCGAATTTAAGTTGTCAAATCATGGTTTAATTAATTTGGACCGTGTTTACTGGAATCTTCCGACTCCAGCTTTGTACGAAGAAGCAGTTTTTCGAGGGGAAGGTCATATTGTTAACGGCGGACCATTGCTTGTTTACACTGGTAAATGGACCGCTCGTGCCGCAAACGATAAGTATATTGTGCACGAACCAACAACCGAAAACAAAATTTGGTGGGGGGTATATAACAGACCTTTCCCACAAGACAAATTCTACAATCTTTTGTATAGGCTTCAGGCATATTTAGAGGGTGAAGAACTTTTCGTCCAAGATTTATATGTCGGTGCAGATCCAAATTATAGAATGCCGATTAGAATCATTACAGACAGCGCTTGGCAAAGCTTATTCGCAAGGAACATGTTTCTCCAACCTAAAACACAAGATGAATATAAACGACACGTGCCCGAATTTACCTTAATAGCCTCACCATCCTTCCGTTGTGATTCACGAGTTGATGGAACTCGTACAGAAACAGCTATTATTATCAATTTCGGTGCAAGGATGGCATTGGTGCTTGGGTCGAGCTATGGTGGCGAGATCAAGAAATCTATTTTCACTATAATGAATTTCCTTCTCCCAATGCAAAATGTAATGGCAATGCATTGCTCTGCGAATGTTGGAAAAAAAGGCGACGTTGCTTTGTTTTTTGGATTAAGTGGTACTGGTAAAACAACACTTTCCGCAGATCCCAACAGAAGTCTAATTGGTGACGACGAACATGGATGGAGCGACGAGGGAGTATTTAATTTCGAAGGAGGTTGTTATGCAAAAGTAATTCGCCTTTCTGCAGAACATGAACCACAGATTTGGGCTGCAACTCGCCGGTTTGGATGTATTCTCGAAAATGTTGTTTACGACCCTGTCACGCGTAATGTCGACCTCAACGACGATCAATTTACCGAAAATACACGAGCGTCTTATCCTTTAGAATTTATTCCAAACATAGTAGAAGCTAAGATGGTAAGAACCCATCCAAAAAACGTTGTGTTCCTAACCTGCGATGCCTCTGGTGTTTTTCCACCAATTGCACGTTTAGACATGAACCAAGCAATGTATCATTTTATTAGTGGGTACACCTCTAAAATTGCTGGTACAGAAATTGGATTAGGAATTGAGCCTGAAATTACTTTTTCAGCATGTTTCGGCGCACCATTCATGGTCCATCACCCATTTTATTATGCAAACCTCTTGAAAGATAAAATGGTTAAGCATAACGCAAAATGCTGGTTAGTAAATACTGGATGGGTGGGTGGAAAATTCGGTGTTGGAAAGCGAATCAGTATACGTCATACTAGGACTCTTCTTAACGCTGCTTTAGACGGATTGCTTGATGATGTTCCATACCGTAAGGATAAAATCTTTGGCTTCGAAGTTCCTCTTCATTGTCCTGGGGTTCCAGATGATGTATTAAAACCATCTACATCGTGGGGTAACAAAGAAGAATACTGGCAAAGATACGACAGTTTAGCAGCTAGGTACATCGAAAATTTCAAGCTTTTTGCTGATGGTTGCCCAAGCGAAGTAATACAAGCTGGACCTAAAAGACTTAAAGACATAGGACAAGTTTCGGAAGAATAAATTTTACATTTGCAAACTTGCCGGCGAGACATATTTTTCTAAGTTTCGCCGGCTTTTTTAGTAATTAATTTAAAAAAATTTAGTAATTAATTTAAAAAAATTATATTAAAAAAATTATTTTGCAATTTTTATCGGAGTAAAATGAAAAAGCTACTTAATGAGTTCAAGAGTTTTGCAATGAGAGGCAATGTGCTGGATATGGCAGTGGGTATAATTCTTGGCTCCGCATTCGGAAAAATTGTATCTTCTCTCGTCAACGATGTAATAATGCCCCCTATTGGGCTTTTGTTGGGTGGTGTTAATTTCACCGAGATTAAAATTATTCTAAAAGAAGCTTCCCTGAATCAAGCAGCAGTTTCATTAAACATTGGTAATTTCATTCAAGTCCTATTTGACTTTATAATTGTTGCATTTGCAATCTTTGTTTTTGTAAAGTCAATCAATGTTTTCAGAAGGAAGGAAGAAGAAGTTACATTGCCACCACCAGAACCTAGTAAAACTGAAATTTTATTAGAAGAAATTCGTGACCTTCTGAAAAAATAGTAAGAAAAAATACTTTCAAATAATAACATTCTGAATATTACTCCGGAAAGTAATGGGAACTGCCCTTTTTTTTCTAATTTTGAGTTTTTTAAAAATTCAAAATTGTTATGGAAGAAACGGAACAAAAAAGATATCTTGTAACATCTGCTTTGCCATACGCCAATGGATACATTCATCTTGGTCATTGCGCCGGAGCTTACCTTCCTGCAGATATATATGTTCGATTTCTACGCCTACAAGGAAAGCCAACTCTATGGATATGTGGTTCCGACGAGCATGGGGTTGCCATAACAATTGCTGCAGAGAAAGAAGGGGTTTCACCCAAAGATATTATTGATAAATATCACCAAGCCAACAAAGATGCATTCGAAAAATTTGGAATGACTTTTGATATTTTTAGCAGAACTTCGCTTCAAATTCATCACGAAACCGCGAAAGAGTTCTTCAAGGACTTCTACCATAAAGGATATTTAATCGAAAAAGAAGAAGAGCAATTCTTTGACCCGGTAGCAAATATGTTTCTTCCAGATAGATACGTAGAGGGAGTTTGTCCCAACTGCGGTTTCAACCAAGCACGTGGAGACCAATGTGACAATTGTGGTGCTTATTACAACCAACTTGATCTGATTTCACCCAAAAGCCTTATTACGGGACAAAAACCCATAGTAAAAAAAACTACTCATTGGTTCTTTAGGTTTGATTTATTCCAAGAATTCATGGAAAACTATATCGATAGCCATTCAAAGGATTGGAAAGAAAATGTGCTCCAGCAAAGTCGTAGTTGGCTGAAGCAAGGAATGAAAGAACGTGCAATTACAAGGGATTTAACTTGGGGTGTTTCAATCGAAGGAATTGAGGGAATTGACCCCGAAAAAGCAAAAGGCAAAGTAATGTATGTATGGTTCGAAGCAGTATTAGGTTACATCTCTGCAACAAAACATTTATTTCAAGAGTTAAAGAAGGAAAATATTCATGCTGATTTTGACTGGCAAGACTGGTGGAAAAATCCTGAAACAAAATACATAGCCTTTATCGGCAAGGATAATATAGTTTTTCATACCTTGCTTTTTCCAACCCTTCTTTACGCAAAAGACGATGGTTTTATTCTCCCAGAAAATGTTCCAGCAAATGAATTTTTGAACCTTGAAGGACAAAAATTTTCCAAGTCACGTAATTGGACAATCGACCTGCGTGATTTTTTGGATGAATTTCATGATAAAGCTTCAATAGATGCTTTACGTTATGCTTTAGCATGCAATTTACCCGAAATGAAAGACTCTGATTTCTCTTGGAAAGATTTTCAACTTCGAAACAATAGCGAACTTGCTGCAATTTTCGGTAATTTTATCAATCGAACAATACAATTTCTTTTAAAAAATTTCGATAGCAAGGTCCCTGTATTACCAGAAAAATATAAAAATTTAAAAAACGAATGGGAAATGCTTCTTGAACAAATTTCAAAAGGTGAAGAAATATTACAAAACAAATTTAACGTGTTAAAATTTAACGAAATAGAGCTTGCAAAGGGAATCTTAAACTCATTTAGGAATGCAACTAACAACTTGAGCAATTTCAAATTTCGAGACTCGATTTTCGATATCCTAAACTCGGTACGATACGCAAATAAGTATTTCAACGACGAAGAGCCTTGGAAAACGTTAAAAAATAACCCCGATGAATGTTCCAAAACATTATTCATTTGTTCCCAATTGATTTTTTCTTTTGCACTATTTTTTGCTCCAATTATTCCATTTACAAGCAAAAAAATTTTTGAAGCACTCGAATTAGAACCAAAAACTGGGGAGCCAAACTATGGTAATAGTTCAGAAAAACTTTGGGATAAAATACCGCACTTTAATTTAAACGAGGGCCACAAGATCCACAATCCGGGAATTTTGTTCCCAAATGTTGACGATAAAACAATACAAAAACAAATAGACAAACTCGGAAAAAGCCCAGAACAACTTTGGGAAGAAAAGAAAATTAATAGAATAACCTTTTCGGACTTTGCCAAAGTTAATCTTAGAACGGCAAAAGTTTTGGAGGCTGAAAGAGTAAAAAAATCAAAGAAACTTATCAAGTTAATAGTTGATGTTGGGTCTGAAAAAAGGCAAATTGTCGCTGGTATTGGCGAACATTATTCTCCCGAAGAACTTATTGGAACAACAATTGTCATCGTGTCGAACCTTGAACCAGCCAAATTGATGGGCGTCGAATCCGATGGTATGTTATTAGCTGCAAGTACAGAGGACGGTTCCAAACTCACATTAATTACAACACTCTCTGATATCGTTCCTGGAGCAGTTGTTAAATAACTTTAATATTTAGCTTCTAACTTATTGTCCAAAACATATTGAACAATTGAAATCGCTCCTTTTTTTGAATAACCAAACTTATTCACCAAGTTCGAAATTAAAAATTCGATTGTGCGCCTTATTTTGTCGTCGTATTTTTCAATTCCTTTATCAAATTCAACCAAAGCGGATCTAAAATTAATATTACCGGAAAAAGGTACCAATGCATTTTCTTTCAAAACGTTAGTAAATCTTGTATATAGATTTTTAAACTGTTGTGTTTCAAAAATGTTTTTTCCTTGAATACTAATTTCTTGGGCCAGTGTTGTATTAACATAAAAATGTTGATTTTCTTTTCGAAACTTTTTTCTTTCCAACAAAGAAGCATTTTCGCCCAGAACCGATTTTTCGAATTGAGAAAAATATTCTTCTGTGATTTCTATTTCTTCTTGGGTAAATGGGCAGAAAACCTTTTCTCCAACATCAAAATTAATTGCATAGAGATAATTTGAAATTTGTGTTTCTATTTCCTCTTTATTAAAAAAATAAATGGATTCCTTTACTTCCTGGGTAACGGTATAATCATAATCATTAGCAATTGCAATCAAAACATTTTGAGAAACACTTTTAATTTCGGGAATATCCAAATTCATTAAGTAATTTAAAACTTTATCTAGCCCTATTAGATTATTGCCAATTGCAAATTTCTCAAAAAAATCACCAAATATTTGCAAAGATTGTCTACCAGAAATACCTTTGAAGCCATCAGCTTCGGATTCCTTATAGATTTCTTGATAAATCTCCGGGTCGAGCTTCTTTACATCCGAATCGTCCAACCATTTAGGGATTAAATTTGCATAAGAATAAATTTTAAGAAGAACATAATCATTGTCCAAGAATTTATCATACTTCATTGGATCTGGTATCCACTTTTTAAGTGCTTTGCAGATTTTTTCCAACCTTGTTGCAACAATGATTTTAGCAAATACTTCTAAAACATGAGGTAAAAAATATTTGTCAATTTCTTTTCCAAACTTACTTCTGTAAATAACAGTCTCTGTTTTGAAATCCAAAACATATGGAATTCTTACGTAAATGATCCTATCTTTCAACGAAGGAACATTTTCAAATTTTTGTTTGTCCTCGGGATTGACTAATCCTATAAACATTGATTTTATTCGCTCCTCGATTGTACCAACTTTATGAACCCCATCACTAATTATACCATGCAAACGAAATAATCTTTCTAAATTTTTCTCTTTTATATCCATTAAAGCAAGAACACCATTATTAGTCAATGCAAGGTCAGAGTAAATAAACTCAATATTATCTGTCCGTAATAAATTCCTCAGATAATCTTGCACAAAAGAATTTGTTTGCGGTTCGGAATAAATAGGATCGCTTGGATTGTAAACACTAACTCCAACACCAAACAATCTTCGAAAAACAGCCCTTCGCGCGTAGATCATTTCGAAAATTTTTTCTTCTTTTTTCAATCGGTCGAAGAGAATATCATAAAGAGAAAGACAGATATTGCAGGGATTTTCCTTGAAAACCCATTCGTATTCTGTATCTTCAAACAATTTCTTTTTAAATTTTTTGTCTTTAATCAGTTGATCCAGCAAACTATATCGCAAATTTTTAGGTATTTGAAGAATAGGATGATCAAATCTTGGACAAGAAAAATCCAAAGATTTTCTAATTTTTACATCTTCTTTGAAGTTTGCTATTTGGTCACCAATACCATATCCTTCATCAATAGGAAGATTATTAATTCCGTTTTGCACCATTGCTTCCACGACCATTGGGATATCGATTTTCCAATAAGTCTTAAACAAAGCACCCTGCTCGGTTCTGGCATATTCCTCTATCTTGTTAATTAAGTTATTTAGAAAAGTTGATTTTCCACTACCAGGTGGCCCTTCGAATAAAATCAAATGATTTTGAAGGGTTCTTTTTTTGAATGATTTAACGAGGTCGATTAATCTTTCACTAAAAACTGGATCTGCAAAGAAAGGATTTTCGCAATTTTCCACAAGCAATCTATCTATATCAAATTCTTTGAAAATCTGGTTGATTGTATAGCCTTTAGAAATATCTTTTTTGCCAATAAAATAAAAAACCATATCGTAAAAAAACTGAAATATATCGCGTAAATAGAATCCTGGCTCTTGGTTAACAAATTTCAAAAATTGTTCGAATTTTATTGGATCTCTGACTATCTTTTTTTCTTTTTCTTTTCTTGATTGAAAAAAATATTTTAAAAAATTTTCCATTATTTTAAGTGTTATTTACTAAATTTCAATTTGCTAAAATAATTTTTGATTACAAAAAATTTTTTTAAATTGCTTTTTGGTTATATTTTCATAATTAGAGGTTTTTATGGCAGAAGTAGAACTCCTTTCTAGAATCCAATTTGCCATAACTGCTGCCTTCCATTTCTTTTACCCACCTATGAGCATTGGATTAGGCATCGCTTTGATAATTATGGAAGGTATGTACTTAAAGACCAAAGACAAAAAATGGGAAGACCTTACTCGCTTTTGGGTTAAGATTTTTGGTATCATCTTTGCAATGGGGGTTGCATCGGGAATTGTAATGGAATTCCAATTTGGAACAAACTGGGCAACGTACTCTCGTTTTGTTGGAGACGTTTTTGGTAGCGCACTTGCTGCAGAAGGCATCTTTGCATTCTTCCTCGAATCTGGATTTTTGGCAATTCTCCTCTTTGGTTGGAACAAAGTAAAACCAATTACTCACTTCATCTCAACAATTTTGGTAACATTCGGAGCCCATCTTAGTGCTGTTTGGATTCTTGTGGCAAATTCTTGGCAACAAACCCCGGCAGGGCATCATTTGGTTACCCGGCAAGTAGGGGATACTATCGTAACACGAGCTGAAATAGTAGACTTCTGGCAAGTTGTATTCAACCCATCCACGATTGATAGGTTAACTCATACAATATTTGCTTCTTGGTTGACGGGGGCATTTCTTATTTTGAGTATTTCAGCGTATTACATTATTAAAAAAAGGTATTTAGATCACTCCAAGTCTGCTATCAAAGTCGGTCTTATAATTGCAATTATTGCCTCATTTCTTCAACTAATTACTGGTCACTCCAGTGCCGTTGGTGTTTCGAAAAATCAGCCAGCAAAGCTTGCCGCGATGGAAGGACTTTTCGAAACTCAAGGCAATGCTCCTTTGCATATTTTCGGGTGGGTAGATGAAAAAGAACAAAAAGTTAAATATGGGATTGCAATACCGGGCCTGCTTAGTTGGCTTGTTCATTTCGATGCGTCAAAACCTGTTACAGGATTAAAGGAATTTCCCCCAGAGGATCAGCCTCCAGTTAATATTGTTTTTCAATCATTCCATATCATGATTTCACTTGGAATACTATTTATTATAGTTTCAATTATTGGAATTGTGCTTTGGGCAACAAATAAATTATGGACTACGAAATGGTTTCTTTGGGTACTTGTTATCGGAGTACTGCTGCCTCATATTGCAAACCAAACTGGTTGGATTGCCGCTGAAGTTGGAAGACAACCCTGGATTGTTTATGGATTGCTAAGGACATCCGAAGGTCTTTCCAAAACATTAACCCCAGAAAGTGTTTGGTTCTCTTTAATTCTATTCACACTTATCTATCTTCTGATATTCTTACTTTTTATTTTCCTACTCGATAGAAAAATCAAGCAGGGAATTGTGACCGAAGCTGAAGCAGAAATTTATTCAAAGCAAAAAGCAATAATTGAAAAACAATAAATGGAGGTACTTATGGACCTAAATATTACTTGGTTCATTTTAATAGGTGTACTTTTTGCTGGGTATGCAATTCTGGATGGCTTTGATCTCGGAGTTGGTAGCATGCACTTATTTGTAAAGGAAGACACAAATCGTCGAATTTTTCTAAACGCAATTGGCCCAGTTTGGGACGGAAATGAAGTTTGGTTAATAACAGGGGGTGGAGCACTTTTTGCTGCTTTCCCAGAAGTTTATGCAACTGTCTTTTCTGGCTTCTATATTGCTTTATTTTTGCTTCTTGTGGTGCTTGTATTCCGTGCTATTGCAATTGAATTTCGCAGCAAGAGGGAAAGTGTTCGTTGGCGTCGCAATTGGGATATTGCTTTTTCAATTTCAAGCTATTTAATTGCATTACTACTTGGTGTTGCAATGGGCAATATTATCGTAGGTGTCCCCTTGAACCAATTTCACGAATTTACTGGTAACTTCTGGACCCTTATTTCTCCCTATACTGTTTTAACTGGAATCACAACAGTTGCACTTTTTATGATGCATGGTGCTATTTACTTAGTTATGAAAACAGAAGGAGAATTACAAGAAAGAGTTAGGAAATGGGTAAATAATACAATTATTTTCTTCGTTATTTGCTATGTTTCAACAACAATGGTTACTTTAGTATATGTTCCTCACATGACACAGCATTTCAAAAATTTTCCAATTCTCTTTATAGTACCTCTGCTAAATATGCTTGCAATAGCAAATATTCCCCGTGAAATTCATCATAAACGTTATGGATGGGCTTTTATATCTTCTTGTGCAAGTATTGCAGCCTTGCTCGCATTATTTGCAATAGGTATCTTCCCAAATCTTGTCCCATCGAATCCAAATCCCGAATATAGTTTGAATATATACAATGCTGCCTCGTCACAAAAGACACTTTCTATTATGTTAATTATTGCAATAATTGGTGTTCCTTTTGTATTAGCCTACACATCCGGTATTTATTGGGTCTTTCGAGGAAAAGTTAAAACTGAAGATTTAAACTATTGAAATACTCTATTTGTTGCTAATTGAAAATGTTCACTGTATTTTCCAAGAAGAGAGGGCAAATGCCCTTTTTTCTTTTTCTTTTAACTTTTGTTATCGATAATAATTCATATTATTTTTAAATAAAAAAGTTTGTTTCTATTTCAATTTGGCAATTTTTATTGCTTCTGGGAAAAGTTCCAAAGCCTTCTTAAATTGATTATCGACAGAGAAAAGTACTTCCAAAAATTGTTCACGAGTCCAAATAATTCTTGCAATTTGCGCTTTTAAATAAATTGAAATATATTCTTTGTCCTTATTCCAATCCTGATTTTCAATCTTAATTCCTTTTTTCTCCACAAAAGATTTAAAATCGATTAAAGTTTGCTCAGAGACATTAAATTTTCTATTAAACTCTTTAAAATCTTTGAATGTTTTCTTTAAATTTTCAACCTCGTTCATTAAGTTCTTGTCGATAAATTCAAAGAAAAGATTTTCACGCCGAATAGCAGCAGTCATTCTAGTAATTGTATCGGATTTCACAATGTAGTCGGGAGTAATGCCGCCACCACCAAAAACAACTCTTTTGGACCTCGTATAATAAATTGGTAACGATTCGAGGGATATCTTATCTTTTTCATTTTTAATTGTGTCATTGATTCTTTTTACCTGTTCAACAATCTTGTCGTATGCATTATAGATGTATGAACCTTCTTCGAGCTCCAAACGACCAACAAGGTGACGATATTTATCTTTGTCTTTGTATGGCCTCTGAATGCATCTTCCAGACGGTGTGTAATATTTGGCTATAGTCAGTCGAAATGCAGAACCGTCTCCAAGTTCAAACTGCCTTTGAACAAGTCCTTTGCCAAAAGAAGTTTCGCCAACTATCAAACCTCTGTCAAGATCTTGAATAGCGCCGGAAACAATCTCGCTTGCCGATGCTGATCCTTCGTTAATGAGCACTATTAGAGGCAAGTTAACAAAGGAGGAGACTCCGGAAGCAACATAAACCTCTTGAAATTCGGCAACCCTTCCTTTCGTATAGACTATTGTATCTTTGTTTCTGAGAAAAATTTCCCCCATCAAAAAGGCTTGGTTTAAATAGCCACCGGGATTTCCACGTAAGTCAAGAACTAATTTTTTCATTCCTTGATTTTCAAGTTTATGTAGCGCTTTTATCACCTCGTCGTATGTAGTTGCTGCAAACCTATTGACAACAACAACACCAATATCCGTTCCCTCGACCATAAAAGCTGCGTCGACAGTATTTAAAGGAATTTTGTCTCTTTTGATTTTAAATTGCAATAAATCCTTTGAGCTTTCTCTCTTAATTGCAACATTAACTATAGTACCTTTAGGGCCACGAAGCTTTTTAGGAACTTCAGAGCGACTCATTCCAACTGCATTTTGCCCATCAATTTCTATAATTTTGTCTCCGGAGCGTATCCCAAGAGCTTCGCTTGGTCCACCTGGAATAGGCGACACAACAACTATAGTATCATTTATCACATCAAATTCAATTCCTATACCCTCGAAGCTGCCTTGAAAGTCTTCACTTACTCGTTTCATTTCTTCAGCAGATATATAAACGCTATGCACATCAAGCTCATTTAAAATTCCTTTTACAGCAGCTTCTCCAAGCTTCTGGGTATCTACTTGTTCAAGGTAGTTTTTTACAGCAATATTCAAAACCTTGTCAATCTTTTTTATTTGCTGATAAACGTTATCAGTTGAAAGAAGTGGTGAGAAATAAATCCCGATAACTAAACCAAAAACCACTCCACCTATGATCAAAAAAATCTTTTTCATGATATACCTAAAAACCAACAACTAGAAACGAACTAAATTAATATTTATTAATTGGGAATTAAATTTTTTCAAATATTATTACTTCTACATTTCCAAACCTGTCTGTAACAGTAAAGAAATAAATTCCTTGTGGTAAGTCGGAAATATTAATTTCAAGTACAATATTATTTTTCAAAATAGATTTTGAACTATAAACTTCCCTACCCAATAAGTCCTTTATACTAATATCAATTGGTGTTGGTAAAGTATTGGACAGTTGAACATACAATACATTATTGCTTGGATTTGGGTAAAGCACAGATCTGTTTGTTCTATTTACTAAAGTAGTTAATTTTCCTGTAACTGTTACATTACATTTTGAACGGCTTTCCAAAAGAATTTCTTGACCTTCGGCAACAAAAGCAAACTCCCAGCGAACACAATGATAATTACTTTCCAAAATTAGGGTATCTCTATCAATACCTGTGCTAGTTGGATTAAAGCAAAAAGCTAATGGAAAAGTCGTTTTAGGTTGTATGATTATTGGGAAGTTGGAGGGCAAGACGCTAAATGTGTTATTCTGTATAAAGTAAGCCTTATCTATAACTTGAGTGAAATTTCCGTAATTGTATATATAAAAGAAATCACAATAAAAGCTTCCTAAAAAATGCTTTCCGAGACTAATAGGTAAGTCTGGATCATTTTCAACCCTTAAAGTAAATCCTGGAATTGTTAAAAAATATTCTTTCTTGTTTCCAGAGGAATCTATTGCAATTACAGAAATAAAAGCGTCTTCTCTGAAATTAATAATGTTAACTTGAATTTTTACATCTTTCGGGTAATTTGTGAAAATATTTGCATGGCAATTTGTGTATTCTTCTATAGTAACTTGCTTCAGACCCTTATCGATACTTTGATCATCAGTTACAATAATTTCAATAAACTTATTGCAACTATCAACTTTTGAGGTAATTTCTGGGGGTTGTTTGTCCGAAACAAAAGTAATTTCTATTGCCAAGATTTCCCTACCAAAGCAACTATTTTCAATAACCAAAGTGTCAAACAATGTGGTTTCCTCTGTCGAAGTAACACAAAAATTAAAAACTATCTCGCCTCCAGGAGGAATATCTGTTGGAACAAAACTATTTGGGAACTTTTTTGAATTTTTCAAATATATACCGACTATTCTTTTTTGGATAAAACCATTATTTACAATTGGTACATCAAAACAGAAATCTTTGCCCGTTGAGGTTTCTCCTTTGACTAATTGAATTTGACCTGGTGTTTGATTCTTAATTGCAAAAGTAAATCCAGGTATCCACTCTTCTAGAACTTGGCTGTACAAATTCATAGTGTCCGATACATAAACTGCATACCTTCCATCCTGGTATATGTCTTTTAACCTAAACCCAAAGAAAATAGTATCTCTCTTATTCAAAAAAGAGTATAGTTCGCAGTTAAAAGTAAGAGAATCAACTAAATTGAATTGTGCTAAAGGGGCATCTTGAGCTCTCCTTTTATATGCAATTCCTTTTCCAATGAAACAAGAGTCATTCGGAAGTGACGTAATCTGTGGTTCAAGGAAATTCAATCTAAGGAAATTGCTTCCTCCAATGTAACCATAGGAATTTGCATTGCCATAACCATAAACAACAATACCGAAACTAGTATCTGCCTTAAGAAAATGAACACCGTCGCTCACACGAATATTAGCATAAACATGCTGACTTCCTGGAACATCGATGATGTCGGAAAGTGAAAGAGTCGACCCATCTATCCTAAAACTTTGCCAACTTACCTTTGGAATAATAACTGAAATGTACTGTTCTTGATACACTTTCGGTATATCTATTTCGGATGCTTGAGCATTCAATACACGATATTCATCTAAATATTGTTCCATAGGAGGCATAATTGCAAAAAATGGATCCCCTAGATAACTAGGCCCTGTGCCACATGTTTTTTTGTAAGCACCAACAAGAATCGGTTTATTTGATGATATGTAATATGGTCTGTCTAATGTTCCTTCATAAAACCCGCCTTGAGACAAAGTTGCAACCCTAACACCATTGACAGTAATAACGGTCTCATCTTCTGCTGCTAAAACACGGTAAATACTTTCGCCTGAAGGAATTTCATTTCTAGATTTAGCAAAAGGCACCACAATTGAATTTTTCCCCCAAGTAGAAACCGGGGGTAATTGCTCTATTAAAATATCTCTCGATGGGTTTGGAGTGCTAAACCTTGTTGTGTATGGAATTGTTGCTCTTTGATGACCAGCAAAAACTGCTATAGGTTTAGAAGAAATAATTTCAGTACCTGTTAAGTCAGAATTTAGATTTTGTGTAGAAATTCTGGCTTGGACTAAATATACTTCGCCTTTATTCAGATTTATTTTCTGTGTTTGAATTCCAAATCTATATGTTTCGGCTTTGGGATAAATTGTTACATTGGTATTATCTTCGACAGCTACAATTGCAAATTCAGAAGGTGTACTTTGTCCATCTAATATATTTCCGCTCCTAATTCCATCGCTATTATACGAGAGAATAAAGTAGCGATTGCCTAATACATCAGTTGGAAGTACCAGAAAAGCATCGGAAGTGGTATTAGCCTGGCTAAGCCCATAGACCGATATTTCCTTGTCGCTTGTTATATGAAAAGCATTTGTTGCAACCCTCTCCGTTTGAACTGAAGCATTAGATTGGTCAAGCAAAAAACTGCTCTCGTTATAACCAAGAAGAGCAAAATTGTAGCTGGGGATTCTAAATATATACATTTGCGATGGATCTGTTATTTCAAAATTGGTAAAAAAGACTTGACCTTGTCTATCAACATATTCAATTGTACCTTTTGTGGGTTCCGATGTAGCAATAAAAATATATAAAGAGTCCCCATACCTTCTCCTTGGATCCATATGATCCCAATTGTTATGGTAATTTGGAAGAAAGGTAAACCAGAAATCAGTGCCCTTGCTATCTTTTACTATTTCAACCTTTGAAAATGTCAGATTAGGAAGGACAAAAAAGACAAGGTATGAAAGGAAAAAAAACTTCTTCATTGTCTATAACCTTAAAAAAACTTAAACACTAAAGAAAAATATAAGTTACAACTTTTTTTGATAATAATTACAGTAATAATTGATGGGACAAATATTGCACTTCGGATTTCGGCTAATGCAGTATTTCCTACCAAAAGCTATAATAAGGTGAGTAAACATAACCCATTTATCTTTGGGGAGTAATTCCATCAACCTAAACTCAATTTTTTTTGGGTTCTTTGTATCGACAATGCCTAAACGGTTTGTGATTCGAATCACATGGGTATCTACTACTATACCGGGTTTATCATATGAATGGGAAAGGATAACATTTGCTGTTTTCCTTCCGACTCCTGGAAGCTGAAGGATAGCCTCCATGGAATCTGGAACTTTCCCATCGAACTTATCCAAAATCATTTTTGCGCAACCTATAATGTGTTTTGCCTTAGATTTATAATATCCAGTTGAATAGACAAGTTTTTCTAATTCTTCATAATTTAAATTAGCAAAATCCTTTGGCGTTTTGAATTTAGCAAATAAATTGGAGGTTACTATATTAACCCTTTCATCTGTACATTGGGCAGAAAGAATAGTTGCTACGAGCAATTCAAATGGATTAGAATGATTAAGTCTAATCTTTGCCTCGGGAAATTCCTTTTCCAAAATTGTAATTATCTTACGTAACTTTTCCACGGGCAACTTTTTCAATAACTTTTGTTCTGGAAGATTCGTGTTCACGATGGTAGATATAAGTTGGAAATTCAACTTTCTTAACTATTAATCCTTTCTTTTTAACCAAATCATACAATCGGGTGTCTTCACCATAATCAAGTTTAGGAATCCCACCAAGTTTTTCGACTACGGTTCTACGAATGAAAAATGTTCCACCAACCACGCATTCATCTAATGAAATCATTTTATTTGGATTATGAATATCTGGTACGTACTTAGAGCCAATAACTTTATAACCACCATAAAGAAAATCGATAAAAGGATTTTCGACAAGAATTCTTTTCCTTAATTTCAAATGTTCTAAATCGTATTCGTCGTCGGAGTCCAAAAAAGTAACATATTTCCCTTTCGAAATTTTAATTCCAGTTTCTCTTGCAAAAGCAGGTCCTCGATTTTGCTGGAAAATATATGCAAAGCGGTTATCACTTCTGCAAAGCGAGATGGAAAATTCGTAAGTCTCGTCCTCACTTCCATCGTCAACAATTATTGCTTCCCAATCGTTTTCATTCTGTTTAATCAACGATGTAATAGCTCTTTTAACTAACAAAAGCCTATTGTAAGTAGTTATAACGACAGAGAAAAAAGGTAAATCCATAATAGGTTTTAAATAAAAGCTAAATTAAAAATAATAATAAAAAAATCAAAGTAATTGGAAAACAATTTTTTTTGCTTATTTTTGTCATTGGTTATTCCTATCTTTTATCATTCCTATTAAAAGATAGATAACCAAGTGTTTTATTAATAACTATTTGAGGTTCTCTTTATGAATATCTATGTTGGAAATCTCAGTTTCTCGACCACACAAGAGGAACTGGAAAATCTCTTTTCCCAATTTGGGAACGTTGAATCTGTTCGAATTGTTCGCGATCGTCAAACTGGTCGTTCTCGCGGCTTTGGTTTTGTTGAAATGAATGCTGAGCATGGGAAAATTGCTATCAAAGAACTAAACGGAAAAGAATTTGGCGGACGAAACATTTTGGTAAACGAAGCAAAACAGCAAGAACGACCACAAAGAAATTTCTCGCGTACTAATAACTCAAGAAATTACCAAGACCGTTATTAATAAAGTTCTTGGTTCTATTTATAGGGGGTTCATTTATGAACCCCTTTTTTCTAAAAATTAAAATGAAATTGCAACTCTTCAGATAATAATTTTCATAATAAAATAACAATAACTTTTGCTCGCCCTACGCAAGATTTTAATATATATATAATCTGCTTTGTTTGGTTTTTTTGTGGTTTTTAAATTTTTTTTATGGACTTTACTTATCTCCAAAGAGTAAAATAATCTTTAGATCGTGATTTACGCAAATCTATTTGTAAACATAATTGCTTCAGTTTTTGATTGGTCCTATGAAAATTACGGAACGCTAACTACTAAATTTTGATATTAAAACCACGCCACAATAAACCATTGATACTTTCCCCGTGTCGTTGATTGATCCCGAGAGATATTTTAATAGAAATGCACAGAATAGGAAAATATTCCTTCTGAAATTTATCTAAACATTAATATAAGTAATCTATGTATAAACATTAATTAAGATCAGTTGCTAAACATTCAAGGAAGTTCGCAAGAAGTTCATTCACCCCAAGAACCAATTTGTTTAAAGTAAAACAACATTCTGAAATACCCCAGTAAATAAAATTTGTCATTAATAAATACATAACAAAAAGCTAGAACTGTTTTTTTTCTTTAAGAGGTTTCTTTTGTTTCGAAGTTATTTTGATAACCCAATAAATCTAATAGAAGGTACATCACATCTAACAGGATGAAAAGCTTGCAAACAATACTTCTAGCATATGGAACAATGTAATAAATTTATATGGAAGAAAATTGATAAATTAAGTATTTGAGGATGTATGGATTTGAAAAAGTAACGATTAAATTGATAAATGAAAAATTTTTAAACAAATCTTAATCTTCATCTAAAAAACAAAAATAGAGGGGAAAATGAAAGAAACTCTTCAAAAGGTAAGCTTGTTTGTTTTATTAATCTTTTGTGTTAGCTTTTTCAAAATGGCGTATTCCTGTAAACATGAACACTTAGAAAAATTTTCAGAGCCTAAAGTAATTCATTACAATCCTTATACTTCTGAATATCAACCAATCCTCGAGGGAGAAACTGATTCGGTGGGGTTTTACTCTGGCATAGTCACTATCGAACCAAATAAATATGGAGAAACGCATAGTACAAAGATTTACGAAGAGATTATTGTGGTATTCGAAGGAGAAGGTAAAATTAAAATTAACGAAACTGGAGAACTTAATATCAAATTCGGTAATGTAGCTTATATACCACCAAATACCAAGCACCAAGTTTTTAATATAGGCACCAAGAATTTAAAATATATTTATATTGCCTCAAAATCGATTAAAAAATAAATTATTTCACAACACAAAACAACTCAAAAATTTATTTCATATTGACTTTTGCATTATTGCTTCAACCTAAATCAAATTTAAGTTTCAACTTAGAATCCAGTATGGAACAAATACCTATGCTTTTTTTACTCTTAAGAATGTAAAATTTTTGTTAAATCTTAAGACTCAACATTATAAATCAATTAAATATAGCTAGCAAAGATTTAAATATTATATAAAACAATGAATTCAAAAAAGCCAAAAATTTAACCTTGAATTAATTAATTAGAAAAAAATCTGAAAGTTTTTTGTGTTTCTGAATAACAAAATGCATTTCTTCCTAATCA
This sequence comes from uncultured Hyphomicrobiales bacterium, assembly GCA_964524325.1. Classification (GTDB taxonomy): domain Bacteria; phylum Bacteroidota; class Ignavibacteria; order Kapaibacteriales; family UBA2268; genus Naka2016. The sequence goes on from CAZGCT010000002.1 coordinate 410,635, forward strand.
CTTAACGAAATTCTATTTTGTGATTCATACAATCCTAAGAACACTTTCTTATTATCACAAAATGATATCTCAATCATATTGAATAAATAATAAAGAAAAAAACAATGTAATTAACAAACAAATGCTATTAGAATTACCTAATTAAACTTAAATGATTACAATCAATTATCTTAAAAAATGGTAAACTTAAACCAGATTAAAATCTTTAAAGAAAAAAAGGAAACTAACCATTATTATAGTTATTTTATTATGATTTCTTGCTTCAATTTTATTGAAAAATATAATATTGGAAAAACAAATTGTATGGAATTTTCATAAACTTAGAGTTGGGTTTGAGTACATTTGAATGTTATTACAAATAGAATAGATAAGATTTAATAAAGATAAAACATAATTAATAATACATATTCCAAAATTTCTATTAAGAGAGGATTTTTGTTATATAATGCTTATTGAAAATATCTTGCTATTTACCTTTCAAAGCGTTTGCGCCGCCAACGATTTCAAGCATTTCTTTAGTAATTGCGGCCTGGCGTTCCTTGTTGTAAACTAACTCAAGATGACGAATCAAATCTTTAGCATTATTGGTAGCATTTTCCATTGCCATTCGGCGAGCAGCATGTTCAGCTGCGTTGGATTCAAGCATGATCCTTAAAATTTGATTTTTAACATACAAAGGAATCAAATTATTCAGAATCGTTGCCTGATCGGGTTCAAAAATATAAAGCAGATTGAATTTCTCTTTCTCGGGTTGGCTATCTTCCGCCTTATTTTTAGCTTTGAAATAACTTTCAAACTTTTCCTCTTTTTCGAACGGCAAAAAATTAAAAACTTTTGGCACTTGCATCAAAATATTTTTAAACTCGTTAAACAAGAAAAAAACTTTGTCGAATTTCCTTTCGACAAAGCCAGTGATAAGGAAATCTGAAAGTTCATCAACAATTTGATAATCAACTTTACCAGAAATTCCAGAAATATTTTTTATGTATTCTATATTTGGCAACTTAATAGCAGAAATTCCTCGCTTCCCAATTTTAACCATTGATATTCTAGCATTTGGATATTCATTGTGCAATTCATAATCAATGAAACGCGAAGTAAATCGAATTAAATTCGAATTAAAACTGCCACAAAGACCTCTATCAGAAGTAATTACAACAAGGCAAACATTTTCAACTTTTTCCCTCTTCTCCAAAAGAGGATGGAAATATTCATCACCAAATGAACTAATAAGCCTTTCCAAGCTTGATTTTAAAAGTAATGAGTATGGGCGAGCATTTAAAATTGCATCTTGTGCCCTTTTTAACTTCGCTGAAGAAACCATTCTCATTGCTTGCGTAATTTTGGCAGTGCTTGCAACTGCGCCCATCCTTCGTTTGAGGTCTCTAAGAGTTGCCATATAAAATTCCTACAAATATTTCCATTCCCTTAAAAGATAATTATTTATGTAGTCGTAAACTCCATCTTCAAGAGGAGTGAATTCAAATTTGCCAATTTTTCCAAGCAGCTTATCCATTTTTGCTTGAGTAAAATTCTGATATTGGTTTACAATTTCCGCTGGCATGTCTACGAATTCAATGCAAGGTGATATTTTCAAGGCATTGAAAACCGAGTAAGCAAGAGAATTCCAACTTCTAGCATCCCCAGTTCCAATGTTATAAATGCCTTTCAAACTGTTTTCATAAACTTTCCAAACAAGATTGGTTACATCCTTGACATAAATAAAATCTCGCTTTTGTTCACCATCCGCATAATCAGGATGGTTGGATTTGAATAGTCTAATCTTGCCAAATTTTTGTACTTGCAGAAAAGACTTGTAGACCATACTTGCCATTTCACCCTTATGGTATTCATTTGGACCATAAACATTAAAAAACTTCAACCCAGCAAATTCATCAATCAGTCCATTGCTAGCAACCCAGCAATCAAAAAGATATTTCGAAAATCCATAAGGATTTAATGGTTTCAAGTCGTAAACTAAATTATCATCGAAATTAAAATCGCCCGCCCCATATGTAGCAGCGCTGCTTGCATATATAAACCGAATATTCTTTTCTGCAGCATAACTGGCAAGCTTAATACTAAACCTAAAGTTATTGCGGATAAGATAATCTACATTAGATTCAAATGTATTCGTGCAGGCCCCAAAATGAAAAATCACATCAAGGTTAATATTTGTAAATCTCTTAGAATCAAAAAAATTCAAAAACTCATCCTTGTTATAGTAATCTTCAAATTTTTTCCCAACAAGATTCTTCCATTTTTCGGTGTTGGACAAATGGTCAACCACAATGATGTCGAATATACCTTTATCATTTAAAAATTTTAAAAAACACGAACCAATGAAACCAGCACCCCCAGTTACAAGAATCATATTAATTTGTGTTTACTCTTGAAAAACTTCACAAATTCTTCGACAGCGTTTTTCAATTTATCAACAATCTCGTCACTTAAGTCTTTAAACCGGATAATCAGGTCAAGAACATCGTTATGAACGGAATCCATAAATTCAAAGAAATCCTTCTCAAAATCGGAAAGCACTTCTAAGGGAAGATCATCAAGGTAGCCATTGGTCGCAGCCCAGAGAAGAGCAATTTGCTTTTCAACTGGAAGTGGCTGATATTGTTTTTGCTTTAATATTTCTGTCAATCGAGCACCGCGTCGCAATTGTTGCTGGGTAGCTTTATCAAGATCAGACCCAAATTTAGCAAAAGCTTCTAACTCGCGATACTGAGCAAGCTCCAACTTTAGAGGTCCAGCAACCTTTTTCATGGCTTTTATTTGAGCATTGCCACCAACACGCGAAACTGAAATTCCAATGTTCATAGCTGGCCTGATACCAGCATTAAAAAGATTAGGTTCTAGGTAAATTTGTCCATCAGTAATGGAAATCACATTAGTTGGAATATAAGCAGCAACATCACCTGCTTGCGTTTCAATAACTGGCAATGCAGTTAAAGAACCACCTCCAAATTCGTCTGCATATTTAGCTGCCCGCTCAAGCAATCTGCTATGCAAATAAAAGATATCACCGGGATAGGCTTCCCTTCCTGGTGGTCTACGGAGTAGCAAAGATACTTGACGGTATGCAGCGGCCTGTTTAGAAAGATCGTCGTAAATGATCAAAGCATGCATCCCATTGTCTCGGAAATATTCACCCATTGAACAACCACAATATGGAGCAATAAATTGCAGAGGAGCTGGGTCGGAAGCATTTGCAGCAACAACTATAGTGTAATTCATAGCTCCATATTCTTCCAGAGTAGCTACAACGTTTGCAACTGTAGAACCTTTCTGCCCTATCGCAACATAAATACAATAAACAGGTTGTATACCTAATTCTTTTGCTTTTTCGGTATGTGTGAATTTTTGATTAATAATTGTATCAATCGAAATAGCAGTTTTTCCAGTTTGTCGGTCACCAATAATGAGTTCTCTTTGGCCTCTTCCGATCGGAATTAATGCATCTATCATCTTCAAACCAGTTTGCAGGGGCTCTTTTACTGGTTGGCGGAAAATAACACCGGGAGCTTTTCTTTCTATGGGTAAAAACTGATTAGCATTAATTGGTCCTTTGCCGTCGATGGGTTGACCTAAAGGATTAACAACACGACCAAGCAATTCTTTCCCAACTGGAACAGAAGCAACTCTTCCCGTTCGGCGAACAATGTCTCCCTCTTTAACAAGTCGGTCGTCTCCAAAAAGAATTACACCAACATTGTCTTCCTCAAGATTCAGAACCATACCAAAAAGATCGTTGGGGAATTCAACGAGCTCCGAAGCCATAACCTTAGTCAATCCATAGACACGGGCAACCCCATCTCCAACTTGCAATACTGTTCCAACTTCGTAAATTTCCTCTTCTTTTTCGAAGCCGGAAAGCTGCTTCCTTAGTATGGCGGAAACTTCTTCTGGTTTAACTTCAAACATTCTAACCTCTAATTTATTCTCAATTAATTTTAACTGTCGCAACTAACTCTTGATAAAGTGAATCAAGTTTGTTTCTAATTGTAGCATCGAAGACCCAATCTTCTATTTTTATTTTAAAACCACCAATTATATCTTTGTCAATAATAAATGATGGCAAAACTTTTTTACCTGTGTTTTCTTCTAATCTTTTAATAATCTTGATTTTAAGTTCATCTTCAAAATCTTTTGCAAAATAAATTTCCACTGGAAGAATATTCTTTAAGCTGTAAAACAATCTTTTGTATTGCAAAACAATATCTCTTATTAAGTAATCACGGTTTTTATCTACTAAAAACAAGAGAAAATTTAGGGTCTCTTTCGAAACCTTGTCCGAAAAAATCTCCTTGTACAACTTTTTCTTTTTTACTTGGGACAAAAGAGGTTTTTTTGCAATACCTTTAAGTTCAGGAACAAAATTCAAAATTTGGTCAATAATTAAAAAATCATTGAAGATTTGCTCTTCAAGATTTTCACTAACTGCGGATTCGAAAATTGCTTTTGCATACCTGTAAGAAACCTTTTGTTCTGCCATAAATTTTGTTAGTTTTTGGGGATTCTATCAATGTAAGAATTTATCAAATCTATATGTTTTTGGTCATCAATTTTTTCCCTTAACAATTTCTCGGTTGCCTGAAGAACCAAACTTGCAACCTCCTTCTTAAGTTCAATAAGAGCAAGCTCCTTAATTCTGTTAATTTCCTTTGTTGCATCATCCAATTTTTCTTTTCTAATTTTTTCTGCTTCCTCTGTGGCTTTTCTAATCAAATCATCAGCCTGTTGTTTGCCTTTTTGAACAATATTCATCATCTCATTATGAGCTTCTTTTAATTTATTTTGCGTTTCGTTCAATAATTTTTGCGCTTCCTGATTGATCTTTTCAGCATTCTTAATATTCATATCAATATATTCTTCCCTTGCCTTTAAAGAATTCGAAATAGGCTTTGCTCCAAACCTGACAAGAAGAAAAAGAAAAATAAGAAAGTTGACGATTGTCCAAATCATCAAACCCGGATTAACATTTACTAAAGAATCCATTTTAAACCCTCATTAGTTTAAATAATAAATAGCCATACCTCGACTCAATGTCTCGGTACGACTATTTATAAATTACTTAATTACCAAAAGCATTGCAATAACGCAAGAAAAAAGAGCAACACCTTCGATAAGAGCCGCAGCAATAATCATTGTAGTTCGGATATCGCCAGAGGCTTCTGGTTGACGTGCAGAAGACTCCAATGCAGCACTTGCCAATCTTCCTATACCTAAACCAGCACCAATTACGGAAATTCCAGCACCAATCCCAGCTGCAAGATAAGCACCAAATTTCGCCAAGCTTTGTTCCATAAAATCAACCTCCAAAAAAAGTGATACAAAACAAACTAATTTTATTAATCAATGAACTTCTGAATGTTCGGAGTGTTCTCCAATTGCCAGCCCCGTGAAAACAGCAGTCAAAATTGTAAAAATAAACGCCTGAAGAAAAGCTACAAGCAGTTCCAAAGCATACATAAAAATAGAAAAAGGTACAGATACAACAGCCATTGCAGGTGTTTTAAAATAAAAAATCAACCCAACAAAGGCAAGCAGAATGACGTGACCAGCAGTCATATTTGCAAAAAGACGTACAGTTAGTGCAAAAGGCTTTGTAAAAATTGATATGATTTCGATTGGGACCATAATAAAAAACAAATACCAAGGAGCACCACCAAGCAAATGTTTCAACCAATTCATCAAACCAATTTGTCGAATTGCTGTACCATTAATAACCAATAAAGCAGTTAAGGCTAAACCAGCTGTTGTGCCAAGAGCGCCTGTTGCTGTATGACCTCCAGGAATAAGTCCAAATAAGTTCATCAATAGAATAAATACAAACAAAGTAACAAAATACGGGAGTAATCTGTATGCGGCCCTTTCGTTGGGAATATTCGGTAGGACAACATCGTCGCGGATAAATACAAAAATGGATTCCAAAAGATTTTGGATTCCTTTAGGTGCTGAAACAGGTTTTTTCTTAGCTCTCCTTCCAGCAACAAAAAAGACCACAAAGAGAATTATCATTGCCAACCATTGAAAGCATACCAAACTGGTAACAGAAAGATCGAGAGTTGGTTTCTCATTCAAATTGCTCGACTTCACGATCTGGTGCGTTGTAGAAATAGTATATTTTCCAGCTTCCTTCATTTTTTCAAGATTTGCGTAAATATCCAAGCCAAAATCTTTATCATATAAAATTACGGGTAAATCTACGATGTGTATGTGAAAAAAAGTAAGTTCGCGGTGTTCACCAAGAGTACTCAGCAAAGTTGGAAAGATTTGATGAGGTGGTATTTCACCAGAATGAGAGCTATGTCCAGAACTATTTTGAACGTCCTTTGCGGAAGCAATTAATGCATGCTCGTTGTCCATATGCTAATTTTTAAAATATAAAATTTAATAAAATTACAAATTTAACACTTAATCGTTTTATTTAAATACAAAACTTCTGTAACTATTGCAAAAAAAATTCCGAACATGTACGACAATGCAAATATAAAAGGTTCAAAATTCATAATCTTAAGAAAAAACCAAAGCAACAACAAATTTATTGCATACCTAAATAATATTGAACCGAAAAAAAGTCTAAAGAACATCTTATTAGGCTTTTTTATAATTAATTTGTAAACAAAAATTCCACTCAATAAATTTAAAAAGGCGATTAACCCAGCAAAAAGAATTTCTTTCATTTTCCTCTTTTTTTCAAAGCCCCTCTAATAAATTCGTACATGCCAATAGCACAACCAATAAGTGAAAATATCACCAAGAAAATAGGGCTGCTTTCGAGATACTTGTCCAAATAGTAACCTATTACAACCATCAAAAGAATTGAAACAACCATTTGCCATCCCAAACTTAAATAGGGGGCAAGTTCTTGCAAGACTTTCTTTCCGTATTTGTCTTTGCTCAAGTTAAAACCCAAATTCTTCCAAGATACGCAACAAATTGTCCAAGTATATATTTTTTGCGTAACTAAACCTATGAAAATCTGGAATTAATATCAATTCTCCAAAAGACGAGGGGTTATTTTCTTCAAAAGGGGAATTAGTAATACAGGTGACTTCGTTTGGACGAAATTCATTATCAACATCTATAAACACTGCATTAAAACCAAGAAAAATTGGATCATCGCCATCTAGGGGAATTCCCTCGTATCCAAAAAAAGAAAATGGTACTCTAATTTTAAGAATATAATCCCCATCTTGGGAAGTAAAAAATATTTTAATTTTTTCTACAGCTTTAAGTTGCAAATTGTCTAAAGGTTCAGTTGAATTAACGGCTTCAATATATGGTTGTCTATCAGTTAAGTTTCCTAAATTAATATCAATACTAAATATACCACCATCTGGTTTATTTCGAGGAAGAAATTGGTTGCCAGATTGTTTAAACAACCTTCTTAAAGAGTTTTGAAAAGGCTGAAAATCAAACCAAAGGACAAACTTATCGCCAACACATTTTTCACAATCCTTTGGAACAAAATTATCATCAACAATATTAATGGTGAAGTATAGAAAACTCTGGTCGTAAGAAGACTTAATTTGAAAAGAAGCATCGTTTTCCCCTTTCCAATAATAACTTCCCTTCACAACAAAATCAACTTTATCAACATTTGTAACAATGGGATAACCTTTGAAAGCATATTTACTTCTTGAATATGAAGGTACGAACAAAAAATTTGATTGGTAATTCATCTTATAATTGGACAAAGATTCTATTTTAAAACTACATTCATTTGTTTTGTAATTAACTTTTTTTTCTAAGCCATACCCGCTAAATATTTGTGAATCATACTCTTCTACCAAATAAATTACCCCATTTTCGAACGAATAACTTTTAATTGTCCAAAAATCTTTCTTTTTCTTTTGTGTTATTGAACATTTGTTGTCTCTGATTGAAATTCCAATTTCCAATGGTAATTCAACGTATTCAAATGGTTCAACATAAACGAGCTCCAGATATCCGTCAATATCTATAAATAAATAAACATAAGTGATTTTTCGACCATCCCCTAAAATTTTTATAGAAAAAGCTAGATCTGGATTGTTATCCCCAGAATAATCTCCAACATCCCAACCCCAAATCGTAAAACGAGTTGATTGAGGCACCTTTTTAAATATATCTTCAATCATTTCTTCGTTGAAGTATCTTTCCAATTTTACTTTAAATTCAGAAACGGTCATCCCGCTTTGAGAAAAAAGCAATAAATTAGAAAAAAATAAAAGAGATAATGACAAAAGCAACTTTTTCATTTTCTTTCTTTTTCAATTTGTCTAACTAACAAAGAATGGTCCTCTCTCAACCTTGCTCCAAATTGGGAAACGACGCGGGAGGCTGAAATTGATGCAAGTTTCCCAGCAAAGTCAATATCTTTCTTCTTAATTAATCCAAAAAGGAACCCAGCAGCAAACATATCACCGGCACCAGTAGTATCGATCGCACTCGTTTTAAATGCGGGGAAATAATATTCAGCATCATTTACTACAGCATAAGAGCCTTTCTCCCCAAGAGTAATAACAAAATTCGAAACAAGTTTAGAAATAATGTCGCGAGCACGATCCAAATTACTGGTTTCAGTCAGTACCAAAGCTTCGTTTTCATTGCAGAAAAGCAAATCTATGTGTTTTAGTGCCTCTCTAATTTTATCGTAAAAGTTCTGAATAATAAAAACATCCGAGACAGATAAAGAAATTTTGGTTTCATATTTTTTTGCAATGTCGATGGAAAAGAAAATCGACTCTGTACTTTTAGCAGCTGAAAATTTGTACCCTTCGAGGTAAAGCCATTTTGAATCTCCAATATGTTCGGGACTAACATGTTCAATCCCAAAGTGAGCTGTCGCACCAAGCGAGGTATTCATCGTTCTTTCGGAATCTGGAGTTATCAATACAACACAAGTACCTGTGGGTTCATCAATCATTGGAGCATTTAGATTAATTCCAAGACTATTAAATTCATTGACATAATACCTACCAAAGTCATCATTGCCAACAACTGTGTGGTAAGCTGCTTTTCCTCCAAACTTTGAAAAAGCAATAATAGTATTAGCAGCAGAACCACCACTGCAAATTTTATAATCTTTTCCAGAAAGTTTTTCAAGCAGCCTTTGTTGAAGTTCGGAATCAACAAGTCGCATTTCACCTTTTCTAAGCCCAAGATCCACCAGCTCTTCGAACGAGACTTCATAAAGCAAATCCACTAAGCCATTTCCTAAACCACACAGGTCAATGTTCTTATTAATCATTTTCCTTAAAATTTATTATTTTAGAACTTTCAAACTTAATACAATTGCTTTAATTATTTAGGATGTAGAATTTGGAAACCTTGGTCAACATAGATATATCTTTTTTCTATATTATCAATAAAAGTATTTCGAACCCATTTTTCGACAAAATTTTTACACTTTTAACGATTCAAGAACATTGGTACATTGTTTATGCAATATTAATTTATTTCTTATTAACAAAATTCAATTGGCATGGAAGATTTTTCCTTGTTACATTACTTCTGGCAATATTTGTGGCTGACCAATTAAGTAGTCAATTTATTAAAGAAATTGTCTCAAGAATTAGACCCTGCCACACTTTGACGGATATCCGTTTATTAGTGCCTTGTGGTGGGGGTAAATCATTTCCTTCGTCCCATGCAGTCAACAATTTTGCATTTGCAATTATCCTAGGATCATTCTTTAAAAAATATAAGGTACATTTTCTTGTTTTAGCATCATTAGTTGCAATTTCCAGAGTTTATGTGGGTGTTCATTATCCTTCGGATGTAATTGCGGGTGCATTATTAGGAATTGGGATTGGCTTTGTTTTTGTTTATTTTCATCGTAACTTTGTTAATAAGATTGCAGAAAAATATTATTATAAACAAAATGTATAGTAAAACATATTTTATTCTTGCACTGTTATTGTTATTTGGATGCGGCCGTTGTTCCGAAGAAACTCGAGAACCAGCGAGAAATATAACCAACCCGAACGAAATTATTGTCGGAACTTTTAACATTGAGTGGTTGGGTGATGGTGTAAGCGACAGAATTGAACGAAATGAGCAAGATTACAAAAACATTGCAAAAATAATCGAAGAAACACAATGCGATATAGTGGGTGTTCAAGAGATCGAAAATTTCAATGCACTTGCAAAACTAATTAACTATATGCCGGATTACTCCTTCTATATCACCCGAGACGACGCTCCTCAAAAAGTTGGTTTGATTTACCACAAAAGTTTAAAAGTTCAGCACATTTCGGATTACTCACCTTTGGAAGTAGAGGAAAAAAGAACAAGACCTGGATTAATCGCTGCAGTTAAAAAAGGAAATTTTGACTTCCTTATACTTGTTGTCCACTTCAAAGCTACATCCCGTTTCGATGACACAAAGGAAAAAGTTGAACAAAGTAGAATTTTCCGCGAAAAGCAAGCCAACGTAGTTTCGCTTTGGATAGATTCTGCATTAAATCACAAAAATGAACAAGATTTGTTTGTTGTGGGAGACTTCAACGACACCCCACACAGAAAAAAGTTCAATACACTTATTCCTCTTCTCTCAAATGCCAATGTTATATTCCTTACAGAGCAATTAAAAAGCTGCAAATTCCCTAACGCTTATGTTATCGATCACATTTTGGTGACCAAACAAGTAGCTGAAAGATATATTCAAAATAGTGTTACATTATATAATACCTTCCAGCTGTTCACAACGGAAGTAGCAGAAAAAATCTCCGATCATTGCTTAATTTTTGCACGGTTCGATGTGACTAAACCCGACAATGATCCAAGCAAATATTTTGAAGAAAAAAGTGTTGCAATGAAGAAATAATATGAAATCAATAATAAAAATTTTAATTTTATTAACCTTATTATTTCCATTAAAAACACAATCAAATGATTCGTTAATAATCGTTTTTTCAAAAATCATTGGCTCAGAAAATTATTCTAAATACTGTACCTATTTAAAATCCATAAACCCAAAAGCAAAGTGCATTAATGCCTATGGTCTTTCTTTAAATGAAGTGGAAGAAATTATAAAAAAAGCTGATGGTTTAGTTCTAACTGGTGGTCCAGATGTAAATCCAAGTTTCTACGGCAAGGCTCAAGATTCAAATCTGTGCGAAGTTGATAATTACCGCGACAGCCTTGAATTCAAGCTTTTGGACTTTGCTTTCAAAATGGAAATTCCAATATTTGCAATCTGTCGTGGACATCAACTTTTAAATGTTTATCTTGGGGGAACTCTTTACCCAGATATTCCAACCTATTTTCCATCTGGGATTTCCCACAGATGCGACACCATTCCAAACAAATGTTTTCATATGGTTTATGTTAACAGGGAAAGTGATTTTTTTAAAATGGTTGAGTTAGATAGTTTTCAAGTTAATAGTTTCCATCACCAAGGGGTAGAAAAATTAGCAAAAGGATTGCAACCCACTGCACATTCTCCCGATGGCTTAATTGAAGCTTTTGAATGGGAAAAACCAAATTCGAAGCCCTTTTTCATTGCTGTCCAATGGCACCCAGAAAGACTTGCGCTAGAAAATCCAATATCTAAAATTCTTGGACAAAATTTCATAAAAAAAGTAATTGAAAGAAAATCTTTCAAACTCAAAAGAAATAAAATAAATCAATTTGTCCCAGAATAAAATGTTTGTTTACCTTCTTGGGTTCAAAATTATACCTTAAATTCAAGTTTAGAACCTTACTAATTCTCAAACCGAACCAAATTGAGAACTTTACTCCATTGCCATAAAATGGAACAGTAAACATATATTCAGGGGCAACTATATCAAAGAAATAAATTGCAGAATTGTAGTTAGTGGTTGAAAAGTAATGAATTCTTGCACCAATTTCTTGGGCTTCAAATAAATGATATTCAAGTTGAAATGATGAATGAAAACCAAATTCGCTGGGCTTGTTGTTTTTATTATCGATAAAAACCAAATCCAATCTCGCCTTGGAGTATAGTTTAGTTAATGGAGAAAATGATTTTTCCAACAGTAAATTGTAGTTAACACTTTGAAATGGTATTTGATAAGTTTTTTGAATGTTGTAAATGTAATCTGTTTTTTCTTCTCTTTTAATTTTTGCCCTGATATTAACATTAGCTGATGGTTTTGCTAAAAATTGGATAAATTGCTCATTTCCATAATGAGGAACTTGCAAAAAAGAAATGGGGCTTAATGACTTAAAATAATCAGAGTAGAATTGAAACTTATTCCGACCAATCGAAGTCTCCAAAGAGTAAAAAAATCCAAACTCATTGTTTGGATAGGAATTCTCACCTAACATACTTCCAAAGGGAGATCTGAAATTAGGCGAAAAAAATCGAAAATTTAATGCTGTAGCAAATTTGTTACTTACCAGCTTCAACCCACCGACAATTCCTATCTCCTTACTTTTATCCACACTAATTTCACTCGATAAACTTACCTTATCAGTAAATTTCTGCTCGATGAAGATCGAATGGTAAAAGTTATCAACCCCTTCAATAAACTTTTTACTAGTTGTTTCCATAGGCTTATCGAACTTCAAGTAAAAAGGAGAGTAACCTATTGTTGTGTTGAAAATGCTAGCTATGAATTGAAAATAATAACTTTTTTCATTCAAAACATTTTTCTTTCTTAACTCATTTGGAAACCGAAAATAATCCATTGTGTAAACCGATGTCACTTTACCTGTTATTGTGTCGTATGTTGCAGACCTATTTATATTAGAGAAGAAGCTGTTAAACGAGAGATGAATATTTTCATTTATTCTGAAATTCGATGAAAAGGCAATACCATTTAAAGTTCCATATTCTACAGAAGAAATTAATGGACGAAGGTTACTGGAATTTGAATAAGAGATAGCAACGGGATTCGACCCTTTTTTTAATCCATAAATACCACCCAACACATTACCCCAAAAACTCTTGCAAGTAAACCTCCCAAGAATAATTTTGTAAGATTCGTTGTTAAAGCAACCGTAGTACTTTTGGTTGTCAAAATAAGATTTTTCTCCAATGTCTTTGGAAATCGACATTCCAAAAGAAAAGTCATGATAATTTGCAACAAGGCCTTGATAAGAATCAATGTTATCACCAGCAAAATTTGTATCTTTTTCCAATTTTGAATAAATCCTTGATTTCAAAGTTATCGAAGGTCCATTCTTTTTCAGATTTCCTTCGAAAATTTGATTCGAAGGTTTTGCACATAATTTTAATAACTCACATTGCGAAACAAGTAAGTTTAATGAATCACATATTTCATCAAGTGTAAGATTTCTTTTATTCAACGACACAATACGACTTGCAGTTTTGCTACTAACACCAAGAATTTCGACCAATCTATTCACATTTTCCTTTGTTAATTCTATAGGTTGTTTCGAAAAAATTTCAATTTCATCTATGGTATGAGTTTTCCCAGTTTCTTCGTAGAAAAGTTCTAATAATTCTTGTATCTCATGCTGGGAGAAAGATTTTTGAAAAACCAATAGTATTGCAAAAATTAATATAAAAACACTTCTAAGCCTCATTGTTAAAATTTTAAAGATAAACATAAAGTCTGCGACAACGAAAGTAAATTATTATATTGTAGGAATATTGATAAAATAATATCGTCCAGGTAGCAACCAAAACCGATTGTAAATGATTGAGGATTTGTTTGGACATTCACATCACAAAATAAACTTTCGAATGGAAGAAAAGTGGCGAATAAATTGTATGTAACAAACTTGTTTAAATAGATGTTTGAAATAAAACCTAATGTTAAAGATTTATAGAAACTATGCTTAATTCCAATCGAGGCCAACTGAAAAGGCGAAAAATCTGAGTTGAATATATTTTTGAAAGAAAAGGCAATTGCAAAATCATCAGTATATAAGTATTCAGAATAAACTGCCCAATTGAGTTTTAATTTTTTACCAAATGATTCAACTGTAAACAAATTTAAAGAAAACGATGAAGCAAAGTTAAATTTTCCCCAAAATTCCCTTTGTAAGTCAAAATTAAATGAAGAATACGAAAATTTTTTTGAGCCTAAATATTCAAGAATTAGTTGACAATGTAAATCGGATGGAAGACTAAAAAAAGCGGAACTTCCAATAGAATTTAATTCGTTTATCAAAAATTTGGACGGAGTAACAAAGAATGTCCCATTAAAACCTGAAATATTCCTTAGGTTCAAAGGATTGCTCAGACAAAAAGGAATGGGAAAAACATTATCAGAACATATTCGCGAAGGAATTACAGAAAAGGGTACTTGTGAAAATGAGAACAACGAGTAAAACCAAAGTATGAGGGTAGTTTTTTTCATACTTTTTGATTAAACAAAATGTTAAATTTAAGAAAAATTTATGTAAATTGAATTTTTAAAATAGCAATGCGATAATGAAAAAATATTGCTTACTTGTTGCAATTCTATATATTGTTTTGTTTTTGGGATCGGAAAATAAGCTCCACTCACAAGAAATTAAAGCTAACGTTACTGTCAATACCGAATTACTATCAATTGAAGCTAAACAATATATTTTTACCTTAGAAAGTGATTTAGAAAATTATATTAATAACCAAAAATTTACCTCTGAAGAATGGGAAGGGGAACCAATACCGGTGGACATAAATATTTATTTGATGTCTGGTGGGAACAATCGCTACTCGGCGAAAATGGTAATCGTCTCGAGAAGATATGTGGACAATCCAGAAAATGATTTACAAGTTAGGGTTCCAACTCTTTTTATTACCGAGACAAACTGGAAGTTTGAATATTCCTACGGTGCTAGCCTAACTTACAATCCAATGAGATTTGATTATTTCACCTCCGTTATCGATTTCTATATGCTACTTGTAATTGGTTTCGATAAAGACACTTATGAAGAATTAGGTGGGAATTCCGCTTTCGAAAAAGCAAGAAGTATTCTTTTGCTTGGTTCCACCCAGCAAGCATCGGGCTTCGAGACAAACGTCGAACCGGGAAGCTTTTCTAAATACAGTATAATAAGAGAATTGAACGATCCAAGGTATTACCCATTGAGGAAACTATTCTTTTCTTTTTATGTAGATGGAATCGATAAACTAGCATACAATAAAACCGAAGGAATGGAAAACATAGAGAAAGTTATTGATGCGATGGCCAAATTCAAAAAGGAAAAAATTACGGAGTCGAGTATACTTATCCAAATTTTCTTTGATACTCATAATCAAACATTGGCAACTATGTTTAACGGTTACAAAAACGAAAACTTTTTTGGGAATCTGATGTACTTGGATCCCAAAAATTCTATGTTATATCAAGATGCAATGAAAGGAAAAATTAAATAGGAGTGTGATATGAAAAACCATTTTACTCTATTATTAGTCGCTTCAATATTAATTTTTGCGTCCAAATTGTCTAGCCAAACATTGATTTGGCAACCTACCGATTTTTCACTTGCTGGAAATGTAAATCTTGTGCATATTGGTCCAAAAGGATTGCTTTTTGCAGGGAGCTTTAACTCAGGTATTTTTGTCTCAACAAATAAAGGTCAGAACTGGGCTACAAGAAACAACGGACTAACAAATCTTCAGGTATTCGCTTTCCTTAATTTTGTAGACACAATTTATGTCGGAACATTAGCTGGAGTTTTTAAGTCAACCAACTTGGGAAACAATTGGGAGGCTATTAACGAAGGTCTTTTTGATACTTACATTAACGCTATAGGATTAACAAGAGACAGGAAGTTACTAGTTGGAACTCTTTATAATGGTTTGTTTATTTCAACAGACTATGGAAGAACTTGGACACAAATGCAAAATGAATTTAAAAATAAGAGTGTGAATTGCATCCTTGCAAAAAGCGATGGTTTCGTTTTGGTTGGAACAACCTCTGGCTTGTACCGAGCTACACAAATGTTTGACTTTTGGGGGAAGGTTGATGCTGATTTGAAAAACAACACAAACATTAATACACTCGCAGTTGATTCATCTGGAAATATTTACGCTGGAACCAATAATGGATACATTTATAAGTCAACGAATAATGGGGTAAATTGGACACAAGTTTATTTCTCACAAAACACATCAATTTATAGAATAACTGTTTCCCCACAAAACTTAATTTACGTTGCAACTTATGGAAAAGGTGTGCTTCGTTCACCAAATGCCGGAGCTTCTTGGGAAGAAGTTAATGATGGTTTATATAATCCCTATGCTACAGGGATAGTAGCCCTTCCAACCCGAGAATTTTTCGCTTCAACATGGGGTAATGGTGTTTTCTATGGAAAGGAATATGAGATTTCCACCATTGCAGAGGGGGAATATTGCACTGGCAACGAAATAATTGTTAATTACAATGTAACAATCCAATTCAATTCAGATAATTACTTTATTGCACAATTATCGGACAATTCCGGTTCCTTCAACAATCCAACCGAACTTGGTCGAATTCAAAGCACTACAAGTGGAACTATCATTGGAAAAATACCAAGTAATATTTCAACTGGTATTCTTTATCGAATAAGAGTTGTATCAACTAGCCCTTCTATGATTGGGGCAGATAATCGGAAGAACATAAGAATTTATAAAGGACTTAGCCCAGTTATATCTGGCAAAGCTTCAGTTTGCGAAATGGATATTGAAAACTACTCGTCCCCAGTAAAACCAGGTATAATAACTTTTTGGACTGTGATTAATGGTGAAATTCTTAATATAGACACTGCCAATAACACTATTAAAGTTCAATGGAGAAATATTGGTAACGGTGAAGTGAAAATTTTCCAAGTCTTGGAAAGTGGAAAATGCTCAGACTCTAATAAAATAACGGTAAAAATAAATCCCAAACCCGGAAAACCGACCATTACCCGAATAGGATACACACTTTACTCAAGTTCCAAAACCGGGAACCAATGGTATCTTTTCGATCAACCGATACCCAACGCTGTAAGCGACTCACTTAAGGTTGACACCCCGGGTTTGTATTATGTTCAAGTCACAAACGAATTTGGTTGTAAATCTGAAATGTCTGAACCATTCGATTTTTACTACAATTCTGTTGAATCTGCAGACCAAGAAATACTTATTTATCCAAACCCTGCCGAAACCAAGTTGTATATTCAAACTCCTGATGATTTTATTAAAATTACTTTAACTGATTTCTTTGGAAGACCAATTAAAGAGTTTAAAAAGGAAATCTTACACAATAATTACATTGATATTAGCGAGCTTACAAGTGGAACTTACTTTGTAGTTGTTTATCTAAATAAGCAAACATACGTGATTAAGTTTAACAAAATATAAATAAACTTATTTAAAAGAAAAGGAGGCTTTCATAAGCCTCCTTTTTATTTGCAAAGATAAATCTTATCTTATTTTTCATATTCGTAATTCTTAATTTCGTTTTCAGAAAAAACGGTCAACTTTTTCTCGACCATTTTATCATAAATCATTCCATTAGCACCAAAGAGTAAGGACTTAGCATCGTATCCAATCAAACGAAGATAGGCAACAAGAAATGCACTTGTTTGCCCAGTATAACAATAAACAACGATTGTTTTGTTTGTTGGCAGAGTTTTCAACTCTGTTTCAGTTTTCAAAGAACTTTTAGGAGTATATTGAATAGCGCCTGGAATATGCCCGGGATCAAGATATTGTGATTCGGGCCAATAATTAACAATATAATATTTGCTTAAATTTTGAAACACTTCATCTGCTGTTATTGTCGCAGAGGAAAACTTTTGCGAAATTATGGTATTCATTCTTGTTTCCAAAATTTCTTTAGCAGTCTTTTTCCCAGTATTAATTACGGGTAAATTACCAACGGGTCCTTTAGGATTTGCTTTTGTCTCGAATTGAGAAGCAAATTTGTTTCCGTTAGCAACAACATCCCGCCATCTTTTAGCAAAATCAGAATGCCATGAACACATCCCAAATTTTAATGAAAAAACATTTTTGAAACCAAGTAACCTTGCCAAGGTAACATAATATCCAGCACTTTGACCAGTGTAGCATACAATCACAACTTTATCGTATTTTGTAACATCGATGCTTTTAATATGATTAATGACATCAGTTTCCGCAACATTTTTTGCACCTTTGATTCGACCAGTGGCAAAATCGTTAGCAGAACGAATGTCAATTACGTAAGCCTTTCCTGCTTCCACATCAGCTTTTAGCGTAGCGGCATCCACTATACTTGGCAAGTCGGTATTAACATAGAACTTACCGTAAGGATTCTCAGACGATTCGAGATATTTAATAAGTACTTCTGCTTCGTTGATTGAAGGTTCGTTTGTATTTTCTGAGCAAGAGAACAAAACAAAAACAACTAAAAAAAGTAAACCTAATTGTTTAAGAAAACGTAAATTCAACATAGTAACCTCTGATTTTGTTTAACAAAACAAACTATTTAAACCAATCTGTTGGCAAAGCTTTATCAACAGTTATTTTTTGGGTAGCATTTTTTTCCCAATCGAGCAAATTCTTTTCAAAAAGGAAAATTTGAGAATTAATCAATGAATCTGCAACTTTGCGAATATGACAATTAGCGTAACATTTTTCGCCATCAGAAACTTTTGTCAGACTAGTCCACCTTTGAATGTTGTGCGGGGTAGCATAATTATACGTCGGTAAAGCATCAAAGTTTGGATATTGAGACAGGCCATATTCAATCCAATTATCATGTGCTGCCAAGGTCCTTCGAACAGTGACATACTTGAATCTTGGCTTATCAGACTTAATTGGATTTAACGCAATTTTAAAATCCAAATAAGATGGGATCCTTGCTCCTAAACCGTGAATATGACAACTTCCACAATTGTTATATTTCTGGGAATGGCAGACTTGGCAACTAAGAGAATCATAATGCATCAAATGATATTTGTTTTTATCTTTGATATTTGAATGACAATTTTCGCAACTTGGCAATTTATCGTAAGCATACCTATGTTCAGGAATAAAACCACTTCCGTGCATTTCGGCACCAGAGTGACAAGTGGTGCAAACCATACCTTTGGTTTGATGAACGTCTGGTTTAGTCCCAGAACCAATTCCAAGAAATGCATGTCCTCCACGAGAAGAATGGCATACAATACAAGTTTTGGTCATGTCCGGTGTTTTAGCAAAATTATGTCCATTGGCTAAGCCACCACCCCCAGCTTTCGGTCGAATTACGTGGCATTCACCACAATTTGCGTGGCAAGTTGAACAGTTCTTTTTGTATCCTTCTTTGTGCAAAGGAGACAGCTTCTCAAAGTCCTTGTAAGTTGAATATCCACTTCGAATAGCTACTTTTCTCATTTGCCCATAACCATTATGAAGGCTTGTTGGAAACTTTTCAACTATCTCTTGGTGGCATTTCTTACACTTTTGATCAGCATGGACTGATGGATGAGCAATAAAGTTACCAGAATGGGCCTTTGTTTTGTCATCTGTCCCATCAACACCATTATGGCAACCAACGCAACCAATCTTGTAATGAGATGAAGACTTAAACTTTTTAAAGCCATCTCCGCCCATAAATACTCTGTCGTAAGGTTCATAATGAGGAGCTTCGCCTCCACACCCGCCAGCAGGGGCGGTAGTATCGGGAGAATAAACTTTCATCAAATGGTCATAGTTAGTATGACAACCTTCGCAGGAAGCAACACTTTTTTGTGGTTCAATTGAATTTTCTTTACAACCAAATACAAAAGCTATTATGCAAATTAACCCAAAACTGACAAATATCCTTTTCACTTTAAATACATATAATTAAAAAACAAAATTACTATTTAGGAATATGAAAACAAAGTGAAATTTAAATCCGTAGACTTAAAAATTAATTTTGTATCAAAATGTTGTTAATCAAAATTGAAAATCTTTACAAGTTTTGACAAGACCTAAGTTTTTTTTACATTTGAATTTTTTTGTAATGCCTATGGTATTAGCAAAAATTTTAAGCATTCTTGGGATAATTTTTATATTTTTAGTTGTTTATCTTATGTCAGAAAACAAAAAGAAATTCCCAATAAGAGTCGTTGTCTGGGGTCTAATCTTGCAATTTTCACTTGCTTTTATTGTACTATATCTCCCTTTTGGGGTAAGCGTATTTAAATGGATGGGAGATAGAATAGCAGAGTTCTTGGATTTTAGTAAGAAAGGTGCAGAATTCGTTTTTGGAAACGCAAGCAAAAAAGAATTCCAAACTACATTTGGTTATCAATTCGCTATAATTATTTCTTCCACAATAATTTTCTTTTCTGCGTTTGTTTCAATATTATATCGATATGGAATAATCCAACGAATTGTATATGCAATGGCTTGGGTAATGAACAAAACAATGGGAACAAGTGGTGTCGAATCGCTTTCAGCTGCAAGCAATATTTTTCTAGGTCAAACTGAAGCACCGTTGTTGGTTAGACATTACCTCAACAATGCAACCCGCTCTGAATTATTTTCGATAATGTGTGGTGGGTTTGCAACAATAGCTGGGGGTGTAATGGCTGCTTACATTCAAATGGGGATATCCCCAGTGATCTTAATTACTGCCAGCCTAATATCTGCACCTGGAAGTCTAATGCTTTCAAAAGTTGTCATTGAACCCAAAAGTTCTGTTAAGGATATCAAAGAAGTAAAGCAGATCTCAGTACCTGAAACAAAAAATATTTTAGATGCAATTACACAAGGGGCTAGCGATGGGATGAAACTTGCTATTAATGTTGTTGCCATGCTAATCGCTTTCATTTCATTGATTGCAATTTTAGATGCATGCCTACAACTAATTCATTATTGGTTAGAACCTATTGGATTGGATTTCCCCAAAACTTTAAAAGAAATTTTTGGCTATCTCTTTTTACCTTTTGCTTACCTCGTCGGGGTACCACCAAACGAAGCATATGTATTTGCAAGCTTGCTGGGAACAAAAATTAGCATAAATGAATTTATAGCTTATGCAGACTTAGCAACATTGATTAATAATGGCAGTATTTCCCAAAGAACTATTAACCTTGCCACATTTGCATTGTGCGGCTTTGCAAATCTTGGATCAATTGCAATTCAAATAGGAGGAATTGGTGCTCTTGTTCCTGAGCGTCGTACAGAAGTTGTCCAACTTGGCTTCAAAGCTATGATAGTCGGTGCTTTGACAAATATTCTCACCGCCACCATAGCTGGAATAATAATATGAAAACAACAATAAAACTTGACGTATAAAAATAAAATAAAAATAATTTATATCAGATGTTTCATTAATTAAACATTAGGAAAAAAGAAATATCTAAATTTTATAAGGGAAGTGAAGACCAACAAGTAAACCTAAAAAAGTTGTATTCTCCGATTCAGTGAATATTATCGTATATTTCAAAGTGCCTCGAAGTTCCAACGAAGGACTTATTTTATATGCAAAACCAACCAACGGAACAAATCCAAATTTGGTCTCACTATCAGAAGAAGAAAAAGCTAAGTATTAAGATTTATAAGAATTAAAGAAAAATAATGCTTCGGCACCAATATATGGTATGAATTGGCTTTGCGAAGAAAAACGGTAATTCAACCCGCCATTCAAAGGAATAGTATTAAATGAAAACTCAACCCCACCTTCGTCTTTACCAAAAGTCCAATACCCAATGCTTCCAGTGATAAGAAGGTTATTTTGAAGGAAATAAGAGAAAATTCCATTTAGACCAAAACCTGCATTTACCATATCAGCAAAATCACCAGTTGGGATACCCAAGCCGATATCAGCTCCTAACATTAATGGTGAAGCGATCTTTCTCTTTGATTGGGTAAAGGATTGAAATGGAAGTACCAACAGCATTCCAAACAAAAGAAAACATAAAAGTATCTTTTTCGTAGCAACCTCCTAAATATTAATAAAATAGAGTAATTACTTTAACCAGAAAAATTTCTGGTATCTAACATTAGTTGGACCTTCAATTCGTATAAAATAAGCACCTAAAGCAAAATTATTCAAAATCATTGGCACCTCCTTTTCAAAAGAATCATTGATAAATAATTCAGTTGCTAATAAGTTATGCCCAAATAAATCAGTAATTACAATTCTATGAAAACCAAATTCTTCAGGAGTAAATTTTACATAAGCAATATTGCTATTTGCTTCCAAATAGACAAAGAAAATAGTGCTTGAATAAGGATCAAAGAGCCTTGGGCCACCACTATTACAAATATTTTTAATGGTCAATTTACCATTTCTTTCCATGAATTTAACGTAACCTTTTGCAGTTTTGGTATTTTCAACAAATATATCAGTAGATTGATTATTTCCCAGCTTCGCCCTAAATTGCAAGAGTGCAATTGCAGAGTCATTGTTTATTGGCCTTAACGGTAAATTTTCTATTAAAATAGTATTTGTTTTATTTTGAATATTAAGAGTACCTTTCTGGGTTGAACCAATAGGTTCCATTAATGTGCAATTAAAAGTAATTTCCGTAGAAATACTTGAATGAAATTCGGTAATATTTTTAACATTTTTCAAATAAATTGGAAGAATGAAGTCTTCGCCAGTGTTTGCTTCAACAATACCAACTGAAATTTCTGCACTTGAGGGCAAAACCTCGAACAGCCCATCTTCTTCAGTGAATGAAATGTAGCCATCGATTGTTTCAGTAGAGTTTACATCAAGCGAAGTTTGAGTAGTACTTGCATTCAACACTTCAAATTGAACCTCTACCAATTTAGTAATTGTAGTAGTAAATGGTATATTATCGAGCAACAAAGTATTAAAGCCAAGGTTAGTTGTTACACTGGGATTCGTTCTAACAAACTTTAACAAATTTTGATCGTAATTAATTCTTGTTCTAATTTTAGAAGTACCAGATTGGTCAAGCATAATTCCGTTTTTTATTAAAATTGGGATTGTGATTATATCCCCAATTAATCCATTATGCTTTTCAATTGCTATTACCGCACGCGAGGCTATCGGATTGCTTGTGAATAAAACAGAATCATAAAAATCGCAAGGTGTACCAGAAAGCCTCAAATAAGCGTTAAGAGTTCCAGAAGTTTGCGGGTTGAATCTAATAGTAATTTGATTTGAAGACAATGGGGGAATGGTCCAAGGTAAATTTGGGGCAATAATTGTCAATTGTGGATCGGAAAAAGAAGCGTTGTTTATTACGATTTGCCTATTTGTGGTATTTCTAATAGTAATAGTTGTGTCCTTTGGTACACCAACTACTCCCGAAATTGGAATTGGTTGCTTATCAATTTTTGGGGCAAGAACTATTGCCTTGAGTTGAATTTTTTTCACTACATTGCAATAAGGTTCCAAGACAATTAAATCCGTGGTGTAGTTGCCCTCAGAAGGAGACTTAATCGACACCTTGATAAAATTAGAAGACCCTTTGGAAATATTAATATTTCCAAAGGGTAAGATACTAAACGGGGGATTAACATTATTACTAAGAGTTAAATCAACATTTCCAGTATTTCTTATTTCTAAATCGAATATAGCATCTTCATTTGGGCAGATGACTCCAAAATCGTATGTTTCCACATTGGTAGTAAATGAATAATCAGCATTGAAAGCTGATATTGGTATTGTATAAATAGGGAAATTTTTAGCGTTGCTTGTAATTTCGATATTTGCAGACAAATTGCCTTTGGTTGTTGGATTACATCTAATTGTTATAACATGCTGGCCATCTGGAGGGATGGAAATTAAGCCAGGATTTGATGGAACAAATTTAAAATCATTTGCATTTGGCCCGGTAATTTCGAATTTTGAAATTTCTAAATTTAATGCTCCTGTATTACGAATTACAATTGAGGTATCGTAGCTTTGGGTTTTACAATTAATTTCTGGATAGAACAAAGAATTGATTGTGGAAATCTCTGGGAATCCGCTACCGCTTCCAAAAATTCGAGATTCAAATCTACCCTTTTGAGTATCAAAAATTAATTTACTTTCCCTGTTCGAAGCATCCGAGGGAGTAAAAGCAATATCAAACTTCAAACAGGAAAGAGGTTGAATTGTGATATTGGTGGTACCCCCAAGTATCCTAAAATCAGAATCATTTCCACCTGATACACGAACAGAATAAATTGTTAAAGGTTCATGCCAATTATTGCAAAAGATAGTTTGTTGGGGTAAGTTTTTAGGTTGTCCAACAACTCCTGAACCGCAATCAACATCCACTGCATAAATCCAACCTGTGTTAATTAGTCCTTCATTCCCTTGGCAGGCAGAAGTTGTGTAATTAAAATTAAATGAATGATACAGTGAGTCGGAGAATGGGGTAATCGAAAGCTTAATAAGTCTTGTCGAATCTTTTTCCAACTTGAATGGGGGGGAAGAACCTCCCCAATCTACTACAGAAACATTGTTAAATGGACTAGTTACACCAGGTGGGTCAATTGTTACAAAATTATTAAGTGCCTTTAATGTAACAGTTTTTTCATAGTTACCGCTTTTATTATAAAAATTAATGTTCCTATCAACTACATCGAGGGAGGGCAATAGCATCTTCGGAACTGTGTAGGAAAATGAATCAATAACAGCAAATGGTTTATAAATAACATTGACATTGCCACCAGAACAGTCGGACGTAAACCTAACTTTACAAGGTGCAGGGGGTCCAATTGTTCCTATAGTATTTAAAATGTTAGAGTATAAATTGGTCAAATCTTCTTGATTCGGAACAGATTGATACGCTTGACCATGAGGAGTTCCGGTGCAAATAGAATTCAATTCAGTTGGAACGGGTAAGCCAAGTGTAATAGCATAAATTGAAACATTATACTTCCGTGCTGAATCAAGTATCTCACCAACCCAAACATTAACTCTACTGGGTGGTGGTGAAGACCTACCTTCGTGTTTACCATCAGTAAGGAATATAATCACCGGTTTATACTTTGCCTTGCGAGCAACTAAAATCGCCCCTGGCCGATTTGTCCAGCTATATAGAAAAGCAGCATTATAATCTGTCCCGGCTCGTGGATTAAGAAGAAATGTATCAAGTCCCTTATTTAACCACCATTTACTATTTGTAAAATCCCTTATTAATTCATTTTCGTAGTCGAAAAGGGTAATTGCAGCTTCCCACCGGGTGCTGTCTTTGGGAAGAGATTGTATTGCATTGCGTGCAGCTTCGCGAACAACATCCATTCTCGTTTTTCCAGGTATTGTGCTTGGCTCAGACATGGAATAGGAAATGTCAATAGTTAAAACTAAAGAAAACTTCGTTTGCCCTACCGGTGGACAAGTAACACTTTGAATAGCACGCGTTATTGAGTTTTCGAGAACTTGCAAGTCATTTACAGAATAGTTTCTAACTTCGTTTCCATCTTTGTCCCAAACTTTAAACTCAAGCATAATCGTCGGGTAAGCTTCGGGAAAAACATCTGAAATGCTAATCCTTTGCGAAAAACCTACCGAAATGGAAAAGGTAAAAAATATAACCACGGAAAAGTAGTATAATTTATTCATCTCCACCTCCAATTTATCATATTAAAAACAAAATTATTCTATGGGAGTTACAATTTCAATATTGACAGTGCGACAATAGAACCTACCCTCGGGTAAATTATTATCATACAATAGACGAGATTCCCCCAAACCCTTAGCAAATTTTGTATCCACTCCAAGAACCTTCGAGGTTTCTATAGCTCTACGAGTAGAAAGTTCTAAGTTTGTTTGTTCACTTCCAATTCTATCAGTAAAACCTTCAATTTTTACAGTGGAATTAGGTTTTATTCTTCTTTTTGCAATTTCAGCAATTTTCAAGTTATCCCCAGTTACCTCCGATTGACCGAAACCAAATAGGATTAAGCTAAATCTATCTATTTGTTTGTCTGCTACTCTCTCAATTATTTTCTTTTCTATTGTCATAATCTCCACTGGAAGCTCAAGAAATTGTGTTTCCCACTTTTTGTTGTCTTTATCGAAGACAACTAATTTGTATTTCAATGGTTCATCCAATTTTGGTGCATTTTGTTGTTCGCTTGCAACATTCCATTCAATTACTCTTGGCACATCACCTTTGCCTTCGAAGACCTTCAGCACACCATTACTTTGCGCAGTAATCAATTGCCATCTATCGATTCCAATTTGAGTTTTTACTTCTGGTTTGAACCGAAAGGTTGGAGGGTTAACTTCACGTAAGGTGTCTTCGACAACTAACGGTTCAAATATTTGTGGAATGTTTGCAATAATTTCAACCCTCCTATTTTCAGCAATTCCGTCGGGGTCATTTGGGTTGGAAGGAATATCGGGTAAATTCTTCGCTACAACTTTTATCCGCTCGGGTTCAATTTTCCAAGTATCAACAAGATAGTTTCTTACTGCCTCTGCCCTACTTCGCGAAAGGTTTAAATTCCCCTTTTCAACGCC
This sequence comes from uncultured Hyphomicrobiales bacterium, assembly GCA_964524325.1. Taxonomy (GTDB): domain Bacteria; phylum Bacteroidota; class Ignavibacteria; order Kapaibacteriales; family UBA2268; genus Naka2016. Next base: position 436,911 of record CAZGCT010000002.1, read on the forward strand.
TTGGTCGCTATTGTAACCAACGATTGTAAGTTCAGCTTGTGGGAACTGAGAAACCCTTTTACCGACTATGTTTAAAATATGATAGTAAATATCCAATGTTGAAAAGCCATACAGCTTCTTTATAGTAAAGTCTTTGGTTTCATTTGGAGAAAAGAGTTTATACTTTTTGGGAATTTCCGCAGAATTTTCATCAAAGAAAACATAACCAAGCAATGGATGCATTTTGGTGGACAAAAATTCTTCTATTTTTAAAATAGTAACAGGATTTTCATTTCCTTTCTCATCAAGACTTACTGCAACAATAGAGGCTTCAAGTGAGGGTGATTTAGGTGGTTCTGGCAATTCTGCAAGAGGTGGTGTAATTGGCGGTGGAGTTGGTGGTTTGATTACCTTTACTCGCCTTGGTGAATAAACAAACGAGAGGCCACCGACGAATGAATATGCTTTCCATTCATGATTTTGGGCAATTTCGTTTAACCTTCCTCTAATAGTTAGATTTGGTACCATGAATAAAGTATTATTTTCGTTTAAAGGCAGATAGTAATTTAAACCAATCCCCAAACCAAAAAGTAATTTATTTAAATTGGGTATTTTACCTATGGTATGATTTCTTATTCTTGTACCTTCTTGTGCAAAAACCCCATAGGATGGACTTACAATTTCCTCCTTTTGTTCAAATTCATTTTTTAGGAAATAATTGATTGACGGTCCAAAAGAAATTCTTAGGTTAGGAGCCAGTCTATAGGAAAAGAAAATATCTCCAAAAATAGAAAATAATGTCGATTTTACGGAATGTTCAAATTCCCCCCAAACGCCTTGCTGTTGTTGAGTTGAAAAATACTCTTTCTCCTTTTTACTCAAGGTAGCACTCAAATTTTCAACTCCGGATTGAACTTGAAGCGACAAATCCTCAAGAAGAGGAATAGAAAGAATTGGACCAAACAAATAATTAAACCCAAAACCAGTTTCGTAGCGGGGACAACAACTAGGAATATTTGGATAATCAATGCCTTTGAAACTTGCATTATGGAAATTAACTCCTGCACTAAGCCCAAGTCCAAAGGAAAAACGATTTGACCACGGAGCATCAAGGTATTCAGAGGAAAAAGCAACAAGTGAGCTAACATGAGTCAAAAAAAGGAAAATCAATATTTTTTTCATAAAATTGCTCCTTCGACAGCAATTTTTAATATAACATACTTCAAAAAAAACAATCAAAAATTTTCTCAAAAAGAAAATTACAAAAAAACTATTAGAAATCAAAGATACATTAATTTATTATTCTTGAACTGGTGCATTAATATTTTTATAATAACTTCAATGAGAATTCAAGTTATGGAAGTTTTTATTAAAAAACAAATATATTTTTAGTTATTTCTTTAATTGAAATACCATTTCGATTGTTATAAGTTTAATATGATTGATTCAGTTGCCTTGTGTTTTAGTTTTATTTTAAATTCACTTGGGCTTAAAATAAAAAATTTAATGTAACATTGTAAAAAACCAAGAATGGTTTCTAAATATCTAAATTGTAAGTATCTAGGAAATAATTGCCCAAAGGATTTTAAAAGAAAGTAAATAAAAATATTATTTTCAAATTTGGTAATTTGCCTTTTTAAATATGTGTAAAATGGACTTTCCGAAAAGAACAAAAAATTGTGGAGAATTGCGAATTAATGACGAAGGCCAAAATGTTGTTCTCAATGGCTGGGTTCATTCCATTCGTAATATGGGTGGGCTTATATTCATTGATTTGCGGGACAGATATGGAATTACTCAGCTTGTGGTAGTACCAGAACAGCAACCCGAGCTTGCCCAAAAAGTAAAAGATTTGAAACAAGAATTTGTAATCTGGGCTACAGGTCTTGTTAGAAAACGAGAAAACCCAAATCCTAAAATCCCAACTGGCTTTGTCGAAGTACTTCTTGAAAATTTAGGAATATTGAACAATTCTGAATTACCACCATTCGAGATATCCGACATTGTTGAAGTAACTGAGGAAAACCGACTTAGGTACCGATTCTTGGATTTGCGTCGTCCTTCGGTTCAGAAAAAATTCTTAATTAGAAATGAAATTTACCAAATTATTCACAATTATTTCCACGAAAACAACTTTGTGGAGATTGAAACGCCATTTCTTACTAAGTCCACACCTGAAGGAGCAAGAGACTTCTTAGTACCATCCCGACTACACAAAGGAAAATTTTACGCCTTGCCGCAATCCCCTCAACTTTACAAGCAAATATTAATGATTTCTGGGTTCGATAGATATGTTCAAATAGTCAAATGTTTTCGTGATGAGGATTTGCGAAGCGACCGCCAACCAGAATTTACTCAAATAGACGTTGAAATGTCCTTCGTTACCCGAGAAGATGTCATGGCTGTTACCGAAGGCCTTTTCAAAAGACTTTGGAAAGATATTTTGAACATAGAGATTGCCATTCCATTCAAAAAAATGTCTTACCAAGAAGCAATGACAAAGTATGGAACTGATAAACCAGACCTTCGTTACAATTATGAAATAACCACGCTTACAAATCATCTTAACAAAACAAATTTTCGCGTGTTTGAAGAGGCAATTAGCTTAGGTAAGGAAATTGCTGGAATAAATGCAAAAGGATGCGCTTATTATTCCCGAAAACAGCTGGATGAATTATCAGAGTTAGCTCAAAAGTTTGGTGGAAAAGGTTTAATATGGATAAAAAATATCAATGGAGAGATCAACTCCCCTATTGCAAAGTTTCTCGATGAGAAAACAATCAATATAATTAAAAATCAAACAAAGTTGGAAAATGGTGACCTTTTACTTTTAGTTGCAGACATTTGGGACAGATGTTATACCATCCTTGGAGCTTTAAGAAAAGAAATAGCCAAAAGAAATGGTATTTTCGAAAAAGTAAAAGACCAATTTTCTTTCCTTTGGGTTATAGATTTTCCAATGTTTGAATACGACGAGGTAGAAAAACGCTTGGCGGCAAAGCATCATCCTTTTACTTCTCCCATGAACGAAGACTTAGATTTCCTTGAGACCGAACCATTGAAAGTTCGGGCCAAAGCTTACGATATCGTTGTAAACGGAGAAGAATTAGGTGGTGGTAGCATAAGGAATTTCAAATCGGATATCCAAGAAAGAATTTTCAAACTGTTAAAATTAAATGAGGAGGACATTAAAAATAAATTTGGTTTTTTAATCGATGCATTGAAATACGGCGCCCCGCCCCACGGAGGAATTGCGATTGGGCTCGACAGACTTGTTATGACTTTAACTGGTACTGATAATATTCGTGATGTAATTGCATTTCCAAAAACTACAAGTGGCCTTGCACTTATGGAAAACTGTCCAACTGTTGTAGATGAAAAACAACTCAACGAGTTGGGTATAAAACTTAACTTATAGGCTAACACATACAAAGTCAAAGATTTTTAATCCATAATTGTAAAAACCTTTTTCTTAATTTCGTTTTTTTTATTAATGAAAACTACTATGAGCTTGTCAAAATTTGAACCTGCGAAAAGGACTTCTGGTATTGCTTATGCAATTAGGGACATTGTTGTTTTAGCCGAGCAAATAGCAATAAGTGGAAAGAAAATGTTTTATTTGAACATTGGTGATCCAAACCCCTACGGACACCGAACTCCTCAACACATCATCGATGCTGTTTATAAGGCCATGAATGATAATCACAATGGTTATTCCCCGTCGTCGGGTATAAAAATTGCCATCGAAGCAATACAAGAAGATGCTCGTCGAAAAGGAATTCACAATATTCTAGACACTTTCATAACAACAGGAGCAAGCGAGGCAATCGAGATTTGTTTAACTGCGTTACTTAACCCTGGAGAGAACGTATTAATACCAGAACCAGGCTATCCACTTTATTCTGCTATTCAAAGCAAACTTGAATTGGTTGCAAATCCCTATTATCTCGATGAATCAAACGGTTGGCAACCAGATGTAGAGGACATTAGGAAAAAGGTAAATTCCAAAACCCGAGCAATCGTTCTAATCAACCCCAACAACCCAACTGGTTCTGTTTTCTCCCCCGAAATACTTTCCGAAATTGTAGAAATAGCATTCGAACACAATTTGGTTGTATTTGCCGATGAAATTTACGACAAACTTATTTTCGATGGTGTTCAGCACACTGCAATTGCATCACTATCCGAAGAATTGCCTTGCATAACCTTCTCAGGTTTATCAAAAAACTACATTGCCCCGGGTTTCCGCATCGGATGGGGTATTGTAAGTGGTCCCAAAGATTTGCTCGAAGACTACATCGAAGCAATTAACAAGATCCTTCGGGCTCGGCTTTGTGCCAACCATCCGATCCAGTATGCAATTCCAGTGGCATTATTAGGCGACCAAAGTCATCTTGTTGAACTAAACGATAAATTAAGAAGGAGACGAGACATTGTAAAAGAAAAAATTTCCAAAATAGACGGTATCGAATTAGTGGAACCTCATGGAGCGTTCTATGCTTTCCCGTCAATAAACGTTGAAGACGATAGTCATTTCGCAAAAGAACTTATGAAAGAAACAGGTGTTGTAGTTGTTCCTGGAAGTGGTTTTGGACAAAAAACAAATACACACCATTTTAGAATTGTAATTCTTCCACCGGAGGATATACTCACAGAAGCTTTTGATTTAATTGCAGGTTATTATAAATTCTACAGGGAGAAATATCTATGAGCAGCCCAAAACCCAAAATTGCTTTAATTGGTTATGGGAAAATGGGAAAAGAAATAGAAGCTATTGCTAAAGACAGAGGTTTTACAATTACCGACATCTTCGAGATTGATAACCAATTGGATACCTCAAGGAAGTACGATTTTGACGTCGCAATTGACTTTACTACCCCAAGTTCTGTGATAAGAAACATTAAAAATGTAGCACAATTGGGCAAGAATTTAGTAGTTGGTACAACTGGTTGGTATGATAAAATTGACGAGATTAAGCAAATTATTGAATCAAATAAAGTAGGATTAATTTATAGTGCAAATTTTTCGGTTGGAATTCAGATCCTTTTAAAACTGGTTGAGGAAGTTGCAAACATATTAAACAAAATAAACAATTACGATATTGCAATAGTAGAAATGCACCACCGCCACAAAAAGGATGCTCCGAGCGGAACAGCATTAAAAATAGCTGAAAGAATTTTGAAAAACTGCAAAACAAAAGAGAAAATTTCAACAAGCCATTCTGAAATTGATAACAAAAGCTTACAAATTTCATCCTTAAGAGTTGGAGAAATTTTTGGTTTACATAGAATAATACTTGACTCAGAGTCCGACACAATTGAATTGTTGCACAGTGCAAAAAATAGAAAAGGTTTTGCACTTGGCGCCTTGCTCGCAGCCGAATGGATTTTCGGAAAAAAGGGCTTCTTTGAATTTGGAATTTGAAAAGAGCTAAATTTTATAACCTAAAAAGTTTTTTTCAATTTCCCCGTAAGAACAATTTATCAATCTTTGAATTTCAATAGTTTTGGGTCGCAGTTGTGATACTCCAATCCAAAATGTCCTTATTTCTTCTAAATTTAAGATTCGTCCTTTCCGATACCTTGGCTTAATCTTCAAAACTTTGTAACCACCAACAATTAATACCAAACTTCGTTTGTGATGTCTCTAAATATTGAGATTATTTTTAATAACGTAAAATTCTCGAATACAACTTTTTTAGCAAGTTCTCCCCTTCTCTTTGAAATCTTGAAATAGGTTTGTCAAGTTCATTGGAACTAAAAAGGTGTAAATCGACGAGCTTTATTCCAAGTGATGAAAAATCATTGAAAGCTTCCTGCTCTTTTGCAAATGGAATTCTTGGTGGAGCAAAGCATTGATCGACTTTGCCTCGATGTAACCACAATGTGACAAAACTATCATCCCAAATTTAATCCTGGATAACCTATTCTCGTTTATCTTAAAAATTTTGTAACAAAATGCTACTAACTTTAAAGCAGGAAAGTAAGGATCTTAGTAATGCTTCAAAAGTCGAATAAAAAGTTCTTCGCGTATATCACCCATCTGAAAAATTGAAATTATGCTGGTTTTAATAAACCACAATACTGGTCTTAATCATCAAATAGATGTTTAAAATTTGCTGCCCCGCCAGGGCTCGAACCTGGAAACTTCTGATCCAGAGTCAGACGTGTTGCCAATTACACCACGGGGCATTTAAGATTACAAATTTATAAATAAATCAACTAATTTCATGCATAAATAACTACAATAAATATTTTAATTTTGTCTTAATCAGAAAATTGTTCAATTTTGTGTATGGAATTACAAGATATAATTAAATGGTTCGAAGAAGAAAGGAATAATTCTAAACTAATACATATTCCTGAAGATATTTTCTCAAAAATTACCCCAGAAATTGCCAATGAACTTGCCTCAAGATTTTCCCACGACACCCTTGTTTATTTACCAGAAAAGGAGATAAAATTTTTCGAATGGTTAAAAACTGCCGATTACAAAATTTGGGAGGATCTGTGGGGAAATGTAGAAGAAGACCCATACGTAGTTTCTATATCTTTTTTGCCAATTTTGGTTGATAAATTTGGTGGCTTTCCGATATGTGACCTAGCTTATAACGACAATTATTATTTTACCGAAGAGATGATTATTAAAAAAACGTCTCACTTGCTACTTGAAACATTAAAAGAGAAATTCCTTCGAAAAGAGAAATTGACTATTGCGCAAGCATTTCTTTTGGAGGTATCTATTACCCCACAAGACATCTGGCACTTCGCATACAACCATAATGTATCTTTAAACGAGGTTAAGCTGGCTGTCCAAGAACTAATTGAAGACAACTTAATCGTACACTTAAAAACAGCAGAGGAATTGGCTAATTTTGTTCAATTCTAATAAATTATCATGAAAATTCTTAATGCAAAAGCTAAAATTATTTGCACAATTGGGCCTTCAACTGAATCGGTTGAAAAAATGAAACTATTGCTCCTAAAAGGTATGGATGTTGCAAGATTGAATTTTTCCCACAACACGCATGAAAATCATAAAAAGTTAATAAACAATATTAGACAAGCAAGTAACAGCATTGGAAAAGATATCGCAATACTTCAAGACTTACAAGGACCCAAAATAAGAATTGGCAAGGTAGAAAACGACTCGGTCAATTTAGAAGATGGTAAAGAATTTATAATTACAACAAATGAAATTGGATTGGGTAACAATAACATTGTTTCGACTAATCACAAAACTATCACCAGCGAAGCAAAAGTCGGTTCAACTGTTCTATTAGACGATGGTTACATTATATTGGAAGCGATTAAAATAACAAACACCGATATAGTAACGAAAGTTAAAAAAGGAGGAATATTAAAAAGCAACAAAGGGATTATCATACCAAAATCTAAATCGTCAGCCCACTCAATTACTGATAAAGACATCGAAGACCTTAAGTTCGGGATAGAAAATGGGGTGGATTTGGTTGCACTTTCATTTGTAAGGTCTGAAAAAGATATCGTAGAACTTAGGGCAATGATGAAAATTTTGGGGAAGAACTTACCAATTATAGCAAAGATTGAAAGAGAAGAGGCTTTAGAAAATTTAGAGAAAATTATTTATGAGGCAGATGGAATAATGGTAGCTCGTGGAGATTTGGGTTTGGAAATCGAAGCAGAAAAAGTACCCATAATACAAAAAGAAATTATTCGAAAGTGTAAATATTATGGGAAACCAGTCATTATCGCAACCCAAATGTTAGAATCAATGATAAATAACCCCAGACCTACACGAGCCGAGGCAAGCGATGTTGCAAACGCAATTATAGACGGGGCAGATGCTCTAATGCTTAGCGGGGAGACTAGTGTTGGAGCTTATCCAATCGAAGCAGTGGACTATATGAACAAAATAATTTTAGAAGTAGAAAAATCCGAAATACAATCACAGACTACAAGAAAAGATTATCTTCATTTTGGATCGGAACCCTTTGACGCAATTGCCAATGCCTCGACTTTACTTGCCGAGCAAATCAAAGCAAAAGGGATAATTGCATTGACAAAGAGTGGTTTTACAGCCATAACCCTTGCAAAATTTAGACCCCAAATACCAATATTTGCTTTTACAGAATATGTTGAAACTGCAAGGAAGCTTTCTTTTATCTGGGGCGTTGAACCATTAGTAATTCCCAAAAAGGAAAACGATTACCAAATCGAGGAAATAATCGAACAGATCACATTGAATAAAATCGGCAAAAATGGAGACAAATTTATACTTTCAACTTTTACCAGGTCAGAGAACCCAAATAGCGAAAACTCAATAAGAATTATCGAAGTGAAGTAACCAACTTTTTCCTAAAATAAAGTAAGGGGCAAATGCCCCTTATAAAAAAATTTTAAAAACAGAATAAAAAAAGTATTAGAGGTTAATTAATTGCATTCCTTCTTGGATCACTTTCTTTACATGCTCCACAGATTTATGCAGCAAATTCCTCTCTTCTTCGTTTAATTTCAATTCAATGACTTTTTCGCAACCACCTTTGCCAAGAACAACTGGAACACCAACGACGACATCTTCGTACCCATATTCACCTTCAAGCATTACGGAACATGGGAGTATGCGCTTCTGATCTTTAACAATAGATTCAACCATTTGCATCACTGCAGCAGAGGGAGCATAATATGCACTTCCAGTTTTTAGGTAAGCCACAATTTCTCCACCACCTCCAGCAGTCCTTTTAACAATAGCATCGAGTCTATCTGGAGGAATTAAATCAGTAATAGGGATGCCAGCGACAGTTGTAAATCTAGGTAATGGAACCATAGTATCTCCGTGACCACCTAATATCATACCTTGAATGTCTTGCATAGAAACTCCAAGCTCCATCGAGATAAAGGATCTATAGCGAGCAGTGTCCAGAATACCAGCCATACCAAATATTTTGTTTCTTGGCAAGCCAGTAATTTTCATTGATAAATATGTCATCACATCAAGAGGGTTCGAAACAATTATATAATACGCATTTGGAGAATATTTAAATGCTTCTTTAATACAGGACGAAACTATGTTTGCATTTGCTACCAGGAGATCGTCTCTCGACATACCCGGTTTCCTTGCCATACCAGCTGTTTGGATAACGATATCCGAGTCTTTTGTCTGTTCGTAAGTATTTACCCCAAAAATTTTAGAATCGGATTCCATTATGGGCATCGATTCGTACATATCAAGTGCTTTTCCTTGTGGTATACCATCAAGAATGTCAACTAAAAATATTTCATTTGCAAGTTCAGCATTCGCAAGCAGTTGAGCAGTAGTTGCTCCAACATTTCCCGCACCGATTACTGTTATTTTCATTTTCAACCCCTAATTATTTAACATAAAAAGCCCACGAGAAAAATCGTAGGCTTGTTATTACTAAGCAGTTTCCACAATCTTTTTGTAACTTGCTGTAGTTAGTGATTTAGGTCTTGTTATAGGATAGCCCATAGCACGTGCAACAACTGCTTGGGAGCAAATTCCAAGGGCACGGGATATGCTGAACAAAACAGTGTAATAACTAAACTCAGTCATTCCATAATGATACAATGTAGCGCCAGAAGCAGCATCAACATTCGGCCATGGGTCTTTAATCTTCTGAACTTGCTTGAGCACATTAGGAACTACTTCGTAAACTCTTGCAACTGTTTTGAATATTGGATCCTCGGGGAAGTATTTGTTGCCAAAAGCTAGGAAAGCATCAAATCTTGGGTCGGTAATTCTAAGCACAGCGTGACCATAACCTGGAATTACTCTTCCTGAATTCAAAGTTTCCCAAGCATATTTCTCGAGTTCTTCGTGGCTAGGAACCCCATTAAATTTTTCAACAACACTAATAATCCAAGCAAGACATTCTTGATTGGCAAGTCCATGAAGTGGTCCAGCAAGTCCATTTAACCCACCCGACAAAGAATAATATAAATCAGATAAAGCAGAATTAATTGTAGCGGCGGAAAATGCACTAACGTTACCTCCCTCGTGATCGCAATGCAAAGTAAAGTATAATCTCATCAATTGGGTTAATTCTTCGTTTGGATCGGGCAAACCAATCATATGGACAAAGTTTTTGGACCAATCAGCATTATTATCGCTCTCAATTCTTGGACCTTTGTTAAATCTTTTACGATATACATAAGCCCCAATCGCTGGAAGTTTTGCGATAATATTAATTAAGTCATCGTATGTGGCTTCCCAGTACTCATCTTTCTTCATACCTTCGGCATATCGGTTCGCAAAAATGGACTCTTTTTGCATGACTAAAATAGCAGTATTGAACATTGTCATAGGATGCGAATCGGCTGGCATAGTATCAAGAACATTCCATACGTATTCTGGAACAACCTCGTGCTCCTTAAGCTCGGATTGCAAATCTTTTAACTCTTCTGCAGTAGGTAGTTCTCCAGTTAAAAGCAACCAAAGAATTTCTTCGGGCCACTTGTCGAACAAATTCTTTAACTCTATTCCACGAATAATCAAGCCCTTGTCTGGGGGAACTTCGCTTGTATCGCAGACTAAGCATTTGATACCACGCATACCTCCGTATGCTTGAGCTAAGGTTACCTCTGATACAACCTTATCCCCATATTGTTTTACAAAAGCTTGAATTTCTTGGCGCAAGGGAGGAAAAATTTGTGCTAACTTTTGTTTGAGTAGAGACATGCACCACCTCATTTTTTGTTGTTAATACCTAAACTAATTTACCCCCTATTAGCTAGAGAGTTGTAAGTGCAAATTAAAAAATTATTTTATCTAAAACAATTGAAAGAGTTTAAAGAAATAATAAAAAAAATGAAAAATGTAACCAAAATGTTTTTAAAATATATTAATTTTGTTTGCGTTTTAATTTTTTTTTTATGTTTATAAACTTTGGAGCTTATATGATTTCAATTAAATTGATTTCCAAAATATTTACACTAACTTTGGTTGCTCTTGCACTCAATCTTGCGCCTACCTTAGCACAAAATACATACAAACTCGATACTAAAAAAAGCAAAATCAAATGGATAGGCAAAAAATTTCTGGGTGCTCACTGGGGTTGGATTAAATTCAAATCTGGTTCAATTACTGTTGATGAAAACAAAATAATTTCTGGGGAATTCGAAGTAGATATGAATACTATCGAAAATGAGGATTTGAAAGAGATTGACTTAAAAAATAAATTAGTGGGCCATCTAAAAAGCGATGACTTTTTTTCCGTAGCAAAATTTCCAACAGCAAAATTCATTATTACACATTCAACACCACTTAAGCAAGAAAAAACTCGCGACCCGAATATTGCAATAACCGGCAAAATGACTATTAAAGGTAATACCCAAACTATTTCTTTCCCAGCAACCTTAAAAATCGAAGGAGAACAAGTAAGTGCAAAAACAAAGTTCGACTTAGATCGAACAAAATTTGATGTCCGTTATGGCTCTGGTTCTTTTTTCGATAATCTTGGGGATAACGTAATTTACGACAATTTTACTTTAGACATCAAACTGGTTTTCACCAAATAACAATTGAACTACAATTAATTATCAATATCCCATTGCTTTTGCAATGGGATTTATATTTACAAAAAAATGTTAAATTGTTTTATATGAAAGCACAAGTTTGAAATGAACCATTTGGAAGAAATACTCAATTTTTTAAAACAAAGTAATATCCTAGATTCTGTTGATGATATTTTTGCGATTTCGGACGAATTTGGAAAAATTGTTTATTTAAATAGTAAGGGTAAAAAAACTGCTCGCTGTACCAAAAATGATTTAGAAAATGATTTTCCCTTTTGTTACGATCTTTTTAATTGCACGGTGCTCCAGAAAATACCCACCTATTGTCCTTCAAAAGAACAAAACGCTAAAAGAGTAGATTCCCCTTTCCAAATGATGACTAGAATAGAAGATGATTATTATAAATTCAATTGTACTCCAATTTACGATGAAGAAAATAAACTCAAATACATCTTACATATTGCAAAAGATGAAACCGAAAGGGTATACAAAGAACAAAAATTAACTCATTTAAATAGTCTTTTAAAATCAATTAGAAATTTTAATCAATATATTTACCTTGAAAGAGATCCTGAAAAGATAATTCGTGAAGCATGTGAAATCCTTTATCAAACTCAAAACTACGTATTTGTTGGTATTTTAACCTCCAATACAACTCTCTTTAAAAAAAATCAATTTTACAAATCTAGTTTACCTATCGAATTGGATTTCGACAACTCAAAAGAAAAAGAAATTTATCTATATTTCAAGGAAAAGTCGGAGAAACAATTATTAGATTTCTCAAAATTTTCAAAAAACTTGAGGGAACCCACTCAATATGAATTTACATTCAGCAACGAAACTTTCTTTGGCATCCTTATTCCAATTTCTTCCCAAAACAAATGTTTTGGTTATCTGTTGGTAATATCCAGAAGCCCAGAAAAATTTCATTCAGAAGAAATTGAATTTTTACAAGAATATGCCGATGACATTGCAGTTTCGTTTGACTCCATTCAAAACTTATTGCAAAAGGAAGAGTTAGAAAAAAAGACCCGAGAACTCGAGAGATTTTATTACACGCTTTTAAGTAATCTTCCGGGATTTGTCTATCGATGTCGAAATGATAGACATTGGACAATGGAATTTATTTCAGAAAACTTCTATTACATAACTGGTTATAAACCTGAAGAAATTATAGGAAACAAAATATTATCGTTTAATGATTTGATACACAAAGACCACCAGGAGCGCCTTTGGGTAAAATGGCAAATTCTCCTCCACAAAAGAGAAGTATTCCAAGATGAATATCCAATAATTACCAAGAATGGGGAAACTCGTTGGGTTTTCGAACAAGGCAGAGGAATTTACGACGAAAAAGGAAATGTCATTGCTCTCGAAGGCTATATCACCGATATTACCGAAAGAAAACTACTTGAAGAAAAACTAAAAGAAAGTGAAAGAAAGTACCGGGCTTTGTTTGAAAACTCAGCAGACGCAATTTTCATTCTTTCTGGGGATATATTTCTCGATTGCAACCTTTCTGCTTTGAATATGTTCAATTGTGAAAGAAAGGATATTATAGGTAAACCACCCTATGAATTTTCTCCACAGTTTCAACCAGATGGGGTTTCATCCCGTAAAAAAGCTATCGAATACATTAATCGTGCATATCGCGGCGAAGAGCTTCGTTTCGAATGGAGACATCAAACTTTGGACGGTAGGGAATTTGATTGCGAGGTTACTTTGAACAAAATAATTTATGGAAAAAAATCATTTCTTTTAGCAATTGTTCACGAAATTTCAAAATTAAAACAAGCATTCAATGAAATTCAAAAAATGGCAAAAGCTTTGGATTCTATTGGCGAAGCAGTATCGATCACTGATATTTCCAACAAATTCATATATGTAAACAAAGCATTCGAGAAAATCTATGGTTACTCTTTCGAGGAAATTAAGGGAAAAACACCATACATTATTCGTCCCAAAGATTTATATGAAGTTAATATCGATAGAGAAATATTTGATTCCCTAGCAAAAAATCAACTATGGCGAGGCGAACTTTGGAATATTGATAAATTTGGGAGAAAATTTTTTATTCATCTAACCGTAAATTCTTTAACCGATTCCCAAGGTAATACCATTGGATATGTTGGGGTTGCTGTCGACCTTACTGAAAGACTTCAAATGGAGCATGATTTAAGAGATAGAGAAGAAAAATTTCGAAGTCTGGTGTCTTCTCTGGACGATATTGTTTACACCCTCGACAAAGAACATAAGCATAGCGGTTTGTATGGTAGATGGGCAAAAAATTGGGGCTTGAAAGAAGAGGATTTTTTAGGGAAAAATGCCTTAGAAATCCTTGGACCCGAAGGAGGAAAAATACATATTGAAATGCAAGAAAGGTGTTTCAAAGGGGAAACCGTAACTTACGAGTGGTCAAGTATACATGCCAATCAAACATTTTACTTTCAAACAAGAATATCCCCTCTTAGGGACTTAAATGGAAATATTATTGGTATTGTTGGAGTAGGCCGAGATATCACAAAATTAAAGCAACTCGAGTTGGAACTTCTTAAATTTTATCAAATAGTTGAACAAACCCCTACTGGGGTTATCATAATCGATTTGGAAGGTAAAATTATTTACTTAAATAGCAGTTTAGAAACTATTTTAGGTGTTCAAAGAGTTGATTTAATTGGAGATAAAATTCAATCTATTCAGTCAAAAAATCTCGACCCAAAATATTTTGACGACATTTTTCAAAAATTATCTAAAGAACAATTCTTTTCAATTGAAATTAATATTGATAAATTAAAAAAGTGGGTACGAACTAGGTTTTTCCCCATAAAAGATAATTCTGGCAAATTAATTAATTATGTAGGTTTAATCAACGATATAACAAATGAAAAAGAATACATTCAAAAATTGACTGAAGCAAAAGAAAAGGCAGAAGAACTTAGTTCCCTCAAAAGTTATTTGCTTATGAATTTCTCGCATGAATTTAGAACACCATTGAATGGAATTATGGGTTGGGCACAAGTTTTGATGTATAACAACCCAGATACTGAAATACAACAAATTGGCAAAACAATTTATAAAAGTGGCCTAAGGTTTCTAAATACTGTCGAGATGATAGTTGACTATTCAAAAATTGAAACCGGATATTTAAAACCCCAACTTAAAACTTTTGATATTGTAGATACCATAAAAGAAGTCGCCTTCTTGGTAAAGGATAATTTTGAGAATGAAAATATTGATTTTAACTTTAATACCGAAGTTGAAACCCTTGAAGTGGAACTTGATGAATACATGGTTCGTACTATTGCCCATGCACTTGTCCACAATGCTTTCAAATTCACTCGAAACGGTGGAATCAATGTAATCATAAGAAAAATCAATTCAAACGATAGTGGTGCATATGTCGAATTAATTGTGTCCGACAGTGGTATTGGTATTCCCGAAGAAGAATTAGAGAACATATGGAAAGAATTTTATCAAGTAAGCCAAGGCATTTCACGTGAATTTGAAGGACAAGGGCTCGGACTTTCAATCGCAAAGAAATTTACAGAAATACTAGGTGGAAAAATTGATGTACATAGTGTAGTCGGCAAAGGAAGTACCTTCATAGTTAAAATTCCATTAAGATATTCACAAAAAGTGTAATAAATAGCAATGGAGGGTATGTGGGAAAAAATATCCTTGTTGTAGAAGACGATATTTCAAACAGCATGCTTATTAAGAAAATCCTTTCAAGCCCTGAAGTTACTGTTGAACTTGCAAGCGATGCCATATCAGCCTGGGAAAAAATTCACCAAAAGAACTTTGATTTGTTTGTTGTAGACCTTAATCTTCCATTTGGAGCAAATGGCTTTGAATTTCTGGTACGTATTCGCTCCACCCCCGAGTATAAAAACACACCTGTGATTGCAATTACGGCGTATGTAGGCATTTTCGACAAAGAAGACGCTTTGCAGAAAGGATTTAATTACTATGTCCAAAAACCTTTTGACATAAAGTATTTTTCTAGTTTGGTAGATAGCATTCTGAACGAATATTGATATAATTATAACAATTAATTTTCAGATGCATTAATTTTTGATTTAAATTTTATTCTACCATTATAAAATACGAATGCCTCTCCAAACTTATTTCATAAATATTGGTACGTTGGCCAAGATAAATTTCTTTCACATTTTTTAAATAAGACAGGTTCGGAGTAACATTTATCTCATCAAGAATATAGTGATTTTTACCCCTGGCTTTCAATTAAATTTACAATCTTCAGCTGTTTTTTCTTTGATTCCTTATAAAAGTTTTCCCCGACCCGACAATTACGCAAAAAAAAGAAATTTTGAAAAGGATTTTTAAAAATGATTGATGTTATTAACTTTAATTTGCGCATTTATTTACCAAGTGGAACCGTATTTAAGTTTGATTTCCCAATCTTTTTGATTACGTTGAAAGCTTTGAGTTAAACTTGAGGATCTGCTAAGTTGCAAAATTATATTGGGAAGTCCAAATGGCAAAACTGTTCCAATAGGTACTTCAACACTCATTTCGTTGTTATTCAACAAATCAGCCATTGTTCCACCGAAGTTCCAAGTCATACCTAGAAAACGACCACTCATCTTTAAAGTAGCCCTATCAAGAGCAGAAGCTGTAGGAGGAAGAATAATATCAGCACTGGAAATAAAGCCCGTTCCCGATAAAGCATCGGATACAATTTTGGAAAGTATAGCGGAACTACCGGAGGTAGAAAACTCGCTTAAATTGAAATTGCTAGTTAACCCCCCCTTTTCTATTTCGCTTTTAGTTTTTCCAAAAGCAAGTAAAAAAAGTGCATCTTGTGCAACTTTGGATGAATCATCGGAGGCTGGTTGTCCATCAAATGTGTAATCAAACCTTAATTTGGGTTTTTCACGCGTTCCAGTTATATAAATTTTCACTGTGAAATTTCGTACTGCGTCGTTGTAAACACTTTGGCCATTGTAATAAGCAACCAAGTTTAGACTTGGATTGTCAATAGCACCTGTTGGAAAATTAATTTTTCCCTCGGTATTAAATAACTTAACAAATTTTAAAGTTGAACCTTCGCGTAGAATCAAATCATTTCCAGTTAAAAGAGTAATATCATTTTTGGGATCCGAAAAAAATCGAATGCTTGAAAGTTCGTTTTCTAAACTAATTAAAGCGTAAATTTGTCCAATAGATGTTAAATCCAAAGTCAATTCAATAGGCTGAATAAATTTCAGTGTTAAGTCCAGTTTTAAATTAGTGGTTTTTTGGGGCTCTTCCCTGTTGTTTGGAGCTTTTATTGAAGTATTCTGAGTGGAGGCATTTGAAATTTCATATTGCACAAAAGATTCTTTAACAGATTCGGAACCCGTTGACCCAGGCATATACAACTTACCAAAGACCAGATTTACGTTTCCTTCGAGCAGTAATTCGTTTCTATCATAAATAAAACGAAGATAAGCAGGTGCAGTGGAAATTACAAGGTCACCATAAAGTTGAGGTAAAGTTTTAGAGGATGCCGAACTTAATATTTTAATACCCTCACTAAACAAATTTAGTTCTACATTTTCTAGCCTATTGTTTGAAAAAATAATTTTTCCAGAAATAATACCGTTTCCATTACGATAATCTTCTCGTATATTTCTGATAATAATATCATTTAGGGAAAATTCTGTGCCCTCAAAATTAATCCTACCGGAAAGATTGTATTTTAAGTTGTTGTTAGTTGCAACAAATGAAGATTCCAAAATATCCAAAAAGCCATAGAATCTTAGATCTTCGGGCAAAAACCCAGAAATTGACGTAGATATTTTAACACTTCCTTGGAGATTTTCAATATACGACGAAATAAAAGGACCAAGAAGAGAAAGGTTGAATCTTTCGCAATTTAAAAATGCTTTAAAACCTTTTTCTTTGACTACACCAAATTTCAACTCTTTTAAATTTAATTCTACCGGCACCTCATTAATTTCAATTTCAAATGGCATAAATTTCTTGTTTGTTAACTTAAGCTTCCCTTTTAAAGAGTAATCAGAATAAAATAATTCTGCTAAAATATTCCCGATTTCCATGTTTTCAAATTGGATATCGGCTGCAAGAAATTTCAAATTAATATCTGGATTATCTAAAGAGTTTTGGACTTTGAATTCAATTCTATCAACTTTGCCAAAGAACGATTTTATTTGAGCAAGAGAATTTTCTTTTGGAAGAAGCTTTTGAAAATCGTTTAAAGGAATAGATGTAATCTCGCCTCTGAAATCTAAATAACCGTCAAAATTGAATTTTCCATTGAGATTGACAATTTCACCATTTTCTCTTTTTAGGGCCAGTTTTCCAATACTAATTGATTGGGAGGAAATATCAACATTAAAAGGACTTGCCAAATCCCATTGAAAAACATTTTGATATGTCAAGTTCAAGATGTCTATCTGATTCTGAATTAAAGTGTCGGAAAATAAAATTTTGTCTCTGAGCTTAACCCCTAAAAATGAATTAAGATTTGTGGAACTTGTAACTTCCAAACAATTGTCTTTAAAGTCTAAATTTAAGTCAAGATAATCCAGATATGAAAAACCAAGAATAACCCTATTATCAGTTGAAACTCGAGCACTAAAATAATTCAAGTTTGGTTTTCCTTCGAATAATCCTATTTGATAATTTGCATTCACAAATAGGTTTGAAATGCTGAACCAATAATTATTTTGGGTTAAAGGGAATGAAAAGTAATCAATAGATAGGGAATCCAAGATAAAATCGCTTGAATTTTCATCGATTTCAACTTTTACCTTGCCCCCACCAGAGAACGTTAAGTTCTTTTTCAAAATAATATTAATCAAAGAAAAGTCATTTATCTCAAAATTTGCCTCGAAATTTGCTGGGTAAAATTTGCCTGCTTTCAATTCCTTAAAATCTGGTTTTAAAGACTTTGAAGTCGGCAAAAACAAAGCAGTGTCAGGTTTTAAAACAGTATTTAACTTACTTTCGAAGCTTTCAGCAATTGCATTAAATTGGTGAGAAAAATCCTCTATCAAAGAGTTGAATTGATAAACACCCCTTATTTGTCCCTTTAATACTTCCGACTTAACGTAAATCTGTCGATCTAAAGAATCGATATGGTTAATTTTCAAAATGAGAGAAAAAGGAAAAAGAGACCTGTCTTCAAATGAAAGCTCCTCGAATCTCCCATCTAAACTAAATAAAAAGCTGTTGATATCAAAACCTTTCCCTTCGATTTTGAAAAATGCAGTTAAATTTTGAGGAAAATTCCCACCATTACCAAAGAATTTATAAATTCCTACATTTTTTAAAGATAAATTTCCGGAATACGATGGGTCTTTGGGATTCGAGATATCAATATTCCCAGAAAAGTTCACTTCTTCTGGTTGATTTTTCTCTAAATCTGAATGATTGGAAAAAATTAGGCTATCTACTTTAATTAATCCATTTTGAAATTTAGAGTATACCGTAAGTTGAAATTTTTCAATACCATTTATTTCAGACTTTCCATCCACAATATTACAGGAAATGAAACCATTAAGGAAGGTGAAATTCATTAAACTTAAACTTCCATTCGAAATTCCTTTTAACTCCGTCTTGGGTAACTTTTTATAAATTTTCTTTAAATCCAATTTATTAAAGCTAATACTGTAATCCAAAAGAAGATTTGAATCGAGCTCAATATTAGAAAGTATATCCCCGGCAGAAGTGCTGAATTTCCCCAAAAACGATAAAGTCTTGTTTTTATAACCAAAAGTAAAATCGTTGGTTGCAAAATAACCAAAATTAATTGGAATACTTTTGAAAACCGAAAATAGCAAGTCTCTAACATCGTGCTCATAAATTTTGGCTTTACTTATAATAAATTCAATCTCTGGATGACTGTTTTCCAAATCCACTTTTCCATTAAACTCAAGTTTAGATGAATTGTCGATTTGCAAAACAATATCTTTTAAAAGCAAATTTTTGCCCATTTCAACATTACCTGAAAGTGAAATTTTAGAATTTTTTTCAACCGGAATATTTACAAATTTCAATATATCGTCAGTTTTAGTTTGGACGTTAACATTGGTTAAAAGAAACTTGGAGCTCTGAATGTAATAACCTAAATTCGAGGCTAATTTAGTATTTGGGGTCTCTAAAACTAATTTATTGGCTATTACACTATGACTATCAATTTCAACTTTTGCAGTTAATTTTGTTACATAAAGATTTGAGTGTTTCTCGATAAAAGAAAGATTTTCAATGTTAAAATCAAATTTACTATTAAGTAAATCTAATTTGCCATTCCATGAAATATCTAAGTTATCAATAATCAAATTTTCTGGGTTAAAACGATGATTGCTTGGTTGGTGATTCTTATCAACAATTTTTAAAAGCCCATTTTCAATCCGCAATCTACTAATATGAATAATAAGGTCCGTTTTAGACTTTGTTTCTTTTTTTTCTGTTGGTTTAAAAAACTTCTCAATATTCCATAGGCTATCGTTTAATTCCTTTACAAGGAATATTTGGGGCCTTTCCAATTCGAAAAATCCTACAAAAATCCTTTTTTTGAATAAAGGGGCTATTTCCCAATCAATCCTTGCTATGGGTAAAAAGGCAATCGTATCTCCGTTTAAGGAAATAAGAATATTGTCAAAAATTATTCCTTTAAAGACATTTAAATGTACATTTTCAAAAGAAATATTGCCATTAAATTCTTGATTTACAAGATTCAAAGCTGTTTTCAAAATAAAAGTTTTGGAAAAATTAAAAGAAAAAATTAGCCCTAGAATTAATGAAAAAAATAGAAAACAAATGGCGAAAAATAAAGGAACTTTCCAAAGGAATCGTTTCCAACTCTTCTTTTTTTTCTCTTTTCCCTTTTCTGCGATATTTAAATTTGCTTCAGTTCTTTCCATTGATGCTCAAATTTTCTCACAATAGCAAGAAGTTCATCTCTTCCTTTTCTAGTTATTGAAGAAAAAGGTAG
Source organism: uncultured Hyphomicrobiales bacterium (assembly GCA_964524325.1). Lineage (GTDB taxonomy): Bacteria > Bacteroidota > Ignavibacteria > Kapaibacteriales > UBA2268 > Naka2016. The sequence continues at coordinate 457,368 of CAZGCT010000002.1, forward strand.
AAACTCAACTAAAAAATTGCAATATTGCAACAAAAATTCATATTCTTTAATTTTTTTTGTTAGTGCTTCGTTTGAAATCTTATCAGTCTTATTTAGAACAATTACATAATTTCTTCCCAAATTTTCGAGGAGCTCTATTTGTGCCATATCGTATTTTTGAGGTTCAAGCCTAGAATCGACCAAAAGAAAAACAAGTGCAAGATTTTGGCGAAGCTTAAAATAATCAGTATTTAACTTTAGCAACTTTTGTCGTTCTTCTTTTGATATTGTAGCATAGCCAAAACCTGGCATATCTGCAAATATATATTTACCCTCTATTTTAAAGAAATTAATTTGTCGAGTTTTACCAGGTTTAGAGCTTACCTGAGCAAAGTTTTTTCGAAGCAAGATAGTATTCAACAAAGAAGATTTGCCTACATTTGACCGACCAGAAAAAGCAAACTCAGGTAGATTAATTTCTGGGAATTGCTCAGGCTTGACTGCACCACCTATGAATTCTGAGGTAAGTTCTTTCATTTCTCTAAAAAAACGGGTATCACTTTATTATTAGTATCATCGAACATTCTCAAAAAGTATAAACCACTTGGAAAACCTAACAAGTCTAAAATAATATTATTTTCATTTTTGAAATAAATGAAATTATTTAGTTCTTGTCCTAATGAATTATAAATCTTTAAATTCAGCAATTCAACGGGATTTTTGAAGTCAAGACTAACCAAGCCAGAAGTAGGATTTGGATAAATCGAAATACCGTCAAAAATTCTTTTATTGGTTACTTGAATAGTTTTGCCAAATATAACAACATCGCAAGAACTTTCTGCTTCATAATACTGAGGGCTTCCAATTCCGGAAAGAAAAACAAATTGGTCCCAGCATCTATCGAAAATAATTATAGTGTCTTTTTCGAAACCAATTTTATTTGGTGAGTAACAAATATGTACACTTTTTATTTCATTGGGATTAAGAACCAAAGGAAATTCTCCCGGAATAGTCGAAAATGAAAGATTCCCTTTTACAAAAATGTGGTCTAAAATCAATCGCTCAGTAGTTCTGTTTTTAATAAATAATTCAAGGCATTTAGCTGTTCTTACCTTAACACTATCAAAGTAAAGGAAATTATCTTTTGATGAAAGAATTATTTCGAAAGCATTGGTTTCTTCTCGAACAATGACAGAGATTGTATCCGAATAAATTTCACAACCCTCGACAGCAGTAGCTCTTGCATAGAAACTACCCGTTTTTTTAGCAACAAAAGCTTTACCAAATCCTATGGGTGTTGAATCGTTTAAATTAAACCATTCAACTTTTGAAAAATTACCTTCGATAAACAAAATTACCGAATCCCCTTGGCAAATATCCAGTTTACCTACATTTTGAATCTTGGGCCGTGGGACAAGTTTAAATTCCACAAAAGCACTATCAATGCACCCAAAATTATTGATTGCATATGCAACATATCTTCCAGGCTTATCAACCAATATTGTATCTTTCCGCCCATCAAACCATTGAGCATTTTTCTCATTAGTAATATACCATAAGGGCACTACCCCACCTTCGCATAAATAAGCAACACCAGTAAGTGAAAGTGAAATCTTTGGTTTTGGATAAAAAACAATATCAATTGTAGCTGGAACAATGGTATCGCAGTCAGTATTCCAAGAGGTCAACTCATATCGTCCACTTTTTGTAACACGAATTTCTTTAGTAGTATTATTGTTGGACCAATGATAAAATTTTGCATCATTGAGAGCACTTAAAATAATTGTATCGCCTTCGCAAGCAGTTGTATCGGGAAAAACTTTTATTTGCGAAATAACCTTCTTAATTCCAACGTATTTATAAATACCAAGACCTACAACCCACCCAAGGGTATCATTAATAAACCAAAAATCATCCAAAGAAACACCGGGGTCAATTCCGCAGTTCAAAAGGGCCCAATTTTGTCCAGCATTAGATGTATAATAAACAGCTCTATCCCAGCCACAAACCCAACCGCGTAAAGAATCAAACAAAAAAGCACCAAACATCGAAGTACCAGTGGAAAATTGTTTCCAAGTTTTTCCAAAATCCCTGGTTGAGCGAACCCCACCTGAACCACCACTTCCACCACAATCGAGAGAATAAGGAACTATAATAGTATTTCCAGAAATCCAAAGGTCTTCTTGCCAATCGTTTTCGCCAGAGCGAGAGAAAATTTGCCAACTTTTTCCACCATCTGTTGTCTTCCAGATAAATCCACTACTTGTAGCATAGCCAATTCCATTTCTTGAATACAGAATCACATCTGTTAAGCCAGAATTAGGAAAATAGTTGATCTCTGTAACAAAATCCCAAGAATTTCCACCATTTGTAGTCAGGAAAAACTTTTGTGGTGTAACACAACCACCTCCAATTACAATACCATAGTCTTTGTCGACAAACCAATGCCCCCACAAATCCTCTGCTCTATTTGGTGTAATGTCGAACCAATTAACTCCACCATCAATAGTTTTGTAAATTTTCCCAAAACCATTGGAACCAATTCCAGAAGTAAAGCCAACCTTTTCATCGACGAAGTGAATATGTTCAAGCTGGTAGGCACCACGAATAATTGTTCCGAACCAGGTTTTACCCATATCAGTAGTACGCAATACCTTACCATCGTACCCACAAACCCATCCATAGTTGGGCTCATTTGGCAAGAAGTACATTTCAAGCCAATAGGAATTATCAAATGGTGGTGGAATATTCTTTACCTTTTCCCATTGAGAAAAGGAATTATAATAAAACAATAAAAAGGGAACGAAAAGTATAAAATAAACTCTCATAACCATAATTGGCAACAAAAATAAAATCGTATAATACTTAAATTTATTTCAATTATACGCCACCAGAAATGTATGAGTTTGTATCATTAGTTTCATTAAAATTAGTTTCAAGGTTGTAAACTATTGTAAAAAAATTGAATTTTCGAAAACGTTGACAAAGCATTTCTGCAAAAGCTTTCGAGTAGAATGTCCCTATTGCAAAAACGCGCCCCCCAAAAGTCCTTAATTCTTGGCTGTCTGGAATCAATTCCCGCACGCGTTCTTCTTGATTCTGATTTTGTGGAACAATTATGACCTGATAAATTTGCATTTGTTTCTCTTTTTGAAGATAAGAATCAATCATACCGTGTAACTCGTCGGAGATAAGTTTCTCTTCTTTAGTTACTTTCTCGTCGGCAAGAACCATTTCGTTAATTAAATCTTTCATTTGTGCAACTTGTTCAACTGGTGGGTCCCTCTGCAAGTAATCAAGCAATTTATTTCTAAGGTACACATACTTGTTTTCTTGGGCTAAAGTCTTTCTTTCTTTATTTTTTTGTTCAGCAGAATAAGGAATATCCCATTGTAATGCAAAATATTGAATTAATTGCTTTTCCCTTTCATCCAACTCCTCGTCAATCATTGCAATTTGGTGGAGAATATCCAGAATAATTTCGGCATTCTGAGGCTTGAAAAACCTTTTCAATAAATAATTTGCCTCTTTTCTTTCAATTTTAAGAGATTGCTTGACTAAAGCCCAAAAGCCTTTTCTTCTCTCGCCTCTGACCCATAAACCGGTTCCAATTAGGAGAAAAACAACCGATTGTGTTATAATTAAAGAAGTATCTATGATACTTTCTACATCTTTTTTAATAACGTATGAAATAAGCCAAATCAAACAATTCAAAATCAAAAGTGAAAGTCCAGCAATGGACTGACTTTCGGCAACAACCTTTTCGTGTTTTCTTTTCCAAATTTTGTTAGTTTGAAGATAAACTTGAACAACGCTCATAAGAAGTGAAATCCAAAGAAACGTATTTACCAATCTTTCAAACAAATCCATTTGGTACCTTTAAATTTCATAAAAATAAATTATTAGGTTTTTCTCAATTTTGCAATTTATAGAAATATGATAAATTATAAATTTCATGGTTGTATTTGTTGAGGAACAAATTCCCTTGTTGGCGGAATCTTTAGAAAAAGTTACCAATTTGTTTACTTTTCCAGGAAGAAGATTAACATGCGAAAGTCTCATCACCTCTAATTGCGAAATTCTTTTCGTTCGCTCTACAACAAAAGTAAATCGAAATCTGCTTGAAAATACCAAAGTCAAGTTTGTAGGTTCTGCTACTTCCGGGATCGACCATGTTGATATTGATTATTTGAAATCCAAAAACATTTTCTTTACTGATGCAAAAGGCTCAAATGCAAACTCTGTTGCTGAATACGTTATTTTCTCAATTCTCCACTGGGCAAGTGAAAATAAAATTGACTTAAAAGGGCTACCAATTGGAATTATTGGATACGGAAACATAGGTTCCCTTGTCGCAAAATACACGTTTTTGCTTGGAATGAAAGTTTTTATCAACGACCCTCCGCTTTTAGAAGCTATCCAACAAGGCCAAAAGGAACATTTTCCCTCCTTTCTAACTCACTTAGATTTAAATAACTTGCTGAAGAACTGCTTAATAATAACTAATCACGTACCCCTGACAGCTAATGGTAAATATCCTACCTTGAAGCTATTGGACAAAGATAAAATTAATTTAATTCCAGAAAATTGCTTGTTTATCCATACTTCCCGGGGAAGTGTTGTTTCTGAAAAGGATTTGCTTCAAATTAAAAAGAAAAAAAACTTCACATTGGTAATTGATGTATGGGAAAACGAACCAATTGTAAACACAGAACTAATTAAAGAGAGCGCAATTTGCACACCCCACATCGCTGGTTACTCGTATGATGGTAAACTGCGAGGTACTTTGAAAATGTTAAATGAATTCGAGAAATTTACTAGCATAAACCCTGATTATTCAAAAATTGAAAAGGAGCTTGCCAATTATAAACGATTGGAAACAGATTTTTTTAAAAATCCAGTAAGTATTTACGAAAAATTAATTGTAACCAGAAGAATTCTTGATGATACTCAGCAATTCAAGAAAATATTAAGCTATTCGAATTCTACTCAAATTGCAAAATATTTCGATGAATTAAGAAAAAATTATCCTACACGGAGAGAAATTCTTTAGAAAGCTATGAGAAAAGATTTACTCCAAATTTTGTTTAGTTTAAGGAGATTTGGCCTAAAACCTGGTTTGGAAAGAATACAAAAGATTTTGCAAGAAGTTGGTAACCCTCAAAATAAAATTAGAACGATACACATTGCTGGAACAAATGGGAAAGGTAGTGTTGCTTGCTTGCTTGCATCAATCTATAAGGAAGCAGGCTTTAAGGTTGGGCTCTATACATCTCCACACATATATTCCTTTAACGAAAGAATAAGAATTAACGGAATACCAATTCCCGATTCCGACTTGGAGGATTTAGTTGTGAAGTATATAAAATTTGCGGAAACACTTAATGCTACTTTTTTCGAAATTACTACAGCTATTGCTTTCGACTATTTTGCAAACTCCGGCACTGAAATATGTGTGATTGAAACTGGTATGGGAGGCCGATTTGATGCGACAAATGTACTTTATCCCCTCTTATCAATTATTACAAAAATCGATATAGATCACGAAGAATACCTTGGTAAAAGTATCAAAGAAATTACTTTTGAAAAAGCAGGAATAATTAAACCTGGAAGTAAATGTATTATTTCCTTTAATGACCCATTGGTATATGATATTATTAAAGATTTGAAAGGTAAAGAAACCGAATTGATTCTAACTCAATTATATGCCAAAGGTGAAATTATTGAATTTAAACCACATACAATGAAATTAGAAGTTCAAACCGATAAAAGTAAATACATTATAAACAGCCCGTTGATTGGCGAGTATCAATTAGAAAATATTCTAGCAAGTATCGTAAGTGTTGAAACTTTATGTAAGGAATACAGAATTGATGAAAATGCGATTTGCAATGGTATTCAAAATGTTATAGATAACGCAGGTTTGTATGGTAGATTTGAACTGTTACGAAAGGACCCACCATTCATAATTGACGTAGCACACAACCCTGATTCTATTTTCCAGACTGTGAAGCTTATGCAAAAGCTCTACCCGAGGACAAAATGGAATATTGTCTTTGCTTCTATGAAGGATAAAAATTATTCCGAAATGCTTAAAAAACTAATCCCAATTTCAAATTCCTTTATTTTGCCCAATCTTCAATACGATAGAGCCGAAAAAAACATAACACTTAAAAAAATACTTGAAGAAATAAGGGCAAACTGTGATCTTAGATTTGAGAAGTTAATTTTAACCGATACAACCACACAAGCATTTGATTATGTTATCAAAATAAAAGAACCAACATTAGTAATTGGCTCTTTTTACTTAATCTCCGAACTAGTCGAAAAATTTATTGAGGAACTTAATTGGCAATTTCAATTACATTCAAAACAAATTAAAATTTAGTTTTGAAAAACAAAAAGGGCTGTTCTTCAAAATGAACAGCCCCATTAATGATGCAATGAATCTTACTTTTTATGGTCTGGTACCTGGTCCAGTACCTTTCCCACCACGATCATTTTTAAACTTTGCAAGAAGTTCATCGAAAAGAGCCTTTTGTTCATCAGTTAAAATACTCTTAATGTTGTTAATCAAAGTTTCCCAGCAGTTTTTAAGTTGTTGCAATACCCTTTCACGAACAGGATTGTTTATCAATGCTTCACGGGTTCTTTGGTTAATTTGTTGCATAAGTTGGTGTGCAGTTTCTCTGTCAATCTCACCATTTTTAAGTTGTTCCATAACTCTTCTTCTTGCTTGATTTGCTTGCTCAAGGATTTGTTTTTCGCTTTCTCTCAAAGCAATTAAAGCATTTTTAACACATTCTCGGTAGGCAGTTAAAAATTGACGAATTTGAGCAACTTGGTCCTCGGTAAGATTTAATTGCTTTAAAATTCTCCCAAGTGGAACCAAATATTTAATTGGTCTTTCGGGATATAATGGATCATCTTTCGGGAACAACAACATAGCGGGCTTTTCGATAGTTGCTTCGCTCATTGTCGAAGGAGTGTTCAATTCTGTCTCATAAGGAATATTTGCATTGAAAACAATCCCTTCCGTTGCTGGATCAACTGGGTTATCCAACTTATTACAAGCTGAAAAGAAAACCAAACCAAGGGAAAGAATTGCAATTGAAAGAACTGTTATTCGTTTCATAAAACCACCTTTTGTTTTGTTGTACAATAGTTCATTCAAATAATTTGACATATAAAATTTAAAAAAGTTTAATCAAATACGAAAATAATAACAAAATTAATCTAACATTGTTACAATGTTACAAAAAAAATTCATATTCCAAAAGTTTCATTAGATTTTGCATTTAGAAATTCATTAGTTTCTCGAATTCTGTACCTTCTTCTCTGTCTAAGTACTTATATGTAATTAACCCTTCACTAATTGATGAGAATTTGATAGAAAGGAGTGCTTCGGAATAAGTTTGACGTAACCCAAAATTGGAAAAAAAATGAGGAGGTTTTACCATCATTATATTTGGTTCTAAGCCAAAAAATTTAAGTATCTTTTTTGCAAATCCATCCAAAGAAACATAATCAAAACCACCAAAATGAAAAATACCAGTTAATTCCCTTTCAACGATTTTCATAACACCCCAGGCTACGTCTTCCGAAAGAACTGGATTCGTTAGATAATTTAGAAATAATTTTAAAACCCTTTCTTTCTTTGAATTGTCTATTACTTTTGCAACGAAATCCTTTTTCCCATTCGCATTCACACCATAGACTAATGGTAATCTAACAATAGCATAGTTTTTAATATTCGTTTGCACAAAATTTTCCGCTGCTAATTTTGTTTTTCCAAGATAATTTTGGGGATTCGGTTTATCTGTCTCGGAATATGGTCCACTTCTTCCGTCAAAAACATCTTCGCAAGAGAAAGTAATAAGCGTAGCATCCAAAATCTTGGACAAAGACACAAGATGTTCAACAAGTTGAACATTGACCAACCATGCAGTTTGTTTATTATTTTCACAATATTCCCTGTCGCTTATTCCAACAGCATTAATAATGAAGTTAGGTTTTTCATCTAAAATCATTTTTCGCAATTGCTTAAAATTTGTCAAAGAGATAACATGGCTTTTTTTAAGGTTTGGAAATTCAATTTTTAGTGGATTATTAGAAAAAGCAACCATTTCTACGGAATCATTGCATTCTTGCAGAATTACTTCTAGTATTGCCTCTCCGACTATTCCAGTTGCACCAATTAATGCAATTTTTTTGGTTTTCAATTTTTCGTCCTTTTATTATTTTAGAAACAAAGAAAGAATTGCAACATCCGATGCAGATACCCCGGGTATTCTCGATGCTTGCCCAAGCGAAGATGGTCGTATCTTTGATAGTTTTTCGCGTGCCTCCTTAGACAACGAATTCAATTTCCAATAGTCAAAATTTTCTGGAATTTTTTTGTTTTCATTTTGCAAAAACATTTCAATTTCTTTTCTTTGTCTTTCAAGATACCCCTCATAACGAATTTCGATTTGCAACCTTTGAACAAGCTCGGGGAACTTCTTCAGCTCAGCAAGAACCCCAGGGGTGGAATTAGTCAGTTTCAATACATCAAATAAATCGACATTACTCCTTTTGGCAATATAATGCAAATCAACTATATCTTCGATCGGGGTTTCATTTACTAAATTTAGATAAGTATTAATGCTTTCTGGATTGATTTTGTATTTTTTTGATTGTTCATATGAGCTTCGCAGCAATTCCATTTTTCGGTTAAGGTCTTCATATTCTTTCTCTGAAATCAAACCAAATTGGTATCCATATTTCATTAATCTTTCATCAGCATTGTCTTGTCGAAGCAGGAGTCTGTATTCAGCCAAAGAAGTAAAAATTCGATATGGTTCTTCGGGGGCTTTGTTTACAAGGTCATCAATCAAAACCCCAATGTAAGCCTCATTTCTCCTAAGAATAAAGGGTTCAGAATTTTTAACCTTTAATGCAGCATTAATACCCGCTACAAGACCCTGGGATGCAGCTTCCTCATAGCCAGAAGTACCATTAATTTGTCCAGCAAAAAATAAACCAGATACAAGTTTAGTTTCTAAAGTTAACTTCAATTGAAATGGATAAAAGAAATCATACTCAATAGCATAACCAGGCCTTATTAATTCTGCCTTTTCCAATCCAGGAATTGTTCGCAAACCTTTTATTTGTACATCTTCCGGTAAACTTGTCGAAAAACCATTAACATAAAATGAATCTGTAAACAAACCTTCTGGTTCTAAAAGAATTTTATGCGAGGTCCTTTCTGCAAATCTATACACTTTATCTTCAATCGACGGGCAATATCGTGGACCAGTACCTTTTATACGACCGGTGAACATTGGAGATTGGTCGAAACCAGTTTTAAGAATTTCGTGGGTATCATTATTTGTGGAAGTGGCATAGCATACAATGCGATTTTTAACTTTCTTGGTATTCCTGTGGAAAGGTTGCGGTGGTTCGTCTCCGGGAGAAATTTCAAGCTTCGAGAAATCTATAGAATGACGCCAAATTCGTGGTGGTGTTCCTGTTTTCAGTCTTCCAACTTCGAACCCAAATTGGTTTAACAAATCAGAAAGATATTTAGAAGCTGGTTCATTTGCTCTTCCACCAGATTTAAATTTCAAACCAGTCCACATCACCCCGTTCAAAAATGTCCCAGCACAAAGAATAACATTTGAAGCATAAATGAAATTTCCATCGGTTGTTTCAATTCCTTTAGTTTGATAGTTTTCTATTAATATTCTTTTAACCGTGGCTTCAATAATAAATAAATTGGTTTGTCTCGACAAAAGTTTTAAAACATATACAGGGTATAAGTCTTTATCTATTTGACACCGTGGAGACCAAACAGCATAACCTTTTGAGCGATTCAGCATCTTAAAATGGATTCCAGCCCTATCGGCAAGAATACCCATTGCCCCACCAATAGCATCAATCTCTTTAACGAGATGCCCTTTTGCAGTTCCTCCAATGGAAGGGTTGCAAGATGGTCTTCCCATTGTATATTTACTCATTGTAACAAGAGCTACTTTGCATCCCATCTTACTAGCAACATAGGATGCTTCGATTCCGGCGTGACCTCCACCAACAACTATAATGTCGAATTTATTTTCCATACAATCAAAGCCAAAGATGTAAGAGACGAACTCAATTAAATTTATTTAAGATAAAAGCATTTAGTTGTATTCTTTTGAAATTTTTTCAAAAAGCCCAAAATTATTATCTTGCAATTTTGTTTTGAAAATTTTGGAGGTTTAAATGAAGAGCAGTTTATTCAAGTTTACTTTCATTTTACTTTTTTTCTTTCATAGCTCTTATATTTTTTCCCAGGAACTTAGAAGAAATGAGTCAAAAGATGCAGCAGTTATGATTTCGGTCCGAACCCAAACTTCGCCCCCAAAAATCGTTTTAAACTGGAAAAAGCATCCACTTGCTTATTCTTACGAAGTTAGAAGGAAAAATTTTGGGGACCTTGCCTTCCCATCTGCACCATTAGCAAGATTAGATTCAAACATTACTTTGTACGAAGATTTAAATGTGCAATTAGGAAAAGAATATGAATACGAGGTTCGAGCCCGATACAAAGCTTTGGCTGATGTAACAATGCAAAGACCGAATGGTTCGACATTTGATACGACGATCGCTCTTCATTTTATGGCCTTTGGATATGTACACACCGGTATTAACGTACCACCTCGACATTCAAATGGGAAAGTCATGGTACTAATAGACGAAACACTGCAATGGGACTTACAACTCGAAATTGAAACTTATATCAATGACTTAATAGAAGAAGGTTGGACAGTTATTGTTAAATTCGTCCCAAGAGCAGAAAATTTTGATCCCCAAAAAGTAAGACAAATCAAAGATATAATACTTGAAGAATATGGAAACGACCCGCTAAATTTTAATACTGTTGTATTAATTGGACGAATTGCTGTTCCCTATTCCGGCCTCATTGCTCCCGATGGGCACCCCGACCATTTGGGTGCTTGGCCTTCCGATATGTATTATGGAAGCATTTACGATACATATTGGACAGACTTTTCGGTAAACAATAGCTCTGCAAGAGATCCAAGAAACCGAAACATTCCCGGTGATGGAAAATTTGACCAAAGTACACCAGGCTATGAAATAAGCTTTGGTGTAGGAAGAATTGATTTTTACAAAATGACAAAATTTACCCAAGGAGAGCTTGCTTTACTACGTGCCTATTTGAACAAAAATCACTTGTTTAGGACTGGTCAGCTTTCCACTAAATGGAGAGGTTTAATCGACGACAATTTTGGCGCAAATAGATATTTAAATTCTTTTGCTTCAAGTGGTTATCGAAATTTTTCTTCTTTACTTGGACCCGATAATATTACTATTTCCGACTGGTTTACAACCCTTAAGACAGATGAATATATCTGGGCGTATGGTTGTGGAGGTGGAACCTACACTAGCGCCGGGGGTATAGGTTCTACTGATGACTTTGTTGCCAACAATGTAAACGCTGTTTTCACAATGCTGTTTGGTTCCTATTTTGGTGATTGGGATTCAGAGAACAACTTTATGCGAGCAGCTCTTTCCTCTAAGCCTTCAATTCTTACTTGCAGTTGGGCAGGATTCCCGCACTGGTACTTCCACAATATGGCAGCCAATCTACCAATTGGCTACTCTACAAGAATTACACAAAGCAATACCACGAACTACTTGGGTGCTCTCTACTCACAAGATGGTTCAAACTTTTATATCATCAACCAAGGACTATATCAAATCCATGTCTCATTGATGGGAGACCCGACCCTTACGCTCTATTCATCTGCCGTACCAAAACCACGGAATGTTTCGGTTGTTCAGCCCGAGGGGGGGTATGTCAATATTAGCTGGGAAGCACCAACTGAACCAGTTGAAGGATATTTTGTTTACAAATCTTACAGCAAAAATGGGAACTTTTTACTTCTTAATGAAGAACCTCTTAAAGGCACGCAATTTACCGACACATCTCTCTACGAAGGATTTGTGTACTATATGGTTCGATCATTCAAGTTTGTTGAAAATAACTCTGGAAAGTTTGGTATGTTAAGTCGTGGAGAAATTCAATTTGCAAAAATTACACATGTTGAGCAAGGGGAGCCTGATTTCGAAGTTTACATATCACCGAATCCTTTTTTTGACGAAATAAATATTTCACTAAGAATGCCCGAAAAAGATTTTGTAGAAGTTGAAATTTTCGACCTCTACGGAACTAAAATTAAGACCATCCTTTCTTCATATTTAGCACAAGGTATTCATAACTTGTCTTTCAATTTTCAATCTATTGATGCTGGGAACGTTTCCCATGGAATATACTTCGCAAGAATTAAAACAAAAGGCAAGGTCTTTACACAAAAATTAATTAGAATGTCAAAATAAAGTAGGGGTAATTCATGAATTACCCCTACCGATTATGTTTTGGGTAAATTCGTTTTTTGCCTAAAGCATATGTTTTTTTGTGATAATTCTTGCATCACACAAAAAAGGAGCTGTTTCCAAAAAGAAAATTGTTTTTTTCCGCAAATCGTACAAAATTAATATTGATGTTCTCTTGAATTGCTCACCAGTATTTTCTTTATATGGAATATTCCTAGGGGTAATTCATGAATTACCCCTACATAAAAAAAGAAGAAAAAATTTTGAAATTTCCCCAAAAAGTGTTTAATTTTCTTTTTTTCTAGGAGGAGAAATGAAGACACGAATTGAAAGGGACTCTATGGGCGAAATTGAGGTCCCAGAAAATGTTTATTGGGGTGCTCAAACCCAACGCTCACTTATTCATTTTCGTATTGGCGAGGAAAAAATGCCAAGTCCAATCATCCGAGCTTTTGGAATTTTGAAAAAAGCATGTGCGATTGTTAATTATGAACTAGGGTTGCTTCCAAAGGAAAAAGTGGAACTTATTGTCAAAGCATGTGACGAGGTTATTGGCGGAGGTCTTGACGATCAATTTCCACTTTCAGTCTGGCAAACTGGAAGTGGAACCCAAACTAATATGAATGTTAACGAGGTAATTTCGAATCGAGCGATTGAAATGGCTGGAGGGGAGCTTGGAAGCAAAAAGCCAATACATCCCAACGATGATGTAAACAAGTCTCAAAGTTCAAACGACACTTTTCCAGCTGCAATGCATATCGCAGCAGCCGAAGTTATGAACAACCAATTGCTTCCTGCTGTTGCAAACTTACGCAATACCCTAAAACAAAAATTTGAAGAATTCAAAGATTTAATAAAAATTGGTAGAACCCATCTGATGGATGCTGTCCCATTGACTTTAGGGCAAGAATTTTCTGGTTATGTTCAACAATTGGACAATGCAATAGAAAGGATCCACCTTGTATTGCCCGGCTTGTATGAGCTTGCAATTGGAGGAACTGCCGTTGGAACTGGATTGAACACCCACCCCGAATTTGCTGAGCGGGTTGCCAAAAAAGTTTCAGAAATAACTGGGTTACCATTTGTTTCTGCACCGAACAAATTCGAAGCACTTGCTGCTCACGATGCTCTGGTCTTTGCACACGGAGCTTTGAAGACCCTGGCAGCATCATTAATGAAAATTGCAAACGACATAAGATGGCTTGCTTCTGGTCCCCGATGCGGTTTACGCGAAATTACAATACCAGAAAATGAACCCGGCTCCTCGATTATGCCCGGAAAAGTTAATCCAACCCAATCGGAAGCTATGACTATGGTATGTGTCCAGGTATTTGGCAACGATGCAACAATCAATTTTGCTGGTTCCTCTGGTAATTTTGAATTAAACGTGTTCAAACCTGTAATTATCTATAACTTCTTGCAAAGCGTTCGGTTACTTGCCGACACCTGCACAATGTTCAATGAACATTGTGCCACTGGAATTGAAGCAGTAAAAGAGCGATTGGATTACTACGTTCAAAACTCCTTGATGCTAGTAACCGCATTAAATCCGTACATTGGTTACGATAATGCAGCAAAAATCGCTAAGTATGCTTACCAAAACAATACTACACTTAAAGATGCAGCAATCAAACTTGGATTTCTTACAGAAGAACAATTCGACCAAATCGTCCGACCCGAAAGCATGTTAGGACCAAATATATAGATAACATTTGCTCCATTTAAATTCAGAAATAAAACTCGATTCAAAAAAGTAACTCAACTGGTTCACACAATTATTTTAATTAAAAAAGGGACAGCCTGGCGCTGTCCCTTACAAGAAAATCACCAATATTATTTGGAAATTACAATCTTATTTGTTTGGGAGAAACTTCCACTATGTATACGCAGAGCATACACACCCGAGGGAATTTGTTTGGATGAAATATTAAGTTCATAAACCCCTTGTTTGATGAAATCATTGAGCAAGGGAATTACAGATCCAGTAGACAAATTAATCAAATCAATCTTTGTATTTGCATCGAAGCCCACACCGAAATTAACTTTAAAGTTGTCCTCGGTTACTGGATTGCTTTTCACCTCAAGGAAGTAATCTACAAGGGCAATTTCAATGGGTCGAATGTCTATGACACAGGTGTTCAAAACAATTCTTGATGTATCCCCAAATGGAATAACACATTTATCACGACTATGGAATGTAATATTGTCAATGTAGGGATTGAACACTTTAGCGTCGGTAAGCAAGAGCAAGATATTTGGTCGGACAAGTTCCCCATCATTGTTTATCGGATTTGTACCATTTCCACGAATGTGAATCCGAGAATAAGTTTCATTCATTTTTATTTGGTCAGCGGTAACAGTCCAAGTATTATCGAGAATTCCACCTTTTTCAATTGAATTCAATCTCAACCATTCGGTTTTGTGGATTATGTCAAATTCGAATGAGGTAATTTTGGCGTCTTTCCAGCTTTTTGAATTTGCATAAGTAATTAAGTTCACAATATATCCTGGACTTAAATGCAAATCCACATCAAGGTCGCGAAGAGTAAACTTGGTTGTAACATTGTAGCCGATTCCAACAACTTCAACGAAATAATTGTTTCCCACATCGCTATATACTCTGAGAAGAGCCCGGTAATTGCCAACCTCATCCGGTTTAAATTTAACATTCAGCTTAATAGAGCCTTGTTGTGGGATGTTAATTGGAAAATTAGCACCAACCAATTCAAAGTTTAAAGTATTTCCTGATACATAAACAATACTGTCTACAATTGCAGGTGTTGTTGTACTGGTATTTCTAATGGTAAATTCCTTAATAGGTTCGTCGCAAAGCAGGACAAAGCCATAGTTAATTGAGTCAACAATAATGCCCTTTTCGATACCAAAACCTACAACTTGTGTTTGCGTTGTAATTGTTGAATCTGGAGCTGGCGAGGCATCATTTATAACATCGACAAAAGCCAAGCGTTTGTTAACGGCCCGAGGTGTAAATCGAACTGGAAGAACTAAAGAATCGCCCTTTGGAAGTGAAATATTTGTTGGCGGAGGCAAAACCCACTCGAATTCATTCAGGGTGTTTTGATTCCAATTAATCGATTGAATGTACAAATCGGCAGTTTGGCTAGTCGATTTAATGACCACTTTTCCAATGTCTGGGTGTTGTGTGTTGACAAGTACTGGGGGTTGAAATTCGTATCCAGTTACTTCAATTTTGGGCAGATAACCAAAACCGTGGAGTTTACCTACAACAGAACCAGGTTCAATATTATCATCGGGGTGGAACTCTGGGATTACAGTGGCAAAATGCTCGAACTCAGATTTGGGTTCATAAATAACATATATTTCAATTTGAGTAACTCCAACTTTGCTGGTGTCGGGCATCAAGTCGATAGGAGCCCCGGGGGTTGGTTCGGGAATAATACCCTTAGGTTTTATGCTAAAATGTGGTGAATTCTCTATCTTAACGTCTGTTACTCGAACTTTTGATGAGCCGCCATTTTTAAGATAAATTACACCCTCGTTGTAAGTACCTACCCTTCTCCGATTCCAATCGTAGTCGGTGATATAGGGACCTGGTTGAACTCCTTCCCCTTGCCAAGTAGAGATACTATCGCCACTCCCAGCATTGCTATGGAAAGTTACATCTATTTTGAATTCTCCAACGTAAGGAGGTTCAAAACAAGGAGTTTCTAAGAAAACAGCACCATTCGGGGGTACAATTATGGGTAGTTGTGGGGTGTATGGAGTAGACAATGAAAATGGTTCGACAATACCTTCTATCATGTCAATCACAAGTGTATCTGTGCCAGGATTTTGAATTTGTAAGCCCTTGCTGGTTTGTTGCAATTTGCATATTCTATTTTTGACGACAACAGTTCCGGCATACCAATCTTCCACCATGATTTTGGGTATTACAGCACGACCAAATACTGGGACTTTGAAAGTGTCGCAGTCGGTTATTGCAATTAAAGTGTCGACATCAAGCATTGTGGGTGACAATGATTCATTAACTGGAGTATATTCAATTTCAATATTATGTATTCCTTTAGTTGGTAACTCTATTGAGGGGGGAACATTACCTTTAATTATCCTAAATACGTTACCCCGTATCAATTTAATTTCAAGGATTTTTTCAGTTGTATCTTCTTCATTTTTTATTTGAACCGGAAGTGCTTTATTAGTATATAATCTTATGGTTCCAAAGTTAACTGGGGAAGGCGAAAACCTTAGTGTATCTGGATAAAAATACAATGTATCGAAGGAGGAATTTCCAGCTCTATCGATAATTTGTAAATATGCAACACCTTGTTTATTTTTATCAACAACTTGAAGAACAAAAGTATAATCATACAAAGGAGGAAAAGTCTTGAATTCCTTTATGAACTTGATTTCGAAATTAAAAGAACTATCTAAAAGGACAATATCGTTTATGCCCTGGTCAACTTGCCTTGGGTCATCACCCGGCTTACCATTTCTAAGTTCAGTTGTTCTAATTGTAAAAACACCACAATTTTCCTGAACAAATATTTCGGGTGGTAAAGTATCGGTTTCATCTACTTTATTAAAAGCAGTGCAAGCCGGCCAGCCATAACCATCAGCTTCGCTGAAGCCGTAAATGTACCCACCGAATTTAGTTTGGCTACGAACTACATGGCAACCAGGTTGAACCGAGATTCTTGCCCAATACAAATCTGTTCCGGGTATCCTATTGAAAAGGAATTTAGGTTCAATTTGCCAGATTGGTTTACCATCGATAGTAATCGATTTAATAAGTTTATTTTCTGGGTCGTTGGTATCTCCAATAGCAATAATATTAAAATAATTTGTTAAAAACTGAGCTTGAGCCTCTGGTGTTTGAAAAATTGTGTTTGGTACAAATTGTTCCCTTGGAATAACCAGAATCATAAAAGGGTCAAATTCTGGAGCATTATCCCAGTCGGTAGAATATGAATATTGCATAACTAATACCGGCTTGTCTGCCTCCCAAACAGATGTACCCTTAATAGATTCTTGATTGTTTGGTTGACCTCGGGGAACATAAACTTCTTCGTATTCGTCGAAATCACCTGCCTTTCTAAGAATTTTAGGCCCCCTTTGCCCAAGGAACCTTCCGTCTTTAGCATCGTACCATTTTACAGTATAAGTCGTATTATCTTTCGATGCAACAATTCTAAAGAAATCACCTCGCCCTTTTCTTTGCAATTCAACGGTGTAATACTTCTTGCCCCAAGCCTGAACTGGTGGAATCATTTCGCAGAGCATATTTCTACCATTCCACAAATCGAAAGATGGTATTAAAGTACGTTTGTGGAAGGAGATAAAACCAATAGGTTTATTAGAAATAACTCGAGAACCAGAAATGTCGAATTGACCACGGGTCCTACCATCCCCCATTACGCAGTAAACTTCGCCTTTATTTAATGTAACTCTCCATTTTTCTCCAATTTTTCGTCCTCCAATAGTTTGTCCAATTTCTTGGCCACGACCTTTCAGTTCAATTTGAACCACTGTGCCATTTTCAGAAGGAATAATTAAAAAACCACCGCCTCGGAACTCACCTCCATACAAATCCTCGCGAAAATCATAATATGAAAGGTGTATATAATCGGTACCACACGAGGATATTGGTATAGCCAGATAACCATCTGCAGTGTAACCACGGTGATTAAGAACATAAACGGAAATTGGTTCCGTAGCATAAACTCGTATTGCTTTTGGAACAGGTCTTTCACTTTCGCGGACTTCCAAATCCCAGAACAAATCATTATTAATAGTAGAAAAAGTTGTAATACGAAATGCTTCTACTTTTTTGGTTCTTGAAATTCCCATTCCGGGTATTTCAACAGTTGCCATACAGTTTTTGGTAGAGGTCACGTAAATCTCAATGGCAATTTCACCAGTATTTCCAATAGGTTGCCTATCGTCTTCATTAGGTGGAATTGCAATCCAAAATTCACGACCTTGGGATGAATTGAATAATATTTGTTCAGCGTTTATTTTTTGGGCAAGCGAGTTTCCCCAGACTGTAAAGTAAATTAGTGCAAAAATTGTAAAAAACCTTTTCATGCTAACCTCATAAAATTAACCTCAAATATAACAAATATTTCTTATTGTTGTTACAAAAAATTCATAAATAATTTTCCACAAACTATTTGATATTAAAAACTTTTGTTTTATTTTTGTTTTTTCCGTATTCTTATCCTATGAATGATTTATATAAAAGCTTAATTTATAATGCACCTTTCGGGTATGCCCATCACAAAGTTGTGTTAAATAACTTTGGAGATCCTATTGATTATATTTTCCTAGATGCAAATCCTGCATTTGAAAAATTGACCGGGTTAAAATTAGAAAGAATATTGAACCATACAATTTTGGAATCGGTTCCTGAAATAAAAAATGATAGGTTTGATTGGATATCTTTTTATGGCTCTATCGCTCTGAATGGTGGAAGCTTTTCTTTCATTCAATATTCCGAAACACTAAAACGGTGGTATAAAGTATCTGCTTTTTCAATTGAGCAATTTTACTTCAGCACATTCTTCTTTGATATTACTCAAGAATATGCCAAATTATTAGAAATACAACAAAAAGAACAAGTTGCAGAACAGTATTATGAAGAAACCCAAAAACTGGCAGAAGACTTAGCATTGTCTAAAAGTGTATTGGAAGAAGCCCTTTTCGAAAAAAACATGCTTTTGTACGAATTATCGGAAACCAAAGAGCGTTTGGAGGAGGCTAATCGGGAAAAAGATAAACTTTTTTCAATAATTGCTCACGATTTGAAAAGCCCATTCTCGGGCTTCCTTGGCATAGCCAATCTGCTTTCCACTGATATTGAAAGCTTCACCAAAGAAGAGTTAGTCGATATTACCAAATCTTTAAAGCAAAGTGCTGAAAATGTATATAAATTAATAGAAAACCTCTTAGAGTGGTCAAGATTACAAAGGGGGCTTATTCCTTTTCAACTTGAAAATTGCAATCTTTTTAGCATTGTTGAACAAATTTATTCATTGCAAAAATCCAATTTTGAATACAAACAAATCAAATTCAAAAACAATATAATGAAAGATTTGGAAGTTAAAATCGACATCAATATGATTTCGACTGTATTTAGGAATTTGATTTCAAATGCTATTAAATTTACTCCTAAAAGAGGTGAAATAACTGTTAATAGTAAGTTAGGTGAAAAGGAAATTTGTATTTCTGTACAAGATACAGGAATAGGAATACCAAATGAAATGTTGCCCATTTTGTTTAGACTTGGGCATAAAACATCAAGGCCAGGTACCGATGGTGAATCGAGCACTGGTCTCGGATTAATACTTTGCAAGGAATATGTAGAAAAACACAATGGTAAAATCTGGGTTGAAAGTGAAGAAGGAAAAGGTTCAACTTTCTATTTCACTTTGCCAATAGACCAAAAATAGTTTATCTCAATATATACTCTATACATTCGATTTTCCCATCAATATTTTGTCGAGGAACAATATTAAGAATTTTGCAAATTAATGGGTAAATATCAATGTTTCTTAAAGTACCAGTAGTGTAATTTTGCTTGAATGCAGGTCCCCCGGCAATAAAAACTCCATGCATGTCCAGCCAGTGATTGTCGAAGCCATGGGTAGCCTTCACTTTGTAAGTATATTCGCTTGAATCAATTGCAACAATCCATCCAAATTCGGGTAATACAACAACTTCACCTATCAATGGATTTTGTGAAAAATTGAGATTTTTAGGTAAATCATTCCTCCTGTAAACATTAAAGTTGTTTTCGTTCTGTTTCAAAATGTTGTATACTTTTGAAATTGAGTCTTTGTTGCCAGAAATTGAAACAAGGTATCCGTACGAATTAGCTTTAATTTCTCCCACCTGCAAAAATTTAGAAAGGTTAATAATTTGATTTGGATGAATCTCTGTCATTCCGTGATCAGAAACAACGATTATGTTAACGCTATCAAGAAATTGAATATTTTTCAATTTTTCCAAAAAGTAACCGAATAAATTGTCGCAGATTTTGATTGCTGAGTCAACTTGTGGGGAATTTGGTCCAAAGTCGTGTCCCTTTTTATCGGTTTCCTCGAAATAAAGAGTAATAAACTTTGGCCGCTTTTCATAGGGAAGTTTTAACCATTGAATTACAGAGTCAATTCTTTTTTTGTATGGTATTTTAGAATTGAATGGTACAAAGTAATCGGGACGTCTGTATTCCAACGTCAATTCTGACCCTGGCCAGAAAAAAGAGGCTGTTAGAATTCCCTGCCTTCGTGCTGTTTCCCAAATTGCCTCGCCTAGGTACCATCTTGGATCGGTGACTGCATTTGAATCTCTAAGACTGAATACGGTTTTGTAAAATGGATTAAATATATGATTTCCAATAATACCATGATTTTCCGGGTAAAGTCCAGTAACAATTGAATAATGATTCGGAAAGGTACCACTCGGAAAGGAAGGTTCCAAAGAAATAGCTCGAACTCCTTTCGAGGCAAAGCTAACCAGGTTCGGGGTCAAGCCTCTATTTAGATAATCCCAACGAAAACCATCGAAAGAAATTAAAATCACACAAGGTGAGGCTAATACAAAAGTTACATTAAAAAAGTAAAAGATTATCAATCTTATTGCAAATTTCATTTTGACATTAATTAAAATCAAAAAAAGTAAAATACCCAAAGAAACTTAAACAATAATAAAGGAAAAGTTAGAAAATTTTAATGTAAATTCTTAATGTAAAGACATTCACTTCCATTTTTTTATTAATTCAATATAAACTGTTCTTGAAAGAAATCTTTCTGCAGGAGTCGAGTAGGAAAATATCCCCGGCGGAAAAGCAGAAGAACCAACACCTTTGATTTCTATTATTTCTATCGTAGGATCTATACTTTTCACCAGTTCCAGTGATTTTTCCGCACGCTTTTGAGAAAGTGAATAGTTAAAGTCCCTATCACCAAGAACGTCCGAATAGCCAATTATTCTTGCTTGTGTAAGTTCCGAATTTGTTGTCAAAAAGTTCTTAATCTCATTTCTTGCTGAAATTGGAATTTCTGCACTTGAAACATCAAAAAGAATTAAGGAAAGTCTTTGTATTTCAATTTCGTTTGTGTCATTTACAATATAAATTTGCTTATGGTCGACTGAAACGTTCCCCTCAATATCTTCTAAAAGGAAAATAATATCGAGGGTTTGGTTCTTTTGAAATAAATCTACGAGTTTCTCATGCACCTCGTTTTGCATGACTGTTGGATTTCCAATACCAGAGTAAGTAAGGATTGTTTGCGATTGACAAATTACATCAAGAGACCACTTCTTAATACCGTAAAGCTTGGAACTACTTGGATCGAATTGTAAAATTTTAGGTTTAAAATCTAAGAGTTCTAAAAACCGTTTCTTTGAAATTGGTTGAAGTATTTCTGGATCATTGGACGAAATCAATACTCTCCGGTTTTCTGCAAAACCACTATCATTTTGAGTAATAGTTCTATTTTTAGGGTAACATCCCTCTTTGCCAACTTGAATTAGTATCCTTTTTGATTCTATTCCCCAAGTGTTTACAAGATAATCTTTAACTGCATTAGCTCTGCGAAGGGCAATTTCGCAGCTTGATTTTTCAGTTGTTGAATCTGCATAACCAATGATCGTAACTTTGGCATTTGGCTTTTTGTTTAACCTATATCCAATAATATTCAGAATTTGGCGATTCAGTTCTAAAGGTTTAGTAGGTAAGCTGTCGTAATTAAATTCCTCGGGTCTTTGAGATTTAACGTAGAAATTACCAATTTCAAAGGAATTATGTTCAAAAAAAACTATTGGCAGTAAAGGGAAAGTTTGAGTAATAAATTGAGTTTCAAGATAAATAACTCCAGTATTGATCTCTATTTTTGCAATTGGCTTAGGCTTTTTAAAAATCGTATCTGTTCGGTTGATTCGTTCAGTGTAAATAATTTTATCTTGAGTTGTGATAACTGTAGTATCACGAAATTCTAAACCTTTGGAGAAATGGGTACGCTCTATCTCTTCATTTTCAACAAAAATAGTATCAATCAAAACCTTTTTTTCGAATTCTTCTTTCAAAGGCACGACTTTTGGTTTTTCGATTTTTAGAGGCAAATACTTAATTGCAAAACCTATTCGAAATGAATTGATTTTCCATTCAATACTATCAGCAACATCGGATAAACCAATGTGAAAAGATGTAAATGGGGAAAAAATAATAGATTTATATTTGGTTAAGGGAAAATCGTACGAGAGACCTAAATGCAGATCAGTTTGCACAGGTTTTGATTTTGGAATATCACCAGAATACTTGTTTCTAAACCGAGTCTGTGAATCTAAGAAAACACCACGGTCCACTGGTTCCACAATTTGTTCCCACTGCTCAAATTTTTTCACCAAAGGAAAACCAATTCTTCCACCCGCAAAGAAACTTAACTCAAGTAAAGGGGAAATTCTCAGATATGGTTCTAAACCAAAAGTCAAAATATTTGCTTTGATGTTATGCTCAAATACACCTTGGATAATCTCATTCTTATCTCGAATATAGGTAAACTCATTTTCGCGGAGCCATCCATCAAGTTTTGAAACGCTTCCCCGCAAACCAGCAAAAAGGTTGAAGGGAAGGGGCATTTCAACAAACAAACCAACCGTTATTCCATTTCCAATTCCATTTGTAAAACCCTTGCAACAATTTGGTATTCCTGGAAGTTTTGCAAAATCCGGATTATGGTCGTTGTAGTTGTAGCCGACAAAGAAACCAAATTGCCGAATTGTGTCTGGGACTTGTGTAAATGCTATATTTATTGTATCGATTGCGAGTACTTTTAAGGCACAAAGCCTGATTGTAAGAAAAACTACTATTATTAACCAACCTTTCAACTTTGTTCAATATTTATTAAATAAATCTTCAATTTAGCAAATGGAAAAAAAATTAACTACTTTTTCACCAATGAATCATAAAAATTTGGTCTTCTATCCTTAAAGAGGTTGTTGAACTTGTCGATGTATTTATTCCTGGTTTCTTGTGGTAAAATTTCAGCTAGAACCACTTGTTCGTCGCTTTCATTAGCACAAGCAATTAGTTCACCATAATAGTGCCAAATACCAGACTTACCGTTGAATATAAGTGTCTCCCCACCGCTGGTTTCGGTTCCGATTCGATTAGCAACAAGCAAATACACTTTGTTCTCGATAGCACGGGCAGGCATTGCTAAATGCCAAATCTTAGTAACAAGATTGGAGGGACAAGCAATTAAATCTGCACCATTCAAAGCAAGAACACGAGCAGATTCTGGAAATCGCCAATCGTAGCAAATCATAGTACCAAGGAATAAGTCTTTATCTGGGTAATGATCTACAAAAAAGCCAGTGTTACCAGGATCAAAAACAAACCTTTCTCGATAGAACAAATGTGTCTTTCGATATACTTTAGATTGTTTAGCATCAGGAAAAAGTATAGCACAAGAATTATAAATTTTTTTTTCTTTCCTTTCTGGAAAACCAAAAAGGATAATTTTGTTCTGAGAAGTTGAAATTTCTTGAATATCCTTAACAATGCTTGAACTAAAATCGAACGCATAATGTTCTAATTCCTCACGGCTTACAAAGAAATAACCTGTTAAAGCCATTTCTGGATAGCAAATCAATTCGGCATCGATTTCCTTGGATTTTTGAATAATGAAATTTTGGTTAGTTTCCACATCCTTAAATTTTGGGCAAAATTGAACAGCCGCAATTCTCATATTAAGTATTTTTTCGTTTGATTACAATTATTGTTTTATCGTCGTTAACATCTGATTTTGCAGAAAACCTATTAACATCTTCAAGAATAGACAAAGAAATATCTCTTGCAGATAAATCTTTTGTTTTAAGAATAAGTTCAATCAAGCGTTCTTCTCCGTAAAGTTTATGGTCAACATCCATAGCTTCGGTAATTCCATCAGTGTAAAGAACTAAAATATCCCCAACATGCATTCGTATATTTTCAACTTTGAACTTCTGATTTTCGAGAATACCTAATAAACCTCCTGTAGGATTGAGTTTAGCAATTCTATTCGATTCGACACGGTAATGAATTGGGGCACAATGACCAGCATTTGCATACAGCACCAATCTATTCAAGGCAAGTGTAAGCTCGCAATAAAAGAAAGTTACAAACCTTTCATATGGAAAAGTTTTGTAAACTAATTTATTCAACCTTGAAAAAAGGTCGCTTATACGAGTGGAATAGCTCCACCCCATGCGAAATGCACCAGAAATAAACAAGGCTTGGATTGCAGCGGGAAGACCTTTACTTGCAGCATCACTGATTACGATGCCAAGTCGTTCTTCTTCGTCCTCCTTTTTTTCAATTTGTAAATAATCGAAATAATCACCACCGACCTCGCTATCGGGGATACAAACCCCATAAATGTCATAATCGTAAAATTCAAGATGGTGGTCGGGAAATAGATTTTTCTGTATTTGCGAAGCTTGGTATAAATCTTCCCGTATTCGATTTTTTTCAATTGTTTCTTGAATATTCTTAATCGAAATTGTGGCTACACTACTAATAATAGTTAATGTTTCAGCAAAAGTGGGTTTAATCTCAGGGGCATTGAATCCAAGTAAATATTTAAAAAATTTACCATAACTTGTTTTAACAATTTGCCCAACACCCGTAACTGAATATAGATTAATTCCTTTTGCTTTTAAAAGCCTATCAGTTTCTGTTTTAATTATTGTTCTTTCTTTAACAAGGTTAATTAAAAATGGTTGGTCTTGTATAAATATTCTATAATTTTCTGGAATTTTATCAACATTTCCATATTGCATACGTAGTTCGTAAGCCATTCCTTCTGGGATAAATTCCCAAATTCTTCCGCCAGTAATTTCAAAACCTTTGTGGTCCACAATATCTCTTACAAGTCTTTTCAAAAGTTCAAGAGGATCCTTAAAATCGCCCGAAATCAGTTTTTCGACCAATTTGTATGTTTCCCTTTGGTGCATCTGCAAAGAAGTAAAGTGCTGCATAATAACTCAAAATACTAAAAAATAAAATACAATTCCTAAAAGTATTATTGCTAAAAAAACTACAAATTTAAAAAGCCTTTTAATAATTCCAAAAGCAATCGAAAGTAGAATAAAAAAAATGACTAATTGAGAAAACAAAGAAAGATCATCGAACCAATCAAAGATAGATTGGAGAGGAGAAGGCATATTAAATTACTTTGAAAGTAAAAGTAATTATTCCGTACATTTCTTTGTTATCCTTCAGTCTGTTGAATCGCCACTGTCGAAGTGCCTCCATTGCTGCACGTTCGAGCACTGGATCTCCTTTTTGCAAGGGAACTATGCTGGTAACAACACCATCGGAGGAAACTGTAAATTTAAGTTTAATTTGTGCATTAATATTGTATCCGCTTGGATATTTGGGTAACACCTTATGAAGGACAATCCTGTTGCCACCACCACCCCATTCGATATCTCCGAGCCCATAACCAGCCCCGGGTCCAAAACCTTTATCCCCTAAACCAGTACCATCGAACGTTCCGTCTGATCTGCCAATATCTTTGGAACCAGTACCATTATTATTATTGCTAACGTTATCGGAGGAAAATCGATTAGTTGGTTCTATTTGCCTTGCAAGCAACGGATCGTCGATTTGGGAGGGTTTACCAAACTTTGGAGCAGCAACACTAGCATCTTCGAGTTGGTTAGTTGGCGATTTTCCTTTATGTGCTATTCCCTCTGCTGAAAGATTACCCTTGCTTAATCCAGTACCATCGCCCAAGCCAAAGTTGATGAGTTCCAAAGGAATGGTTCTTTGCTCGTAAGTCGGAAAAGTTGGGGGTTCGTATTTAATAAATGAAATGATAATCAACATAAAAAAGAAAATAACAAGAGATAAGACAAAACCTCTTGCAGTATTAGGTTCCCAATAAAAACTAAAATTAATATTCTTTTCTTCTTGAAATCCTTTATATTCTTGAAATCCTTTATACATAGTTTCCCCCCCAGGTATAACGCAAATATAACAAAAAAATTATACAATTGAACCACAATCAATCAGTACCAAATATTAAATTACTTGCATATCAAAAAATTAAGCAAAAATTGAAAACTAACCCAAAATTCCATAGTCCTACTAAATTCATGGAAACGGATAAATTAAAACAATTCTTCTGTTTTGTAGCTATGGACAAAGTGAAACCTTTATGCACTAAATCTAATTACTGTTTGACAATTTTTAATTAATAAATTGGAAATTACTTTTTAATTTGAATCTACTTATTTTAAGTAGCCGTTATTCAATCAAAATAATGTTAATTAAAATGAAGCAGCAAGTGCTATAGACATAAGTTTGCTTTTTTCAGTGTCTGAACGAGATGTTAAAACGATAGGAGCCATAGCACCAAGAATGATTGCAGCAACAACCCCTTTTGCAAAGTAAGTGAAGCTTTTGTATAAAGCATTCCCAGTTTCAATTTCTGGAGCAACAAGCAAATCTGCATCACCTGCAACTTTGCTTTGTATACCCTTGTGTTCAGCAGCTTCTCTTGATATTGCATTATCGAAGGCAAGTGGCCCGTCGATAATGCAATTCCTTATTTGATTTCTTTGGTTCATCATTGTAATTATTGCAGCATCAATTGTTGCTTGCATTTTGGGATTAACGCTTTCTACTGCAGCAAGAAGAGCAACTTTTGGTTTTTCAATTCCAAGCCTGGAAAGTAAATCTACACTATTTTGTATAATTGCAATTTTCTCCTCCAACGTTGGGGCAATATTTTGTGCAGCATCTGTCAAACCAATTAGCTTATGGTAAGTTGGAATTTCAAACAGCCCAAGATGACTGAGCAGACTCCCTGTTCTTAAACCAATTTCTTTATCAAGAATGGCACGAAGATAATCGGCAGTATTAACAAGTCCCTTCATAATAATTTGAGCTTTCCCGTCGCGAACCAGTTTAACAGCAATTTTTGCGGATTTCGAGGGTTCTTTTTCGTCGATAAATTCAATTTTGGAAATATCGAATGCTATCTCGTTAGCCAATATTTTTACTTTTTCAATATTTCCAACCAAAATAGGTTCAACAATTCCCAATTCTGTTGCTTGTTTCAATGCCAATAGTACCTGTTCATCTTCTGCAGCGGCAACAGCAATATACTTCTTTGGCTTGCTAAATGCAATATTGAAAAGATTATCAAGTTTGTTTAAATTCATAACTTACCTTTAATCTAATGGCCCTATTTCTTTTTCAACTTCGTTCAATATTTCACAACTTTTTACAAGTTCTTTCATTTTGTTATGGTCTGGATACAAGGGTCTATCGATGTCAAGAAAATCAACATACTTTCTGATAGTTTTTTTAGCTATTTCGACTCCCCTTCCAACCTTAAATTTTCTGATATCAAGAGCTTGAGCAGCAGCCATAAACTCGATTCCTAGAACTCCGTAGGAATTGTCCAGTATTTGAGCATTTTTAATTGATGTATTCATTCCCATTGAAACAAAATCTTCTTGGTCGGCAGCAGCTGGTATAGATTGTATAGATGCTGGGACAGAAAGAATTCTTTGTTCAACAATGAGCATATCTGCAGTATACTGACTTAGCATCATTCCAGAATAAAAACCTGGATCGATACTTAAAAATGCAGGTAAACCTTGGCTAAGCGCGGGATTCAGCAATCTGTTCAATCTCCTTTCAGAAAGTACACTAACCATAGTAATACTTGCGCCAACGAAATCCATAGGCAAGGAAATAGGAGTTCCTTGAAAATTCGCACCAGTCAAAGTAAGATTGTCTTCCACAACAAATATTGGGTTGTCCCCTACTCCATTTAACTCTATTTCTACTTGCTTCCAAGCAAATTCGATTACGTCTCGGGCTGCACCAACTACTTGTGGAGTAGAACGCATCGAATAGGCGTCTTGAACTTTTGTCTTTACTTTTCCAGTAAGCAAATCGCTACCTTCTATACACCTCATAATAGAACGAGAGCTTTTGAAGGCACCTTCAAAACCGCGCAATCTATGAACTCGCTCGTCATAAGGTTTTAAGTTGGCAAGTAAAGCTTCGAGGGTCATTGCAGCAGCAATCTCAGATTGCTTAATCCAGCGTTTCATATCCCAAAGCTGAAGAGCACTTATTGCTGCTATGAAGTTAGAACCATTTATTACAGCTAAACCATCTCGCGCTTGTAATCCTGGAATTGGTATACCAGCACGTTCGAATGCGATCTTTCCTGGTAATCGTTCCCCATCGTAGAAAGCTTCGCCCTCTCCCATCATAAGTAATGCAATTTGAGACATTGGAGCAAGGTCGCCACATGCACCGACTGAACCTTTTACACACACAACTGGAATTACGTTTTTGTTAAGCATATCAACAAGGGTCAGAGTTATCTCCGGTCTACAAGCAGAATACCCCTTGGCATGTACATTTATTCTACTAGCAATTGCTCCGCGAACGTATTCGATTGGCATTGGTTCTCCAATACCAGCAGAATGATTGTAAATAAGATATTTTTGAAACTCTTTCACTTGCTCATCAGAAAGGACGATTTCAGAGAACTCACCAATTCCAGTATTGGTTCCATACATTACTTCCTTAGAAGCAAGTTTTTTTTCCAGCATTTGCCGACAAGATTTAATTCTGTCGAGGGAATCTTTCGATAGTTCTACTTTTTCGCCATATCTTGCGATTCTTACTAGTTTTTCAATAGTTAAACTTTTACCATCAATAACAATCGCCATTTTATACCCAGATAAAAAAGCAAAATTAAGAAGATTATAAGAAAAGACTGGTATTTTCTGGAATAAGAATATTAATCGTAATTCAAACCATCCTCGAATTCTTTTAGAATTTTAATTGCGGAGCTTGTTCCTATTCTGGAAACCCCAAGTTCAATTAACTTTAGAACTTGCTCAAGTGTACGAATTCCACCGGAAGCTTTTATTTTGGTAGTGCCCGATAAATTATCCTTTATAATCTTAATATCTTCTGGACTAACACCTCGAGAAACTATTCCAGTTGAAGTTTTTATGAAATCGACTCCAAATTCGCATAACATTTTAGTAATTTGGGCTATTTCTTCAGGAAGTAGCAAACCTGTTTCGATGATTACTTTCAATTTTACATTGTTACTTCTACAAATTTCAAGCGATTTCGAAATTTCTTCTTCAATTATCCTATACTCTTTGTTGATTAATGCAGGTATGTTCATCACATAATCTATCTCTTCCAACTTAGTTTTTGTTAGTTCCTCTACAGCTTGTAGCTTTGTTCCTAAAAGCGAAGTTCCGTAAGGAAAATCTACTACGGAAATAACTCTAATTGTAGTATTTTTTAAAATTTTGATGACAAAAGGAACATAATAAGGCTGCACACACACACCGTAGAAACCATATTCAAGAGCATCTTTACAGAATTTGTCAAGTTCGTTGTAGAATAAATTATTTTTCAAATTTGTGTAGTCGAACAACTTAGCAAAACTAACAACATCATTCATATTCAAATTCCTCCCCTAAAATTTTTGGCAACTCAAAATAATGAGATTTAAAGACAGAAAAAAGTTGGTCGGACGAAATAATAATTTCCGCAAATTTTTTCTTTTCTAAATTAAAAGCAAAATCAACCCTTACAATTCCAAGTTTACCGCTTGTTTTGTCGTTATGAATGCGAAAACCAAATCCTACAGCATTTCGCCACTTCGACTTGAATATTTTTTGATTTTGATTCCAAATAGTGCCACCGTCGTAAAAAATTGCCCCGGAAAAATAAAAAATCCAGAACCGAAAATCTGGAAAAAACCTTAATTCCAAATTTGCAACGAATCGGTTTTCACCAGAAAGTTCATTCAATGTGTAACCTCGCAAATAATGGTTATTGTCTAAAAGGAGTTGACGAACACCCCTCCAATTCCAGACGGTTTGCTGTCTAACTTGTGTAGCAAACAGAAAGTGAGGAGATAAACGATAAAACAATAAACCCCAAAACTCTTGATATGTATTAAAACCAACAGAATGAGCAAAAGCACTTCCTCCAGCAAGCCTACCAAAAAGATAAAGTTTTGCATCATCCGAAAGATAAGACTTTTCACCAATTCCAGCAAGATAGAAAGCATCTGTTCCAGTCGAGTCTAAACTGATAGTTTTCCCAAGAATTGCACTACCCCACCCACCAATTACAATATCTTCTGTGAAAAAAGTATTCAACTTCGTATCCTTATAAAAATATTCTGATATTGAGGAAAACGAAATAAAAACTTTCGCAGAATTATCGAAGGCTCTAATAAATTTTTCGTCTCCTCTGATAACTTTTCTTACATCTACCAGACCAGAAATAAAGAGTCTATCATCTTTGGACCAGGTGTGGGAGTACCAAATTATCCCGCCCTTTTCAAAGAAATTCATTTTTTCGTAATTTCCTTTACCCGTAAACAGCAAGTCGTTTCCAAAATTATTTACAATCTCTATCCCATAAGCATTTTCAGAATTGCTTGAAAAGTAAGGTTTCCAAAAAGCAAAATTGTGTAAGGTTCTAAAGCGATTTATCAAAAAATTATAGTTAACAGAATAATCGAAGCGAAACAAACGGCGTTGGGAATATTTAAATCTCACTTGCATACGAGTATCGTTTTCGCTCCGAAATAATAGTTCTGGAACCAAATTAATTCCTGTTCCAAGAAAATTCAATTCTTCGAGTCGAAATCCAATTCTATATGCTTCACCACCAGTACCAAAAAGTAATGCAGGATTTGTAGACCATCTATCCTTGGTTAACACAAAAACATTGGCATTAAACTGATCGATTGAATCTAAAGTGATTTCGACTTTCGAAAACAAATTAAGTGACCGAAGATTTTTTTCAGTTTCGATCAGAAAAGATTCGTCAATAATATCACCTTCCGAAAAAAGTAGTTCATCTTTTATCACATATTCACGTGTAAGATAATGTAATGAGTTTGCCAACTTAGCAGCAAAAAACCAATCATTACTTGTAGAATCGAAAACATTCAATCGATGAATAAAAATATTATTAACTTTGAACTCGGAAGTAGCTAAAACAAAAGGGTAAAAAATTACAAATACGAAAAAGCTAAAACGAACGAACATTAATCTTATCGAGCAAATATTTCAACATTTTTGTACCGTCTGTCTTAGAAAGCTCAAGAAGCGAAGAACGTGCTTTATCGAAATAGGAGTCAATTAAATCCTGAATATCAAAAAAAATTCCTAATTTTTCGAAGAGTGTAATGTACTCTGGGATGGAATCAATGGGGATTTGCTCTTCTTTGGAATAAAGTTTATCTACAATGTGTCTATCTTTTTCATTTTTAGCCCTCTCCCGAGCCATAATAACCATCAGCGTTTTCTTTTTCTCAATGATATCATTACCTATTCTTTTACCTAACTTTTGGTTTTTAGCAGTCAAATCTAACAAATCGTCTTGCAATTGAAAAGCAATACCCAAGTACCGACCAAAGTCTTTTAAAGTATCAATGTCTTCTTCGACAGCCCCAGCACAAAGGGCACCCAAAGCAAGGCTTGTTTGAATGACAGCAGCTGTCTTTTTATATATCATCTCAAAATATTCGTTGGGAGACACATCTTCTCTTGAATTAAACATCATATCGATGGCTTGCCCCTCGCACACTTCGATATACCCAAAGGCAAACTGTTCGACGATTTTGCCAAAGTTAGCATAATTAGCATAGCTTGCAAGTGCTTGCAAGGCAAGCCCAACCATTGCATCGCCCGAAAGAATAGCTGTTGGCAAATCCCATTTTAAATGTATCGTTGTTTTTCCACGGCGAACGGGGGAATTGTCCATAATATCGTCGTGCACAAGAGTGAAATTATGCATTATTTCCACAGCAACTGCCGCGTCGACAGCTTCGTATGGATCGCCTCCTGTAGCTTCGCAAGCTAGCATGCAAAGAAGCGGACGAATCCTTTTGCCTCCGTTCAAAAGTATGTATTCAATTGGAACATAAAGATTATTGGGTTCACGGCCCTTTACAATTTCAATTAGTCTATTTTCGACGAAGTTCAAGTAATGCTTGAAAGTCGAGTCGTAATCCTCCATTATTTTACCCTCATATAGTATTTACCTGGTAGTTGGCGAACAAAACCTTTAAATTCTAAATTTAACAAATGATAAAGTAAATCGGAAATATCAACATTGATTTCTTCCGAAATAACATCTATGTGCTTTGGTTCATTTGCAATAGCTTCATAGATTTTTATTTCTATTGGGTCCTCGGATGAAAACCCGTTTAAATCTTCTTCGAAAGCAAGCTTTTCTTTCAAAATACCAAGTTCAAATAAGACTTCTTCTGGGCTTGTAGCAATTCTTGCAATATTATTTTTAATAAGGTAATTTGAACCTCGACTCTTTGGGGAATTGATGTTTCCCGGAATTGCAAAAACCTCGCGATTCTGGTCGAAAGCAAACCGAGCGGTAATCAAAGCACCACCTTTTATGTCGCTTTCCACAACTACTGTAGCAATTGAAATTCCGCTGATTATTCTATTTCTTTGAGGGAAAAAAGAGGGAAGGGCCTTGACTCCAAATTTATATTCTGTTATCACAACCCCATTGTGCTCAATAATTTTCTCAATTAAGCTTCTGGTAATGGATGATGTAACACAATCAAGACCACAAGCAAGAATACCATAAGTTATTCCTCCTGCTTCAATTGATGCAAGATGGGAAATAGTATCGATACCATATGCAAGACCACTTGTAACTATTAAGCCATTTTCTGCGAAACATTGTGCGAAATTTTCGGCTACTAACTTACCATAAGCGGTATTTTTTCTTGTTCCAACCATCGAAATAGAGGAAGAATTGCTTGATAAATTTCCTTTAACAAATAAAATTAGAGGAGGATAGTGAATCTCTTTAAGGAGTTTTGGATAATCCTCGTCCCAGAAACTTACAATTCGAGCACCAAAACTTTCAGCTTTGAAAATTTGACTTTCTACTTCTTTGCGTGAAAATATCAACTTTTCGTAAGCACCTACAAAATCGGGAAGAAGCTGTTCCCGTTCGTTTTCTACGATGAATGCTAAAAAATGTTCAAAATTTTGGAAATTATCAATGACACTTTTTAGTTTAGGCTGCGGGGCAATTCGAGAAATCGTTAATGCCAAAACTTCCTCAGTAGGCCACATTTCTATACCTTTTCTTTCTATTATATTCACTTAAAACCACCGCTGCTGCAGTAGCAACATTCAATGAATCTACATCTTTTTGAATTGGAACCTTTACAACAGAGTCTGAAATATCCAAAATTTCTTTCGAAACACCTTGGTCTTCGTTTCCAAAAACCAAAACATTTTTTTGGCCAAATTCAAAATCATAAATGGAGGTTGAATTTGAAGTCAACTCGCATGATACAATTCTATAATTAATATTTTTTAAATAATCCAGGTCAAGCAAAATCCTTTCCGATTCTCGAATCTTAAGGTAGAATACATTTCCCATAGATACACGAACAGCTCGACGTAAAAAAGGACTGGTGGAATGTTCATCAACGATTAGCGAATCAAAGCCAAAAGCTCGGCATATTCTTGAAATTTGACCAGTATTTTCTGAATTGTTTACTTTATTTAAAACAATAATTTGATCAGATAAATCATCTAATTTAGCATTTGTTGGTTTATAACCAATTGCCATAACACCCGAATGAAGATGAAAACCCACTATTTCTTCCATTAGTTTCTTCGAAGCATAATATTTATTGTCATTAGGAATCATTTTATTTTCTATCAATTCTTTGTATCTTTCGTAAAAATCCAAAATTGCAAATATTGAATGAATTTTCAAAGCGCTCCGAAGTAAACGAAGCACAACTTTTTCTCCTTCGGCAATAAATACATTTTCTTTAATATGCAATTGCGGTGTGTATCGAAGGCTTTTGTAAAAAGAAATCCTTTGATCTTCTATGTCGAAAATTTCAGTCATTTACTTTATAGCATCACGCTTACTTCGAAGCCCTCTTAACAGTCATTTCAATCTTTTCAATTGGGCTACTTACTTCTTCTGAATATGGTTGTTTTTCGAGCTTTGCCTTTTCTACTTTACTTAGGACATCCCAACCTTCGATAACTTCTCCAAAAATTGTGTATTTTCCATCAAGCCATGGAGACTTGTCGAAACAAATAAAAAATTGGGATGTTGCACTGTTAGGATCGTTTGTTCTTGCAGCCGATATGGTACCCTTAATATGCTTCAAATTGCTAAATTCTGCTGGAATTTTTCTTTGCGATGGATCCCCCATACCCCAAGTATTTTTGGGTTTGCTCTTTGAATTTGGGCAACCTCCCTGCATCATAAAGCCAGGAATAACTCGATGGAAAGCGGTTCCATCGTAAAATTTTATGTTAACAAGACTATCAAAATTACGGCAATGCATGGGAGCGACATCTGGAAAAAGGCGGATTTTTATATCCCCTAACAAATTATTTCCTTGGCGAACAGAAATAACGTAAATGTAATCATCTTTGGGGTCTTTCTTAGAGTACAGCTCTACCGCGAAAGAAAGAACCAAAATTAAAACAATTAATAATTTCATAATTAACCAACCATTTGAAAAAAAGCAAATTTAGTCGAAATTTTGCAAATATTAAGCAACATAATTGAAATTTTTATAATTTTGTAATCCACATATTGCGGATGTGGCGGAATTGGCAGACGCGCTAGACTTAGGATCTAGTGGGGCAACCCGTGGGAGTTC
The DNA here is from genome assembly GCA_964524325.1 of uncultured Hyphomicrobiales bacterium. Taxonomy (GTDB): domain Bacteria; phylum Bacteroidota; class Ignavibacteria; order Kapaibacteriales; family UBA2268; genus Naka2016. The sequence continues at coordinate 492,443 of CAZGCT010000002.1, forward strand.
GAGTCTCCCCATCCGCACTTTTTTATTTTTCTGGAGAGAATAATTGGAAGTAAAAATCAACAAAGTTGATGATGCTACAAGGGAGTTGACAATAGTCATTCCTAAACCTAAATTCGAGGAAGAACTTGAGGCAGAATTCAGGTCTTTTCAACAGAACGTTGCAATGAAAGGCTTTCGCAAAGGGCACGTCCCTATTAATCTGATAAAGAAACTTTATGGAAAAGAAATCGAGCAAGATTTCGTGTCTGAATATGCTACTAAAGCATTTAGGACCGTAGCCGAGGAGCAAAAGTTGAAATTTGTTGGAAAACCTATCTTCAAAGATTACCAAAAGAACGATTCCGAGGTTGTATTTTTATTCGCGTATGACGTTATTCCAGATTTTGAATTAAATGAGTACAAGGGTTTGAAGATATTTGAACCTATACACAGAGTTACTGACCAAGAAATTGAACACGAAATAAATCATCGGAGGCTTTACTCAGCAAATGTCCAAGATTCTAATATAATTAATAATGAAAATTCAATAGTAACGATTGACATTATTCCACTGGACCAAGAAACTTTGGAGCCATTACAAAATGGTAAGACACAAACGACAACAATTTTACTAAGTTCTGAAACTGTCCCAAAGGATTTAAAAGAATTGTTGATGGGTAGAAATATTGCTGATGAATTTACTTATAATCCTCACGATACAGAACCAACTGCCCCCAACGAATTTGTTAAAATACGGATAAAGAATATTTCCGAATTAATTTTAGAAAACTTTGATGATGAATTTGTTAAAAAATACACTCGTGGGAGGCTTTCTACCACTGAAGAGTTCAAAGAAGAAGTCGGTTATTACCTTCAAGAAAAATGGGATATGAAATCTAATGATGAAATGGTAAAACAAGTTATCAAACAACTTGTAGAAGCCCACGAATTTGATCTCCCCCAAACTTTATTGTATGAAACAGCTATCAAACTTAGTGAAGATTTCATTAAAAAGTATGGAGAAAATTATCCCCAGTTGCGCGACAAAAAGCCCGAAGAACTAATTAACGACTTTATCCCACTTGCTGAGAGTCAGGTGAAATGGGCTATAATCAAGAAGAAAATAATCGAAAGGGAAAATTTACAACTAGAAGATTACGACATCGAGTCCATTGTAGAAGAGCATAAACGACAAAATCCAGAAACAAACGAAGAAGATTTAAAAAATTATATTAAAAATACCCCACATATTGTCGACACATTAATGGAAAAGAAAGTTTTGGATTTTCTCATTGGGTTTGCCGAAACAAACGAAATAGACTTCGATGAATATGTTAAGATTACAGAAACAGAGCAACACAAACATTACCAAATTCCAGAAAATAACCTTGATAGCTTGCCTGAAAAAGAAAAAGTAAATATTAATGATAATGAAAAGGAAAACAAAGATACTAATAATCAAGTTATTCAAGAAAAAAACTGATTCTTTGTAAAAAACTTTTTCAGATTTTCATCGTCTTTTTACTTTTTATTTTATTTAAGGTATAAAATGATAGACCAACTAGTACCAATTGTTGTTGAGCAAACTCCACGTGGCGAACGCGCGTACGATATTTATTCCAGGTTGCTTAAAGAAAGAATAATTTTTATTGGTACACCGATAGACGACACTATTGCAAGCCTTGTTATTGCCCAAATGTTGTTCCTTCAAAGTGAGGATCCAAATAAAGACATTCATCTTTACATTAATTCCCCTGGTGGAAGTGTAACCGCTGGTTTAGCAATTTACGATACGATGCAATACGTTGCCCCCGATGTAGTTACAATATGCATTGGAATGGCAGCCTCGATGGCACAAGTGCTTCTATGCGCGGGTACACCCGGTAAAAGATTCGCCCTACCACATTCAAGAATACTTATGCATCAACCAACCGGAGGAACACAAGGTCAATCAACCGATATCGAAATTTACACACGCGAAATGCTGAGGATTAGAGATATGCTATATGAAATAATAGCAAAACACACAAATAAAGATCTCGAAAAAATTCGTAAGGATGCCGACAGAGATTACTACATGTCTGCGCAAGAAGCTTTAGAATATGGAATTATTGATAAAATATTAACTAAAGCACAAAAAACTGAACAATTAAATGAAGATAAAAAATAATGGCCCAAAAGAAAACTTTACCCCCAGAAATTCGCTATTGCTCTTTTTGTGGTAGGAATCAATTCGAGGTCGAGGGATTTTTTGAAGGACAAAACAAAGTACTCATTTGTAATTTCTGTATTGAAAGCACAAATGAAATTATTCGAACTAAGCGCCTTGAAAAACTAATTGCAGAAAGCCAATTAGACAAAATCCCAACCCCAAGCGAAATTAAACAAAAGCTTGACGAATATGTTATTGGTCAGGATTACGCAAAGCAAGTTCTTTCGGTAGCTGTTTACAACCATTACAAAAGGATATTGCTGAATTTCGACACTTCGAGCGATGTTGATATTGATAAAAGCAATATTTTGTTAATTGGACCTACCGGTACCGGCAAAACATTACTTGCTCAAACTCTGGCAAAAATACTTCGTGTACCTTTTGCAATTGCAGATGCAACCACAATTACCGAAGCTGGTTATGTAGGCGACGATGTTGAAACTGTTATTGTTCGTTTACTTCAAAATGCAAATTATAATATTGGCCTCGCCGAAATTGGAATTGTATACATTGATGAAATTGATAAGATATCCAGAAAAAGCGATAGTCCTTCAATAACTAGGGACGTATCGGGTGAAGGCGTACAACAAGCCTTGCTTAAAATATTGGAAGGTACAATTTCTGGTGTCCCACCTCAAGGAGGTAGAAAACATCCAGAACAAAGACTACTTTATGTTAACACCAAAAACATTCTTTTTATTTGCGGTGGGGCTTTTGTTGGGTTAGAGCAAATTGTTGCTAATAGATTAAGAAAAACTAGCATAGGCTTCATTGCAGATTTGAAACCAACAGTTGAAGAAACATCAAGCCTTCTGCGCAAAGTTGAACCCGACGACTTAATTAAATTTGGTTTTATACCCGAATTAGTCGGAAGATTACCAGTTGTAGCTCCATTAGAAGATTTAACTCCAGAAGCAATGAAAAGGATATTGATTGAACCAAGGAATTCCATTATTAAACAATTTCAAAAGCTTTTCGAAATGGAAGGAATAGAACTTGTTTTTACAGAGGAGGCCCTTGATGCAATTGTAACCAAAGCCAAACAGCTTCGAACTGGGGCGCGTAGCCTTCGGGCTATTGTCGAAGAAACTATGTTACCAATTCAGTTTTCAGTCCCCGATATGAGAAATTTAGAAAAATGTATAATTACCGATGAAGTAGTTAGAAATGGTGTCCCACCAATTTACAAATTCAAGCGAGGAGCCGCTTAACGGGAACTATTTAAACTTCTTTAAAACATCCTTAACTGCGTTTTTGTGAATTGTTAAACTCAACATTTTCAATTTAACAAAGTCCTCGTGGTAAAAGTAGTAACCTTTGTTGTTACCGTTAAACGAACCACTTCCAGAATCTTTAATTAAAAACCACATTTTACCATTTTTGTCCGATTTAAAACCTACTAAATGAATGCCGTGATCGTCCCCAGTAGTATTGTTTGTGAATCGCATTTGCCTAGCATATTCATCAATGTAATCCGAAGGAATGTCGAAGGAGGGAACAATAGCAACTTCGTGATGCGATTCGATGCCTGGTTCGGAAACATCTCCTCCAATAACTAACGTAAATCCATTTTGGATGGAGTTCTTAATTATAACCATAAAATCTTCAAGAGGAACATTGTAATAGGAAGAATCATGCCACCAGTTGTCTGGAACTTCCAACTCAACGACTTTGTAATATGGTTTCTCCATTAACGACATAAAATCAATGTAGTCATCAAGATTAAGTTTTAAATAATCTTTAAGGAAAGTTGTTGGAGTATAGTTCTTCCCCTCAAAACTGAAATTCGTTGGTGGCTCGCCAATATATCTGTTTAAAATGCTCTTAATAGTTTGCTCTACAAATTCTTCGTTCCAAAAGTGATTTTCTTTAACCTTCTTCAAAAAGTTATTCATTTCATCAAACAATTTTGTGTGGTCATAATGGGTTTGCCCTTCGAGTTTCCCTTCAAAAGTTTGAAAAGGAACGCAACCGTATTTATTCCAAATTCTTCGCACTGCATTCGATTCGCTACCTTCACCAAAGAAAGACTCACCCCGTGTTCTAACAAAATATTTAGCTTTTTCAACATATTCCCAATAAACTGTGTACATTTGAGAAAGTTTGACTTTTTTGCCAGACAAGCGGAAAACCTCGCTCTCGAAAAAAGAAGTGGTAGAGAAACTCCAGCAAGTACCAGTAGCACCTTGGGAAATTGGTTCGTTGTGCCAAAAATACTTAAATTCTTCTTTTGACTTAGGTAAATCGAGTCCCTCGAAATCAACAATGAAACGAGGTTTCTTCTTTTCAGGTTTTTTCCAATATTCACTAACAGATTTGTGAATTTCCTCCCAGAATTCATTTTTGTGCTCGATAAACTTACCCTTATGTCTAACTTGAGCAAAAAGATTATTTAGGGAAATTGCTAAAATTAAAATAGTTAGAAAGAAGACTTTTGTTTTCATTTTCCTCTTATCCAAAAAAAGCGAATTTATCAAAAGTGAAGAAATTATAGATGAAGAATGTAATGTAGTTACAAATTCTAAAGAAGATTACAATAAGAATGGCGAGTTTAATGAATATAGGTAATACGAACTTGAAATTGGCAAAAATTAGGAACAATCTACCCACAGAAAAGTAAAAACAATCTTTACAAAAGCAATTATAACCTCCCAGCTTACTCAGAATAAAGAAAATCCTAAAAAAAGCACACTCTTATATTATTGCTCTTAACATTTAAAGAAGCAATGAAAAAATGAGACTATCCAAAGCAAACTTTTTACTTCTTAAAATGGTTAAAGATTAATAAAATTAGGGAAAGAATTATGCTTAAGATCAGCATTGTTGCAATTGGAATGTATATTTTAATATTGGGTTTATCAATAATAATATCACCAGGAAGCTTACCCAAGGGAATTTTGGACAAATAGGGAAGGAAAAACCCTATAAGTATTAAAACCAACCCAGCAACGATAAAAGCAATTCTAACCCTCGAAAGCGACATTGCTATATAAAATCAAGTGCTCGGAGCGGGACTCGAACCCGCACGGGCACGCATGCCCACAGGATTTTAAGTCCTGTGCGTCTACCTATTCCGCCATCCGAGCCTAACCAAATGCAAAATTAATAAAAGATTTCTTTTGAAAAAATCTTTTTTCTTTAACGGTAAATTCTTAATTTTGCATTTTATAGAAATAAAAGGTTAAAAAAATTATATGGCGCACCATAAGTCTGCTTTGAAAAGGATTCGTCAAAATCGAAGGAAGCGATTGTACAATCGTGCAAACAAGCGATTAGCTAAAGATGTGATTAAATCAATAAGAAATGCAAAAACATTCGAAGAAGCAAATGAGCTTTTGAAAAAAGCCTACAAAATTTTAGACAGAATTTCGGCACAAGGAGTTATACACAAAAATAATGCTGCAAACAAAAAATCGAAACTTTCTAAACTTGTAAATACGCTTAAAGTTCAAAATGCATAAAGTTCTTAGCACCCGTAGCTCAATTGGATAGAGCATCTGACTTCGGATCAGAGGGTTGGGGGTTCAAGTCCCTCCGGGTGTGCAACAAAAAAATATCTCGCGTCTTGAAGTAAGCCAATAAATCATTTAACTTTAAATCAACTTTCCTTCTAACCCCAAAATTATACTTAATATTATTCATCTCCTTAAGAAAATAACAGAAATTTTTTCTTAGAACCTTAACTTAACCGGGGTTGATTATTTTCTTTGCTATGCAAACCATATTAATGTAGTTAATTAAATTTGTAATTCAAATAAAAAGCATGGAAAGATTATATAACATAAGTTTCGGATTAATCTTTTTTACTCAGTTCCTTTTTGGATGGGCTTTGTTTTTTGTTTTGAATTATGGGGCAACCCCCTTAGACATTAATGTTCTATTTTCATACGCTTTGCTATTATTTTCTTTAATTTTCCTAAAAAAGAAACTTCTATTAGCAGTTAATTCTCCAAATGTTCTTTTAATAATTTTCAATATACTTATTATTTTCACAATGATAAATCCCATATTAAATGGGAACACCTCTGAAATAACTCAAAACCTAAAATCCACCTTACACTTTTTCTATGTTGTTTTCTTAATCTTTCTTGTATACTCTGAATATCTTAAACCTATAACTTTTACATATATTATTAAAGGCTTGATTTGGTTTATTATCATATTTGACTTATATGGTATTTACCAGCTTTTTGCAAGGGCACTCGGGTTGCCTTTTGGATGGTTAGAATATTCAAACACTTCAATTATGTCCCGTCTTGAAATAGTTGGAACTATTCAGCAAGCAACAGTTTCGTTTGGCTCCTTCTATAGGATAAGTTCCATATTCGTTGAACCAAGCGTGCTTGCAAGTTTCAATATTTTTCTATTTATTTTTTTGGTAATTCCTTGGATTCAATATCGTTCGAGCTTTGTAAAAAATAAAAAATTATTAGTTCTTCTGGTTAGCGTCTGCCTTACTACGCTATTTTTAACATATTCTATGACTGGATTGGCAAGTCTTTTTGCTGTGTTGCTTTTAGTGCTCTTTATAGAATATTACGAGTCATATAGAGGAACACTTAGTGTCTTAGCAATTGGTTTTATCTCTATTATTTTAGCTAATCTTTTGATGGAAGAATTATTTGGAGTAGACTTACTAAAGCTCTTCTTTATAAGAGTGGAAAATGTTTTCTCGCTTGGAAGTGATGAGATGGGTGGTGAAAGCTTCACAACTCGCCTTGAAAATACATTATCAACCATTGCAGTTTGGACAACACATCCTTTATTCGGAGTTGGACTTGGCCTACTTGGTCACCAAAAGGAATTTACAGCTTTGTTCAGCGATACAACAATTTTTTCAATTTTAGCTGAATGTGGTATATTCTGTTTTATTGTATTCAATGCCTTGCTATATTCCATGCTTTTAACATCGATTAAATTATATAAAAAGGTAAGGGAAAGCAACATCGTAGACTTGAACGAAAAGAAAATCATTGGGATTACACCTTATATAGCACTTTTCGAAATAATCCGCTGTTCATTTACTGCAAATATTCTAATCTATTTTATATTATGGATGGATTTATCGTTTGTATTTTTTGTTCTAAACTATTATTCTCACATTCTTAACCATAAGGTTATAAGTATTCACTTTAGACAAAACTAAATCAAAAATTTTTGTTGTCTTTTGCTAGAATGTTTTTTTTGATTAAGTTGCCTTTTGAATATGGGTAAAATTAAAGCTAAAATATTAGGCAAGGAGTACACGCTAAAAGGGGAAAACGAGCAAATTATTCGAGCTGCAGTTTCCGAGGTCGAGGAACAATTGAAAAACACAACGGAAAAGTATAAGGATGAATCATTGCAAACAATATTTACATTAGCGGCTATAAATATTGCAGAGAAATTAAAATTTTGTGAAGAAAAATGTAAAGTAGATGCTGAATTTTTGGTGGAAGAAATAAAAAAAATCACATTGTATTTAATAGAAAATACAAACAATTAGAGTTCTTTGAAATCTAAAGCCGCATTAGAGCCTTGCCCTTTCATGATCGGAAGAACTGTTAGTGAAAAAAAAAGGGAGCCAGGCTCTGGTTATAAATTGCAGGCCTCGACCACTAATCAGTGGTGACTTCGTCTTTGAAGTCCAGTGGAAACAAAATATAATCAGGATGGCACCCACTGTGTCGGATTGGGTTCTTACCGACTCAATAAATTAACAGGCAAGGCGATAATGCGGTTTTTATTTTTTTTATTTAAATTAATTTGTAATTTATAATTTGGTAAAATAAGTATTTAGTTTGAATTTTTGGAAGGTTGTAAAGATGAACGAAATAATTATTGTAATTGGAGCAATCGTTGGGCTTTTGCTTGGTTTTGGTGTTGCCTATTTTATTACTAACAAGTCACTTTCTTCTAAAATAAAAGAAGCGGAAGAAAAGGCACAAAATATAATCAAGGAAGCGGAAAAAGAAGCAAACAACTTAAAGAAAGAAAAATTGCTTGAAGTAAAAGAGGAATGGCACAAAAGAAAGCAAGAATTCGAAAATGAGTTTCAGCAAAGAAAAAACAAAATTCTAGCTCAGGAAAAATTACTAAAGGCAAAAGAAGAATCTCTTGAATCTAAAAACGAATTAGTTACAAAAAAAGAGAAGCAGCTAGAATTAACCGAACAAGACCTTAAACAAAAAGAATTATTAATCAAGCAAAAACTCGACGAAATCGAAAACCTAAAAAACCTACAGATTAAGAAACTAGAGGAAATAAGCGGGCTTACCAGCGAAGAAGCAAAGAAAATTTTGATGGATAATCTAATTAACGAAGCCAAAACCGAAGCAGCACAGTACATCAAGCAAATTCGTGACGAAGCCAAACAAAATGCCCAACGCGAAGCTAGAAACATTATCTTGGAAGCAATTCAAAGAACTTCCTCCGATCATAGCATCGAAAGTACAGTCTCTGTTGTTACTCTCGAATCCGATGAAATGAAAGGGCGAATCATTGGACGCGAGGGCCGCAACATTCGCTCTTTCGAATCAGCAACCGGAGTTGATTTAATAATCGACGACACACCTGAAGCAGTTGTCATCTCGGGATTCGATCCATTTAGACGAGAAGTTGCCAAAATTGCTCTCGAAAGGCTTATGCAAGACGGTAGAATCCATCCCGCTCGCATCGAAGAAGTTGTCGAAAAAGTTCGAAACGAACTCGAAGAGGAAATTATCAAAGTTGGCGAACAAACAACACTGGAACTCGGTATTCACAACATGCATCCCGATTTAGTTAGATTGGTTGGTAAAATGAAGTATCGATCAAGTTATGGACAAAACCTACTCAACCATTCTATCGAAGTGGCTCATCTCTGTAGTATTATGGCTGCCGAGCTTGGGCTCGACATACAAATAGCAAAACGGGCCGGTCTTTTGCACGATATTGGCAAATGTGTCGACCAAAATACAGAAGGTCCTCATGCTTTAATTGGTTATGAGCTTGCAAAAAAATACAAAGAACACCCAGCTGTAGCTAATGCAATTGGTGCTCACCACGAAGATATTGAGATCGAAACACCTTATGCTGTACTTGTCCAAGCTGCCGACAGCATTAGCGGTGCTCGTCCGGGTGCTCGACGCGAATCGCTAGAAAACTATGTTAAAAGGTTAGAAAAACTAGAGGTCCTTGCTCATAGTTTCTCTGGTGTTCAAAAGACTTTTGCAATTCAAGCTGGCCGAGAGGTACGAGTTATTGTAGAACCAGATAAAATCGACGATATAACATCAGACCAACTGGCGCACGACATTGCCAAAAAAATAGAGCAAGAAATGGAATATCCCGGGCAAATTAAGGTTACCGTCATCCGAGAAAGACGTAGCTTTGCATTCGCTAAATAATTAACTAATTTGACAGAAAGAATTATAAATTAAGAAGGGGCATAGTACTATGCCCCTTTCTTAATAATAAGCGAATGATTATTCTAAAACATGGATGTTTCTTACCGAGCAAATATCTTTTAGGGCCTTGGGCCATACTGTTACACTAACTTCTCCAAGATGAGCTGTTCTAAGCAAATACATATATGTTCGGGATTGACCAATCCCACCACCGATCGACAGTGGTATTTTGTCGTTCAAAATTGCTTGGTGATAGGGCATTTCGAGGAAGTGCAGCTGATTCGTAATTTTTAATTGCTCTACTAGAGTCTCTTTTGTAACTCTAATTCCCATGGAAGTTAACTCGTGACGACGGCGAGTAACAGGATTCCATACCAGAATATCTCCATTCAAGCCATGATATTGGTGCCCATTCTTGACAATAGTTGGTGTAATCCAGTCATCATAGTCAGCAGCTCGCATTTCGTGAGGATAACCATCTTTCAAAGTATATCCAATTCCAATAATGAATATAGCCGGAGCCACATCTTGGAGCACTCTGGTTTCCCTTTGCTTCCTTGGTAAATCTGGATACATATCCAAAATTTCTTCGGCATGCAAAAACACCAATTCTTCGGGGAAATCTGGATATTTGTCCGTTTTTAATTGTGGGAATAATTCTTGGGCATATTTGCCAGCGTTATAAATTACTTTCCAAATCTTTTTGACAATATCTTTTAGAAAATCTAAATTCCTTTGTTCCGCAGTAATTACTCTTTCCCAGTCCCATTGGTCCACATAACTCGAATGATCGTGGTCGAGAAAATAGTCTTTTCGTACTGCGCGCATATCAGTACATATTCCCTCTCCTACTTTGCATCCAAACTGAGCAAGTGCCATTCTCTTCCATTTCGTTGCTGCTTGAACAACTTGTGCACGAATTGGCTTTTCCAAACCAAGTCCACAGTTAAACTCAATCGGAGTTCTAGAGCCATCACGATCGAGGTAATCATTAACACCACTTTCTGAATCAACAATCAAGGGAACTTGAACCATAGTCAAGTTTAACTCTTTGCATAGGTTTTTTTCAATATACTCTTTGACAGCGAATAGAGCTTTCATTCGCTCGAGCGGTGGCAGCAAAGGCTCGTAATCGTTTGGAAGTATCTTTTCTACTTCCTCGTATGTACTAACGCCTGGGCCCGCAAGGTCTAACCTTTTGTCGTAGGTGTGTTCCATGACCAACCACTATGAATTGTGAAACAAAAGAATTATAATTTACAAAAAAAAAATTTAATTACATAATTTTTTGCAAAAAAATAACTTTTACAAAGGATAAAATAATGTGATAGATTTTTCTTTACAAAAAAATTATTTGGTTTTGAATTCGAAAGGTGGCGAAAATTGGCTTTCTCCAGCTTCTCCTTTTGCTTTAAGTCGAATATAATACTTAGTCTTTGGTTTCAAGTCGCTAAGCTCGAACTCGCCTATTCCCCCTACATCTAAATTAATATATGGTTCAACCAATTCTTTGAAATCCTTGTCTAAAGCCACATCAATTATGTATGTACTTGCACCTTCTACTTTTTTCCATTGGAAGTTACATCCTTCTGTTGTTACGTTTTCGACCCCTAAAATTTTTGGTGTAGAAAGCAAGGTTGCTCTCTTTCTTGGATTTGTCGAAGACGGGATAAGTAAATAATTCCTATATTTTCCAGAGCCATTGTATTCAAAGACACCAACAACATATCTCTTCCCCGGCGAAAGATTCGTGATTCTAACTTTGGGTCGCTGTTCATTTCCATCGTATACAACAAAGCCCTTGCCAATTCGGGAGAATTCTTTTCCAAAAATAGAAGATGGTTTATAATCCTTCCCATTTTCAGGGGTAGGCAATTGCTCGGTTGTTGCAACTACTACAATGCGCCCTTCTCCGTCACCGTTTACAAATAAAATAACAAAAGATGTATCTGTAACATCTTCGAATGAGATCTGATTTGCTGAGAATTTGGGCTTTTTCGCAATTGTATTAAATGCAAAAGTTTTAACCAATTTAAAAGTGTCGTTACTTTCGGAAATCGGCTTGTATAAATGCAAATAATAATCTTTCTGGGACAACAGTCCATCGAAGGCAAAAGTACCATGTTTAGACTCAAAAGATGTACAAACCAATCTTCCAACTTTATCTCTGGGTCTAAGTGCCGGGAAGGTCATGGTATCGTTGTTCAACACAATACGTTCTTTAATTGTTATTCGAGCGTCGGGCTTCGAGATGTCTGAAATGAACATTGCATAGTAATTAGAATCGAAAGAGTAAAATAAACTTGCGAAATTTTCCTCAACAATTACCTTCTCTATAAATCCCATTTCGGCTTTTGTTGCACCTTTGGGGCTTTTAGTTTGCGAATTTAGATTATTAACAAAAATGACAACAAAAATCAATATAAAAATGTAGCCACTCATTGCCTACTCCAATGTTAACAGCAAAATTACAAAAAATTAAATTATAAAGGTCTCCCAGAATTGTCTGAGAGACCTTTTTAATAAAATAGCTTCAAATCTTATGGCATAAATATGAACGGCTGCTGAATAGTTTCGCCTAAAGCTGAAACACGAAGCATATATGCACCGGGAGCAAATATCTTCTTGTCCATTGCAATCATTACAGTAGTTGCAACATTATTGTAATTATATTCATGAGCAAAGAGCGAGCGACCATCCATACCGATGATTTCGACTTTGAAGTTTGCTGCCTTTTGAATAAGTAAGTCAAACTGCAATATATCTTCTACTGGATTAGGCCAAACAGAAGTCATGGCAAAATTCTGTGCTCGCAATACTTCATCATCCTCAACTTCTTTTGCGGTTGTTCTAATTGCTCGTGGATTATCTGTCGCTGTATTAGTATTATAGTTACGACTCGTCGAAGGACAAGAAGTATTATAATTATACTCAAATATTCGGAAGGCGTACCATGTTGAAGCTGTAAGACCAGTTATATAAACTGAACTGCCAGTCCCGTCGTAAAGGAGCTTTGTTGGAGAAGATGTAAACAAAGAAGCACTCGGCCAATAAGAGTTTGCACCTGAATAAGTGGATCCATCAACTGGAATATGTCCAGTGTAACTAGTGCTACCGGCGGTTGCTGCAACTAATCTGCCCATTCCATTCCCACTAGTCCAGATAAGCGATATAGTTGTACGTGTGCGACCACCGCTTATATTAGAAGCTTGTGTAGTGGGTTCTTCTGCAAGTGCTTGAATTGTAAAGTAGCTACCATTGTAACTACCACAGTCATCAGAAACAATAATATAATACATCCCAGCCGTTGTGCAGGTCACATCGCTTGTAACTTGAATAGTAACTGGGGATGTCCCGCTTCCAGAAGTTACAAGTGTACCGTTGTAACCAACTCCATCATCATCTCGGTATAAACTCCAATTTTTTGCAGCTGGGGAACCACCAGTAAATGCAATAGAAACATTCAATGAAGACCCAATTATACCCGGAGTGGGGTTACTTGGATATGATGTAAAACTAAACGGTGATACAACATTTAGCTCAGCAGGATTACTTTCAACAGGAGCACCGCAGGAGCTCGTTAAAACGCAACGATAATAATAGGTACCGGTTGGTATCCCGGGTGAAGTAGAAGTAACCGTTAAAGTAGCAGAGGTATTGCCCAAGTACGTTGCGTTGGCTGGCGTACCATTTGTAACATTGCTCCATGGTCCGGTAGAAGTGGTTGAATATTGCCATTGATAACTGCTTGGACTTCCAGAACAATTTGAAGATGCAGCAACCGTAAAGCTTGTACTTCCTGTACTACTACAAATTTGACTATTCGAAGGATGGGAGGTAATCGCCAAATTATCAATTGTAAAGTTGCTGCTATTCGCATTGGCGTAGTTTCCTGCGCAGTCGAAGGCTCGAAGCTGGATATAACCGGCATTTGAACAAACATAGGTGCCGGAAGGTATGTTCCAGGTATACGAGCCAGAATTCGATAAGCCAGAAGCAATCAATTGTAAATTGGTGCCATCGTAATAGTACAAACTTATATTCGTAAAATTGGGGTCACTTATACCACCAGGTGTCCAAGTAATATTATAACTATTGCCAGCTATCATACAAGTTGCAACACTGGGGGAGGTAGAGATTGTTGGTGCTGTGTTGTCGATTTTAAATGTTGGACTAGTAATTTGGTGTGTATTCCCAGCGCAATCACTGAATGTTATTCTTATCTGTGCATTGTTTGTGTTAACTGTATTGGGTACAGACCAAGCATAACTTCCAGTGGGTCCGCTGATTGGATGCGAAGTAATTATGTTAATCCAGCTAGCACCATCGTAATACTCAATTTTAACCGAATTTACTAAATTAACATCAGTAGCGTTATTCCATTGGATGTTAAGGATATCACCTCCCTTTACGCAAGTACTAGCCGTTGGATTTGTTATTGAACCACCAGAGGGTGCTGTGTTGTCGATTTTAAATGTTGGACTAGTAATTTGGTGTGTATTCCCAG
>CAZGCT010000002.1:506607-508896 GCA_964524325.1 uncultured Hyphomicrobiales bacterium
GCAAGTACTAGCCGTTGGATTTGTTATTGAACCACCAGAGGGTGCTGTGTTGTCGTAGATAAAATAATGTGCATTCTGTGCGGATATAACAACATTGCCTGCACCATCTGTTACCCTAGTTTGTAGATAAAATCGGGCTTCAGAAGGCAAAGTAAACATAGCTATATTCCAGCTTGGTAAAGAAAGCGTCGCAGAAAACCAACTTGGAGAGGTCCCTGTCCAAGCTGTACCAGTCCAATAGCCATCAGTTCCATCAAAAACACCATTGCCGTTAACATCACGCCAAATTGCAACTTCAACTGAACTAATTGGACAAGGAGCACTGCCAACCCAGGTATCAGAAGCTGTGCCCGAAATATTAGCTGGCAAGGTCGTAGAATTGTAGCAAGCCGCATTTGTTGGTGTTGAAATAGATGCAGAGGGATCTGTGTGGTCAACAAAGTAGGTCTGGCCAGTTGTAAATGTTGCAGTGGAAGCATTTGGACAACCATAAGCCATATCATTTACAACGCCGGTAAAATCTAACCTAATTTCACGATTTATACTTGTAACGTCAACAGTTACATCATATTGTGAAGCTCCTCCGCTTACCGGGGAGACTGGAGTAACCGAGCTAATTGTACCAACCAAACCAGAACCGCTCAAACCAACAATAGTAAAATCAGAGATTGAAACACTCGCAGTGTTTACTGGTTCACTAAATGTAACCCTAAAAGTAACGGAATTAAGATTTGTACACTGACCAGAAGGAACCTGCCGATTGATAGATAATACGGTTGGCCTGGTTTGGTCTACACCAGGAGCAATTGAATTATTTGCAGGTGAATAGGTTGATGCAAATTGTATACTATTTCCATCTTGGAAATTGAAAGCAAGTGGAAGATTGGTACCGTTATCATTGATATCTGTATGACCGGAGGCAACGGTATAAGTCAATGTATAAGTACCGTCGCGATTATCAGTAAAAGTAGATGTTACGGATATACCATTAATGGTTTGAGCACCACTGGGCAGCAAGCCAAGCTGGTTGTTGGTTGCAGTAACAGTTACAACAATGTTGCATCCAATACCAACATTATTATAGTAAGGGGCAGAACCGTGCCCAGGGGTATAGATTGCACTGGCAATTCCGGGGTTAGTAAGTGTAGTTGCTGTAGCAGATATGCTCGAACCAGACACATTTCCGTTTATGTCGTAGGACCATAAATAGAAAGTATATGATATATTGTTAGCAAGTCCAAAAACTTGATACTTTTTGTCGCTAGGTAAACCAATGTCGCGGTTTTGAAAAACCCAAGCAGATGTTGAATTATTATAAACAGAAAGGTAATACCCGGCAGCACCGCTACCGTCGGTGGTCCAACTTAGCTGCCCACCCTCGCTCCAAGGCGAAACCGAGAAACCCGAAGGTAAACCACCTGCAAAAGATGTCAGGGTTTTAAAAGAACGAGGATTGTTTACAGCCGAGGAGTTATTATAATCCCAATAACTTCCGTCTAAGTTAAATTCGTACACCTTTATGTAATAGGTTGTGCCAGATGCAAGATTGGTTAAATTTGTTTGTCGAAGATAGTCGGGTATTCCCGGGGTTCCCATCACATCAATTACATAGCTGCCAGTGGTACCAACTTGGGGTGCCCCAGTTAAATTACCATTGTTATCTGCAAATGTAGGACCATTATCCCCGAGTGCAGCATCAGTAGCGGCCCAACTGTTATCCGTTCGGAGAACAACAATTCGATTTGTACCGTTACCGCGTGTCCAATGAACTGTAACTGAATTAGTTGTAACAGAAGAAAATGCAAGATACTTTGCTTGTACTGTAGGCTGGATTGCATATGAAACGAAGGAAGAAAAAATAAAGCAACCAATCAAAGTGAGCAGGAAAATGTGTTTTTTCATAGATTCACTCCAAATTTATTGAACTTAATATTGTATGCAAATTAAAGTGAGTAATACATAAACACCCCTCCGGACATTTGCCGGAGGGGAAATGTATTTTTACTCAGCAACTGACACAAGTCTCCATCCAGAATTCGCGAAGACGAATAAGAGATGGGCACCGGCAGCTGTAGTATAATTGGCACCTCCGGGTAGTACACCATTGAAGGTAGCATTAAACCCACTATCCCAAATTATATAAAGTGTTTGGCCATCCACAGCTAAAGTGGGCAAGGTAATTGTAACAGTGCCACCGGAAGTGTTCGTGACATAAACAACATCGTAGCCTGGGGAAATTGCTAATGTTGCGCCAGTAGCAGTTTGTGTATTATACGAGAATTTCAAGGA
>CAZGCT010000003.1:0-260414 GCA_964524325.1 uncultured Hyphomicrobiales bacterium
ATTAAAAGAGAGCAAAGATTTTTCATACAACGGATTTACTATAAATGTGAAACTATTACTTAAGCCAAGGCAAGGAATAGCAAATGTTTTAGAAAATTACAAACGATATTGGTTTGACAACTTTAGTGAGTTCGCGGAAAAGATAAAAGCCCCCACCTTTACGGAGAAAACGAGATGACGGAAAATAAGAAAAAACTAGGGCAACAAATGGATTTATGGCAGGTTTTCGAACTCTGCGGAAGTCTTCGGCTTCCTTGCCACTTTGCACTCTCGCCTGACGGCTCGGTCCACATAACAGCGGATAAACTGTTTGGCTCTTGCAGAGCCTCACCCAAATCCTCGTTTCGCTCGGACTTCGTTTATCCGCAAAACGATGCACGAAATTGAGGTGCGATATGAAATTCATAAAAAGGAGGAAATGATATGCTTTCTAAAACAACTGAGAATTGGATTTGTTTATCAGGGGTTTTTGCCGGGTTATTCTATTTTCTACATATAATATTTGGAACAATATATTATCCTGGTTATAGTAATATCTCTCAAGCAGTAAGTGATTTAACAGCTATAAATGCACCATCATATCTGATTGCATCAAAATTTACGACAATTTACGGTTCGCTAGCTTGTCTATGTTGTACTATTGTATATCTCTTAATAAAAAAATCTAATTATAGGATTTTTCGACTAGGAATTTTACTTTTTGCAGTAATGAACTGGATTTCATTTATTGGATATACTTTTTTTCCTTTAACAGGAAAGGGATTTAATGGAACAATTCAAGATATATTCCATTTTTATATCGTTACTATTTCAGTCGTTATTCTTTCAATTATTTCACTAATATTAATATTTATCGGAGGTATCAAGAAACCAAAGACAACATGGATAAGTTTTTCTTCCATCACAACACTTTTATTATTTTTTTTATTGGAGTGATAGGAGTAGGAATTTGTTCTAAGGATTATTTTGGTATTTATGAAAGATTTAGTACCTTTTCAATAGTATTATTTACTGGTTTGTTAGGATATTTTGGTTTTTTATATAATGAGGAAGGTACCGATAGCAAAAATTAATTTTATTCAAAACAGCACCTCAACTTCGGACAACAGCGCATATATGCTCCGCTCCCGTTGGTCGCTTCGGGCTTTGCCACATTTTCACCTTCGCTATGACTACGGTGAAAACGTCATATATTTACAAACCGTTGGCAGTAATTTTAAAAGACAGGCAAATAAATGGCAGTAAGAATATTACATTGTTCAAAATCACTTGAAAACTACTACCTCTGTTTGACAGAGAAAGTGGCTGGTTTCACTAATCGTGGCCCACAACCAGGTGACTTAATATATTTAGTTGTAAAAGTTGATAAAAAAACTCTTTGTGGTGCAAGGTTCATTCTTGACGAGCCGACCGATTACAAGCCTTGGGCAGACTCAGACAGATACGTAAATTCACTAACTATCAAAGATGTTGAGTATTGCAATCCTTTCGACATTTCAGTTCTGTCAAAAGCAGGCGGACAATATTGGGGAATCAAATATACTCTAGGTGGAAAACCAATAAACGACAGTGAAGCTATTCAAATATTAGACATAGAATTTAAGAAAAACAAAACGGACAAGCTCTTTCAGTTTGATATTCCAATTTCGACAGTTGACACCGAAGAAACCGAAGATGAAGAAACAACTATTGAGGATGAAAAGGAATTTGAAAAATTAATAAAGGTAATTCCTGAAGCCAAGGTTACAATTATGGGAACCTTTCAAACTGTTCAGTTTTCAAATGAAACTGATAAGATTAAAGGACTTGAAACCTTGGTAAATGATAATTTCTATTCATTATTTCCTCAGTTTCCTGAGACAAAAACAATACTAATTCCAAAGAACAGACTTTTTAAAACCAAAGGATTTAAAGTTGATGGCCATAATGTTCAAGGAATAAGAGCCATTCCAGACTCACTTTTAATCGAATACGACAGAAAATTTAAAAAACCGTTTAGAATTAACTTGATTGAATATGAGTGCTATGGAGAAAGAAAACAAAAGGAGATAGATAAATCAACTTATCTGAATAGCATTATAATTCCTCAATTAATGCGTTTTGCTTCTGCTTTTAGTATTATTACTGACGAGCAGACAAGAATTAAAACTATTGAAAGTTGGGTAGATAAAATAATAACCTTTGTAATTAGCGAAGAGCAACAGATGACTAAATTTGTTGCTTGGATTAAAGAACTTAATCCTGACATTCGTGAAAGAGCAATTGAAAGAGAAATGGAAAAACTTTTGATTGACTCTTTTAAAAACAACCTAAGAGTTCTGCTTATAATTGATGAACTAAGCTCTGAACAAAAATCAACAATTAAAAATGTTGTGAGCTCATTCAAGTTAGCTAACGGAGAGACAAATGTTCAATTTGCTGGATATGTGGTAAGACTCGTTCAAAAAATAAACATTTTAAACAATGAATCAGAATACGCTTTGACAATACAATGATGAGAAAAACTACTGCCAACACGGGTTTTGCGTCTGGCGGGGTGACATGCAAACTTGGAGCTTTGTGCTTGTATCAATCCCGAAAGTTTTCGGGATGCTTGGCTGATCCCGCAGGTGCGGGACTCCGCAATCCGCCACAGCGGCAAGCGGAAAACGTTATGCAACATTTTAAAATGACACCGCTGAACCTAAAGACAACATAAAAAAGAGTATGGCAAATCTTTTTTGGAAAAATAAACAAACTACAAAGAGTTTATTAGCAACACCTTTCAAATCTGAAGAAGAATTTGAAAAAATCATTTTTGAAACACCTGAAATTCTTGAAGACATTTTCTTACTTAAAAGACAAGTTCGTGGTGGTAACAAAGCAGGAATACCCGATATAGTTGGTATAGACAATGACGGTAACATTTGCATAGTGGAAATGAAAAATGTTACAGTAGACGCTTCAATAATCCCACAAGTTTTGCAGTATGCTTTTTGGGCAGAAACCAATCCTGACAGTATAAAATCACTTTGGTTGGAATGTGACAATAAACCTGATGACCTATCTATAAGTTGGGACAGTTTTCAAGTAAGAATAATTGTTATTGCTCCTAGGATTTTACCTTCCACCCTTGACATAGTAGATAAAATAAACTATCCAGTTGACTTAATTGAAGTAAATAGATGGGTTGAAGCAGACAATCAGTTATTACTAGTAAGAAAGTTAGAACCAGAAGAAAAGAAAAACAGACCGAAGCCTGTAAGTGGACTTCAAACTTATGATGATGAATTTTATAAGAGAGAATACAACAAGGAAAGTGCAAAATACTTTCTTCAATACGTTAAAGAAGTTGAAGAAATAATTAAAAAGAACCATTGGTCATTGGAGACAAAATTCAACAAACATTATTGTGGATTTAAAGCAGGCTTTTTTATTGCATTTGGTATTAAGTGGGTAGGTTCAAAGACATTTGCTTTCTTTTTTAAACTAAGTGAGAACGAAGCAAAAGACTTTAAAATACCAATGACAAAATATGAAAAACAATGGAAAGAAGCCATTTATTACATTGACCCTAAGAAAACAAAAACAAGTGACTTTTTAGAGCAATTTGAAAAGGCTTATAGAAAATTGACAGGGGAATGAAAAGAAAAACGGTGCATAACAGCCGTTTGCCGCAATTGGGGCTGACGTGGTTAATTGAAGGCTCGTGCTTCTATTCAGCCTCAGTGCAGTTTGACAGTTTTGTCCTTCTAAATCGCCACCTGCGGCAAGCAAAAAACCGTTATAATCTTTAATTAGTTCTTTTTAAGTATATTTAAGGTTTTATTACAAATCATAGTAATTATACAAGATGGCGTAATTCTATTTTTATAACTTGTATTTTTTAGGAGGTTGAGGTATGAAAAGAGTCTTGTTCATTTCCTTTATTATAGTTTTCGGAGTGTTGGATAGTTTTGGAAGTGGGGAAGAAAGTAATAATAAGTATGGTATAGAAATATTTCCGATTGTAGTTCCATTTAAAATTTATTCTGCACAATTCGTTTATGAACTAACACCAAAAGACCACTTTATCATCGGATTTACCTATCTGAACAATTATTATCCGAACAAAGAAAATGCAATTGGTCAGTTCTTTGCTCCTTCAATTCCTTTTGGTTATCGAAGGTATCTCTGGGAAAACCTGAACATCGAGATGCAATTATGGCCGGCTTACAACTTTTATAAGGATTTAACTGATAATAAATTTTATGAAGGTTTTGATTTGGTTGGTAACATAAGATTTGGATATAGGTTTGACTTGAATATTAAAGAATTAAAGTTTTATACAAATATCCAAATTGAGTATCTGTATGGTATATATAAAGGGAACAAACCCGACAATTTTAATAAAGTTGATGCAGGACTACCTTTTTTCCCAGCATTGTCACTTGGCTATAAATTTTGATAGTCTCTAATAAATATGTTGATTGTTGGAAAAATATGAAAGGCAAAATAAAAATCAAGATGTAAAGTTGAAATTATTTTTCAGTTTGATTGTTAAAATTAATTAGATTTTTTTCTTAAAAAAACTGGGTAAAATAAATTAATTGAAAATAACTATTATGGACAAAGCAAGCGAACAACATGAAAGAATTGCCAAAATGACTTTTGCTTCTGTTTATCCGTATTATGTGAAAAAAGTCCAGACGAAAGGCAGAACAATAAAGGAATTACATCAAGTTATCCGATGGATAACGGGATTTGATGAGCAAAAATTAAAAGAGTTAATTCAACAAAATGTAACATTTGAACAGTTTTTCGAGCAGGCGAAGCTTAATCCCAATGCAAATCTGATAAAAGGTGTAATTTGTGGTTACCGCATTGAGGAAATAAAAAACGACTTGACAAGAAAAGTGAGGTATTTGGATAAACTAGTAGACGAGTTGGCAAAAGGTAAAAAGCTGGAAAATATTTTGAGAACTGAAAAAGTTGTTAACAAAAAATGAAGATATGCTGCTGATTGTACTGTGTTTTCTCGGGGTAACGAGCAGTCTCAAATGGTCTCCAGATGTTTATTTAGTTACAAAACAAGTTCATAGCAGTTTGAAGTGATGTTCCTCTTAGCCCCACGAAAGCTAGTCTTTAATTTTTCTTAAAGTAAAGTTTTCTGGTTAGTAATTTTATCCAAGTTGATATTTTTGAAATTATTTACAAAAGTTACACTTAACTACAAGAGTTTTCAAGAAGCTCTAATAAAGACACAGCTTTATTGTTATTTATAAAAAGTAATATACCCCTTTCTTTTTATGCAAATTTGAATCTTGTAAAATTGTTTTGAATTCTCCGAAGAAAAAAGTTCCTTTAAATTTTAAAAAACAAACAAAACACATGATGCTCAATTTATCGATGTAATTTGTTATTCTATTGTTGTAATACATGTCAAGATCTTTGCTTGACTTTGTAGAAATTTAGTTATTTTGTCTTTTATATTCCAGGATTTTTTTATATAACTTTAAAGTATAATGAGCGATATACTTGTTCTTGCAATAGGAAATGATATTTTAGGTGATGACGGTATTTCTTTTGCCGCTTTAGATGCCTTGAAAGAGAAGTTCCCCGAAGGGGTGGATTTCGAAAAAGTATATACTACTGGTATAGATATTTTGGATCTACTTGAAAACCGAAAGAAAGTATTGATTTTGGATTCCATAACCACTGGATCAAATCCTGTTGGTACAATTTATGAACTTCTTCCAGAAACTTTTCGTTCTATTCCTTTCGCATCTCCCCATTATCTTGGATTACCCGAGATAATAGAGTTGGGTAAAGTTTTAGATTTATTCAAACCGATAGAAATCAAAATATTAGCAATTGAGATAGAATTTCAATTAAATGTTTCAGAGGGTTTGAGCCCTAAAATAAAAAGCAAACTTCCGGATTATCTTAATCAAGCGGAGGAAATAATTAAATTTTGGTTAAAGAATGCATAAAATGTTTCTTGATTTTAAAGATTTAAAAACTGAACGCTAATTCCGCATAAGAAAATAGTGAATCCCGCAATTGCTTCCATAAACTTTTCGATTTTTTGTGTTTGTATAACATTAATTCCTTTTAAACCGAGAAAAGTTGTAAGCATCATTGTTCCAATTGTAGTAATTGCAAATACAAGTGAAGCTATCCCAGCAACTAAGTAATTGTATGAAATTCCAGGATACATAATAAGCGGAATTAACGGTTCGCATGGACCAAACACAAATACTACAAAGAGAATCCAAGGGGTAATTTCTTTTTTAGGATGTATGTGATTATGTGTTCCATTGTGATGTCCTTCATCATTCGAGTATAAATGTATGTGATGCCCCATTTTTTTTGTAAACGCTTTTCTTAATCCCCAGATAGAATATACAAAACCAAAAGCTATTAGAAACCAACCAACTATTGCACCTCGAGATTCTTCAATTGCTGTAATATGAAAAACTGTCTTGCCCAGAGCAATACCAACAATTCCAATTATAACAGAAGAAAGGACGTGCCCAAGTCCACATAAGAAAACAACCCAAAAGGTTTGTTTCCAGGACCATTTTCTGGCTTTTGATAAAGCTATAAATGGCAAATAATGGTCGGGACCAAGAATAGTATGGATAAACCCAAGGAATCCAGCAGTAGAGAATAAAATAAAGATTTCATTGTTCATTTTGTTTACTCCAAATGTATTTAACAAATTCTAGGCAATTGCTCACCCGATAGCATATCTACAATTCGCTTTGTACCAATAGAAGTTTTCATGGCGACTAATCCTGGATTTTCGATGGTAATTTCCCCTATTATTTCCGATTTTTCACCGAGGGGATGTTTTCTCATTGCACTTAGCACTTTTTCCGAATCATTTGGGTCAACTATAAGCACAATTTTACCTTCGTTTGCTATGTATAAAGGGTCGTAGCCAAGAATTTCGCAAACACCTTTAACTTGTTCAGCAACAGGAATAGAAAGTTCATCTAGCAGTACTCCAAACCCAGATGATAAAGCTATTTCGTTAAGTACACTTGCTAAACCTCCACGAGTAGCATCACGCATCATTTTTACATTGTTGGAGACTTCAAGAATTGACTCTACAAGTCCATTTAGAGGAGCACAATCGCTGAGAATTTCAGTTTCGAATTCCAAACCAAGGCGTTTTGCCATTATAGCTATACCATGCTCGGCTATGTTACCATTGATAATTATAACGTCACCAGGTTTACAATTTTGGGGAGATATGTTTATTCCATTTTTTACTATTCCTATACCTGCAGTATTAATGAATATTTTGTCCCCTTTTCCCTTGTCTACAACTTTAGTATCACCGGTAACAATTTTTACATTTGCAATTTCGGCTGCTGTTTTCATCGATGAAACAATTGTCCAAAGATCCTCAAAAGAGAATCCTTCTTCGATAATGAAAGCAGAGGAAATGTATAAAGGTTTTGCACCACAAACTGCTAAATCGTTTATTGTTCCATTTACTGCAAGTTTACCTATATCCCCCCCAGGAAAGAAAATAGGGTCAACCACAAAAGAGTCTGTTGTGAAAGCAAATCTTGTTCCATTTAGTTCAAATGTTGCTCCATCGTGTAAAACATTAAGAAATGGGTTGTCGAATTGCTTCAGAAAAATATTTGCAATCAAATCGTGCATCAGAGTACCACCTCCTCCGTGAGCAAGGAGAATTTTGTCGTATTTGCTAAATGGAACCGGACAACTAAATCCTTCTATAATTTCCATACCTTCTTGAATTTCTATTATATAAAGTTAATAATTTCATAAGGTCAAAAAAGCAAATAATCATTTTAATAATGTTATTTTTTATATTTATAATATGCAGCACAAACCCCTTCAGATGAAACCATCGGGGCGCCCAAAGGGTGTTCTGGTGTACATTCCTTGCCAAATGATGGACAGTTACTTGGTTTTTTTATACCGCAAAGTATATCGCCTGCTATGCATACTTTGGTGTTAATTAATGCATTTTCCATGTTATTATCAAAATCAAAAACATTTTCCGCGTCAAAATCGACAAATTCTTCTTTTAGATGGAGTCCGCTATTAGGAATAATTCCAATTCCACGCCATTCCCTATCTACGGGTGAAAAAACCTCGGAAATGAATTTTTTTGCATTGAGATTACCGTGTGGGCGTATTGCTCTTGAATACTCGTTTTTAACCGAGTAAACTTTGTTTTCAATCATCTCCGTTAGCATTAGTATTCCTGCCATAATATCCATTGGTTCAAAGCCAGTTGCAACGATCGGTGTTTTATATTTTTCAGAAATCACTTCATATTCGTCTAACCCCATAACGGTACATACATGCCCAGCAGCAAGTATTCCATTAATTCTAATAGATTTATTCGAAAGCAAAGCTTCAATGGCAGGGGGGACAAGCATATTTGCGCAAAGTAAAAAATAATTTTTAATTTTTTGTTTTTTCGCTAAGAGAATAGAGCGAGCAATGGCTGGTACCGTGGTTTCGAAACCGATTGAAAAAAATACCACCTTTTTTTCTGGGAAATTTTTTGCAAGATCGACCGCTTCTATTGGTGAATAAATAATATGTACATTTCCACCATTTGCTTTTGCGGCTAGTAAGTTACCATTTGAACCTGGAACTCGCAACATATCTCCAAAAGAAGCTAAAATCACATTGGGTTTTAATGCCAATTGAATAGCCTTATCAATTAGTTTGATTGGTGTTACACAAACGGGACAACCTGGTCCGTGGATAAGATTTATTTTTTGTGGTAACAATTCTTCAAGATTGTACTTCAAAATTGTGTGTGTTTGACCACCACAAATTTCCATAATCGATACATTGCTCGTAGCGATGTCCGATAGCTTTTTGGTTAGTGTTTTTATTACCTTTTCATCTCTGTATTCGTCAACAAATTTCATAGAAAACGTTCAATACTTAAATTAAAAGATACTCAATTTGGGAGAAAATTATTCTTCTTGGGTTTCGGTTAATTCAGAGTAAATTTCTAAAATTCTTTTTGCTTCGTCTTCGTCCAAGGTGTTCAAAGCAAAGCCCACGTGGACAATAACAAAGTCTCCGATTTTAGCTTCCGGCACTAGGTCTAAACACACATCTTTTATTGTACCCCCAAAGCTAACTTTTGCCATTTTAATGTCTTCCTCTTTTTCATCGATTGAAATAATTTTCCCGGGGACCGCTAAGCACATAAATACCTCTATGTTTATTTACAAATTTATTTAGTAGGAAAAAAATCTTGATCCACCCATTTTAATGCTGCAATTTGACCGTAAGAAATTCCACCATCATTTGTAGGAATTTTTTGATGCCAAAAGACTTTAAAATTGTGTTTTTCCAATTTTTTTATAGTTTTCTCCAAAAGATATGAATTCTGGAAGCAACCACCGCTCAGTAGCACTTTACGCTCTTCAGCAAAAAGTTTGGATATTGTTAGAATAATCTCGACGAGGGTGTTATGAAATTTTGCAGCAATAATAGATTTGGGACTCCCGTTGTTTAAATCATTTACTACGCTTTCCAAAATTGGTTCCCAGTCAATCACAAAAATTTCGTTTTTAATAATGTCGAAATTGTAAAAGTCTTCTGTATTTGAGTCTGAAATAAATTCTAGCATCATAGCAGCTTGACCTTCGAAATTGATTTTCTGCCGTAAGTTTAAAATGGAAGCAACAGAGTCGAATATCCTTCCAACGCTTGATGTAAAAGGGCAATTTATTTTTTGCTCTAACATTTTGTAAATAAGTTTAATTTCATCTTTGTTAAAAAATTTGATAAAAGGAATATTGACTTCAGAAAAAGAATTTCCATAAATTTCCCAAAGCATGCCAAAAGCAGAGCGCCTGGGTTCGCGAATTGCTTGTTCACCCCCAGGTAATGGAAATTTTCGGAAATGCCCAATGCGTATGCAAGAGTGCTCATTACAAATGAAAAATTCACCTCCCCAAACTGTACCATCAGTTCCGTATCCAGTGCCATCCCAAACGACTGCAAGTGCGTTTCCAGTCACTTGATTTTCCTCACGGCAAGAAGCAGCGTGAGCTACATGATGTTGAATAGTAAGGATATGTTTTGACTTAGATTTGGCATACTGGGTTGAGTAATAATCAGGATGAGCATCGGCAACAAAAAAAGAGGAATTTGACTTATAAATTTGTTGAAAGTCTTCAAGAGTTTTTTGGAATGCTAATATTGATTTTTCATTTGATAAGTCGCCAATGTGTTGACTAATAAAAACATTATCACCTTTTTTTATTGCAACAGTATTTTTAAGATACCCGCCTACAGCAAAAACTGTTTTAGTTTTGATATCTTCGGGTTGATTTTTGATTTCGAGAGGGAATGGGGCGTACCCCCTTGCTCTTCTAACAATCATAACTTTTCCTTGGATAACTCTAGCAATTGAATCATCAACATAGCGGGCTATTGGTCTGTTGTGGACTAAAAAGTAATCTGCTATGTTTCCAAGTCGTTCGAGAGCTTCGTATTCATCAACACACATTGGTTCTTCAGAAATATTTCCACTTGTAGCGATAATTGGAATTTTTAGTTCTTTCATAAGCAAGTGGTGCAAAGGAGAGTATGGAAGCATAACCCCAAGGTAAGGATTGTCTGGTGCAACTAAATTTGATGGTTGACTTTTTTCGGTTGGTTTTCTTTTAAGGAGTACAATCGGAGATTCATTAGAAAGGAGAAGCCTTTCTTCTGCTGGATTCACTAAGCAAACCTCTTTTAATGTAATCAAATCTGGGAACATAAGAGCAAATGGTTTTTCAATGCGATGCTTTCTTTTCCTTAGGTTTTTAACTACATCATCATCACATGCATCGGCAATCAATTGAAATCCGCCAATGCCTTTAATTGCCACAATATTTCCCTCCATAACTTTTGAAGCAGTTTCAATAATGGCTTCATAGTATTTAGTAACAAGATTGCCGTGTTTATCCCATAGTTCGATATGAGGTCCACATTCTGGGCAGGCAATTGGTTGAGCATGATACCTTCTGTCTAAAGGGTTGTTGTATTCTTCCTCACAAATTTTGCACATCTTGAAATGTTTCATGGTCGTATTGCATCTATCGTAGGGAAGCTCCTCTATTATTGAATATCTTGGCCCACAATTAGTACAATTGATAAATGGGTATAAGTATCTACGGTCTTTCGGGTCGAACATTTCTTTTAAGCAATCTGGACAAGTTGAAATATCGGGAAGAATAAAAGCGTTTATTTCTGTTTCTTTTCGACTATTTACTATTTTGAAATCTTCATAACCAATTGGTTCAAGAAATGAATATTCAAAGTTTGAAATGAAAGAAATCTTAGGTTTCTCCAACCGAATTCTGTCAATAAAAACCTCTAAAGTCTCTCGCGGACCTTCGCATTCAATAGTAACTCCGGAAGTTGAATTTTGAACGAATCCCTTTAATAGAAGTTCATTTGCAATTTTATAAATAAAAGGACGAAATCCAACTCCTTGAACTGTACCCCTGATTTCTATTTTTACTCGTTCAAACATTACTGAAGTTTTAGGTTTGTAAGATATTCACACCATTTGTCAAGGCCTTCTTCGGTAACGCATGAACAATCAAAGATTTTGAGGTTGCTATTTATTGTCAATGCGTTGTTTTTCATTTCTTCAACCGAAATTTTAAGGTAAGGTATTAAGTCTATTTTATTTATTATGAGTACATCGGACTTACGAAACATTACTGGATATTTAAGAGGTTTGTCTTCTCCTTCGGTCACACTTGCTACAACAACTTTCATCATTTCTCCCAGGTCAAATTCAGCTGGACAAACGAGATTTCCAACATTTTCGATGAAAAGTATGTCAAAATCAAAATTTTCAATTTTTTGGTAAGCATTTCGAACTAACATTGCATCCAAATGGCAAGATCCATTTGTTATTATTTGAACGGAAGGAACACCAAGTGCATCTATTCTTTGTGCATCCAAGTTTGTTTGAAGATCACCAGTTATCACTGCAATTCGCATTTTGTCTTTTAACCTTTTAATAGTCTTTTCAAGCAAACTCGTTTTTCCAGAACCAGGTGAACTCACGAGGTTTAAAACCTTAATACCTTTTTTGTTGAAAATTTCTCTATTGTATGAAGCAACCTCATCGTTTTTTTCAAGTATTTTTCTTTCTATTGTGATAACACTCATAAATTGTCCTTAATTATTTACTATTTTTCTAATTCTAAGATTTCTATTTCTAAAACTCGTTTTTCGGTTCCGGAAGTAATCTCGACGTTTTCGCAATTACATTTTGGGCAAATAAATATTGGGTCAGATATAATTTCGGAATAATTGCATTCTTTACATCTTATGGAAAGAGGGACAACTTCGATATCAAGAGTTGCACCCTTCAATTCAGTTTCATTAGCAAGGCATTCAAATCCAAATTTTAAAGCTTCGAATTCAATATTGCTGAACTTTCCCAGTTCTACTTTAACAGATTTAATTTTATAACTTTTATCTTTAGGAAGATAATCGCGAACGATATCTATTATTTCTTTTGCGATTGCTAACTCATGCATAATATATATTTTTTATCCATGACCATCTAACTCAAACTTATGTCAGTTTTAACGGGTATGTTAAAATTTTAGTATCATTGACTAATTTTTCTAACAACTTTTCCCGAATGGTCATAGATTGTAACAATAATAGGCATGTTACCAGGTAAAGAATGTGATGCACAGCCGTGGCAAGGATCATAAGCTCGAAAGGCCATTTCTATCATATTTAAAAGGCCATCATTTACGTTTCCGTTCTTGATTAGTCCTTTTGCGCTTTTTTCTATACCCATGGAAATACGAGCAGAATTGTTTTGTGTTGCTACTATTAAGTTTGCCTTTTGAATCAAACCTTTTTCGTCCGTTTCGTAGTGATGAATTAATGTACCTCGAGGTGCTTCAACTACTCCTATTCCAACGGAAGGTTTGTCTAAAGGTTTGGGGATATTGCGAATGTCGGTGCTTGTAATTTCTGGGTCGTCCAAAAGTTCATTAATTTTTTCTGTGGCGTAAATCAATTCAACAACTCTTGCCCAATGGTTAGCCAAAGTGTAATGGATTGGTTTGCCACCAAGTGTGTTGTACATTTCATTCATAGCATTCTGTGCCAATGGGGTAGAAATACCATCTGCAGCGTTCAGTCTGGCCAATGGCGCAACAGAATAAATGCTCGTTTCTGAACCATCTATAAAGCCTTGCCACCCAAGAGGTTTTAAGAAGCAGAATTTAACATAGCTCCAAGGTTCTACATGTTCACCAATGTAATCAAGATAATCCTGAACAATGAATTTTGCGAATTCATTACCATTTGGATCCACTACTCGAAGCTTGCCATCATAGAAGTTAATACAATTATTATTGTCCACAAGTCCCATGTAATATGTCTTGTGTGTGTACATATCTGAGGTGATTAAATCTACATAATCCTTGTTTGCAAGAACGATTTTTTTGAACACTTCCAAGGTGAACAATGCAAAATCGAGAGATTCCTTTGCAACGTTTTTAAATCTCGGGAGTTCATCTTTAGCGATACCTTTTGCTACTCCGCCGGGTAGCCCAAGAACAGGATGTATAACCTTACCACCTAGATATGTAATCAAGTCTCTTAAATTTTTTCGCACAGAAATTACTTTGCGACCAATCTCGAGTCCAACCTTTTGAATAACTCCAACAACATTGCGTTGTTCTTTGGGAGCATCGGGTCCGACAATGAAGTCCGGTCCACCAAGGATATAGATATGTAATGCGTGGTCTTCGGCCATAAAAATGTTATAAACCAACTCTCTAATTTTCTTGGCTGTTGGAGTTGGTTCGACTTTATACAAATCGTCGAGTGCTTTGACAGCTGCAATATGGTGTGCTGTTGGACAAACACCGCAAATCCTACTTGTTATTTGTGGCATATCCTCGGCTGGCCTTCCCTTGCAAAAAACTTCAAATCCTCGAAGTTCCGGAACTTGTAAATATGCATGTTCAACGTTGCCATTAGTGTCGAGAAAAATTTCAATTTTTCCATGCCCTTCGAGCCTTGTGATTGGGTCTATAGTTATTTTTTTCGTTTTTTCCATATTCAATTACTCCAATTGTTTTGAAAATTATAAATTCGCTTTCTTAAACAAAATCGACTTTGCAAGTCCATAACGATAAAATGTCCCCAATGGGTCGGGAATTCCATTTAAAATTTCATCAATTTCCTTTTCTGTCTTTGCGCTAATTAAAGATGAAATGGAAGATAAAAATTTAGCACCTTGGTCTATTATTCGTGAGGTTGGTCCGTAACATCCACTGCAGGGCATATTCCCTGAAATACACAAGGCCTCGCATCCACTACGAGTTGCAGGTCCCATACACAACAACCCTTGTGTAAGGAAACATTTCTCTGGGTCAATCGAAACAAGGTGTGGACGCTTGAATTCAGTAAATTGTAAATCTAAAGGTTTTGTGTCCTTTCTTGGACATTCATCACACAGTGCTATGTCCGGGGATAAAACACTCCCTTTTGGTGGAAGATTATTTGTTAGTAAAGCAATAACAGCATTTTTTAAAAGTTTGGGTGACGGTGGGCAACCTGGAAGATAATAATCAACCTCTACGACTTGGTCGAGCGCTCTCACCGTTTCCCATAGTTGGGGTATTTCAAGTAACCTTCCATTCTCCTCATATATTGGTTGGGGACGTGTTCTTTCTGTTTGGACAACAGTAGGGGAGTCTCCGTAAACATAATTAAGTATTTCTTCTTTTGAAAACATGTTTGCAAGACTTGGGATACCTCCCAAGTGTGCACATGCCCCGTATGCAATAACGTATTTGCTTTTGGTTCTGAGTAATTGAACCATTTCATTATGTTCGGTGCTTCTTATTGCTCCATTAATAATTGATGCAAGAATTTCGCCGTCAGTGTATTTTTCTACGTCTTTTTTCTTAAAATCCATCGCGACAGGCCAGAAGATAATGTCGACATTATCGACAACAAAAAGAATTTCTTCGGCGAGGTCCACTATTGATTCCTCGCAACCGCCACAAGAAGCACACCAATAAAGAGCTATTTTTGGTTTTTCTGCCATTTCCTACTTCTCCTCCATTGTTGTGGTAATGGGATGTAATTTGATTTCTTGGTTCCAAACTAAAAATCTTTTAGGCAATGATAAAGGTCCTAGGGCTTTAACCTTTGAAACCATATCATTGACTGTAATTCTTACTTTATCGGCCTCGGATGCCGAAATCCATTCGAGACGTAACCTTTCATCTTCGATTCCAAAAGAATTAATTATCCTTTTAAGCAATCTAAACCGTCGAAGGCATTTGTAGTTACCTTCTTGATAATGACAATCCCCAGGATGGCAACCTCCGATGAGAACTCCATCTGCCCCTTTTGCGAAAGCGTCCAGAATAAATTGAGGGTCTACCCTTCCGGAGCACATAACCCGAATTACCCGAATGTTTGGGGAATATTTTATTCTAGAGACTCCCGCAGAATCTGCCGCAGTATATGTACACCAATTGCAAAAAAATGCTACTATCTTTGGTTGCCATTCATCTTTTGAAGATACAATATTTTTGTTCTCTGTCATACCAACTCCTCGCTCAATTTATAATCCAAAATACCAACAATTTCATGGAAAATTTGCTCATCTTCGAACAACTTTTGTTTGATCGAACCGGAAGGACAAGATGCAACGCAAGTGCCACATCCTTTGCATAAGGCTTCGTTAATGTAAGCCTTGGCTTTTTCTTCGATGAAAGAGATTGCAGAATAAGGACACAAAGGAACACATGATTTGCATCCGGAGCATTCTTCTTCAACTACAAATGCTGTGTTGGGTTCAATTTCTATGTAACCTTTGTCTATTAATGCTAATGCTTCGGCGGCAGCAGCACCAGCTTGAGCAACAGTATCGGGGATATCTTTGGGTCCTTGACAGCACCCAGCAAGGAAAATACCATCGGTGAAAGTATTGACGGGTGCAAGTTTGGGATGCCTTTCAATGTAAAATCCCTCTGTAGAGCAAGTAATATTAAACATTCTTCTAATGTCTTGAGCATCCTCTCTTGGTTCAAGGCCAACGGATAATACAACCATATCGACAGGTACTTTTATTATTTCCCCGACTAATGTGTCTTCAGCTTTAACAATAAGTCTTCTTTTGGATTCGTCTGTTAAATCTGGATAAATATCTGCTACTCTTCCGCGTAAATATTTGATTCCTTCTTCTTTCATTCGAACATAGAATTCTTCCATCATTTTACCGGGGGTGCGGATATCGATATAGAAACTATAAACATCTGCACCAGTTCTTTCTTTTAGTAAGTGAGCTAATTTAATAGAATAAAGACAGCAAACCCTTGAACACCAGGAATTAGTGTTGGTGTCCCTTGAGCCAACACAATGTACAATAGCAATTGTTTTTGGTCTACTTCCATCCCGGAGTACAACTTCTCCAGAGGTCGGTCCAGAAGAATTAATTAATCTCTCGACCTCCAAAGCTGTGTAAACATTGTGATAGGTTCCATAACCATAATATGGAATTCTTTTGGGGTCAAAAGTTTTAAATCCGGTTGCAATTATTATTGTACCTACTTCAATTTCTTCAATTCGTTCCTTTTGGTTAAAGTCTATGGCATTCCGTTCACAGCTATCCACACAGGTTTGTTTACATTTTCCAGTTTTAAACTGAATGCAAGTTTCCGGGTCAATCACGACCAGGAGAGGTGTGGCTTGTGGGAATGGGATATAAACTGGCTTTCTTTTGGAAAGACCTAAATTGAATTCATCGTAAAATCTTGGTTCTTGATAAACACATGCATCAATGCAATCCAAACATCCCACACACAAATCTTCGATTATGTAGCGAGGTTTTCGTTTGACTTTTACTTTGAAATTTCCTACATAGCCATCTACACTTTCTACTTCGGAGTAGGTCCATAACTTAATATTTGGATGGTTTTTTACAGCGGACATTTTAGGGGTTAGGATACACGAGGCACAATCAAGTGTTGGGAAGGTCTTGTCGAACATTGCCATATGGCCACCAATGGTGGGTTCCTTTTCAACAAGATATACCTTTTTCCCAGCATTAGCAAGAGTCAAGGCAGCTTGAATACCAGCAATACCCCCTCCAACAACCAACACATCCGGATGGATTGGAACTTTATTTTGTTCAAGTTGCTTGTGATAAGCGACTCGATAAACTGCTGCACGGACCAAGTCAATTGCTTTTTCGGTTGTTGCATCAGGTTCTAAATGGACCCAGGAATTTTGTTCTCGGGTATTAACCATTTGAAAATAAAATTGATTTAAGCCTGCTTGGTTAACTGCATTTCTAAATGTATTCTCATGAAGAAATGGGGAGCATGCAGCGACCACTATTCGATTGAGATTAAACTCTTTTATGTCCTTTTGTATCATTTCCTGACCCGGGTCCGAGCACATATATTTGTAGTCTCTCGAAACGATAACCTTAGGTAAACCGCTTGCAAAGTCTACTACTTTTTTTACATCAACAGTTCCAGCGATATTTGTTCCGCAATGACAAATGTAAACGCCAATTCGTATTTCATTATTGTTGTTTTGATTATTCATAATTAGTCCTCCATTGACTCTGCAATTAATTCTAAAATGTCCTTTACGACCATTTTCTTCTCGTAGCCAGCGACTTTCAAAGCGTCTTCGAATCGTGGAATTTCGTAGGGGCAAGCTACCGCGAGAACATCTGCGCCTGTTGCAATAGCTTCTTTTATTCTAATATCAGAAAGTCTCTCCATATTTTGAGATTTGAAATAAGTATCGAGCCACATACCACCCCCACCTCCACCACAGCAGAGGGAATTGACCCTATTGTGGAACATCTCTACAAGTTTAATGCCGGGGATGGATTTTAGTAAAATTCTTGGTTCTTCGTAATAGTGGTTGTGTCTACCTAAGCAGCAGGAGTCGTGGAATGTAATTGAATAGTTAAGCCGGCGAGTCATTAATGGTTTAAGCTTGTCATAGTACTCCATTAGGAAGGGTATCACGTGCGTAACAGTTTTATTAAAGCCATACATACGGTATCTAAAATTGAAGGCGTCTAGGGCGTGGGGGTCAGAGGTTACAATACGATTAAAATTGTATTTGTTAAGTATAGCAATATTGTAGTCGACAAGCGCCTCTGCCAATCCAGATTCCCAAGCAAGTAAGCCACATTCTCCAGCACTTTTTTCCTCATTCCCTAAGATGGCAAAATCAATTTCTAAAAAATGCAAGATTTTTGCCATTGCCCTGCAAGTGTCTTGTCCCCTCGGGTGGTAGGAGGGATAACTTTCGACGAACCAAAGAACATCTACTGGTCCAGGATTCTGGCTTAAAATTCTAACTGGTACGGAGGTTGTGGCTACCCAGTTTGCCCTTTTACGTCCAGATTCTCCCATAGGATTGCCATAACGATAATAATTTTCAAGTGCTTTCTGCAATTCAGATGGAAGAGATGTAATCTTGCCAATAGTTTGTTCTTTTACCAACGGTAGTAGGACTTCCGTAAGGTGTATACCTCTTGGGCATTTGGCCATACAGGCATAGCAATTGACACACTTCAACATACTATCTGTATTGGACACTTTATCTACTAATCCATGGATTAGCATTTCGATAATCCGACGCGGGGGGTATTTCATATACTCCCCATGGGGGCAAGTTCCTACGCAAGTACCACATTGGATACAACTTAGAATAAGTTTACCTTCTGCAGTGTCAAGTAATCTTTCAAGAGTAACACTTCTTATTTCTTGAAGTTCAATTATCATAGATTCTTCACTCCTAATTTATTTATTATTTTTCAATAGCTTCCCACACTAATTCAGAAATGTCTTGAACTTTAATTCGCGAATCGTTACCTGTTGTTTTAACTGCATCTTGAAACATTACGATATCTTTGGGACAAGCAACGATAAAGGTCTCAACGTTTTGCAGAGCAACTGCTTCACGGATTCTGTTTTCAGCAGGTCGTTCTTTTGCTGGGATTTTGTCTTCCATCCAAATTCTTCCTCCACCAGCACCACAGCAATAACTTTTAGACTTATTCCTCGGCATTTCTTTTATCTTAACACCGACAGCTTTTAGAATATTTCTTGGGGGGGCGTAGATTCCATTGTATCTACCTAAGTAACAGGGATCGTGGTAAGTAGCTATTATTCCTAGCTTTTTTGCAACTTTGAGTTTGTTTTCAGCAAGTAGTTTGGCGATGACCTCTGTATAATGCAAAACCTCAATCTTCCCGTTATCCTTAATTTTGTCCAATCCATATTCATTTTTAAGTGTGTTATAGGTATGTGGGTCGGTCGTAATGATTTTCTTGAATTTTGCTTTTTGCAATGATTGAAGATTTTTGTCTTTTAGGTATTCAAATAGGCCTTCCTCTCCAAGTCTTCGAACGTCATTTCCCGAGTTTTTCTCGGCTTCATATAAAATACCGAAATCAATGCCTGCATTTTGGAAGATGTTTGCTGTTAATTGAGTAATTGATTGTAATCGAGAGTCGAAAGCTGCATAGTCGCCAGTTATCCAAAGATATTCTACTTCTTCCTTACGTGCATCTTTGATTTTAAAACCAAGGGTGGTAGTCCATTTTGCTCTATTTCTTTCGGACTGTCCGAATGAGTTTCCATACCGTTGGATTTTTTGCAAAGTATCTTGGACAGTTTGTTCAACGTCTCCTTGATTTACTAAAAAGCGTCTCATCGAAACGATTACTGGGATATGTTCATTCATAACAGGGCATTCTTGCATGCAAGACATACATGTGGTACATTGCCACAATTCTTCTTTGGTAATATTTTTCCCTATTAGAGCCGATTTTCCATTAGCGGGTATATGGAATTTGGTTTCGTAGAGGTGTTCTTTTATCTGATGCAAAATATTTCTTGGGGAAAGAGCCAAACCAGAGTTCAAAGAAGGACAAGCTCTATCACATCTTCCGCATTCAGCACAAGAGAAAACGTTTAGCAATTCCTTCCATGTAAAATCATTCCATTTTGAGGCTCCTTCCGAAGGGTCACCGTTAAAATCTTTTATGTCAAGATTGGCCGGTTTATTGTCATCTTTGAAAAATACATTAAATGGGGAGGCAAGTAAATGCATGTGTTTTGAATATGGGATATAAGCCAAAAAGAATAAAACAGTGAGAGTATGAATCCACCACATAACATTGAATAAATTAGTGGCGGCGTCGGAAGAAAGTCCAGAAAAAGACGATGCGAGAAATTTTCCAACTGGGCTCAGAGGAACGGGTTCAACAATGTATTTGAAGCCTTGACCAAGTAGGAGGGTAATCATTAAAGTTGAAATTAAAGATAATATAAACCAAGCATCAAAAGATTTTTGAAGATACTTTGGAGGGAAAAACAACCTTCGAGCAACTGCAATTAGGATTGAAAGAAGGACCAAAACACCAAATATTTCTAGGGAAAAAGCAATAAAGGGGATTTCGTCGGAATATCCAATAGGTAAGAATGGAAAGAGTCCTTCGAATAGATTCCACCAAAAAGACGTAGCATAGAAAACAAAGCCCCAAAAGAAAAAGAAATGTGGTAAACCAATTGTTTTTTCATTAAATAACCTAGTTTGACCCAAGACATATTTAATAAAGTTGGCGATTCGCAATTTCAAATTGTCAAAGCGATTTTCGTATTTCCCTTTTTTAAAGACCGAGATGATATTTTTTAATCGTAAAAGGAAGAAAGAAAGCGAAATAATTGTGAAAAACCAAAGAATGTAAGTACCATGAATGCCAAATATATTTATTTCCATTGGGTCCATAAGTCCATCTCCATTTTATTAAGTTATCAAGGAACAATTACTTTTGCTTTAGTTTATCAACAAGGACTGGTACTATTTCCTGCAAGTCTCCGCATATTCCATAGTGAGCGATATTGAAAATGGGTGCCGATGGATCCTTATTTATAGCAATAATCAACTCGGAATTTTTCATCCCTTCAATGTGTTCTGGTGCACCACTAATTCCCAAAGCAAAATACAGTTTTGGTTTGACGATCATTCCAGATTTGCCAACTTGGCGAGTTAAAGGTAGCCAACCCATATCTATAATTGGTCTCGAGGCAGCAATTGCTCCTCCTAAGACAGAAATCAAATCTTCTGCAAGGCTTAAGTTGTCGATATTTTCAATGCCTCTCCCAACTGAAACAAGAATATCCTCTTTTGTAATATCTACATCACCAACTTCAGGTTCGATATATCGTTTGAAAGTGGGTTCGGTGATTAAATCTGAAATTTCAATTTCTTCCACTTGGGGTATTTTAGTAGCTTTTCCTTCTTCTAATGGGAAGGACCCAGGATAAATTCCTAATATTCCTTTTCCACCTTCAACCATTATTTCTGAAAGAATTTTTCCGCCATAAAGGTGGCTTGTAACTAAAATAGAACCGTCGGAAATGAGTATTTTCTTGCAAAAGTTAATGAAAGGCAAATCTAATCCCTTTGCGAGAATAGGCCCGATTCCAGAGGTTATATTGGTACAACCGAGAATAATTGTAGATGCTTCCTTTTGTTTATAAATTGTTTCAATTAATTTAGCTGAAAGTTGGGGTTCGGGCATTTCCAGCCTTTCATCGTCAACAACTAATACATAATCGGCGATGCCAAGATTTGAAATTAATTTGCTGACATCTTTACCCAAAATTAAGGCAACTAAAGGGATATTAAATGAATCAGAGATTTTTTTTCCAGCTCCTAACATTTCATAAGTAATATCCACAATTGAACCTTTGAGATGTTCAACCAGTACTATTACACAATTTTTCATTTCATCTTCTCCTTTTTTATTTTAATGTTTTCAAATAACCTAATGTTAAGTTATTATTTAGATTAGGACAGAAGTCCTTTCTCACTGAGAATATTGATTATTTGGCTTGCAATTTCTTCTGGATTACCTTCAAGCATAGTTGCTTTTCCAGTTTCTTCAGGTTGGAATAATTTGTTTATTGAAATTCTTGGGGAAATAAAGTCGGTTGGGATTTCAATTTCCTCTATGGTAGCGGATTTCATAATTCCACGGATTTTTGCTATCGGAACATATCTTGGTGGGTTTTCGGCAGCCTGGATTCCCAAAATAGCAGGTAAAGAAACTTCGAATTCTCCTCTTAGACCACCGGAGAACTCTTTCAAAACTACAACGCTATTTTTACTCTCGTTATAAGTGACACTTGTAACAACTCCGTAGACAGGTAATTGAAGGTTATAACCCAGGTAGTAAACCAATTCCCCTTCAATATCATCAATAGACTGTGAGCCAGATAATATTAAAGTCTTGGAATCGATGAGATTGTTGTCCTTCAGATATTTTGTGAAAATTTCCGCTATTTCCGGTGAACGAATGTTTGTTAGATCGCCAATGATTTTAATTGCTTTATCACAACCTTTTGCTAAAGCAGTGAAAAGTGCTTCATCAACTTCAGGTGCGTCAAGGGCAACGACAGTTACGGTACCCCCATACTTTTCTTTCAAAATTACAGCTTCTTCAATTGCATGCTCATCGCTTTCATTGAGTTTCATTCTTAACCATTCAGTGTCTAAAGATTTTCCATCTTCAGCGATAGTTAATTCTTCCACAATATCGGGAACCATTTTTAAGAACACAATCAAATTCATTTTACAGCCTCACTTTTGTTTTTAATCTATAAAAAATTTATTTCAATTTTAATAACTAAAAGATATTTGTTTAACTGCTTTTTCTTTGCTTAAGGCATTTAAAATAAAAGATTCAGCTTTGTTGCTATCGGGTTCGTTTTGCAAGCCCAAAATTGTAATCGTTCCCGAATCAGAATCCCCTTTTACATCAACATCGAAGCCTCTAGTAGTGGGATTTAAGAAAAGAATCAACTTAACTTTTGCTTCGAGGTGTAAATTTTTCAAAACTTGTATTTTTTCCGGGGTTGAATTAAAATCTACGTGTCCCGAAATATCTTTTACGATTTTAACTGCTGTATCAATGTCTATTATATCAAAATTAATCACGATGTCGTAATATTTTGGTTCTTCTAAGTTCACCCCGTAGAGAAAGCATGACCATTGTTTTCTTCTTTCATCGATCAATTTTATGTAGTCAATTGCTTGCTCAAAGCTAAAGTGAGGATGATTTTGTTGAACGATTTTTGCGCGTTTTTCCAAGGATTGAATCACTCTGATTTTTAAGACGAATGGTACTCCAGTAAGAAGATAGTGGCCCAAGTGACCTTCGTAAATGGAACTTCCTTGAGAAAGAAGGTCGAGAAGGGCAACTTGGAAGCTCAACAAGTAATGCTTGCGTTTGTAAAATTGTTTTTCCCAGAGTCCCGGGGCTCGATCGATAAAAGATATGTCGGTAAATCCAGTTTCGTCAATTGAATATTTTTGGGCCTCTTCGATGACATTTTCCCTTGTGTAAAGGGGATATCCTAATTCAGTAGATAAACGCTTTGCAAGAAGTTCGGCTCCCCATAATGTCCCGCGAGATATTGTTATAAATTGCATATACTATCTCCATAATTTTTCAATTAATTAAATTACACATATCAAATTTACAATTATGATTTAATAAAAATAATCATCGCTGAAATTGTTTCGGAAATTTGTATTCAATCTGTTGTTATTTGGCCTTAAGTAAGTTTATTTATTCAATAAATTATTGCTTTTACAATGTATTAATATATTATAAAATTTATAAACTTAAGTATAATTTGTGACAATTTTGGTCACAAATCCATGAATTAAGATGTTTTTTGGATATTAACTTCCTGTTGTGATTAGTTTGATAGGTTTGATGTTTCTGAAACCAACTGTGAACTTACTTTTTTAAAATAAAATAAGGAGGGCTGTCAATCAAACAGCCCTCTAGTGTAATCATAAATTTTGAAGATATGTTCTAAAAAGGGAAGCTATCCTTTAATTTTCAAAATGGTAACAATTTTAGTATTGTTTAATTTTACCGTTAGAATATAAGTTCCGACACTCAACCCGTCTAGTTGTAATTTATGTTCAAAAATACCAGAGGTTATCCTACCCAAGTTATCAAAAATGATAGTTCTTCCAAGCAAATCCTCAACGTGAATTATCATATTACCTTCTTGAGGTAAATTGCATTTTATGTTGATAAAGTTTGTAGCAGGATTTGGGAAAACCTGAAGATTAAACCCTTCGATAAGGGGATTGTTTTCCAAACTAGCATATAGGGTGCTAACCTCGAATGAAGATTTTTCTGCTTCGATATTTCCAGTATTGTCAACAGCAATTGAGTAAAACTTATAAATGCTGTCTGGTTCAAGTCTTAAATATATTTCATCTGTAGTCATAGTAGTAAGAGGGAAATATGTACCATCATTGACCGAAACAAATATCGTTCGATAGTTAACTCCACTTCCGTTATCTGTTGCTGTTCCAGTAATACGATAAGTGTTTGGTTCGCCGTAACTGATTTTATAGATATTTTTTAGGCGACTCATAGGTGGAACTAAATCGAGCTTGTTTGAATAAACGTTTGTAAAGATGGGTTGATTTAAATCGAACACGATAACAGCTTGATTGTCAATTTTTGTGTCGTGTGGTAAATTTTTTTTCAAATTAATCGAAAATTGCACAAAGCCTTCACCTTCGGGGGGGGTTACATTTGGTGGAAGGAAACCCCCATCTGGATCTTGGGGCAAGTCGAATGAAATAGTATCTAAGGTCATAAAATGCCACCGAATAATTCCTGTTGCTGTATCAAAGGAACCATTGATTCTAAGGTTATTTGGATTTTTAGGTCTCAGAGGAACATCGAGAGTAAATTCCTTTAAATTTGGAAGAGGAGTAATATGGTTGTCTGCCCAGTTTATTTTTCCAAAAGAAAATGATTTAAAATCGAATAAATTTGGGCTAAGTGTATCGACAATTATCACTTCTTGTGCTGGTGCTGAAGCTGTCTTAAGGTTTTCGAAGTAAATTGTATAGGTGAAGCCAATTTGGTCAGTAATATAATTTGGATTTCCATAACCTTTTGGACCAACTATTTCATTTGGATCTAATGAATAAACGGTACGAATTTTTGTTTCGCTTCTTGGTTCATTTTTATATCTTTCTCTACAGTCTTTATCAGTAAGGTAGTTTTTCTTAACGTCATTAATAAGTGTAATTATTTGAATTGCAATTGAATAGGCCTTGAGTGGTCCTACGAAATCTTTTAAGCAATTGACAAGCAAAATGGATAGGTCAAGAGCTTGATTGCCCCAGCTGAATATTGTTTCCTTCCATGATTTTGGTCGGTTGTAACTAGGGTCTGGTTTTGGTAAACCAGATTCCCAAAGATATGGTTCTAAGTAATTGCTCCAGAATTGATTAATACATCCAATAATTGGAGCGTTTTGCAACCCTATATCAATTAACCCGTCTTTTATTCCTTTCAGAATAGCAAGCCGGATGCACCATTCGACCCTTTCGTCCAAAGGGGACATAAAATAAGGTCCAGTTGTCCAAGTAAAGATTTGAATATCATCCTTAGTTTTTAGGTTTACCTTCATTGAACCATTAAAATTTGAAGGTATTCTTGGAATGTAAAAGTAATAAACTCTACCATTGAATGGTTCATTAAATAAGTTATTAATGCTAAAATGGTTAGGTAGGGTTTTCCAATATTTAATATAATTTGTATCGTTTAGTAGAATAGGATTTTGGTTAAGTATTAACTCGGGGAATTCCACTTCGAGATCAGCACTTTCAGATAGAACAATGATAATAGGTACACCAATTGCATCTACATTGCCACGATTACCAAAGTTTAGTGTATAAGTTTGCCACCTCGAAAATAGGATTCTGTCTCTTCCAGTAATCGTTACAAATGGGTCTGGTTTTGTTCCTTGTTCGATTGTAAAAGATTTTTCCAATTTGTATACATTACCTTTAAATTCTGCGATTACATCATAAACCCCTATTTGTTTATCCCGTAGGTCAAATACACATTTTAAAGCATCAAGTTTATAATGTTGTACAAATTTTGGCTCAATTTTATTCCCAGCCTTGTTCTGAATGTATATTTTTGTTTTTTCATCAAAGCCAGCGCCATAAATGAAAAGTGTTGCTTCCCCAGTATTTCCAGCAGATTTTGGTTCAATTTCCCTCAAACCATAAACTAAAGCTTGTTTGCAAGCTGTGTCGCTACCCAACTTATTTGTGGCAATTAGGCAAACCTCGTATACTCCGGGTGTTTTATAAGTATGAGTAGGGTGAATTGCAAGCGAGTTTGTTCCATCACCAAAATTCCATCTGTATTGGGTTCCGAAAATTGTTTGGTTAGTAAAATTAAAAGTGTTGATAGTATTGTAGTAAGTAAAATCAGCCTCGGGCAGAAATTTCTTTGTGTAAACTACACTCCATAAACCAGCTGTATCTAAAAATTGAATATTAACAGTTTCTGCATTATCCGTGGGCATATCCAAAATTGCATTGATATGGGACAATTTTTGGGGTTCTCCCAATTTCACAAACTTTGCTTCAGCAATATTTTGGTTAAACCAAAATTGGTAACCGACAATCTTGTTATCTGCCAACTTCCCTTTCCCAGCTTTAAATATTAAGTAGG
Source organism: uncultured Hyphomicrobiales bacterium (assembly GCA_964524325.1). Lineage (GTDB taxonomy): Bacteria > Bacteroidota > Ignavibacteria > Kapaibacteriales > UBA2268 > Naka2016. The sequence goes on from CAZGCT010000003.1 coordinate 26,585, forward strand.
AAAAGGAGTTAGAAAACAAACCCGTATTGTCTTTAAAAATAAAGCTTATTCGGTGAAACCCATCTGGAATGTTAGAAATATTCAAGTCTTCGACGATATTTTTTTCACTTTTTATTGCAAAAGATTTATGATTTTGATAGTCGTTATCTATCCAATACAAACATTCAACTACTTTTCGAATTGTATCGCTTGAGTTTTGTGTTTTAAAAAACAGCGTTGAATAGGTCGAACTCCATCTTCCTTGATTATCTTTAAATCTAATATTGAGCCAGTTAAAACCAAAGCTAATTTGTTGTAAATCCAATTTAGTTTGTAAATTTAAGTACGAAGTAGGGGAAACTTGCACTAAATTCTTAGAAGCATAATTATTGTTTATCCAAAATTCATATTCAATGATTTTAGATTGAGAAAAGATGGAGGTTGTGCAAAGAATAAAAAATAATAAAAGTTTTGACCATTTCATTGTTTCATCTCCTATTTCTCTTGGGCTTCGACCTCAAATTCGATTTTAAGTTTGCCCTCGGGGTTTGTTATCGAGCTTACTTTTGCTTTCTTTATTTGCGGGTTTATTGGTAGTCCATAGTCTTTAAATGGTTCATTTGTGCCGTAAATTCCAACTTGTGTTCCGTCTGTACCCTTTATTAGACTAATTGCATATGGTTTTAAGTGGAAGTCGTGCTTGGTAAAGTCAATTTCGCTATTATCATAGTTAATCAACACACTTTCTAATTGCATTGATACATTTCCTTCGTTTCTTGTTACACCACGAGTTGGAAATTCTTGGGTTTCAAAACAATAAATGTTGTTTAAATACTGGATTCCTGTAGCTTCATTCGAAGTATGCCTAAATCTCCTTGTAAAAATATTGTTCTCAAAAATTACATTTTTAAGGTAATTGAAACCTGCATCATTAGGGGTGGTTGGGCAGATAAGTAAACAATTACTCATTCTTACATTATTCCCGTAGTTTATTATATGATATGCGGGTTTTAATATGCACTTTTTCACAGTGACGCTTTTAGCGTAGCCAAGATTTAACGATCCGAAAAAAATGCATTCATTAATTGTTAAGTTCGAATAACTATTTTGGCTATTCCAACCACCTGGCCCAGAATAGAAAGAACCATTTACCAAACATCTTGAAATAGTGAAATTGTTAACTTCTGCGGGTGCATTTTTACCAAAGAAGATTGAACCATTAAAGTAGATACCTTGAAGGGAGCCTCCGGATGCACCACTTTCGAAGTAAATGTCTCCATTCCAATAAGTAACAAATTCAGTCCCAGAAAAAGCATAATTATACCTTGCACCTATAATGTGCACAGATTTGTTAATAATTATATTATTAACGTTGTAGAGTCCCGCCGGAGCATAAATTATATCTCCATTGTTTGCAAGTGAAAGAGCTGAGTCGATTGAATTTGCAATTTTTGTAGTTCCATTGGAAGAGACAACCGTGTAAAATGGTTGGCTTGATAACTCCATCGCCAAAAGGAAAATAAATAAAATAAATAGTGCTTTCATAGAACCTCCAAAATATTATTGGTAAAAAAATTGTTAAAAAACTACACATGATTAAATACTATAAATGTTGCGTTTTTCATACTTTACTTAAGTTAACAATATTTTTGATTTCTAATACATCAAATTTTTTTAACAAAGGCTGTAAACATAGAAGGATAGGGAAAGGTTTGAAGTATTAAATTCAAAAATAAAGTTAAATTTTTCAATAAAAATGCTCAGTAATTAAAAAAAATAACTTAGTAATATTTTTTTAAAAAACAATAGTAAATTTTGAAAAAATGTAAAAAAGTTTTTTTCTATGGGTTGGAATAATTTTAGTTTTTAGAGAATATTTCCATAAGTTCTGTAGTTTGCTCCAAATTGGAATGAAATCACCCCAGGGGGTAAAGTACAAGCTCCTTTGTTAACATTCCTAACTGTCGTTCTTTTTTAAAGGAGTTATCTTAAGGTTGATTAGGTGTTCTTTCGCTAACCATAAGCGGGAAATACATTTTTGCTGGAACATTGGGTAATGGGGTTTTCCGTTCCAAGTTACCTGATTAGGGTAGATCTGGATTAATAAACGAAAGTGAGGAGAATAAATACTGTACTGTATACTCTCACTGTTTCTGGTGCCATTACCATTATGCGACAGTATTAGCCCCTATTGAAATCATCATAGCAAACCAACTTTGTCAGACTGTGTACAGAAGCTTTATGGATTCTAGCAAGGAAACGGTAGATATACCATTTTCCATTTATTCTGCAGAGACTTATAATGTAAAAATCGCTAATAAAGGAGGAAAAAACCAAAAACATAGATTTGTAAAAGGTAAATATAAGAAAAAGCAGGTATGTTAGAAGAAGAAGGCAAAAAGTCTCTGAGTTTGATCTTTAAATTAAATGTAATAAATTTAACATTAAATAAATTTTTTCATTTCAAGTGAATTTTAAAACTTATTTTGTTAATTTGTTAATTTTTTGAGGTAATTTTGAAAAAGTTATTCAAGAAAGTTGCTTCCCTTTTAGCAACTTTAATTTTATTTAATTTTTTATCCTGTGATTTTTTCAAAAGGGATAATCCCGTTGGCCCTAGTGGAGATGGAAAAATTCGCTTTGGAGACGAAGTTGTATTATTTAATACTGTTTCCTCATCTGGCTCTACGATCGTTGTTAATTCAAATAATTCAGTGCTTAATGGAATGAAAATTGAAATTCCAATCAATTGCTTTTCTGGTACAAGGAAATTTGTTATTAGTTCTTTCGAAATTAAAGGTCATAATTTTGGAAAACTGTTGAAGCCTATTTCACCTATGGTTAAAATTTTTAGTAATGGTGGATATGCTGATGGAATCTTTGAAGTGAAAGTACCCATTAAAATCGAAAAAGGTTCTTTCCCATTAGTTTTTATTTATGATGACAAAAGTGAAAAGTTAGAGCCCTTACCAATTCAGAGTTTTGATGAAAATTCTGTTACATTTACAACACGTCATTTTAATACTTCCAATTTGTTCCCAAAAAATTCAACCGGTAAGAACCCAATAATACAGTCGGATGAAGGTTATTCTTTAATTTTTGTAAGCTCTATGCAAGAATCATTAATAAATCAAACCCCGACAATTTCGTCGGGATTTAAACCCGGTATTGATGATTGGGAATTTCCTAATTATGGTTCATATATTGCTCCATCTGGTCATTGTTCAGGTCAAAATATGGCAGCTTTTTGGTATTTTTATGAAAAGAAACTAAAAGGCTCGCCAGGACTATTCAATTTAATGAGCAAAGTAAATAATATTTGGCAAGAGAATAATAGAGGATATAGATTTTGTTCTGTTATTCATAGGGATTTGTCTTGGGAAGGAACCTTTATAAATTTTTTTGAAAAATATATAGATAAGGAACAAAGTCTGGATAAGTTAAAATTTTATACGATAGCGGGTGCTATGTTAATAACAGGCGAACCACAAGGTATTGGAATCTATAGAGTAACTGGTCAGGATAATAATGGAAATTTAACATATGCTGGTCACGACTTGATTTGTTACCAAATAGAACCTATTAATGGCAAACTTTATATTTCAGATCCAAATTATCCCGCAGAGAGTAAATTTATTTATTATAAAGATGGTAAATTCGAACCATATCAAGCAAGCTTAAATGCAAGTCTTCCAAATAATAATTATCCATTTGTAACATATTACGCTAAAACAGCCTATATTGAATGGGATAAAATTGCAACTCGTTGGAAAGAGGTTGAAGATTACAAAATAGGAAATAATCGTTTTCCAGGTTATAATATTGTTTCGCCTGATTTTGGTGGATTTGATATACCCGAAGAGTTAAATTACGATGTAGATACATTAAATATTAGAGTTGAAGCTCCAGGATTAGAAGTGGGATATAAAGTAAATAATATTATGTATGCTCGCATTACATTATTTAATGAAGATGGCTTAAAAATCTCCAATCCACACTATAATTTGAAATTATTTTTTCCAAATCCTGGAACTTACACTTGCGGCTTGTTAATTGAAGGTTTTAAGAGTAATTATAAAGATGTAGACAACAATTATATACCTAAGTATGTCGATTTCAAATGGATAACTATCAACTATAGTAAATATAAAGTTAAGATTATTCCAGGGTCAATGAAAGGGGAACCAAATATCGAATATACTTGGAACCTTGATGTTACCAGCATACCTAAAGATTTAAAATACTATATAATTTGGAAATTCGGAGATAATAATGAAGCCAGAATAAATAACGAAAACTTTGTAAAATATAAATATTCAAGCCCAGGAACATATAAATTAAAAGCTGAGCTTTATGATTTAAATTCGAATAAACTTGTGGGAAAGGACAGTGCTACTGCTGAAATTATTCCAAGCGAAAGCATTTATCCTAAATTTGGACCTCAAGGACAAACTGTGAGAATTGCAGGAAAAGATTATAAAAATCCAAATTATTCCGAAATTAATTTAACACTTCATTGGGATAAAGACCCTACAAATCACACTTATAGAGCACTTCTAACTAAAGTTATAGATGATAATACACTAGAAGCTGTGGTGAATGATGATAATAGATATACAATAGGTAAAGTTTACTTAAAAGTTAGAAAGTACAATTCGAGCCAAATGAAATATGAATGGGAGGGACCTTGGGAGTATGAAATTGTAAAGCTTCAAGTTAACGAAATAAAACCTGATACAATAAGGACAGGAAGTATTGTTACAATAAAAGGTAAAAATTTCGGCTTGTATCATCCATCTGATAATGTTTTTATGAGTTTAACTCAAGCAAAAAGGATTCTATCTTGGACTAATGAGGAAATTGTTTTTGAAGCTCCTGAATTAAGTTCTAGTAGTAATCATTATATCTATATTGGTAAAAGTTGTTATACTAATGAAAATAACCTATTTTGTGTAAATCACGAAATTGGACAAAAATATTGGGAACCCCTTCCCTCTGATGTTATTAACTTATTAGCCAAGGCTTCAAAAGAAGGAGAGGGATTTTTTCAGGGTAACTTTAATATTACTATTACTTATTATGACTCACAAGGAAAAGTAACGGGTAAAAGCGAAAGCGAGCACCAAATTTTCGAATCATTATTTAATAAAGAAACTTCAAATAGTTTTACTGCTAGTGGGGAGAATTTCGAAGCAACTGTTTGGAAAAATCCTTATGGCAAACTTATTTATTCCGGTAAAGTGTCCAAGGATGGAAAATTGCTCGAAAATGCGACAATTATTAGATATGATGAAAATAGCAAGGTGATATTTAAAGTATCCTTTAAAAATTTGCCTCTTATAAGAATTGATAAGACTGAACCTCGTGCTTCTTGGAAATATGCTGTGTCTTCCAATGCAACTCCATACATTACAGAATTTTATTATGCTGTGTATTTGAAAGATGGTACATTGCAATATGATGCAGTAATGAAAGATTGTAGGAACATTTCCTTTGATTTAAACTTTTATTATAAGAAGGAATAAAACAATTTCTTCCTTGTAAAACTTTTGATTAGTTAAACACCCTATTCCTCTTTAAATCAGAGGTTGATGGGTGTTTCTATTTAAAAAGAAAAGGTGAGTAAACTAATGAATTTGAAAATTCAAATGTTAATTTGAGGGTATTTCTAATTTATTATACGTTTCGTATATTTTCAATAAAACTATATATGAGGAAAAAATGATAGACAAATGTCCAAAGTGTTCATCGAAAAAATTTGTAAAACATGGCAAAATAAATAATGTTTAATGAAATTATTTTAAAGGTTGAAAATATTTTTTTGTACCAAAATTGGTAAATCTTAAGAAAAATATTATAACGGTAGGACATTACAATTATATTTAGAAGGAATGGGATTTAGAGCAATAGAAAGAATTATCGATATAAGCAATGTAACAGTTTTAAATTGGATAAAAAAATACGGTAATAATCTTTAACCCATAAGATTGGTTCAGCAAAGGATGCAATAGTAGAGGTAGATGAGTTTTGCAGTTTTGTAGGATCAAAAAAAACGAATGTGGCCTGGATTGATGTTGAGCGGAATAATGGAAAAATCTTGGGTTTTGAAGTAGGAAATAGAAGCGATTTGACATGTGATAAATTGTATAAGAAATTAGTAAGTTATAAAATCAAGTTATTTTGTACTGATAATTTGGAGGTTTATAAAGTAGTAATGCTTAAAGATAAGCAAATAATAAGTAAAACTGAAACATCGTAAATTGAAGGAATCAACAACATGACTAGGTGTTAACTAGCAAGATTTAAAAGAAAATCACATGTTTATCAAAAGTCTATTGATAATATTATTTGTTCTTTGATTCTTTTATTTAATAAAAGAAATTTTAAATGTATATTAATTTAGAATAATTGCAATGATTAAACTAATCTTAATGCATATCAGAAAAACTTGCTCTAATTCAGTGCAAAGTATCAATTCTAAAATTAATCGAATTAAGGATGATTTCATTTTACCTATTTACTAATAAATTTATACTTCTCAACCTAGTACTGAAGATATTTGTTATTTTCGTATTGAACTTAATTTCTTTGAGTTTCAATCAAGCCTTTAAAGGTATAAGTTTTCATCTTTCTTTAAATTTATTAATATCCTGGATATCTTTGCCACCATTCATCATCACAGTTAAAAGCACTGCTCTTACAACCTATGCTTAGGACAGTTGAAATTTCTTCAACGATTTCATGGTATTTTAGATGGTGGTTCCATTTTTCATGAATTTGTTCCAATCCGTTTATTAGACCTAGAATGTTTCCTGTTATAGAGCCAGTGCTGTCAGAATCTCCACTATGATTTATTGAAGCAAGAATTCCACTTTTAAAATCTTTAGTGTAAACTAAAGAACAAAAAATTGAAATTGCAAGTGCTTCTTCTCCAGTTCACCACAAACCGATACACTCAATAAGCTTTGAACACAATTTTATTTCAAGATTTTCTTTATTGGTTTGTTTAGCTAATTCAATAACATTTTCAACGATAGTAAGGGTTTCTTCATTATGTTAATACCTCTTTAAAATTAGCAAGGAACTTTCAATTGTCTTTTCAATAGTTTCTCCTTGAAATATAAAGGAAATTAGAGAAGCAAATAATCCTGAAGATAAATACCCAGAAGGATTCCCATGAGTTAAAGCTGCAATTTGAGAAGCAATTTCAAAAGAAAATTCAGGATCATTATTAAACAACAAACCAACGGGAGCAACTCGCATTACCCCGCCACTTCCTTTGCTATTGTTAATTGGTTTATCAATAGTACCAGCAACACCACTTCAAAAAGCTGATATACAAGTATTTCCAGGTGATCTACTTTTGTAAAGTTCCTTTCTTTTTACTAGCCACCCATTTTTAATATCGTAAAATTCTTGAGTAATTTTAGTTTTATCAATTGAATACCCTAGAGTGTATACTCATCTGAGATAAGAATTATAGTTAATTACTATTGTAGCTCTTCCAATACCTTTTAACACTGCCCTGTGATAAGCTCGCAATAATCCCTCTGCCTTAAAAAGGGTCATTTGTGTATCGTCAGAAAATTCACCGTAACCATCCAAGTATTCCACATAATCGGTAACTCCAGAGTTACCGTACTTTTTTAAATTTTCATCTATAGACTAAAATTCAATAGGTGCACCTAATGCATCTCCAATAGTTCCTCCAAGTAGGCAACTAATATACTTATCTTTGATTTTCGTTTTCATTCCCATTTTCAAAACTAGTTTGTTAGTAAGAATGAGATACCAATTATTCAGTTTATTGTTTTGCAGATGAATATTTTGGATTATTTCCATGGATGTTTCGTTTCGTGTATCTACAATTTGATTTGTAATTCTTGCATAAATTTTTTGTTAACAATATATTACTTATTATCTTTATTTTTAATTTCAAAAGGCTTGATTTTTTCTCAAAACCACGTTTATTGATTAAAGTATCATCTTTCTTACAAATTTTCGACTAAATTTTCAAAATTGAGAAAGAACTTGTTCAAAAGACTTGCTTGTTGTTTTTGAAAGCAAGCAGGTTTTCAGACAAACTTTTTAAAGCTTCCAAATTTGTGTTTTGTATCATAATCCTGCTGATTTGAAAGCTAATTATATTTATTTCTGTATACTGGGAAAACGTCAGGATTAATTTTTGTAACGTCGCAAAATGACTTTAATGCATTATTACTGTTTTCTTCCATATTAATACTTGGTTTGTAAAAACATTTGTTTCGAATTATGTTTAAGCGGCTTAAGGATCTATCAAAAATAAGTATTATTGAAATTCTTTTAGAGTCTTTCACATTTTCAATAATTTTGTCAAACACGATTAAGAATTTTCTCATTTCAAAAAGCGGATTTCTTATTTTAAGTTATTTTTTCGAAATGTAATTCCTTATAATAAATTAGCGAGACAAAATCAGAATAGATTTCAAGTATTTGATCCGCAAAAGGTTCACCTTTACTTAATAAAGAAATAAAAGTAGACCTCTTTAATGGTATTATTCATAGTATCTTATAAAATTTTAGAAATAATTTGCTGAAAACCTAATTCAAAATATTCTTTTTCAAATATTTCCATAGCTGATATGTCCTTTGTTTTTTAAATGTTACCCATAAATGAATTTAATCTCTGTTTTTTTGATAATATCTGTGATAATATCTGACCACTCTAAGGCTATAACCTCAATGTTCCCATTTTCATATATTTAATAAATGTTAGAATTCCTGGTTATACTTTTTGGGGTAGCTTTGTAAAGTCTTATATCGCTCCAGAATAATCTTGGTTTTCTAGTTTAAAATTGCCACTAACAAAATATTCCTCTGCTGTTTGCGAAAACGACCGATTGGTCATTATTGTTAATAATACAAATAGTAAAGAAATTATTTTTTTTATAACAACTTCGTTAAATAATATTCCGGTGTTTCTTTAAATTCTTGTTACTACACTTTAAATCATACATTTGAATTAAGGTTGTTTCCCAGTAGTTAATATACAAAAAAATAAATTTGTATTTGATTGTAAAAAATTTAATTTTAAAAAATAAATTTATAAAAATTGTACAATCTCAATTTATTTCAAGATTGAGTTCAGGATTCAAAATACCAAGGAACTTTTATATTAGTATTCAATATCAAAAATTTCTTTTAACATTCTCCGTGACTCGTCAAAACCTAAATCTGCAGCTTTATTCCAGTCGGAAATACATAATTCCATTTTATTTTGCATAGGATAAGCATTCCAACGATTGTAATACGCTTCAGCATACTGCGTTTTATCGCAATAGCAGTTGAATAGTCTTTTATGGCTAAAACATAAATAAAGAAAGTGAAATAAAGTTGGTTTGTGAAAACTATTTGTGGAGATGGCGGGAGTTGAACCCGCGTCCGAAGTGTTTCAACTGCAGTGTCTACATACATAGTCGCTCTTTATTGCTTCGTCTTTACGCGAACCGAGCGACAGGTTTCGTAAAGACTATCGGTTGTATTTGTCGCAAATGAACCAACCGAAAAATTCATTTGCCAGCCTATTTATTTGCGACACCCTTCCGAAAACCAATAGGCAAATCTTCGGTCGGATGGGCTACCGATTAATTAGGCAGCCAAAGCGTAATTGCTTTCGGCATTTTTGTTTTGCCGTTTGAATTTACGTGCTGCCCCGGCAAAGCACGGTATGCCACTGCAAGTTTCCTTCACCCCGTCGAAGCCATTTCATCCCCTCAAAGAACCATCTTTTCATACGATTGATTTTTCGTTTTATTTTTAATTTTGATTTTATTTTCTTTGAGTGATGGAAGAAACTAAATTTAAATTTAAACTTTTGATTTTTATTGTTACTTTATTTTGCTTTGTTTTTATTGGTAGGCTTGCATATTTGCAAATTTTGAAAGGAAGTGTATACAAGATTAAGTCTGAAACCCAGGCAATAAAAACCCAAATTGTTTATCCATTCAGAGGAAATATTTACGATAGGGATGGAAATCTTCTGGTTTACAACGTTCCATCATTTTCTTTGCAAATTTTTACTGAGAACTTCAGACTTGATAGAGCAAAGCTATTGGGAAAAATTCTTGGTACCGATAGCTTAGGATTATATAACATTATATTTCAAAATATTTTAAACTATACGTATGGCGATGTGAAGATACTTAGAGACTTGGATTACGAAACAGTCCAAAGAATTCAAGAAAATTACCATTTGCTTCCTGGTGTAGAAATAGTTGTGGAATCGAAAAGAATGTATAACCTAAATGTAAAGTCTTCTCATGTTATTGGTTATATACAAGAAGTTTCTCCAGATGAGCTTAAAAAAGAATCATATTACAATCTTGGAGATTTTATAGGAAAATCAGGAATTGAAAGGTACTACGAAATGGAATTGCGTGGACAAAAGGGGAGAAGATATGTTGGAATTTTGGGGACTGGTTACAAGACCGAGAAATTTAACGAGGGAAAATCGGATATCCCAGTTAAAAATGGCGACGATTTGTTTCTTACAATTGACTTTAAATTGCAAGCCAAAGCTGAAGAACTTTTGGAAGGTAAACGCGGTGCTTGCGTGGCAATAGACCCAAATAATGGAGAAATTTTAGCTTTGGTTAGCAAGCCCGATTATGACGTAACTCAATTAAGTGGCAAAGATTTTAAAAATAGTTACTTTATTTTACAAAACAATAAAGATAAACCCTTGTTAAATCGAGTAATACAAGCACGATATCCACCGGGTTCTACTTGGAAACCGTTAATGGCTATTGCTGGATTGGAAGAGGGAGTAATTAATGAGAATACTACATTTTTTTGCAATGGTGAATTGATTTTTGGGGATAGACCTTTTGGTTGCCACGGGGCCCACGGAAATGTCAATGTTGTTAGGGCAATACAAGTTTCTTGTAATGTATTTTTTTATCAGCTTGCATTGAAGTTGCAATTGGAAAGGATTTCAAAATGGGGCACTCTATTTGGCTTTGGTAGCAAATCTGGAATTGATTTACCCTTTGAGAATTCTGGTGTTTTTCCGACATTAGATTACGTCAAGAAAAAGTTTGGTAGCTTAGATAGAGCTCCAAAAGGTTTGCTTTTAAATTATGGGATTGGACAAGGTGAAATTGCTGTTACACCTCTTCAAATGGCTGTGTATACTGCTGCTATAGCAAATGGTGGAACAATACATACGCCTCACGTTGTTCGCTCAATACGAAATAGTCTTCTGAATCAAACAGTAATGCTCAAGGTCGACAGAAAAAAAATTGATATAAAACCCGAGACAATTGGAGTAATAAAAAAAGCAATGTATGATGTTGTTAACATTCCTGGTGGAACAGCCTTTGGTATTAAAATACCCGGATTAGACGTATGTGGAAAAACTGGTACAGCTCAAGCATCCCAGCCTGGTCAACGCGATCACTCGTGGTTTGTTTGTTTTGCACCAAAAGATAACCCCCAAATTGCATTAGCAATAATTGTCGAGAATGCAGGCTTTGGTGCTGCAGTTGCTGCACCCTTAGCAAGAGAGTTGCTAAAAGAGTTTTTTGGTATAAAGGAATTTAGTGTTCAACTTGATTCCTTAAAATTTATGCCTGATTAATCTTATTTAATTAACATTTTTATTAACTTTTGTAACATTTTCTACGACTTAGTGTTTTTGTTTCTTTAATTATTGGAGGTAATAAAATGAAGAAGCTTTTTTTCACTATTGCAACTTTCTCAATACTTTTCGGTTTCTTTTCTTGCAGTGATACCACAAATCAAGTTTCTGAAGAAAATAAAATTAAGGGTGTGCTTGTTGATGAACAAGATATCCCCGTTCCAAATGCAGTTATTTACATAATTCGGGTTTCCCAGGGTAAAACAAATATCCTTGTAAATGAAGAAATAGTTGCATCAGATACTACCGATGATGATGGTAATTTCGAGTTTAGTAACTTGCCATCACCATTAGGAAATTTAAAAATCAAGATTTATCACCGAGATTTTAAAATTTTTGAGGATAATATTTTAACATTATTAGAGAAGCAACCCAGAAATAAACTTCGTTTTAGATTGCAGCACAATGATGATTGCTGTGGGAAAATAATAATCCGTACTATAGGACATGATTCAAGTGCTTTAAAAGAAGTAGAAGTAAGGTTGAACCGAGGACGCGAAAAGGTAAAGAAATCATATACAAATAATGATGGTATTGTTATTTTCGAAAGAGTTTGTGCTGATAATTATTGGGTGCGAATAGCCAAGGAAGGGTATCAAGTCGTAGAAAGGGAATTTTCTCTATCTAATTGCGATACTTTAGAGTATACTTTCGTATTGAGCAGAAAGGAACAAGATACTTGCTGCAAAGGAATTATTGGCGTGGAAGTCAAAAATCAAAACAATGAATTTTTAAATGGTTCAATAGTTAAGTTGAGAAAAAATAGTACTTTGCTTACAACTTTGACTATTAAAGAAAACAGTCCAGTTTTCTTCCGTGAGCTTTGTCCTGGTACTTACAGTCTTTTGATTTTAAAGGATGGGTATAAAGCGGTAGAACGTAACGTTACGATAGGATGTAATGACTCAACTTTTATATCAATTCAGACGGAAGAGGATACTTGTTGCAACAGTATTTTAAGGGTTTTCGTTATAAATTCTGAAGGACAACCTATAAATCAAGCAAAGGTTGCTTTGTGGAAATCCGGAACGAAACTGGGGTTTTATTTAACAAATGACAGTGGACTTGTTATCTTGAGAAACCTATGTAAAGGAGTTTATGAATTTAGTGTTCAAAAAGAAGGTTTCAAGAGTATTGAATTTTCAGTGGAAGTTGGTTGTAACGAAGAAAAGGAAGTTACTAAACAACTCCAAGCTTCTGAAAAAGATACCTGTTGTAATGGATTTATTAAAATTTTTGTAAAAAATAACGAAGAGCAGCCACTAAATCAGGCCATTGTAAGTATCTGGAAAGATGGCAAAAAATTGAGCTATTATACCACAAACAGCGAAGGGTATGTGATTTTCCAAAAACTTTGTCCAGGGAAATATTCCTTTGATATTAAAATGGAAGGATACAAACCAATAGAATTCTTTGTTGAATTAGGTTGTAACGAAGAAAAAGAAATAACAAAGCTCTTGCAAAGGCTGGAAAGCGATTCCTGCTGCTACGGAGTTTTGATTATTAGGGTTAAAGATAAAACCAACGAGACAGCAATAAATGGTGCTGGTGTAAAAATCTGGAAAGACGGTCAAGTGGTAAAGCAGGGTACTACCTACGAAGGAGTTGCGGTTATTAAAAATATTTGCCCTGGTGAATATGGGATTTCTATTTTAAAAGATACATACAAAACACTCGAATTTTCTCTGAAATTTAAATGTAATGATACAATTGAAACTACAAAGTATCTTGAGAATGAAATTGAAGATACTTGCTGCAAAGGGAAAGTAATTTTGTTTATCAAAGATTCAACTAATAACAGTCCCATAAAGGGTGTTGAGGTAAAACTTTGGAAGGGGTCACAAAAAATATCAGCTCAAGCCTCCAATGAAAATGGGAAAGTGGTATTCGAAAACATATGTGAAGGTGATTACCAAATTTCTATGATTAAGTCTGGGTATCGAGGGTTAGAATTTAATTTTGAAGTTGGTTGCAACGAAACCAAAGAATTTGTTAAATATTTAGTTTCTAAAACTGATTCTTGTTGTACTGCCCGCTTGAAGTTGAAAGTTCTCGACGATTCTACTGGCTCGGCAATTTCAGGATCAAATGTATCCGTAAGATTGAATGGAAATGTTGTCCTAGAACGAAGTACAAATGTCGAAGGATGGGTGGTATTCGAGGATCTTTGTGCACCAAAAACTTATTCTATTAGAATTTCTGCTGAAGGGTACAATGTAAAAGAAATCAACTTCACTTTCAAAGATTGCAACACAATTCAAGAGACAATTCGATTAAAAAGATAGTATAGGTTATTTATTAATGAATTGACAAGGGGGATTATAATCTCCCTTGTTTTTATTAAATTAGTTCTTTCTTTTATTCTTTGGGTGATAGGATGAAAACTAAAATATATAGAATTGCACAGACTGTTATAATTTGTTTGCTTTTATCTTTACTTGCTTGCGAAGTTTCGGATGGAGACAAAACCGCAAAGTTAATTACGATTAAGGAGCTCTCGCAAATTACTCCTGGATACGAATGGTTCCCATACGAGTTTAACAAATACCAACCAGATGGGACCATTACCAAAGAAATCGATTCGTTATGGAGTATTAAAAAGTATAATTTTCTGATTTTTGTTAATCCAAGTTGTAATTGCCAAGGAACTCAAGTGACGTTTCCAATGATTGTTAAATGCCTAAAAGCTGGAAATATTCCAGATTCTGCTATCATTATTTACTCAATGTTGAGGGAAACATATATACATCCCTATATAAATAAGATTTACGTCAATAAGCTTCCTTCTTGCTTTACAGTGATTGATACAAGTAAATCTATTTATTTCTCTGTTGTAGATACTTTTGAAGTTTACCAACTAAAATACCCCGGCAAATACAAAATGGAACATATCATTAAATTAAGTCTTGAAAAGTAAAGTTGTGGACTATAAAAGTCGATTAAATTAACATTTCATTTGCTATTTTTATAATCATTTCAGGTAGAATTTCATCCATGCATTTGTGATGTTTAAGAGGACAAAGATTGTAACCGTGAATAGAACATGGTCTACAATTTAGATTCTCAACTTGAATGACTTTGCTTTTAGGCGCGCGGGGGTAAAATCCGAATTCTGGAATAGTTGGTCCGTATATTGTGATTGTAGGACAGTCAACTATTGTCGCAAGATGAGTTGGGCTACTATCATTTGTAATTAATAATTGAGAATTTTGAATGATAAATAAACTTTCTGCCAGGTTGGTTTGTGCAGCCAAATTTGTTGCTCCTGTTTTTTCTGCGATATTTTTACAAACATCAAAATCCTCATGGCTCCCAATTAAAACGACTTTGTAGTTTCTTGAAATAAGCTCTTGAGCAACCAATGTGTAGTATTCTTGTTTCCATTGCTTGGTTTTCCAAATCGATCCCGGGGCAATTGTAATTATGTTGCTGTCTAACAGATTAGGAGATAATTTGGTTTTAATATTTTCTACAAGATGAGTTGGAAATTCAATTTTAAGTTTTGGAAGGTGATTATCTTGGTATTCTTGGAAAAATGAAATTAACGAAAGATTCCGTTCGATTTCGTGGCTTTTGAAAGAGTAGGGTATTCTAATTTTATAAAAGAAGCTTAAAGCTGATGTGTTGTAAGAAACTGAAAGTCTTGGGTTTGTAAAGAATGAAATTAATGTTGACCGTAAGGAACGGTGGGGAGAAAGAACTAAATCGATACCCATATTTTTCAAATTTGAAATCACTCTTTGGAATCCTTTTATTCCTTTGTCCGAACCTCTTTTGTCGTAAAAAATTGCAGAATCAATTGACTTTATTAAAGGTAGCAAGTCCCTGACTTTTGGGGCTGTAATCAAAATGACCTCTGAAATGGGATGGATATCTTTAATCTTTTGTGCCAAAAAGAAGGAAATTACAATATCCCCAATAAAAGCCGTGTTAATTATTCCAATTTTCTTGTAATTTGTAATTTTGAAATTTGATTTCAAGTTTTTACTATTGACAAATAAATAAAAGTCAAATTATTAAATGGTAATAAAAAAACTAGCAACAGTAAAGAGAAAATCTGATAATGAGGAAAATGGAAAGTTGTTTTTAAACAATCTTCTGAACAAAGTCTTTTTGGGAGTTGCAACAGTTCTTATTTGTACTATCTTTCATTTGTATAGGTTTTATCCTGAAGAGGACATTTCTTCATTTTCTTTTCAAGAAGGTGGAATATGGCCCCATAGGACTTTGATTGCAGAATATTCCTTTCCAGTATTTAAAAATAAAGAAAATTATTTGAAGGAATTGGAGAATGCTCGAAAGAAAGTACTCCAAGTATTTATTGAAAATCGATTTGCACAAAGTTTGACTTTTAGTAGATTTGATTCTATTTTCAATCGACTATCTTCGCAAAACTTTTCTTCACAGTCATTTGATGAGATCATTCCTAATTTTCAATATAAAAACTCTTTCTTTATTAACGCTTCAGAAAGGCAAAACGAGATTCAGAAAGCAAGACAAGCCGTCTCTAAATTTTTTCTTAATGTCTTTTCTAAAGGGGTTGTTGATGTCAATTTGAAAAATATTGAATCGACCGAAATTTCTATTGTTTCATTATCAAATAATGTTGAAAATATTATACCTAAAAAGATTCTCTACGATAGGGACAGAATTTTGAATGAACTAAGTGTTTCTTTAAAAGTGGGATTCAGCGACGAAGTAACAGAGCTTTTTCTGGAATTAGCAAGTAGAGCATTAATCCCATCATTAACGTATTCTGAAGAACTTTATCAAAAAAAGATTAAAGTCGCGGAGATGTCCGTCCCCAAAAGTATTGGTTATGTTAAGGCTGGGGAAGTCATTGTAGAAAAAGGTAAAAAACTTACCGAAGATGATGTCTTAAAGTTGAAATCTTATGAAAAAGTCAAGTTGCTTGGAAAAGGTAATACACTATCGTTTTCATCTTTTCTGGGTTCATTTTTAAACATCTTAGCAATTTATTCTATTATTTTTATTTATTTACTTATACTTAGAAAAAGAATTTTTGCCGACTATTTTCAGTATGGATTAATTAACTTAACTTTTATTTTAATTGGGTTTTTGTCTTGGCTTTCTATTGTCATACAAACAGATTTACAAATCAGGTATCTTATAATACTTCCATCAATTTCACTACTTTTCGCAATTGTGTTCGATTCTAGGACAGCTTTCTATTCTACTGTAACATTTGCGATGCTTATAGCTTCTATTCGTGGAAACGATATTGAAACCTCCGTAGCTTTAATGCTTGCTGGTATCGTTGGGGCATATTCAGTTCGCGATATTCAAAGCAGAACCCAAATGTTCCGTTCAATGGTTTTTGTTGCTTTGGGATTTTTGGTTCCAATTTTAGCTTTTTATTTTCAAAAAGCTTCAAATCTTGCATCATTGTTCGAACAAATGAGTCTTGCTTTTTTGAATTCAGTTCTTTCTCCAGTAATTTCTTATGGCCTACTTTTTATTATTGAAAAGCTATCTAGTATATCAACCGATTTAAAATTGAAAGAGTATGATGATATTAACCATCCTTTGCTCCAGAAGTTAAATGAGGTTGCACCTGGAACATATCAACATACACTTTCTATGGCAATTATTGCAGAAGCCTGTGCAGAAGCTATTGGTGCAAATAGGTTGTTGACGAGGGTTGGGGCTTATTTTCACGACATAGGCAAAATTTACAAACCAGAATATTTCGTTGAAAACCAAATTGAGGTGGAAAACAAACACGAGTTTATTTCCCCGAAGCGTAGTGCTGAAGTAATCAAGGAACATGTTGCAAAGGGAATAGAGATGGCTAAACAATACAATTTGCCTCCAAGAATAATTGATTTTATCCCTATGCACCACGGTACATCCCTATTAAGGCATTTCTACGCAAAAGCACTCGAAGAATCCGAAGGACAACCAGTCGACGAATCTGATTTTCGTTATCCCGGTCCCAAACCAAATTCTAAGGAGACTGTTATTGTTATGATTTGTGATTCAGCTGAAGCAATGTCTCGACTTGCAGTTAAAAATAAAGAAGAATTAACTCAGACACTGGAAAGGATGATAATGGGTAAACTAATGGATGGACAATTTGATGAATCTGATATTTCAATGAAAGATTTAAAGGTTATTCAAGAAGTCTGTGTTCGCCAACTTTTTGGCATTATTCACCCAAGGGTCGAGTACAAAGAAATACCACGAAATATGGTTTCGCATTCAGATGAAACCGAATTACGATAATTTTGATACGGTTTTGAATGAATTTTTATTCTTTTTAGCAGTTGAAAAAGGTTTATCAAAAAATACTATCGATTCTTACAAAAGTGATTTAAGCAAGTTTTTTAAGTATTGTTTGGAGCAAAATATTAAAGAGTTTACCCAGATGAACCAAATAATAATAGAGGGATTCCTTTCAAATCTTTTTTTAGAAAAAATTTCAAATGCAACCCAGGCAAGGTATGTTTCTTCTTTGCGAAGTTTTTTCAATTACTTGGTTTCCCAAGATATAGTTGAAACCAATCCATTAGAGAAAATAGATTCCCCTAAAATTCGTAGATACTTGCCAGATTTCCTAACAATTGAAGAGGTTTTTAAAATACTTGATTCTGTTCAAACCGAAAATTGTTCAGGGATTAGGGACAAAGCAATTTTGGAAGTTCTATATGCCAGCGGACTTAGAGTTTCTGAGTTAATTAATCTAAAGCAAAGGGATATTTCATTCGAAGAGGGAATTGCTCGAATTTGGGGTAAAGGTTCGAAAGAAAGAATCGTACCTATTGGAAAATCTGCTTTGAAATGGATTTCAATTTATCAAAGAAAATGCAGAAATATTTATGTTAAAGATTTTAAAGACACCCAGGATATACTTTTTTTAAACTCACGAGGTAGTAAATTTTCCAGAATGGGCATTTGGAAAATAATTCGAAAGTATGCTTTCTTATCAGGGTTGGGCGAGAAAGTACATCCGCATATTTTTCGGCATTCTTTTGCTACTCATTTACTTCAAGGTGGTGCAGATGTCCGAATCGTGCAAGAGTTGTTGGGGCATTCCGATATCTCGACTACTCAAATTTACACGCATTTGACAAAAGAGTACTTAATTGAAATTCACAAAACTTACCATCCTAGGGCATAGAGGGGGAAATGAGTTTTATTGCTTGTAACCAAAGCTTTGTGAAAAAATTTTTACCTGTTTCTTTCGAAAAATTAAAAAAGTTGATAATTGAGCAAAAACTAGCAAATGAATTCTACTTTGTTGCAGCTACAAATCAACTAGCTTTAAATTTTAAACTGAACTTTGTTGATTTGTATTACCAATTTAATAAAGAGCCACTGGTGAACTTTACAATATCAAATTTTGAAGGATTTGTAAAAAAGTTGTTTGATGAAATAAAACCAAAAAGGTTTTGGAAGGTACTTTCCGATTCATATCGTTTTTTGATTTTTAAAGAAGCTTTTGATAAAGCAAGCTTAACTTTTTTCAAACAAAATAATGAAAAAATTTCGCTATATATGATTAAGTGGCTTTCTCAAATTGTTTTTGGTCTCAAAGAGGATGGAATTACACCTGTTAATTTCGAAAAAGAACTCTCACGGCAAGATGAAAGTATAGTAAACATTGGAAAATTTATTGATACTAAAACTCTTTTTAGTGAATATCAGAATATACTTGTTCAAAACAATTTGTACGACATAGTAGATGCTACCAAATATGTTGCTAATTATTTAAAGGAGATATTTAATAAAAAGATGATGTCGACCCCAAAACCAAATTTACCGATGCTTAAAGAAAAAATTGCACTTTTATTCTTTGGTTTTTACGATTTCAAAGTTCCAGAAATTGAGTTGCTTGGGGCTTTAGCAAAGTTTGACAATCCAATTGCTATTTTTTTGGATTTTGATGAAACAAATGGACCATTGTTCGGCAACTATAATGACTTGTTAATTAACTTAAAAAAATCTGGATATATTGAAATTAGCATAGAAAATAAGGAAGAAAATAGTAACACAAATTTTCTTAAAAAAAACTTGTTCAACAACATTTATGGGAAGTCGAGGCCTGAGCTTGTCGATACAATCAAAATATTTGCTGCTCAAAATAAGTATTCGGAGGCAAAACTCATTGCAAAACTTTGCAAGTATTTAATTGCTGTGAAAGGTTTCAAGCCATCGGAAATCTGCATAACAACTAAAAACCCTCAAGCCTACTCATATCTTTTTAGGGAAGTTTTCTATGATGTTTGCATTCCAATTAATTTAATGGAAAGATTTAGATTGAGTTCTTCTCCTTTAATAATATCAATCCTTTCTGCTTTAAATGTGGTTGCTCGAGGGTTTCGCTTTAAAGACTTACGAAAGGTTTTGCTTAATTTTTATTTTCGATTCGGTACTTACGATGAGTTGGGAAATTTTACTTCGATAGATGTAGGGAATTTCCTGGAAGTTGCTTCTGCTATGAGGGGGCTCGGTGGTGAGGAACTTGGAGGTAAAAAGTATTGGATTAGGCGTTTCGAAAATCGGCTGAAAGCAATTGATGAAAGAATTGCTTTTTCAAAAGCTTCTTATTTTCCCGACGAAATGGAGTTGATTAATTATAAGGTAGAGAAGTCCCGATTGGAAAAAGCAAAAAATGATTTTCTAGTTATGTTGAGTTATTTTGATTTTGAAAACAAGAACGTTTCAATCGATGAATTCTATGATATTGTTTTGAATAAGATAATAAAAAAATTTGGTGTTTTTGAAATTTTGGAAAATGTTGTTGAACATCTTTTAAATTCCTTGCCTAGCTTGGATACTGATGAAAAAATTTCTAAAATCGAAGAGGTAGAAAAAGACGCGCGGGCACTTTCAAAGTTCTTAATGTTGCTCGAAGAGTTTGTCTTTATTACAAAGGAACGTTACGGGAATAGAGAATATTCCCTTTCAGAATTAGTTGAACTTTTATCTGTCATTATTTTCGAGGAACGATATCAAATTTCGCGGAAGTCTAATTATGGAATCACAATAACGACGATTGAACAAACGCGGGGAATACCCTATAAGGTAATGATTCTTTGCGGTGCTGTGGATGGGGATATTCCAAAACGTTATTCACCGGAAAAATTTTTGGGAAAGGAACTTGGCAAAAGCGAAAAACGTCACTTTGAAAACGAAAGGCTTGAGTTCTTTTTCTTTTTGACAAACAATTCTCAATTGTTCGATAATAATGAAAGACTTACTTATATTTTCTATCCTAAAAAGGATGCGAAAAAAGATTTTGTTCCAAGTCCTTTTTTGTTTTCTTTATGCGACTTATTTGGTATTAGAAAGGGCGAAGCAATTTTCGATTTGACTTTACCTGTGGATGCTGGTAATTTTCAATTAGAATGGCTAGAAACCATTGTTTCTAAGGTCGAGAAAAATTTGACCGTAAAAAATTTGGAAGCAGAACTTTCAGATAGTATGTTTCTCAAGCATGTCGCATCAATATATTTCCGCAAATGGACTACTAATCAACTTGATAAGAAAAATTTAACCCAAATAACCAAAGAATTTATTAAAAATCTAACCTTGAAGCCTATTTCGATAACTTTTCTGGAGCAATATAACAAATGTCCATTTCAATTTTTTGTCGACAGGATTTTGAAGATTGAAAAGCCAGATGAAGAAATAGAACTTTTTTTAACAAATCGTGAAAAAGGCGAAATTTTGCATTTAATTTTGGCATATTTTTATAAAACACTTGCTGAGGAGGTTTCGAAAGAAGGAAAGTATGAATTTAAACTTGAATTTGGAACAAAGTCTTATTACCCTGTGAAAATAAGCTTTGAGAAAAAAGATGAATATCTTAGGCTGCTTAAAACCTTAACTAGAAATATTCTTGAAAAGTTCAACACTGAAATAAGTCTATTCGAAATTGATATTGAAGAGTTTTTTTCGAGTGAACCCCAAAGAATTGGATTAGTACAACTATGGTTAAACTATGAGTTAAAGAAATCTTTTTGGAAAACATTACCAACATTATTTGAATTTAGCTTCGGATTAAGTACTAAAGATTCAATCGAACCAATTGAAATCGAACTTAGCCAAAATGAAAAGATTAAGGTTCGTGGAAAGATAGATAGAATTGACATTTACATCGATGAGGATGGACTTGAATTTTCAATTGTGGATTACAAGTTGTCGGAATCAGACGTTGCTAATTGGGGTAAAGTTTCCAGGGGATTATCTTTTCAAATGCCATTTTATGCTTTAGTCTTTTCTAATCTGCTCCACAAGTATTCTGATAAAATAATTTATGCAATTAATTTACTTTACCAAATATTTAACTATAAATCCGAGAAAAACGATAAAAATAACTTAAACTATAAAGATTTATACATAGATAACAAATCGGTTATTTATAAATATTTTAAACCAAAAACATCAAAAAAGGATTTAATCGATATTCAAGTTAATCTTCAAGTTGCAAAACAAAAAGCAGAAGAAACCTTAGTAAACATTAAAAGTAAGTTAAATTTTCCGGTTAGGCCGTTCAATATGTTTTCAATTTGCAACTATTGCAAGTTTAATTTAATTTGTAAAAAAGATATTTTTTAGTCTATTTAGAGTTTAGCAATTTTTCGATTTCCTTTTCAATACTTTCCGGGGTTGTTTGTGGAGCATATCGTTCAACAACTTTGCCATTTTTGTCGATTAAGAATTTTGTGAAATTCCATTTAATATCTTTGGTGCCCATTAAGCCAGGCTGGGCATCTTTCAGGTATTTGTAAAGAGGATGCTCGTTTGGTCCGTTTACTTCTATTTTATCGAATAAGCGGAATGTAACATTGTATTTTGTTGAACAAAAGTTCTTTATTTCTTCATTTGTTCCTGGTTCTTGGCTTCCAAATTGGTTGCAGGGAAAGGCAAGTATTTCGAAACCGTTGTTTTTGAATTTTCTATAAAGCTTTTCCAATCCTTCGTACTGAGGTGTAAATCCACACTTACTTGCAACATTTACAATTAACAGTACTTTTCCTTTGAATTCCGAAAGCTTGATTGGTTTTTTATCTATATCTAATAAGTTAAGGTTCAATGAGTAAATGCTTTGTTCCATATCTTTACCCTCAAGTGAATAAATAAATAATGCTACGAAAAAACTAATCAAGAGGAATAAATTAATACTTTTCATTTTTAGTCTCCTTTAAAAAATATTTTAACGAATTTTTTTATTAATTATTATAAAATGAATTTCCAATGAATTTAGCAAACTATTCTTGCAGTTGTAAGAGAGTTTTTTTATTTAATATCTGAACCCGTCTAACGATTTCAAGTAACAAAAAAGAACAATGGGGAAAAACCATTGTTCCTTTGTTTCAAAGATAGGTTTCTAATAGTTTAAGAAATTAGTCTAAAAAGTGAACAAAAAGACCATCTTTAAGCTTCGGTTCAAACCAGGTAGATTTAGGTGGCATAATTTTCCCAGCATCTGCGATGGACATTACCTCTTCAATTGAGGTTGGATACATTGCAAATGCGATTTTCCAGTCTCCAGAATTTACTTTTCGCTCGAGTTCTTCCAGTCCTCTAATTCCCCCTACAAAGTCAATTCTTTTGGAAGTTCTCGGATCATCAATTCCAAGAATTGTTGAAAGAATATGGTTTTGTAAGATGGAGATATCAAGCCTCTCTACTGGGTCTTCTGCTTCAAAATAATTTGGGTTAATTGTTAGTTTATACCATTCATGGTCTAAATACATACCTATTTCGCCTTTTCTTGTTGGTTTAAATCTATCTATGTTCTTTTCGATTTGGACTACTTTTGAAATTTTATCAAAAAACTCTTCTTTGCTAAGATTGTTCAAGTCCTTTACAAGTCGGTTGTAATCCATAATTAAAAGATGACTGGCTGGGAATAGTACAGCAAGGAAGAAATTGTATTCCTCGTCACCTCGATGGTTGGGGTTTGCTAGTTGTTTTTCTCTTCCCACGATTGCGGCAGCAGCGGAACGGTGGTGTCCATCAGCTACATAGAAAAAGTCCATATGATCGAAAATTTCTTTAATTCTTTCAATAGTTGTTGTATCTTTAATAACCCAAACTCTTTGTCGAACGTTGTCTTCTGAAATGAAATCGTATTCACTTTGGGTTTCGATTATTTTTGAAATTGTTTGGTTAATTTCATCGTTATCTTTGTAAGTGAGGAATATTGGTCCGGTATGCGCATTTGTGACTCTTACATGGTTGCATCGGTCTTCCTCTTTATCTTTTCTTGTTTTTTCATGTTTTTTGATTTTATCGTTCCAATAATCATCAACAGAAGCACATCCCACAAGTCCAATTTGGGTTCTACTGCCCATTGTTTGCGCCCAAACATAAAAAAATGGTTCCACGTCTTGAACCAACACCCCATCCGAGATCAATTTCATCAAATTTTCTCGTCCTTTTTCGTAAACCCTTGGATCATATAAGTCAATCGAAGGATCAAGGTCAATTTCGGGTTTGCCAACGTGCAAGAAAGATAAAGGATTATCTTTTGCTTCTTCGCGTGCTTCTTCGGATGTTAAGACATCGTAAGGTTTGGATGCAACCTTTTGGGCAAATTCTGGTTTAGGTCTGTATGCTCTGAACGGTCTAAAAGTTGGCATTTCACCCTCAATTATTGATATTTCTTAAGTGTATCGACTACTTTCTGTGAAATTTCCAAACCAACTCGCTCTTGAGCTTCGATGGTTGAAGCGCCAATATGTGGAGTAACAGAAACTCTCGGGTGGTTAATTAATTCTTTTTGTGCATCGGTTGGTGGTTCGTTTTCAAAGACGTCAATACCAGCTGCAAGTACTGTTCCATCGTTTAGCGCCTCTAATAGATCTTTTTCAGAAACAACTCCGCCACGCGCACAGTTAATAATCACCACTCCCTTTTTCATTTTTTCAAATTCCGGCTTGGCTATTGTTGGTGGTTCTCCTTTGACTTTGGGCAGATGCAGTGAAATAATATCGGACCGTGACAATAGTTCATCTTTCGAAACTAATTCTACATCAAGGTTTGTAGAGGTTACGAACGGGTCGAAAGCAATCACTTTCATCAGCAACCCTATTGCTCTTTTAGCAACCTCTTTGCCTATATTTCCCAATCCTATGATTCCCAAGGTTTTGCCAGTCAATTCAAATCCTTTGGAATATTCTTTTTTGGGCCACTTGCCTTGTCGCATTTCAATGTTGCTAAGATTTAGAAACCTGGCTACTGCAAACATATGAGCAATCGAGAGTTCTGCTACTGAAATCGAAGACGCTCCGGGAGTGTTAAGGATTTCAATTCCTTTAGATTGAGCGTATTCAACGTCAATATTGTCGAGGCCGACACCTCCACGAGCAATTACTTTTAATTTTTTACCTGCTTCGATAACATCTTTAGTTACTTTGGTTGCTGAACGAACGATAATGGCATCGTACTCTCCAATTTGCGCAATTAACTCATCTGGTGTAAGTTTTTGGATAGTTAATTCGAAATTAGCGTTACGAAGGATCTCTTCTCCTTTTTTGTCAATACCATCAGTGATTATTATTTTCATTTCTCCTCCAAAAAATCAAAATGCAAAACTAACAACATTGGAGATAAAAAACTAATAAAAAATAGACAAAAGAAAGGGAATGTGTCATCCATTTTCTCGATTATACTTATGTAATTGATAAATTGACTACATTTAAACAATTGAAATTAATATCAGGTAGAGTTGTAAGTAGGTTGTAAGCAATAGGATATTGTTTTTAAAAAGGATATCTTTCTATTGTTTTCTATAATTTACCGATATTGTTTTTCGAAAAAAGTATAGTTTCAAAAATTTAATAAAATTTGTCACGATTTGTTGGTTAACACAACCAATAATTTATTGGTAAAACATAGTAAATTATTAATTTGGTTTTTTCTTGAAATTAGGCTTATGCTATATTTATTTGTAGGTTTAGCTTCGACTTATCTTATAGGTTCTTTCCCCACTGCTGTTGTTGTTAGTAAGCTATTTTTTGGGTTTGATATTCGTACCCGTGGAAGCGGAAATATGGGTAGTACTAATGCATTCCGCCAACTTGGTGTTTTCTGGGGTATTGTGGTGCAAGTGGTTGATATACTAAAAGGGTTTCTGCCTGTGTACTTTTTTCCCAAAATAATTTTGGGTAATCCTGGAAATAGTTTTCAATATTTTATTAATGATGAACTGGCTTTGATGATGATTTTAGGAGTTGTAGCTATTGCTGGTCATGTTTGGTCAATTTTTGTCAGTTTCAAAGGTGGAAAGGGTATTAACACTGCTTTGGGAGTACTTCTTGCAATTTCACCGCTTGAAGTAGGAGCTTGTCTTTTTGTGTTTCTTTTAGTTTTTCTTTCTTCGGGGATTGTTTCTCTTGGCTCTTTGTTTGCTACATTTTTTTATCCTATTTTTATTTTGTTAAGAAAGTTTGTTTTTAATTATGAGTATTCAAATTTTGCATTATTAGTTTCTTTTGCTGTTTTATTATTTATATTAATTGTTTTTACTCATAGGACGAACATTAAAAGAATATTGAACGGTACAGAAAATAGATTTGAAAAATTTCGGATAATTCGCTTTAAACGAAGAGGGTGAATTGAGCAAAAGGATTGGAATCCTTGGAATTGGTGCATGGGGAACTGCACTTGCCATTTTGCTTGCAGAAAATGGTCACTCGGTAATTGTTTGGTCCCATGAAATGGACCTGTTCGAGGACATAAAAAAGTATTCTTTAAATCATAAATATTTACCTAATGTCCAAATTCCAAGCAAAATCGATTTTAGTTCAAACAAAGATTCGTTATCTGACTGTGAAATTATTGTTAATGCAATTCCAACACAATTTTTGAGAAAAACTCTACAAGAATATGAATTTGAACTAAGAGGTAAGATAACTGTAAATGTATCTAAAGGTATTGAAAAGGAGACATTGAAGAGGGTCTCTGAAATATTTTTCGATTTTGGCGTAGGTGAAAACAGTTATGCAATATTAACAGGTCCAAGCCATGCCGAAGAAGTTTCGAAAAAAGTTCCTACAGCTGTAGTCGTTGCTTCAAAAAATGAAGATTTAGGTAGATTAGTGCAAAGAATCTTTTCAAATACTTTCTTTAGAGTATATACTTCCAAAGATGTTTTAGGCTGCGAACTCGGGGGCTCACTTAAAAATGTTATTGCCATTGCTGCGGGAATAGTTGATGGTTTGGATCTCGGAGATAATTCAAAAGCAGCTTTAATTACTCGCGGTTTAGCAGAAATTACACGTCTTGGTGTGGCTTTGGGTGCAAATCCCTTAACTTTTTCTGGGCTTTCTGGTTTGGGAGATTTGATAGTTACTTGTAACAGTAAATATAGTAGAAATCGTTATGTTGGGGAGCAAATAGCTATGGGGAAGCAATTAAAGCAAGTTTTAAATTGCATGAATGCAGTTGCTGAAGGCGTCGACACAACTATTTCTGCTTATCAAATGGGCTCGAAATTTAATGTCGAATTACCTATTACTCGAATAGTTTATGAGATTTTATTCCAAAACCTTAATCCTAAGGATGCATTGTTGACTTTGATGCTTAGAGAGACAAAACCTGAGTGGTGGTGGTAGTTCTTTGGAGTTTATTTCGATTCCAGAAGTACATTATTGCAAACAATGAAGTTGACCACAAAAAGCCAAAAACCATTGGTTCGAATGAAAAAATAAAGTCATAAAAGTGAGTTTTAGTTAACCCCAGTGAAATTTTTTTAAGGAAAGTAAAAATTAATGTCACCGAGGATGAAGATATTATAATCCAGTTTACTTGTAATTTATTTAAATATTTTTTCTTTGAGAAAGAAAGTAATGTTGGGTAAAATAGTGCTGGTACTGCAATTGAAGAAGTTTTATAGATAATGTCAATTGCCGAAGGTATTAGGTAAGCAATAAGAACGGAAAAGAATGCGGTGATAATCAAACCAATTCTAATTCTATCTTTTATTGGAACTTTAAGCCAAAATTTAAAGTTTTCAAATATGTTCTTTCCAATTATCATCGAGGAAAGAAAGGTGTAACTTTCCAAAGTTGATACAATGGTTGCAAGCATTGAAACAAGAATCAGTCCTTTAAATATACCTGGGACTATGTTTTCGAGCAAAGTTGGGTAAACCAACATTGGATTAATATTTGGGTAAGATAATTTACCAACAAGACCGACAAAGATGGTCATTGAATCGAATACTAACCAAAAAAAAATGGAAATCAGCAATCCGTTGCGGGCAGTTTTCCCAGAAGCGACAGTAAAGCACCTTTGGAAAAAACTTGGGTCAATAAATGTTTGGAGCGAAATAAATACCCAGCTGATGATATATTGCCAAGAGGCATTTCCAAAAAATTCAAGATGTGATTCTGGTAGTTTTTGTAATTGACCAAAATCGTAAGATATTGCCCTCATGGAAAAAAATGCAAACAAACCAAAACCAACATACATTAGGATAAATTGGAAGGAGTTTGTGATTATATTTGATTTGAATCCGCCATATCCAATATAGATAAAGGTTACAATGGTTCCAATTGTAATTGAAATCAAAAGGTCCAACCCGAAAATTAAATTGATAAATATACCCACCATTAAGACGTAAACCGAAGGGAAAGTGACTATTAGCATAATTAATGATGCAACAAGGTTTGCAGTTTTTCCAAATTTTATCCCAATTAAATCTGGAATGGTTTGCGAAGGTATTTCACGAATTTTTTTACTCAAGAAAATTGCATAAAGAAAAGCTGAAATGTAATAAACGATTCCAAAGCAGAACCAAGAAAGCAAACCATAGCGGTGAACGAATTCGCCTATACCAAGAATATTGCCGTACCAAGTTGCGACAAGAGAAGCAACGAAAAAGGGAAGTGTGATTTTTCTACCAGCAAAAAGAAAATCTAATTCGTGTTCCAATTTAGTTTTACGACTTCTTTTTGCAACCAAAATCCCAATGAATGAGATAAGCAAATAGTATAAGATTACAAAAAATAAGTCGATTAATGAAAGATTGAGTTTCATTGTGTTTATAAATAAGCAAAATTATGAAATGTTCCCAAAAAAGTTAACATATCAATTAGGAGCAATATTTTAATTAATTTAGAGTCTTAAAAGTTGTTAAAAATACCAAAAAATGAAGAGATTACTTTTTTTGCTATTTATAATTATTTTCTCCACTTGTAAACATTACGAAAATTTTACAACCTACTTTAATACATATTACAATGCTCAAAAACTGATGAAAGAATCTGAAGATGAATTTCAATATCAAGAGTCTAAATTTAAAGTTATTCCAAAGGTTGTTGTTCCAACAAAGTTTTTGCAACCCGTTCCCGATGTCACAACAGGTCCCCCCCCTTTTATGCAAGAGTTTATCATATCCCAATTGAAACTTCAGCCTGTAAAAACCAAGTTAGATTCGATAGTCATAAAAGGTTCCAAAATTTTGTCTAGAAAAGCAAAAAGTAATTTTGTTGAAGGCTCGATTTACTTGATGGCAAAAGCATATTTTTACAAAAATGAATGGTTACCCTCCCAGATTAAATGTAGTGAGCTTATTGATAAATTTCCAGATGGAGACCTGTCCCCCGATGCTCATTTACTTTTTTCAAAAAATTTGCTAATTCAAAGGAAATTTCATAGTGGAAAATTATTGTTATCAAGAACCGTAGACATTGCTTGGCAGAAAGAAAGATATGATATTTTGTCGGAAGCGTTTCGTTTGCAAGCAGAATTAGCTTTGTATGAAAACGATATTAAGAGAGCGGTAAAACCTTATAAACAAGCAATAGCGCAAAGCGATGATAATTATTATCGTTCTCGATGGCAATTCGAACTTGCTACTATTTATTATCGACTTGGTGATTGGGAAAATGCTTTGATAAACTTCCAGAAAGTAAGGAGTTTCAATCCAGATTATCTTACTTTATATTCTTCATATTATTACGAAGCTCTGTCGCTAATTAGGCTAGGTAAATATGAAGAAGGTGAAATAATTTTGAAGAGACTAAACCAAGACCAAAAGTACCAAGAATGGAAAGAATTTACTCATTCAGGTTTTATGCTTTCTGCATTGCTAAAAAATGATTCTGCAACTTTTCGCAAACTTGAGATCCAAGCCGATTCTGCTTTCAAGACTTCACCAGCTTTAATTACAGTTTACTATGAAAAGGGTTTGAATGATTATAATGATGGTAAATATTTCGAAGCAAGAAAATACTTTGCAAGAGCCAGAAATTTAAGAACACCAGTCTATGCCTCCGCCGATAAAATGTATAACTTGTTGAACAATTGGGAACAGAAGTACAAATTTGCCCAGCCTTCGCTGAATAAATTCCTAAATGGTGAGGAATTGTCAGATACCTCGAAGATGTTTCTTGCAGTAACATTGTATGAGCTTGGAGCAAACTTCGAGCGGCTTGGTTTTACTGATTCTACTATTAAATATTATAAACTAGCTTGCGAAGTTTCACCATCGGTCGATACTAATTCTGCTCGTTATCTTTATTCCTATGCAAGAATAATGTCCGACAAGGATTTACTTTTAACCGATAGTTTAAAAGATGTTATTGTGGAAAGATATCCATTAACAGAATTTGGCAGAGAAGTTATTAAAGAACTAGGTTATACAAGTAACTATATTATTGATTCAACTTTTGAATTGATGAATTCGGGACTGCGTTTAATAAGGAATAAAGAATTTAATTTTGGTCTAAGACAACTCAAACTGCTTTATACAACTTATCCCAAACATAGTCTTACCCCACGAGCACTGTATGTCATTGGATATACTTATGAAAGAAAAGTGTTTAACTATGATAGTGCTTTTTATTATTATAAAATATTAGTGGATTCTTTTCCCGAAAGTGTTTATGCTCAGGATATTAATTTGTCCGTTACATACTATCTTGCAGTTCAAAGTGGGCAGCCAATACCAGATTCTTTAAGAGAAAGGGTAATTCCTCCCAGAACTCCAATGGGACCAATTAAAGGATTGGAAATTACCCCACAAAACCAAAATCCAACACTTCACGACAGGCAGAAAGAAAGTCAAGAAGGATTTAATCCAATAGATTACTTTAATGACCCGAGCAAAATAATGCGTGATGTTAAGAAAATAATATCACCCGATAATTTAGTCCCCGATATAGGTTTACCGAAGAACCCATTAGATGAATTTAGACCAAAAAAGGATTCAACTAACACCGGCGAGCCTATCCCTGAACCAGAATTGGAAAAACCAAAAAAATAAACCTATGAAAGAAATTACCCCCGAGCTATATCGATTGTATTTTGAAGAAGCAAATGACGCAATATTGCTTGTCGATGGTGAAAATTGGAAGCTATTGGCAGCAAATCGTTATGCACAAAAGTTATTGGGAATAAAAGAAGAAACTATTAACGAAATTTCTTTCCCCCAATTCAAAAGACTTATTAAACTTGCAAGGAAAGAGAATACCGAAAGTGTATTTTCTGAACTTACTCTTGATACCCATGAATTTGGTGAAATACTTGTGGACGTTTTTGCAAAAGTAATTGACAGGGAAGGAAGGAGAATAATTGTAGCTACATGTAGGAATATTACCGACCAGTATTTGATGAGCGAAAAACTTGTTCAAACTGATAAACTTGTTCTTTTGGGGCAAATAAGTGCTTCCTTAGTTCACGAAATACGCAATCCCTTGGCAGCTATTAATCTTAATCTACAACTTTTATGTAGAGCCTTAGTAGATAATAAAGAACTATTGTCCTACATTAATTCGGCACTTCAGGGGGTAGAAAGGATTTCAAAACTAATTGATGTGACTTTGGGTTTCTCCCGCCAAACTGAGCCCCAAATAGAATCTGTAAACTTAAACAATATTGTCGTAAATACTGTTGATTTGCTTAATCACTTGTTAAAGAAAAAAGAGATTTCAATTTCATTCAATCTTAAAAATGAATTACCATTGATAAGAGCCGATTCGAAACATATTCAGCAAATATTGATAAATTTAGTCTCTAATTCGATAGATGCTATAGAAAGTAAAGGTCGAATTATTCTTTCCACATTTATCGAAGAATATCCCGACCAAAATTCAAAATTTGTTTGTTTCAGCGTTGAGGACAATGGAATTGGAATTCCAGAAGAAGACTTAGATAAAATATTCAATCCATTTTTCACCAAAAAGCCTAACGGTACAGGTTTAGGTATGGCAATTACCCAAAAGTTATTATATAAATATCAAGGTTCAATATTAGTTAGAAGCAACGTAGGTGTAGGGACAAATATTATTGTTAAATTTCCTTGTTTGCAAAATCAGCAAATTTGAAAAAAGTTGTTATTTTTGAAATAATTTTTATTACAAAAATTTTTGGCCTATGGCATTGCAAAACTATACCGTTTTGATTGTAGAAGATGATCCCTTGGTAAACAAAGCTATAAAGGACGCTTTGACAAGTAAGTATTCGCGAGTTTTTGCATATTTAAACGCAACTGAAGCTTTGAATGATATAAATTTAATATCACCAGACATTATTTTACTCGATATTTTTCTTGGACCACTTAATGGCTTGGAAATATTAGAACAATTACGCAGCCAGGGTTACACCATACCTGTTATTATTATGACCGCCACCAACGACATTAAAATGGCTGTGCGTGCTATGAAATTGGGAGCTGAAGATTTTATTGTAAAACCTATAGACCTGGAGCAACTTGAAGTTGCAGTCGAAAAGGCATTAAAAAACTATGACTTAAGAAGACAAGTTGAAATACTTTCTGATAAACTAAAAGAAGAACAACCAAGCGAAATTATAGGTAATTGCGAACAGTTGAAAAAGATATTGGGAGTTGCAAAAACTGTTGCTGCGACAGATTCTACTGTGCTTATTGTTGGTGAGACAGGTACAGGTAAAGAACTTCTAGCAAAATATATTCACAAAAATTCCCCACGCGCAAAAGGGCCTTTCATTGCTATGAATTGTGGAGCAATACCAAAGGATCTTGCTGAATCCGAATTTTTTGGTTATGAAAAGGGGGCATATACCGGTGCAACAGAAAAATTAAAACAAGGTCGCTTTGAATTAGCAAACCACGGAACAATTTTTCTTGATGAAATTTCTGAACTTAGTTTAGAACTTCAAGTTAAATTGTTGAGAGTTTTGCAAGAAAGAAGATACTTTCGCTTGGGTGGGTCGAAAGAAATTACTGTTGACGTTAGAGTCATTGCATCGACAAATAGAGTATTAGAGGAATTGATTGAACAAGGTAAATTCAGAGAAGATTTATACTACCGCTTAAACGTAGCACGACTTGAACTTCCACCACTTAGAGAGCGGGAGGAAGATATTATGCTTCTTGCCTCTGCTTTTGTGAAAGAATTCAATAAAAAATTTGGGAAAAATGTTTCTGGCTTTACACCAGAAGCAGTAAACATTTTACGAAATTACCAATGGAAGGGTAATATTCGAGAGTTGCGAAATGTAATTGAAAGAGTAGTACTTTTAGAAGCTGAGGATGTTATTACAAAGGAAGCACTTAGCTTTTTAAGGGTTGGGGATATTCAAACTCAAGCAATAAGTTCTGAACAAACAGTTCCTGAATTAAAAGCTGGAGAACATAAATTAATCATTTCTAAATCTGGTGCTTCAATGAACGACGTAGTCCGAGATTTGATAATTCAAACATTAAGATTAGTAAACGGCAATCAGATTAAAGCAGCAAAAATTTTAGGAATTTCGCGGGCAAAGCTACGCTACAGAATCGAACAACTCGGAATTAATATCTCCGGCAAAATTGTTAATTAAATTATATAATCACATGGAATTAAAAGAGATAAAGGAAAACCTTAGAAGCACAAACAGCTTGAAAGTCAAAGAGACTTTATATTACCTTTTTGATAATCCTATCTATGATGAGGAAATTATTGGCTTGGTCGCATCTTTAGTAACCTCATTGGATCGCGGAATTCAGAGTTTGGCAATTGATATTTTGTTTAATTTTCCTGATGAGTTCAAAGCTGAAGCATCGAAGAATATTGTGCCACTTGTGGCAAGCGAAAGTATAGAACACAGAAATATTGCTTCCGATATTTTGACAAAATTTAGCGATGTTTGTTACGAATCTTTAGTACCATATCTTTCCCATCCAATTGCTGATGTAAGACAATTTGCACTTGACATTTGGGGCAACATCGGAAGTAAAAAAAATTGGGAGATAGTGCATTCTTTATTAAATGACCCAAACAAAAACGTTGTAATTTCTGCAATTATGGCTTTAGGGAATATTAAGATTGAAGAAGCTGTACCAGATTTAATTAAAAAGTATGAAGAAGATTATGAGTACAAGCCCTTTGTTTTGAATTCATTGGGGAAAATTCCAACCGAGGTTTCCAAAGAATTTGTACTAAATGTTGTTAATAACGAGCAAGACGAACTACTGCAACTCGCCGCAATTGATTCAATAGGATATTTTGAAGCAAGTGAGGAACTGTTAGATTTTCTCCTTTCCAAATTGCCAACTGTTCCTAAACAAGTTCAACCATATTTTTTAAAGGCAACTTGTAAAATTGGCAAAGAATATTGTCATAATCGGACTTTTCCCAAAGAATTAAGAGAAATTGCAAGAGAGTCTTTGAAACAAGAAGATTTAGAAATTAGAAAAGCTGCACTGAAAGCCCTTGGTAGTTCCTATGATTTTTTAGATGTAGATTTTTTAATTTTGGAATTATTGAGATTTGACCCCGAAAATGTTGAGTTAATTTTTCAAAATATAGTTCACCATTCCAGCATTGAAATCCTATCCGATTTTATTGAGAAATTGACTTATCAGAAAGATAACGGAGAAATCTTTAGTTATTTGCTTGAATTCTTTTTCAGAGAATGGGATTTAATGCAAGAATCTACTAAAATGGTTTTGATGGATTCAATCTTAAGTCTTTCTGAAGAACTACCAGAAAGTATTCTCTCCGATTTTTGTGATTGGTTTTCTTACCGTGAAGCTGGGCTTTTTAGAAGTGTATTTAATAAATTACTTCAATCAAGCACTTTTGTTAGTAAAAATAAGTTAGAAGAAATTGGTACCAGGTACGAGCTTCTTTGAAAAATATTTTTTGTTAATTATATTTGCAATTTATAAGTTTTTTTATGGAACAACCCATTGAAACGAAATATACCTTAACCGATGAAGGTTTTAAAGAGTTGCGGGATATTATTTACAAGACAAGTGGAATTTATTATAGCGAAAGCAAAAAATACCTTCTTGAAAGTAGAATATTGAAAAGAATTCAATCTCTTAGATTAAATTCTCTGTATGATTACGTTAATTATATAAAAAGCCCGGCAAACAAAAGTGAATTAAAGAATCTATTTGATGCAATTACTATTAATGAAACATATTTTTTTCGCGCCGAACAGCAATTTGAAGCATTAGAAAAAATTATTGTTCCAGAATTAATTAGAAGTAAAAGAGACCAAACAAATCAAATTGTTATAAGAATATGGAGTGCTGCTTGTTCTAGTGGGGAAGAGCCATATACTATTGCGATGATTTTGTTGGAAAAAGTAAAGCCGCTATTTCCGAACGTTCAATTTCAGATACTTGGTAGTGATATAAGTGCTCAAGTACTTGAAGTTGCTAAAAATGGTGTCTACAAAGAATACTCAGTTAGAAATATGCCGGAGATATATCTTAAAAAGTACTTTGAATCGAAAGATGGCTTGTATTATTTAAAGGAGGATGTAAAAAGACTGGTACGTTTTTCGAATGTTAATTTATTTGATGCTAATCAAATGCGACTAGTTACAAATTGTGATGTTATTTTTTGTGCAAATGTATTGATTTATTTTGATATTCCAGCCAAGCAAAAAGTGGTATCCTACCTTTACGATTCTTTAAATCCAGGTGGATACTTGTTTATTGGATATTCTGAATCGTTACATGGTATCTCGAAAGCATTTAAATTGGTTCATTTACCAAAAGCTATTGCATACAAAAAAGAATAAAAAAATAATTGTGATATAATTATGCCAAAAAGCATTTTAGTAGCGGAAGATTCTGAAACAATTAGACGGTTTATTGCAATGTCTTTAAAGCTTGCTGGTTTTGATGTAATTACAGCTGTTGATGGAATGGAAGCATTGGAAAAGTTGCCATTGCATAAAATTGATTTAATCGTTACAGATTTAAATATGCCCAATATTGATGGATTCACATTAATTAAGAGCGTCCGTGAAAATCCTGAATATAAGGAGCTTCCAATAATCATTCTTTCTTCTCTTGGGAAAGAAGAGGACATTAAGAAAGGTTTTGAAGTAGGGGCAAACTCCTATTTGATAAAACCGTTTAATGCTAAAAGAATACAATATGAAATTTCTAAATACCTTGGAACTGCAAATGATTAGTTGTTTAACAAATGGTGGAAGATATGAAATTTCTTGTTGTTGATGATTCCCCGACAATGCGAAGAATAGTAATTAATGCTTTAAAAACTTTTGGTATCGAGGATATTATTGAAGCGGAGGATGGTCAAGATGCTCTTTCCAAATTGCAACAAAATAGAATTGATTTTGTAATAACTGATTGGAATATGCCAAATATGAGTGGACTTGACTTAACAAAAACAATAAGGGCTTCGGACCAATGGAAGAATTTACCAATATTAATGGTTACGACTCGTGGTTTAAAGGAAGATATAATACAAGCTTTGCAAGCAAAAGTAAACAACTATATTGTTAAACCTTTTACACCACAAGTACTTAAAGAAAAAATTCTTGCTATTATTCAAGCAGATCAAAAATAGGAGGTTGTTAAATGAAAGACTTGGATATCAAAGGATTGTTGAGAAGAGCAGAAGAATTAAGAGCACTTTTTATTTTGGGTCAAAGAGTTATCCCTTTTTTGGAGGATTTGTTCACTTTTGTTGGCGAGGTTCAGCCTTTGCTAGACGAGATTAACAATTCAATTAAAGAAAATATCTCAAAAATGCCGAATCTCACCAAGCAACTTTCCAAAGTAACTGAGGCTACAGAACTTGCCACAAATGAAATTTTGGACATTATTGACGGAATTTTTTACAAATTGGACATACTCCAAACTTACATAAAAGACTTAGAAGGCAATTGTAGCGTAGTCGATTCTTTTATTATCAACTTTTCTAATTTGATAAAGCAAAAGAAAAGTGAAGCAATTAACCATGAAATTTTTTTCCATGAAATTTGCCAGTTGTTTGAAACCTTTAAGAAAGAATATATCCAAATTTCTTTCTTCGGAACATTTAGGGAAATGATTGAAAATATTAGAACGGATTCCACATCAATTATGCTGGCTCTTCAAGTTCAAGATATCACTTCACAGCAAATTGCTGCTGTTAATCATTTATTAGATACTGTTCAAACTAAATTAAACTCCTTATTGAATAAATTCAATGCAGACGAGGTTGAAAAAGTTGTTTCACAGGCATCAGATACTATCAATGTAACTAGATTGCATCGCCAAGTTGCTTTCGATCCTGACGCTGTCGAAACTTTAGTTGGAAATTCCACAAAACAAGATGAAATAGATAAAATATTCGAAAGAGGAGCAGCTGAATCAATAGATATTAATAGTATCAATATAAGTACCACTATGGGATCAAAGGTTAATAATGAATTGAATGATTCCGATGATATTCCAATTTCACAAACCGATATCGATGCACTTTTTAACCAAAAAAAGTAATGGGAAAAAAATGAGGTAATTTTATGTTTAACGACCCAGAAATGCAAGAAATATTTGAAGCATTTGTTGTAGAATCTACAGAATTATTGGAGAATCTATCCCAAGATCTTATGTTATTGGAAGAATCCCCCGAAGATGAAGAGTTACTTAATAGGATTTTCCGAGCTTTTCACACGATCAAAGGAACATCTTCATTTATGGGTTTTGATAAAATATCAACCCTGACACATTCCGCTGAAGACATATTAAATAAACTAAGAAAATTCGATTTGCAGGTAAATCAGGAAATAATTGATGTCTTGTTGGAAGTTTACGATTTTCTTACTCTTATGGTTCAAAAAGTTAAAAATGGCGAGGATATTTCAGATATTGATTATGCAGAAACACTTTCTAAAATTGAAACTCTAAAGTTTGGTGGCAGTTTTAAAAATCATTTAGAAGAAGAAACGCAAGAAAAAGATAGCGCTTTAACTGAAGAGGAAAAGTCTCCTACTTCTAAGGTGGACCAAGTTTTAAGCTTAGCCAATGATATGGTCTCTAAACAAGGTGATTTCACCCCAGAAGAATACGACTTGATAAATGCTGCTTTTGATGAAGTTAATAAAAGTTTGATGTCGCAAGCAGGAAAAAGTTTCGATGTAGAAAATATTTTAAAGGAGAAGAAGAAGGTACTTCTGCCCGATATGGAAAATAAGGAAAAGGTTGTCGAAGAACATTCAAAATTTGAAACTTCAGAAGTAAGTGTTCCTTCAAAATCTAAAGAATCAACCAAACCTCAAACTGCATCTGTTGCATCTGCTGAGACAATTAGAATTGATGTATCTCGTGTTGAAAATTTGATGAATTTGTCTGGGGAACTAGTATTAGGGAGGAACCGATTAGAACAGATCACAAAGAATTTACTTGTTGGTGAACTTACCAAGGATAACTTAAAGGAATTGGAGGAAACAACTTCCCAAATTGACTTTATTACTTCGGAAATCCAAGCATCTATAATGCGAATGCGGATGATTCCTATTGGTAAACTTTTTCAAAAGGCACCTCGAATAGTTAGGGATTTGGCAAAGCAATTCCGCAAGAAGATACACTTGATTATGGAGGGTGAAGACACAGAGATAGATAAAGGTATAATTGATGAGTTAAGTGATCCCTTGGTACATATGCTTCGCAATGCTTGTGATCATGGAATTGAAAGTCCAGAGGAACGAGTAAGGTTAGGCAAACCTGAAATAGGAACTGTTTATTTAGGTGCTGAACAAGAAGGGAACAATATCGTTATTAAAATATCTGACGATGGGAGAGGTATCGATACAGAAAGAATAAAATCCAAGGCAATAGAAAGAGGCTTAATAACCCTTGAGGAAGCTTCACAAATGTCTGAAAGGGAGATTTACCAACTAATCTTTCATCCGGGATTTAGTACTGCACAAATTATTTCAAATGTCTCCGGTCGAGGAGTAGGGATGGATGTAGTTCGTACAAATATTTTGAAATTGAAAGGAATGGTTGACATAGAATCTGAAAAAGGCATAGGAACAACTTTTATTAT
This sequence comes from uncultured Hyphomicrobiales bacterium, assembly GCA_964524325.1. Lineage (GTDB taxonomy): Bacteria > Bacteroidota > Ignavibacteria > Kapaibacteriales > UBA2268 > Naka2016. The sequence goes on from CAZGCT010000003.1 coordinate 65,483, forward strand.
TAAATTACCTTTGACATTAGCGATTATTCAAGGGTTACTTGTTCGTGTTAAGTCCGAAATTTATGCAATTCCTCTTGCCAGTGTACTCGAAGTTGTTGATTGTGATGTTTCAAAAGTCAGTACAATTAATAAAAGAGAAGTAATCAAAATTCGCTCAGATATTCTTCCATTAATTCGTCTAAATATTGTATTAGATGTTAACGGTTTAAATGAGAGTTTGAATAACAAGTACGTGGTGGTTGTTGGGATAGGTGAATTTAGGGTTGGACTTGTTGTGGATGAATTGCTTGGTCAACAAGAAATCGTTATAAAGTCCTTGGGAGATTTCCTTGGGCATATTAAAGGGATTGCTGGGGTAACAATTTTAGGGGATGGTTCTGTAGTTATCATAATCGATGTTGGGGAACTTATATATTATAGAAATTAATTTTATGGAGAAATGGTTGATAAAAAGATAAAACTGCTCGTAGTCGATGACTCAATTTTCATGAGACAAGCGCTTTCGAAGATTTTTTCGCAACCAGATATTGAAATTGTCGGGCTTGCCAGAAATGGAAGGGAAGCTATTCAGATGGCTTCTGAGCTTTCACCCGATGTAATAACTATGGATATCGAAATGCCAGTTATGAATGGGTTGGAAGCTTTGCGAGAGATAATGAAAACAAATCCGATTCCAATTTTAATGGTTAGTACTTTAACTTCTGAAGGGGCAGATGCTACCTTGGAAGCGCTTTCTTTGGGGGCTGTAGATTTTATTACAAAAAAAAGCAATTTTACTGAGATGGGTGCCCTTAAAGATGACTTGTTAGCCAAGGTAAGAGACATTGCTCGAAATTCGGAAGTTAAAAATAGATTGATTCGAAGGCGATTACTCCAAAAGTTTCAGGACATTCAGAAAACTCAAACTAATAAAGAATCAACATCTTCCACAGAGCATTTAGTTCAATATGAAATTGTGAGTCGCCCGAGGCCGAATGCAAATGAAGTTAACGTTGTGGGTATTGGTATTTCAACTGGTGGACCCGCTGCACTTCAAGAGGTTTTTAGTAAACTCCCAGAAGATTTACCTTTTCCAATACTTGTTGTTCAACATATGCCCCCTCTTTTTACTAAATCTCTTGCAAATCGCTTGAACTCACTTTCCCAAGTTAATGTAAAAGAAGCTGAAAATATGGACATCTTGCAAAACGGATGGGCTTACGTTGCTCCCGGTGGAATGCAGATGACTGTTAATAAACAAGGTAGATTAGTTATTTCAAAGGAACCTAATACACTTTTTAAACCATCTGCGGACGTTATGTTTAAATCCGTTGCTGAAATGTTTGGCTCGCGTTCCGTTGGAATTATTATGACTGGAATGGGCAACGATGGAACTGATGGTTTAAGATATATTCAGCAAAAATCTGGATATGTTATTGCCCAAAGCCCAGAAAGTTGTGTTGTTTCTGGCATGCCTAGCTCTGTAATTAACGCCAAAATTGCAAATGAAGTTGTTCCCTTAAAAGATATACCACAAGTAATAATGGAATTATCAAAAAAATAGCTATGAAATCAAGTATAATAACAAAAGAAGAATCTAAAAAATATAAAATTGATGAATTTTACAAAGAAAGTACAGAAATTTCTGCTGATGGAATTGTCGAAAAATTGCTTTCTTTGTCCGGGGAACTTAAGGAAGAGGAAAAACGCAAGATAGACCAAATACTTGAAGCGTTTTTCCTTGGAAGAAAAGAAAAGCTTGCACTTTCTCGAAAATTTCGTGATTTTTTCGATCAGGAGTTAGAAAAAGCAAAAAAAACTCCCGCTGCCCAAAAATTTTTTGACTTTCTGTTAATTCAAAAAATAGCGGGTTCCCACTCTCGTAAAAAGGGGGTAATTGTAGATCCCTTGAATGAATTAGAAGTAAAACCAATTGATTTTGCTACTAATATTCACGAGTCTACGGAATCTCCCAAAATTATTCGAAATGATAACGGGGAAGTCTCTGGGATAGAAGTACGTTGTAGTTGTGGTGAGATTATTCACATAGATGTAGAATTTGAATAGTTTTACGTTTCGACTTGAGTATGTAAAGCTATTTCTTCCAAAATGGCGCTAATGCGCAAGCACTCGGCTATATCACCTTCGTAGACACATGCTTTGCCTTTTGTGTGTACTTCCCAAGCAATTTCCATTCCTCTTTCGTATGTGCAACGAATTGCTTTTACTAATTGTAAAGCTACTTCTTCGAACGTATGAATGTCATCGTTAAACAGAATGACTCTTGCAGGAAAAGTTACACCAGTTGAATCTATAGTTAGTGTTTCTTCCTTCTCTTCGGTAGAACAAAAGAATCTATTTTTGTTCATAACCCTTTCAGCTTTAAAATGCAAAATTAATTAAAACTTAAATAATTTAATTTTGACAAACGAAATAATTAATTTGTTTTATTGGATTAGACAAAAATTGCATATGACAGAGCGAAAATTTTTTTGCAACATCAGGTTTGGAATGTTGTGAATTTAAAACCCAAAAGTGATTTTAATTAAGCAACTATCTTTTTTTGCACCCGACAATTTTAAAAAAAGCCCGCATTTTTGCGGGCTGTTGGTAAATAAGTAGCAAAAAGGAGAAATTTACCTATTTTCTTTAGTGAATTCTTCCATAAATTTGACAAGTTTTTCTACCCATTCAATTGGGCAAGCATTGTAAACTGACACCCTTATTCCTCCAACGCTTCGGTGACCTTTAAGATTTGTCATATTATGTTTTTTCTTTGCTTCATCAACAAATTTGGCTTCTAATTCAGGAGAAGGTAAATTGACCACAACGTTCATTATCGATCTATCTTCCTTATTCTTCACTGGAGTTATCCAAAAGTCTGAATTAGCATCGAAGAAATCATAAAGCATATTAGCTTTCTTTAAATTAGTTTCATATATTGCTTCCAAACCACCTTGGTTTTGTATCCACTTCAATGTTTGATTGACAACATAGATATTTACACAAGGGGGAGTATTAAATAGAGATTCATTTTTAATGTGTGTCATATAATTTAGCATAGTTGGAGCGTTTGGGTTTCCTTTTTCCTCGGCCCATTTTTTATTAATCACAACAATAGTAACACCAGCGGGACCTACATTCTTTTGCGCCCCAGCATAAATAAGATAAAATTTAGAAAAATCTCTTGGAATTCCGAGAAAATCGCTTGACATATCTGCAACAAGGGGCAAACCACCGGTATCTGGTATTTGCATCCATTGGGTTCCGTAAATAGTGTTGTTAGTAGTAATATGAACATAATCAGCATCTGGGGTAAATTTTAATTCCTTTGGTATGTAGGTAAATTTGGATTCTTCGCTGGAAGCGATAATGTTTGCTTTACCAACCCATTGTGCTTCTTTCAAAGCTTTCTTTGCCCAAGAACCAGTTACAACATAATCTGCCTGATTTCGAAGGAAATTCATAGGTACCATAAGAAATTGCAAACTTGCTCCTCCGCCCAAGAACAATACTGAATATTCTTCGGGCGATAAGCCCATTATTTGCAAAGTTAGCTTTTCTGTCTCCTTGATTAAATTATCAAAATCCTTGGAACGATGGCTAATTTCCATAATAGAAATACCAGTGTTGTTAAAGTCTAATACTGCTTTACTTGTTGCTTCCAGAACTTCGACTGGAAGTACAGCTGGACCAGGTGAAAAGTTCAATGCCCTATTCATTTTTTCCCCAAAGAAAAATTTAAAAAGGCAAATTACGATTTTTTCTTATAATAAATAAAATTCTAAATTCTTATTTGTTTCGAAATGTAGCAAAAAAAAGACATTGCAACCGCTGTTTGCAATGCCTAAATTGGAAAAGGTAATATTTTTTACTTCACTTCTCTGTGGAGAGTGTGTCTACGCAAAAATGGGTTGTATTTTTTCAATTCAAGCCGTTCCGAAGTGTTGTTTTTATTTTTTGTTGTTGTATACCTTGAAGCCGGTTTTCCCTCTTTTTTAGCTTCGGTACACTCAAGTGTTACGATGATCCTTGCTTCTTTTTTTGCCATTTTGCTAACCTGTTTAATTTAAAAAAGCAAAATTAATTAATTTAAGTCAAATGTTAAGCAAGCACTAAATTATCATGAATCCAGATATAACTTATTTTCAAAAATGTATTTTTTAACGTTGTTGGGAACTAAGTAGTCTATCGACTTTCTATTCCTAATTAATTCTCTAATTTGAGTGGCACTCACTTCGATAACTGGATTGTTTAATAGGATAATTCTATTTTGAAATTCAAATGGTACAAAATCATATTCTACTTTTTCGAAGCTACGTCGAGCTACGACAAGCTTAGAATATTTTAGTATTGTTTGCCAGTTTTTCCAATGAATGAACTTTTTAGCTTGATCTGAGCCTATAAGGAAATGTAAAGAAGATTGGGGAAATTTATTTTGGAAAAATAGGACAGTATCAAAAGAATACGAAATACCCCCTTGGTCTATTTCATAGGTTTCAATTTTGAATTTAGGGTTTCCTTTTATTGCTAATGCAATCATTTTGATTCGATGTTGTGCATCTGCTACATCTTTATTGTAGAATTTAAAAGGAGAGGTAGAGTTCGGGACAAATAAACAAACATCCAAATTAGTCTCCGAAACAAAGAAATTAGCAATAATAAGATGACCAATGTGAATTGGGTTAAATGAACCTCCGAAAATACCAATGTTTAATGGTTTTCTCATCAAACTGATTCGATTTCTTCAATTATTTGGGGTATTTCTTTCCAAGAAGTGGCAATGAAATCTGCAATGGTGTGATGTTCGGAATCTTCGTTCAAAAAATCTAAGTGGTTACCAATAAATCGGATAGCAAGCATATTTAATTTTTTTGCACCTTGTATATCTGTTTCTTCAATATCACCAATGTGGATTGCGTTTTCTGGTTTACACTCAAGTTCGGTTAATACTTTCAAGAAAGCATTTGAATGAGGTTTAGCGACACCTGTTTCATTGGAAAAGCTGAAAGAGGAGAAAAATTTGTAAATTCCTTGAATTTTAAGTAATTCTCTGAGAACACTTCCAGGGGAAAACCCTGTATCGGAGACGATACCAAGTTTGTAATTTTCAGAAAGTTTCTTTAAAGCATCGGGAACTCCATCAAAAAGCTTGGGTGGATAAATCAAAATACTTTGTTCAAAAGTATTTTTTAAATCAACAATTATTTCTTCGTCATGTTTGGCATTAAAATAGTTCCAAAAAAATTTCAAAGCATCATAAGTAGAGATGGTTCTCATTTCGTTCCGCCAAATTTTGTTGAAGTATTCCCAAGCTTCCTGCATAGCTTTTTCATATTCTTCATCGGGAATGCTATGTCCAAGCTGTTCAAAAGCTGATTTAAGCTTTTGAATACGATAACTATTTCTTTCAATTCCATTCGAAGAATCGAATAAGGTATTCCAAAAATCGACTGTGACAGCTTTTATTTTCGTTTTCATAATTACTTGTGTGTTAACTTTACAAAAATACCTAAAAAATATAAGATAAAATTGGTCATTGGTCTAACCATTTGTATTACTTATTCAAAAGTATGAATTAAATTTTTGATAATTATGTGAATTTATTTTCGTTAGTTATTCTTAATGTGAGTTGGGAGTATGAGAAATTTTGAAATCAAAGAAAAGATTAAGCTTTTACCATCTTCCCCTGGGGTTTATTTTTTCAAGAATAAGAATGGAAAAATTATTTATGTTGGGAAAGCAACTAGTTTAAAAAACCGAGTAAAGTCTTACTTCCAAGGTGGAAAGTTTCAAGATGCAAAAACTATTTCCTTAGTTAAGAATATTTACGATTTAGATTACATTGTAACCGACAACGAAGCCGAAGCTTTAATACTTGAGGATACACTAATTAAGAGACACAAGCCACGCTATAATATTATGCTACGAGATGACAAAACATATCCTTTTATTAGAATTACCAACGAGGAGTACCCACGGATTTTTTCTACAAGAAAAATTGTTCGCGACGGGTCGAAATATTTTGGACCTTATGCAGATGTTAAATCTATGAAAAAGATTATTAAACTGGTTCGTTCAATTTTCAGATTAAGAAATTGTAAATTGAAATTGAATGATGAAAATATTCAGCGAGGAAAGTTTAAAATATGCTTAGATTACCAAATTAAAAAATGTGATGGACCTTGTGAAGGCTTGATTTCGCGTGAAAAATATATGGAAAATGTTCAAAATGCAATTATTTTAATAAATGGAAAAACAGCTCAAATTGAAAAAGAACTATTAATGAAAATGGAAAGTTCGGCTGAAGAGCTTAATTTTGAGCAAGCAGCATATTATAGAAATCAGTATTTACTCTTGAAAGATTATTCAGAACACCAAAAGATTGTTACAGCAGAACTTGTAGACAAAGATATTTTTGGATTTGCTAGCGAGGATGAAGTAATGTGTGTGTTTGCCTTCAATATTCGCGAAGGTAAACTCGTTGGGAAAAGACATTTTATAATGAAAAATAAACTTGGTTCCTCCCCCGAAGATATCTTGCAAGTAGGATTGGAGAAGATGTACCTTGAATCAGAATTTATTCCTGACGAAATTCTTTTACCGTTTTCATTACCAAATGATAAATTCCTGATTGGTTACTTAAAGTCTAAAAAGGGGAAAAAAGTGAATTTGCTTGTTCCAAAGATGGGTGATAAAAAGAAATTAGTGAATTTGGCGATCGAAAATGCCAAGTTCCAACTAAAGGAGTTTTTACTTGGAGTTATGAAAAAAAATGCTGAATTACCCAAAAGAATTTTTGAAATGCAAAGAGACTTGAAATTAACAAAGGCCCCAAGAATAATCGAATGCTTTGATAATTCTCATATTCAAGGTGAGGATTACGTATCCTCTTTGGTTATGTTCAAAGATGGAAAGCCTTTTAAAAGTGGTTATAGAAAATACCGAATTAAAACTGTTTACCAAAATGATGATTTTGCTGCAATGAGGGAAGCTGTATATAGGAGGTATCATCGACTTTTAGAGGAAAGTAAAGAACTTCCAGATTTAATTATTATCGATGGTGGAAAAGGACAACTCACTCAAGCTGTCGCTGTTTTGAAACAATTGAATATTTACGAAAAAGTTCAAATTTTGGCTATCGCTAAAAAGCTCGAGGAAATATTCAAGCCAGATTTTAAGGAACCGATTATTTTACCTAGAAATTCACCCACACTTCAATTTATTCAACAAATTCGAGATGAGTCACATCGATTTGCAATCTCCTACCATAGGAAACTTCGGGATAAAAGGACATTTACAACAGAGTTGTTAAACATTGAAGGGGTTGGCGAAAAAATAGCAAACAGACTTTTGAGTAACTTTGGTTCAGTAGCTGAAATTTCAAATAAAACAATCGAGGAATTACAAAGTGTTGTTGGTAGGAATCTAGCTCAGAGAATTTATAATTACTTCCATTCGTAAAACAAATTCCAAGTAACTGATATTTTATTCATTCTTTTACTTCAAGAGCAAATTGTTATGGGTTTTTTGTTAAGGTTTCAACAATTCTTTCCAATTCTTCGAGAGAGTAATATTCAATTACAACTTTCCCTTTGTTGTGTTTATTCATAATTTTTACTTTGGTACCAAGGATTTGCGAGATTTCCCTTTCAAAGTGTGCAACATTGCTATCAGGTTGCTTTACTTTTTGGTTGGTTGCTTTAACATTTTTTTGATTATTCAAAAAATTCGAGACTAACTTTTCGGTTGCACGCACAGATAAATTTTCAGTAATAATTTTTTTCCAAATACGCTTAATTAACTCGCTATCTCCAAGCGAAAGGAGAACCTTTGCGTGTCCAATTGAAATTTCGCCGTTTCTTAGACTATCTTGGACTGAGATCGGCAATTTAAGTAACCTAATAAAGTTTGTAATCGTTGAGCGGTCTTTACCAACTCTTTTAGCAATTTCTTCTTGGGTAAGGTTGAATTCTTCGCTTAATTTTTTTAAACCATTTGCTAAATCTATAGGGTTTAAATCTTCTCTTTGTATGTTTTCGATTAGAGCGATTTCAAGCATTTTGTAATCTTCATCAACATTAATAATGAAAGCGGGAATTCTGGTTAGTCCCGCTTTCAATGCTGCCCTAATTCTTCTTTCACCAGATATCAATTGATAGTTATTTGCCAATTTTCTTAGTGTTATTGGTTGAATCACACCATTTACTTTGATTGACTCTGAAAGTTCTTCGATATTTTTATCTTCGAAGTGACTTCTAGGCTGGTAGGGATTAAATTGAATTTTCGAAATTTCGACTTCTTGGAAAATTTCGCTTAAATGAGTTTGTAATTTATCTTTTTCTTCGTTACTTAAAATTTCGCCAGGAATAAGTGAGCTAAGACCTTTTCCAAGTCCAAATTGTTTTTTCTTTTCTGACATTTTTAAACCAATTTATTTCTTTCAAGAAGTTCGTTTGCAAGGTCCAAATAGTTTTTGCTTCCCACGCTTGTTGGATCATAAAGAAATATTGGTTTGCCGTGACTTGGTGCTTCCGACAAACGGACATTTCTGCTAATAACTGTTTTGAATGCTTTTTTCCCGAACAAGTTCCATATTTCTTGGGCAACTTGGTTTGAAAGTCGCAACCTTGAGTCGAACATGGTCAGAAGGACACCTTCTATGGAAAGTTCTGGATTTAAACTAACCCTTACCATTTGAATAGTATTAAGCAACTTGCTTAGACCTTCGAGGGCAAAATATTCGCATTGTACTGGAATAATAACACTATTAGCAGATGTTAAAGCATTAACTGTTAATAAGCCAAGAGAAGGTGGACAGTCGATTAAAATAAAGTCGAACTCCTCCTTAATATTATCAATTCTACTTTTAAGAATTCTTTCCCTTCCGTTTAAGTTAACAAGCTCAATTTCAGCACCAACAAGGTTAATGTTCGAAGGCAAAATTTTCAAATTCTCTAAGTCAGTATTTAATATAGCTTCTTCAATTATTGCATTTCCAATTAAGACTTCGTATGTGGTATTTTTAATTTCATTTTGAACGAAACCGAGACCATTGGTTGCATTTCCTTGAGGATCAATATCAACAAGCAGTACCTTTTTGTTATTAATAGCAAGGGAAGCCGAAAGATTTATCGCAGTTGTTGTTTTGCCCACTCCGCCTTTTTGGTTTGCTATTGAAATTACTTTTCCCATTTATTTCGATCAGTTAGATGTAAAAAATAAAAAAACAATGCGTTGAGTACTATTGAATGGTTAATCGTCCCATCTTTGATTAGATTTTCAATTTCGCTTAAATCTTTCAAAACAATTTCAACATCTTCGTTTACATCAAATTTTGGTTCAAATTTATTTTCAACATTGTTCCATAAATATGTATAACAAGTGTTTGTAAGAAATGCTGGATTGGGTCTTGCTTTTCCTAAGTAAATGGGTTCTTCATTAGAGCAATATCCTGTTTCTTCCTTACACTCACGCATTGCAGCATCTAAAGGATTCTCTCCCTTATCAATCAAACCGCCAGGGATTTCAAGGGTTATTTGGTCAATTCCATGTCTATATTGTTTCACTAAAACAATTTTTTTTTCCTTTGTAATTGGGATGATGTTCACCCAATCTTGAGAATCAAGCACGATAAATTTGCTTTGTTTTCGACTTTTGGGATTTTCCCTATGAACCCAGCGTGCTGTGAATATTTTTAAATCTATGCTTTCGCCAAATCCTAACGTTTTCCAGTTTTCCAATTTAAATCAATAATAATAAATGCAAAATTAAGATATATTAGTTACAACAAAAATAATGATTTAGAATTTCTACTTTTCTAAAGATTATTACTTTGTCCTATTTACTAGGATAAATTCAAGGTACTTAGGGGTAAGATTATCGAAGAAGAATATGTTAATTGGACTTGAATTAATAATTTACTAATTAAAAAATCGTCTATGTAGGTTTATTTTTTGATTATTTTTTTATGTTACTCTAATGGGAAATGTCGGTGAAAAATTTGATCGGAATGGTGATGAATTTATTAAAATCAGAGGAGCAAGAGAACATAATTTAAAGAATATTAATTTGGAAATTCCAAGGAATAAATTTGTTGTAATTACTGGATTGTCTGGTTCTGGAAAATCGACACTTGCTTTTGATACTATTTATAGCGAGGGTCATAGGCGATATGTGGACTGTTTATCTGCTTATTCAAGACAATTTATTGGAAATTACAAAAAACCAGAAGTTGATTTGATTGAAGGTATCTCCCCTAGTATTTCTATTGAACAAAAAACTATAAGCCACAATCCACGCTCTACTGTTGGTACTGTAACTGAAATTTATGACTACCTACGTCTGCTTTTTGCAAAGATTGGAACTCAATTCTGTCCTACTTGCAAAATTCCGGTTGAAAAAAAGAACTTAGACCAAATAATTAATGAAATAATCCAAAACTATAAGGGTAAAAAACTCCAAATACTTGCTTCTGTTGTTCGGGGTAGAAAAGGGCATTATCGCGAACTTTTCGAGCAATTTTTACGACTTGGATTCACTCGAGTTAGGGTCGATGGTGAGTTTCTTGAAATTGTTGAAGATATGAAGTTATCTCGTTATCAAACACACAATATCGACCTCGTTGTTGATAAATTAACAGTTGATCCAGAAAAAGAACAAAGATTATATCAATCATGCGATTTAGCATTAAATTACGGTGAAGGAAATATTATTATTTACGATGTTGAAGAAGAAAAAGAAAGATTGATGAGTATCCACTATTCTTGCCCTCAATGTGGACGTTCTTTCGAACCTTTGGCCCCAAATAGTTTTTCGTACAATTCTCGGTATGGAGCATGTCCAAATTGCGATGGGATAGGGGAGTTGTTTGATTTTGATTTAGACTTACTTATACCCAATAATGAAGTTTCTATTTCCGAAGGTGCTATTGAAATTCTTAAAGATTCACGCTTTGTTTGGCTTTTGGAACAAGTAGTAGCATTTGCACAGAAGTTTAAATATAACTTAGAAAAACCGATAAAAGAATTTCATGAAAACGAGTTGAAATTGCTACTTTATGGAGACCCCGACGAACCTATAGAAGTTACTATGAAGTTAAAACATTCTGTAAGTCCTTACAAAATTACATACAATGGAGTTATCAATTCCTTAAGACAAGTCTACAAAAATACGGATACTCCTTCCTTACTTCGTTCTTTGGAAAAGTACATTCGTGGATTTCCATGTCCAGTTTGCAATGGTGCTCGTTTGAAGGAAGAAAACCTAAATGTTTTTATCAATGGATATTCAATTTTTGACATATCTAGTAAAGATATAATTAATGCAAAGAAATTGCTGAAAGAAATTTATGGTAAACTAACTGAAAGAGAATTTCAAATTACCAAGTTGATATTTAAAGAAATATTCGACAGACTTGAGTTTATGGAGAAGCTGGGGATTTCTTATGTTTCTATTGATCGTTCGGTTAGAACACTATCAGGTGGTGAATCTCAAAGAATAAGACTTGCAGCACAACTTGGTTCCGAATTGGTTGGCGTTACTTATGTTTTAGATGAACCAAGTATTGGTTTACATCAGTTTGACAATCACAAATTGATTGATTCTTTGAAAAAACTTCGAGAACTTGGTAATACAGTTATCGTCGTTGAACATGATAAAGCTACAATTGAAAATGCTGATCAAATAATTGACCTCGGACCAAAAGCTGGAATTGAAGGGGGTGAAATAATTTTTTCTACATCCCCAGAATGCTTGAAAAGTTTAGACAAAGCAATAAAAAAGAAATCATTAACAGCACAATATTTACTAAACGAGCGAAGAATAGAAGTTCCCAAGTCTCGTCGAAAAGGTAATGGCAAGGCAATAATACTCAGAGGTGCAAGGGGGAATAATCTAAAGAACGTGACTCTAAGGGTTCCTCTTGGATTATTTTTATGCGTGACTGGATTGAGTGGGTCCGGAAAATCATCATTAATTAATGATACTTTGTACCCAATTTTATCTAATTATTTTTACAATTCTAATTTGAAACCTTTACCTTACGATTCCATAGAGGGAATCGAGCATATTGACAAAATCATTGAAATTGACCAGTCCCCGATTGGAAGAACACCACGTTCAAACCCTGCAACTTACACTGGTGTTTTTACCGAAATAAGGAACTTTTTTGCTATGTTACCAGAGTCCAGACTTAGGGGATATAAACCAGGTCGTTTCTCATTCAACATTCCCGGTGGTAGGTGTGAAGATTGCCAAGGTGGAGGAATGAAAGTTATCGAAATGAACTTTCTTCCCGAAGTTTATGTGGTTTGTGATACTTGTGGGGGTAAACGTTACAACGACGAAACACTTTGTGTCAGGTACAAAAATAAAACAATTGCGGATGTACTGGAGATGACTGTTGAAGAAGCTTTGGCATTTTTCAAAGATATCCCAAAGGTTAGAAAAGTTTTGCAAACTTTGAATGACGTTGGCCTAGGTTATATTAAACTTGGTCAACAGGCACCTACTCTTTCAGGTGGGGAAGCTCAAAGAGTAAAATTGGCTACAGAGCTTTCGAAAAGAAGCACTGGCAAAACACTTTACCTTCTTGATGAACCAACAACTGGCTTGCATTTCGAAGATATTCGGCTTCTTTTGAAGTTACTTAACAATTTGGTGGACAAAGGAAACACAGTAGTTGTTATTGAACATAATCTTGATGTGATTAAATGTGCCGACTGGATTATTGACCTTGGTCCTAAAGGTGGCGACGAAGGCGGGGAAATTATTGCAGAAGGAACCCCAGAAGATATTATTCAAAATCCAGCAAGCTTGACTGGTTTGTTTCTCAAAAGTGAGTTAAATCTTGATTAAAATATTGTACAATTTTTTACTTATCCTTTTTTTAATAATAAAACCAGTTTTTGTTTTATTTAACTCAAAATTTGCAAAAAGAGAGAAAGAGTGGAAAAAAGTACTATCAAACAATCTAGAAAAATTAAGGTTAAAGGGTAATAGGAAAACAATTTGGGTTCATGCTTCTTCTATGGGAGAGTTTGAACAAGCAAAACCATTGATTGAAAAGTTTAAGAGTATAGACCCAAATTTTTTTATAGTTTCCACTTTTTTTTCACCTTCTGGTTATGATAATCAAAAGAATTATCAATATTCAGATGTTTGCCTGTATTTACCAATGGACAATTTTTGGTTAGTTAAAAAGTTTATTAAAATAATCGAACCAAATATAGCAATATTTATTAGATATGAATTGTGGCTTAATTATTTGTCTGAATTAAAAAAAAAGAAAGTCCCCACATTTCTTGTTGCTGCTACTAAGCCTAATAAATGGATTTTTTTTATTTATAAGATCTACATAGTAAAATGTTTTAATTTGTTTACAAAGATTTTTGTAAGCGATGAAAATGATTTCGATTTTTTTGCGAGTTTAGATTTAAAAGTTCCAACTGTGGTTGAATATGATACAAGATACGATAGGGTATATTCTAAAATAAATAATTTAGATGTTTTGCCCTTTTGTAAAAATCATTTCAAAGACTTTACGGTATTAATTGCTGGAAGTGTTTGGGAACCTGATTTAGAATTATTATTTGAAGTAAGAAAAAAGTTTAACAAAATAATTAAAATTATTTATGTTCCACACGAAGTAAAAGAAAGTGTATTAAAATTTGTCGAAAGAAACGACAGAAAGTGTATTAGGTTTAGCGAGCTTATCAACAAAGATTATTCAGACAATGAAATAAGGAAATTAATTCAAGATTTTAACATTTTAGTCGACAAAGTTGGGTTTTTGCTTTCTTTGTATTCGATTGGAGATCTGGCTTATGTTGGTGGTGGATTTGGGCGTGGTATTCATAGTGTTATTGAACCGGCTGGGTTTAATTTACCAGTGATTTGTGGTGGGAATATCAATAACTCGCGGGATGCATTAAGAATGCTTGATTTTGGTACTCTTTGGGTTGTACGAAATGGAAATGAACTTGAAAATGTTTTAACAAAATTGCAAGAAGAATCGTTTCGTTTGGAAGTCTCAAGCAAAATGAAAGAATATTTTCTAAGAAGAGTGGGTTCATCAGAAAGAATAGTTAAGGAAACTTTAAGTTGCTCTAGTTAAGATGAAGCAATAATTTTCAGAAATTCGCTAGACTTTTTAAAATCTTCCTCCAATTCGAAAGTGAATTTTTCGAGGTCAAGTTCACCCAATTCCGGGAACCTTTGTTTAAGATTAATCCAAGAGGGTTGGTCTTCAAATTTAATCATTTGGAGACCTTCAAAGAAGTCGGCGCCCCAAATTTCACATAGCAAGTCTGCAAATCTAATAATTGAAGTTAATTCGTAATCTTCCTTCAATCTATTTAATTTAGAGTGATATCCAATGATATTTACAATCGGAATGGGCAATTTCCATTTTTGCGCAATGAATGAGCCTACTTCTAAATGATCTACTCCAAAAATTTTTTTTTCTGCTTCTGTATCCGGAATTGATTCGTTAGTTGTAGCTTCAAGAACTTTAACATAGTCTGTCAACTTGTATTGCAATAAAATAAGTTTCCCAAAATCGTGAAGTAACCCGCCAATAAATTCAAATTCTTTGTAATTTTTGCCGATTTTTGTAGCTAAGGATTTTGAAACAACACCAACAGAAGCAGAGTGCCACCAAAATTTTTCCATTAATTGTTTTGCGAATTGGTTGCTATGTATCATGAACCGGGAGAAAATAGAGACACCAATGACAATGTTGGCTAATCTATTCAAACCAATTGTAATTATTGCTTGGGGTATGGAAGCAACTGGGGTTCTCAAACCATAAATTGCAGAATTAGCAACCTTTAATATTTTAGCGGTTAATGATGCATCGGTTTCTATAGTGTGGGCAATATTCCTAATATCAACATTGTTATCTTCTATTTGTTGGAGGATTTTTGTCGTAATTGTTGGCAAAGTTGCAAGTTCTTGAATTTCTAATAATTTTTCCAAATTAAGCATAAACTATGACGTCAGTCATTTTTGATAAAACTAATAACACAGAGCTTGGAATCAATTTCAAATATAACAAAGTAAACTCCATTTTCCAAACGAGTAAGATTTAGACTTAATGAATTAGAGTGATTAAAATTATTTTCAAAGATGTAAACTGTTTCTCCAAGAGTATTGGTAATTTTAATAGGTTTTATTGTGTGGTTCTCTAGAATACCTATAGTAAAGACTCCATTGTTAGGATTTGGGAAAATCGAGATATCCAAAGGATTTTCGAGGACAATATTTACAGGAGCTTCTTTTGTCGTAAATTCCCTTGTTTCGGACCAATCTCCATAAGATTGAGTCGTTTTACCTCGAACTTTCCAATAATAAGTTGTCTTGTAATCAAGGCTTTGCACGAGAATTTGGGTAGTTGCTAATTGATCATTAGAGAAAATAATGTCGCTAATGAAATTAGGATCTTTTGATAATAGGAATTCATAAAATTCAGAGCCTTCCAGAGGTAGCCACTGAAACAGGACCGAAAGAGGCATGTTTGTGGTATCCTTGGGAGGATATACAAGTGCAACCTGGCCTATTGAAATAGCGAAAGAATAGGTTTCACTCCACAACCCAGCATAGTCATTGACTTTATATCTTACTCTCCAATAGTACTTTTGGTTGGGCTCCAAGTTGTTTGTTTCATAATTGGGTTTGGTTAAATTGGAATCGTTAACAAGAAGTTGTTGAAAATTAATGTCTTTTGAAATCTGAATGTGGTGGTGGGTAGATTTATCGAAGTTTTCCCATTGGAATGAGATCGGTTGCTTTAGATTTTTGCTGTTGTTTTCGGGAGAAATGAGCTGAGGTGCTTTGATAACAGTGATGAACCACCAAGTTTCTGACCAATCTGTGGGTGCGTATTCATCGGCAGCTCTTATTCGCCAGTAATATTTAGTAAAATATTCCAAAATTTTTGGTTCGAAGTAATCACTTGCTTGCGAAATTCCATCAAAGATCTTGCGTTCGAAATTTTCATCCAAAGCGATTTGAACTTCGTAGGTTGATGCGCCAGTCGAGGGAGTCCAAAATAATTTTGTGGTAATTGGCACACCATACGAAGCGTTTGGTGGAAGCCGAAGTTTTACGGGGAGAACTTTAGTTTTGAACTTCCAGACTTCGGACCAAGCTGATTGAGTATTTCCAACTTTTGCGGAGACTCTCCAGTAGTATTCAGTGGCGAACTCCAAATTGGCTGTGTGTGTGTATGTAGTGTCGGTGCTTTTAGTAAAAGTTTTTTCAAAAAGAAGGTTATTAAAACTCGGATCTTTCGATACTTGTAATAAAAATCCCGTTGCGTCTTTGACTTTCGACCAAACAAAAACAGGGCGAAGTGGTAATCCGCCTTGATTGTTTTTAGGTGAAATCAAAATGGGTGGTTCCACTATTGTTGTAAATACAAATCTGTTTGACCAATTCCCCAATGCGTTGTTTAGTTTTGCTCTTACTCTCCAAAAATACATGGTATTGAAGTTAAGAGAATAGTAATTGATGCGAGATGTATCGCGTAAAATGATTCGTTCCTTTACAGTTGTGAAATCTATATCATCAGAGAGTTCCATTTCGAATATTTCTCCCTTAGATATGTCTTTCCAACGGAAAGTGGTTATTGGATCTACTCCTAATGAATTGTTATTAGGTTCAAGCAAGATTGGAACAGGAAGAGCGTTGGGGTCGATTGCCCTGTAAATGTTTGTACTTGTTACTATCCAGATATATCCCTGTTTGTCCGCTTTAATGAACAAAATATTTTCTTTAAGTAAGCCAATAGAGATGGATAAAGAATCCCAAGATGAGCCATTATTTAAAGTTGTTTGGAGTTCTCCATAGTATGTTGTAAAAATTACCTGGTCATAGATGGTTGTTGTAACTGACCTAATGAATTGGTACAATCCACTAACAGTTTTGGTTGTCCAAGAAGTTCCATCATTTGTGGAACGTAAGACAGCAAAGTCTCCAACTACGAAAATGGTACCGTTTCTTGTAAAAGCGATGTCGCGGTAATTGTTTGCTGATTTATTTATTGCAATAGACCAGGAGTTTCCGTTGTTAGTTGATTTTATAACACTATCGGTAAGGGAAACAAAAAGTGTACCCGTAATGTTAAATCCAATTGCGCTTATTCCTTGGACAGCCAAAGACCTTACCCCAAGCGATGTCCAAGTAGCCCCACCGTCGGTTGAACGAAGCAAATCGTTCCTAGGTGAAGCAGGATCGCGGGGGTTTGCTGGTTGGAAATTTATTGAAACGAAATAAATATTATTTCTATTTGCAAATGCCCCGAAAGATGTGTCGCTTTTCGCAATAACTGTGTCCCAATTATTACCTAAATCGGTTGAAACAAGAAGGTAACCGCGAGGTGTGGCAAGGGACCTTGCAGTTGCGAATAATCTATTTGAAGAATCATGGTAAAATGCCGTAAGGGCAACATTACCAGTATTTAATTCTTCCCAAGTAAGACCCAAATCCGTACTACGAAAGGACTTGTAATTACTCAAAGCGACAAATAAGGTATTATTAAAGGAATGAAAAGCGCTAATGAAATTGTTTGATGAGCGAATGCTTTCCCAATTAGCACCTCCATTAGTGCTTTTGTAAAGTGCTCCATCTATAGTTCCAGCAAAAAGTATTCCTTGCCGGCTTCTTGCCAATGATGAAACACCAACATCGCGTAGACTTGTCAATCTCCAATCTTCGTAGGCACGCGAATCAAATCTTAAAATACCAATACGTTCTGTCCCAGCTATGGGCTCAGCATGATTGTAAAAAGTTACGGCAGTAACATTTTTTAAAGTATCATTCCTTTTAAAAAC
This sequence comes from uncultured Hyphomicrobiales bacterium, assembly GCA_964524325.1. Taxonomy (GTDB): domain Bacteria; phylum Bacteroidota; class Ignavibacteria; order Kapaibacteriales; family UBA2268; genus Naka2016. The sequence continues at coordinate 83,296 of CAZGCT010000003.1, forward strand.
AGCCCAAGTTAAACCGTGGTCCGCAGATGAGAAAACTCCGCCTTGATATACACCACAGAAAATTTCTCCAATTCCACTTTTAGCAAATGAAGTAATTACCCTAAAGTTACTAGCATATCCACTTCTTCTCCAAGTTCTTCCGCCATCATTTGAATAGTAAACTCCATCACCATTTGTTCCAATTACAATCGAACCATTGTCTCCGATTGTAATGCAGTTTACATCGTAGTTCCACAAGCCTTGAGTCAAACGAACTTTTGTTGCACCTCGATTTGTGATACGATATATACCATACCCTTCGACAGAGGCGAAACAGGTATCTGGATATTTAATTTTAAGGGCTTTAATTTTTAAACTAGGTAATCCACTGTTTATTGGAGACCAAAGTGCACCGTTATTGGTAGAGATAAAAATACCACCACCATAGGTAGAGGCATAAAGTATTCCATTTGAATCAATTTCAATTGAAGTTACATATTTGTTTGACAAACCGGTGTTTACTTCTGTCCAGTTTTGACCTAAATTTAGTGAACGGAAGATTCCTTGGCCCCATATTCCAATGTACATTACATCGGAGCTATCGAATGTAATCACTTTTATGTGCGAGGGATTGGGCACTGGAATAATGTTCCACATAGGAGCGAGAGTATCGCGTATTGGTTGAGCGTAAGAAGAGAGAGAAAAGATGATCAAAGAGGCTAAAAAAAATAAGAGTTTTGGTATAATTTTTGTCTTCATTTTTATTACTTTCATTTAATTTACTTAATTTTACAATGTAAATTAATTATTTTTTTTTATAAAACATGCAAAAAATGAAAACTGATGAAGTAAATATTAAAAGGGATGGAAAGTTATCTAAACCTAAGATAAAAAAATTATTTTTCAACAGAGAACTCAGTTTTTTAGAGTTCAACAAAAGGGTACTTTATGAGGCAAGAGACCCTAGCCATCCATTACTTGAAAGGGTTAAGTTTTTAAGTATTTTTAGTTCAAATTTAGATGAATTCTTTATGATTAGGGTTGCAGGTTTAAAAAGGCAAGTTGAATCGGATGTTGTTGAACTTTCAATGGATGGACTGACACCGAAAGAACAGTTAGCAGAGATTCGAAAGAAAGTCTCTGAATATTATCGTTTGCAAGAGGAAATTTACTTTAATGAAATTTTACCTGAGTTAAATAACCATGGAATCTACATACATAAATACAGTGATTTATCTGAGGAAGATAAAAGCTTTTTAACAGATTATTTTTGCAAAGAAATTCTTCCCCTACTAACTCCAAGGATTTTAGACCAGGCACATCCATTCCCCAATTTAATTAATTGCGCCTTAAATATAATATTTGTATTAAAGGATAAATATTCCCAAAGTGCCACATTGCTAAATAACTTTGTTCAATTATCTGATAAAATCAAACGTTTTATACAATTGCCAGGTAAAAATTCTAAAGAGTATCATTTTGTTTTGGTAGAACAGGTAATTAAAGCTAATAAGGATTTGTTATTTCCAGGCTACGATGTTCTTTCGGCAAATGCTTTTAGAGTTACTCGCGATTCGGATATTGCTATTGCAGAAGATGAAGCTGAAGATTTACTTAGTGCAATTTCCGAACAAATTAAATTAAGGCATTGGGGAACTGCTGTTGTACGGCTGGAAGTGAGCAACAAAATGGATAATACTGTTCTTGAGTTTTTAAAAGAACATTTGAAAATCAACGACGAGGAAGTTTATAAATTGAATAGACCTTTGAAATTTCCAGACTTTATTCAGTTATTGTCCTCTATTGATAAAATCGAATTAAAAGATGTTCCGTTCCAGACGAGAATACCTCCAGAATTGTTAATTCCCAATAAGAGCATATTTGAATGCATTGACAATTCTGACATTCTTGTCCACCATCCATATGATTCCTTCACAAATAGTGTTTTAAGATTCATAAGAACTGCAGCTGATGATCCCAATGTGCTTTCTATTAAAATAACCCTTTACAGGGTTGGTAAAAATGCTCCGATAGTTGATGCATTAATGAAAGCAGCTGAAAATGGCAAAGATGTGGTTGCCTTTGTTGAGTTAAAGGCTCGTTTCGACGAGGAGAGTAATATTGGTTGGGCACGTGAGCTCGAAAATAATGGGGTGAATGTTATATATGGAGTTGTTGGATTCAAAACTCATTGTAAAATTGCTTTGGTAATTCGCAAGGAAGGTAACCACCTTAGGAAATATGTACACTTAAGTACTGGAAACTACAATTCCTTTACTGCAAGAATTTATACCGATATAGGCTTATTTACAGCAAAGGAAGATTTTGCTTGGGATTCAATACATCTTTTTAATATTCTCACTGGATATTCGAAGTTTACGGATTGGCGTAAATTTATAGTTGCTCCTATAAATCTAAAACCCAAAATTATTGAATTAATAAGAAGAGAAGCTGAATATTCCACTCCAGAAAACCCAGGTATGATTTTTGCAAAAATGAATTCAATTGCTCATGAAGAAGTAACAAAGGAACTTTACAAAGCGTCGCAAAAAAATGTTCAAATCAAATTGCTCGTACGTGGTATTTGTTGTTTAGTTCCAGGTGTTAAAGGCCTTAGCGAAAATATCGAAGTCCGAAGCATTTTAGGTCGTTTTCTGGAACATAGTAGGATTTTCTATTTTAAAAATAATGGAAAACCCGAAGTTTACCTTTCGAGCGCAGATTGGATGACTCGAAATTTACACAGAAGAATTGAATTAATGTTTCCCGTTGAAAATGTTAGATTAAAAGATCATTTAATAAATCTTCTCGAAATTTATTGGAAGGATAACACTAAATCCTGGCGCTTGCTTCCAAATGGTGAATATGAAAAATTGTCACCATTGCAAGGGGAGGAAGAATTTGTAGCCCAAAAATATTTGCTTAGTTTAATACAAAAAGAGCGTGGTGCCGGTAAATTTAAAATATTTTCTATTCCCAAATAATAAAGTCCAGAATGAAAAACCCTACCATATTTATTGTCGCTGGTGAAAATTCCGGCGACATTCATGCTTCAAAGTTAATGTCTCATTTGAAAACAATCGTTCCAGGAATTCGCTTCATTGGTATTGGTGGTAAAAGGATGGAAGCGGAGGGGTTGCGAACAATTATTCAATTAGATAAGATCTCCGTAGTTGGTATTGTTGAAGTATTGAAAAATATAAATTATATCAGAAGCGCTTTTGCTCAAAGCAAAAGAATTTTAGAATCGAAGAATTTGGACCTTGTGGTATTGGTAGATTTTCCTGGGTTTAATTTAAAAATTGCTGAACTGGCCCGACGAAACAAAATTCCTGTTTGTTATTATATCGCTCCTCAGCTCTGGGCTTGGGGCAAAAAAAGAATCTATAAGCTTCAGAAGTTTGTCGATTTGCTTTTAGTAGTTTTTCCATTTGAAAAGGAATTTTTCTCACCTTATGTTTCTAACTTAGAATTTGTTGGTCATCCTCTACTCGATGAACCGGTTTTTCAAATGGAATTATTACCTTTTGAAAAAAGAGAGAATTCTATTGCTTTGTTGCCTGGCTCAAGAAAATCCGAGATATTGCACCATAAAAAGTTAACATTGGATTTAATTGAAAATATCTCTAAAGAGATTCCTGGATATAAGATTAATATTCCGCTTTCAGATGAAAAATTTTTTGAGGTTTTCTCTAAAGAGATCAAGAGTTATCGAGGTAATGTGAATTTTGTTCATAATTCTTTTGAAATACTAAGAAATAGTAAAGTCGGTTTGATAAAATCTGGAACAGCGAATTTAGAAGCTGCTTTGCTTGGACTACCTTTCGTTATGTTTTATAAAACTTCTTTTTGGACATATCTGATTGCTAAGAGACTGATTGAAATTGATTATATTTCTATTGTAAATATATTGTTGAAAGGTAATTACGTGCCAGAGTTCATTCAAAAGAATGCCGTACCTGAAAGGATTGTAGAAGTAATTAAAACAATTCTGCAAGATAATAATATTTATGAAGGTTATCAAAGAATTTGTTCTCGGGTTAAAGAACTTTTGGGTGGCAAAGGTGCATCTGAACGAGCTGCAAGAAAAATTGTTGAAATTTTTGGTCTTTAAAAATTTTTGGCTTTTCAAAATTTATTTTTAGGGCAAACGTTTATATTTTTTCAAAAAAATGAGGATTTTATGCCTGCAGTTGAATCAAATATGGTTCCTTTAGGGACTCGAATTCCAGAATTTCAACTCAAAGATGTAATTAGCGATAAATTTTTATCTCTTAACGATTTTATTAACGGTAAACCGATTCTTATTATGTTTATTTGCAATCATTGTCCTTATGTTATGCACATAATTGAGAAATTGGTCGAGATTACCAATGCATTTATTCAAAAAGTAAACATAATTGCCATTAATCCCAATGATTACACAGCTTATCCAGAGGATAATCCCATTAAAATGAAAGAATATGCAAAAAAGTTTGGCTATGGTTTTCCTTACTTAATTGATGAAACCCAGGAGATAACCAAAAAATTTAATGCTTCGTGTACCCCAGATTTCTTTCTTTATGATGCTGACTTAAAGCTAATTTATAGGGGGCAATTTGATGACTCAAGACCTAGCAACAATATCCCAATTACTGGAGGAGACTTGAAAAAAGCTCTTGAATACTCAGTCGCCGGAAAACTAATTGATTTTGAACAAAAACCCTCAATAGGTTGCAGCATTAAATGGAAAAATTAATTCAAGGAAATTCAATGAATTATAATGGAATTTTAATAAAGACATTAGATGCTGGTATATTCGGTTTAGATGGTGGTTCAATGTTTGGTATTATCCCCAAAGCACTTTGGGCTAAAGCATACGCAGAACCAGATGAATCAAATAGGATTCCTTTGTCTGCACGTCCTCTTTTGATTCAATTTAGCGAAAGAATTATTCTTATTGATGCTGGGACGGGTGATAAGTTTGATGATAAAATGCAAAAAATTTATAAAATAGATCTTAATAAATCCAGTATTATAAATGCATTAGCATCGATGAGTTTAAAACCAGAAGATATTACTGACGTAATTTTAACTCATCTTCATTTTGACCATTGTGGTGGAGCAACTATCGAGAAAGGTGGCTCGATTGTCCCCACATTTCCAAATGCAAAATACTACGTTCAGAGTGAACAATGGGAATGGGCAAAAAAACCAACTGAAAAGGATTCAGGCTCTTTTATTAAAGCGGATTTTCTTCCTTTGATGGAGAACAAAGTACTGCAATTAGTTGACGGTAATACTGATTTTCCTGATTTTATTGAAATTATTACAATGTATGGTCATACCCCAGCTATGCAAACAATTAAAATTAAAGCAAACGGACAGACTTTTTTCTTCCCCTCTGATTTGTTTCCAACTTCTGCACACCTAAATTTACCATATATTCTGGCCTATGATAATTATCCGCTGACAACTCTTAAGGAAAAAAAGGAAATTCTGTCCCAAGCATTGGATGAAGATTGGGTAATCATTTTTGAACATGATACTTTTGTGAAAGCTGGAAAAATAGGATTCGAAAATGGAAAGTACTTTGTGAAGGAAAAAATTGATCTATGATTATAGAACCTAAGGAGGTATTTGAGTTTGAAAACAATAAGTATATTCCCCTCGTTGAAATTGATAAATTAAAAGATAAAAGACCTTTTTTAATTGAAGTAAAAGGTGAAATCAACAAAAGGGTTGTTGTCGTATTGGTTGATAGCGAAATATTTGCTATTGGAGATGTCTGCCCACATCAACACAAACATAGCTTGCATCAAGGTTATGTAGAAAACTATTATCTGACTTGTCCAGAACACGGATGGACATTTTCCCTTCGTACTGGTGAAAATAAAGATAAGAGTATTGGAATCCAAAAGATAGAAATATTTGAAGTAAAGCTAGTTGGACGGTATGTATTCTTAAGGGTTGATAACATTGTTAATAATAAATGGATATTCTGGTAATGAAAATTAATAAAATAGATGATTTGAAAACCAAAATAAAGGAATTTTCTCGTTCCCTTGGGTTCTATAAAGTTGGTTTTGCCAAGGCAAAATCAGTCGGTACTGAAATTGACAATTATATCACTTGGCTTTCTAATGGGTACCATGCCTCTATGTCTTATTTAGAAACGAATTTGGATAAACGTAAGAACGTAGAACTAATCCTTCCAGGTGTTAGAACAGTAGTCGTTTTTGCACATTCATATTACACGAATGCTACCTACACAAACGATTTGTTCAAAGTTTCGAGATACGCATGGGGAACCGATTATCACGATGTTTTGAAAGAAAAGATAAAGAAAGTTGCTGAATTCATAAAAGAATATGTTCATGACTTTGAATATAAAATTTACGTGGATACTGGTCCAATTCTTGAAAAATTTTGGTTTGTCGAAGCCGGGCTTGGCTGGCAAGGCAAAAACAGCCTTGTGCTAAGCAAAGACCTAGGGTCATACTTCTTTATTGGTATCTTACTTTTGAGTATAGAAATTGAACCAGATTTAAAAATAAAAGAACACTGTGGAAGTTGTACAATGTGCATTCAAGCCTGCCCGACTGGTGCAATTGTCCACCCAAAAGTGTTAGATTCCCGGAAATGTATATCATTTTGGACTATTGAGAAAAAGAAAAATGAAAATATTCCAGAGAATTTAGATTTAAATGGTTGGATTTTCGGATGTGATATTTGTCAGGAGGTTTGTCCTTGGAACAAAAAGGCAAAATTGACTTCGGAAAAATCATTTTATCCTTTACGTTTTGGAACTAATTTAGATAAGAAATTTTTGGAAAATATGTCTTTCGACAATTTTCTGAGCTTTACAAAGAACTCACCTTTAAGGAGAGCAAAATTTGAGGGTTTAATCAAAAATTTTAAACATATTTTACAATACAATGAAACCAAATAAATTAATAACTGAAAAAAGTCCATATTTGCTTCAGCACGCCTATAATCCTGTTGATTGGTATCCATGGGGCGAAGAAGCCTTCGAAATTGCAAGTAAGCTGCAAAAACCAATATTTCTCTCTGTAGGGTATTCCTCTTGCCATTGGTGTCACGTTATGGAAAAGGAAAGCTTCAACGATCCTGAAACTGCAAATATTTTGAACGAGGTTTTTGTTTGTATTAAAGTGGATAGGGAAGAAAGACCCGATATAGATTCGTTTTATATGAAGGTTTGTCAGATGATGACTGGAAGCGGTGGTTGGCCTTTAACGATAATAATGACACCTGACAAGAAGCCTTTTTTTGCTGGAACTTATTTTCCCAGAGAATCTACAAATAGAAGGATTGGATTAAAAGACCTTGCTTTAAATGTCCAAAATGTTTGGTCTAATCGAAAAAGTGATGTAGAGTCTTCAGCGAATAATCTTTTGAATTATATTCGTGAAAACGAGGTTCATGGTAGTACAAGCCAATTTAGTGAGGGATATTTTGATGAAGCATTTAGGAGTTTGGAATTTGCTTTTGATAAAGTATACGGTGGGTTTGGGGGTGCCCCAAAGTTTCCAACTCCTCAAAATTTTCTTTTTTTGCTCGAGTATTACGCTTTGAAAAAGAAAAGCTATGCCTACGAAATGGTAGAAAAAACATTGAGCAAAATGCGTTTGGGTGGAATTTTTGACCAGATTGGTTTTGGTTATCATAGATATTCTACCGATTCTAGATGGATGGTACCTCATTTCGAAAAAATGCTTTACGACCAAGCAATGCTACTACTTGCATACGCACAAGCATATAAAATAAGTAAAAATAGCTTCTTCCTGGAAGTTGCAGATGAGATTGTTGATTATGTTTTTCGTGAGCTACTCTATAAAAACAAAGCTTTCTACTCAAGCGAAGATGCAGACAGTGAGGGGCTTGAGGGTAAATTTTATTTATATGATTTCAAAGAACTTAAACAGTTGATCCAATCTGATTTTGATTTGTTTCAGAAGATCTATAATGTAAATCCTTTGGGAAACTTTGAAGATCCCTTTGGTCATATTATGAACCAAAATATTTTGCATTTAAATAAAGATTTAGAGGAGATTGCAAGCGAAGAAGGTATTTCCTTAAATATTTTAAAAGAAAAAATAACAAATTGGAGAAAGATTTTATTTGACTATAGGGAAAAAAGGGTCAGACCTTTCAAAGATCAAAAATTGTTGACTGATTGGAATGGGCTTATGATTGCTGCTTTGGCCAATTATTTTTTTATTTCCAAAAGAAATGATGTTCTGGTGGTCTTGAGGAATTATTACAATTTTTTCAAAGAAAGATTATTAAAGAAGGATGGAACAATCTATCATGTTTTTGTAGAAAACGAAGGAAGAATTGATGGTTTTTTGAATGATTACGCTTTTTCGATCTTTGGTTTTTACGAAATGTTTTTAAACACAAAAGATTACGATAGTCTTTCACTTGCCTATAAATTGTTGAACAAAGCAATCGAGTTATTTTGGGATAATGAATCTGGTGCATTTCTCCTTTCATATAGGCATAATAGAGATTTAATAATAAATCCCAAAGAGTTTTTTGATGGAGCAATTCCTTCAGGAAATTCAGCAATGTTTTATGTTTTGCATCAATTTTTTTTAGTCACGGCAGATGAAAGTTACAACCGAATTTTGTATTCTTTAGAAAATAGTTTTGCGAACCTATGCGATAATAATCCTTTATCTTACAATTTTTTTAATTATAGCTTTATTAAAAAAATTTTTCAAAATTTAACGATTGTAATAACTTACGATGATGAAAAGGATACAGAATACAAAAAATATTTAGAATTTTTTGAAAAAGTTTCAATTCATGATATTTTTTTGGTATTTTTCAACCCGAGTAAACATTTAAATTGTGAATTTGTTTTTTGGAAAGATTATAGTGTTCGTAATGGCAAAACCACTGCATACTTGTGTAATAATTTCGCTTGCTACGAACCTATTACTAATTTTGATTTGTTTGTAAAAGAATTTAATAAAATGATTAATGGTACCTGAAAAGTTTATTAATCTTGTTATTGAAACAAAAGAAGAACTTGCCGAAAATCTTGTGGCTGTTTTAAGCCAATTCCCAATATTAGGTGTCGAGGAGCAAAACGATGTCTTAGTAGTTACTTTTAGAAAAACTGATTGGGAATTTCTTGAATATGATTTTTTTGTTGAGTGCCTTAAATTAGTCGACAAAGATGCCAAAATCTCTCGGATAGATGTTATAAACGAGAAAAACTGGAACGAAGAATGGGAAATGAATCTAACCCCGGTTACAGTTACGGATAATATTGCCATTGTACCCTCAACAAAAGTGAACTCAACGAGAAAACCTATTGAATTAATTATTGATCCTAAAATGTCCTTCGGAACTGGGCATCATTCAACTACTAAAATAATGATACAGTTAGCAGAAAAATATGTTAGACCTGAAAGTTTTTGGATTGATGTTGGTACCGGCACCGGAATACTAGCAATTCTTGCAAAAAAACTCGGTGCGAAAGAAGTTTTAGCCTTAGATAATAATATTTGGGCAATCGAAAACGCAACTGAAAACATTGTAAAAAATGGAATAAAAGAAGGGATTGACTTGATTGAATTAGATGTTGATACACACATATTTTTACCAGTTGCTGATGGTATTTTTGCAAATTTAAACTATGATTTAATCGTTCGCAACTTACGTAAGTTTTATTCTTCTGTGGTTTCAACCCAAGGAGTTGTTTTAGTTAGTGGAATTTTGCTTTATGATTACGATGATTTTGTGCACAATATCACTAATAATAATTTCGAAGTGGTTGATGTTTTGAGAGAATATGAATGGTTTGGTGCTGTTTTAACCCCCAAATATTAAAATGAGAATAGCGGGAATTGATTTAGGTACGAATACCATCTTGATGCTAATTGCTGATGGTTTATCCAATGGGACTATTATTCCTGTTGCAGATTATCACGCGATTGCAAGACTTGGGGAAGGTATTAATAAAACCTCTGAGATTTCCCCGCAAGCTTTGGATAGAGCAATTCAAATTTTACAAGATTATAAACTGAAAACAATTGAGCATAATGTCGAAAAAATCTTTTGTGTAGGGACCTCAGCATTGCGTGATGCAAAAAATTCCAGATGGGCCACCGAAAGAATTAGAAACGAAGTTGGTTTTTCCATAGATATTATATCTGGCGAATTAGAAGCTTTCCTAAGTTTTCTGGGTACCGTAGAAAATAAATCATACTCTGTTGTCTTGGATATTGGTGGCGGAAGCACCGAGATAATAATTGGAGAAAATGAGTCTATAACTTTTCGAAATTCTTTTAATTTTGGGGTAGTTAAACTAACTGAGAAATATATTACTGGTCATCCACCAAGCAAGGAAAACATTGATGCGGTTCAAAATGATGTTGAAAGAAAATTTGGAGAAATTGAGAAAAACCTTATTCAAGGATTGGTGTATGCGGTTGCGGGTACTCCAACCACTATTGCTCAAGTCGTTCAAGGTTTGAAAGAATATGATAGAACCAAGATTGATAATTTTATTTTGAAACTTGATGATATACTTTATGCACGAGATTTATTTTTTTCTATGAGTATTGAAGAAATTATCTCGAAACTTAATATTCCTCCACTACGTGCAGACGTTATAACCGCTGGAGTAATTATTCTCGAAACTTTTTGCAAATATTTCGGCATTGACAATATTATCGTTAGCGATAAGGGTTTAAGGTATGGTGTTGTTAAATACTTTGCAATGCGTTCTCAAGTGCCTACTTGAGCCATTATTATGATGATTTAATCAAAATCTGACGAATAATGTTTTCAATAGAATTAATTTTGTGAATAAACTCCACTAAATAAGTTGGGTTTAGAATTTATTTATGGTAAATTAAAATGCACCTTTAGCCATTAAAGAGCAAATACAAGAGACGTTAATCATGTCATCCACACTGCAACCACGGGACAAATCACAATAAGGCTTACTTAGACCTTGTACTATTGGGCCGATGGCTAATGCACCAGCAAGTCTTTCTGTTAGCTTGTATCCTATGTTACCGGAATCAAGATCAGGGAAAATCAAAACATTAGCCTTACCAGCAACAGGAGAACTTTTGCATTTACGCTCGCCAATTGATGGAACTAATGCTGCATCGGCTTGTAATTCTCCATCGATTTGCAATTCTGGAGCTTTATCTTTTGCAATCTTCGTTGCTTGGATTACTTTATCTACATGGGGATGTGTGGCGCTTCCTTTAGTAGAAAATGATAACATTGCCACATAAGGTGTTAATCCTGTAACTGCTTGAAAGTTTTTAGCAGATGTAATGGCTATATCGGCGAGTTGTTCGGCAGTTGGATCAGGGTTTACTGCACAATCAGCAAAGCAGAGTAATTTGTCCTGGAGGACCATAATAAAGTAACTGCTTACAATTGATATTTTAGGAGCAACGCCGACGGTGTAAATTGCAGATCGAATTATATCACCAGTGGAGGAAACATTACCGCCAACCACAACCTGAACTTGATTTGAATCGAGCAACATTCCAGCGAAATAAATTGGAAGTGAAACCAAATCTGCTGCTTGTTCAGGGGTCATTCCCTTTTCTTTTCTTTTTTGGAATAATCTAAAAGAGTAATCTTCAAAAAAAGGTGAAGACTTGGGCTCGATTATTTCAATGTTAGCAAGGTTAATTCCTTCAGATTTAGCAAGTTCAGAAATAGATTCTTGTTTCCCAATTAAAATTGGTTTACCAATTCCATTGTCAAGTACATAGCGGGCTGTCCTTAACGTTCGAACATCCTCTGAATCTGGATATGCAATACGAAAATTCAAGCCCTTTGCTTTTTCTCTTATTTCTTCGATAAAATTTCCGTTCATTATCTTTCCATTAAAATTTAAAAATTACCATATTCTTGGAACGTTTAAAACAACTCGCAAAGTGTCGCGAGCAATCAAAAGTTCTTCGTTTGTAGCTATAACGTGAACTTCAATTTTACTGTCTGGGGCAGAAATTTTAATTTCCTTTACTCCAACGGCCTTTTCATTTAATTCTTCGTCAAGTTTTATTCCAAAAAAATCGAGATTGAAAAGGGAGCGCCTTCGGATTTCAGGGGAATTTTCTCCAATGCCCCCAGTAAAGCAAATAGCATCACATCCATTAAGCTCTGCAAGGTATGCACCGATGTATTTTTTTATTCTATTGCAAAACATATTAATTGCAAGGCTCGCTCTTCTGTCTTTGTGTTCTTTTTCTTCCTCGAGAAGATCTCGCATATCGTTTGTTAAGCCAGAAATTCCAAGCAGTCCCGAGCGTTTATTTAAAACATTGAAAACTTCTTCCATTGACGAGCCTTCGTTATGGACAAGGAATTCGATAATTGCAGGATCAATATCTCCAGAACGGGTTCCCATAACGAGTCCTTCCAAGGGGGTCATTCCCATAGATGTATCATAAGAAAAACCATTTTTAATTGCACAAGCAGAACAACCATTCCCAAGGTGTAAGGTGATAATATTAACTTGTTCCCTTTCAATTCCTTTCAGTTTTCGATATCGATAAGCAACGTACCTATGCGACGTTCCATGGAATCCATATTTCCTGATCTTGAACCTTCTATAAAGTTGGTAGGGTATTGCATAGAGATAATTCTCCTCGGGAAGTGTTGAATGGAAAGCAGTATCAAAAACACCGACTTGTGGAATTCCAGGAAACACTTCTCGTGCAGCGTAAACACCTTTGAGATTAGGAGGATTGTGCAATGGAGCCAAAGGAATACATTCTTCGATTTGGTCGATAATATGGTCATCAATCAGAACTGATTTTTTTAACCTCTCACCCCCATGGACTAAACGATGACCAACAGCATGGATATCCGATAAATCAGATACACCTTCAAGTTTGGTGTCGGGATTTGTTATCCATTTTAAAACAAAGTTCAATGCAGATTTGTGGTCGCGAATTGGCTCTGCAGTTCGAAAAGGAAGCTGTCCAGTTGCTTGCAATGTTATGATTGCTTGGCTACCTATTCTTTCAATATAGCCTTTTGCCAGCATTTTGTCTTGATCGTTTTTAATTGCTTCCAAATCAGTTTGTATGATTTGGAATTTTAAAGATGAACTACCACAATTCAATACTAAAACATTCATTTTCGCCTCAAAAACAAAAAGCAAAATTGCAAATAATATATCAATTTTATTTTAAATACTTCCTTTTCTATTTTCTTTTGTTGCTACTGGGCTTTTTTCCCAATTTGGAAAAATTAATTAAACCAATGCAAAGCCATTTTGCCAATGCGTCTCTATTGCTTTTGTCAATAAATCTGTATTGATTGTTTCTATTTTTAATGTTTCCAAGTTCTATATATACTGTTGGAGGTAGTGAATTTTTGAGCATGTAAAGATTTCTTGTTTCTACAGTACCGCTATACCCTCGTCCGGGTTGATATTTTTTGTATTTTTCTGCGAATGTAGACTGTAAAGTTTCTGCAATAATTTTGCTCGTGGGATTATTTTCTTGAAAATAATAAAAGACATCGACTTTTTCTTCTTCTGAACGTGAATCAAGATGAATATTTATTGATATGTGTTTTTTCCGTTTATTGTTTTTTTCTTTTAGATAGAGTTCGTTGAGTATTTTAACACAAACTTCCAATCTTTCTTTCTGAGCCAGGGGGATTGTGACCCCACCATAGAATACTTCTCTATTGCTTGTTTGAAGGAATTTATCATCTCGGATGCCATCGAGAGTGTCAATTGTAATCATATACACTTTTGCACCATTTTCCTCCAAGTACTTTGCCAGCCTGAGAGTTATATCGTATGCATATTCATCTTCGTGAAGTTCTTTATCATCGAAATATCCAATTGCGCCAGGGTCGGGTCCACCGTGTCCACTAACGAGATAGAAAACATAATCACCAAGAAGGTGGGTTTTGCGAATTGTTTTTTTGTGTTGTAAACTATAGTAAGGAGCAAAGAGTTTTTTATTAATTATTGAAGTTGGTTTTGGTTCCTTAGATTTAACTTTAGAAAATAACTGATTATTTGTTGGGGTTAACTTTTCTTTTAACAAATATGTTGGCACCCAAATTTCCTTGGGATTCTTTTTTAACCCTTTAGAAAAAGCAAATGAATTATACTCTTTTATTTTTTCATTTATGATTTTTATTGAGTCATCTTTGTAATTTTGTTCCATAAATTTCAAAATGTTATCCTCGTTAAGGACCAAAATTGGAAGTTTGTATTTAAGACCTATAATTAATTTAAAGTCCTGATTTGTTTTTTCTTTATTTAATTCGATAAAATTTGTGAGATTCCAGTTAGAATAAGGCAAAAGATAGCTTCTGAAAATTTTTTCAATTCTATCACCTTTTTTTGCTTTGAATTCAACATATTGGTGGGAAGTTTTAGAGTTTAAGTAATTTTCGGGAACCCAAAGAAAAAGTAAAATAAAGATTAGATACTTTACCATTCTTTTTTTCTCAATTCTTTCTGAAGACTTTCTAAAAATGACAGGGCTTGCATGGGGGTCATATTGTTCAAATCTAACCCTAAGATTTTTTCTTTTAAAACTTCGCTGTTAAATTCGAAAATAGCCATTTGCCTCACCTCTACTTCTCTTTCAATTGACTTTACTTTTTTGAATCTTGGCTTGTTAATTTTGATGATTTCTTCTTGAGCGGAAGTTCCCGATTCGAGGATTTTCAATATTTCTTTAGCTCGAAGAATGATTTCATTTGGAATACCAGCCATTTGAGCAACGAATATTCCAAAAGAGTGATCGCTATGGCCGCGTTTTAATTTGTGCGTGAAGATTACGTTGTCGTCTTTCTCCACTACTTCGACGCAGTAATTTACAATGTTTTCGTATTTGTGCTCAAGTTCGTTAAGTTCGTGGTAGTGCGTTGCAAAGAGGGTTTTTGCACCGATGTGATTGTGGATGTATTCGGCTATTGCCCAGGCAATTGAGATACCGTCGAAGGTTGCTGTTCCTCTTCCGACTTCATCCAGCAAGATTAGACTTCTGCTTGTGGAATTATTTAGAATATTAGCACTTTCTTGCATTTCAATTAAGAAGGTGCTTTCACCTTGGAAAATATTATCTTGAGCACCTACACGAGTGAATATCCTATCTACAAGTCCAATCTTTGCGTAATCGGCAGGTACGAATGACCCTATTTGGGCAAGAAGCACAATTAAGCCAACTTGGCGAAGATAACAAGATTTACCGCTCATATTTGGTCCAGTAATGATATGGATAATAGAAGATTTATCCATAAACGTGGAATTTGGTGTAAATATATCGCCAATTGGTAACCTCTTTTCAACAACTGGGTGCCTACCATTTTTAATTTCTAAATCGAAATTGTTAGAAATAATTGGTTTGCAATAATTATTTTCTTTTGCAATTTTTGCAAAATTGGCGTAGCAATCTATTTCTGCAATAATTTGGGCAACTTTTTGTAATTGTTCAACATATTTGGAAATTTCAAATAAAATTTGCTGAAATATTTTTGATTCTAATTCTTGAATCTCTAATTCAATGTTTAGAATCTTTGTTTCGAGTTCTTTGAGTTTTGGAGTTGTATATCTTTCTGCGTTTGTCAGAGTTTGCTTACGTTCAAAATATTTGGGAACCTTATTTGAATGGGTTTTCGTAACCTCGATGTAATATCCAAAAACATTATTAAACCCAATTTTTAAGTTTGGGATGTTAGTTCTGTTCCTTTCTTCATCTTGATACTCTTTTAATAATTTTTTACTGTTATTTGCAAAATCAATTAATTTGTCGAATTCGATGTTGTAACCTTTTTTTATAACATCGCCAGAACCAATAATATTGGACGCATCTTCGCGAATGGAGTTTTGAATAGTTTTGCAAATCTCATCGAAAGAGAAAAGTTGCTGTGCTAATTGTTGCAACAACTCGCTTCTTGTCTCTGTTAAGATAGTCTTAATATAGGAAATCGTATCCAGGGACCTTTTAAGCGCAAGGACATCTCGTGGAATTGCTCTGTTGCTACAAATTTTAGAAGTAAGCCTTTCAATATCTGAAATTTCTTTTAAGTAGGTTTGGATTTTATTTCTCAACGTCTCGTTTTCAAAAAAGGTACTTACAAGATTTAATCTTTTCTCGATTTTATCGAGCTTGATTAAAGGTTGACTAATCCATCGTTTAAGGCATCTTGCCCCCATTGGTGTTAAAGTGCGATCTATAACTGAAAAAAGTCCACCCTCGAAATTATTGTCGAGTGATGAGTAAATTTCTAAATTCCTTCGGGTGGACAAATCCAATAGCATATGATCGGATGCATTAAAGAGCTGGATTTTAATAATTTGCGTTAAATAAGATGGTTGGGTTTGCTTAATTTGATATAAAAGAGCCCCAGCAGCAATTATGGCATTTTCGAGATATTCTACTCCGTATCCTTTTAAAGTTGTGGTTTTAAAATGTGCAAGTAAAGCTTCTCTTGAAAAAGTTTCATCAAAAATCCAAGGTTCGAGTTTGTTAATAATTCCTTTGAACCCACATTCCTGGAAAAAATTTTGGAAAAATGCTTTTTGGCTTTTTGAAATAATTACTTCCTTGAAAGCATATGTTTCAAAAAATTCTTTGAGTTGTTCAATTTGAATTTCGGTTAAGTAAAATTCTCCAGTAGAAACATCAGCAAATGCAAGACCAGCCACTTTATTCTTCTGATGCACCGAGTTAGTTATGTACAAGGAGCAGACGAAATTGTTGGAACGTTCGCTAAGTAATTTATCGTTTAAAGCTATTCCGGGGGTCACTACTTCTATTACTTCTCGTTTTACAATACCTTTAGCTTTTTTTGGGTCCTCGACTTGTTCACATATAGCAACCTTATATCCAGCATTGACTAGTTTGGGAAGATAGTTTTCTAGTTGGTGGAATGGAAAACCAGCAAGAGGAACGTCCCCCGCAGCGCCATTGTTTCTTTTTGTTAAAATAATATTGCAAACTTTTGAAGTAATTTCAGCATCTTCGAAAAAAGTTTCGTAAAAGTCCCCAATTCTATAAAGCATGATATAGTCGGAATATTTACTTTTTATTTGAAGGTACTGTTGTATTAGGGGTGTATTAATTTCTTTCATTTAAAAATTATAATTTTAACCTACAAATTTATGAATAATGGTGAAATTGATAAGATTATAGATTAACTTCTTTTCTACTTGGTAGTTAAGAAAAAATTAAGGAAATTTACCAAAATTATTTGTAACTTTGTAGTTTTTGTTAACAAACATTGGTTAATCATGGGAAAGAAAAAAGAAAAAGAAACTAGTAAGTATGTTTATTTTTTTGGTGGTGGAAAGGCGGAAGGCAACGCTCAAATGAAAGACTTACTTGGTGGAAAAGGTGCAAATCTTGCCGAGATGACTAATATAGGTTTGCCAGTTCCTCCTGGCTTTACAATTACCACTGAAGTTTGCAGATATTATTATGAAAACGACAAAACATATCCCAAAGGGCTGTACGAACAAGTAAGAAAGGCTTTGGAAAATGTTGAAAAAGAAATGGGAGCAAAGTTTGGTGACCCCGAAAATCCACTTTTATTGTCTGTTCGCTCTGGTGCAAGAAGTTCGATGCCTGGCATGATGGATACGGTTTTAAATTTAGGCTTGAATGATGTTACTGTGCAAGGTTTGATTAAACAATCGGGAAACCCGCGTTTTGCTTATGATGCATATCGTAGGTTTGTATCGATGTACGGCGATGTTGTGCTAGGCTTGAAACCCCAAACCAAAGATGATATAGATCCATTCGAAGAAATCCTTGAAAAAAAGAAAGAGGAGAAGGGGGTTCATTATGATGTTGAATTAGATGTGGAAGCGCTTAAGGAGCTTGTTGTTGAATTTAAACAAGCGATAAAAGATAGACTTGGAATAGATTTTCCAGAGGATCCAGAAGAACAACTCTGGGGTGCAATTGGAGCAGTATTTAGTTCTTGGAACAATCAACGGGCAGTTGTATACCGAAAACTAAATAACATTCCGGATTGGTGGGGAACTGCTGTTAATGTTCAAGCAATGGTCTTTGGTAATCTTGGAGAAGATAGTGGTACAGGTGTAGCCTTTACTCGTGATCCAGCCACTGGAGAAAATAAACTCTACGGTGAATTTTTGATGAATGCACAAGGTGAAGATGTTGTAGCGGGAATAAGAACGCCTTTACCTATTGAACAATTGAAAGAGCGTGATTCAAAGTCTTTTAATGAGTTACTTAAAATTCGTGATATCCTTGAAAACCACTACCGTGAAATGCAAGATATAGAATTCACCATCCAAAAGGGAAAACTTTACATGCTTCAGTGTAGAGCTGGTAAAAGGACAGCCTTTGCTGCAATGAAGATTGCTGTGGATATGGTGAATGAAGGCTTGATTAAACCCAAACAAGCCCTTTTAAGAATTGAACCCGACCAATTAAATCAATTGCTTCGACCTATTTTTGATTCCGAAGAAAAGAAAAAGGCTTTGGAGAATAAACAATTAATCGCTAAAGGATTAAATGCTGGGCCCGGTGCCGCCACAGGAAGAATTGTCTTTAACGCAGAAGATGCAGTTGAATGGGTGAAACGCGGAGAGAAGGTAATCCTTGTCCGTATCGAAACTTCTCCGGAAGATATTGCCGGTATGAATGCTGCTGAAGGAATTCTGACTTCCCGCGGTGGAATGACTTCACACGCTGCTTTGGTAGCTCGACAGATGGGAAAGGTATGTGTTGCTGGATGTGGTGCTTTAGTGATTGATTACAAAGCCCGCGAAATGAGAGTCGAAGGGAAAGATGTGGTTTTAAAGGAAGGAGATTTCATTTCTATAGATGGCTCAACCGGAGAAGTTTTTCAAGGAAAAATTGAGACGAGACCAAGTGAAGTTATTCAAGTATTATTAGATAAAACTCTTGCACCCGAACAGGCACCTACTTATAAAATATTCGAGCAAATAATGAAGTGGGCAGATAAATATCGTAAACTTAAAGTAAGAACAAATGCAGACCAACCTGATCAAGCAAGAAATGCTGTTGCTTTTGGCGCAGAAGGTATTGGTTTGTGCCGTACAGAGCATATGTTCTTTGGTGAAGGAAAAATTGGCCCTATGAGAGAAATGATATTAGCAGATACCCCAGAAGAACGAAAAAATGCACTCAAGAAGCTTTTACCACTTCAGCGGCAAGATTTTGAAGGAATTTTTATTGCGATGGATGGTATGCCTGTTACAATTAGGACACTTGATCCTCCTTTGCATGAATTCCTTCCACACGACGAAGCAGGTCAAAGGGAAATTGCAAAAATGTTGAATATTCCATTGCAAAAAGTAAAGGAAAGAATAGAATCCCTTAAGGAATTTAACCCAATGCTAGGTTTTCGCGGTTGTCGTTTGGGGATTTTTTATCCAGAAATCACGGAAATGCAAGCCCGAGCAATTTTTGAAGCGACGGTAAATGTAATTAAACAAGGATTTAAGCCATTTCCAGAGATAATGATTCCACTCGTTGGTCATTTTAAAGAGCTAAAGAATCAAGAGGAGATTGTGCGTCGCGTTGCTAATGAAGTTATGGATGAATCTGGGATTAAATTTGAATACCTTGTAGGAACGATGATAGAAATTCCGCGTGGTGCAATTACTGCTAGGGAAATCGCCGAGGTTGCTGAATTTTTCTCTTTTGGAACAAATGACCTAACTCAAACAACACTTGGGGTGAGCCGAGATGATGCAGGAAGGTTTTTGCAATATTACGTTGAAATAGAAATTTACAAACGCGATCCGTTTGAAACAATTGACCAAGATGGAGTTGGGTTTTTGATGGAACATGCTGTTAAGGAAGGACGAAAGACACGAAAGAAACTTAAAGTCGGTATTTGTGGTGAACATGGTGGAGAACCTGCCTCGGTGGAATTCTGTCACAAAATTGGTCTCGATTATGTATCCTGCTCTCCTTTCCGTGTTCCAATTGCACGACTTGCGGCTGCTCGTGCTGCTATTATGGAGAAAATGCAAGAAAAAGGAAAGAAAAATAAGAAATAAAATTAGGAAATTAGTCTAGTAAAAGCAAGGGGTACCCCCTTGCTTTTTTTTTAAAAAAATTATCGACACAATACATTATACTTAATACATAACAGCAACTTTTAAATAATCTGGCTTTTTTGACTAAAGTTTTTCAAAATTTCATTTTAGAAGTTTAAAATTTTGATTCGATTTTATAAATTTGCTTTTTGTTTAATAATCATCGAGGTAAAAATGCTGCAAAGAATGTTCTTACTTATAATACTATCAATTTTTGTTGTTTCTTGTGGTGGTAAAAAGGAAAGCGAAGTTAAAAAACTTACCGAAGCGGAGGAACAGGAACTTTTAACCAAAGCAAGTAATATTTTCGGTGTTCTTCCAAATAAAATGCCCGGGAGCGAAAATGATACACCAGAATTAATCGAATTAGGAAAAAAATTGTACTTTGAAACTAAACTTTCTGTTAATAATACCATGTCGTGCAACACATGCCATGACATTAACAACATGGCAGGTGTGGACAATAAACCGCTATCACCAGGGGCTTTGCCAAATACCATTGGTACACGCAACACACCTACTGTTTTTAATGCAGGATTCCAATTTGCTCAATTTTGGGATGGGAGGTCTCCCGATTTGAAAGACCAGGCAAAAGGCCCAATATTAAATCCGGTTGAAATGGCAATGCCAAATGAAAAGGAAGTTGAAAAGGTAATTTCTTCTATACCTGAATATCAAGAAATGTTCAAGAAAGCTTATCCAAACGATAAAAAACCAATAACCTTCGACAATATTGCTCATTCCATTGCTGCGTTCGAAAGAACCCTTGTATCCAAGTCACGCTATGATGAATGGATTACCGGTAACAAAACTGCTCTTACAGATGAAGAAAAAGTTGGGTTAAAGAACTTTATAGAAGTTGGTTGCATCACTTGCCATACTGGTCCCCTTTTTGGTGGAAATATGTTTCAGAAGATGGGGTTGGTTAAACCTTACTATAACACGAAAGATTTAGGAAGGTACGACGTTACTAAACAAGAATCCGATAAATTTATGTTTAAAGTTGCTATGTTAAGAAATGTTGAGTTAACATTTCCGTATTTTCACGATGGCACTGCAACAACACTTGAAGAAGCAGTAAAAATTATGGCAGAGATAAATCTTGGGAAACAATTAACTGATGAGCAACTAAAAACAATCGTTGCATTTTTGAAGTCCTTAACTGATCCAAGCTTGGTTAAAAAGGTTGCTGCGAAGTAAATTTTTCCATGGAGGTTTTCCTTATTTTAGATTTATCTTTTTTACTTGTTGCTTTTATTTATTTTAGATAATTTTGACTTTTTGTTAAACAATAAATTTATTGGTATGTTTAGTTTAGAAGATGAATACAGTAAAAATTATCCTTCGTACTTTGCTAGCAGTAGAAACGATGATTTCGACAGTTTAGAAAACTTTTATGAAGAAGATGATTTTCCTGAAGAACAATTGTTCGACGACGAAGATCTTGCTAATTTAGAGGAAATTGATGAAGACCAGCTTTTTAAAAGAGACAAAAGTGACCTTGAAGATGCTGAAATTGACAATGATTTGTTAGAAGATGACTTGTTAACCGACGAAAATATCGAAGACATCATTGATGATGATATAGGTGAAGATTTCGAAGATGATTTTGATTTTGACCGATGATTTCTGATGAAAGTCATCGTTGGTAAGTATGGTTATTATGATTATGCCAGTGTATTAGAAAGCAATATTTTTTGCTTAAAATTTGAAGGTAAAAACAATTTATTTAAATACTTCCGTGAGGTATCTAATAGCGAAGTTAAAAGTTCTATTTTTTCTTCTAAAACTATTGATAATATACTAATACAACCTTCAGAGCCATTAAATTGGGATTTCCCCAAAACCTTTTTGATGGTCGAATTCAAAGAAGCCATTTCGCTTCTACCAGAAAGTGAATTAAATGGTTTTGTAGAAATTCCCATTTCTGTTGCTGTGATAATTAATGTTTCCCGAAAAAGTATACCTATCGACCTTTTTCGAATTACACCTTTGAAATTTGCGTTGTATGGAAATCCACACAATGGTATTATTTGTCACTATTGGAAGTCCGAGTTTTATTTTAATCCTTTCACTCCTAAAATATTCGAGACCTGCTTGCTCGAAATTGGGTTACAAAACCAATCTTCGTCTTTAATTAAATTAACCAAACTCGTATTTGATTTTGCTTACATTCAGATTTTTTTTAATGAAAGTTTGGCTAAAGCAAGTTCCAAAGTCAAAATTCAATCGGAATCCTATTGTGAGACTGAATTTGTTAAACCAATAGAGATTGACAACTTTCAACAAAGTCTCGACCTAATTCCAACAAAATTTTTATCCAGTTCTAAATTTGTTATGCTTAATGGATTATGAAATTTTTTGATTTTTTTACACCCGAGAGGATAATAGAGATTTTAGGAATACTATTTGTATTTATTTTATCTCTTTTCCTTATTAATTTAATTCTTAAAAGAATAAAATTTGTTTTAAGGGATAAGGTTTCATTTCAAACACTCACAATTTTAAGTAAGTTCATTGTTTGGGGATTTGTTGTAACATATCTTTTCGTAGTTCTTTTATATTTTGGTGTAAAAATTACTGGAGTTTTGGCGTTAGGTGGCTTTCTCTCGATTATTATTGGTTTAGCAACTCAGAAAGTCGTTGGTAATGTTATAGCTGGTTTATTTTTAATTATTGAAAGACCTATTAAGCTAGGGCAATCTGTAAAAGTTGGGAGTATTTCTGGTTTTGTTGAAGAAATTAGATTTCTGTCTACGATAATTCGCTCTTTCGAAGGTGAATTTGTTCGTATACCAAATGAGCAGGTTTACACTTCGGTCATTGTCAATCTAATGGAAAATGTAGCAAGAAGAATTGATTACTTGTTCGATATTCGTTATTCAGATGAATACAACAAAGCTAGAGAAGTTATTACGAATCTTTTGAACAAAGAGCCAAATGTGTTGGCAATACCGCAGCCAGAAGTCTTTGTTGAAGAATTGGCCCTCAACAGTGTTAGACTTCACATTCGTTTTTGGTGCCCCACAGAAAAATGGTACACCACAAAAAATAATTTACTTTCTGATATCAGAAAAGAACTTGAAATGAATGGGATAAAAGTTCCATTCCCACAATTGGAAGTCAAAATTCGTAATTTAGGAGAATTTGATAAACTTTAGAGTTCTAGTAAATCCATTACAAGTTGAAATTCTGACGAAATATAATCCATCAAGAATATTATCTAAATATATTTTCTCGTACTGTGAGTTTGAATGTTGATTTGCTAAATTATATCTTAGCAAGACCTCTCCAAAAATATTAATTATTTCGAGGTTCACAGAACAAGTTGGAAAATCTAAAAGTTGAATATATAGAATATTTGAATTTTGAAGAATGGTTGGGAAAATCCTAACTTTATCTGAAAATGTAAATTCTTGATTATTCAATATTGAATTTTCCAAAAGGAAAATATTTTTTGTGGTATCACCTATTTTAATTTTATAG
Source organism: uncultured Hyphomicrobiales bacterium (assembly GCA_964524325.1). GTDB lineage: Bacteria > Bacteroidota > Ignavibacteria > Kapaibacteriales > UBA2268 > Naka2016. Next base: position 106,826 of record CAZGCT010000003.1, read on the forward strand.
TACTTATCAACATAAAATGGTTTTCTTCGTTCTTTGCCATCCTTTGTTTTTACAACAACGTAAAAGTTAAAAAGGTTGCCAAAAGAGAAACTATACAAATCGAAGAAGTATTCATCAGTCCAGGAAATTGGAACCAAATAATCTGAAATAAAATTATTTTCTTGTTCGTATTTATAATAAATTTTCGCAGATTCTATTTCATTTTTATTTTTGATTTTGAAAACTATTCTTTGTCTTCCATTGGAATGGAATGAAATTGGTGGTGAAATAATAACGTCGTAATCCAAGGCTGCAGTATAAAAGTCAACTAAACCAAATCCCCAGGAATTGTCCGGATCGTCTTTACGTGAAGCATTTCTCCTCAATAGGCTTAATATGGTGTCTGGGCCCAATTCTTCGAATGCGGTCAAAAGAAGCGAAATTCCCCCTGCAAAAATCGGCGCCGCAACCGAAGTACCGCTTCCATACATTATGGTATCGAAAGGAAATGGTGGAGACGAAACCACAAAGTTGCCCTGAGCCACAAAGTCAGGTTTTATTCTTCCGTCGAAAGTTGGACCTCGTGACGAAAACTTAAGGACAGAATCGCCAGTGGGATTAACTGCGCCAATAGCAATTTCGCCAAGCGACTCGGCTGGAGCTTGTATTGTCGATTCATTAGGTCCTTTGTTCCCTGCTGAAGCAACCATTGTTATACCGATTTTTTTTGCTCGGTTAGTGTAAGCCGAAACAAGAGTAGTTCTTCCATCAAGATCTTTAAAATCGTAACTTGTCTCTGTTGAATCAAAATAAAAGTAACCTAAAGATGATGAAATAATATCAACTCCGATTGAGTCCATCCATTCAATAGCAGATGCGAAGCAATCTTCTTCAAAATGAGATTCTTTTCTGATATCTTCTGTTTTTGCAAGCAAAAAAGTTGCAAAAGGGGATGCACCAAAAAGGTATCCATTCTTAATCCCAGATATTATGGAAAATACCAATGTCCCATGATTGTCTTGGATATTGGTATCGAGTTCATCATTCTCAGTATTTGGGTCTTGATTTAGAAAATCAAATTCTGCAAGCACGTTTGCATGTTGGAAGATCCTATTCTGTTTCCACCGGAAGCCCGTATCTAATATGCCTAGGTAAACACTATCTCCAAGCAAACCCAAAGTTTGCAACTTATCCAAAGAAAGCATTTTCAATTGGTTTCTGCTTTCTCCATATCTATCTTCGGTAAATTGGGGATTTAAGAGTAATTTGCTAATGTTAAGAGGATAATTATAATTGCTTATTTTGCTTGTAAATTCTTTGGGGACAATTTCTCTTATAGTTTGTACTTGATTTACGAATTTGAAATTTTTAATTTGTGCAATTTGAGTCGGAGTTGCTTCGATTACAACATAGTTCAACCATTTTAATTTTAGTAATATTTTACATCCAGTCTTGGCTATCTGGTCTAAATATGGTTGGTGTAGCGGAGCGTCTTCGATGGTGACAAATGAATCCCTTGGGAAAATTTTTAATCTTCGAAATATTGATTTTTCAGAAAGTGATTTTGCTGCCAAATTGAAAAGAGTGCTTCCACGATAGAATTCATTTGAACCTTTATCTTTGAAAAAAACTCTGTACTTTTCACTAAAAGAACCGTTTTGTACTAAAAGTAAAAAAATTAAAATAAATAACAAATTCATTTGACTTTAATACTTAAAAACTTGCAATTTAAAAATTGAAAAAGGATTTTTTGCAATGCCGTTAGTTTTAATTACAGGTAGTGGAAGGAGAATTGGTAAGGGGCTTGCTTTTGAATTTGCACGGAAAGGTTGGGATATTTTAATTCACTTTAATTCTTCAAAGGAAAGCGTAGAAGAGGCAAAACATTACATTACTAAAAATTTTGGTGTCAAAGTTTATGCACTTTCTTGCGATTTAAGCCAAATTCAACATTCTATGCAAGAATTTGAATGTTTTTTTAAAGAAGTAGGGGTACCAAATGTTTTAGTCAACAATGCAGCAATTTTCCCCGAAAAAAGGTCCTTGGAAGAATTAGATGAATGGATTTGGGATCGGACATTAACGATTAATTTGAAAGCATATTTATTCGTTTCTAAAATTTTTTCAAAGTACGCAAAAGATGGTGCAAGAATTATCAATATCGGCTCTTTAGGTGGAATTGAAACTTGGAGGTGGCGAATTCCTTATAATATTTCCAAAGCTGGTGTCATTCAATTGACTAGATCGTTGGCAAAAGAACTAGCCCCAAAAATATCGGTGAATTGTGTTAATCCTGGTTCTATTTTCTTACCATACGAACCTAACAACATTGATGCACCGATCGTTCCTATTGAAAGAATACCAATGCAAAGATATGGAACTATAATGGACCTTTTCGATGCAGTTTATTTTTTTGCAACATGTAGCCAGTTTATTACAGGTCAAATCCTTAACGTAGATGGTGGATATCATTTAGATAGATTTTAGTCTAAACTTATTATCCCACTTGCTATCTTTTGAAGTATTTCGGGGTAGAGCTTATGCTCTTGTTCCAAAACTCTTTGTGCAAGTGTATCTATTGTATCATCTGGAAACACAGGCACAACCTTTTGTCCAAGTATTTTTCCATGGTCGTATATTTCATCTACTAAATGGACTGTACAACCACTTTCTTTTTCACCAGATTTAAGTACTGCCTCGTGGACAAATTTGCCATACATTCCTTTACCACCATATTTGGGAAGTAGTGCGGGATGTATGTTTAATACTCGATTTTTGAAGTGATTTAACACCCTTGGTCCAATTTTCTTCATATATCCAGCTAAACAAATAATATTTGCATTATGTTTAATCAATGTATCAAGTATCGCTTGGTCTAACTCATCCTCGTTTTGAAATTGTTTGATGCTGATGTGATAAGCTGGGATACCTTCGCTCTTGGCTCTTTCTAAAGCGAAAGCGTTCGAATTATTGGAAATTACAACTACAGGGACTGCATCAAGTTTCCCATTCTTGATACAATCGATTATTGCTTGCATATTGCTTCCATTGTGAGAAGCCAGAAAACCAATTTTTAATTTTTCCATTTTTTAAGTAAATAACAAATCAAAAATAATATAAATTATTGCTTAGGTTATGATTAATTTTGTCCTTTGTTTCAATTAAACTGAAAAGAAAAATGAAGAGAATTTTAATAATTTTCGTTTTGCTAGCTAATTGTTTCGCTTTAACCTTTTCTCAACCGAAGATGAACCCGATCCTTGATTCAATACTTCGTACAATGCCCCCGGAAAAAGTTCCATTTGTCCCGCCTTTTCTTATGAATTACGATTTTCAGAAAGTTCAAGAAATGACAAGGGAAGAGTTGCTTGAATTATTCAATCTTAAATTTAACAAATTTATCATCGATTCTGGGTGGAAATATTTCCGTTTTGAGCCGTTATTTATTTATTATGGCAATACAAATATTTCACCAGAGTTACTACTTTCTTTAAAAAGAGTTGGTAATCCCAAATTGTCACCTGATGGCAAACATCTTCTTTATCTTGTCGAGAATCCGAATATCAATGATAATTTTATTGAGAGAGATATATTTTTATTGAATTTGGAAACGGGGGAAAGGCAAAATCTAACAAATGATCCACAATACTCTGAAAGTGATTACCAATGGGATAATTCTGGTCATTTCGTTTACTTTATTTCAAACTCAAAAGGCAAACAGCAAATATTCAAAATAGATATTAAAACTAAGGAAAAAAAACAAATAACATACTTTGAGAATGACGTAACAAGTTTCAAACTTTCTCCAGACGGCAAAAAGATTGCTTTTACAATGGATGTAAAAGTGTTTGAAACTGCAGCAGATAAATATCCATATTTAAATAAATCGAAAGTAAGGATTTACAGCCATCTTCCCGTTCGTCACTGGGATAGCTGGGAAGACGAATATAAATCACATTTGTTTATTATTTCGGTTGAAGGGGGCACACCAATTGATATAATGCCAGAGGAACCTTTCGATGTTCCAGATCCACCATTTGGAGGCTCGGAGCAATATTCCTGGTCCCCAGATTCTAAGGAATTGGCTTACACTTGCAAAAAAGATAAAAACTATGCTTTAAGTACAAATACAGACATTTTCATTTACAATTTAGAAACAAAAAAAACAATGAATATTACTCAAGGAATGCCGGGTTACGACAGAAACCCACAGTATTCACCCGATGGTAAATGGATTGCATTTACAAGTATGAAAAGAGCTGGTTTTGAAAGCGATAGAATCCGTTTGATGCTTTATAGTTGTTTGGACAAAAAGGTTTCTGAATTGTCATGGAAATTAGACCAATGGGTAGGCGATTTTGTTTGGCATCCAAACAGTAAAAAAATTTATTTCACGGCAGAGGATGGAGCAACCGTACAAATTTATGAGATAGACATTAGCGATGGCTTTTGGAAAATTCTTACAAAAGGAAGATACAATTGTGATGGGGGGCTAGATATTTCTCCCAATGGAGAAAAATTGTATTTCGGCAGAAGAAATATGCTGCGCCCGTTTGAAATTTTTTCTGCAAGTACAATTACACCTGAAGTTCCCATTTTTCAACACACTTTCGAAAACGAAGAATTATATCGTGATATCAAGCCAATTAGAATAGAAGAGTTTTGGATTAAAAGCAAAGATAAAAAGAACTTTCATACTTGGGTTCTTTTTCCCCCTGATTTCGATTCAACTAAAAAATACCCGATGATTGTTTATTGTCAGGGTGGTCCTCAATCTACAATTAGTCAATATTTTAGTTATCGATGGAATTTGTTTCTTTTCGCATCGCAAGGATACATTGTAGTTGCTCCCAATAGGCGGGGTGTGCCTGGTTTTGGACAGGAATGGGTTGATGCAATTAGTAAGGATTGGTCTGGGAAACCGATTGATGATATTTTAGCAGCAACAGATTCCATTAGTAAACTTCCTTTTGTTGACCCCAATAGAATAGCAGCAGTTGGTGCTAGTGCAGGTGGTTATGCAGTCTTTTGGCTTGCTGGAAATCACCAAAAACGTTTTTCAGCTTTTGTATCTCATTGTGGGGTATTTAACCTTGAAAGTAAGTATGGTTCGACAGATGAATTATGGTTTCCCAATTGGGAATTTGGCGGACCATATTGGGACACCCAATTCAAATCTATTTACGAGAAACAATCTCCTCACAAATTTTCGCAAAATTGGGATACTCCTATTCTTATTTCTGCTGGTGAAAAGGACTTTCGAGTTCCCTACACACAAAGTTTAGAGGCATTTACTGTTGCCCAATTAAAGAACATTCCCTCTAAATTAATTATTTTTCCAACTATGGGTCATTGGATTACCAAACCTCAAGAACAAATTCTTTGGTATTACGAAGTTTTTGAATTCTTAGATAAGCATTGCAAGAATAAGTAATGAGTTATTTAGGTTCAAAAATTATACTTGACCAATTAATTGGTGAAAAATTTTTGTAGACAAAATCGTTCAGCTCATCCAAGGTGATTGAATCAACCAATTGGATAGTCTTGGAGAGAGGTTCATAATCTCCAAAAGTCAATTCCGACTTAATTATTGACTGAAGACGTTCGGAATAATTTTCAAGAGCCATAATTGTAGAAGATTTGATTTGTTCTTTGGCAAGAAATAATTCATCTTCGGTGAAGCCGAGATTATGTAAGTTTTCCAGTTCTTTTAAAATCATTTCAAAGGTTTTTTCTTGTTTTTTGGTGTGTGTGGATGAATAAATATACAATGAAGAACAATCAGAGTAAGTTGTAAATAAAGAAAAAACATTATAAACTAAAGCACTTTTTTCGCGAATTGATTTATAAAGTCGGCTACTCGAGCAATCTCCTAACAGTAAATTTGTAATAGCAGCGAGGTATCGTTCTTTGGCGCTCAAAATGGGTAATATACGCGAAAAGGACATATGACTCTGGATAAATTGCCTTTTGAATTTCTTTTGAAATTTGATGTTAAAATCAAATAATTTCCTTCTATTGCGATAATTATGATTATGTTCTTTCTTTACGATAGTTTTTGAAAATAAATCTACAATTTCTTCGTGCGAAAGCTCACCAATGTAAACCAGAACAATGTTTGAAGGAATATAAAATTCATTGTAAAATCTTACAATATCATTTAGTTCTATATTATTTAATGTATTTACTCTGCCAACGATGGGGTGGCTCAACCTAGAGTTTTGAAACAAATATTTGTCTGTAATATCAAAGATTTCCTCTTCTGGGTCTTCGTTGTAGGAGCGAACCTCTTCTTTTACTATTGATTTTTCTTTAGTAATGTCCTTAATGTCGAATTTGGGCTCGAAAACAATTTCTCTCAATAAATCCCAGACTTTATAGAAATTTTTGTTTAATGCTCTAACATAAAATGTTGTGTATTCTTTAGTTGTGAAAGCATTGGCATAAGCCCCGTATTTTTCAAACAATTCATTTAATTGTTTCGATTCATAATTTTTAGTTCTTCGAAATACACAATGTTCCAAAAGGTGGGAGATCCCCTCTTTACTGGGATAGTCGTCCCGAGAACCTACATTGACGCCAATTCCAAGGGCAAACGAATCAAAGAAAGTTATTCTCTCAGTTATAACCAAGATTCCGTTTTCCAGACGGGTTTGATTAATTTTGGTTTTGAGAAATTCGTAAGACTTTTGGGTCAATTGGAGGAATTTTGATTTTCGTGCCATTGTTCCTCGAGTTTTGTAGTTAATTTTTGGATTAGTTTCCAAGTTTTAATAACATCATCTAATTCTGTATTTGTTTGACCAATAGAAAATCTAATTACGAACTTACCATTCAAGGTTGTGTGAGAAAGGAATGCAAAACCACTATTGTTGATTTCGTCAAGCAATTTCTTATTGAAGTCGTTAAGTTCCCTTTGCGTAAAAGCCTTTGTTTTATCGTAATAACGAAAGCATATCGTAGTGAAATTAACTGGTGCAAGAATTTCAAATCGTATGTCCTCTGCTATTTTGTTTTCAAGTGTCCTAGCAAAATTAAGATGTTTCTTTAAATTTCTTCTTAATCCCTCCAAACCATAACTTCGGAGTACGAACCAGAGTTTTAGAGCTCTAAATCTTCTTCCCAATTGTATACTCCAGTCTCGATAATTATTAACAATTTCATCTAAATCTGTTCTAAGATAGCTTGGTGTTATTTGAAAAGTTTTTTGAAGTGAGTTTTTGTCTTTAACAAAATAAATTGAACAATCAAAATTTGTAAACAACCATTTATGGGGATTAAAAACAAATGTGTCTGCTAAATTAATTCCTTTACAAAGAAATTGGAACTCTGGGAGAATTAATGCTGAACCAACCATTGCACCATCGATGTGGTACCAAATTCCATATTTATTGACAATTTCCCCTATTTCTTGGAGTGGGTCAATTGAAGTGCAGCCAGTTGTTCCTAATGCTGCAACAACACATAATGGTCGATATCCTTTTGAAATGTCCTCTTTTATTGTGGAATCCAAAATATCGACTCGCATTGAATAATTTTCGTCAACTGGGATTTTTCGGAGGTTATTGGAACCAATCCCAGCAATTTTCACAGCTTTTTCGATTGAAGAATGAGCTTCTGTGGAACAATAAACTGTAAATTTATGAGAAGTTGAGAAACCACTCTCGTTTATTCCAAAGTTTGTTGCTTTTTCTCTTGCTGTTAGAATAGATACAAGCGTAGAGGTTGAAGCAGTGTCTTGAATAACTCCGGTAAATTCGTTTGAAATTCCCAAAGCTTTTCGCAACCAGACAGTCATTTTTTCTTCTAACTCAGCTGCAGCGGGAGAAGTTAGCCACATCATTGCTTGAACACCAATAGCGGAAGTCAAATATTCCCCGAGTATTGAAGGTAAGCTTGTGTTGGCGGGAAAATATGCAAAGAATCTTGGATGCTGCCAATGAGTAATTCCCTTTAATATTTTAGTTTCAAAATCATTGAAAATTAAGTCAAATGGTTCACCTAAGAAAGGAATTTCATCGGGAATGCTTTCAAAAATCTCTCTTGGTTTGACCATTGACTTGACGGGGTAACATCTTAGGTTTTTGTAATAATTTTCAATCCAATTTGTAATAAGACATCCGAACTTCTTAAATTCTTCGAAAGTCATATTTATTCAATATTTTCTGGATTCCAAGCTACACGATATCCTTCGTTAAGAGAATTTAGTCTAAGCATATCATCATTGGAAATTTCGAAGTCGAAAACATTTGCGTTTTCAACTATTCTCTTAGGGTTGGAGGACTTAGGTATTACAATAGTTCCTATTTGCAAAGCCCAGCGAATCATAATTTGAGCAGGAGTTTTTGAATACCTTTTTGACAATTCATTAAGGACTGGATGGTCAAATTTTTTCCCACGAGCTAATGGTGAGTAGGCTTCGATTTTGATTTGGTTTTCTTCACAAAACTGAAGGAGTTCTCTTTGGTAAAGAAAGGGTGAAAATTCAACTTGATTTACTACTGGTATTACATCAGCATAATTAAATAATTCTTGAAGATGTGAAATTGTGTAATTACTTACGCCTATTGCAGAAGCAATGCCTTCGTCATATACTTGTTCAAGTGCTTTCCAAGTTTCTTTGCGAAGTTTTGGCATAGGCCAATGTATTAAAATTAGGTCGATGTAGTCCATGTTTAGTAGTTTCAGACTTTTTTCAACTGCTTGCAATGTATTTTTATATCCCTGATCATCATTCCAAATTTTTGTGGTCACAAAAATCTCATTTCTTTTCAATCCACTATCACGAACAGCGCGACCGACGTCTGACTCGTTTTGATAGAAAGAAGCAGTGTCTATATGTCTGTAACCAACATTTAATGCGTAAAGACAAGTTGAGTATGTTTCGTTTCCTGGTTTCAACAGGTAGGTACCTAAACCAAGGATTGGTATCTTTATCCCATTATTCAGTGTTATTCTAGTCGATAAGTTCATTGTTAATTTTAAACGTTTTCATTAATTTAGAAATTTAATCTATTGAAACGATCATTGATTTGTATAATTGTTAAGAGAAAATTTATGAAAAACATGTTGTTGGTGATTACCTTTTGTGTTTTATTCAACACCGAAGTTTTTGCTTCCATAATTTTTGTTGATAATCCAGAATATTTCCAATTTTATTTTAAAGAGCAGAAATCTATCCCTCGGGAAGACGTTTTGCAAGTAAACAGCCGTGATTATGATGTTTTAGAATACGATTTATATCTTGATTGGTATAATGTTATGAAAAATCCAACAAGTATGGATTCCGTTGACAGAATTTGGTATGGTATCAATAAAATTTCGATTATGTCAACAGTGTCCGAATTGAGCAATGTCGAGTTGGACGCAAATACTCTTACTATTGACTCAGTTTATGTATGCGTTGGTGACAATTGTGAAAAAGTAGTTCCCACCCCAAAAATTTCAAAAGGTAAGTTGAATATTCCCTTAAGTTTTAAATTGACCTATGGTTCAGTTTGCCAAATTGTTGTTTATTATAATTACGCAAGGAATATACCTGAAGAAAATTATCGAGGTTTTTTCCTTTATCCAAAAGGTAAATTCGTGGGTAGGTTGCCCGCACCATTTTATGATTCTGTATTTGTAGAAGAAAGAATTGCCTACACTATGAGCGAGCCAGAAGATGCTCGTTATTGGATGCCTTGCAACGATGCTCCCTATGACAAAGCGGATGCAAAAATTACAGTTCGAGTTCCAAAAGATTACATTCCTGCATCAAATGGTTATCTCTCAAGAGTTGTAAATGATGGAGATACAGCAAAAATTTTCTATTGGATTTCGGACAAGCCTCTTACAACTTATTTAATGTCGGTTGCAGCTTCTAAATATGTTTTGTATTCCGATTGGTATCGTAAAGTTTCTTCGCCCAATGATTCAATTGAAATTCAATATTATGTTTGGGAAAAGGATTATTATGCTACTAAAACAGATGGTTCTCAATATAATGCCCAGAATACTTTTAAAACCACACCAAAGATGTTGGAATTTTTTTCAAGGACTTTCATCGAATATCCATTTGTGAAATACGGGATGGTCGTTCTGATGCCTTTTCACTATGGGGGGATGGAGCATCAAACTATTACTTCAATTAATCGAGTCTGGTTGAGGCTGAACTTACAATCTGGTATTGCACACGAATTGGCACATCACTGGATTGGCAACCTCGTTACTTGTGCCACATGGGATGACATTTGGTTTAACGAAGGCGGTGCTACTTGGAGCGAGGCTATATACTATGAAAGTTTGTACGGAAAATGGGGATACAATCTATTTATCCTAAGTTCTCGAAGAGAATATTTAAGGAAAGGGGGGTTAGCCCTACCTCCCATTTATGGACTTCCAATTTATACAATTTTTGGCGACTATTCAGTTTTAGTCTATCAAAAATCTAGCTGGGTCTATCACATGTTGAAAGAAATGCTTGGAGATACGTTGTTTTTTCATACATTAAGAGGCTTTTTGCAAGAGTATTCTTTTAAATCTATTACAACAGAGAATTTTATCAACCACTTTTCAGAAAAAATTAAAAATCCAAATGTCGATTTTATGACATTTTTCGACCAATGGCTATTTAAAGCAGGACATCCAGTTTTTTCAGTTAGTTCCATTGTTCACAGTTATCAGAATGATACAGGATATTACGACGCTGAAATATCTATCTCTCAAATACAATCTGGGAACAATGTTCCATCTACCTTTAAAACACCGGTTAGGTTGATTTTTAAAACAGGTGATTCGGTTTTTTCGCAGACCTTTGTAACTTTCGACAGAGTTTCGATCTTCAGTACAGCATTGCCATTTTTCCCCGATTCAATTTTTGTCGATACTACTTCTGTTCTTTGCGAAGTAGGGGATATCGTTCTTTCTTACAACGAAGAGGATGCCTTAGGATTTCCTAAAGTCTTTCCCAATCCCATTTTTAATGATCAAATTTTGAATATTAAGTTTGGTAAAGAATTTAACGGGGTGGCAGAATTGTCTATTTATGATTTATTTGGTAGAAGCTTGATTCATAAATTTATTTCTTTAAGTAATGGACAAGAACTTTTAACAATTCCTGAAAGTTTACATTTGCTTTGTGGAACGTATTTCTTAAAAATAACTACCAGGGATAATTCCTACTATTTCATTCTACAAAAAAATAATTTTTAATGGATGATAACCAAAAGTCCATAATTTTTGCAATTATCTCTGTTTTTTTTTGGTCAACAGTTGCAACCGCGTTTAAAATTGCTTTGAACTTTGTTACCCCTTTTCAATTACTTGCCTATTCTTCTTTCTTTTCTTCAATCATTTTATTAATTACACTTCTTTCCCAAGGTAAACTCAAGAGCTTACTCTCCATTTCCAAGAAGGACATTTTGGCTTCTGTTGCAATAGGTTTTCTTAATCCTTTCCTTTATTACCTTGTTTTATTCAAAGCATATTCTTTGCTTCCAGCTCAGGAAGCATTAGCATTGAATTATACCTGGGCAATAGTGCTTACTATCTTGACAAGCATTTTCCAAAAGAAAAAAATCACCTTTATCTCTTATCTTGCGTTAGTTATTAGTTTTTTTGGTGTTTTAGTGATTATTTCAAAAGGGAACATCCTCACTTTAAAGCCTTCGAATACAATAGGTGCAGTCCTTGCTCTTTCAAGCTCGCTTGTTTGGGGTTTCTCATGGGTAATGAACATAGCTTCAAAAGTAGATGATGAAATTCGGTTGTTTTTGAATTTTTCTTTTGGAGCTTTATTTAGTTTTCTATTCCTGAATTTGACCAACCAATTCATAATTCCCAAAACTTTCTCTTTTTTATCGATTTTATATGTAAGTTTGTTCGAGATGAGTATTACATTTATTCTTTGGAATAAAGCTTTGAAAAAAGCCCCAAATCCAGCAAAAGTAAACAATTTGATTTATGCCTCTCCTTTGATTTCAGTTTTCTTTATTAATTTGATTCTTGGAGAGTCAATTTTTTGGTTTACAATTTTGGGTTTGATATTAATAATATTAGGTATTTTGGTGCAGAACGCTCCCTTGCAGAACCGACAAAAAAGATAAGCAATATTTTGTAAATTTTTCGAAATAAATGTTTTTAAAATGATTTTAAAGCGAACATATAAAGCTTTTCTTTTATTAGTTTTCTGCTTGATAGGCTTGATTTGTTGCAAATCGATAAAAGAAGATAGAATGCAGTTGAAACAAACAGAAGGTGAAGCAACTTTTTTAGAAAAAGTTAAAAATGCAGATTTTTCGAGCATTGACTTTCAAAACCTTACACAAGCCGAAAATGAATTTCTTGAAGTCGTTAGACTAATTTTTGACTCTGATTTTGCTAATATTGAGAGTACTGTTAAAGAAAAAATGATAATAAATTCAAAGAATCCTTTTAAGTACGAATACTTGAAGTTTTTAACATATTCTCTTTTTTTTCAATCGAAATGGAAGGAACTTCTCCCGGTTGAAAATCAATACTATTACGACCCGGATAGTGTTTTTATGATTGCCAAGGTTTTTTCAAAAGTTCCAAAAGAGGAAATATTATTCCTGAAGGATTTAGACACAGTTAAGTTTTTTACTGCACCAAATGGTGCAATCATTTTGCAAGTAAGTGTAAACGGAAGAATTCGAAACTTTTTATTGGACACTGGGTCGAATTATTCCATTGTTTCATCCAAAACAGCCGAGGATTGCAATTTGCCGATTTTAACTCGCGAAAAAAGCAAAGCAATAACTCACGGCGAAACCAAAGTGGATGTTACTCCAACGTATATAAATTCTTTTATAATTGGAAATTTAGTATTAAGAAATCACCCTTGCCTAATTGTAGACGATTTTAATTTGAAATTGCGATTAATCGCGTCAAATATTAATTTTGAAATTTATGGAATTATTGGTTGGAAAGCTGTCCAAAATGCTAAGCTTACAATTGATTATAGTAATCGTTGGATTATGGTTGAAAAGCCGGTGAAAAGTAAATCTAAAACCGCAAATTTCTTCTGGTTTGGTGTTCCTATTGTTGTCGGAGAAATTTACGGCAAGAAAATATTATTTACATTAGACTTAGGTTCAGAAAAAAGTTTTTTGACTAACAAAATCTTTGGAAAGATTGAATTCCAAAGGACTTATGAACAAACTAAAAGAATTGGTTTTGTAGGTGGATGGAAGTTCAATCCAAGCATAGTTGTTCCATATTTTGAATTATATTTGGATACTTTTAAGATTTCTTTTACTGATATCTCTACTGTTGGACTTTCAAAAGATTATTTTTTTAATATCGATGGAATTCTTGGTTTAGATTTTGTGAAAAAAGTAATAATTTCATTTGATATAAACAATTCTGAATTCAAAATTCGAAGGTAAAAAACATAATTCATTTAATGTAAATGAATTATTAAATTGGTGAAAAAATTTGCAATTTTACTTTGAATTGTGTAATTTAATTAAGTAACAAAATTGAATTTAATGTTAATTTTTTTAAAAGATGGTTTTCAAATAGTCTTTCGGTCATTCTTTTTACACTTTTCTTTAATAAATTATCAAAATTTTTTAAAAAGGAGATTGCTTATGAGAACAAATCACTTTTTTACTTTTCAAATTCGCGATAAACCAAAGGGAGCCTTTTTCTTTACCTCTTTTTAAATTAACTTTGCGATTGCAATCCGATTTCGTTTTTTTAAAATATTTTGTTTAATATGGGTTGTGGGAGTATGAAAAAACTTATCTATTTTTTGTTTTTGGTACTTTTTGTCGCTTCCACAGTTGCATCTGCCCAGGATAGGGTAGTAACTGGGAAAGTGGTTGACGAAGGCGGAAATTCGCTTTCTGGCGTTACAGTGTTAGTAAAAGGGACCGCAATTGGTACGTTTACAAAAAATGACGGTTTCTTTTCGATTCGTGTGCCCTCGAATGCTCGTACTCTTGTATTTCGTCGTGTTGGCATGAAGACAAAAGAAATATCTATCGCAGACAAAGACTACTTTACAATAACTCTTGAAGAAGACAAACTTCTTACCGAAGAAGTTGTGGTTACAGCAATAGGATTAGAAAGAGAAAAGAAATCTATTGGCTATTCTTTTGAAGAGGTTGGAGGAAACATTGTTTCGGAATCAAGAGTAACAAATATTGTTAATTCAATTACTGGGAAAGTGGCTGGTGTACATGTAATTAACACTGCAGGTGTTCCGGGTGCTTCTGCTTATATTCAGATTCGTGGTCAAAATTCTTTCCTTGGTGGTAATCAACCATTGTTTATTGTTGATGGAATTCCCATCGATAACTCAATGTCTTATAGTGGTAATCCAGATAATAGCACCAATAATCTTTTAGCTAGTGTATCCTATTCAAATCGTGCAATTGATTTAAGTCCCGATGATATTGCCTCCGTCACTGTTTTGAAAGGTCCAGCAGCAACGGCACTATATGGAATCCGTGCCTCAAATGGTGCAATTGTAATTACAACTAAGAAAGGAAGTGCTGTAATTAGCGATAGAATTAATGTAACATTTTCTGCTACAATAGGGATCGAGGAAGTGAACAAACTTCCTGAATTGCAAATGAAGTTTGCCCAGGGATTAAATGGGGCTTTTAGACAACCAGGTGCAAACGAACCCCGAAGCTGGGGAGCAAACATCGATACTCTTTATTGGGATTTGCAAACAACAAACAGGTTTAATAAGTATGGTAATTTGGTTGGAAAATATTTTGCTGATAGTGTTAACAATCCTTCCAGATTCAAAAAAGTTGAACCCTACGATAACACAAATAACTTTTTTATTACTGGAATGACTAATACTCAAAATCTCTCTATGGCTGGTGGGACTGATTTTGGTTCATTTTATTTGTCATTATCAAATTCCTATTCAAATGGTATTGTTCCAATGACCGATTTCGCGCGCAAGTCAATTAGGTTTAATGGCGAAGCAAGAATTTCATCGAAATTAAAAGCATTAGGTAATATTTCTTATACTAATTCGGGTGGTCGCCGTGCACAGCAAGGAAGTAATATTTCTGGTGTAATGCTTGGTCTACTTCGGACTCCCATTACTTTTGACAATTCAAACGGGTATGGAAAAGAAGCGTACAATCACCAAGATGCTTATATGTTTAGCGATGGAACACAAAGAACCTATCGTGGGGGTGGGGGATATGATAATCCTTATTGGACAGTTGTTCGGTCTCCGTTTTTCGATGATGTAGATAGGTTTATAGGCAACATACAACTTAATTACTTCTTTAACCCAAATATTGACCTAATGTATCGATTGGGTGCCGATATTTATTTTGATAAAAGGAAGCAAGAATTTGCAATTAATTCTCGAACCGTTCCTGCTGGTCAAATTTTCAACCACGAACTTTATTCTAATGATTTGACTTCGGACTTGATACTTTCTTTCAATTACAACCTCACCGATGATTTGGTAGGAAAACTTATGATTGGGAACAATTTATTTCAATCAATCGGAAGCTCCTTATACGTTCAGGGTGATGGCCTAATAGTCCCAGAATTTTACCATTTGTCCAATACCACCAGTCAGATTGTGAGAGAGTCGCGAAGTAAACTAAGAAGATTAGGTTTCTACGGTGACTTAACTCTTGACTATCAAGAATGGTTGTACTTTAATGGTTCAGTAAGGAATGATATGTCGACAACCCTTCCCAAAGACAATAACTCCTTCTGGTATGGTCAAGGTAGCTTTAGCATAGTATTTACAAACCTATTTAAAGATGTATTCCAAGATAGTTACTTGAATTTAGGTAAAGTAAGATTTAACTATGCTATTGTTGGTAAAGATGCTCCAATGTACGCAACATCAACACCATTTATTCAAGGTTCTTATGCAGATGGATATACCAACGGAGTTTCCTTCCCATTTAATGGGCAGGTTGGTTTTGTTACCGGGGATGTTTTAGGTAATGATAAGCTTCGACCAGAAAAAACAACATCCTGGGAAATTGGTTTTAACTTTGCATTCTTGGATAATTTGTTCTCTCTCGACTTTACTTATTATAATTCAGTCAGTAAAGATCAAATATTTAGCGTTCCGATTGCTCGCTCAACTGGGTATTACGCAACGATTTTCAATGCAGGGCAAATATCTAACAAAGGTTTTGAAGCAATTTTAAACATTACTCCGTTGAACACTGCCGATTGGCGATGGGATATCAATTTAAACTTTTCCAGTAATAAAAATATGGTCGATGAACTTTATGAAGGGATAGATAATATTTTCTTAGGTGGATTCCAAGGTTCTTCTGTAAGAATTGTTGCAGGTAAACCATATGGTTCTATTTTCGGATTTGGCTGGGTTCGAGATCCAAAGACCGGGGAAGTTGTGATTAATGATGATCCAAATAGCCAAGAATACGGTTTCCCAATCCTGGATGCTAACAATGAAAAAGATTTTGGTTCCTCAAATCCTGATTGGTTGCTAGGATTTAGAAATTCTATTAGCTGGAAAGGAGTTTCTCTTTCTTTTCTAATCGATATTAAGAAGGGTGGGAAAATGTGGAATGGTACCAAGAGCGCTCTTTATTATTTTGGAACTCATAAAGATACCGAAAATAGAAATTACAAAAAAGTCTTTTCTGGTGTCAAAGGTCATTATGATTCAAATGGAGAATTGGTCGTCAGTGGCAAAAATGACATAGAGGTTACAATAGACCAAAACTGGTTAGCTTTTGGAAACGGTAATGGCTTCTTTGGAAGCAATACTGAAGATTTTGTGGAGGATGCAGGTTGGATTCGGTTACGAGAGTTAAGTATTTCTTACATTCTGCCCACATCCCTGGTTGATTATACGCCATTCTCAAATGTGATGCTAACTTTCACAGGACGTAACCTATGGTTGAGCACCAAATATACAGGTGTCGATCCAGAAACTAATTTGATGGGTGCTTTTAGTGCTCAAGGCTTAGATTACTTCAATATGCCCGGAGTTCGAAGCTATAATTTTACAATTACTGTTGATTTCTAATTGGTTAAACAAATAGGAGAATGTTATGAAAGTAAAAATATTGCTTACAATTTTAGGAATTGCATTAACACTTTTTGCTTGCGATAGTTGGATCGACACAAATTTAAATGTTGATCCCACTAGCCCCGCAAATGTTCCTATGAAGACAGTGCTTCCAACTACTCAAGTTGGTATTGCTTACGTCTTGGGAGGGGACATTGGTAGGTTTACTGGTTGCCTTGTACAACAATTTTATGGCTGGAATAGGCAGCATCAGGGAATTTATAATTATACTTTCAAAGAAGATGATATCGACAATGCATGGAACACCATGTACGCTGGGCCAATGAAAGATTTAAACTTCCTAATCAACAAAGCTGATGAGCTTCAATCTCCTCATTACAAAGGAGTTGCTCAGGTTTTGATGGCATTCAGCATTGGAATGTGGACGGATTTAATGGGAGATATTCCCTATTCAGAGGCTTTCAAAGGTACCGATAAACTGAGTCCCAAATATGATACGCAAGAGCAAATATACAATTCCATTTTTACTTTGTTAGACAATGCTATAACTAATTTGCAAAGTACATCCAGTGTTTTCAAACCCGGAGCGGATGATTTCATGTATGGAGGGAAAACTGCGAAATGGATTAAGGCAGCCTACACTTTAAAAGCTCGGTTTTATTTGCATTTAAAAGATTACGACAAAGCTCTTGCTGCTTTGCAGAATGGGTTTGCAAGCAACGATGACGATCTTCAAGTTAATTTTACAGATAAGGAAACTGAAGCCAATCCATTATATCAATTCGACGTGCAAAGAGGAGATGTTCACATGGGTCCCAAATTAATGGAATTGATGAACCAATTTAATGACCCAAGGAGATCTTTCTTTGCAAAATTAGATGACAAAGGACAATATTCCCAAGATTCACCCCTTGGACCTTTCTACGCAAGTATTAATTCACCAGTTCCTTTTATTACATATGTCGAAGCAAAATTCATCGAGGCCGAGTGTCAATTAGCCAAAGGCAACGTTTCTGCTGCGTATTCGGCTTACCAAAGTGCGATTCTTGCTTCGATGAAAAAGGTAGGGGTTTCCGATGCTGATGCTCAAAATTATTGGAATCAAGCATCCGTTGGTGTTGGTGCAAGCAACTTAACTTTGGAAAACATTATGGTGCAAAAGTATATAGCTTGTTTCTTTTCTCCAGAATCTTATTCTGATTGGCGAAGAACTAATTTTCCCAATCTTACTCCCGTAAGAAGCGATAAACCAGTACCTCGTAGATTTCCATACCCACAGTCTGAGAGATTGTACAATTTTGAAAATGTCAAGGCTGTTTCCCCGAATTTCCAAAATCCTGACTTTATCTTCGTGGACAAGCTTTGGTGGGACAAAAAGTATTGGAATCCATAATATTAAAAGGGGCTACCTTTTTGGGTAGCCCCATATTTTTCGCTAATATTTTTTTGATGGCTTCTGTGGATAAATCATACCTAATTCCTTTAATGCTTTTCCAATAATATTTTGAGGTGATTCTAAATCATTTATCTGCTTTTGTAATATTAAATTTTGTTCTTTGATTTTTATCAAATTGTCTTCAAGCTTTAACTTATCTTTTGCAACTCGGTTGATTGTAATTACATTGTTAACATAAATTATGGACACTGCTCCTATTAAAATAATAACTAGAAGAATTCTAACCCAATTTTTTTTCTTATCAAACAATTTTTTACTAAATTCGTTTTTAGAACTAGTTAAAATTAAAGGAAAAAATTAAATTTTGCTAGTTAATAGTTTTATGTTCTTTTTCAAATCATACTATAATCTAGATTTTCAATAAAAATGGAGTATTAAACATGCCTACTAGTAAAACAAATGGGAATAGTGTACCAATTACCAAGGAAGTAATTGATATTGAAGTTTTGAAATCTAAAAAGATTGCTGAATTGACAGCTATTGCAAAATCTTTAGGTATTACTAACTTTTCTGATTTGAGGAAGCAAGAACTAATTTTAAAAATTTTAGAGACTCAAACTCAAACAAAGGGGAAAGACATAGCCGAAGAAGGTATCCTAAATGCAACTGGAGTGCTTGAAGTCTTACCCGATGGATATGGTTTCCTTCGTTCAGCCGATTATAACTATTTAAACTCCCCAGATGATGTATATGTTTCTCCTTCACAAATTAAAAGATTTGGGCTTCGAACAGGCGACACAATTCGTGGGCAAGTTCGACCTCCCAAGGAAGGAGAACGATATTATGCTTTGCTAAAAGTTGAAAGTGTTAATTATTTAGAACCTGAACTTCTCCGTGACAGACCTTTGTTTGATAACCTTACACCAACTTATCCAATTAAAAGAATTAATTTGGAAACGACCCCAACGGAATACTCAATGAGAATAGTTAATTTGCTTTGTCCTGTAGGGAAAGGACAAAGAGGTTTGATAGTTGCTCCACCTAAATCTGGAAAGACCATTTTGCTTCAGCAGATTGCTAATGGAATTGTGCGAAACCACCCAGAAATAAAATTAATTATTTTGCTAATTGATGAACGACCTGAAGAAGTTACCGACATGGAACGCTCGGTTAAAGCCGAAATAATTTCGTCTACATTCGATGAACCACCAGAAAGGCATATGCAAGTTGCCGACATGGTTCTGGAAAAAGCTAAAAGACTTGTCGAAGCTAAACTTGATGTTGTAATACTCTTAGACTCTCTAACCAGACTTGCAAGAGCAAGCAATACCGTAACTCCACATTCTGGAAAGATTCTATCAGGTGGTGTTGATGCCAATGCTTTACACAAACCAAAGCGGTTTTTTGGGGCTGCTCGAAATATTGAAGAAGGCGGTTCTTTGACTATCATTGCAACGGCATTGATTGAAACCGGCAGTAGAATGGATGAGGTTATTTTCGAAGAATTTAAAGGAACCGGAAATATGGAATTGGTACTTGATAGAAAAATCTCAGACCGTCGAATTTTCCCAGCGATTGATGTTAATAGAAGTGGAACACGCAAGGAAGAATTATTATTAACCCAGGAAGAATTGAATAGAGTATGGATATTGCGCAAAGTACTTAGTGATATGCCACCAGTCGAGGCAATGGAGTTCTTGCTGAGTAAAATGAAAGGAACTAAATCCAATAGAGATTTCTTGCAATCAATGAGTTCTTAATTAATTTTTCAATTTTAAGGTTATGCTGTCAAGCACTTCTTTTATCCTTTTGTAAATTTCATCTATCTTCCCTACACCTAAAATTTTATATGCTAATCCATGTTTATGATAGTAGTCTATGAGGGGTTTTGTTTGATTTTCGAATACTATTAATCTTCTCGTAACAGTTTCTTCATTGTCGTCCGAGCGCTGATACAATTCTCCACCATCAAGATCACAAATTCCATTTTGCTTTGGTGGGCTATAAATCAAATGGTAAACTTTCCCACAAATTTTGCAAATTCTTCTTTCTGTAATTCTTTTTATTAATTCATCCTGGGGTACATCTAAAATAAGCACAGCGTTTAGTTTTTGTGATAAATTACGGAGCAACCTATCCAAAGCTTCAGCCTGTGGTAAAGTTCTTGGGAAGCCGTCCAGAAGATAACCATTGGAATATTCTGGCTTAGTTAGTTCTTCTTTAATCATATCGATAATTAACGAGTCGGGGACAAGCTCTCCTTTGTCCATGTACAATTTTGCTTTTTTACCAAGATCAGTTCCTTCTTTTCTGTGGTATCTTAGGAGGTCACCTGTTGAGATTTGTTTTATTCCATAATCACGACAGATAAATTCTGATTGGGTTCCCTTGCCTGCACCCGGTGGACCAAGAAAAATTAATTTCATGTTGCACCATTTGTTTAAAATATTATTGCTAAATACAATATTATTAAATTTTTTGATAACTCCTTTTCTGTTTATAATTTTTTACCTATAATGTTTTTTATTATTAAAAATGACCATTTTTATTTAATAACTTCCGTAGTTACTATACCTTAATTTTCATTTTTATTTATAATAAAGAATATTAATCATCCTTTAAATTCTTAACTTAAAACAATATTAATTGATGATAAAGGAAACCATTCAGGTTTATTCTTAACTTGAAGTATTTAAATTTTAAAAAAATCAATCTTATTTTGTAATTTACTATCTTTTAAATATTATTGCCTATGGAAAATTTTAAATTTCGGGCGTTGATTGTAGAGGAATACCTACCAAATAGATTCAGGAGGTATATTGGAGATAAATCTGTTCTTGATCTTCCACAAGGAGATGTCTTGATAAAAGTTTTTTATTCCTCTTTAAACTACAAGGATGCCCTTTCGGCAAAAGGACACAAAGGTATTACTAGAAATTATCCTCATACACCAGGTGTGGATGCCGCTGGAGTTGTTGTTGAGTCCAGAGTAGATAAGTTTAAAGAGAATGACCAAGTTATTGTTACAGGTTACGATTTGGGAATGAACACTTCTGGTGGATTTGGGCAATACATACGAGTTCCCGAGGGCTGGATTGTTCCATTACCTAAAGGTTTAACATTATTTGAATCTATGATATATGGTACTGCTGGATTTACTGCAGGTCTTTGTGTTAATTCATTCATTGACAAAGGAATAGAACCAACGTGTGGGAAAATTCTTGTAACTGGTGCCACTGGTGGGGTTGGTTCCCTTGCGGTTGCTATTTTATCCAAACTTGGGTACCATGTAGTTGCATCAACTGGTAAAATTGAAAAAACTGATTTTCTTAAGTTTCTTGGAGCCAAAGAAGTTATTCATAGGTCTGAAGTTTACGAAACGACCACGAAACCTTTACTACAAAGAAAGTGGATTGGTGTTGTGGATAACGTTGGAGGAATTACGCTTTCGACTGCAATTCGTTCAACTGATTATGATGGGGTTGTTGCATCTGTAGGGCTTGTTGAAAGCGATAATTTAGCGATTACGGTATATCCTTTTATCTTAAGAGGTGTATCTCTTATAGGAATTGATTCTGCAGAGACTAAAATGCCAAAAAGATTAAAAATTTGGGAAAAGCTTGCCAATGATTGGAAGATTGACTTTAGTGGAATTTGGAAAGAAGTGATGTTGGATGAACTAAACAATGAAATTGAAAAGATTTTGCGTGGCGAACAAGTTGGGAAAGTTGTTGTAAATCTTTGTAATAAATAGGAGGAATTTATGTTCTTTTTATTAATCGGATTAGTTTTACTTGGGTTTAGCATTTTTGCACTTAAATCCAACTTTGGTTTAGGTCGTTATAAAAAAAGCTTAATCTATATTGCTTTGCTATTGACTCTTATAGGCTTCGTAACATCTACAATAAGACAAATCGAAGCTGGACACGTAGGCGTCCAAGTGTTATTTGGACAAGTTCAACCAAGCGTTTTGTACGAAGGTTTGAATTTTGTAAATCCTTTTGTGGATATCAAAGAAATGTCCATACAAACGCAAAACTATACAATGAGCGGACACACAGACGAATCTGCACGCGAGCAAGACGATGCAATAAGGGTTTTAAGTAAAGATGGTCTTGAAGTTACCATTGATATGACAGTACTTTATAGAATTAATCCAGAAGAGGCTCCTAAAATTTATCGAGGAATTGGTTTAAATTATCAAGATAAAATTATCAGACCAATTACACGCACTGGAATTAGAGAAAGTGCAACATATTATGATGCAATATCACTGTTTTCCGATAAAAGAGAAGAATTTGAGCATAGAATTCGTGAAAAAATTTATGATGAGTTCCAAAAACGTGGGATTGTGCTTGAAAGGTTGCTTGTTCGTAACATTACTTTGCCACAATCAGTAAAAGAGAGCATTGAAAGAAAAATTACCGCTGTACAAGAAGCACAAAGAATGGAATATGTTTTGCAAAAAGAAAAACAGGAAGCAGAAAGGAAAAGAGTTGAAGCTCAAGGTATTGCTGATGCTCAAAGAATAATCAACTCTGGATTAACCGATAAAGTTCTTCAATTTGAGCTTATAAAGGTTCAAAAAGAATTGGTAAATTCAACAAATTCCAAGATAATTATTATTGGAGGTAAACAAACTCCTCCATTTATTATTGGGGAGGGTAAATAATTTATTTAGGCTTTTAGATTTTAATATCTTTTCTAATTTGCTTTTTTTCTTTACAACATGAATAACATTATTGAAAGAGAACACAGGTACATTCTTCAAACCTACAAACGGTTCCCAATTATTATTGAAAGAGCTAGAGGAACAAAAATTTACGATATTTATGGAAATGAATATCTTGATTTTCTGGGTGGTATTGCGGTAAATATTTTGGGACATTGCCATCCTAAAGTCATATCCGCAATCGAAAATCAAATTAATCGTTACATGCATGTTTCGAACTATTTCTACCAAGATGTTCAAATTGAATATGCCTCAAAAATCCTCCAAATTACGGGTTATGACAAAATTTTTTTCACTAATTCGGGCACAGAAGCAACAGAAGGTGCTTTAAAAATTGTAAGAAGGTGGGGTAACCAACAAAACAAACGAGAGATAATTGCTTTTGCCGGAGGTTTTCATGGTAGGACGTACGGTAGCCTTTCTTTGATGGATAAGCCACACTACAAGGATTCAATGGGCCCATTTTTGGATAATATTAAAATTGTTAATTACAACAACAATGAGGAGTTGATTAATTCAATTAGTGATAAAACTGCTGGGGTTTTCCTTGAGTTTATTCAAGGCGAAGGTGGATTAGCCAAAATCTCGCAAGAAGTCGTAGATAAACTTTGGGAATTGAGAGAAAAGTTCAATTTTCTCATTGTTGCTGATGAAATACAATCAGGAATGTTTCGTACTGGTAAATTCTTTTCTTTTGAACATTATAAAGTTATTCCCGACATAGTTACTGTATCAAAGGGCTTCGGCGGTGGGTTGCCTTTAGGAGCAATTCTCCTGCAACCGCATTTACAAAATATATTTGCAAAAGGGATGCACGGAACAACCTTTGGTGGTAACCCCGTAGCTTGTGCTGCTGGATTAGCAACTATAAATGAAATATATCCAAATTTGCTTACGCAAATTGAATATGTTTCTAACTTGTTATGGGATTCTTTAAAAGATATTAAAAGCGAATTTAATAACAAGGTTTTAGATGTAAGAGGTATGGGTTTAATGTGTGGTTTATTATTGAATTTCGATGCTCCAAGATTGGTTGATAAACTACTTGAAGAGAGGATCATTGCTAACTCAACCTCTGGAAGTGTTTTGCGTCTTGTTCCACCTTTGATAATTTCAAAAGAAGATGTTGAAAAATTTTCCATTGGTTTGAAAAATGCATTATCGAAAATTTAACATATTGTTTATAATTATTCTAGCCCTTTTTTCATGTAATAGCAACGAGCATGTCACAAATTCCACTGGATTAAAACCAAGAATTAAAAAGATTTTCCCCGATGCAGCATATCCTTTCGATTTAGTTACAATTTATGGGGAAAATTTGGGGTTGGCAAGCGATTCTTCTTTTATTAATTTAGATTCTTCAATTTTTTTGGAAAGCAAAAAATGTTTGAAGTGGAACAACAGTTTCATTCAATTCATCGCACCAAAAAATTTGCGCAAAGGTAAATTGTTTATCCTTATCGGAAACGATTCAAGCAATACATTAGATTTTAATTATTATCCTTATCCCAAAATCGATTTGGTTAAAGTGCCCGCTGGCACTTTTTTAATGGGGTCCAAAACGGGGTTAGGTTACGAGCAACCAGTTCACGAAGTTCAAATAACAAACCCTTTCTTTATTTCGAAATTTGAAATTACACAAAAGCAGTGGCTGACCATTATGAATGAAAACAAAAGTTCTTTTGTGGGGGAGAATTTACCAGTAATGAATGTTGATTGGATAGAGGCAGTGTTGTATTGCAACAAACTTTCGAAATTGATGAATTACGATACTTGCTATGTTTTTTTCGATTCAAGTACTATTCTTTTCGATAGTTTAGCCAATGGTTTTAGATTACCAACTGAAGCGGAGTGGGAATATGCTTGCCGCGCTGGTACACTTGGGGATTTTGCAGGAAATGGAAATCCGTTAGACATGGGTTGGTTCGATGTTAATTCTGGAATGAAACCACATCCAGTTGGTTTGAAAAGCCCAAATGCTTGGGGTATTTACGATATGCACGGGAATGTTTGGGAGTGGTGTTGGGATTGGTTCGACCCTTTTTATTATGAAAAGTCACCCAAAATAAATCCAAGAGGACCAGAAATAGGAAAAAATAGAGTTGTTAGGGGCGGTTGTTGGCAAAAAGGTACAACTTTTGGTAGGTCCAGTAGCCGTCAATTCCCCGAAGACCAAAGATACAACTTTGGTTTTAGAATTGTCAGAAATGCAAACTAAACCTTGGCCTTTGACCTTTTAAGAGTTGGATTGGTTTTAAAATCAAGTTTGAAAAAGTCCTTTGAGTTTCCTTTTTCTTTTAATTTCAACTCCCCAAGGAGTGCTATCATTGCTGCATTATCCATGCAGTATTGTATTTTAGGAATTACTATCTTGACACCCACTTCATTGAAAATCTGAAATGCTAGGTTTCTCAACCTTGAATTTGCAGAAACTCCACCTGCAATTACTAGATTAGGAGCATTGTAATGATAAATTGCCTTTTTACATTTTGAAATTAGAACTTCGACAATAGCTTCTTGGACAGAGGCACAAATATTACTTAATTCTTCTTCTGGTATTCCATTGGGGAATTTTTGTTGAATGAAGTATCTTACAGAAGTTTTAAGGCCACTGAAACTAAAATCGAAATCATCGGAGAGCAAAAGCCCACGTGGAAAGTTGTATTTTTTGGGGTCACCATTTTTTGAAAGTTTGTCGATAATTGGACCTGCAGGATAACCTAGACCAAGAAGTTTTCCAATTTTGTCGAAAGCTTCTCCGGCAGCATCGTCGCGTGTTGAACCAATTACTTGATAATCGTTGAAAGATTTAACAATAAAAAGCGATGTATGGCCTCCGCTTACAACAAGTGTAATAAAAGGGAATTCAACATTTTGTCCTTCAAGAAATCCAGAATAAATATGTCCTTCTATGTGATCAATCGGTATAATTGGTTTCCCAAATCTCAGAGAAAGCCCTTTAGCAAAATTTGAACCCACAACTAATGAGCCAATCAGACCGGGTTGGTAGGTTACAGCAATTCCGTCAATTTCGGACATTTTACTTCCTGCTTGATTTAGGGCATTTTTTACTACTTTTGATATTATTTGGATGTGTATCCTTGACGCAATTTCGGGAACAACTCCTCCAAAATAGTTGTGAATTGTCTGAGAGGAGATCACATTACTTAATGTTAACCCATTTTCTATTACTGCAGCGGACGTTTCGTCACAAGAGGTTTCGATACCTAAAATTTTCATTTTTTAGATCCTTTTAGATAAAAATACAACATTGTTAGGGCTGAAGCTACACTTCTCTCACGATTGATTTCACGATCCCCACCGAAATGATGAAGTTCACTTAAAGTACTTTCAGGGGTAGCCAAACCAATCCAAACTGTCCCAATGGGTTTGTTTGGAGTTTCTCCACCAGGACCGGCAATTCCTGTGATGCTAATACCATAGGTTGAATTTAAAATTTTTCGGACATTTACAGCCATTTCCACTGCAGTGTTCTCGCTCACTGCACCAAAATTATCTATTGTTTCTTTTTTGACTTTTAGCAAACCAGTTTTGACGTCGTTACTGTAGGCTATAATTCCACCTAAGAAGTACTCCGAACTTCCGGGAATTTTTGTAAATTCACTTCCTAAAAGCCCACCCGTACAAGATTCAGCGACAGCTACCGTTTCTTTCCTATCCTTTAATATTTTTCCAATGACTTCGCTAAGAGAAATTTCACCCTCACTATAAATGAAATCCCCAACTAAATTGGATATTTCATTTTTTATGGTTTCAATTTTACGAAGTCCCTCATTTAGCGGTATGTCTTTAGTTTCAAGGCGTAATCGAACTCCTTTATATGAGGGTAAAAAAGCAATTTTTACACCATCGGAATGTGTTTCAATACTTTGCAGTCTATCTGCTAGTTTACTTTCAGGTATACCACATGTTTGAAGAATTTGGTAAATATGCGTGTTAAGGTTTTTATTAATGATTTTGTCTTTTAAAATGGGAATAATATATGAATTCATAATAAACTGCATCTCTTTTGGAACACCGGGCATTGAAACAACTATTTTGTCTTCCAGTTGAAAAATTAATCCCGGGGCAGTACCTAATTCATTTTTTAAAGGTTGACATTTGTCAGGAATAAAAGCTAAATTTTTGTTTCTCTCTGTTATTTCAGTTACACCACGTTTGAAATAAAATTCTTTAATCCAATTAAAAACATTTTCATCAAACAATAAACTGGAATTGAAATATTTTGAAAGGGCGGGTTTAGTCAAGTCGTCACTAGTTGGTCCCAATCCTCCAGTTATCAATAAAACATCAACTTTATTGAGCAGTTCGCCTGTAGCAGAAATTATATCTTGTTCGTTATCTCCAACAGCCCTTTGTTCAACTACAGATGCGCCAATTTCTAAACATCTTTGAGCTATCCAAGATGAATTTGTATTTATTATCTGCCCGATGAGAATTTCATCACCGATTGTAAGAATACCTACTTTTAACATTGACAAAAACCTAAAGTTGTTATCTTTTCATTCACAATTTGATCTTATCCCATTGCCAAGAGTTAATCTTTACACTTTGCCAAAAACTGAATAAATGATTTTAGATAATTTGTTGCTTTCTTCAAAATTACTTGTTTCGTAAATGATTCTTGCAATTGGTTCAGTGTTTGATTTACGAATATGTATCCAACCAAAATCAGTTTGAAACCTATATCCATCCTCAGAAATTACATCCAAAAGAGTTAGACCAAGCGAGTTTACTAAATCTTCAATTAATTCATCAAAAAACTCGGTTACTTCTATTTTGTTTTTCTTCATATAAAATTTAGGGTAATTTTCTACAATTTCTGATATTGGTTTGTTGTATTTTGCCAAAAGAGAAAGAATTAGAGAAATTCCCACCAAAGAATCTCTACCATAATGGCAAAATGGAAGGATAACACCTCCACTACCTTCACCTCCTACAACTCCTTCAACCTCTTTAAGTTTTTGAACCACGTTAATTTCACCCACTGGAGCCCGAAGTACTTCTAAGCCGTATTTTTTTGAAATAAAGTCTGTTGTTTGAGTGGTGGAATAGTTAACTACTACTTTATTGCTTTTGGGATTAAAATACTCCAAGAATTCACCTACAGCGTTTATTGCAAGAACGATTGTTAATTCTTCCCAAATAGCTTCACCCTTTTCATTGATCAAAACTAATCTATCAGCATCAGGATCTACAACAAATCCTATGTCTGCTTTTTGATTTTTTACGAATTCAGCAGTTTCCTTAATGTTGTCTGGAGTAGGTTCTGGAGGATGTGCAAATCTGCCAGTAGTTGAACAATTTAGCACAATAACCTCGCAACCAAATTTCCGGAGCAATTCTGGGATGATAACAGAACCAGAGGCATTGTTTGCGTCGATTACAACTTTAAAATTCTTTTCTTGAATCTTTTTTAAAATGTTAGTTTCCTGAAATAAAGGCAATTTTAAGATACTGTTTATGTGAATTGACGAAGTATTATCGATATTGTCAACGTCAGACGAAAAGGTTTTTGGATACTTAAAAGCGCATGAATCTACAATATCGAACAGTTTCTGATTTTCGTATTTCGAAAGGAATGTACCATCATTTTTAATAAATTTGAATCCATTCCAATTTTCGGGATTATGAGAGGCAGTAATGGAAATCCCACCTACTGCTTTGAATTCTTCAACTAAAATTTGGATTGCGGGCGTAGGGACAATTCCAGCTTTAATTACTTTTCTGTTCATTGCCAAAAGAGTCCCTACAACTAGGTTTTCAATCCATTTACCGGATGGTCTTCCATCATAACCGACAACTATACACCCAGATGGAAAAAGCTCGGAGAAACCAGAAACATACTTACACACTACTTCTGGTGTAAGTCCGTCGGATAATGTTCCTCTTATTCCTGATATAGACCTTACAAAAGCCATTCCACATCCAAAAATTAAAAGATTAAAAATTCGTTATTTTAATTTTCAACATTATAATAAAATGAGACGAAACAAAATCTATGAAATTATTGGTTTTTTCCTCCGCATTTTGATAGGAATTCTTTTTCTTTATGCTGCAATAGGAAAAATTGACGATCCGAATGCTTTTCTAAAGGAAATCAACAATTATAGACTTTTTCCAGAGTTGTTTTCTCAAATAATTGCCATATTCTTACCCTGGTTCGAGTTGGCAGTTGGTATTTTTTTAGTATTTGGAATTAGACAAAGAACTACATCTTTTATCAGTTTAATTTTATTTTTTTCTTTCACTTTAATTATTATTTCTGCTTGGGCTAGGGGTTTAAATATTAATTGTGGATGTTTTTCTCAGAGCATTGAATATGTTGGTTTTAAAAAGGTTTTGGAAAATATTATTGCAACTTTGATAAGTTTATTTCTTTTTGTCTTTCCAAAAAGTACTTTAAGTATCGAAACCGTCCTAAGAAAAAATTTACTTTCGGAAAATGATAATCTCTTTTTTTAAAGAAATAATAGATTCCTTCAATTTTGTTATTGCACCCCCCATTTGTATTATCTGTTCTAAAACAATTGATTTAAAAAATTGGCAATCTGATCATATTTGCACGGACTGCTTCCTAAGTTTGCCTTCACCGATGGGTAGTAAAGATATTTTGAGTAGGATAGATGAACATTTTGGAGCAAATAATAATCCATACATCTATGCTTTTTCGCTGTTCGATTCACAAGGCAATATGAATTATCTTGAATTAATACATTGCTTGAAATATACCAAGTTTAAAAAAATTGGTTATTTTCTTGGTTCGATACTTGGAGAAAGAATAGAACAACAACTTTTACAATTCGATTTCGATATTCATTTCATAGTTCCTGTACCTATTCACCCCGTTAGAAGAAAAGAGCGAGGTTTTAATCAGTCAGAGATTATTGGCGAATCTATCAGCAAAACAACGGGGATTCCGTTGAACAACAGTATAATAATGAGAAACGAATATACAATAAGCCAAACGAAACTTAATTTAAACGAAAGAATTCGAAATGTTGAGCTATCTTTCGAGTTGAATTGTGAGGAAAATAAAGTCAAAGACAAAAATTTTTTAATCGTTGATGATATTATAACGAGTGGTTCGACATTATATTATTGTGGTAAGTTGCTAAAGGAAAATGGTGCCAAAAATTTAGTTCTTGCTGTGCTTACTACTGCATAAAGTTTCTTTCAATACCAAATATTTATAGGGTTGCAGAATTATTTGATTTCTGTTGTCCAAACAGAATTCTCCTAACAATATTTCTGTTTTTTTAAATATTTCTAATTGGTTCTGGATTGAAAATTTCTGTTGTTTGTTGGAAAAATTTCCTAGAATATAAAATATGAAATCTTTTGTTGATCTTGAGTAACAAACCACAGAAGAATTTGTTGTTTGAATAATCTTTACGTTATAATTTTGAAAGTCTTCAAAGATTAATTTGTGGGAAGAGACAATAGAATTTGTCTCCGTTATTTTTTGAATAATATTATCGCTACCCCATTTGAAATTAATGGAAGAAAAAAGCGGAAGTTTATCCACGGAAAACTCATTGATTTCTTCTTCTGTAAAGCAAAGTCCTGTGTTATATGGTAGGTTGTGACACCACTCAAATCCAGAAAGAACAAATCTTATACCCGGTAGAAATGAGTTAAAAACATAGACAAGTTCGTTAAATTGACATCCGAATTTTCCCGAGCGAGGTGTATTATGATTTTCTGGTGTTAAAAAAAAGGGAAGAGGAAATTGATGATTTTCAATTTTAGAAAGAATTTCTTTTAACTTTTTGGGGTCAGTTTGGTCGAAAATCATATATCCCAAGGTCGCGTTGTAACCATCGATTATCGATTTTTTAGTAACTGAAAAATTTTCCTCCCAAAAAATAAAGTTATCTTTAATTTGTCTTGATTTGGCAATAATTTCTTTAAGCAATTCGTTGGGAATTGCGTGTCCCATATCAATCATTGCACCATCAATGTCATATTTTGTAATGAAATGTGGTATTATATTTGAAATAAATTCCCAAAGACATAAGAGCTTTTTACCTTCGGTAGTTAGTTCCTTTGAGTACATTCTTACTGTATTGTATGAAATGTAATTGAATTCAGGATGTTCGAAATATCGAAAGTAGGTTACGTCGGTCCAAAGTGGTTGATTATCGTTGGGTGGCCAATCTGCAAAAGCCGAAGGTATTGTGGCTAAACCTCCATTTTTTAAAATCCCAACAACTTTTTCCTCATCTTGAATGACTTTAACAGGAATTTGAGTGAAAAGGTTTCTATACTCTTCATTTGGAGGTATAAGATTTGCAAAGTCGCTTTCTTCTACTTTTTTTATTATTGTGTCTAACTCGGTTTTTTGAAATCTGGGGGGTTGATAATTTCTATTAAGTAAAAATTCTTCCTTTATCCAATAGAACCATTCAGGGTGTTCAAGGGCGAGATCACAATCTATACTTGCTGTTCGTAAAACGAATTCTAAAACCACTTTGATATCCAAAAGATGGCAGGCTTCAACAAATGCTTTGAATTGCTCTTCTAATGAAATATTCAAAAAAGGTTCTCCAAGCCTTGGATCAAGTTTGAAAGGATGCTTACAAGCATAAGGGGAACCAAGATTTCCTTTTCTGGCGTTTTTACCTATTTCGTTAATGGGAAGTAGGTAGATGATGTCTATACCCAATTTTTTTAAGTAGGGAAGAATAGCAATTGTCTTTAGAAATGTGCCTGTTTCCCAAAATTTGCCATCAATTGGTTCAGTAGAAATAAAGTTGTCTTGATTATGGTCGAAAGTAGTTGTATATCTTATAAGCATGCAATAGGTGAGCGGGTAATTTGGAAATTTATATATCTTGGATTTATTTTTTGAAAGTTCAAAAATACTTTCAATTCTATTTATAAAAAACAACTTAGGGTCAACTTTTGAATAACCAAAAAATGTGTTATTATCAAACCAAACTGAGGGAATCCAATAGTTTTCCGAGCGGAGGTCAGCAATTTTAATCAAATCATAAAGCTTATTTAATGCTTGGGTTTCCATTTGATTTTACCTTAATAAAAGAGAAATCCTTTTAGATCGTTTCTAATTTTTTTCTTGAATTATGGAAAAAACAAAGATAATAAAGTTATTTTTATTGATTTTCTTCTTCTTGAATAGTGTTCTGCTTTTAGAGTCTCAGAACGTTTTGGAGGAAAAGTATAAGCTTGCTTTAACATTGGAGCGAAGTGGTAATTATGCTGAGGCCGAGGAGATATACATGGAAATTTATTACGCAAATAAATCAAACCTTAACTATTTCCTTGGTTTAGCTCGATGCAAAAAAGCTTTGAATAAATTTTCCGAACTGCTTCCACTAGTTGAAGAACAAATTCAAACAAGAAGAATCCTTGATTTATTTTTACTTTCAGGGGAAGTACATTGGAAAGTTGGTAATTTTGATAAAGCAAAAAACTATTGGAAAGATGCAATAAAACTTTTCTCGAAGGAAGACTCTACTTATATAAAGATTTCAAATCTTCAGAGTAATTTAAGACAATTCCAACTTGCAATTGAAACACTTTTGCTTGGGAGAAATAATTTAAAATCCGAGACTTTGTTTTACGAAGACTTAATTAAGCTTTATTTAATAACAAACAATTACGAAAAAGTTATAGATGAAATTTTAAGGCAATTTGAAACCAGTAATGATTTGAACTGGGCACAAGCAAAAATTACTTTGCTGATGGAGGTAAAAGAAGCAAGACAGCTTTTAGAAAATAAATTAAAAAAAGGTAAGACTGGTTTCGAAATTCAATACAAATACATCTACGCTTGGTTTTTATATTCTTCCAAAGATTTCGAAAGAGCTCTGAATACCTACAAAGAACTTGATGAACTTACAAAATCTAATGGTTATGAAGTTTACAGATTTGGTTATACTACGTTAAATGATGGGCAATACGAAGTTGCTTTAAAAGCTTTTGAATATATTATTTCTTTGGGGAAAAAGTCTACATATCTAACAAATGCAATTTACGGAATTGCCAAAGCTACTGATGCTAAATTCCTATCTAAAGGCAAGATTGAAATTTCAACTGTTAAAAGTGTATTAAAAAAATACGAGGAAGCTCTTAAAGAAATTTCAATTACTAATCCCATTTATTTCGAGATCAAATATCGTGTAGCACAGCTTTATGCTATGTTTTTGGGTGATTATTTAAATGCTGAGCAAATGCTTCTTGAAATTTCGAAGAATCGTACAAATCCCTATCTTTGGAAGACAATTTTGTTTTTGGGAGACTTGTATCTTTATCAATATCGATTTACTGATGCAGAAAAAAAATACAAGGAGGTTTTTTTGGCAACCCAGCGAAGCAAGACAATAGAAAATTATATTGCAACCTTAAAAATTGGCAAACTCAAATTTTATCAATCATTATTTGATTCAGCACAGTATTATTTTACAGTATTAATCGAAGAATCGCCCCCAGAAATTGCTAACGAAGCATTAGAGAGAAGTTTTACAATTGAAAAATTTAAGCAATACAATTTGGGCTTGTCTTTGTTAGCCCAATCAGAGCTGTTATTGGAGATGAACAAAGTCGACTCTTCTTTGGTTTTCTTGAACGAAGCAATAAAAAGGACCGAAGGGACAAATTTCGAAGAGTTTTTGACTATAAGTAAAATTAGAAACCTTGCTCAAAGAGAAATTAATAATTTATGTGAAATAGAATGTACCAAATTTCTTCAAAAATTCCCCAAATCAATTTATTTAGATGAAGCGATTTATTTTCTTGGCTATTCTCAATATCAGCAAAACAAAAACTTGGAGGCAATAAATACATTTACCGAGTTAATTACAAAATTCCCTCGCTCAATTTATAATCCTAAAGCTCGATTGCTAATCAATGATTTGAGAAAAAAGGAAAGTTAATTTAATATTCCTCTGTTTGTTCCCTTGTGATAGCTGCACCAAGTTGTATAAGTTTTCTATCTAATGATTCGTATCCTCTATCAATGTGGTAAATTCTTAGAATCTCGGTAGTGCCCTCCGCAATTAATGCTCCCAGAACAAGAGCCGCACTTCCTCTCAAGTCGGAACCCATAACTGTTGCACCAGTTAATTTTTTTCCACCATAAACAATTGCAGTGTTTTCACTCATTTCTATTTGTGCGCTTAATCTTTGCAGTTCAGGCACATGTTTGAAACGATCTGGGTAAATTGTGTCAGTTATTTTGGATACCCCAGTTGATTTTAACATAAAGGCAACCCATTGTGATTGCATGTCTGTTGGAAAACCAGGATAAACTGAAGTTGTAACATCAACTGGATTTGGTGGACCATCCATCTTTACAGTTATTTTGTCTTCATGAATATCGAATTCGCAACCAGCTTCTTCCATTTTTGAAATAATTGAAGTGATATGGTAAGGATTGCAAGATTCAATGGTAACTATTCCTTCGGTTATTGCACCAGCGATAAGTAGAGTTCCAGCTTCAATTCTGTCGGGAATGACGTTTTCAATTGTTGAATAAAGATCGTCCACACCTTCTATTTCTAATACGTTAGTTCCAATACCATCAATTTTAGCTCCCATTTTAGAAAGAAACTTTGCCAAGGCGGTGATTTCTGGTTCAATAGCAGCATTTGAAATAACAGTAGTTCCTTTAGCTAATACTGAAGCCATTAGAATGTTTCCGGTTGCTCCGACACTTGGAATATCTAAATGTATCTTTGCACCCATGAGCTTATTTGCTTTTGCAATTACATAACCCCCCTCGATATTAATTTCAGCTCCAAGTTTCTCCAGTCCTTTCAGGTGCAAATCGACTGGTCGCGGCCCCCAAGCACAACCACCAGGTAATGAAACTTTTGCCTTCCCGAATCTTGAAACCAAAGGTCCTAAGACATAAAAAGAAGCCCGCATTTTTTTAACATGTTCGTAGGGTGCCTCGAAACTTTTAATGTTTCTTGAGTCAATAAACAGTTCATTGTCGTTAAGTTCCGAGTAAATACCCATATCGTGCAGTAAGCGAGACATTGTCCAAACATCTCGGAGGTTTGGGACATTCTTAAGATGGTAAATCCCAGGAGATAGTATGGTTGCTGGCATCATTGCCAGAACACCATTTTTAGCCCCGGAAACTTTTACTTTTCCCCGAAGTTTTCTCCCGCCAGTAATAACAAATTTTTCCATATTGTTAGAGATTAAACATATAATTTAATCCCAATGAGAGGGAAGCAATTCTTGGGTTATAATTTGATTCTTGACTTAAAGCGCCAACAAGGTAATAATCAGCAAAAATAACAAAATTTAAATCTCCGATTACATCTTTGAAAATTGGAAGAGTTGCACCTACCCTAAGCTGAAGCATTGTGCTCATATCTTGAGTTTCAAGATTAATCGAAAAATTTTGGGTTATTCCCCACTTACCAGAAGAAGGAATTCCTAAATTTAAAGAAATAAGAAAGTTCGAAAATTCGAAGCCAGTTCCAATGTTAATATAATGAAACTCATTTGTCCAATTAATGCTGTAATTATTGTAAAGTTTGTATTTCATATAGGTAGATAAGTAAGATAAATCTGCAAAAAGCTTTGTGTTGCTACCAGCGAAACGGTATGAAAATTTAATTCCGAAGTCGGGTACGTTACTCAATTGAAAATCGTTTTTGATACCTTGAGGAGGTTCAACTGTATTTATACAACCTTTTCCAGTTATGAATATACCAAGTTGTATGTTTTTTAATTCATATAAGTCATCTTCAAAGTTTTGGGAATAAAGATGAAAGCTTGATAAAATAACTAATAGATAGAATAACTTTTGCATAATGACCTTTATTTGTTAACAAAGTCAATACAAATTTAAAAAATATTAGATCATTTGAGAAAAATTCTTAAAAGATTAATTTTAGTTGAGTGCTTTAGTATAGATTTCCAAATACTTTGGAATGATGATATTTTTTTCAAATTTAGTTTCAACTATTTTCCTTCCATTTTTACCTATTTTAGTCCTTAATTTATCATCTTTAAGCAATTTAATAGAAAAATGAAACAAGGCTTCGATGTCTCCAAATTCGCATAAGTAACCAGTAATGTCGTTTGTTATAAGTTCTTTTAAACCACCAACATCATAACAAACTACAGGAACTTCGCAACTTAAGGCTTCCAGAGCAGCCAAACTAAAACTTTCAGTTTGACTTGTCATTAGAAATAAATCTGAAATTGATAATAATTCTTGAATAGCCTTTTGTACTCCTAAAAAAATAACGTTCTTCGTAAGGTTAAGATTTTTAACAAGTTCTTCTATCTTTGGGGTATCTGGTCCATCTCCTACAAGAAGTAGTTTAGAAGGAATTTCCTTATTTATTTTTGCAAAAGCTAAGACCACGTCTGTTACTCTTTTAATTGGTCGAAAATTGGATATATGAATGACTATTTTTTCGCTGTCGTTTGCATAATTTCTTCGTAAATCGATATTATCTTTTCTTTGGTATTCATTTACATCTACGAAATTATGTATTACTTCAAAGGGTTTTGTGGGTGAGAATTCACTTTTGGTAATGTTATAAAGAAAGTGGGAAACGCTTGTAATGTAATCTGATTTGTTTAATGAATATTGTACAATCTTTCGATAATTTGGCTGAAACCCTACGATGGAGATGTCTGTGCCGTGTAAAGTTGTAATTACCTTTACATCAATACTGGGGTAAACAATTTCTTTAGCAAGAATACTACTTAAACTATGTGGAATTGCATAATGGCAGTGCACAATATCTAAATTTTCGATTTCTACGACTTCTGCAATTTTACTAGTTAAGGATAAAGTTAAAAGTGGAAATGTAAACAAAGGATAATCAATAGAATGATTAACACTATGGAAAAAGATATTTTCGTTAAATTTGTTAAATCTAAATGGTGGTGAATAACTAATTATGTGAACTTTATGACCAAGTTCTGCAAGTCCAAAAGCAAGTTCTGTAGCAACGATACCACTACCTCCAACAGTAGGATAGCATACTATTCCAATATTCATTTTTCCTTTACCTATGAAAAAATCAAATAAAACAGATGAATTTACAAATCAAAATTACAAAAGAACAATCGAAAAATCAATTTTATTTAAATATTTTGAAAAGAAATCCATATTTATTTCTCAAGCTTTTCCAGTTGAAAATTTGGATGGAGTCAGATCATTACTTCAAAAAGTGCGAGAAACATACTCTGATGCAAATCATCATTGTTTTGCCTATGTTCTTGGTTTTGAACGAAATATTTTCAAATACAATGATGATGGTGAACCAGCAGGAACTGCTGGGAAGCCAATTTACCAAACAATACAAAACTTTAACTTAACTGACGTGTTGGTTGTTGTTTCGAGATATTTCGGAGGCATAAAACTAGGAACCTCAGGCCTATTTCGAGCATATTATAATGCTTCGAGACTTGCTTTGGAAAATGCCAAAATCATCTATGTCCCAAGACAAGTTTTGGTTACCTTGGAAATTAGTTTTCCAGACTACAACAGAATAAAACAAATAGTTCATAAAGAGTTTATTTGTTTAGAGGAGGATTTTTCTGATGTTGTCAAGGTTTCTGGAAGAATACCATTAGAAACTATTAATGATTTTGTAAATAAAATAAATAATTTGCTTTCTCGGAGAATTAAAATAACAATTGGCAAACTATGAAAATTGTAAATACTGTTTCCGAAATGCAAGCAATCGCAAATAATCTTAAGAAAAGTGGAAAAAAGATAGTTTGCGTACCAACTATGGGTTATTTTCACGAGGGACATTTAAGTTTGATGCGATTAGCAAAAAATTATGGAGACATAGTAATAACGACTTTGTTCGTTAATCCAACGCAGTTTGGTCCTAACGAGGATTTTAATCGGTATCCTCGTGATTTTCAACGAGACTCAGAACTTGCAAATTCTGTCGATGTTGATTTTTTATTTGCCCCTTCTGTGGAAGAAATGTATCCCGATGGTTATTATACCAAAGTAATTGTGGATAAGTTTACAAATATATTTGAGGGGAAAAAACGACCGGGTCATTTTGATGGGGTTGCAACTGTTGTTGCAAAATTATTTAATGCAACTAAGCCAGATGTCGCTATTTTTGGGCAGAAAGATTTTCAGCAAACTTTTGTTGTTAAGCAATTAATAAAAGATTTGCTTTTTGATATCAAAATTGTTGTTGCTCCGATAGTTAGGGAATCAGACGGTTTGGCAATGTCTTCGAGAAATGTTTATCTTTCTGCTAGCGAAAGGAAAATTGCACCTGAAATATACAAGGCTTTGAGTAAAGCAGTTGATTCTATAAAAGATGGTGTTAGAGACCGCAAAGTAATAAATTCCATTGTGATTGAGTACTTAAGAAAGTTCCCTCAATTTTACTTAGATTATGTTTCGGCCGTTAATGCTGAAAATTTTGATGAACCTAAGGAATTTAAATCTGGCGACAACGTGGTCATTCTTGTTGCAGTTTATCTTGGGACGACAAGGTTAATTGACAATATGATTGTTACTGTTCCTTAGAACCCGTTTGCCTAAGCATATTATTCAAGTCATTAATAATCTCTAACAACTGGTTGTGGGAATAACCTTTATTCAGTACTACTTCTTCAATGGTTCCCCAAATAGGTTCACCACAAATAAGAAGCCTAATTCCCTTTTCCATAAAGTAGTTAACGCTTTCTGGTAACTTTGAAACCAAGTCTTCAATATTAGTTTCTTTGTTTATCACTGGATTTGTCCTTTTTTGAAGGAGAAAAAAATAATAAACCAATAAGTATGCCAAAAAAAATTGAAAAATAGGGGTTAGAGGTTATTGGGCAACTACCCATGTTACACCCAATAAAATAATAATATAAATAACCTAATATCCCGCCTAATGTTGCACCAATTAAAAGCTTTGCAAATGGATTCATCAAAACTCCACTAATTAACCATTTTCAATATTGGAATAATTCTTAAGAAAGTTATTAATTAATTATGCCAAGTTCCTTACCTACTTTAACAAATGCTTCTACAGCCTTTTCAATGTGATGTGGTTCATGAGCAGCGGAGAGTTGGACTCTGATTCTGTCTTTGCCTCGGGGGACAACTGGATAAGAAAATGCAATAACATAAATTCCGTTGTCGAGCATTTTATCTGCAAATTCAACAGCTATCTCAGAAGAGTTTGAGTACTTACTAAACATAATTGGGACTATAGGATGGTCACCAGCAATAATGTCGAAGCCCGCATCGGTCATCATTTTACGAAACATTTTAGTATTCGATTCGAGTTTATCACGAAGGTAAGTTGATTTCGAGAGCAAATCTATTGCTTTTATTGTTGCTCCTACAACCGAAGGAGCAACGGTATTTGAGAATAAATAAGGTCGGGCTTTATTTCGCATCCAATCAATTATTTCTTTTCTTCCAGAAATACAACCACCAGAAGCTCCGCCAAGTGCTTTTCCAAATGTAGTAGTAATGATATCAATTTTACCCATAACATTGTGATACTCGTGGGTTCCTCTTCCAGTTTTACCCATAAACCCAGAAGCATGGCTGTCATCAATCATGACGAGAGCGTCATATTTTTCGGCAAGTTCTACAATTTTAGGAAGATTTGCAATGTCCCCATCCATTGAGAAAACGCCGTCGGTAGCAATCAGCCGAAAACGACAATTTTGGGCTTCAATTAGACATCGTTCAAGCCCTTTTAATTCTTTACCTGTAGCCGGGTCTACAGTAATTTCGTTACTCATGTTATTGTGAGCGTAAATCCATCTTTGGGCTTTGGATAATCTAATTCCGTCTATTATAGAAGCGTGGTTAAGGGCGTCTGTTATTATTGCATCTTGTTCTGTCATAAGAGGTTCGAAAACAGCCCCGTTTGCGTCAAAACAAGATGAGAATAAGATCGTGTCCTCGGTTCCCAAAAATTCGCTAATTTTTCTTTCTAGCTCTTTGTGAATGTCTTGGGTTCCACAAATAAAACGAACTGAAGAAAGGCCAAATCCACGGTTGTCAATGGTTTCATGGGCAGCCTTAATTAATTCAGGATGTGAAGATAATCCAAGATAATTGTTTGCACAGAAATTTAAAACTTTCTTCCCACGAACAATAATTTCAGGACCTTGCTGGCTTTCGATTATTCTTTCATGCTTATAGAGTTTTTGCTGTTCTAACTTTTTTAACTCTTCAGATAGATACTCTTTGATTTTTCCGTACATAACTAACTCCAATTTAGTTTTTCTATGAACAGCAAATTTAAAATTTTATCTTCATAAAATATTCCTTTTTGTTATGGACTATTAATTATCGAAGAAATATTATTAGTAATTTAGTTTTTTAAAAAAAGGTTAGAAAATGAAAGGTAAACAGTCGATGTTGTTAGTTTTATTATTATTTTTTTCATTAACCCTCTCGATTTTCTGCAAAACGCAATTCCAATTTAAATCGCTGGATGAAAGAATACCTATTGACCCTAAAATCAAACATGGAACTTTATCTAATGGGATGAAGTATTATATTAAATATAACAAAAAACCCGAAAAACGTGCAGAATTAATGCTTGTCGTTAATGCTGGAGCAATTTGTGAAGACCCCGACCAAAATGGTCTTGCACACTTTTGCGAACATATGGCTTTTAATGGAACTAAAAATTTTCCTAAACAAGCACTGGTGGATTATCTCGAGTCGATTGGTATTAAATTCGGTCCAGAACTTAACGCTTTCACTTCTTGGGATGAAACTGTGTATATGCTTCAAATTCCTACAGACAGCTTAGAACAGTTTTTAAAAGGTTTTCAAGTGCTCGAGGATTGGGCTCATAATGTTTCCTATGAAAATACAGAAATTGATAAAGAGCGAGGTGTTGTTATAGAAGAGTACCGACTTGGGCGTGGTGCAGATGATAGGGTGGAAAGAAAGCATAACAAAATACTATTTTATAACTCAAAGTATGCAATACACGATGTTATTGGAGATACAAACATCTTGAGGAACTCAAGCTATGATGTTATTAAGCGCTTCTACAAAGATTGGTATCGTCCTGATCTGATGGCAATTATTGCTGTTGGAGATTTTGATGTTGCAGAGGTTGAAAAGATAATAAAACAAAATTTTTCGCGGATTCCTAAAGCAAAAAAGCCAAGAAAGAGAAATTACGAAATGATTCCACCACACAAAGATGTTTTTGTTTCTATAGCTTCGGACAAAGAGCTTTCTTTTCCAAGGGTTGAAATAAACTTTAAGGGTGGAAAAATCCAAGATGGAACATTCAGGAATTACCGCGATAATTTGCTGAACCAAATTTTTACGACTATGCTTAATTTTCGATTAAATGAATACCTTCGCAAAGAAAATCCGCCCTTTAAGTTTTTCACATTTTCTGGATATCAACCTTTAGGTAGAGAAAATAGTTCATTTGTGATGTTTGCTGGGGCTATTGGCAATGCTGTTAATAAATGCATAGAAACCTTGCTACTCGAAGCTTTTAGGGTTTATCAACATGGATTTACCTCGACAGAATTTGAGCGCGCAAAGAAAGAAATTCTTAGAAAATATGAATCTATGTATAACGAGCGAGAAAAAAGTGAATCAATTAACTATGCTTTCGAATTAATGAGAAACTTTCTTCAAGGAGAATCAGTACCCGGAATTGAACTTGAGTACGAGCTTGCCAAGATGTGGCTTCCGGATGTTAAGTTAGATGAAGTAAATTCTCTATCCAAGAAATTCATCAAAAAAGAGAATACTGTAATTGCGATAAGTCTTCCAGAAAGACCAGATGTTGTTGTTCCAAATGAAGATGAAGTTAAGAGAATGTTCTTTGATATTTCCAATAGAAATATTGAACCTTACGTGGACATAGTACCAACAAAACCTTTGTTTAACAAGAAAGTCACTGAAGGAAGAATATTGCAAGAAAAACAATTAAAGAACTTTGATGCAGTTGAGCTGAAACTTGATAATGGTGCTACTGTTGTATTAAAGAAAACGGATTTTAAGAATGATGAAATTCAATTTTCTGCATATAGTTTGGGTGGTTTATCCCTTGTCGACACCGAAGAATATTATAATGCTTCATACTCAGAGGAAATCATTAGTGAAAGTGGAATTGGTCAATTTAATCAAACTGAATTGGAAAAGTATCTTTCAGATAAAGTTGTTAGATTACGTACTGGGATTTCAGATTACTTTGAATTTTTGAATGGTTCAGCCTCCCCCAAGGATTTAATTACATTATTCGAATTAATTAACCTTACCTTTACTGAACCAAGGATAGATAAAGAGGCTTTTAGTTCTCAAAAACAACAAATACTGTCCAACATTATGGACTCGAAGAACAGGCCCGAAAAAGTCTTTCGAGATTCAATTCAATGTTATTCGTGGAACTGGCATCCTCGCAAACTACCGTTGACCGAAAAAGATATAGAAAAGTTTAACATGAATAAAATGTATGATTTTTTTGTAGAAAGGTTTTCAGATCCATCTGATTTTGTCTTTATTTTCGTTGGAAATTTTGATTGGGATACGATAAAATCTTTTGTTAAAAAATATATTGGTTCTATTCAAACGCAAAATATAAAAGAAAACTGGAAAGACGACGGTGTTGTTCCGTTCAAAAATAAGATTGAAAAAAGTTTCAAGAAAGGGATAGAAAAGAAAAGTTATGTTCGATTAATCATTAATGGGAAGTTTGATTGGTCTTTGCGCGAAAGATTTTTGACAAGAGCTTTAAACGAAATTCTGGATATTAAGTTGCGAGAGGT
The DNA here is from genome assembly GCA_964524325.1 of uncultured Hyphomicrobiales bacterium. GTDB lineage: Bacteria > Bacteroidota > Ignavibacteria > Kapaibacteriales > UBA2268 > Naka2016. The sequence goes on from CAZGCT010000003.1 coordinate 149,696, forward strand.
TCTAAGGGAAGAAAAAGGAGGAACTTATGGGGTCGGTGTTTGGTTTTCTCCCTATTTTATTCCGAAGAGTTTCTATACTTTAAATGTTACATTTGGATGCAACCCCGATAGGGTAGAAGAATTAACCAAAGACGCAATAGATGTGTTAGTTGATATTTCTTCAAATAAACAGAAAGAAATTTATTTAACAAAGGTAAAGGAAATTTTGAGAAGAGAGTTGGAAGTGGACCAAAAAGAAAATTCATTTTGGATTCAAAAGATACACCAATATTATTTCTACAACGACCCTGAAAATTCTGTTGATTTATGGAAAGAATACATTGATAATTTGACCTCTGATGATATTCTTCAAATTGCCAAAAAATATATTAATTTTAGTAATTTCGCCAAATTTGTTTTATATCCAGAAAATTAAAATTGATTTTGTTTCACAAAAATAATTAAATATGGTTACTCCAATTGATGAATTAGCAAAAAGAGTTCACGAAGCAAAAGATTTTGTAAAGTCGAAAAGTGGAATAGAACCGTTTATTTCAATTATTTTGGGGACTGGTTTAAACGATTTATCTAATTATATTGAAGTAGAAACAGAGATACCTTACGAAGAAATTCCCTATTGTCCAGTATCCACAGTAGATTTTCATCATGGAAAGCTACTTTTGGGAAAACTTGCTGGTAAAAACATTATTGCCATGCTTGGTAGGTTTCATTATTACGAGGGTTATTCCATTCAAGATATTACTTTCCTTGTTCGTGTAATGAGGTTGCTTGGCGCGAAAATATTAATTGTGTCAAATGCTTGTGGTTCTTTGACTCAATATATTCCTAAGGGTTCAATTATGATAATTGATGATTACATCAATCTTTTGGGTACGAATCCATTGATTGGTTACAATAAAGAAATCTTTGGGCCAAGGTTTCTTGAAATGAGCGAACCATATTCAAAAAGATTGATTGAATTAACGGAAAAAATAGCTTTGGAAGACAAGATAAAGGTCTACAAAGGTGTTTATGCTGCTGTTCCTGGACCTACACTTGAAACACGTGCCGAAGCAAAATTTATTCGTTTAATTGGAGCAGATGTTGTGGGAATGAGCACAATTCCCGAGACAATTGTAGCAAAGCAAATGGGAATGGAGGTTCTAGGCTTTTCGGTGGTTACCGATGAGGTTTATCCAATTCCCTTACCCCCTATCAATGTTCAAGAAATTCTCGATACTGCTTCCAAAACAGACAAAATACTTAGTCGTTTAATTTATAGAGTAGTAGGTAAAATTTAAAATTTAATGAAGAGTTCAGCTGGATTGCTTTTGTTTATTATTATTTTCTCAATTTTCTATTCCTGTAAGAAGGAAGAGTCTATATTGGAGGGTGAAACACCTCCAAGGTACTTTTACATAGTAACTTCGGACCAACCAAATTCAGTTAAATTATTTGAATTTCCTTCTAAAAAAATCATTGACGAAGATGTATACTTTTCGCGAAACGGATCCAAACTTGATGATATTTCACAAATCATCGAGTACCGAGGTTATGTTTTTTTGTTTCAAAAGCAATCCTTTAAAATTTCAATTGTAACTGCTGATAGTTTTAAATTAGTTGCTGAGCTGGATTGGAAAACCCATCAGCTAGAACCATCAAGTATTTCCTTTGTTAACGCAACTACTGCTTTTATTTCTTTTCAAGATACAGCATTAGTATCGGTATTAGACCTTACCAATTTTAAATTAGCTAAAAATATTAACGTAGCATTTCCAATTTACTACCTTGACAATGCAAGTTTCTATGTTTTAGGTTTATCTTTACAATCTGGGGATTTGATTGTAATAGATTCTCGTACTTACACAATTTCAAACACAATCTATACCGGTGATCGTCCCTTGGCTTTAGCTTTTAATCAAGAAAGAAACGAGATATTTGTACTATGTGTAGGAAAAGGAAAAATTGATACTTCGAGTTACAAGACAAATGCAAAACTAATTGCGTATAAATTTCCAGATTTTAGCAAATTTCTTGAAACAGACATAAATGTTGGTTCAATAAATGCACAAACTATAATTCCAACAGGAATTGTTGTACCCGGTCGATATTTTGGAATTATTACTACTCTTTCTGGATTTTTTCGTTTTAGCCTAACAAATCCAAAGCTCATTCAAAAGTACATAGTTGGTGAATTTTTCAATCTTCTTTATGATTACAAAAGAGACCAAATAATTGCAGTATCGAAAAGTGGGAATATCTCGACTATTTATCTAATTAATCCCACAAACATTTACGTAATCTCCAAAATTATTTTCAATAAAGATATTTTACTTATATTTCCCAAATAATGAATCTTTCTCAACACTTTTTAAATCTGGACTCGCTTGTTGAATTAAGTAATAAATTGAATTCAAGTCGAAATTTGGAATTTATTCTAAACACGATTTTATTAAGCTTAATGGGTAAGCTTGGTTTTTTTCGTGGTGGTTCCTTCATCTGTCACAAAGGAAAAATTATTCAAGAAATTGTTGTGAAAGGTAGTTTGGATCGGAGTGTTGTAAACTTCTTTGCGCAGGATATTTGTCGTTATGGAGAGATAGATAAGAAAGTTCAAGTAATATTTTCGGAAAATTTTTTACACATAATTCTTCCATTTACAAATGAGGATTTTGTATTATTAATTTTAGAATCAAGATTTAAAAAATCTGATTTTACAACTGAGGAAAACCATTATTTACAGCTCGTATCCAATATGGCAGCAAATGCATTGGAAATTGCTTCGCACTATCAAAATTTATATAGAACAAATATTGAATTGCAAAAACGGAATCAACTTCTTTCAACTTTGTTTGAAATAAACAAGGATTTTAGCTTTTATTTTAACAAAGAGCAGATAATCTCACAACTTAGGTATCGGATTCTTGGCCAACTTTTAGTGAATAAATTTGCCGTTTTTTACAAAGAAAATGACACTATTGTCGAGTTGCTAAACACTTTGAATTTCGTTCCTCAAATCAATGTTTTAAGCTCACTTTTCCAATTCGGTTGCCTTACTTTTATTGATGACAGTCCAGTTACTATTCCGGAAGTATTAAAAGAATTTCTTACTCAAAATCAGATTCAAATAATTTCCCCAATGAAATTTCAAAACATCACTCGTGGAGTCCTTTTACTTGGGAAAAAATACACCAATCAACAATATACGGAGGAAGATTTAAACTTCATCGAAGCTATTGGTAATACAGTGATTCTTTCAATCGAGAATTTTAGGCTTCTCCAGGAAGAAATAAAGAAAAAAAATATTGAGAAAGAGCTGCAACTTGCCCTTGAAATTCAACAAAATCTTTTACCCAAAGAATTACCAAAATCGGAAAATTTTGATTTATGGGGCATTAGCATTCCAGCCAAAATAGTTGGAGGGGACTATTTTGATTTCATTCAAACTAACCACAATAAGTTGTATCTTGCAATAGCCGATGTGTCTGGTAAAGGGATACCAGCATCCTTACTTATGGCAAATGTGCAATCTACCTTAAGAATTTTAACAAAAATGAACTTATCATTGTTTGACATAATCAATCATATAAACAGCATTGTATATAAAAATACTACCTCAGAAAAATTTATTACTTTCTTTTTGGGTGAATTAAACATTCAAACATTAGAATTTAAGTATATTAATGCAGGTCACAATCCACCTGTTTTATTTAGGAAGGAGACTGGGGAATATATTTACCTTACCAAAGGTGGTTTGTTTCTTGGATTTCTTGACAGTCCGGTGGATTATGAAATAGGTTGCATAAATTTGATGAAAAACGATTTACTCTTGCTTTATACTGATGGGGTGATAGAATGCGAAAATCAAAATCAAGTTGAGTTTGGAATCAAAAAACTAGAAGAGTTTATCGGATTAAATCATTTTAAAATATCAAAAGACTTGTGTAATTTATTGTTAGAAGAAGTAATCGATTATTGTGGTACAAACGAATTTAAAGACGATTTTTCACTAGTTGTTTTGAAAATAAAATAAATAAGACCGAAATTTGTTTTTACTACTTTGTTAAATGAGATTTTTGATAATGTTAGGTTAAAGTTTATGGAAAAAAAACAATTTTTTTTCTACTTCAGTTTTACCTGGTTTTTTCTATTAATAATGGGGTTTATGGCTACAAATGCATTTGAGGCAAAATCGAAATTTAATCCAATTAAGTTCGAAATTGATTCGCTTGAAAATGGGCTGAAGGTTATTTATTGTGTGGATAAAACTGCCCCTATTGTTGCTACAGTTGTTCATTACAAGGTAGGGTCCCGAGACGAAATGCCAACAAAAACTGGCTATGCACACTTTTTTGAGCACTTAATGTTCGAAGCAACTGAGAACATTCCACGAGCATCTATTGACAAATACGTCCAAGAAGCTGGTGGAACATTAAATGCACACACCTCATACGACGAAACCGTTTACTATTTCAAATTGCCATCGAACTATCTTAATCTCGCATTATGGATTGAATCCCAAAGAATGAGGATGCTGAAAGTAGATAGTATTGGAGTAAATACGCAAAAAGGGGTTGTTATTGAAGAATTGCGGATGAGATACGATAATCAGCCATATGGAACAATGCTTATGAAAATGTCCGAAAAATTGTTCGAAGGTAGTTCTTATGGTTGGGCAACGATAGGATATATTGAACACCTCGAAAAAGCTACGATAGAGGACTTTAAAGGCTTTTATGACAATTTTTACAAACCAAATAATGCCATTTTAGTCATTGTTGGTGATATAGACATTGCGGAAACTAAGAAGTTGGTTCGTACTTATTTCGGCATTCATCTACCATCACCTCCTCCTTTTAGAAATCCTTTTGCACTTAAACCCTTAACCCAAAATTTCGAAGAAGTTGTAAAGGATCCTAAAGCTCAACTTCCAGCAATGTTTATTGGTTTTCGTGGGCCCAAGATAGGAGATGCAGATTACTATGCTATGGGAATTCTGTCTGATATTTTAGCTAGTGGCGAAAGCTCTCGCCTTTATCAAAGACTAGTTGACAAAGAACAGATAGCTGTTGCAGCTAGTATGTTCCCATTATCTTTGGAATATGCAGGTGGAATTATTTTCTACGCAGTTGTTCATCAAAACAAAAGTCTGAAAAAAGCAAAAGATATTTTATTCGACGAAATTATGAAAATTGCAAAAGAAGGTGTAACAGGCGAGGAATTAACTAAAGCGAAAAATATTACAGAAGCACAATTTATTTCAGAGAAAAAAAATGTCTTGGAGAAAGCTTCTACACTGGCAAAATATCAAGCTTACTTTAATGATCCAAAGTTGATTAATACGGAACTTGAGAAATACCTTGCTGTTTCTCAAGATGATATTAAAAGAGTCGCGAGCAAGTTCCTTTCAAATTCATATCATGTAGTTTTATATTATCATCCAAATGGTTATTCTGATTAACAAAGGTGGAAAAATGAGATTATCTTTTGGTTTGTTTTTATTTTTTTCAATTTTATTAACACATATTATGACTGCAGGAGAAAAAATTGATATTTCAAGGAAACCAGAACCATTGCCTGAAAAGGAATTTACATTTCCAAAATTTGAAGAGGCAAAACTCTCAAACGGAATGAAGTTGTTTATTGTCGAAGACCATGAACAACCAACTTTTGGCTTTAGAATACTTATACCTGGTGGTTCAGCTTACGATGGAGATAAACCTGGTTTAGCTGAGCTTGTTGCCGAAATGCTAACAAAAGGTGCCGGTAAAATGACTGCTTTCGACATCGCTAACAAGCTCGATGGGGTTGGTGCTGAACTTAACATCTCGGCTAATCCAGATCATTTTGTAATTTTCGGTTCATGTATTGTTAAGCACATACCCATTTTGCTTGATGTTTTGTCACAAATTATTTCGAATCCAACCTTTCCTAAGGACGAATTCGATAAGTTAAAACAAAGAGTTATTTCAGCAATAAAAAGTGAAAAGTCGAGGGCATTAACTGTTGCTTCTGCACTTTCCAAAAAAGTGTTATATGGGGATAAACATCCTTACGGTGTGAAAAAAACCGAAGAAAGTATTGAAAAAATTTCCCTCGATGATGTTAAAGTTTTCTTTAATAAATTTTTCAAACCCGACCATGCAACTTTAGTAATTACCGGAGATGTAAAAGAGAAGGAAATATTGCCTTATTTTGAAAAGACTTTTGCAAACTGGAAAAAAGGAAAATTACCCCCCCTTTCTCTTCCTCCTACAAAACCTGAACCTTTAGGGGTTTATTTTGTTGAAAGACCAGCTTCGGTTCAATCATCGATTATCCTTACCACCCCAACAGTTGAAATTACACATCCCGACTACGATGCTTTAGACGTTGCAGCCAGCATTATGGGATCTGGTTTTGCTGGTAGGTTGTTCAGAACTTTAAGAGAAACTTACTCATATACTTATACACCCTTTGGATTTCAGACTTCATCGAAATTCGCTAATCGCTTTGCCTGTGGTGCTGAAGTTAGGAATCCAGTAACCGACTCAGCAATTGATGTAATCAAGGAACAACTTAATCTGCTTGCAAATGAGCCACCAAGCGATGAGGAGCTTAACAGAATAAAGAAAGTAAAAGTTGGAAATTATTTGATGTCTTTCGAAAATTCAGATTTTATTGCTAGTCTCGTTCAAAATGCTCACTTTTATGGAAAGCCAATTTCTTACTTAAAAGAGTACCCAAAAATAATAAATATGCTTACTCCATACGATGTTCAAAAGGTTGCTAAAAAATATATGCACCCTGATAAAGCATATATTGTAGTTGTTGGAAATGCGGAAGTTAAAGATAAACTTGAAAAGTTTGGTAAGATTTTTGTTTACGACTTGGATTTAAACCCTGTCTCTGGAGAAAAGGGGAAATTTGAAACCGTTAGTCTAAAAGCAGAAGATATTATATCGAAATACATAAATGCACGTGGAGGAATGGGGCTTTCTTCGAACGTTAAAACGGTTTTAATTGAAAGCAAGGCTGTTCTTTCGGTACAAGGGCAGAGTTTAGAGGGGAAAATTGTTGATAAGATAAAATCTCCTTTAAACCGCTATCAACTTGTTGACTTTGGAATGTTTCAAAGTGAAGTTTGGTTAAAAAATGATAAGTCTTGGGCTAGAGTACAGGGACAGACCGAAGAACTAAAAGAGAGAGAAACCGATAAAGTGATATTTGATGTTGCTGTTTTAAAGGATTTTGATGTTTTCTTAAGGAAGTTCAAAGCAGAAATTCTCGGAAAACAAGATAACAACATCCTTGTAAAATTCAAATCACCCAGTGGTTACGAAGCGACGGTTTATTTCGATTCCAACACATTTTTAATTAATCAAATTGAGGCGACAGAAGATACTCCGCAAGGTCCAATACCAATTACCACAAAATTTCTAAAATGGGGCAATTTTGATGGGTTTAAGTTTCCCATAAAGCAAAATAATTCAAATCCGATGTTTTCTGTAGATTTAGAAAACCAAATTAGACTAAATGTTGAATTTGATGACTCTGAGTTTCAACCATTAAATTAATTCCCTTGAAGTTGATTAAGGTAAATTCTTTTGCAAAAGGGGCTCTAGAGCCCCTTTAAATTCATTGTTTGATTGATATCAAGTTGAATAAATAAAAAAGCTGACATTTTTGCCAGCCTGATTTATTTTTAGTTAATGGTTACATTTCGTCAATGGAGGTTCTTCTAATTCTTCGGAGAGTTTTCATTCTTTGCATTCTCTTTTCAACGGAAGGCTTAACATATGCAGTTTTTCGTTTGTAATCGCGAAGCACACCACTTTTTTCAAATTTTTTTTTAAATCTTCTAAGCGCCTTGTCAATGTTCTCATTAGATTGTAGGACTACACCAATCAATTTACTTCTCCTTAAATATTGTTGAACATTCTATTTTTGCAGGTTTTCAATCAATTTTTTTTCGTTATTTTTTTGAAATAAGACAACAATTGCATTCATTCCATTGCTTATAGTGACTTTTTCTCGAACTATACCGACATCTTGCCAAATAGGATGGTATATGATGTCTCCAACTTGGTAATTTTCGTGGATATCATATTTTTTTGCATCTTCTATCGAAATATTTAAAACAGCTTTCGATTTATCGAGATCGTTTTCTATTAAGTCTAGATTAAGCAATTGCATTTGCCGACTTCGAGTGCATCGAGCCCATTGCATGCGACCTTGTGGGGTTTCAACTGGTTCACCCACAAGTTCATGTTTTGTTTCTTTCATAACAAAAGGGGAGTAAACTGTTACATACTTTGTTCTTCGAGACTTTTTTACTCTTGGCATAATTAAAAAATTATAAAAAATAAAATGCAAAATTACGAAAAAACTAAGTATTTTGCAAATCTTATCTTTTGTATCTCTTAAATTTATGACTGTATGTATTCCTTCAGTTTTTTTATTACCGGTATAGGTGTTGGGTCGACATTGTTCTCCAAAGCGAGATAAAAACTCGTCCAATCGAGTAAATAGATTAGATCGAACATTCTGAATAAAAATTCATTTTCAGAACTTTCCAATAATTCCGTTTCCAAATCTTTATTAAACACAGAAAAAACTGCTTCAATTCTTTTTTTGTTTTTTGGATGGTCATTTGGATCTTTAAGCAAAATCATTTTGATTTTACCTACTAAATCTGCAGGGTGGACGAATGAATTGATTTCATTATGATTCATTTCTGGGATGAGGCCACAAAATGCTAGGTTCTTTGAATTTTCTTGGATTTGTGCTTTAAATCGTAAAGCAACTGGGAACATTGTTTCTTCTGTGGAATATATTACAACTATTTTATTTTTTATTGCTTTAGCTAAATTAATTGCTTGGTTAAATTCGAAATTAGAATAATCTAAGGATTTTTTACTTAAAAATTCATATAGTTTTTTTAGCAAGTTAATCATATTTGCATAGTCTTTTTCATTTCCAATCGACTTGATTAACGTTAATAACAATGTAAAGAAGGAATAACCCAATGCTTCTCTTGGTTGTAAACCTTTTGGAATTTGGATGAACTCAAATCCATCCCTAATCATTAATTCAACCAATTTGCCCCCACTAGTGATGCCAATAATATTATTTGTTATGTTTTTTGCTGTTGAATAGGCTTCCAGGGTTTCTTCGGTGTTACCAGAGTAGGAACTGACAATCAAATTAGTTTCATAATTGATAGATTTCATGAGTTGGTAATTTCTATTTGTAAATATCTCTGCACCATTAAATTTTGAGTTTCTAAAAAAACTTTGTAGTAAATCCCCTGCAATTGCAGAACCCCCCATCCCTAAAAGAATGAATTTTTGGTGTTTATTTGGAAAATAAGGTGAATTACTACAAATTTTAATTGATTCAAGTATTTGATTTGGAAAGTCTTTTAAATGTTGAAACATGTTGGAACCGTCTAAAAGTTTGACTTTTTCGTTAAAATTCATAATTTACCATGTTATTTTTGTAATTCAAAATACAAAATTAGCAAGGGAATGCTTTAATGGGTTTACAGAGATTTAAGATTGATTGGCTATTAATATTTCCTGTAATTGTTTTAATGATCTTTAGTATTTTAGTTGTATATAGTTCCAGTGCTTTTTATGCGGAATATAAGTTTGGTGATTTCGACATTGTTTTTTGGAAACATTTACGAAACGTTTTATTATCTTTTTGTTTGATGGTTGTGTTTTCAGCTATTAATTATAAGTTTTTATTAAAAATAACCAAATTTTTGCTTTTTTCCTCCTTGGTTCTTTTAGTTTTAGCTTTGCTCTTTAGCCTTCCAATTAAAGGCGCAACACGATGGATAGACTTAGGAATTGCGAATTTTCAACCATCAGAGCTTGCAAAGCTTGCATTAATAATTTACATTTCCAAACTTTTAACTGAAAGGAGCACTTTAAAAGATGAATTTCTTTTTGTACCTTTTCCAATATTTTTATGGATTTTTATTTTTTGTTTATTAATTGCTTTACAACCAAACTTCTCCAATGCAACTATTATTTTGGTAATATCTATTATACTACTTTTTATTGGTAAAATTAAGTTCAAATATATCCTTCGATTTACGCTTATAATGATTATACTTGGGTCTATTTATGGAATTTCGGAATCTTATAGAATGAAAAGGATAACTGGTTTTATTGACTTTATTACTGCAAAATCAACGAACAATGTTACTTACCAAAGCAATCAAGCATTAATTTCAATTGGTACTGGCGGTATTTTGGGTTTAGGACCTGGAAAATCACAACAAAGTAAGCTTTTTCTACCGGAATCTTATGGCGATTATATTTTTTCAATAATTGGGGAAGAATATGGTTTTGTTGGTTTACTTTTTGTTTTAACACTTTTTATTATTATACTTTTTAGGATTTTTTTGATAGCAAAAAATTGCCAAGATCCATTTGCTTTTTTCTTGGCTTCTGGTATTCTAATAACTATTTCGATTTACGCTATTGTCAATTCTTTCGTAAACATTGGTTTTCTTCCTACAACTGGGTTACCAATGCCTTTCATTAGTTACGGTGGTAGTTCAATAATTTTCTATGGTATAGCAATTGGAATTATCCAAAACATTTACTCAAACATAAAATCTGAAGAATATGAATAAAGAGAAACATATTTTGTTTTTTGAAATAAAATATATATATTTGCTTTTTAAATTATCAAAATTATGGGGTGGTTTTTAAGGTCAAAAAATAATATAGAAGCAGATAAACCGAAGGACATGCCCGACGGACTTTGGACTAAATGTCCTTCTTGTAGTGAAATTATTTTCAAAAAGCAGCTCGAAGAAAATCTTTTCACTTGTCCCAAGTGTAATCATCATTATCGCATAGGTGTATCTGAATACATTAGCATAATCCTTGATGAAAATAGCTTCGAAGAGATTAATTCAAAAATAACCTCTGCTGACCCATTAAATTTTTTCGATACAAAGTCGTATGTAGAAAGGATTAAAGAAGCCAGAAATTCTTCTGGTACCAATGAAGCATTGGTTACTGGAATAGGTAAAATTAATAATCACGCTGTTGCCGCTGGTTTTATGGCATTTTCGTTCATAGGAGGAAGTATGGGTTCCACCGTCGGGGAAAAATTTTATCGCTTAGCTAGGGTAAGCTTGGAAAGGAAAATTCCTTTGGTAATTGTATGTGCCTCGGGTGGCGCTAGAATGCAAGAAGCCGCGTTATCATTAATGCAAATGGCAAAAACGTCTGCTATTCTTACAGAACTTTCTGAAAATGGTATTCCATATATTACGATTCTAACCGATCCAACAACTGGCGGTGTTACTGCATCATTTGGTATGCTTGGAGATATTACAATTGCTGAGCCTGGTGCTTTGATTGGATTTGCTGGTCCCAGGGTAATTGAACAAACCATTAAGAAAAAATTGCCTCCAAATTTTCAACGTTCGGAATTTCTTTTGGAAAAGGGTTTCGTCGACATGGTCGTTCCTCGAAAGGAACTTAAATCAACCTTAACTAGAATTCTTGAATGGTTTTTAAATTAAAAGTAATAGCTTTTGTTCTAGTTTTACTTGATTTATCCACTTTTGCTCAAAAAAGTGATAACCCTTTTACTATCAACGATATTTATATTTCCTACAATTTTCCAATCAACCAAGTTTCAAGTACTTTCTTCGATAACTTTAACAAGTATTCCAATGGAAATGGGACTGAATTTACCTTTAGAAACTTTCCCAGTATTGCATTTAATATAGAGATACCAAATGTTTATACATTTATTTTAAATTTCGAGTGGATTAATTTGAAATTCAATTCCAATTTCAATAAGCATTCTACATTTTCTTTTAATACCTTTTATCGTAATTTTAGCGAAAATTTTGAGTTTACTTTTTTGCCAATTTCAATATCATTTTTATGGTTTCCCTATTCTTCCGATTTTAATACTTCATTCCATTTTCAGTTTGGAATTTCAATCGACAAAGTTATTTGGAATGAATATGTTACATCAGAATTGGAAGGTGATCCATACATCGGTCTTAAAACAACTGTACTTAAGCAGTTATCACCAATATTCAATTTTGGCATAAGAAACATTTTTCCTTTTGATTTATACGATAAAGAACAATTTTTGCAAAGCTTCTTTTTCGAAACAAAGTTTTGTTTTTCTTTTCGATATATGAATATTTTTTCCAAAATCTCAGAAAATGAACTTTTGAAAGAGAAAGTAGCCATTTTACCTTTTTCGATTGTTCTCTTATTTGGTATTAATCTAAATACAAAATCGTTCTTTAACAATTGATTTTTGTAATTTTAACCAATTTAAGGAGTGGAATATGCAAACAAAAGTAACATTTCGGCACTTGAAATCCAGACCGGACTTGCAAGAAGCAGCATTAGACGCAATTAAAAAGTTTGAACGCTTCACGGATATGATTTCGAGCGCCAGCGTTGAATTTACAGCCGACAGTCAGAATAAAGTCCAATTTACCCTTGTTGTCCAAGGAAATACTCTTAGAGTGGAGGAAAGTTCAGAGGATTTTTTGAAAAGTCTTCGAGCTGCAACGGATAAAATGGTAAGACAATTGAAAAAACATAAAGAAAAAATTGCTGAAAGATATTAGTTATTAAATACTCCTTTCTTAAGTGGCTGTCCTTTGGGACAGCCTTTTTATTTTGGAATTTTACTTTCTTTTTTTTGTTTGTTAATTTATTCTTTTAAATAAATAGTTTAAGAAATATGAAACTGAAACTTAAACTTTACATTTTTCAGATATTTATCCTGCTTATTTTTGTTGCATATCTTTTTAGTTGCTCAAATACTAATATTAATCAGCATGTGGAACCCGAAAAAGATTATTCAGAACCTCCAAAAGGTTTTCCTCCCATACCATTTCCTTCCGATAATCCATATTCACGGGAGAAGTTTGAGTTAGGGAGAAGATTATTTTACGACAAAATTCTTGTGAAAGATAGTTCATTTAAATCTTGCTCACATTGTTTAAAGCAAGCACATAATTTTCAAGACAATGTTCCCAATAGTATAGGATACAATAATATTGCCGAGCCAAGAAACACTATGTCATTAACGAATGTTGCCTATTTTGATAAAATTTTTTGGGACGGAAGGGGAAAGAGAATTGAACAACCAGCATATAGGAGTTTATTTTTACCTTACATTTTTGGTTTGGATACAAACGAACTACAGATTCGTTTAGAAAATCATCCAATTTATCCAAATTTAATTAAAAAAGCATTTGGCAGCAATGCTAAACCGACTGCTTGGAATGTTGCACTTGCTATATCTACCTTTGTGCGATGCCTTGTCAGCGGTAATTCACCGTATGATAAGTATATTCGTGGGGATAGCTTTGCTCTAACAGCATCTCAAAAACGTGGTATGAGTTTATTTTTCAGTGACAGAACGAAGTGTTCCGTTTGTCACAGTGGTTTTCTTTTTACTGATTTAAAGTTTCACAATACTGGAACAACACAACATTACTTTGATTTCGGAAGGTATTATGTTACAGGAAATAATAGCGATAGGAATCTTTTCTTAACGCCATCTTTAAGAAATGTAGAAGTTTCTGCACCTTATATGCACGATGGGACATACAAAACATTGGAGCAAGTTATTGAAAATTATAATCGAGGTGGATTTCCGGCTATTAACAAGGACACATTAATAAAACCACTTAATTTGACACAACAGGAAAAAGAAGATTTGATTAATTTTTTGAAGGCATTGACCGATTGGGACTTTCTTACTAATCCAGATTTTGGTGAACCTAAATATTAATCAAGCCTTTTTGTATAACTTATCCATTTTTTTTAATTTTGTTTCTAATTTTCACTTAAGAAAAGGTGTAATAAATGATAGATTTTTTTTTAAGATTTCTTTGTATTTATCTTTTTGTTGCACTTGCTTCATGTAATTTTGTTAATGATACCGAAAGTCCGGAAAATTTAGACTATTCTACTCCTCCAAAAGGTTTTCCCAAAATTCCATTTCCAAAGGATAATCCTTATTCTCCAACTAAGGAAAAATTAGGAAGATACTTATTCTTCGATAAGATTCTTTCAAAAGACTCATCCTTTTCTTGTGCAAATTGTCATATGTCACGGTACGCTTTTGCAAATAACGTGCCCAATCCCTTAACAATTAATAAATTTCCACTGCCCCGTAATGTGCTTTCTTTGGTTAATGTTGCCTATAGAAAAAAATTAAACTGGGATGGAGTAGAAGTTTCTTTAGAAGATGCCATTTATCACGACTTCCATAGCCCACTATTTTTTGATAATGACACAAATGAAATTTTTAAACGTCTATCGGGACATCTTTTCTACCCAAAAATGTTCGAGGAAGCATTTGGAAAAGGAACTAAACCATATCCTTATCTTGCGGCTAAAGCAATTGCTACCTTTGTCCGGACTTTAGTGTCGGGGACTTCACCATACGATAAATTTATTAATGGAGATAGTTCTGCTTTGACCGAGAAGCAAAAGTTTGGAATGAAATTGTTTTTTAGCGAAAAGACAAAATGCTTTGTTTGTCATTCTGGTTTTATGTTCACCAATGAAAATTTTCACAATACCGGAACCACAAATCATTATTTTGATTTTGGGAGGTATTACATTACAGGAGATTACAAGGATAGAAGCAAATTCCGAACACCCAGCTTACGGAACGTTGAGGTTACCAGTCCTTATACTCACGAAGGAACCTATTTTACTTTGGAAAAAATAATCGAAAATTACAACAAAGGAGGTTTTCCCTTTTTTAACAAGGATTCAATTATACGTCCATTAAATTTAACAAAATTTGAGAAGGAAGCGCTTGTAGAATTCTTAAAGTCGCTTACAGATTGGGAGTTTTTGAATCAAACAAGGTTTAAAACCTTTGGTCATTAAATAAAATAGGAATAGTGTCGTTTCTTAATTGTAAAACTGTGCCTAATATGAATTCTTCAAAGGAAAATAGAAGAAAATTTTTGAAATTATTATTTTTGGGAACTATTACGACAACTTTTAGTCCGCATAGATTATTAGGTTTCATCGAACCCAAACTCTTTAAAAAAGGGGATAGTCTTCAAGGAATATATGGCATTTCCCTCGATGATTATCCAGAGCTTATTCCTATTTGGGGTTCCATTAGAATTAAAATAGAAAATACTTTAATGTTTTATCCCAAAGTCATTATAATTCATGTGGCAAAAGATGATTATGGAGTTGATTTCATAGCAGTTTCCGAAAGATGCCCCCACGAAGGGTATCTTATTAAAGACCTCGACCCAGATTTGCATGTTTTTGAATGTTCCGGTCATGGTACTCTTTTTGATGTTACAGGTAAATATATTTGGGGACCGGCATCCCGAGACTTAGAGAGATTACATTTAGAGTACGATGGTGATAAAACCATTTACCTTGAAGTTCCCCTATATCCTTTGAGTAAACTTGATGAAAAACAAGAATTTGCCTTTTTGCATCAGAATTACCCAAATCCATGTAATGCGATTTCCAAAGTTTCGTTTGGCACATTTCAACTAGCCTACATAGATATTAATTTGATTGATTCTCGAGGTCTTTTTGTACAAAAGGTTTTTTCTGGATTTTGCAAGAATGGTCTATGTGAAACTTCATTTGATGTTTCGAATTTAAGCCCTGGTTTTTACCTATTGGTTATGAAAGTTAATGGAAAACGTATTGCCGCAAGAAAAGTAATAGTGGAGCATTGATTGTATGGAGATATATCTCTCACGTAGGTATTTTTTGAAAAAACTAAGTGAATTAGCAAAAGGAATTGGGGTTAGCATTATTTTTCTTCCCATATATAACTGCGAAAAAGATTGGATAATACCACCAATTTTGACTGGTAAATTTGTTGATATTGATTTAACGAATGAAAAAAGCGATATATTAAATTTGCCAATTCTGAATTTCTTGGGTTCCGGAAAAACCAAACAATTTGAAGAGATTAACTATGGAATTCCATTGATCATAGTTAGAATAAAGAAAGAAAATAAAGAAGATGACTTTAAATGTTTTTCAGGTTTATGTACTCATGACCAGTGTTTTGGAAAAGAAAAAGTTCGTGCACCAATAAAAATCGAAACAATTGATAATAAGAAAATATGTCGGGTTGTATGTACTTGCCATGGTTCTGAATTCGACTTGCTAAATATGGGAAAGGTTATCAAAGGACCAGCGGAAAAGCCCCTACGGGAATTTAGGTGCGAATTCTTCGCAAATAATAATTCTTTAAGAATACATTACTGATTGTGAAGGCCAAAAAAATATTTTTTATTTTGTTAGCAATATTAATTGTTGCTTGCAACGAAAATTTGACCAATCCTAATCAAATTTTATTACCCGATAGCAATCTTAGTTTTCAAAACCACATATTACCAATGTTGAAAACTACTTGTGGACTATCTTATTGCCACGGGGAAGTTGCTCCAATGGGGAATGTACAAATCTACGATTATTTCTCGTTGATGAATTCCTTCAATGGAGCATTGGTCATACCGAAAAATCCAGATGGAAGTGTTTTGATTCAAATAATCGAATACAAATTGCCCCATAAACCCTTTTTGCAGTGGAAATTATCGTCCAAGCAAATAAATGGCATTAGAAAGTGGATTTTAGAAGGTGCAAAAAATAATTAATTTCATTAAATTATGTTTTATTTTGGAGATATAATATGAGAAAAGTCTTTTTATTTATTCTTCCAATAATTCTCTTTATTTTTTCCTGCGGCGAAAGAAAGCAAATAGTTGAAATCAAAGATCTAGCTATTTACGAGGACCCAATTATGGGATTTTCGATTAAGTATCCAACCAACTGGGAAATTCAAAAGTATCCTGGCGACAGGTTTTTAGCTTTTTCAACTAAGACAGCTATTAAAAGGTTTAGAACTTTTGATCCAGAAGGCGAAACTGGTGCAAAAATCGAACTTCTCGTTATTAAATTGCCAGAAGGTCAGACTATCGATTCTGTAATGGCAAAAAAGCAATTTACTCCCGAGACATACTCTGAACCGACTAAGATTATTATCGATGGAATTGAAGCTATCAAGCAAAGCTACCAATTTCCACTTGGGGATGGGGATTTTTATGGAGAAATATATTTTGCACAAAAAGACCCCAAAGTTGTTACCGTCATTTCATTCGAGGCATTTGGTAGTACTTTCGAAAACTACAAATCTTCGTTCGAGCAAATTCTGAATTCCGTTAAATTAGCATATATTCCCCAAGTTACGGCAGATACAATCAAAAAAGTGGTTGAAGCACCACCTCCCTCGTCAAATTTGGTAAATTACAAAGGTGATGGATTTATAATTTCAATACCAGACAATTTTGATGTGCGAAATCCCAAAGTTGGTGGTTCCATCAAATCTTATCAATACATTGGAGAACGAAGGCTTGATTGCGATATTCGAATTGATATTTTTGATGCCTCTAAGCAAAATAAACTTGATAAAATTGTAGAAGACAATAAACCTAAACATAAAAATACTGAACCAATAGCCTCGACAATTAGTGGAGTAAAAGCTTATTATTTTGAATATTCTCCCATACAAAACGTAAAAAGTAGGGTTTATTATGTTGTAAACAACAACAGGCTTTATAGAATCACCATGAATTGGTTTGTTGGTGAAGAACAACTCTATAAACCTGTGTTTGAAAAATCTTTAAATAGCTTTAAATTTAATTGATTTCTTTCTTTTAAAATATTTAACTAAAAGTCTAAGAATTCGTTTTTAGTAATTTTTTTGTTTACTTGATGGATTTATTTTAAGCAAGGTTTTGAAATCTGGAATGAAAATACAACAAGCATATTGTAATAAGAAGATTTTCTTTCAGTTTTTTAACCAGTAAAATACAAATCAAATTGTTTTAAAATTTTAGATTTATAAACTTATGTTAATTTCTTTTCGTTTTTTTGTTTTAAACAAAATAATTGAACTTATGAAAAAAAGAATTTCGGTTTTGTTTGTTTTGTTAATTCTTCTTTGTGTGAATCAGGAAATTTTCGCTCAAATTAATTTCAAAACGAAAGGTATTAATTCTTTCTTCAAGAAAGACTTCAATGGTTGCATTAAATTTATGGATCAAGCAATTGCTAATGGAGATACCTCATACGAGGTATTTTATTATCGGGGACTTTCAAAAATTTACCTTAATAATTTTGAAGAGGCAGTAGAAGATATCACCGTTGCGATTAACAAAGGGGTAAATACTCCTGACATATACAATAATAGGGGGCTTGCTTATTTATTTCTTGGCGACTTTAAACTCGCACTTGACGATTTCAATAAATCCCTTGAGATTGATTCAAGTTTTTCCGAAGCTTATACCAATAGAGCCACCGTTTACATTGAAATCGGGGAATTAGAAGAAGCTTTAAATGATTTAAATAATGCTATTAAATACAATCCGAATAATGTTTCTTCTTATTATGAGCGTGGTCGAGTATTTTATAAATTGAAGAGTTTTGAAGAAGCAATTGAGAACTTTGACAAATGTATTAAGTTGAACCTAAAAAATTCAAAGGTCTATTACAATAGAGGCAATTCTTATTTTAAATTGGGCAACTATAAAAAAGCTATCGAGGATTATACGAAATGTCTTTCTTTGGACTCTACAGATACCGAGGCTTTGAACAACCGAGCTGTTGCATATGAAAAATTGGGAATGAACCAACAAGCAACTAACGACAGAAAAAAAATAGCAAGGTTACTTGGAAACGAGAACCTATTTAAACCTATTGAAGAAATAACTTATAGTGAAGTTATTGATTCATTTAATACATTTAAGCTTACATATCCATCACATTGGAAAGTTTTTCACAAAATTAACCAAGATTATGATGAAATAATCATTACTCCTGAAAATATTAAAACTGATACTGATTTCTATTCAGTTGGAATGAGGTTTTCATTTAATAAAAATATGTTTTCAAATTACAGCGTAAAGTCTTCGGGAGAAATCTTGGAATTTTGGCGAGGTAGCATTGAGAAAAATTCGCAAGAGTATCATTATTACAGATATTTACAACAAAAACTTTTCTCGCGCGGAGAGTATACAGGAAATTTGTACGAGACGCTTGTTCAATACTGGCAAGATTCCCCTACATTTCAATGCTACGAGATAGCACTGGCTAAGGAAGATACTTTATTTTTTGGATTCCTGCAAGCCCCATCAAATCAATTTTCATATTTTAGGATAATTTTTGATAAAGTTCTTAATTCATTAAACTTCATTAAGTAGAGGTAAAAACTTGATTTTTCCATACAACCTTTCTCTTTAAGGTTGAAAAAGGTATTATTAGTTCCATTAATAAAAAGAAAGGAACAGCGATTGGGAGGTAAAGGAAGACGTTGGATTTTTTAAGTATCTTCAAAGGTGGAATTAATAAAATTGTATCTCCTAACATTCGGATAAGCCCCAAAAATAGCATGTTTAGAATATCTCCTTGAGTGGCAAAGTAGATTAAACCTGCCCAAATTGCAAATGAGGAAAGAACGAAAATTACTGCCCTCCAGCCTAGGTTTAATCCTCCGCGAGCCCATCTGTGATGTTGGGATAAATACTCCTTAAAATTTTTACAAGGCTTTGTATCAACAAGTGTTTCTGGGCTGATTAAATAATGGACTTTGTAATTTTGTTTATGAAAAGCCATTTGTAGGGAAAGATCTTCGGTGACAGTGAAAGGAATAGTCTTATAACCCCCAAAGTCTTGATAAAATTTTTTTCTAAAAGTTAAATTATTTCCGTAACAACCTAAAGGTTGGTTCATTCCAACTCCACCCATAGCCATAGTATGCATATATGTCCATTCTATGGCCTGAATTTTATCAAAAATTCTATTTCCAGTTACATAAGTGAAAGATGTTACAAATCCAGCTTGCTGGTCATAATATGTTTTAGACATTTCTTTTATCCATTTGGATTGGACTTTACAATCTGCATCTGTAATCATTATTATTTCACCTTTCGCATTCTGAACACCAAAATGAATAGTGCCAGCTTTTCCAGGAATGTCAAATTTTTGTTTATCATTTTCGATGTTTAAAAGCTTTAAGTTGGGTATTTGACTTATTATTTCTTCGATTTTATTTCTGGTTCTATCAGTTGAGCGGTCGTTTACAACAATAATTTCATACTTATTTATCGGATAATCTATGTTTCTAAATGAAAATAATGTGTTTAATATATTTTCCTCTTCGTTTCTTGCTGGAATAATTACAGATACATATGGCTCGTAGTTTTTTTCTCTGAACTTTTTTGTTTTTTTTATTTCTAGGAGGAAACCAACGAAAAAGAAACAAATTCTGAAAATATAAATGATTGAGCTAAAAAACACAATAAAAAGCGTGTTTTCCATTTTTTAGATTTCAATAAATTTTCGAAATTAAAATAAATTATGAATTTCAACAAAAATACATGGTTAAAAATTAATTTATATTTATTAATTTTATTTTTTAAAAGGAACTAAATTATGGATAAATTAAATTTAAATTGCAAATGTGGTTGCAACGAAAACTCTGAAATAATAGATATTTCCACTTTTTCTTTGAAAGTTGTTTGTGGTTGCAAAACTCAAAATGAATCGTTAAAAAGTAAACCTTCTTCATTGAAACCAAGTGAAGAAAGCCCTGAAATAGAAAATATTTTGGATCTATAAAAATCTATTAGTAGGAATAGACACACCAAAATTCAAAAATTTTGCAAAAGGTTTGCAAAGTTTTTTTACTTTTGTATTTTTTCATCTCTACATGAAAGGTATAATTCTTGCTGGTGGCAAAGGGAGCAGACTTTATCCCAGTACAAATATCATTAGCAAACAGCTTTTGCCCATTTTCGATAAGCCAATGATATATTATCCTATTGCTACTCTTATGCTTGGGGGTATAAGAGAAATAATTATTATTTCTTCGCCATTGGATATTAATGCATACAAAAACTTGCTTGGGGATGGTAAACAATGGGGGCTTTCTTTCAAGTATTTACTTCAGGAAAAACCTGAGGGAATTGCCCAAGCGTTTATTATTTCTAAAGAAGAAATTGAGGGAGGAAAAGTATGTCTAATACTTGGTGATAATTTGTTTTATGGTAAACTCGACTTTTTCAGAGACGCAGTAGAAAAGCTTAAATTTGCTACGATTTTTGCATACGAAGTTGAAAACCCCGAAATCTATGGTGTTGTTGTTTTCGACAGGAATAAGAAACCTATAAAAATTATTGAAAAACCCTCGGCTTTCGTATCGAAATGGGCAATTCCTGGTTTGTATCTTTTTGACGAAAGAGTTTCTGAATATGCTATGCAACTGAAGCCTAGTCACCGAGGTGAATTGGAAATTACAGATCTGCAAAAGATTTATCTTGATAAAGGGCAACTCGAGGTCAAAATTATTGGACGTGGTGTAGCTTGGCTCGATACTGGTACTCCTTCTAATTTGTTAGACGCTGCCTTGTTTATTCGTGCTATTGAGCAAAGGCAGGGTCGTAAAATTGCTTGTCTCGAAGAAATTGCACTGGCCATGGGGTATATTTCTAAAAATGAGTTTATTAGATGGGTTAATTTTATGCCTAATTGTGATTATAAAAATTACTGTCTAAAAGTATTCGAGGAATACAATGATTAATTTATTAATAAAAGATATTTCTGAACCAACATTGCTTTTGGATGAATTCAAATGTAAGAACAATATTAAAAGAACATTATTCAAAATCAAGTCTCTTGGCATCGATTCAAGGCCCCACTTTAAAACTCACCAATCAAAGCTTATAGGTAATTGGTTTGGGGAGTTAGGAGTTAAAAAAATAACAGTTTCTTCGCTGAAAATGGCAAAATACTTTTTACAGTCTGGATGGACAGACATTTTAATCGCTTTTCCATTGAACATAAGAGAACTTGATGAGATATTAGTTT
This sequence comes from uncultured Hyphomicrobiales bacterium, assembly GCA_964524325.1. Classification (GTDB taxonomy): domain Bacteria; phylum Bacteroidota; class Ignavibacteria; order Kapaibacteriales; family UBA2268; genus Naka2016. The sequence continues at coordinate 171,595 of CAZGCT010000003.1, forward strand.
TGTCTTCCCATATTAATTTGAAAATAACGATTTCCGATATCAATGCACTTGAGTTTCTTGCAAATGTTATTACTTTTCCAATTGAAATTTATTTAGAAATAGATGTTGGTTATAATCGGTCAGGTTTGGACATAAATGACTTAAACTTGATTTCAAAAGCATTAAAGATTGTAAACAAATCAAAATTTTTGAAGCTCGTAGGAATTATCTCTCATAATGGTTTGAATTATTATACTAAAGATAAAAAAGAAGTTGTTGAAAATCATAGGAATTTCCTTTCAAAACTTCTTGATTTGAAGAATTTTATTACACATCAAGGAAATAAAGTATTGTTAACAATAGGGGATACCCCTTCGATTTCAATTTGTGACGACTTCCTTGGTGTTGACGAACTTTGTCCCGGTAATTTTGTTTTTTACGATGTAATGCAGGCTTCAATTGGAAGTTGCTCCACAGATGATATAGCAATTTGCTTGGCAGTTCCTATTGTTGGGATTTATCCAGCTAGGAATGAGATGGTATGCTACGGAGGTGCAACCCACCTTTCTAAAGAATCCCTTCGGTTTGATTCTGCTGAAATTTATGGCTTGGTTGTCGACATCTATGAAAATGACTGGTCTGAGCCTCTTGAAGACACTTTTGTCAAAATGCTTACTCAAGAGCATTTAGTTATAAAAACCACACAGAAAGTTATCTCTAGGCATAAAGTTGGAGACCTTGTTGGGATTCTTCCTATTCATTCTTGTCTAACGGCAGATGCAATGAAAAAGTACCTGATTCCGAATTCAGGCTGGGTTGATCACCTATAATCATCTTATAATTAATAAAACTTTAAGCAACTCGTAATTGTTTTAATTCAAGTTGTGTAGGTATATCTGCTATTTTGTTATGGCCATTTTATCAAATAAAATGGGGGCATTTGCCCCCATAAATGTTATAACATTGTTATTCCATTAAAAGTTATCACCCCTTCCAAGGTATCTTCCTCCTTTACCGGAAAGTTTTCTTGTATCCTTTCCTTCGAGATAGGCAGCATGCTCTTCTTTCTGTAATTTAAATCTTTCAAGCAAAGATCTTAAAATGTCGGTTTGTTTTGCAAGATCTTCAGCGGATTTTGCTATGTCTTGGACTCTATTAGCAGTGTCAGATGTAACTTGGGAAATAGAACTTACATTCTTGGCAACTTGCTCAGCTGTGGATGATTGTTCCTCTGTGGCTGCAGCTATTTGGTTAATCATATCCCAAACTTCTTGTGAACTTTGCATAATTTGTTTCAAAGCTGTTCCTGCTTTATCGGCAAGGACAATTCCGCTGTTAACCTCGTCTGTTCCTTGTTTCATAGCTCGGACCGCTTCTTCTGTCTCTTTTTGTATTCCTTTGATCATATTAGCAATTTGTTTAGTTGCTTCGGTTGTTCGTTCAGCTAATTTTCGGACTTCGTCGGCAACGACAGCGAAACCTCGGCCCTGTTCGCCAGCTCTTGCAGCCTCTATTGCTGCATTCAATGCCAAGAGATTAGTTTGGTCAGCAATTTCATCAATCACAGAAATTATTTCACCAATTTGTTTGCTCGATTCTCCAAGTTTTTCAATTTTATCTGCGCTTGCACGAACTACAGAAGCTATTTCGTTCATCTTATTAACTGTTTGAAGAACTGCTTCACCACCCTCGGCGGCAATCGACTTGTTCTTTCCAGCCACTTCGGCGGCCCGAGTTGCTCCAATAGAATTTTCCGAAATCGTTCTGCTCATTTCCTCAATTGCAGTTGCAATTTCATCTACCTGGGCACTATTTTCTGCAGCTGATGCTGCGAGGGTCTCGGCGATAGCAGAAATTTCTGCTGCTGCAGTTGCAGAAATATCTGCCGAACTGGAAATTTGTTGCAGAATGCTACTTAGTGACTCTGCCATTATGTTGATATTTTCTTTCAATTTGTGTAATTCACCTAAATATTGGCCAAGCATACGTACAGTAAGGTCACCTTCTTTCATAAAGTTCATAACGTTTCCAGTTTCCTGCAAAGGTTCTGCAATATTGTCTATCGCTTTGTTAATAGTGGATATGATATCTTGAAATGCTCCAGAATGCGCATTTATGTCGGCCCGGATATTTAAATTTCCCTCGGCTAATGCTTTCCCAAGAGTAAGTGCGTCGGTTACCACCCTTCCAATAGAGTCAATTAGTAAATTTAAATTATTTTTAATCTCGTTGAAGTCACCTTTGTACTCATCGGTAATTTTCGGCGGAATATCTCCTTTGGAAATACGGTCTACGTATTTGGCAGCAACACCAAGAGGTTGAGTAATTGAATCAAGCATTTTGTTTATTTTGTTTGAAATTTCTATATAATTGCCAGAGAACTTCTCAGTATTTGCTCGGACCTTTAAGTCTCCGTTTAAAATGTTGTTAACAATTAGATTAAGTTCGTTTTCAAGGTTAGTTTCGTTTGTATAATTATTCCATTGGACAACGTAACCGAGAATTTTGTTATTTTTGTCTTTAAGTGGGTTAAGGATAAGTCTCATTATTTGGCTACCAATGCTAATTCTAGCTTCGTAGGCGGAAGTTAAACTACCCAAAATTTGCCTGTTTCTAGCTGGATTTTTGTGCCATCTGTCAATATTGGTTCCTACTACTTTTGTTACAGTAAAGTCTGGATATGTTTTTCGATATTCCGATTCATATTTTGTTAAAAATTCAATTTGAGACTTATTTAAATAATTAATGTTGCCTTCGGAATCAGCGACCATAAAGTTACCAGCATAATCAAAAATATTACTAATAATATCCAAGGTTTCATTGATTCCGGCAACGAGCCGTAAAAATTCTCCTTCATTACCTGCCAAATCGCATCTATAATTTAGATAACCTTTGCGTGCTTTTTCGACTATAGAATAAATATCATTAATTACCTTTTTGAGTACAAAACTCATGTTTTTCAATGAAATCATCAAATTATCGTTTACTGATCTCTCGACAATATTGATATCCAAATTACCTTTGGAAATATTAACTGCAATGTTTGTAACATGGTTCAAGTTATCGATAAGACCATTTAAATTATTTTTAATCTCGTTGAAGTCACCTTTGTACTCATCGGTAATTTTCGGCGGAATATCTCCTTTGGAAATACGATCTACGTATTCAGCAGCAACATTTAGTGGTCCGATAACCGAATCTAACGTTCCATTAAAACCTTCTACCAATTCGCGGAACTCTCCTTCGTATTTGGTAGCATCCACACGTACATCTAATTTACCATCAATTGCTGATTTAGCAAGAGATTTAACATCGTTAACCAAAGAACTTATATTATTAACCATTCTCCTCATTGCAGCCATTAGAATTGCGGTTTCGTCTTTGCTTTTAGTGTCGAGATCGACGTTAGTATTTCCCCGTGAAATATTTTCGCTAGCTTCTACAGCTTTATTAATAGACTTCGAAAGGTTGCGCGAAAATACAGTTGCAAAGACAATTCCAATGACAACACCCAAAAACCCAATAATAAGTAAAATATTCCTAGAGGTAACAGCAATATTGTTACCAGAACCAATAATTTCGTCTACTAACTTTAATTCTTCTTCGATGAATTGATTGATTAAGCCAAAATATTCATTTTGGGTATTTCTGAATTCGCCAAAAAGAAAATCGGTTGCTTCATTAATTTTTCCCTGTTGTTTTAAATCATGGACTTTCTCTTGTCCATCGATATATTTAGCTCTGATTAATTTAATTTTTTCTAATAATTCTTTTTCTTTGTTAGATTTAGGTTCATCGGTTAGTTTTTTTAGGAGTTGACCAATTTTTTGCCTTGATTGCAAAACTCTCTGCCATTCATTTTCAACTATCTTTGGATCATTCGAAAGTAGTATGTTTCGCAATGCTCTTGCTATTACATTCTGATTCTCTTTGATATCATTTAACCATACAACCTTCCTCAAGTTTTCATTCTTTACTTGCTCCAGATAAGTTGAGAGTGAAGACATTTGTATTGGGGAAAATATTGTAAATCCTATAATAATTAGGAGTATGAAACCAAAAGATAAGTATAACTTAGACGAGATTTTCATAAATCCACCTTATAAATGTTAAACATTAACTAGTTTTAATCTGTGAAATTTGGTCAAATTCTTCCTCTGTAAAAATCTTAGTTAAATCTAAAATTATTATTAATTTATTTTCATATTTGGCAATTCCGGTAATGTATTTGGTATCGATTTTCAACGAAGAAGGTGGTGGGGGTTCAATAGAATCCTTAGGCAAACGTAGTACACGGCTTACAAAATCGACAATAAAACCAAATAATCTAGAACCGTATTCAATTACAATGAATCTTGTGGTTTTATCGAATTCTTTGGAAGGTAATCCAAGCCTTTTCCTTAGGTTGATTAAAGGAATAATGTTTCCACGAAGATTTGTAATTCCTTCGATAAAATCTAAAGAATTTGGCAACCTAGTAATTTCACCTATTCTATTTATTCCTTGAATATTAGCAATAGATATCGCATACTCTTCGTTGTCTAAAAAAAAGGAAACAAGTTGAATTTGATCGCTTTTTCGTTCAGCTTTTGCTGTTAAACCAGTTTGTGTTTTAGGTGACATAATAAATTCAATTTTAAATAAGACAAAAATAATAAAAAAAACATGTTTTGAAAGAGTTATCAATTTAATTTTTCAAAAATATTTCAAAATCCTTTATTTACAAATTCAATCTAAAAATCATTATTTTAGTAAATTTGTAATTTTTGGAAAAGAAATGGTTGCTAAATATAAAATCGAAGGTGACAAGTTAGTCCAAAGTGAAATTGGGAATTTAATGTTTTTTACTAACCTTGCAATTGAAGAAAAGCGTTTTTTAATTGATGAACTACTTATCGATGAGCATACACTGAATTCTTCGCTCGACCCAGAAGAACTCGCCCGACTCGAAATAGAACCTGAACATTATGCATTCATTTTAAAAGCCCCTAAGCATCACATTGCCGAAGATGCACTCTTGTTTAGAGTACAATCTATAGGTATTTTTTTGTTTAAAGATAAAATGATTGTTGTTTCCCAAGACCCTTTGATAGATTTTTTGCAAACCAAACCTTTTCAAAAGGTTTGTAGTATTAAAGATGTGTTCTTTAAAATTATTTATAGTTTCATTTTACAATTTTATCACCACTTAAACACCATAAATAGAATTTCGGATGAGCTTGAAGCAAAATTGAGCCAGGCTCAAGAAAATAAATATTTACTTCATCTTTTTTCCCTAGAGAAAAGTCTTGTCTATTACCATAACGCAATAAACACAAACCAATTTCTATTAGAAAAGATAAAATTTAATGCCTCGAAATTGAATATTACTGATGAAGAGAAAGAATTACTTGAAGACATTTTGATTGAAAACAATCAATGCTTGCGACAAGCAGAGACATATTCTTCAATTCTTGCAAGTTTAATGGATGCCAGAGCTTCGATAATTGCCAACAATCTTAATGTTTTGATGAAGATTTTAAATATTATCACAATTACTATAATGGTACCCACTTTTGTAGTAAGTTTATTTTCAATGAATGTGTTTATTCCTTTAGCAGAGTATCATTCCGCTTTTTGGATTATTTTACTTATGTGCTTGATTTCTGCATTTGGATTTATTGTTATTTGGAATATGAAAATAAAAAAAATTAAATAACAGCAATGCAGCCTATTGAAATAAAAAAAGTTGAAAACAATAGACTTCAAATTTTTTGGGATGATGGTTTTTCATCCTCAATTTTTCTTAAAGATTTAAGAGAGAATTGTCCTTGTGCAAAATGCCAAGGTGAGCAAGTTGGCTTTCATAAATTCGAGACAATAAAGCTAACGGTTTTCAAACCAGAGATGTATGACATAAAGTCAATTGAACCAATTGGTAATTACGCTCTCCAGTTTATTTGGAAAGATGGGCACGATACCGGAATTTACAGCTTTGAATATTTGCGGTTATTAATGGAAAGATTTGCTGAAACTTAATTATTTAATCAAACTTATTACTTTTTCCAAAATAATTACGCTACAAATGTTTTTACTTAGAGGCGGATATTCTTCAATGAACATTTGGTCTTCGTTTTCGAACCCAATTAATGTAATAGTGTTGAAATCATCGGCAAAACCGCTAAATTCTCTATCAAAATAGTTTAGAGCAATTATGTCGCAGTTTTTATTTAAAAGCTTTTTCCAAGCATTTTTCAAACCGGTGGAGGATTCCTCAAGAGCGAAACCAACAAGAATTTGCTTTTGTTTTTTCATTTTACCAAATTTACCAAGAATGTCGATAGTTTTTTTTAAATGCAAAATCAATTCTTCTGAACTTTCTTTTTTGAATTTTCCAGTGAGCTTATTTATTGGTGTAAAATCTGCAACTGCAGAAGCCATAATTAAAATGTCTGTTTTTTCAAAATTTTCTAAAACTTTCTCGTACATATCTTGTGCAGATTCAATTCTCGTTATGTTGATATTGTGAAGCATGTCCAGTTTAGTGGGTCCAGAAATTAAATTCACATTTGCTCCCAAAATATGAGATTGGATTGCAAGTGAGTGTCCCATTTTGCCAGTAGAAAAGTTTGAAATATATCTAACGTCGTCTATTTTTTCATAGGTTGGGCCAGAAGTAATAAGAATATTTTTTCCATTTAATTTAGATTTAACTTTTGTCAACTTATCAAGTTTTCCTTCTTTAAAATATAAGTAAGTTTCAATATAATCAAGCAAAACTGGGACTTCAGGGAATCTTCCTTCTCCAAAGTGACCGCTGGAAAGTTCACCAACGGAGGGTGGAATAATTACAATACCCATAGATTTAAGTTTTTTGATATTATTTTGTGTTGCTGGGTGTTCCCACATTGTTGTGTCCATTGCGGGAGAAACAAGTAATGGGATATTTCTTGGAAGGGCGGTAGCAAGTGTGACCAATGTGCTGTCGCAAATTCCATTTGCAATTTTTCCAATAGTAGATGCAGTTGCTGGGGCTATTATCATTAAATCACATTGGTGTACCAAATCTATATGCCATGCACCATGTTTTTGAATGTTTGAATCGAACATTTCAACTGCAACAGGGTTTTTGGATAGATTTGCGATTGTTAATTCTGTAACAAAATGTGTTGCTGATGGGGTTAAGACTGGAAAGACTTTTGCACCACAACGACAAAGTTCTCTTATTAGGAACAATGACTTATATGCTGCAATTGAACCAGTAATACCAACAAGAATTTTCTTCCCTTCGAAGATATTCTTATAAGCTTGTTTGTTCATTTTATTAAAAAAATTAATTTATTAATTTACAATTTACAAAATTGCTTACGAACAAGGTTATATGATTATGTTGTCAAAATTATTTACTTTGGTACCCGAAAGGGTAAACTTCGAAAATTTCTGGGTCGAAATTAGAAAAAGAAACAAATGGTTAATCAATCTCAGATTTTTTGCTGTTTTGCTTCTCCTAGGTTTTGTTTTGTTTTTAAGCATAGTTAAAAGTTATTTTCCCGAACTAGCTATCGAAACAACTGAAATTTTGCTTATTGCTATCTCAATTTTTTTTTATAACATTCTGTTTCTAATTTTATGGAACAAATTCCCTGAAATTTCAAAAAAATTTAATCTTCATAGTTTGCATTTTTCTTTACTTCAAATTATTACCGATTTTATTTTCTTAATACTTTTAATTTATTTTACTGGGGGAGTCGAATCGCCTTTCAATGCTTTCTTTGTTTTTCATTTAATAATCGGAAGTCTTATTCTTCCAGGACCAGTTATTTCCCTAATTATAGGAATTACTATTTTGGTTTTAGTTACTTTAGCATGGTTTGAGTATAATTATCTCCTTCCGCACCATTTCTTAGCTTTGGTGGCAAGGCAACCATTGTTTGATGACCCAGTTTATTTAATTGTCTTCTTTTCAACTTTTACTGTCGTTGTTTTTATCTCGATTTATCTTGCTAATTCTATTGCGAGGGTTTTATACCAGAGAGAGAAGGAATTGTACCAAGCTTACCAAGAACTTGAAGAAGCAGAAAAAACCAAATCCAGATATGTTATGACGGTGGTTCACGATTTGAAAACACCGATATCTGCTGCACTAACCTGGGTAGACTTAATTGCAAATAAAAATCTTGGAGAGATTCCCGAATTCTTACGTAATCCACTAGACAGAATTCAAACACGGTTAAATAATGCTTTGGAATTAATTAGCGATATTTTGACAATTTCTCAAATTAAACTTTCTATTGAGGTAGCCAAAGATGAAGTTGAGTTAATTGGTATATTAAAAGATCTTTATTTAAAGTATCAAGTTCTGATTGATTCAAAGAATTTGGAATATCGAATCTCTTCTAAACAAGAAAGCATAAACATTTTTTCGAACCAGAGACTATTGGAAATGGCATTTTCAAATATTGTTTCAAATGCAATAAAATTTAACGAACCAAATGGAATTATAGAGGTAATTCTTACGGAAAAGGATGATTGCGTTGAAGTTTCAGTTGCAGATAATGGAATTGGAATAAAGGAAAATGAACTTTCTAAAATTTTTAATGAGTTCTATCGGACCAACTTAGCCAAGGAGAGAAAAATCGAAGGGACTGGATTGGGAATGACCTTAGTAAAAGAAATTATAACCAAGCTTGGGGGCGATATTTTTATTTATTCTCCTTCTTACCTAGGAACAAAAGAAAGAAGAGGCACGCAAGTTTTGGTAAAGTTACCAAAGTAGACTAAATTTTATAATTTTTCGTTTTTTAGCTTTTTTTGGAGGTAAAATGCTAAAAGAAACAATTCAAAATGCATTGAATGCGCAATTAGGAAGGGAAATGTATTCTTCGAATTTATATCTGGCGATGGCTGGATATTTCCAATCGATTAACTTAAAAGGTTTTGCACACTGGATGAGACTTCAAGCCCAAGAAGAAACTGGACATGCTATGAAATTTTTTGATTACATGCTTGAAAGGGGCGGTTTAGCAAGGATTTCTTCAATTAATGAACCTCCATCCAGTTGGGATAGTCCACTTTCTGCAATGGAAGATGCTCTTAAACATGAACAATACGTCACCCAAAATATTAATTCCCTTGCCGATTTGGCAATTAGGGAGGGGGACCATGCTACACAAATATTCTTACAATGGTTTGTTACCGAACAAGTTGAGGAGGAAGCCAGCGTAAGCGAAATTGTAGAAAAATTAAAGATGATTGGAGATTGGAAAGGTGGATTACTAATGATTGATAATGAATTAGGAAAGCGGACATTAGTTGAGAGTTCACCTAACGAATAAATAATTTTTTTTAAAAAAGGCTGGATTAAATCCAGCCTTTTTTATTTTCTCTTTATAAGTAATTAAACAGTTATCTAGCTCTATTAATTGCATCAATAAAGTCTTGTTTAAATCTTGCCCCAACGAGAGTTTCAACAATTTTGCCCTTTTTGTTAATAATAAATGTTGTTGGAACTGCGTTAATGCCGCCATAAGCTCGAGCAATTGATTGATCCTTATCAATAATGTTTAAATAGCGAATATTTTTTTGCTGAGCAAATTCTTTGACATTGGTTTCAGCATTAACAACGTCTCTTTCAAGTGTAATTCCGACAACAATAAAATCCTTTCCTTGAGCTTCTTCATGTACTTCGATCAAATCTGGTATTTCTCTTCTACATGGCGGGCACCAAGTTCCCCAAAAGTTTAACAAAATTATTTTGTCCTTTGCAAATTCTGAAAATTTGACCTCTTTTCCATCTTGCACCCAAGCAAAATCGACTAGATTACCAGGTTTGGCCGGGGTAATGGACTTTGCGGTAAAGACTAATGGTTTGAACTTGGGGGAATTTAGTTCAGAATTTGAATTTTGAGTTTCGTGGTTTTGGGTTAGTTCGGTAATATCAACATATTCCTCGTTGGGTTCAGTTTTTTCTTTAACTTCAGATTTACAAGCATTAATTGAAATAACCAATAGAACACTTAAGATAGAAATGATTTTTGGGACCATCAATTTTCTCCATTTAGTAAAACAAAATAATTTGACGAAAACATAATTATTTTATTTATTAACCTAAATTTATTATTCATTCTTACTATATTTTACTAATGCAAAAACGAAACCAACAACTGTAAGGATAACCCCGAGCCAAACTAATAGGATAAACGGTTTAATTGTGACATCAGCAATTAACATCTCTTGACCAAAGCTTAGTTCAACAATCGATTTTTCAAGATTTTCCTCAGGTAGGAACTTTGTAAAACCGATACCAAATTCCTTTGAAGGTACCATTTTCCAAATTGGGTTAAATGAACTAGTTTTCATATTTAGGACTGAAACAATCGTATCTAGATATATTTTGTTATCTATAAGATAATTTATAACTAGTCCAAACATAAATTGTTCTTGTTTTGAACCCACATGCATCGACCCCATATCGTATGAAACAAAGTGAATTGAGTCTTTCTCCGACCAAGGAGCAGGAATTTTTTCGCCTTTTTTAAATTGAATTGGTTGAAAAAAGTCATTAAACATTACCGACTTTGGAGCTAAGTATAAATCTTTTGTGAGATATGTTTTAATATCTGGTTCAAAGTATGGTTGTTCGAAGTTATTAAAGTTACTCCAATAAACAATAGGTTTTACAATAGCATTTCCATGTTGGTCGTTTATTTTAATATGAAATTGGTATTTTTCCCTATCTGAAAGGTTTAATTCGATTCTTTCTTTTTTCATAAGTAGGAAATCATATCCGAGTGCTTTTGAGTTTTTACCTTCTATCAGATGAATCGTTTGATGTTTCTCAAATCCCCCGGATAACATTGCTCCAAGAATTAAAAATGATATACCAAGATGCGAAATAAAGGCCCCAATTCTCAGGTTGTTCTTTGTTAGTTTATTAAGCAACTTTTCAGCGTTTAAAACCAAAGAAAAGATTGCCGAGAACAAAATAAATGAGTACAAAATGTTATTTTCAAATGCAAAATAGAAAATAATAACCAAAATAAGGGATGGTATTAATGCGAACAGAAGACCACGCCTAATTTGGGTAAAAGAAGTTTCTTTCCAATTATATAAAAGTGAAATTGCATTAAAAATCAAAATAAGAATTGCGATTGGTGCCATCCATTGATTGTAGAAGGAAGGTTCCAAAGCGACTTTTTTTGCGCCTAGGAAACCTTGAATGATTGGTAGGCTGGTGCCAACAATAATTACGATAGAAGCGATTATCAAAATTACTGTCCCAAGGGAAGTGTAAAACTGTCTGCTATTGACTTTAATTTTCTCTTCAAGGTCGGGAACACTTTTGGTTCTTAAAATAAAAATAACAAGTGGAAATATTGTGAAGAAAACAAGAAAAACTAAAAGGAAAGCGTTTACAATCTTGCCAGGGTCAACAAAGGAATGAACGGAAGTGTCGCTCAGGACACCACTGCGGGTCAAATAAGATGCATATAAAACACCCAAGAAACTTAACCAAGCAAGAATGTAGTTTGTTCGGATAAACCCACCTTTAATTCTCTGAAGAATAAGTGTATGAGCAAGAGCAGTAACAAAGATCCAAGGCACTAAAGACGAGTTTTCTACTGGATCCCAACCCCAAAAGCCACCCCAGCCAAGTGTTTCGTATGCCCAGAATCCACCAAGCATAATACCTAATCCGAGTACTCCAGCACCAAGCAAAGTCCAGAAAGACATTGGTCTAAGATATTGATTAAATTCTTTTTTTATGTAACCGGAAATTCCTAAGACAAATGGAACAACCAAAAGGCTATAACCCAAAAATAATATAGGAGGGTGAATCGCAATCCAATAATTTTCCAAAATTGGGTTTAAACCCCTTCCATTTTCCGGAACAAAATCCCTCGGAATGTTTCCATCAGGGAATGATTCCCATAAATCAGCAAATGGGCTTTTAAAAACTAATATTAATCCAACAAAGAAAATTATTAGTGAAAAATATGAGAGAGGAAGTAAATCAAGTTGATTTTTTTTGAGGTAAAAGTAGAGCACCAAAGCTACTAGAGACATAAATAAAGCCCAAAGCAAGAAAGATCCTTCTTGTCCAGCATAAAAGGAAGAAAGTAAGAGCAAAAAGGGCAGGTTTCTTGATGAATAACTCCATACATAAGTTAGTGTAAAATTATGAGAAAGAATATTGAATAGTAAAAAAATAGAAGCAAGGAATATTCCAGCAATACCAGTGAAAAATGATATCTTGGCAAATAGAAAGACTTTTTCGTTTTTTGATTTTAAGCTTTCAAATAAGAAAAGGAGAAATGACAAAAACCAAGAAACTGTAGAAATATATAATAAAATTTTTCCGAACATACTTACCTCTTTATTTAACCTTTTCTAATTCACTTTCATATTTCGAGGGACATTTAGTAATGATTTCGCTTGCGGAAAAAACCGAATCCTCCATAAAACCTTTGACTACAAATTCAGGTGCAATTGTAAAATTATTGGGTTGCGGTCCGTTGAACCTTACAAATTTCAAATTGCCTTTTTTGTCTTTCATATAAAACTCAAGTATATTTGAATTTATGTTGTAGTTAACTGGCTTTGATTTTTCAAGCGTTCCGATTACTTGGACTTTTTTGTTTAATTCTTTAGCTTTTTGAAAGTCAACATATTCAATGGAGCTTCTATTGAACGATAATAAAAGCAAGGTTAGAAAGAGTAGGACCAAACCACCAATAGCTATGTATTTTTTCATTCTTTTTGCTCCGAATTTTTTAACAAACTATTTACTTTTTTTTCCAATGTTGTTATTTTTTTATCAACGGAAGTTAGCAGAACAAACAGTCCCAACCATATAACCAGCACAACTATCAGTACCACATATAATTGGTTGTTAGTTAGAAAATTTTCCATTTAACCTCCGATAAAAGGATAAATTAAGCTTTGTGAATCTTATTTTCAAGTTTAAAATCCAAAAAAATAGTAAAGTAAAAGAAAGAAAACCAAAGCTAAAACCAAATGTTTGCAATAAACTTAAAGATCCTTCTTGTGGACTTAAAATTGGTCCGATGTTGGGACTATTGGCTGAACCAGGATGATTACCTTCGAGCAATCTGGGCATAATGAAAACAAGAAAAGGTACCGTTACAAATGCAATAATTGAATATACGGAACTTAAACGTGCCTTGGTTTCGTAGTTTTCAATACTTTGTCGTAAAACGAAGTAAGCAAAATAAATCAAAAGAAGAACGAAAATGGAAGTTTGCCTTGGATCCCAGTTCCAAAACGAACCCCAGTTGAATTTAGCCCAAATCATACCAGTAACTGTTGCAAGAATTGCAAAAATTGTTCCTAAAAACGCAGATGACGAAGCTATTTCATCATCTTCAAACCGTCTATTTTTTAGATACTTGATGGAATAGAACATTGAGAGTAAATATGCAACAACGGCTACCCATGCACTTGGAACGTGGAAATTCATTATTCTTATCTGCTCCCCAAGTTGGGGAACAAAAGGAAGTACCCAAAAAGGGTTAACAGCAATGCTTTTATCGTATATAAACACTTTCTTTTGTGTATCGTAGCTTACATTTGCAATAATTTTTTGTCCAATTTGAAATTCCTTTGGCAAAGGAACTCCTAAAATCAAAAGTGAGTCCAAAACATCTTGATATTTAGGGTTCGATACGATTATTTTAAAGGAATTTGGGTTATTTATATCTTTAAGTTTAGGGATAATCTCTGTAACCCTAAAGTATAAAGGTCCTTTAAACAAATTAACATTATTTGCTACAAATTTGAATGTAGCAAAATTTGAGGCTACAAAAGGTACAAAAGTCAAAATAATTGTTATAAAAAAGAATAGAATAACTAATCCCTTCCACCAAAGGGGTTTTGTTCCTTTAAAAGATGGAAAAAGTCCCAAAAATAAACCAAGCAAAACACCACTTCCAATTATAATACCCTTCATAAAAATTGAGCAATATTTAATATAAAACACTAAATTACAAAATTTAGTTTATTCTAAAATCTTGGTTAGGATTAATTTATTTGTAGGGGAAAGTATGTTCTTGGGTTCATAGTATATTTGATCTATAATTTTTGAAATAAGAAAAACACCCAACCCTCCTTTTTTAAATTTTTTCCCAACTTGTTTGAGTTCTACGGGTAAAATACTCCTAGGATCGAAACTTGGTCCATTGTCTTCTAAAGTAATTTTAATATATGTTTGCGTTCTGGAAAAGGTAATCGAAATATTATTTGAATTATCGTTTTTGAAAGAATGTTTTACTAAGTTAACAAAAGCTTCTTCAATTGCTAAAGATATTTGGTAACAAATTATTTCATCAATTAATAATTCTAAACATTTATCTTTTATGAACTTTCGAACGTGGTCAAGTTTTGATATATCAGCCGAAAAATCCATTTTGTTCAAACTTTGAATATTACTCATTCTTTTTTAAAAGATTGTTCACGAAATAATTTTTGGCTTCTATGTCGGTGGGTAGGATGTCGAATATCATATGAAATCCAAGGAGCTCGAAAATTGAATAAATTTTATCTTTCATTTCTGTGAACTTTATGTCTCCATTGTTATTTCGGATTTCTTCGACAAATGCCATAAAAACACCTAAACCCGCGCTGCTAATATATTCAAGGTTTTTAAAATTGACTATTATTTTATAAATCCCCTCAGTAATGGTATTTTGGATTGAATTTTCTAATTCATGAGCAGTCTGAGCATCCAAGATACCAGAAATTCTAATGATCTCAATTGAATTAATCCTTTCCTTTTGAATATCAAATTTCTTTTCCATAAAACATCTCCTTAATTAATATTATCTTTGAACTTTACTATCAGTAAAGTTACATCATCATCAAAAACTGTTCCCTTTTTACTTACTTCATCCAAAATCCTTTCTTTCAAATCTTTTGCATTTTTATATACTGATTCTTTCAAAATAAGTTTCAATTTATTCATACCTTCATTAATATCTTTATTACCAAGTACCTCTACTAACCCATCGGTGAAAAGTAAAAAGTATAAGTCTCCTAATAACTCACCACGATGTATTGATAAATTGTTGTCAAAAAAATTTGTGTTTATCAAAGAGATACCCATACCCGGGGGAGTTTCAGAAAAAATCTTGCCATTTTCTTTAATAATAATTGGTAAGTGCCCAGCCCGAATAAATTCATAATTTCTTTGTTCAAAATCCAACAAGAGTCCACTCATAGTTATGTGAATTTGCTTGTCGATTTGATTGTACAAAGAATCGTTAAAATGAACAAATAGTTGGCGTAAATTTGGTTGATTTATTTTGGAAGAGAAAATTATTCCTTTAAGTAAAGCCATATAGAAAGCGGAGCTAATTCCCTTTCCAGAAACATCCCCAATAAGAACTAAAATTTGGTTTTTGTTAAGTTGAATTAGATCATAAAAATCTCCTCCAACCTCTTCTGATGGTTTAAAGAAAATTTCAATTTCAAAATTGGAGATGTTTGGTATTTGCTTAGGAAGAAAATTATTTTGAATATTTTTAGCTAAAAGTAATTCTTGTTTGTATTTTTCTTTTTCTATAGTCTCTTTTAATAAATGATTGCCTTCAATCGAGACGCACAAAGTTTCAACAAAGGAAGTTAACAATTTAACATCATCTTCATCGAAAAAGTATGGATTTGGATTTGCTATAATTAAGTGCCCAACTATGGTTTCTCTAAAAAAAATTGGAACTAGACAAATACTTTCGAACATTATTGCATTCGGGGGATTGTTAGTATTAGGGAAGATTTCTGAATAAGTTGCATAAATTTGAGGTTGTCTTATATCTTTTATGAAATAATTGTTGGCAAATTGGTTAAGATATCTTTCGATTAATTTTTTTTCAATGCCCTTACATGCTTTGATTTCTATATTTCCTTTTACATAAAACTGGATCCAGACAGGTGAATGGCTAAATACATTGTGGGAAAGTTCTACAATAATGTTATACATATCGTCAAGTTTATTAAAATTTCTAACTATTTTGCTTAAGTAAGAAAGGGAACTAACTTCGTAGACTTTTTGTTCTATTACTTTTGAATACGGCAACGAGGTTAATCCAACAAATAATGTACGAAAATAAGTGACCAAAAATGATAAAGCAAAATATTTAGAGTATTCCTTAAAAAAAGCGGAGGATTTACTTAAGCCAAGCGAAGCCTCCGATTGGCTGAAAAGAATGGTTATTCCCGAGCCAACAATTAATAACGAGTAAAACAAAAGGCTCTTTTGAATATTTCTTGATGATAAAGGAAGCCAAGCCTTTACTTTAAAAGCAAAGAAAAACAAAATAGTAAAGATGGGTGACCCAATTGACCTTAAATCGTATCCAGCAATTTTAACTTCGAATTGGGGAAAAATTTCATGACCAAAAAAGATGAACCAGTATATGCAAGTAACTATATATAAAGCTTTTAAGTATTTATGAATGTTTTTTCTTTTTAATCGATTTATCCAACGAAAAGAGTAAGTAACTATGAAATAGGTAACTACGACGGAAAAGATAAAATTTGTTTCATTTTTTAGAAAAAATATGATTCTTGTGGAATAAAACAATTCAGCTATTTGAAAAACTAAATTTAAACCTAGAAATCCAATTAATACTACCGTGATAAATTTTGAATCTTCGAGGAAAAGCTCACCAAATTTTGATACAGAGACAAATTTTTTCTCTGTCTGATTAAGCAAACTTATCAAGATGAAAACGGAAAACAAAAAGATAAAAAGAAAATCGAGTAGTTCCCAAAATAATGTATATTCCAGGTTTAAAAAAAAATAAAGCAGATTGAGAAAGCAATGCAAAAAAGATAACAAAAAGAAACTAAGCAAATTAAGTGGATTCAAATTACTATTGATTTTCACTAAAATTCTCGAACAAATTATTACCTACGAAATTTTCTTGATAAAGTTTCCAGAATCTTTCTCGGATTTGATCTCTTACTTTTCGGTAGACAAACAACACTTCGTTTTTTGTCCCTTTAGCTTTGGCTGGGTCTTCGAATCCAATGTGCAGCCGATTTTTCACTTTCCCTGTAAAAATTGGACAATTTTCTTTTGCATTATCACATACTGTGATAACGAAGTCAAAGTCGTAGTTTACAAAACTGGTAACGTCTTTAGGATATTGTTTTGAAATGTCGATTCCTATTTCCTTCATTACCAAAACAGCCCAAGGATTTATTTCCCTTTCTGGCTTTGTTCCTGCAGAGTATACAAAAAGGTTTGAGTCGAACGATTTAAGGAAACCCTCTGCCATCTGACTTCTACACGAATTGCCTGTGCACAAGATTAAAATTCTCATTTTTTTCTAATTGGAACAAGGTGATTGTCTAAATTAATAGTCAGAATGTTTTCCCATTCAGTTGTAAAATGTTCCGAAAGATGTTCTTGTTTCATTTTCCAAGGCTTATTTACTCCTTGAGCGGAAAATTTTAAAGTACCTTTCCCATATTTTCTATTTAAGGTGTCGTAAACTTCCATCAAGCGGACAATCTTATCTCTATTTAACTTATCGAAAAGATTGTATTGAAAAGACTTTTCTGAAATGAGGCCAGAGAAAAGAATTCCAACTCTTTTATATTTATAACCTTCACGGAAAATTTCTTTCAAAATGTAAAAACCATACTTGATTAATTCACCGGTAAAATTTGTTGGTACCGGGAGCCGAATAAATTTGCTTCGGAAATATTGAAGTTCATTTGTATTAAAAGGGTTTGTAGCAACAAAAACTCCCATAATATTTGCTAAACTTTGCTGATTCCTAAGTTTTTTTGCACACTCGTCAATGTAAGAAGAAAGTGCGTTGAAGAGGACAGAAAAATCTGTTTGTAATTCTCCGAACGACTTTTGTGAACCAACAGATTTTCTAGGAATTGGTTGGTAGTCTATGTCAATACATTTTATTCCTTGAAGTTCTTTAACTAACCGCAAGCCAACTATAGTCAAATGTTTCTGAACCCAATGCTCAGGTGCATTTGCCAATTCATATGCAGTTTTTATATTATGCTTTTTTAGAAATTTCGAATAGGTTCTACCTATTCCCCAAACATCTTCAACATCAAAGTTTGAAAGTGCAGCATTTATTTCTTGTTGTGAATTTAGGACACAAACTCCTTTTCCTTTTTTTGCAAGTTTTGACGCAACTTTAGAAAGAACCTTCGTGTGGGAAATTCCAATTGATATAGGAATCCCAGTCCATTTTAAGATTGTGTTGCGTATTTCCATACCATATTTGAATAATTTCTCAGAATCGTTCCCAATATCCGCCAGGTTTGAAAAGTCTAGAAATGCTTCGTCTATAGAATAAACTTCGATATTCGGGGAAAATTGCGTCAGAGTATTCATTACACGTTCGGACATATCTCCGTAAAGCGTGTAATTTGATGACAAAGTAACAACTTTGTTTTTCTTAAGTAGTTCTCTAAATTGGAATAATGGGGCCCCCATTGGTATTCCCAGTGCCTTTGCTTCTTCCGAGCGAGCAACAATGCACCCATCATTATTGGACAGTACGACAACTGGTTGCTTTTCTAGTTTAGGATTAAAAACCCGCTCACAAGAAACATAAAAGTTGTTGCAGTCGACCAATGCAATCATTTTTAGTTATGGCTTGTGTATTACAAAGGACACGACTCCCCATACCTTAAAATCTTGAAATTCAGTTACTTTAATCGGTTTGAAATCACCATTTTCTGAAGCAAGATAAAGTTCGTCGCTGATTATCTGCAGTCTCTTTACCGTAAATTCACCGTCGATAACACAAATAGCAATATCCCCGTTCTTTGGTTCCAATGCCCTATCAACAATTAAAATGTCGCCATTATGGATCCCAGCATTTATCATAGAATTTCCTTGAACGCGAACGAAGAAGGTTGCAGTTGGGTGTTTAATTAGTAACTGATTTAAATCCAACTTGGGTTCAAGATATTCGTCTGCTGGAGAAGGAAAACCAGCAGGAACTGAAAACCCAGCAAAGTTAATTTCCATTTTAGTTTCAAAGCCGGGTGAGTAAAAAATTAATTCCCTGCTTGTATGTATTTTTCTTAATTCCATCACTTTGCTTTTTTATGTAAAACAAACAAACGAGATAGAGTAAGTCTAATTATAATCATTGTTCCGCATGTTTTATTGTTCTGTTACAAGTAACTTAGCATAAATGCTATTAAAGGTATCGACGATATCGGATTTTAGGTGAATAAATACTTCGACGCCGCTTTGTTGATAAGTTTGAGCCTCCTCCTCAGAAGGTAATCCAGCAAGCACGTTAATGACTAAAGGTTTAAATTTTTTTATCAAAGTTGAAAGTTGAACCACAAATTCTGGATATTTTTCATTCGACGAACAGAAAACGACAATTTGTGAATTGGTTTCGAGTAATTTCTGGAATGCTTTTTCGATATTATTGACTGGTTCTATAACAACAACATCGAAACCACCAACGAGGAAAAATTCTTGGGTGAAATTAATTCTCTCTCTAAAATCTGCAATTTTACCAAAAGGTATGATTAAAACTTTAGGCAAGTTTCCAAATTTAGACTTATACTTAAGTGATTTTTTGCGTATGTTTTCAAAAACTTCGGAAAACCGGAATTTCTTTATTGGTTGAATTGGTATTAAATTATTTTTATAATATTCAAAATTTATTATTGAGTCCAGACTTGAATAACTTTTAGCAATTTCAATTAAATCCTTTTCTGTTGAAGTATTTCTTTCTTGCTTACTTTGATAATCGGATAATTTTAGCTTTCTCTCAACGAATAATTTCTGGTAATCAATTTTATTTTTACCTGTCTTGTCATTGCTCAAACTATCCTCTGGATTTGGAAATTTATTTACTCCAATCAATACATCTTCTCGTTTGGAAAGCCTGCTTAAACGCTTCGCCCGCAAATCATTTATTTGCTGTTGAATTATGCCATTTGTTAGAGATTGGAAAAATCCTCCAGAATTCATTATTTCTTTAAAAATTTGCAAAGTTTTTTGAGCAAGTTCATAAGTTAGTGCTTCTAAATACCAAGAGCCGCCAGCTGGATCTATAACTTCTTTCAAGTTATGTTCTTCTTTTAAAACAAGCTGTGTGTTGGTTGCATTCCTATAAGAGAATTCACTAGGTTCAACGAGATAATAATCATACGGTATAACTTCTATGTAATCAGCTGTCCCAAGAATTGCAACGAATGTTTCGCATATATTTCTTAGCATGTTCGAATAAATATCTAACTTGCTTTTATTTCGTGAGGCTGTTGCGACGTAAATCGGAACGTAAGGAATGTGATCACTAACTCCTAGATAATCAACGATGTTTGCCCAGAGCACCCTAAATGAACGCAATTTTGCAAGGTTTATGAAAATATCGCTGTCTACAGATAGCTTAAAAAGAAATTTCAATAATGCATCTTTTGTGTCCACACCACTTTCTTTCAAAAAAATTAATTGTTCAACAGCATAACTTAATGTAAAAGCTAATTCATGAACTGCGTTTGAGCCAGATTCATTGAAGAAAGTACCATCGATTACTATTGACCTAAAATTTGGAAGAGATTCATAGAAAGTGTTGAAATTTTTTTTAAGAATATTGTCCATCCAAAATTTTTTATCATAAAGCCTTCCCTTACCAAGTAAATCACTCGAGAAGTCGTAGAAAATCGAACCTTCTATACTCTTTTTGTCGAAAGACGACTTTTCCAAGTAACCAAGGAAGAATGAACCCAATTCTATTGGAAAACAAGACTCAAAATGAATGTGAATTTTGGTCAAATCGATGTCTTTGAAAATTTCGTCGAAATCTAAAATTGAATTAATAATGACACCTTGAGGATTTTCAAAATCATAATTAAAATGTTTAATAAAAAAGCCCTCGGAACCTCTTTCCAGTTCTCTTCTGATAATAGCATTGGCTTCCCGAGGATTGGGACATTCAATCCTCTGAACAATTTTCCAGCTATTTTTTGTATTTCCTTCTAATTTCCAAGAACGGGAAAAAGAGGGGAAACCAGGATATTCATTAAGAGTATTTTGGGAAACATCCTCTTTTGTATAAAGGGGTTTTACTTTAACACCCTCGAAGGTTTCGGAAAACAATTTTTCAAAAGGTTTTCCTTTTAAAACCTTTTCAGCTTCTTTCTTCCAACTCTCGAAATCTAACTTTTCGAATTCATTAAAAAAATTCATTTTGCCAAAATATTAAAGAATAAAAAACAAAATTAATTAAGTTTAACTTTAGTAACCAAGAATAACATTATTACTTTAATCAAATTAGTTAATTTGCACTTTCATTTAATGAAATTCGAGGTTAACATGAAAAAAATTGGGATTTTCTGCGGTGCAGATATTTCTTTTCCATTTTCTTTAATAGATTATATTAATTCAAAGTCTTCGGATATTGTTGCAGAATTAGTTAAAATTGGTGCTCACAAAATCGATGACAAAGTTGGATATGACCTAATTTTTGATAGGGTAAGTCGCGATGTTCCTTTGTATCAATCAGTTTTGAAAACCTTGGCCTTACAGAAAATAATTGTCATAAATAATCCATTTTTAAAGTGTCTTGAGGATTATTTTTTTCAATTAACAATCGCCAAGGAATTGGGGTTTCATATCCCAGAAACTGCGCTAATTCCAACTAAAAGCCATCCTATTGGGACTACATCGGATACTTTTAAGAACTTGGTTTATCCTTTAAATTGGGCAGAATTATTTGACTATATTGGTTTTCCGATGTTTATTAGACTAAATCAAATAGGTTTGGAAAATTTCACCTACAAAGTTTTCAATCCAATGGAGTTTTTCTCAGCGTACGACATATCTGGAGAAAAACAATTGGTTGTCCAAAAATTTTATGATTATACAGATTTTTATCGTGCTTTTGTAATAGGGAAAAAGCATATTAAAATCTTTAGTTACGATATTAAAAAGCCTCTTGTTTCTCGTTATTCCAGAGAAAATTCTGGGATAAATCCATCTCACAAGAAAGAAATTGAAGCAAGTTCATACAAACTGTGTTCGCTTCTTCAATTAGATTTTACAACTATTGATTTCGGTTTTTACGAAAACAAAATGTATGTTATTAATTTTTATAATACTGCTCCTAAAATCGATAATATAATTTTCTCCGACGATGATTATAAATGGTTCGTTTTTACGACGGGGGACTTCTTGATATCTTCCGTTAAAAATCCTAGTGATTACAATTTAAAAAATCAATTTTTTAATCTCATTAAGGAATCTTAATAGGTGAAAAAATGTTAAAAAAATTAATAATTTTATTTTTGTTCTTTCTTTTTCTTGCTAATATTTCCTTCTCCCAGAAAGCAAGTTCTATTGATGCTTTAAAAATAGCAGACTACATCAAATATCTTGCATCGGACGAATTGGAAGGACGTTTCCCGGGAACTTCTGGAAATTACAATGCTGCTGATTTTATCGAGTCTAAATTTAAAGAGTTTGGGTTAAAACCTATTTCAAACACATATAGACAAACTTTTCCTTTCCCTGTATCATATAAGTTTTCCAATAATAACTCTATGATATGGAATAAACTAATTGAACGCCCAGGTATTCCAAAAGAAATGTGGAAAAGTATACCAAAAACCTGGAGCTTGGACGTTGAATATAAACCATTGCCAATTTCAGAAAATGGTACAGTTACTGGCGAAGTTGTTTTTGCAGGTTATGGAATTACAGCAAAAGATTTAGGTTATGACGATTACGATGGTATAGATGTTAAAGGCAAAATTGTTATTGTACTTGCCGATTCTGCAATAGGGCAACCCAAGGATGAAAGATTCATTCCTTACTCAAAGCTAGAATATAAAGCAATGAACGCACGAGAACATGGTGCAATTGGAATAATTTTTGTAAAAGTTCAAAGCGATTCTGCTAATGTTTTTTATCCTATTAAAGTTTCAACTTTTGCCAAGTCATCGGGAATAATTGTAGTTCAAGCTAAGCGAACAGAAATAGCAAAATTCTTTCCCAAAGAAGCAAATCTTTATCCGACCGAAATGGAAATGCAAAAAACCAAAAAGCCTAAAAGTTTTCTTATTCCAGACACAAAAGTAACAATAACAGTTGATATTTCAAAGGAGACTGTTGAAATACCTAATGTTTTTGGATTAATTCCCGGAACTGACCCAGAACTGTCTAAACAACATATTGTGATAGGGGCTCATTTCGACCATTTAGGTTGGGGAAACGAGAATTCTCTTTATCGCGGCAAAACACCACAAATTCACAACGGTGCAGACGATAATGCATCCGGAGTTTCTGCAATTTTGCACCTTGCTGAATATCTTGCCCAATATCCTTTAAAACGATCCGTAATTGTGGTTGCATTTAATGCTGAAGAGGGGGGATTGCTTGGCTCCTCACATTTTGTTAAAAATTCACCAATCCCTATCGAAAATATAGTATTAATGCTAAATTTCGATATGGTAGGTAGAATGAAAGATAACAAGTTAAATGTTTTTGGTACTGGGTCTTCAACAACATTCGATAAAGTAATTGATTCAGTTGCTGCTATTGATACGCTTTTTCTTACCAAAGGAAGCGAAGGATATGGACCAAGTGATCATTCCTCTTTCTACTCAGTAAAGATTCCAGTTCTATTTATGTTTACCGGTGCCCATGGCGACTACCATATGCCGAGCGATGATGTAGAAAAAATTGATTGCGATGGAATTTTGAAAGTGGCAAATTTTGCGAAAAAAGTTCTAGAAAGGTATGGAAATTCATACGAAAAACCTGATTATGTCGTTGTTCCTGTTGAAAAAAAAGATAACAAAGAAGTTGCACCAGGATATTCAAGAGTCTGGTTCGGCATTGTTCCTAACTTCGAAGATAATCCCTATGGTTTGAAAATATCAGGGGTTAGTTCTGGAAGCCCAGCTGAAAAAGCTGGATTGCAAAGTGATGATATTATCACAAAATTTGGAGGTAAGAACGTAAAGAATTTGCAGGATTTAACATTTATTCTTCGAGAATTTAAACCCAACGATGTTGTGGATGTAGTAGTAATGCGTTCCGGAAAGGAAATAATTTTCAAGGTGAAATTAGTAGCCCGATAGCAGAAAATGACGAATATTCATAGTTTTGAAATATTAATTTCTGAAACAGATAAAATAATTGGTGACATTAGGTATCCATCTTCTGAAATAGAGCGTTTGCCGATAGTTGTTATTACTCATGGATTCACTGGACATAAAGACTGGGGCTTCATTCCATATTTTTCTGAGCAATTATCAAAGAATGGTTTTATTACAATTTCCTACAATTTCACTACCGATTCGATCGACCCAGAATCCGATTTGTTTATCGACATTGATAAGTTTGCCACTTTTAGTATTTCTCAAGAGGTTAGCGAATTAAAGGTTCTGGTTAATTACATTTTGACAAAAAGTATATTCCCTCCAAATCTTAAGAATAAGGTCGACACTTCGAGAATTTCTTTGGTTGGTCAATCCCTTGGTGGGGCAGTAACGATTATTTATGCTGCAACATATGACCAAATTGATAAAATTGTCTTGCTTGGTTCAATAGGTACACTTTTTCGGTATTCCAAACGACAAATCGAGGCATGGAAGAAAAACCAAATTTGGAACTTTACAAATACTCGGACAAACCAAGATTTAAAATTAAACTTTTCATATTATCTCGATTTAGTGGAGAATAATTATCATCTTGATAAATATTTAAATCAAATTCAAATACCTACTTTGTTTATTCATGGAAGTGAAGATTTGACAGTATCCTTGCAAGAAATAAAAAACCTAATTAACAAAGCAAAAAATCCATTCGTAGAACTGAGCATTATTGAAAAAACTGGACATACTTTTGGGGTTGAGCATCCTTTCTCAGCTCCAACAGAAGCTTTGAAAATTGTTATTTCCACAACGCTTAACTTTTTAAAACCATGAGAAAAGGCGAAATATTCTTTTTGTTTTTGTTTGTATTTTTAATCAGTTGTGAATTGATTAGATTATCTGAACAAAGAAAAAGCGTGGTCAAACCAGATCCATCAAATTCCGTCGGGTCAGTTTTCCTTTTAATTCAAGAAGTAAAAGTACAAAATTATTCCGGAGCAAGTAAACTCTTTGTATTTGAAGATTCAACTCTTACTTCAGAAAAAATTATCGAACTTGATGACAAGTTGAAAAGACTTGAAAGAAACATAATTAATCGAAAAGTTACATTTTATAAAGTCGACACACTAAACCAAGGAGAACATTTAGTCTTAATGGAATTCGATCATGTTTATGAATATTTTTTCGTTACCCAAAAGCACAATGAATACTGGTTAATTAGGAATTTTGGGGAAAAGAAATAAAAAGGAGCTTCGAATGTGAAGCCCCATCTCAATTAATACCTTTTAATTAAAGAAACCACTCAATACCAATTGTAGCATAACCTATACCCAACCTAATGCTTATTGGGTCTATGTTCAATTCAATAACCCTTATACCACCGTAAATTCCCAGTGAGGAGATGGGAAACCATTCCGACCCGAAAAATCCGATGAGTTTGGTCTCCGTGTTGGTTGTTCTTTTAGTTGTTTGAGTATATGGGTCCTTGTAAGAAATTGATTCAGTAGAAACTAAAAATTGACCTTTTATAAATGGATAAAAAGAGCGAAGTCTCATTTCAGGTAAGAAATACTTAAAGTAGGGCCCAAATGTAAGGTAAGTTGAACTACCAGAACCTTCTGAACCTCCATCAAACAGCAAACCGAAGTTCAAGCCAATATGCATATCTGGATTAATAGCATAAGCAAGCGTTCCCCCAAAAATATCTGATGTTTGCAATTCAACACCGATACCCCAATTTTGGTTGGGTACTCTTGGTTTTGTTTCTTGTGATAAAATTGAAACAAATGAAAGAAGAAATACCAAAAAGGAAAATGCAAAAAGCTTTTTCATAGGTCACCCCAAAATTTGACATAATAAAAAATAAAAATAAAAAGATAATTTTTAATTTCCAAACTTGTTTAATAAAAAAAATTCATTAATTTTGTGTTTGAATTCAAGCGTTATTTAAAAATTGGGCCCATAGCTCAGTTGGGAGAGCGCTTGAATGGCATTCAAGAGGTCAGGAGTTCGAATCTCCTTGGGTCCACAAGTGGGGTCGTAGCTCAGCAGGGTTAGAGCGCCAGTCTGTCACACTGGAGGTCGCGAGTTCGAGCCTCGTCGGCCCCGCAAAATTTATTAGATAACAATCTGTGTGGTTCATCTATATTCTCTACTCTAATAAAATTGATAAATATTACGTTGGTTACACTAAAGATTTGAATTTACGCATACAAAGACATAACTCTGGTTGGAGTAGGTACACAAAATCTGGTATTCCATGGGATTTGGTTTACTTCGAGAGTTATGCAACCAAGATTGAAGCCATTCATAGGGAAAAAGAAATCAAAAGAAGGAAGAGTAGGAAGTATATAGAAGATTTAATCAACACCGGAGGTCGTTCCGTTCCGAACTAATCGGAACGGAAAGCCTCGTCGGCCCCGCAAAATTTATTAGATAACAATCTGTGTGGTTCATCTATATTCTCTACTCTAATAAAATTGATAAATATTACGTTGGTTACACTAAAGATTTGAATTTACGCATACAAAGACATAACTCTGGTTGGAGTAGGTACACAAAATCTGGTATTCCATGGGATTTGGTTTACTTCGAGAGTTATGCAACCAAGATTGAAGCCATTCATAGGGAAAAAGAAATCAAAAGAAGGAAGAGTAGGAAGTATATAGAAGATTTAATCAACACCGGAGGTCGTTCCGTTCCGAACTAATCGGAACGGAAAGCCTCGTCGGAATTCCCCATTGTCAATTTTTCATCTTTTCTAAATGTTTAAAAGTATATAGAGACTTTAATAAATTTGTATTTTAAGTTAATACTAAAATAATGGTCGATTTTTTCAAAATTAAATTATTTACTTTTGATTGTTATGGTACTCTTATTGACTGGGAGAAAGGGATTATCTTCGCATTAAAACCATATCTAGAATTAAACAAAATTGATGTGGATGATGATTTTATCCTTGAACTTTACGGAAAATTTGAGTCTGAAATTCAGAAGGCTGGATATATAGAATACAAAAATGTTTTAAAACAGGTAGTACAAAAATTTAACGAGTTTTTTAAAATTTCAGAAGTTAAAAGTGATGAATATTGTTTAATTAGGGCTTTTAAAAATTGGGAACCTTTTGAAGATACAGTTGGTTCATTAAAAAAACTAAAAGAGAAATTCAAATTGGCTATCATTTCAAACATTGACAATGACATGATAAATTTGACGCTTAAGAAACTCGAAGTTCAATTTGATTTCATAATTACAGCAGAAGATACTAAATGCTATAAACCAAATCGAAGAATTTTTGAATATGCTCTAAACATAGTAGGGCACTCAAAAGAGGAAATTATCCATGTTGCACAAAGCCTATATCATGATATTAAACCTGCCAAAGAAATGAAACTT
Source organism: uncultured Hyphomicrobiales bacterium (assembly GCA_964524325.1). GTDB lineage: Bacteria > Bacteroidota > Ignavibacteria > Kapaibacteriales > UBA2268 > Naka2016. The sequence continues at coordinate 199,069 of CAZGCT010000003.1, forward strand.
ACAACAATTTGGGTCAATAGAAGAAAGGGAAAAAAAGGCACTGGTGCAACACCTTATTCCGATATCAAGCCAGATTTTGAAGTCCAAGATTTAAATTCACTAATCAGAATGTTTTTTTAATCTTGGGAGAAAATGTATTAACTAAAAGGAAATAGAATAAAAACTAAATAATCCCAAAGTGAATGTGAGATGATTCCCGGAACAAGTGATTTGTATCTCAAATAAATATATCCCCAAAATAATCCACAGACAAAAGCTGCTACAAGGAGCATAAAGTTAAAAGCCCAAATATGGATCATTGTATAAAGAAAAGTGGAAACTAAAAGGTTAACATATGGCCTATTTTGAAACTCCCTTAGTTTGGTTAAAACAAAACCTCTCCAAAAAATCTCTTCCGCTGGTCCAATTACAAACAATAAAAGCAATGATATTATCCAAGCTGGTGTATTTTCTTTCGTTAAATAAACCGCAGCAATTTGTCTTTGGGAAAAATCGAAAAGATTTGATACTAAAAATTTTCCAAAAAAGAAAATAAAATAAAGCAAGATTGCGAAAAAAAGTCCCAAAATGATAAATCTAAGGTTAACATTTAATAACTTAAATAATTTTTTCTTAAGTGAAAGAAATGAATAGGTGGAAAGAGTAACTGCAGCCAAAAACATCACAGCCCAGAAATTCACTTTCTGGGCTGTGTACGGTGAAAACATAACGAACCAAAATCCGAAAGCTATGACTATTCCAATAAAAATACTTATCATAAAATCTTACTCAATACAATGCTAATTATAAAAAGTAAACCAAATTGTAGATGAAGCTGTGCAGTTTTAACATCCAGCATAATTATTGGTTGTATGTTATCTGCTCGTGCTTGAGCAAATTCTTTGGCATTTTTTATTGCAAGTGGAATAGTAAGAAACACGACAAGTGAAATGGGATGAATTGTTTTAAAAGCAATAAGTAGCACAGTTGTAATGTAGGCGCCAAAAATCAGTATATAATACCCAACTTGTGATCCCTTTAATCCGATAAGTATAGGAATGGTTTTAATTTTTACAAAGGAATCGTTGAAAATATCTCGGGTATTGTTCGCGTGTAAAATTGCTACAACAAGAAGTCCAATTGGAAGGGAGATTAAAAATGTGTTCCAATCATAGATACCAGTTAAAGAAAAATAGCTTCCAATTACAAGTAAGGGACCGAAGGCAATAAAAACAGCGAGATCGCCAAGAGCAATGTATTTCCATCCCTTTCGCGTAACTGTATAAAATAAACCACAAATCAAACCCCCCAAACCCATCAGAAGAACTTCGTATCCACGAACAAACACGAGAATTAAACCAAGAAGGAAACCAAAAACAAATGAGAGCAGACCGCCGAGAAGAACCTGTTTGGGTTCCAGTAACTTTTCGACCAAGACTCCACTGCCTCCATATGTGTGCTCGGTATCAACTCCAAATTTGTAATCGTAATAATCCGAGACCATATTTGCCCCAATATGAAAAAGTAAAGCACCAAACAATACAACCGGAAAGAGAGCCCAACTAATCGTTAAGTTTTCATTCGAGAAAGCAATTGCTGTGGCAATTAAAACTGGAATAACAGAGGCTGTGAACGAAAATGGCCTTGTTGCTCTTAAGTAAATCTTGATCCGATTGTTAATCATAGAACCTCCTTTCCTTATTATTCAAATTTTCGTGACCCATTAGGTTGATAAACATATCTAAAAGTGTAATATCTTTCTTTATGAGTAAAAGGGTCAATTGGTTGGGGGTTCCCTTTCCAGTAGCTAATAATTTGCATTTTAACATATTTACCGTCAGCAGTGCGAATTATCAAAACCCTTCCGGGTATAGGAGAAACGACGTGAGTCTGTGGATTGTAGTTGTACCAGCCATTACCAGAACCTGTAGGAATTGCAAGGTCTGTAAGGGAATTTTCTATTTTATAACCTGTTTCAGGAGCTTCTTTGATAGAGTTAAAATCTACGTCTTTGAGAACAATTGCTCCTCCTTGCCCTGGCCCACGAACCCCACTATTTGTAATAATAGTGGTTCCGGCAAAACCAATGTCCCATTTTGTCGAATTAGAGTCAGAATTACTTACAATTGTACTATCGCTAAAGCGAAATAGGGTAAATATCATCTTTTTCCCAGTGTCGGCAGGTAAATCATAAATAACTTGCGTGCGAAGTGGAGTAGGCTGTGGTTGCGGTGAATTATCTTCTTTTGAGCAAGATGCACATAAAAGAGTTGCAAGAAAGAGAATTAAGCTTTTTTTAAAGTTCATTTTGGTCCTCTCATTGTTTGACATAATTAAGATTAACCGACAAATAAAAGCTTCTTCCGGGATAAACCGCAAGAAGCCGAGTATCTTTTTTATCGAAAATATTGTTTATGCCAAAGGTAAACTTAAAGTGATGAAAAAGTTCTTTCGAGATATTCCAATTCACTATTGCGTATCCAGGGGCATATTCTTTTTCATCATCTAAAATCATATTGGAATTAATATCTTTGAACCCATATTTTCCTTTAAGATTTACTCTTAAAGTGGAATACAATTGTATTTTATTGTTTTGATAAATTAATTTAATGTTCGCCGAATGAATTGGTCTATTAAAAAGACCTCCATAATCACTTAGGGAAACTCTAACGTCATTGCCAAAAGCGTCTCTTTTAAATAATTTCCCTTGATTGATTTTCTCAATTACATCCTTGTCGCCCGTTAATAAAAATTGATATGATAAATTAGTTTTTAAATAATCTAAAATTTGAATTTCAAGGGAAGTTTCGATTCCTTGAGTATAAATTTTCCTAAGATTTTGATAGGTATGAAGCCTTTGCCAATTTGTTTTGACAGCAACTGGAAGAAAATCGATAAGATTAGTTACATTGTTTCTAAAGAAATTAACTTTAAAGAAAAGTTTATTCGTCGAGTAATTTAACCCAAAGTCGAATGAGAGGGACTTTTCTGGTTCGAGGGTGGGAAGGCTATCTGGCGATATTAGAAATTCAGCTATTTGTCCTTGTTCTGCTAATTTCTTTAGACCCTTGGAAACATAAGTTCGACCAAAGACAGAATACCCAGCCATAGGATTAGTCCAATCTAGGTATAATTCCTCGAAATTTGGAGCTTTAAATCCAGTTCCAACTGAAGCACGCAAAACAAGTTTTGGGACTAATTGAAAAGAGGCAGATACTTTTGGGATAAGCTGAATAGGATATTCGCTGTGGTCATCAATTCTAATACTACCAATAAAATTGATTTTGTCAAAGAGTGTAAAGTCATCTTGTGCATACAAATAAAAAATGGTACTTCTTTCGGCCCCACTGGAAATTCTAACAGAACTAGCTTTTTCTGTCCAAAAGCCCCCTCCAATTGTAATGAATTGATTAGATGCCAGCAACAAATTTGTTTGCAATTCCGTTTTAAAAATATTTTGAGAGAATTTATATTCGTCGTAAATTTCACCAGTTAAAAGGTATTTATCATTTGTAACTGTTTCAAAATTTGAAAAGTAAGTACGAAATTCATAATTGAATATTTCGTTCAAAGTGCTTTTATAAAAAAGATATGAACTAATGTCTCGGACATTGTTTTCACTATTAATAGTATCATATTTCGCCAGATATTTATTGTATTCATCTTCGAGATTGGCTCTTACTGAGAATCTAATTTTAGATTTAGATGTTATTTTGTAAAAAGTTTCTAATTGAAATGAATGGTAGGTTAAAGAAGGAATTGTTTTGCCAACACTACTAGGATTTAGTTTAAAACCATCAGTTTTATGTTTATGACCAAATAATGTGAAAGAAAACCGGTCGTCGAGTAGTATTTGTTTGAATTCCCCCATAAGGTCATAGGTATTATATGAGCAATATTTTGAGTAAAGGTTAGCTTCAGTTTGATTGAGAGGTTCTTCAGTAATTAAATTTACAACTCCAGCCAAAGCATTGCTTCCATATATTGAAGAGTTGGGACCCCTAACAATTTCAATCCTGCTTACATTTCCTATTGATAATCTAGAAATATCCAGTATTCCTCCGGTTCTATTTACCAAAGGTTCTCCATTGACTAATATCAATGTGTAATCAGGGTCAAGACCTTGAAGTTGAATTCCACGGCCATGGTCATCAACCAAAGGTATATCAGTCAATTCCAAAATTAACTCATCAAGTTTTTTGGCATCAACAAGTTTTATTTCATCTTTGACGTAGGTTGACATGGGAATTGTAATATTCAGTAAATCCTTCTCTGTTCGGGTTGCTGTTACAACGATTTCTTTCGAATGAAATTCCTTTTCCCTAAGCGAAATATCGAGAAAAAAAGTATCAGAATTAGTATTTAAAAAAATTGTTGTATCTAGTGGGTTATAAAAATATTTTTGAAAATTTGCTCTTAAAAATGAATTTTTTTGAACAATAAATTCCACTCTGCCGTTTTTGTTTGTGAATCCTACTTTTGTTGGTTCCGAAATAATTACTCGGCAATTTGGCAATGGTTTCCTCTGAGAGTCTAATACTTTAAAAATAAGTCTTAACTCCTCTTTTGCAAGTGAATTAAAAGTAACAAAAAAAAGCAAGCAATTTACTAATAATATTTTCAAGACTATCTTAACTTTTAAAACTTCAAAATTATAAAATTAAATTTAACAATACAATAATTTTATTTAAACTACACTTTAATTTGGCTAACCTTAGGAAAGCCACTTTTATTGTTTTTCAAAATTTTCTTAATAAATTTGCTTTTTTTTCTTAAAGAGTCTTTATGGATAGAAATGTTAGAACTTTAAAAGAAATTGAAACAATTAGCCGAGTTCGTCAAAATAAATTGTACAAAAGATTATTAGATAAAGATACTTCTTTGATTTTCGAGGACCCGTTAGAAAATGATATGGTTTTGAATATGGGACCTCAACATCCCGCAACACATGGCGTGCTTCGTGTTGTGCTTCGATTAGATGGGGAGACAGTTATTAATTGTGTACCAGAGTTAGGATATTTACATCGTGGATTTGAAAAACTTGCTGAAAATGTCACATATCATGAATTTATTCCTCATACAGATAGATTGGATTACCTTTCACCAATGGCAAATAATGTTGGAATTGCCTTAGCAATTGAAAAGGCGCTTGGGATTGAAGCTCCACCTCGTGCTCAATGGATTAGAATGTTGGTCGCAGAGCTTGCTCGTATTTCTTCTCATCTAATGGCAATGGGTTCAACTTGTATGGATGTTGGGGCGACTACATTGCTTTTGTGGACTTTCACGGAAAGAGAAAAGTTGTACGATATTTTTGAATTAATTTGCGGAGCAAGGTTCACCACAAGCTATACAAGAATCGGGGGAGTTGCTTTCGATTTGCCTCCCGAAGCTGTTGAAAAAATCAAAGAATGGGCTCTCCAATTTCCCAACGAACTTCATTACTTCGAAAAGCTTGTTCACAGGAATAGAATTTTCATCAATCGAATGGCTGGTATTGGTATAGTAGAACCTCAACATGCTATTCAATTGGGCTTAACTGGTCCAGTATTACGTGGTTGCGGTATTCCAAGAGACCTTAGACGTGATGAGCCATATTTATTTTATGACCAGGTGGATTTTGATGTTGTGACTTACCCAGATTGTGATAGCTGGTCTCGTTATATGGTGCGTGTAGACGAAATGAAAGAAAGTCTGAAAATGGTTTGGCAAATACTTGACAAAATGCCCAAGGGTGAAATTAGTTTACAAAATAAATTTGTTCTTCCTAGGAAAAAAGATATTTATACAAAAATGGAAGAATTAATCAATGATTTTATGTTGATTAATTTTGGTGCAATTCCAGAACCTGGAGAAACATATACTGCAATTGAATCCTCGAAAGGTGAACTGGGATTTTTCATTGTCTCGACTGGGGAAGGACATCCTTGGAAATTAAAAATTCGCTCTCCTTCAGCATCCAACCTACAAGGGCTGCCTATAATGGCCGAAGGTTCTATGATTGCCGATGTTGTTGCAATCATAGGCTCAATTGATCCGGTGATGGGAGAAGCTGACAAATAATTTACTTTTCATTTCATTTGTTATTTCTTTTTCCAACCTTTCAATATTCGTCCTTTTACTCAACTCTAAGTAATTCCTAATTGCAATTGCTTTAGCGGACTTTTTTGTTATTAATGTGGAAATGTTGGAAATTACATTTCGAAATTTTTTTATTTGCTTTTGAAAAACATGTAAATTTTAAGTAAATTATGTAGTATAACCAGAAGAGCTTAAAAAATAATTTCTTAGATGGTCACATGGTGTAGACTTCATTTTTTGTTTTAGTTCGGGGTTATTCTTAAAATTTTAAAATTCTCTTATTTCAAACTAGTAGTAAAGCAATATTTTTCATGCTTTGCGATTAATTTCTCGAGATCCTTGCAGAAAGGCTGACTAACATTTAAGTGGTTTTAACGTAGAAAAAAATCATTTTCTTTGGAGATATTTTATTTTAATGCTGTTTCCCAGACCAATAGTCTATGGTATTTGTTTTAAAGATATTCTTAATCCTCATCAATTAATCCTTATTAAAAAGGCATAAATAAAGAGGCATTGATGTTTAGGAAAATTTGCTATAAATTGGATAACAAGTTATGGTGTTGCACATGCTATAGTTATTTGAAAAAACAAACAAAGATAATTACTTGGTAAATAACATTAAAAAAATAATTAAGACATAGAAAATAAATTATTTAGATATAAAAATATTAGAACAACATCAATAATAAATCATTTCATTATTTTATCATTTTTTTAAAAAAGAGAAAAATTTTTAGGTAGAAGCTGAAAAACTTTTTAAGTATTTTACCGCATATCCAAACCTAGTCGGGGTGACTGGACTTGAACCAGCGCCCCCTACGTCCCGAACGTAGTGCTCTAGCCAACTGAGCTACACCCCGTATAAAACAAAATTAGGAAAAAAGGATGTTTCTACCAAAATTACGCCGAATGCCCAAGTAATTTTTTCAACAAAAATCAACTTGAGATATACTATAGTTTGTAAAATTTCAGATTGAACTTTTAGGAAGGATAATTTTTTTTGAAATAATCTTTTCCAAATCTTGAAACCTTTTGTTAAATTTTCAACAGTTCGAACTTTACTAATCAAGCTAATTTCCCCAATAATGAAATAACTTTGGAAAAGGGTATGTCAGTAAGGGAACTAAAAGGTTAGGAAGGAATGGCTTGGTCGATTGAAGTGTCTTTAATGAAAATTCCTCCAGCTATGTTTAAAAAGTTCTTACAACGAAAGGTAAAGTTTAACTTTTATCCAAGACAGCAGGAATCCTTTGAAACTTTTGAAATCGTACCTATTAAATTTCTTTCTTTATGAAAAAGAAACACAAAAAAGAGTAGGGGATCCAAGAGTTAAATTTCTGAAAAAAAATCAAAAGGAAATAGTCCTGTTGAAATTTGGAACAATGTTCTCAAGGTGAATTTTTATAAGTCTTTGTGAAACGTTAAATTCAAACATTTTTTGTCTTCAAATTAAAGAAAATTGCAAAATAAACGAAAATTAAAAAGCCAGCTAATCCGGATGTAAATAAAGCTACTGTGGATCCCCAAATAGACCAAATTAAACCAGTTATGGAACTTGCCAAAAGTGTAACAATGCTATAAAAAGCATTAAAGGAACCTAGAGCAGTAGCTGTTTCCTCCTTAGGTACAATGTTTGTAATCAAGGCCTTTGAAATGCCTTCAGTGGAAGCATTGAAAAAACCATATATGAAAAAAACAAATATTAACCAAGCAAAATGACCACTGAGGTTGATTGACGTATATACAAGCGAAAAAATAAATAAGCCGAATGTCAAAACTTTTTGAAAACCAATTTTATCGGCGAGTTTTCCAGCTGGAAAAGAAAGTAGAGAATAACTAAAATTGAATTGTATATAATACAAAACTACATTAGTGTCGGTAAAGCCGTATTCTTTCAATTTCAAGAGCAAGAAGAAATCTGAACTATTGAAAAGAGAAAAAAGCAATAAAGGAATAACTAATTTTTTATAATTTTTTGAAGAGTTTATTAAATAATTCCAGAAAATCCAAACACTTAAACTTGAGTGAGTCTTGGAATATTTAATACTTGACCCTTTCTCTTTCAAAAGAAAGCAAAGCACAATAACCACAATTCCCGGAATGATTGAAAAAATAAATAGGTATTTATAATCAGAAAAAAAATAGTTTATAAGTAGTAATGTTAGCAATGGACCAAATACAGCACCAAGAGTATCCATACTTCTATGAAAACCAAATATTTTGCCTTTATTTTCATTAGAGGATTCGTCGGAAAGCAAAGCATCACGTGCAGAAGTACGTACCCCTTTTCCAAATCTATCCAAAGTTCTTGCAAAAAAAACCCAAAAAGGGTATGGAAGCAAACCCATCATTGGTTTTGCAATCGAACTAAGGGAATAACCCAATCGAATAAATGGAACTCTTTTGCCTATTTTATCCGACCAAGCACCGAAGTACCCTTTGCTTATACCGGCAAGGGCTTCGGCAATGCCTTCAAGAAATCCAATAATAGCGATGGAAAAACCTAATGTTCTTAAATAAATTGGAATTATCGGGTATAACATTTCACTTGCAACATCTGTAAAAAAACTAATTGCGGAAAGTATAAGAATTGTTTTGGTAAAATATTTGGTTTTCATATCTTAAAAATGCAAAAATAATAACTATGATCGTTGTAACAATTTTACTTTTGTTTGGTTATAATAAGTGTAAATTTTTTTGTGGAAAAATATTATTTTATTTAATTATTAAAAAAATTAAAAAAAAATTATTATATTGCTTTGTTTAATGTTTGAAAATATGTTAAACTGACTTAAAAGGAGGGGGTATGAACCCACGTAATTTACTCAAAACATTCTTCGCGGTGTTTTTTCTTTTCGTTCTTGCTTTTAGTAACAGTTATTCTCAAAAAATGGTGAAGGAAGAAATCACCGAAGGCAAGGAATTCTGGTTCGGAATTCCACTCTGCTGGCTGGACCCTGTAACTCCTGACGGAACCCGTGGAGATGGGCCAATATGTGTTTGGATCTCTTCGAGAGTTGATACTAAAGGATTCCTCGAGGATTTGGAAACAGGCTCAAGAAAGAATTTCTTAGTTCGTGCAAATCAAATTACTCAAATTGTTTTCGGCGATGTCTTAATGCACAAACCAGATGATAACGAAATTGTAAGGAATAAGGGAATTCGTATTAAAGCAGACGACCCAGTTTCAGTTGCAGTTTACATTTCGTATTCTTGGACAGGCGAGGCTTTTAGAGTTATTCCAGTTGAATGGCTTGGGAAAAAATATGTAACCACGAATTTGTACCTTGACAAGGTCGGAGCCCAATATTTTCGCCCCCCTCAGATATTAATTACTGCAACCGAAGACAACACAACTTTTAGATATAGACCAACTGCTCCGACAATTAATCTCGAGGCTGGCCAACTTTCTCAACCGATCAAATTGAATAAGGGACAAACATTCCTAATTCTTGGAAGAATGGAAGAAGGAAGAGTTCAAGACAATACATCAGACTTGACTGGAACCTACATTGAAGCAAATAAACCTATTTCTGTTATCTCTGGACATACAAAAGGAGCTTTCCCGCGCTACCAATTTACTTTTTTAGGAAGAAATGGTAGCTTTATGCGAAACATGATGATTGAAATGATTTGGCCTGTTGAGATGCTTGGAACCCAGTATGTTTCGGTTCCAGTTAAATACAACGATAGACCACGAGGAAAAATTGCAGACGACAAAGGGGACATGATCCGTTTTGTCGCAGCATATGACAGTACAATTATTTATCAAATGCGTAAAGACGGAAGTGGAATGAAGCAAATCAGTGTGATGTTAAAGCGTGGGCAATTCCATGAAATTACTAATCAAGAGGATCCTGCATATTACGAGTCTTCTAAACCTGTTCTATGTGCCCAATATGGAAAAACCTGGTGGATCTCACCAGTTAGCCCTAAAGTATCCGACGGAGACGAAATACAAAACCCATCCCGCAATGGTCAAGGAATGTTAATTATACTTGCGCCACTTCCGCAATGGACCAGCTATGCAACTTTCCGTTCACCGCAAAATATTGATAACTTTGTTGCAATTACATTCCGTGCCAAAGATTTACCATACCTAAAATTTGATGGCAAAACATTTACCCAAAGATTTGGAACGGCTATTAGCCACATTAATGGAACAGAATTTGCATATATTGTTGAACAGGTTGGCGCCGGAGATCATTGGATACAAGGTGATACACTCCCCGGCGGTAAGGAAAAAGCCCGCTTTGCTGGTTATGTCTATGGTAATTGGGATAGAAGCAAAGATGGGTTTGCATATGGCTATCCAATTGGGGTAAACTATAGCTTGGATTGCGAGGACTCATTGGTTGTTAATGACAAAATGCACTGTGGTGATGTTGTTGGAGAAGGTATTGCTTTACCACCAAATGCAGATTGTGCCGGGATTTACAACGTCCAAATTGATAAAGCAAATTCCTACAACTATTCCGACGTGAAAATTGATCCGAATTTCAAACCTGGTGATAAAAAAGTTAATTTTAATCTTTATGTACTTAACCGAAAGGAATCGGCAAAAGCATTTGTTTCTGTTCAAACTAAATCTGGGCAAACAATTAAAAGAGAATATACCTATGAACCTGAGTTGATTTCAGTTGAACCTACCTTCCTTGACTTTGGAATGATGACAGTAGGTGTTCCCAAAACAATGACATTTAATGTAACCAACATTGGAAAAGTCCCAGCTACAATTAAAGAACTTAAGCTTAAATCTGGTAGGGTAGAGTTTAGTTTAGCAAACAATCAACTACCAGTAATATTGGAACCCCAGGAATCAAAACGATTTGAAGTTGTTGCTACTGCAATTGAAAATTCCAGTGTACCAGTTCGAGACAGTATTATTGCAGTTTTAAGTTGCTACGAAGAAACTATTGTTGGCCTTGAACTTAGAACTGGGGAACCAATCATCTACGTAACTGATGCACGTTGGGAACCACAACCAATCGGAAAAGAAGTTCCCCGTAATGTTGAAATTAAAAATCTTGGAAACGTCGACCTGGTAATTACATCCTATGATTATCCAGATAAACTTCATTTCCGAGTTGATGAGACAACTTTACCAATGCCTTTAACAATTAGGCCAAATGGTATGCATACTTTTACCGTTTATTACAGAGCTGATGTTCCTGGAGTAAAGCATTCTACTCGTTGCGATTTTGTTTCGAACGCTATAAAAGTTAAACCCTACTCGGATTGGGAAGGTTCTGGGCTTGATGCTGGGCCGACAATCACTGGATACGATTGGCAACGAAAGAGAGTAATTGATAAGTTTGCTGGAACTGACAAATATGAAGGTGAAGTAATCATCAATGCAATTGGAAACGCAAAAGTAGATGTTGTTGACTTAAGAATCGACGGTGATATCGATGGTGTATTTTCATTCGATATGAAGAATGCACCTCTTCAATTAACACCTGATAATCCCGTTCCACTCAAAGTATGGTTTGCTCCAAAAGCCGAAAAAGAATATGAAGCAGAAATTGTTTTGGTTGGTAGATTTTCCGATAAGCAGCTTGAAGTCCGAGGAACATTGCATGGAATTGGAATACTACCCCACATCGATATTAAAGGTTACAAATTCCCGCCGATTATGGTAGGTAATCAAATTGATGGAAATGCTGAAGTATTCCATGTGACTGTAAATCCATTGACTGCAATGGAATTAACAGTTTTTAAACTGAGAATCGACGGACCCGACAAAGATGTATTTGAAATTCCCGATGATTACCTAAACCCATCTGAACCAAAGGTGATTCCCGTTGGGGGCAATTGGCTTATCCCAGTTAGGTTTAAACCAAATAGACCCGGGACATTTATTGCCAAACTCATACCAGAAAGTGACGCCCCAGACGATGTTTCAGGTGATTTAATAGGTGAAGCTTATCAAATTGGGGTTAGAACTTCAGACTACAATTTTGGTAAGATATTTATTACCACTGTCCGAGATGGTAGGGTTTACATAACAAATATTGGTAGCAATGATGTAACTATTACTCGAGCAATTGGACAAAGTGTAATTGGTGATTTCAATGAAATTGCAATACAAAAGTTGATGCTAAATGATTTTGAAATTCCAGATCAACCTCCATTCAGGTTGCAACCAAAAGATACTCTTTGGGTTTTTGCCCGATTCTCACCTCCCGAAGTAAAACAATACAATTTGAAAATTGAATATCAATTCGAAATGGAGTCCGGTGAAACTGGAGTGGCTTATTCCAACTTAATTGGCGAGGGAATGGTTTACAAGCTTATTGCTCGAATACCAAAGGGGGTGTACAACGCTAGCCCAGGCCAGCAAGTAGAAGTACAGGTTTTACTTGAAAAACATCCGGACGAGACTAAAGCTCTCGAAGATGCTCAAATCACCGAGTTTAAGACTCGAGTTTTCTTCAACACTGGTGGCAAGAGTGATGTACAAGAGGTTTACCCAGCAGTTTCCGAATGCAAAGACATTTCTCAAAGTGGAACACTTTCCGATGGGTGGGATTGCGACTATGCAAAAGTTCTTGAAGAAGATGTCTTGCAAGTTCATATGATTTCTAAAGATAAAGTTCTCAAAGGATTTGGAACTTTACTTAAGTTCAAAATGAACACATTCTTAAGTGATTTGGACTTAGTACCTCTACCGGTAGAATTTCAAGTTTTGAATTTACCAGCTTCAAACTATGTAATCATTCAAAACGAACCTGGAGATATTAGGATTAATCCAGTTTGTGTTAATACAGCAAGGCTAATTGAACTTTCTGGATTCCAATACTATTTGAAAGATGTTGTGCCAAATCCTATTGAGAATAGTGCTTCGATTGAATACAGTATTGCTTTCGAAGCTCAAACCACAATTACCTTGTGGAATGCCTTTGGAGAAAAAGTTGCTACCCTGGTCGATGGCGTTTTGAAACCTGGAATCTACGACCTTAGTTTTGATGTAAAGCAAATGGGTATTCCTTCTGGTGTATATTACTGCAAACTTGAGTCTGGTTCTTACACTTCTATGGTATCTTTGACAATCACCAAGTAAGGTAATACTTTATAAGTTATAACCCAGCCAATTTTGGCTGGGTTTTTTTGTGTAATATAATTTTTCCATTATCGTTTTAAACTTATTTTAATCCGATTGTTTATGACAAAATCAACAAATTTTATTGATGAAATCAAAATTCAAGAGATAATTAATACTAATTCTAAAATCAAACAAGGTAGGGTTAAGGAAATTTTAGACAAAAGTTTAGAATTGAAAGGAATTTCGCTCGAGGAAGCTGGAGTTTTGTTGAATGTAACTTGCCCTAACGAAATCGAAAAAATTTTCGAAATCGCCGGAAAGATTAAAGATGAGATATATGGAAATCGTCTGGTCCTTTTTGCTCCTTTATACATTTCAAATTACTGTTCAAACAATTGTCTTTACTGTGGTTTTCGAGTTGACAATAAAGCTATAGAGCGTAGAGTATTGTCAATGGATGAAATTAAAGAAGAAACGAAGGTCATTCTTGAACAGGGACATAAAAGAATACTTTTGCTTATGGGGGAAGATCATGATAAATGTTCTTTAGACTACCTTATTGATGCAATTTATTCTATTTATTCGGTAAGAGACTCAAAAGGAAGTACTATAAGAAGAATCAACATTGAAATTTCACCTCTTAGCGATGATGATTTCAAAAAATTAAGTGAAGTTCCAATTGGTACCTATACCGTTTTCCAAGAAACTTATCACAAAAAAACTTACGAAAAAATGCATCCCAAGGGACCAAAACACAACTATTATTGGAGGTTATTAACTATGGATAGGGCCCTTTCTAATGGTATGCATGATGTTGGTATTGGTGCTTTATTTGGACTTTACGATTACCGATTCGAGACAATGGCTTTGATTCAGCATTCAAAACATCTTGATGAAACATATGGTGTTGGTCCCCATACAATATCAATTCCCAGAATAAAACCAGCTAAAAATGCACCAGCTTCGCATAATTTAAAATATGCAGTTAATGACCAAGATTTTAAAAAAATTGTTGCAATTTTGCGAATAAGCGTACCATATACTGGAATAATTTTATCCACAAGGGAACCCGCAAACCTTAGAAATGAACTTTTTAGACTCGGAGTTTCGCAAATAAGTGCTGGTTCGAGAACAAGTGTTGGGGGATATAAACAAGCTTTCAATGAATTAGGAAAGGATGTGGAAGTCGGACAATTTGCATTGAATGATTGCAGAAGTAGTGGTGAAGTAATTAGTGATTTAATCAAAATGGGTTTTGTTCCGTCATTTTGCACTGCTTGTTACCGACTTGGAAGGGTTGGACAGGACTTCATGGAGCTTGCAAAACCAGGTTTGATTAAAACCCATTGTCATCCAAATGGATTAACTACTCTTAAGGAATATCTTGTCGATTATGCAGACCAAGATACAAAAATTGCTGGTGAGCAACTTATCGACCAAGAGCTTTTAAAAATTGAACATGAAAAGCTTAGAAATAAAACTATTGAATATCTAAAAAAAATTGAAAATGGTGAACGAGATTTATACTTCTAATCCTGTTTATTTTTAGTAATTCTCTCCTTTGAGAAAACATAGTAAAATGCAGGAACAATAAAAATTGTTAAAAATGTTGCAGTAATCAATCCAGCTATTGAAACAATTCCCAAAGGTGCTCTAAATTCCTTTCCTGCTTCTCCAATTTGCAATGCCATAGGTAACATCCCTAATATTAATGCAAAAGTCGACATGATTTGAGGCTTCAGCTTAATTGTAGCAGCTTCCAAGATCGCTTCTTTAATCCTAAATCCTTTCTCTCTAAGTAACTGATTTGCATTGTCTAGCACTAAAATGGCATTATTTACAACAATTCCTATCAGCATAATAATTCCCATAAGTGAAGAGATATTGTACGTTGTATTTGTTAAAATCATTGCAATAAAAACTCCAATTAATGCAAGTGGTAGAGTAATCATAATATAAATAGGTTGCACAAAACTTTCAAGAATTGCTGATAAAAGCATAAAAGTAAGGAATGTAGCAATAAAGAAAGCAATTACCATGTCGTTAAACATATCTTTCATATACTTCACATCACCAGCCCATTTAAAGGAGTAGCCAGGTGGTAGTTTAATTTCTTTCATTTTTTGTTCTATTTCATTAGTAACATTTCCAAGAGGAACTCCAGGTGCATTTGAACCTGTAAATTGGATTCCCTTGTATTTGTCACGATGCAAGATTCTTGACACACTAGTTGAATAATCAACATCAGCAATTTGGCTTAATCTATAAGTTCCTTTTGGGGATACAATTGTAACATTTTCAATTTTATTTGGAAGATTAATATCCTCGTCTTGTAATGTAATTAGAATATCATATTCATTTCCACCATCGCGAAATGTCGTTGCTTCAATCCCATCAACAGCGGCTCTTATTGTATAAGCTAAATCAATTAAAGTTAAACCAACATCGGGAAGAATTTCTCTTTTTGGTTTAATTGTAATCTCTGGCTTTCCCTTTCGGGAACTATTATCAAGGTTAATTAATCCAGGTAAACCATTTAGTTTTTCAATAACTATTTCTTTGTAGTAATCCAAAGTGTCAACATTTTGACCAAGTAAATAAAATTGAACTGGGTACTGGCCTCCAGAAATTACTTCTCCGGGCATAACTAACGTTTTAATATTTGTGATATTTTTAAGATCTTCAATAATAATATCAATCATTTGATTAATAGATACATGTCTATCCTTCGAATCGAAAAGTGTAATAATAATGTATGCAAGATTGGAACCAGTATTCAAATTATCTCTTTTGCCTATGTTTCCAACTATTGTTTTGATTTCAGAATGGCGCTTGATTTTTTCAATGACTTCGGTTACTTTTTCTGATGTTGCATTAAGATTGAAATTTTCGGGCAATTCAATTTGTATTTGAACCAAGTTGTTATCTACTTGTGGAATAAATTCTAATCCAATTTTAGGAGCAAACATTACACTTGTAAAAATAAAACCAACCATGGTCGCTGCAATAATAATAATGCTAACACTTTTGTTATTAAGTACTTTTTCAAGAAGACTTCTATAAGTATTAGTAAGAAAACCATCTAATTTGTAATAAAAATTTGATAATAAACCTTCATTTTTTTCTTCTTTAGGCAAGATTAAGCTAGCAAGCAAAGGTGTTAAAGTAAATGAATTAAAAAGGGAGAATAAAGTTGCAAATGTGGCAGCTAATGCTAAGTCTTTTAAGAATTCTCCAACGATAGAGGACATATTCGCTATTGGAATAAAAACAATTAAGTTGGTAAAAGTTGAAGCAAGGACTGCAACAGTAACTTCTGTGGTTCCTTTGTAAGCAGCATCTTTTGGAGAATAACCTAAATTTCTCAGTCGGAAAATATTTTCTAGGACTACTACAGAGTTTGCAACCAAAACACCTATAGATACAGAAATACCCATTAAAGATAATATATTTAGAGAAAGTCCAAAGGCTTTGAATAAAATGAATGCAGAAGCTATCGAAACTGGCATTGTGATTGCAACAATAAACGTGCTACGAATGCTGAATAAAAATAAAAACAAGACAATTCCAGTAAAAAGCACTCCAAGATAAATGTTACTCATGGTATCATTAAAAGTTGCACGGGTGAAATCTGCACCATCGTAAACCTTTTCGATTTTTATACCCTTCGGCAAGGACTTTTCAATTTCTGGTAAAATTTCTGAAATTAGCTCAGATACTTTAACTGCATTAGCATCTGCAGATTTAATAATTGAAAGATTTACTACATTCTCATTCGTAATTTTTTGGGGAATATTATAATAAACTGCCCGATACCTAACATCTTTACCCGTATCAGAAACATAGGCTAATTGTTCTAACTTTTTAACACCAAATGGAGTTGGTATTTGTAGGTTTTTAATAACGTCGATGGATGGAAACTCTCCTTTGACTCTAACAGTAAATTCATCGTTTCCTGTCTGAAAAATTCCCCCAGGAAAGTCAATATTGTAGGATTTTAAAATTTGTGTCATTTGGGGTAGTGAAATTGAATTCTCAAAAATTTGTCTATTTTCAAACTCTATTCTAATCGCTCTTTCTTGCCCTCCGATTATCTCAACATTAGCAACACCAGAAACTTGTGATATTCTTTCCTTAATTGTTTTATCGCAAAGCTCATAAAGCTCCACTGGAGAAACGTTACCATAAACAACAAGATTGATAATTGGAAATGCTTGCACATCAAGCTTTTGGATTATTGGTTTTTTAGCTTCTGTAGGTAATTTAAACAAGATTTTCTCTACTTGGTCTTTTACCTCTCTATTTGCTACATCGATATCTTTTCCCAACTTGAACTCTATTAGGATAATTGATGAATTTTCGAGAGAGTAAGACTCAATCCTCTCAATTCCCGAAATAGTTGCAATTTCATCCTCTATAGGTTTTGTTATTAAATTTTCGACTTCTTTAGGTCCTGCTCCAGGATATACTGTTGTAATAGTAACATATGGTATTTTAACTTCTGGGAATGTGTCGAGATTTAATGAAAAATACGAAAAAACTCCAAAAACAATAAACACTAAAATAATTGTTGTCGTAAGGATGGGTCGTTTAGTTGCAATCTTAGCTAAAAACATAATTCACCACAATTAATTCAAAACTTTTACTTTAGTATTTTCATCGAGTAGATGCCTTCCTTCTATAATTAACTTATTTCCTTTGGATAGGCCATCTAAAACTTCTATATTCAAATCGCTTACTCTCCCTAATTGTATGTATCTTTTTTTCGCAATACCATTCTCTTCTATGAATACAAAAGTGTTTCCTCGAGGATCTTTATCGACAATTACTTTTGGAATCACTATTGCATTGTTATTTTCGTAAACTTTAAGTTTAATTTCAACTGTAACCCCGCTTTTCAACTCTAATTTTGGATTTGGTGCCTCGAACTCCACTTTAAAACCTTTCATAGCGTCGTCCATTTTCATTGCAACAGAAATGATCTTACATGGATATTCTCTTTCATTCCAAATAATTTTTCCGCTCATTCCAATCTTAATGTATTGTATTTCTTTTTCATTTACCCATGCGATTGCTTGGACCTTGTCCAGCACACTTATTGTGAACAAAGGCTTGCCAAAATCAACTTGCTGACCTTCGGAAACATAAATGCTAGAAACGTAACCAGAAATTGGAGCTTCAACAAATAAAATTTGTTTAAGAGATTCATAGTTTCTTTTTGCAACCAAATATTGCGTTTCAATGTTGTCAAAGTTCTGTTGAGAAATCTCACCACTTTTAAGAAGTTCTTTAAAGCGATTATAAGTTTTTGATAAATTTTCGAAGTTTGCTTTGGCCTGTTGAAATTGTAAGCTTGGGTTATCTGTTGGGAACTGTAAAATCACTTGCCCGGCTTTTACATATTGTCCAGCGCGAACTAAAATTTTTTCGACTCTGTCCGAGACCAAACTTGTCTTTGTGTTTTCAATTTTACCAATCAATTTCGAATAAAAGGTGAGATATTGCTCGAAATTTTGAGGTTGAAGGGTCAAAGTCTTTACAGGTACAACTTTTCCCTCCTCTTTGAAAAGAATTTTATTTTCTTTTGTTTTATTGGCGCAGTATGAAAAAAACAAAGAAAATATTAAAACGAAAAAAACATTAATCTTCTTCATAGTTTATTTCCCCAAAAATGTTTTCAATATCAATTTTTGCGTTAATGTAGTCAAATAGAGCTTGTTGATAGTTTAAATGAGATTGCCGTAATTCGAACTCTGCATTTCTGACCTCTAGTTGAATTCCGGTTCCTTCTTTATATCTTGTTTGGGCAATTTGATATGCCTTTTCAGCTCGTTTAATATTTTTTTCTTGTGCAAATATTTGTTTTTTTGCTTTTTCCAAATCGGAATACTTTTCTAAAAGCAACTTTGCTAAAAAGGAACGATATTGAGCAATCCTTTCTTCTGTTTCCTTATAGTTGATAGTTGATTGTTGAACTCTACTATGGGTTTGAAAGCCATTGAAAAGATTTATTGATAATTGTAACCCGACCATTGATTGGGTATAAGTTTGAAAGTTAAGTTTATTTGATTGACCTGCGAAGGAGAAATTTGCAAACCCAACCAAAGATGGATAATACTCGGAACGGTAAAGCTCAACCATCTCTTGGTCAATTCTTTTTTTGTATTCCAGGGTTTTTAAGTCTAAATTCGATTCTAAGGCTTTATTTATAGCCATATTAACATCATCAATTGAAAAATCGACAAATTTCATACTTCCAATAAGTTCAATGTCCTCCTCTAAAGGAATATCCAAAAGTAATTTGAAATTGTTTAAAGAATTCTGATAGGAATTTTTACTATTTTCAACTAGGGGTCTGAGGTTTTCCACTTGAACTTCTGTTTGCATTAAATCGTATTCCGAGACAAGACCATTGCTGTACATATTTTTAATTAAATTTAGATTTTCCTCAGCATTCTTAAGACTTTGCCCGTAAATTTCAACTACATTTTTTAAAAGTATACAAGCATAAAAGGCTTTTTTAATACTAGTCACTGTTTTAGATAATTGTGCTCGATAGTTATACTTGGATAATTCAAGGTAAATTTTCGAAGCACCAATTCCTCTGAAAACTGTTGAATTGAACAATATTTGATTTAATTGTAATTTACTTTCAAATTGATTAGTTAATACAAAAGATTGTTTAATAAGGCCCATTGGGACGAGTTTAGTTTTGTCTTGGGGCAGCAAACCCTCATTAAATAAAATGCCATAAGTAGAATTATTTAAAAGAGCAAGAAAATCTGGGAAGAAAAAAATTGGTTTCTGGATATAATGGTAAAATGAAGTATTAAATTCAAGTGAGGGGAAAGCATTACCTCTTGCTTCTTTTACTGCAAATTCAGCCTTTTCGATATCCATTTTTTGAATCTTAAGATCTTTGTTATTAGAAACGCCATATTTTATTGCATCTTTGAGCGTTAGCTCCTTTGAAAAAACAAAATGTTTAGGTAAAATAATATAAAATATTAACATTAATAGGATCAATATAATTGAATTGATAATATTATTTTTCATTGTTAAAATATTTAATTTGTTGAAAATAAAGTTGTTTGCTATCTTCATTTAGTATGCCATTAAAAATTACAGAAAAATATTCATAGAAAAATTTATTTAGTGGAATATCAATTTTTTGATTAACAGTGAATTGCTTTAAATTTGTTAAAGTAAAATATATTATAAAATAAAGGACATTGTCGTTAACACCTTTTTTTATTAGACCAATTTCTCTACCTTTCTGAATAATCGAGAAAAAAGAATTTTCAATTTGCTTTTTAGTAAAATCCTTTAATTTGATTGATATTTGTGGAAATCTTTTTTCAACCTGATTATTAATCACATTAGTGATAGAGTTTAAAAAATCGCCAGATTTTTTAATCATTTCGATAAAGTAATAGAAGAAGGTTTCTTTCTTGCTTTTAAGAATAATTCTAATATATTTCGACAGCTCGTACTTAAAATCATTTAAAAGCCTTCTTATACATTCTTCAAAAAGTAATTCTTTTGAAGGAATATACTTATAAAAAGTTGCTTTGCTGATACCAATTGTTGAAACCAAATCATCGATGTTAAGGTTTTTATACCCTTTTGAAAAAAACTGTTTCTGAGCTTCTTGGAAAATAGCATTCAGTAAGTTTTCTTTTGTTTTCATAAACTTTTTAAACTTTTTTCGTTTTAAAAGTTCAAAAATAATAAAAAAATAAAAAATAAAAATGTATAGCTAAAAAATTTATTTTTGTTTTTTTATTAGTGATGATTATGAAAGAACTTTTATTTTCTGAAATTGAAGTAGACGAAAAAGTTGCTCTAGATTGTGGTTTGACAACCGAGGAGTATCATAAGATTCTTGAATTACTTAGACGTAAACCAACTTACACTGAAATCGGTATTTTTGGGGTGATGTGGAGCGAACATTGTTCTTATAAAAATTCCATCAAACTATTAAAAACGTTACCAAGAAGTGGACCCCAACTACTTGTTTCTGCTGGTGAAGAAAATGCAGGTGCTGTGGATATAGGAAATGGTTATTGTATTTGTTTCAAAATAGAAAGTCATAATCATCCCTCTGCTGTTGAACCATTCCAGGGGGCTGCAACTGGGGTAGGGGGCATCTTGAGAGACATTTTTTCAATGGGGGCTCGACCTATAGCCGTGCTGAATTCCCTAAGATTCGGAAACATTAATCTCGACAAAACAAAATTCCTTGTTAAAGGAATTGTTGCGGGAATTTCTCATTATGGTAATTGTTTTGGGGTACCTACTGTCGGTGGCGAGGTTTTTTTTGAAGATTGTTATAACGATAATCCACTTGTTAATGTTATGGCCGTTGGTATTGTTCGTTCAGATAGGCTTGCCTTTGCACGAGCTAATGGTATTGGTAACCCAGTTTGTATTGTTGGAAGCAGTACAGGGCGCGATGGCATTCACGGAGCGTCTTTACTTGCCTCGAAAGAATTTACCTCTGAAAGCGAAGATATGCGACCCACTGTTCAGGTCGGTGATCCTTTTGCAGAAAAACTACTTCTTGAAGCAACATTGGAACTAATTCGTGCAAAGGTTGTTGTTGGTGTACAAGATATGGGTGCAGCTGGAATAAGTTGTTCAACATCGGAAATGAGTGCAAGAGGAAATGTTGGAATGAAAATCAATTTAGACAATGTTCCCTTAAGGGAAAAAGATATGTCACCATATGAAATAATGCTGTCAGAATCGCAAGAGAGAATGCTTTTTGTGTTTGATAAAAATAAACTAAATGAAGCAATTGAAATATGCAAGAAATGGGATGTTCCTTTATCTCAAATTGGTGAAATTACCGACGATGGAATTCTCCACATTTGGAAAGATGGCAAAAAGGTTGTCGAATTAGAAGCAGATTTTCTTGTACTTGGAGGAATGGCACCGCAATATGATAGATTGGCTTTAGAACCTAAATATCTAAACAAAATAAATAATTTTGATTTCAATAAATTAGAACTTGACAAAGTTAATTTAAAAGAAGCGTTTATTCGAGTTTTGTCATCTCCAAACATTGTTTCGAAAAGGTGGGTTTATGAGCAGTATGATTATCAAGTAAGGACAAATACTGTCCGGATTACTGGCGATGCAGCAGTTATTAGGTTGAAAGAAATACCAGGAAAAGCAATTGCTCTAACAACCGATTGCAATTCTAGATATGTTTATTTAAATCCCTATAGAGGAGCAGTTATTGCAATTGCAGAAGCCGCAAGAAACATTGCATGCGTGGGGGGTAAACCAGTCGCAATTACAAATTGTTTAAATTTTGGTAATCCCTACAATCCCGAAGTTTATTGGACTTTTAAACAAGCTGTGACTGGTATGGGGGACGCATGTAGATTTTTCAATACACCTGTAACTGGCGGAAATGTAAGTTTCCACAATGAATCTCAGTATTTTGCAATATATCCTACCCCGGTAATCGGTATGCTTGGAATAATAGAAGATGTTAATAAAATTTGCACTTTGGAATTCAAAACTAATGGTGATTTAATTTATCTTCTCGGTGAAAACAAAACCGAGGAAATAGGTGGCTCCGAATTCATTAAAGTTATGTGGGATCTTGTAGTTGGCGAACCTCCTTCTGTTGATTTAGTTCATGAACAGAACTTAATTAATTTCTTACTTGATGCAATACAGAAAAATTTGATTAATTCTGCTCATGATTGTAGCGAAGGTGGTATTGCCATCTGTTTAGCAGAAAAATGTGTTTTTTCAGATAATCTGGGAGTTGAAGTAAAATTCAACCCAAAGTTAAACCCTGCTTTACTTTTCAATGAGTCGCAGGGTAGGGTAGTAGTAACCATCTCACCACAAAATCAAGTAAAATTTGAAAAATTAGCCTCGGAATACTCATTGCCCTTTGAATTGATTGGTAAAGTATGTAAAAACAATTTTGAGATAAAGGATGCTTTTAAATTTGAAATAGATTACCTAAAAGACATTTATTTTAATCACTTGGAAAAGATACTTAGTAGTACTTTATAGTTGTTGAATCATACGCTTGGCTCGTGGTGTATATTCGCTAAATGGGTATTCTTCAATAAACCTCTGATATTCTCGCTTTGCTTCTTTCATCCTTCCCAACTTGGTGTAGCATTCTGCTATCATAATTTGAGATTCGGTTCTCTTTTTAGCTTTTGGAAATGATAAAACTCTCTGAAAACATTCAACAGCATTTAAATAATCATTGGTATAAAACAAAGCTTCCCCTTTCCAGTAGCATAATTGACTTATATTTGTCAAATCGTTTTCTTCTTTCAAATAAGAATCGATTTTCTTTAAAGCCAGATCGTACTTTCTTTCTTTGATGAGGAGAATAACTTCTTCAACTTTTTTATTTTGTTCAATTGTATTCTGTGCTTCCCTTGGTGTTGTCTGAGCTAGATCTTGTAAGTTATTGTTAATCTTGTCGTTATGTTTTTTTGTTTTCTCGGGATTTAATTTTTTCCCTTTTTTTACCAATTTACTGGATTTCTCTGTATTTTGGGATTTTATCTTACTTTCCTCTTTTAGGTAGTTATTAGTTTCTCTTTTTTCACTTAATAAATTGGTGAGAAAAATTATTTCATTTTTTAAAATCCGAATTTCTTCTTCCAACTTTTCTAACTTCATTTTCATAAAATCAATTTCATCGTTTCCAGTAGGTGGCTTAATTTCAAATACTTTACCAGCAATTGCTTTTTCAGATTTGCTGTTTGAATCCTCATTGTGTATGTTTGGTTCTATTTTTTTATCATTTTCATTACTTTTAGTCAATATTTCAGTTTGAGGTTTTATTTTCCCGCTATTTTCTTTATTGTAAAATCTGAATTCCCCGTTTCTAACATTTTGCATTGAGCTACAAGAAAAAAACACAAGGAGCATGG
Source organism: uncultured Hyphomicrobiales bacterium (assembly GCA_964524325.1). Lineage (GTDB taxonomy): Bacteria > Bacteroidota > Ignavibacteria > Kapaibacteriales > UBA2268 > Naka2016. The sequence continues at coordinate 223,096 of CAZGCT010000003.1, forward strand.
ATATTAATGAACAATTGGTTAATATTGACATTTTATTTTTATTATTATCCTTTTTCAATTTTTACACCTATATTTATTTTCAATAACTTGTGAAAAGTATATTTTTTATTTCCAAATTAAAGTTAAATAATTACAATGAATATGCCAAGAATATCGGTATTTGAGTAAATTTGAAGTTTTTAAAATGCAATGAATATACTAATTATTAATTGGCAGGACATTAAAAATAAATTTGCTGGTGGGGCAGAAGTTCATCTTTTTGAGATTTTTAAGAGGATAGTCAAAAGAGGCCATAAAGTAGCCTTACTTTGCTGTAAAATCAAAGAACTTGCAGAGAATGAAAATATTGATGGAATCGAAGTAATTAGAATTGGAAACAGGTCCTTGTTCAATTGGTTTGTTCCATTTTATTACTTAAAACATTTAAAAAATAAACATTTTGACATAATAATTGATGATATTAATAAAATTCCATTTTTTACTCCATTGTTTGTAAAAAAGCCAATTCTTTGTATTTCTCACCACTTTTTTGGAACAAGTATTTTTAGACAAATAAATCCAATTAGTGGATTGTATGTTTATCTTTCAGAAAAGTTAATGGATTTTTTTTATAAAAAGGAAAAATTTGCAGTTGTTTCCGAAAGTACATTAAATGAATTTCTTAAAAGAGGTTACGAAAGAAATAATTTCACCATTGTTTACAATGCCCTCGACACTGAGAAATTCCCCTTTCAAGTTACCGAAAAAAACTCAATACCAACTATTACTTATTTTGGTAGGTTAAAAAAGTACAAAAGTATTGAGCAAATTTTTTATGCTTTCCCCAAAATTAGAGCAGAGGTACCTGATGCACAAATTTTTTTGATCGGAAGAGGGGATTACGAAAAAAAATTAAAATTAATTGCCCAAAAATTGAAAATTTCAGAATCGGTAATTTTTTGGGGTTTCGTCGATGAAACAAAAAAGATTGAACTTTTAAGCAAATCACATTGTGTTGTTAATACATCTATCAAAGAGGGATGGGGAATAACCAATCTCGAAAGTAATGCCTGTGGTACATTGGTAATATCCGCAGATGTACCTGGTCTAAGGGATTCAGTTAAGGATGGATTCTCAGGATTACTCTATGAGTATGGTAACATCAACGAACTCGCCAATAAAGTTATATGCGTTTTGAAAGACCAAGAATTATTCGAAAAACTATCTCAAGGTGCTGTCCAATGGGCAAAAAATTTTTCCTGGGATAATTCAGCTGAAAAAATGCTAAGATTAATTGATAATGTTGTTAAATCAGATAAGAAGACGAGGTAGAATTCAATAACAATTTTGGAAAATATAGATCTTAAAAGTTAATTATAATTTTAACGATATTTTAATAAATTCATTTAATGTTTAAAATAAATATTAAAATCCTCTAAATCCTGTTTTATTTCTTAATTTTGTATTATTTAAACCTTGCAAAATGGAAGAAATATTTAAAGATAAGATAATAGAAGCAATATTCGAAGACGAGATCAAGACTTCTTACCTAGACTATTCAATGTCTGTAATTGTATCAAGGGCTTTACCTGACGTAAGAGATGGTTTAAAACCAGTTCACCGCAGAATACTTTATGCAGTTAACGAATTAGGATTGACCCCGAATCGCCCATATAGAAAATCTGCCAGAATTGTTGGAGAAGTCTTAGGGAAATACCATCCACACGGAGACGCTGCAGTCTACGATGCCATGGTAAGAATGGCACAACCTTGGTCTATGCGTTACCCTTTAATTGATGGACAAGGTAATTTTGGCTCAATAGATGGTGATTCACCCGCTGCCATGCGATATACAGAGGCACGACTCTCTTGGATTGCTTTGGAAACTTTGAGAGATATAGATAAAGATACTGTCGATTTTAGACCTAATTTCGACGATTCATTAAAAGAACCTGTTGTACTACCTACTGTACTACCAACATTGCTTGTAAATGGCTCAAGCGGTATCGCGGTGGGCATGGCCACAAACATTCCCCCCCACAACCTTGGCGAAATTATCGATGGTTTGACTGCTTTAATTAATGATCCAAATCTCTCCCCAGAAGATTTGTTAAAGTATGTCCCAGCTCCAGATTTTCCAACCGGTGGCATTATATATGGTTACAGTGGTGTAAAAGATGCTTATCTAACTGGTAAGGGTAAAATTATTGTTCGTTCTAAAGCAATTATAGACAAAAACACTATAATTGTTAAAGAGATTCCTTATCAGGTAAGTAAGTCCCTATTAATCGAGCGAATTGCCGAGCTCGTTAAAAATAAAGTGATTGATGAAATTACTGATATTCGCGATGAAAGCGACAGAGACGGCATTAGGATAGTTATAGAATTAAAAAAAGAGGCAAATCCAGAAATAGTACTAAACAATCTTTTTAAGCACTCGCAACTCCAAGTTACATATGGAGTGATCATGCTTGCTTTGGTAAATGGTCGGCCTCGAATTCTCAACCTTTACGAATGCATGAAATTATTTATTGAACATCGTAATGAAGTCATTGTTCGTAGGACAAAATTTGAACTTGATGCTGCTGAAAAAAGATTGCACATTTTAGAAGGCTTTTTAATTGCACTTGATAACTTAGATGAAATCATCGAATTAATTAGAACTTCACCCGACCCCAAATCTGCTTCGGATAGACTTCAACTTCGTTTTGGACTAACTGAGATACAAACAAAGGCAATATTGGACCTAAGACTGCAAAGGCTTACCAATTTGGAACAAACAAAAATTATACAAGAATACAAAGAGGTTACTTCAAAAATTGAAGAACTGAAAGCGATCCTGACTAGTAAAGAAATTCAATTAAACATTATTGCAGATGAATTACTTGAACTGAAAAAGAAGTTCAACAACGAACGACGGACTCAAATTATTTACGAAGCAAAAGACTTTACATTGGAAGATATGATTGCCAACGAGGAAGTAATAGTTACCTTGTCCCACAACGGCTATATTAAGCGAATGCCAGTATCAATGTATAGAAGACAAGGTAAAGGGGGTAGGGGTGTAACAGGTGTAAAAACAACAGAAGATGACTTCATTGAATATGTTTTTAAAGCCAAAACACATCACGACTTGTTATTTTTTACTGACAAAGGCAAATGTTATAAAGTTAAAGTCTACGACTTGCCCGAAGGTTCACGCCAATCAAAGGGACGTTCACTTTCGAACATTATTTCCAAAGACTCAGACGAAAAAGTAACTGCTTTTCTACCTGTTGAATCCTTCGAGGAAAGAAAATACATCGTAATGATAACAAAAAATGGAACCATAAAGAAAACCGACCTAAATAATTTCGAGATTGTCAGAAGTAATGGAATAATAGCTATCAATTTTTCTGGGAACGACAAACTTGTAGTTGTGCGGTTGACCGATGGAAATTCAGAAATATTAATTGGAACAAAAATGGGTCTTGCAAGCCGATTTCATGAAGAGGAAGTAAGAAGTATGGGAAGAACGGCTGCTGGTGTTCGTGGCATTAGTTTAGCTAATGGGGATGAAGTTGTATCAATGATAACTTCTAACGATCCAGAAAATTCTCAGGTTTTGATTGTTGGGGAAAAAGGTTATGGTAAAAGAACCAAATTGACCGATTTTCGTTTAACTCATCGTGGAGCAAAAGGTGTAATTTCTATGAAGGTAACTGAAAAGACCGGTAATGTTGTGGGAATCGTAAAAGTTTCCGACGATGATGATTTATTTGTTGTTACTGGAAAAGGAATTATCATTCGTCAACCAATTAATAAAATCAGTTTGCTTGGAAGGAATACCCAAGGGGTTAGATTAATCAAATTGGAACCAGGAGATTATATTGCTGATATTACTGTAGTTCCCAATCAATCAGAAGATATCGAAAATGAAGAAAGAAACACTAGTGATGAAACTTTCTTTTCTAATAAAATTGAGAACAACTAACAATGGAAATTTTATTAAAAAATATCAGAGTTGTAAATCCACATCAAAAAATTGATTCGATTTACAATATTCTTATTCGTGACGGTATAATAGTTTATATGGGCAAAGAATCTTTAGAGGTAAGTTACGAAACCAAAATCATTAGTGGCGATGATTTAATTTGCTCACCTGGATTTTTCGATATGCACGTACATTTTCGTGATCCTGGCCAAACACATAAAGAAGATTTAATCTCTGGGATTAATTCTGCTGCAAATGGAGGGTTCACTGGTGTTTTAATAATGCCAAATACCCTACCACCAATTGACAATACACAAATTGTTCAAAATATTAAAAACAATACTGCAAATCAAATTGTCGATGTTCATATTTCAGCTGGAATAACAAAAGGGTTGGAGGGGAAGACTTTGACTTCAATGCATTCTCTTTCAAACTCTGGTGTAATTATGTTCACCGACGATGGAAATTCTGTGATGAATTCAGAAATTATGCGTAGAGCTTTCGATTATTCTTCTCAATTTGATTATTTAATTGCACAACATTGCGAAGATCACAATTTAACAGCTGGTTTTTCTGCAAACGAAGGAGAATTTTCAACTAAATTAGGATTGAAAGGATATCCAACAGTTGCAGAGGAAATTATCCTTTCTCGGGATATTATGTTGGCAGAATATTGCGGTAACCGAAGATTCCATGCACAGCATATATCCACTAAGAATTCTGTTGAAATAGTTAAAAGAGCCAAAGAAAAAGGTTTAAGGGTTACATGCGAGGTTACACCTCATCATTTTTCCTTAAATGATTCCTTTGTGGAAACCTTCGATTCTAATTATAAAATGAATCCACCTTTGAGAAAAGATGAAGACATTAAAGCTTTGATACAAGGACTAATGGATGGTACTATTGACTGCATAGCAACAGATCATGCACCTCATGCCTCTCACGAAAAGGATGTTGAATTCGAAAAAGCACCACATGGTGTTGTAGGTTTGGAAACTGCACTCGGGGCAAGTCTAACATTTCTTTACCACACTGGATTTCTCTCTTTAGAACAAATCATTGAAAAGTTTAGCATCAATCCAAGAAAAGTACTCGGCTTGACTCCAATAATTTTTAAGGAAAATGAAAAAGCAAACATGACAATTTTTTCTGTAGATGATGAATGGGTTGTTGACAAGCAATACTTTAAAAGCAAATCGAAGAATACTCCTTTCGACGGATTTAAATTTAAAGGTAAACCAAGATATATTATTAACAATGGTAGTTTTTTTGCATCTAGCTTATAATTTTGAATATGGAAAAAAAGCAAAATTATAGAATCATTCAACCTTTAAAAAAAGAAGTTAAAGACGATGTTTTGTATAAAAACCAACTTCAAGAGGAACTTCTTTACCGTAAACAGTTGTTGAACGAAATTAAGCAAAGAATTAGAATCAGCATCGAAAAAAACGACCAAGCTTTTTGGAGAACTCTTAAAATACTCTTAAACCAACCAGAAAAGGAATAATAAAATTTTTTTCATTGATTTATTTTATATTCAATGTAATATAATCTATATTATGTAAACTAAATAATTTTAATCATTAACCTTTTTTTTATTTTTGAATTTTATATTCTGGTTAGGATTATGTTTAGGATTAAACATCAAAATAAAGATTTATTCTCTTTACTTCTTATTGTAATTGCTATTCTTTCCCGTTTTATTCCACATCCACCAAACTTTACTCCAATTACAGCAATAGCTCTTTTCGCTGGATTTTCTTTTAATAATAAGGTAGTTTCATTCTTAGTCCCACTAATTGCCATGCTAGTATCAGACTTTTTTATTGGATTTCATTCAACGATGTGGGCTGTCTATCTTTCCTTTATTTTAATTGTTACTTTTGGTTTTATATTAAGAAATAGATTTAAATTTGGTAGATTATTTTCCCTTATTTTACTCTCTTCCTTTTCATTTTATATCATCACAAATTTTGCAGTGTGGCTAACTTCTGGGATGTACCCACTTAATTTTGAAGGTCTAGTTCAATGTTACACGATGGGTTTACCATTTTACAATACATCAACAGTGGGTATGTTGGGTTTTAGTCTTTTAGGAGATATTTTTTATTCTTTTGTAATATTCGGTGCTTACAAGTTGGCAGAAAACAAACTTATAGAGTCTAATACCAAAACCAGCCTTTATAATTAATAAATAACTAAAATTCTATTAAATAATTTTACTCTTCTTCTAAATCTGAAGTTAGATCTGCTGCTCTCTTTCCCCCAGAGAGATTTACTATTATATCATCATAATGGTCGCAGATTACAGCAATTGTCTTGAGAATTAATTTTAATGATTGTGGATTTAAAGAGCTCCCAAGAATTGTATGCGAAAAAGTAATTGTATTGTCAAAAATCAAACCAAAAGCACCAAAGTGAAGTTCTGCATTTTTTCTTAAAAGAAAATGCATTAATTCCGAGGTTATTTGAGCTCCTGTTACTACATTTGAATAAAATTCAATACAAGCCTCGGTTGTCGTATAGGGTCTTACCATGATCATTATCTGAGAAGACCCTTTCTGTATAGTAAACCTTGAATTATCAAATTTTATGTGTTCGGGGAAATACTCATCAAGCAAATTACCCAACTGCATTGAGATGGCATCCAAAATCTCTTGTGGTGTTTGAATAAATCCGTCTTTTTCATTTGCAGTTAAAATTTCCTTATCTTCCATATTAAACCTCTATTGTTGAATTTCATTTTGTGAACTTTGTGGAAGTAAACCCATTTTGGCTTTCAATTCGAGAAGTTGCTTTTCAACATCAGAAGATGAGGATAATCTTTTAAATTCCTCATCAAGTGACGTATTTTCAGATGCAAGTTGTTCAAATGCCAAGGCTTCTGATTCAAGTTTTTCGATTTTTTCTTCATATTTATCGAATTTGCCAAAAGCATCTGACCCTACCCCACTTAAGCTTTTAGCAATTTGCTTTTGGGCTTTCGCAGCCTGGGAGCGTGCGATAAGAGTACTTTGCCGAGCTCGTGCTTCTTCAAGTTTAGACTTAAGACTATTTAGTTGGGTTCGAAGCTTATTTGTAGTTTCTCTTGCCTGTTGATAAATTGGTTGTAAGTCTTGAAAATTCTTATCCGCAATCATTTTCCTTTCGAGAGCAGATTTAGCAAGATCTTCTCTACCGGCTTGCAATGCTTGGCGAGCTTTGAATTCCCATTCCTCAGATTCTTTCCTTGATTTTTCAATCTTTCTTTCGAGAGATTTTTCGTTTGCGATTGCATTTGCAACTGCAAGAGTTGCTTTGTTAACACTTTCTTCCATCTCGAGGACCATCTGTTTAATCATTTTTTCTGGATCCTCTGCTTTGTCCAATGCATCATTTACATTGGCTTTGAAAATGTCTGCTATTCTGCTAAAAATTCCCATAAAAGACCTCTTTAAGAAAAACAATGATTTTAATTTAACGTTTCTATATTTACAAAAATAAAAATTTTTATTTTGTTGTTTAAATTTGGTATAATATGAAATTTGATTTCAAAGAAGCCTTTGAGATGTTTCAGAAGATACAAGAAGAATTCCAAAAGTTTAGAATGGAATCTGCAGAAAAAATTTTCGAGGGGCAAAGTGGTGCTGGTTTGATAGTAGCTAAAGTTAATGGTAATTTTGAACTTATTGCGCTTGAAATTTCAAATCAAGCATTTGAACTTAACGATAAATCTCTGTTATCCGATTTGATTGTTGCTGCTGTCAATGCTGCATTGGATAAAGCAAAAGAAGAAGGAAATTCGGAATTAAAGAAGTTTTTAGGTCCTCTTGCTTCATCCTCCGGTTTTAACTTTAAATTTTAACAAATATGAAATTCACGAGTCAAACGATCGAGGAAATGATTGAGATTCTTACTTCCTTGCCAACAATTGGAAGAAAATCTGCTCAAAGGCTTACCCTATTCTTGCTTCGACAACCCGAAGAATTCATTCATAAATTTTCGGAAACACTCCTTAAACTTAAGACAAATGTTAAATTATGCAGTATTTGTTACAATTTTACCGAAGCTGACCCATGCCCTATTTGTGATTCCCCAGAAAGAAAAAAAGATTTAATTTGCGTTGTTGAACAGCCAGACGATTTACTTGCAATAGAAAAAACCAATGAATTCAAAGGGGTCTACCATGTTCTCCATGGTACAATTAATCATTTGGATGGTATTTCTATTTCGAAACTTAAGATTATCGAATTAGTCAACCGAGCTAAAGAAGCAAAAGAAATTATTTTTGCGCTTAATCCAAGTGTTGAGGGGGAAGTAACTATTCACTATATTGTCAATCTTCTTAAAACTTTACCAATACGTTTAACTAGAGTTGCTCGTGGACTTCCTTCTGGTATAGAAATTCAATTTGCTGATGATGCTACATTATTAAATGCCATTGAAAATAGAACAGAAATTAAATGAAAAAAACAGCAATTTTGCTAATCGTTTTTCTAATCTCTTGCGAAATTTTTCGGACAAGAACACCCGAAGAACCAAATGAGTCGAATCTAAATTTTCCGCCGCCTACAACTCCTCAAACTTTGTTAGATAATTTCACAAAGTCGTTTAATCAAAAGAACATTGCCATTTTTCAATCTTGTTTTTGGATTGAAAATAATGCTTATAGATTCTTTCCAAGTTCGGACGCACTTTCAATTTACTTAAACGTATTTCAAAATTGGACATTTACCTCCGAAATTAACTTTGCAAAGAATCTATTTAACAAATTTTCGAGCAACGAGTACTTAAACATGCAATTTAGCAATAAGATTTTTTCTTCATATTCGACTGATTCAACTGTCTTCGTTGCTGACTATGAAGTCAATGTTAATTCAAAAGACAATACAATCAATAATGTTTATAAAGGCACTACCCAACTGGTTTTGGTCATTGATAAAGCGGGTTTATGGAAAATAATAAGATGGTATGACTTTAGCAAGCAACTCGATAATTATCAAACAATTAGTTTTTTAAAAGCAAAGTTACAATCTTGAAATGAATTTTATTCAAAGTTATTCGAAAGCTTTTTTGTCAATACTATTACCTTGTTTATCACTTTTGGGTTGTTTCAATCCTTTCGCTCCAAAATTAGTTGAGGATAATTCGACACAATCAATTCTTTCCAGTCAATCAACAGTTGAAGGAGTCTTTCAGAATTTCCGTTATTCCTATAATTTCAGGGATACAGTGGTTTATTCAAAATTACTATCAGAAGACTTTGTTTTTGTTTATAAAAATTATGACATTGGTGTCGACAAAAGCTGGGGTAAGTTTGAAGATGTTAAGACTACCTATGGTTTATTCCAAGCGGCAAATTATATAGATTTAATTTGGAATGATTCATATTTAATGATTGGAGATTCTGTTGAAAAAAATGTACAAAGAGGATTTTCACTTACTATCGTGTTTTCGACAAATGATATTGTTCGTTTACAAGGAAAAGGTAATTTTAAATTAAGATTTAACCCAATAGACTCAATTTGGCAAATAACATACTGGCGGGACGAAACCTACTTCTAATTATTCTTCCATTTCCTTGAACTTGTTTCTAATTCTTTTAATAATGGATGAATGAATTTGAGAAACTCTACTTTCGGACAAACCGAGGATTTGGCCAATCTCTTTGAATTTTAGGTTTTCGTAATAATACAAAGTTGCTATCAATCTTTCCCTGTCAGGAAGGGACAACAAAAAACGATATATGATTTGCACTTTTTCGTTCTCAACAATATTTTCAAGTGGGTTTTTTTCCTCTTCAATAGCTAAATTTTGTATGAAAGGAATTTCTTCATTGTCCTCTACGAATTCTAAGTTTTCTCCAATAAAAAATGACTCTTGGAAGGTTTGATACGCCAGAAGATATTCCTTCATTTCCTTTTCATCCAAATTAAGAACTTTAGATAACTCTTTTAAATCATATTCACCTTTTTGAACAAAATACCTATCCAACTTATCTGAAAACTCTTTAGCTTTCCTCCTTGTGTTTCGGGAAAGCCAATCTATACGCCGTAGTTCATCGAAAATTGCTCCTTTAATCCTTGGATATGCAAAAGTTTCAAATTTGATATTCTGTTCAGGGTCGTATTTCTCAATTGCTTCTACCAATCCAATGATCCCAATATTCACTAAATCATTGTTGGACAAGATAGAATTAGGTGGTAAATTTATGGACTTAATTATTGTTTTTACAAAGGGAAGGTATTTCAAAACAAGTTTATTGCGGAGTTCCGATGTCCTTTCTTTCCTAAAGTTAAACCAAGTCTCTTTTATTTCTACATTTTTTTGCATTTAAAACAAGGTAAAATAACAAGTCTATAAATAAAAAAATTAAGTTAGATTTTATTTATTTTCTAACTGATCTCGTAATTTTTTAATCTCAGCATCTCTTTTCTCTTGTGCCTCTCTCAAAAGCTGCTCTCTTTCAAGTTTACCCTCGATTGCAATTCTTTCTTTTTCGCGTAATAGTTCTTCCTCGGCCTGCTTTTTCTCCTCTGCTTCTTTTTGACGAGCCTTCGCAATAATGAAAAACCAAATTAAAAAGATAATTCCGAGTCCAAAATATACAATAGCAAAAAGGAAAAAGCCCTTAAAGACAGAACTTAGAAGTGTATTACCTTCTAAATAAAAATTGTAAAGGGCAAATAAAATTCCTGAAACAGAGCCTACAATCAACAAAGATTTAAAGGGAAACGAGGTTATTTTGTCTAATTTCTTTTTTTCTGCTTTAATTCTTTTTTTTAACCTTAGCTCCTGTTCTTTTTTAATTTTTTCTTTTTCTTTGAGCGATTTTTTCTTGTCTTTAAAAATTTCTTCTTTTACTTTGGCCATTTTAATTCCGAATTATACTGCAAAAATAAAAACTTTAAGACAAAATCTTTTCGTCTATAAATTTAGAAAATTGTTTAGCTAACTCATTAAGGCTTTCAATGAACTCAAGGGATCTATGGTATTCCAAATATTCTTTCAGGTTAAAGAAATATTTTTTCAGATCTTTTTCATAAGGGATAATCCCCCAGTTTGGAAATTTTAAGCCAAGAAAATTATTGGTTGCCTGGTTAAAAATATTGGTGATATGAACACCATCTTCTTTTTCTACAACATTGTTCACAACGGTACAAATGTTTTCAACAGAAAAAAATTTATACAATATTTTCGTTAACCCATACCCATCAAGTAAGGAAATGGGTTCATCAGTCAGAAATAACAAATTAATTGTTGAATTTTTACAAAAGCTTGAAATTATTTTGCTAAATCCCGTGTGATTATCAACAAGAATAATATCAAAATCATTTTCCTTAACAAGCTCTTCAAATTTATCTAATAAAACTTCACTCAAGTCCAAATCTATCTCAAAATTATTTACCCCACCGACAAGAAATATCCGGCTCGAAACTTTCACAATTGCTTTATTAATGGAGATATTATGAGTAATTACATCAATGAGCTTGATATTTGGTTCTACTCCATTAAGAATATGTTGCACTGGTTTGTACAAGTCGTTGTCCCATATTAAAATGGTTGAATATTTCTCGGCAAGTATTTGCGCAAGAAGGGAAAGAATGGTGCTTTTACCAACGGAACTTTTACCACTATTAAATGTAACAATTAATGTTTTTTTTTCTTTCATTTCAATCAATTGAATTAATTAGAAACTTTTGCAACAATCCAGGATTTGCAGGTTCTATTGAATTTGGGATCTCTACCCCAACTGAAAAGTAAAGCAATGGAATTTCCTGGACAACTTCCATCAAAGTCTCGTAAATGTGTCCTATTGTTGTAACTTCATCAAATTTAGTCAACATTAAGAAATTAGGTTTACAGACACGAAACGATTCCATACATCTTTGGAAGTTCAATGTACTTTGAGTAACTGAAAGAACTAAAATTATGCTTGTCCAATTTAACAACCTCGAAATTTCTTTCAGTTCATTAATAAATTCTTCGTCCCGTGGGCTACCACCACTTGTATCAACAAGAATAAAATCATACGACTTTAACAAATTAATTTGCTCCATTAATTCCTCTTTAGTTTGGCAAAATATAGTATTCAATCCTGTCACTGCGGATAACATTTGCATCTGTTCCCACCCTCCAATTTTCCTGTAGTCGAACGAAACTAAACAAATTCGTGCGTTAAGAAGCACCTTAAATAATACACCTATTTTGGCAATATTAATTGTCTTTCCACTTCCAGTGGGGCCTACAAAGAGTATATAATTTTGGGTTTCATTGTTTGGAAATTTACCAACATATTTTAGCTTTTCAGAAAGTATTTTATTTGCAAAATTAAGTAGGTCGTTGGCGGTTATATTCTTTTTAGTTAAACTGTTCACAAGCGAAAGAGTGAATTCAGAAGAAAATCCATTTTTCATCATAAGTTTTGCTAATTCAGACATATCGGATGGTAATTCTGAAATAAATCTATAAGTGATTTTATCGGATAAATCATATAGAAAATTTTTAATAGTTGAAATTTCTTTATAAATATTAGAAGTCAATTCCAAAAAGCTGCCACTAATTTCTTTAGTGCTTTTGCTTTTTTCTGATAGAATAATATCTTTCTCAAATAAGGGAGGGACATCATTTTCAGTATCAGTTGCAGCAACAAGCTCAACTAATTCTTCAAATTCCGGGGGCACGGGAGGAATTACTCTTGTTGATAAAATAATTGCTTCGGGTCCTAATTCAGAAAAAATTCTTTCCTTTCCTTCTTGAAAGGATTTAGCTCGAAATTTTCTTATTTTCATTTCATATCCATAATATTAATAATGAATATTGAAATTTTTATGCCAAATTTTCTCCTTTTCGAAATAAAAGTTATAAAAATAAAAACTAATTATTTTATAATTTTGCTTTTTTTATGAAATGAAAATTACTTTTGAACAACAAACATACAATAACAACATAAGAGATATTGGCAAGTTGCAGGAAATTGCTAAAGAATTACGTCGCGATGTAATAAAAAGTCTTTATTTGGCGAAATCAGGTCATTCTGGTGGATCTTTAGGAACCGCAGATATCTTTGCTGTTCTTTTTTTCGGTGGCTATTTAAAATACGACCCAAAGAATCCAAAGTGGGAAAAGCGCGATAGGTTTGTATTGAGTGCCGGACATATTTGTCCAATTCTTTATGCAACACTAGCTCGTGCTGGATTCTTCCCCGTCGAAGAACTTTCTACTCTTAGAAAATTAGGTTCAAGATTGCAAGGACATCCCGCCCTCGACACCAATCTTCCCGGTATAGAAACATCTGCTGGCTCGCTTGGCCAGGGTGTCTCAATAGCTGTCGGTATGGCTTTGAATGATAAGTACCTAGATAAAAACGACCGCAGGGTTTTTGTTTTAGCTGGGGATGGCGAACTACAAGAAGGTTCTGTTTGGGAAGCTGCTATGTCTGCTGGAAATTACAAATTAGACAATCTTTGTTGGATTATCGATAATAATGACTGCCAAATTGATGGACGAGTCAAAGATGTTATGAGTATCTATCCGCTCGACTTAAAGTTTAGTGCATTTAAATTTGAATGCATTTCAATTGATGGTCATAACTATCATGAAATCATAGCTGCCTTCGATAAATTTATTGAAAACCATGAAAGAGGTATTGGAAAACCAACAGTTATTATTGCTAAAACCAAGATGGGATATCCAATCTCTTTTATGACCGACAATTACGAATGGCATGGAATTCCTCCCAATGAAGAACAAGCTAAAATTGCTTTAATGGAGCTGCAATGAAACTATTGCTTATTTTTCTTATTATAATTTATTTTATTTCTATTTCATGTTCAAAAAAAACAAACGATAACAACCAAATTTTCCAGGATAACTCCAAAATTGAACAACTGGTTACCCCACACCAAAAGACAACTGAATTTAATAGTACAAAACCAATACCTTATGAAGAACTTTCACAAATTTTCCCCAAAAACATTTCAGAACTTCAATTAGAAAAAATTAATAAAGGTACAATCAACTATACTGGGCTAATAATTAATTCAGCATCAGCCGAATATTCCTCCCATAACGGTCTAATTTTGGTTTATGTTTACGACTATCTGAATTTTTCTAATCTTCCTAATCATTTAAAAAGCATTTTTGAAATTTCCACAAAATCAGACATTTTTTCTATTGAAAATGGATTAGGTCGTTTTTCTTTAGATGAAATTTCACATTCAAATTATCTTGATTTAGTTTATTTAAAAAGGTTTCACATTAAAATCGAGTCAATTAACTATCCCAATTTTCAAGATGAAGCTAAACATATTTTAAGCAGTCTTTATCTTAATCGTCTCTTAAAATCCGTGAAGGTTGGCAAAAATGGAACTTTTTAAAGTATTTGGTAAGAAAGCAACGAGATTGGGTTTTGCAGAAGCACTTGTTGAACTTGGTGAAAGAAATCCGAACGTTGTCGTTCTTGGTGCGGATGTCTCCGGTTCGGTTTTAACATCTTTTTTTAAGGAGAGGTTCCCCGATAGATTTTTTTCAATTGGAATAGCTGAACAAAATGCTACAACAATCGCTGTTGGCTTAGCACTTTCAGGTAAAATTCCATTTTTTGCTAGCTATAGTGTATTTTCCGCCTTTCGGAATGCAGACCAACTTAGAATTTCAGTATGCTATAACAACGCAAATGTTAAGATTGGGGGTGGGCACTCGGGAATAACCGTTGGACCAGATGGTGCAACGCATCAATCACTCGAGGAAATATCATTTCTTCGCACATTACCTAATATGACTTTAGTTGTACCATGCGATTATGTCGAAACCAAGAAAGCTACCTTGAAAATCGCTGATTTTTATGGTCCAGCTTTTATAAGATTTGGTAGAGCACCTACTAATTGGTTCACATCAGAAGAAACACCTTTTGAAATTGGAAAAGCAGAAATTCTCCGCGAAGGGAAAGATGTTGCATTAATTGCCTGCGGTATTATGGTTTGGGAGTCTTTGGTAGCTGCAGAAGAACTAAGAAAACGAAAAGGAATTTCTTCTATGGTAATTAATAACCACACTATTAAACCAATAGATGTAAAAACAATTGTAGAAGCTGCTAAAACTTGTGGTGCTATTGTTACAGCCGAAGAACATCAAGTTCACGGTGGATTGGGAGGTGCTGTTGCAGAAGTTCTATCGAAAAACTTTCCAGTTCCAATAGAGTTTGTCGGCATGCCCGATTCTTTTGGTATAAGTGGTGAACCCGAAGAGCTTCTTGTTAGATTTGGAATGACTTGGAAAGAAATTTATTCCTCCGCTTTAAAGGCAAT
Organism: uncultured Hyphomicrobiales bacterium; assembly: GCA_964524325.1. GTDB lineage: Bacteria > Bacteroidota > Ignavibacteria > Kapaibacteriales > UBA2268 > Naka2016. Next base: position 238,336 of record CAZGCT010000003.1, read on the forward strand.
TGAAAGGAAAGACAAAAACATAAATACAAATCATGTTTATCGAAATGTAAAGGAAATTGTGGCCATTCCAAAAGAAATTCAATAATTTGGATAATTATTTTATTTTCTTTAATTTACATGTACTTATTTTTTTGTCCCTATTTTTAATAGGAGAAATAATGTTCGCTCAAGATGCTCCATCCGAAAAACATATTTCCTATCGCCCTTCAACAGTTGCTGGAACTTTTTATTCAGCAAATCCCGACGCTCTCCGTAAAGAATTAGAGGCATATTTGGACTTGGAAAACCCACTTAATATTCCAACCCAAGAAAAAATTTTGGGAATAGTATCACCACATGCTGGTTATATTTATAGTGGTTTTGTTGCTGGAAAGGTTTACAGAGAATTAAAAAATAGAGAAATTAACACAGCAATTATTATTGCTCCATCTCACCGCCAATACTTTTCCTATTCCTCTGTTTTTTCCGGTGATGCATATGTTACTTCTCTTGGTCCAGCAAAAGTGGACAAAGAATTAGCATTTAAACTTACCCAGCAAAATAATTATGTACGACTTTCTATGGATGGTCACGATTGGAAATCTGGTGCTCCAGAACATTCTCTCGAAGTCCAAATTCCATTTTTACAGTACCTGTTCCCTGAAATCAAAATAGTACCTATTGTAATGGGTAGCCAAGATCCTCAAATAATTCACTCTTTAACAATGGCAATTTATAGTACCTTAAAAGAAATCCAAAGAAATGATATCATATTAATTGCAAGTACTGATCTCTCCCATTACCATAATTATAAAACTGCCTACGAAATTGACTCGAATTTTATTAATTCATTCAAGAGATTTGACTATTTTAAACTAATTGCTTCGTTAAACAGTAAGAAAATCGAAGCTTGTGGATTAGGACCTGTTGCGGTTGTTATGTGTGCATCCGAAGCATTGGGTGCAAACAAACCAGTAAGCATATATTATGGAACTAGTGGAGACTCCCCTTTTGTTTCATCATCGAAAGACAAAGTTGTCGGGTACTTTTCTGGTGCTTTGACATATTCCAGCGACTTTTCTGAATCGTGCTTACCCGATTTTACTGAACAAGAAAAAAATAAACTTTTGGAATTCGTAAAGAAAGCTATACACTCAAAAGTTTTAGGGTTAAAGTTCGAAATTTCGGAAGAATTCAAAAAAAGCAAAAATTTTATGCAAGATTACACTGCATTTGTCACTATTGAAAAAGAGGGACGATTAAGAGCATGTATGGGACATTTGTTTCCCACTAAACCTTTTATTTTTGAACTTCTTGAAGTTTCAGAAATTAGTTCTACAAGCGATTGGAGATTCGGCCCAATTCGTAAAGAAGAACTTCCAAATCTTCAATTTGAGATTACTATTCTTTCTCGTTTTAAAAAAGTTTTTTCATTTAATAAAATACAAATTGGAAAACATGGACTATACCTAAGATTAAAAAACAATTCTGGGTTGCTTCTCCCACAAGTTGCTGTGGAGAGAAATTGGGACGTAAATACTTTTCTTCAAAATCTTTGTCTGAAAGCTGGAGTTTCTAAAACAGCATACTTAGAACCCGAAAGTGAATTATATTTATTCGAAGCATTAATTATCCATTAGTAATGCTTAAATTTCTTGCGAATTACTTACTTTTTGGAATCGTTGGAATTAAAAATTACCTTTACGATAAGGACATATTAAAAAAAGTTAAGTCTATTTTTCCAACAATAAGTGTGGGAAATATTTCTTTCGGCGGAACTGGCAAAACTCCTTTTGTAATTTATTTAGCAAAAAAACTTATTAATCTGAATTTTACCCCTTTAATTCTTTCAAGAGGCTATAAAAGAAAAACAAAAGAGCTACTAATTATTTCAAAGGAAGTCCCAGGTGCTGACGTAAAAAATTTAGGAGATGAAAGTTATTTACTTTGGACAAAAGTTAAAGCACCAATCGTATTATCGAAGGAAAAGTATAAAGCTATCGAAATAATTGAAAAAAATTTTGATATTGACGTAATCATCGTCGATGACGGTTTCCAACATCGCAAACTTTCTCGAGATTTAGACATTGTTTTATTGGACAATAAAACATGTAAAAGTTTTTTAAGGGAACCTTTAAAAAATATTAAACGGGCAAACATAATACTTTTGGAGGAAGGAACCAATCAAAATTGCTTACTTAATGGCGATATCGATATCTTTTATTATAAGAAGAGAATCGATGGCTTTTATAATCTTGATTCGGAAATAGTTTCACATGAGAAGTTCGCTGGAAAAAGGATAGCCCTACTTAGTGGTATAGGAAATAACGAGGGCTTCCGAATTGCTTTGGAATCTTTCTCCACTAACATTTGTAAACATTTTATCTTTCCTGATCATCATTATTATTCATTGAACGATGTTAACAAAATTATTTACCAGTCTCGACAATTGCAAGTTTCAACAATAATCACAACGGAAAAGGATTTTGTAAAATTAATTGAATTTCGAAATGTTTTCTTGGAAAGAGAAATAGAATTAATAACAAGTGTTTTAGAATTCGATATCAAGAACGAGGACAATCTTCTTCAAAAAATTCTTAGCGTTATCAAGAAAGGATAAAGTAGTCGTTATTGCTATCGGTGTAAATTTGTAGGACCCCTACTCGAACTAACTTGATCAAAACTATAGATGCTCTTCTTTCTGAAATATTCACCAATTTTGCAAATTCACGAACCGTTATTTTTTCGTGCTTTTCTAAATAACTAAATAAGCGTTTTTCATTATCACCAATGTAAATCTTTAATGGTTTTGAGTTAGCATTTAAGCTTGAAAGCAATCTTTTCATCTCTTTGCTTGCCAGCACCGATTTTTCACCCAGACGAATATATGCAAATCTTCTCGTATTTCCTTTTTCATCCAATGATTCTATGGTATGTGGTTTATTACGACTTTCTCCGATTTCAACAACAATTACTTCTTTTCTATTGTAATTTATTACCTCTATACCTTTGGGAGTAACTGGTGGATAAATACAAAATTGACACGCAATTTCAATTATATCTATTTCCGACTTTTCGGATTCAACACCAACTACTTTTCTATCATCATCGACTCCTATTATTAAGAATCCTCCTTTCGAATTTGCAAAAGCACAGATTTCTTTTGCTACCTTTTCTGGGGAAGAAGCTTTTCTTTTAAATTCAACAATAGAAGACTCCCCCTCGGCAATAAGTAACTTAAGCTTTTCAACGTCCATAAAAATAAAAATAATAAATTAGATTGGATTTTTTAGTTGATTTTTTGTGAAAAAATTGTGGATAATTTGTTGATAAAATGTTGATAAATTTTGTTTCCTGAATATATAGCAATATTATAGTTTCTTCATCTTTGCGTATTTCAGCATAAGTCTTTTTCGACCAACTGACTCAAAATTAACTAAAGCTTGAGCATATAATCCACTACCCTCAAGATGTTCAACTTTTCCTATTCCAAAAAAAGGATGAACAACTTTATCACCTATTCGAAGTTTCCCATCATCTGTTTGGTCAAAGTCATTAAATGAATCTTCAAAATCATTGAACTCTTTTTGCCTTGTGGTTGAAAATCCTTTTTTTCGAGGAGAAATTTCATTTATGACTAAATAATTTTTGTCTATTTCTTGGAGAAACTTGGAAGGCATCTGGTAAGATTCGTCGCCAAATCTATTGCGAATCATAGCATAAGATAAATAGGCTTTTTCCATAGCTCTTGTTAAACCAACATAAAAAAGTCGACGCTCCTCTTCTTCATCATCTGAGACTAGTCCCCTGTTACTTCTAATTAAAGGAAACAAACCTTGTTCCAAACCCACAATAAAGACAACAGGGAATTCAAGCCCCTTAGCTGAATGCAATGTCATCAATTTGACTTGCTCACTTGCAATATTTTTTTCATCAATATCTGATAGTAGGTTAATCTGTTGAAGATAATCTTCTAAATTAACATTTTCGTTATTAGAAAGATATTCGTAAATATCTCTGAGCAAGGTATTGATATTTTCCAATCTGTCGTATGCGTCGTCTGTGGCAATTTCCTGATACATAGATACCAAACCACTTTCTTTAATGTACTGATTTATAAGTTCAGCCAAGCCTTCTCTTATTCCCAATTTTTCTTTGGTGTTCAATAACCATAGCCGAAATTCGCTCAAAATATTTTTAGCCCGATTTTGAAGATTGGCGATTTCGTCCAAATGCTCAATGGCTTCGATTAATGAAATTTTTTTCTCCCGAGCATAGTTTAAAAGATGAGTCAACGTAATTTTGCCAATACCTCTTGGTGGCTCATTGATTATTCTTATCAGGGCTTCGTTGTCCTTTGGATTGACCAACAATTTTAAATAAGCCAAAACATCTTTGACTTCTTTTCTTTTGTAAAAAGAAAGGCCACCGATGATAATATAATTAATGTTTTCGCTTCGTAAAGCATTTTCGAATTCAAGTGATTGTGAATTTGTTCTGTAGAATATTGCAATGTCCCCGTAAGTGTATTTACCTGAATTGACAAGCTCCTTTATCTTCTTTACTACAATACTTGCTTCTGACTTTCCGGTTTCGCATTGAAACAACTCTATTAAATCACCATCACTATTTTCGGTCCATAGTTTTTTTTCTATTTGCTTTTTATTATGCCTGATAACACTTTCTGCGGCTGAAAGTATGCACTTTGTTGAGCGATAGTTTTGTTCCAAACGAATAATTTTGGCATCCGGAAAGTCTTTCTGAAAATCTAAAATGTTGCTTATGTCGGCACCTCGCCATTTATAGATACTTTGAGCATCATCACCAACTACAGTAATATTTCGATGCTTTGATGATAGCTGCTTCAATATTAAATACTGAACTTTATTTGTATCTTGGTACTCATCAACAAGGATAAATGTAAATTTATCTTGATATTTATTAAGTATTTCTTTATAATTCTTGAATAATTCATAGGTATTCAATAAAAGATCGTCGAAATCCATTGCATTATTTTGGTGCAAGTAATCTTGGTATTCTTTGTAGATTTCCGCAATTTTCCGGTCAAATGGGGTCGATGCTAAATTAAAAAAATCATCTGGAAAAAGTACTTTATTTTTTGATATTGAGATTATTTGGTGGACCGAGTCCGGTGTAATACGGGAATTAGATAAAGAAAAATTCTCCAATATTCTTTTCAAGACATTAATTGAATCTTCTGTATCGTAAATAGAAAAATTGGGGGAATAACCAATGGCAAGTGATTCAAGTCTCAAAATCTTTGCAAAAAGGGAATGAAAAGTTCCAGCCCAGATTCGCTTAGAGGCCTCGGGATTTACCAACAACGAAATCCGGTCTTTCATTACTTGGGCAGCTTTGTTTGTAAAAGTCAATGCAAGGATATTTTGCGGTGGAACTCCACTATCGATTAAGTATGCAATTTTATGGGTAAGCACTCGAGTTTTTCCACTTCCAGCACCAGCTACGATTAAAACTGGACCAAATATTTCGATCACTGCTTTCTTCTGTACGGGATTTAAAGCATTTAAAATAGGATGCGTGTCTACTTGGTCAAGTTGTTCAAATTCTTCTTTTTCCATCAACAGCAAAATTTTAAATACAAAGATAAAAAAAGGGAAGGTTATTAATTTAAACCTTCCCAGTAAAATGAAACTTTAATTTATTTTTTTTCGGGATTAACATTATTTGAAACAAATTCTCCATTTTTGGCGGAGGACCCGTTTTTTGGAGTAGTTGAATCAATTGATGTATTACGATGGGCATAGTCAGTAATATAAAAACCATTTCCTTTAAAAACTAAACCGACGCCTCTGCTAATGAGCCTATGAACCTTCCCCTTTCCCTTTTGTTTTTCTGATTCGCAAATTTCAATAGGGCAAAATTGAAGGGGTTCGTCAGTTATTCTTTGTTGATATTCAAAAACCTTACCGCATTGCTCACACTTATATTCATAGATCGGCATAGTTCACCTCACCTTTTGTTGTACAAATGAAAATAACATTATAAAAAAATGGGGATAAATATGAAAGGAATTTATAGTAAGTTTGAAAATAATTTTTTCTATTTGATTCAACAAATCACTACAGCCAGTCATTATTTCATTAAAAAAATTTAACTTGCCTTCTTCTTGGGCAAATCAAATTTCATTTAACGTAAACTTTTCGGTTTTATTTCAAAAAACTTAATTTTGCTTTTTTAAATTTATGAAAACAGTAATTCAAAGAGTAAAAAGAGCAAGTGTTAAATTATTGGGAACAGGGGAAGTTCGTGCAATTGGTCGTGGTTTGGTGGTTTTCATTGCTTTCAAATCTGATGATTCTTCTGAGGAAATTAAATGGATTACTAATAAAATATTGAATTTAAGGATCTTCCCCGATTCTCAAGGGAAAATGAACCTGTCAATCAAAGATATTCTGGGTGATGTTTTGTTAATCTCAAATTTTACTTTATATGGTGATGTTTCAAAAGGCTTCAGGCCAAATTTTATGGTCTCCGCGGAGCCAAATATTGCAAATAAAATCTATATTGATTTTATTGATTACTTTAAAACAACAACAAATTTAAAAATCATTACTGGAGAATTTCGTGAAATGATGGAAATCGAATTAGTTAATGATGGCCCAGTAACAATAATAATAGAAAAATGAAAGTTAATTTTTTTTTCTCGGTCTTAACGACAATTTATATTTAGCTTTTTTTGTTTCATCGTTATCTTTAACGGTTGAAAGGGGTGTTAAAGGCCCGGTCTCAATTTTCTTTCCCCCCGCTTCAAATTTATTTTCTTCTAATTGACCCTGGGAATCCTTTGGTTTTACATTGGGTGCAAATATTTTATAATTTGAAATTGCTTGATTCAATCTATTTACAATTTTTTGAATTAATTCTATTGGTTCTAAGACAATAATTGCATCGCTCCAACTTAAAATCCAGTTGATCAAATCAACTCCAATGGGTACTCGCATTTCGATAATTAAATTACCATCTTTTTCGTATTTTTCGACTTGCGAAACATGCCAACGCCTATTAATAAAAAAGTGAATGAATTCTTTTTTTACTAACAATTTAACATTGTTTATTTCACCAGAAAATACACCAAAGCGGTAAGAAGACCATTCACGAAAATTAAAAGGCGGGGCAGCATCGAAAAAATTTTTCTTTTCCTCAATTTGGCTAATATTGTGTATGGAAAGGCTCACATGGATTTTATGCTTTGGTATGTAGGCAACTACGTAAAGCACCCCAAGATATGAAAAAATTGTTTCAAAACGAACAATAATTTCTTTTGATGTTAAAGTTTTGGGTGCTGTATAGGAAATAACATACCATTTTTTTGAAGCGGTTGCGTGAATTACCTTTTCCAAAATTTCATTTATTTTTGAATAGTCATAATATCCAACATTCTGGTCCCAGTATAATGTTTCGTCGAGAACTACTTCTTGCGGGGCGTATTTTTCAATTTTTTTTGAAAGTTTCTCGACATCTTTTTCGATAACGGTTCCACGAAAAGTTTTTAAATGAGCTTTAAGAAAATGAAAAGCAAGTAATTCATTAGACTCAAATCTGAAAATTTGCTTTGGAAATTTATAGTCTCTTGGAATACTCCAATAAATTTCTTTTCCTTTAGGAATGCCGACAAGTGAAGGTTCAATTTTTTGCAAAAGCCTGAGGTCCCGCTGAATTGTCCTTATACTTACTATCTCTATTTCCTCTGAAATCATATCTTGAAGTTGCCCAGATGTCAAAGTTTCTCCATCAAGGAATTTCTTATACATATAAATCATTCTGTGGGGTTGCCCAGGCATATTCTTATTCTCAAATAAATTTTAAATCAAAGTTAACAAATTTTGTATTATTAAAAATCATAATTAATTGAGAATAAATAATAAGGTTTCGACCATCCGGTAGATTCTTTTCGCCAAGCAATATCCATTTTTACAGGCAAACCAAGTATCCAAGCACGAGCCCCAACGCCTAAACTCATAAGTAATCTATTATTTTCGACTTTGTACCTATAATCGGATGTATATATAACCGAAGGAGGCTGAAATTTAAAATTCGAAATTGGGCCTAACCAACTTCCACCGATATCGAAAAATAATACCCCAAGAATATCATTGAAAATAATTGGAATTGGTCCGGGAAGCAAAGCTGTAAAAAGAGGAAACCGAAATTCAATATTGGAAGCAAAGAAATGATTTCCATAGGCATCGCTGTAGCCCCACCCCCTTAAGGGTGTGATTAATTCCATAAAAGCAAAATCTTCTGGATTATCGAAAAGAAAATTTTCTGTGTTTACTAGATAATTTATCCAATTGTCAACCCCACCTAGGTAAAACCTTTGGGGATTTGTTCCAAAGCTAGTTGCTCCAGTACCACGAAATGCTAGTTTAAGAAAATAACCAAAGTCCCAATATCTTCTATAATCAAATTTTAAAGTAAAGAAATTAATAGAATTTTTGAATAATTTTGGAACACTACGAAATTCAACATAATATCGACTTCCTTTAATTGGAGCAAAAGATCCATACAAAACATCATCATAAACGTATTTTAAAGTAGGATATATTATTGTTTTCGAGACTGCAGATTCGTATAAATTGGTAATATTTTCTTTGGAAGCATTAAAAAAAGTAAAGTTCATTTCAAATCTATTGAACAAACTTAAAGGATATGAAGAAGTAAAACCCACACCATAGTTTCTAAGCCTATAATTTTCGTAGGCATTACGTGCATTGTTTAATAAAGTGAATAAAATCGAGCTTTGAAAGGCATTGAAATGATAATCAATTACATTCGGTAGATATGAGTATTGCAAATAAAAATTACTATTTTTTAAATCCAGCCAGAAGTTTGCTGCGATATAAATTTGATGGTCACCAAGAATGTCGCTAAACAACATCTGGGCTAAACCTTGAAATCCCCAAAAAGAATCATAATAGGGATTCCCTAAAATTAGGTCTGGGGTGAATTTTAATTTGTATTCATAATCAATAAAGTTGGTATCAAAAGAATTTTGGTTTTGAACATAGATTTGATTATTAGTATTAATATCCTTATTGGGATTTATCATATTTTGGCGCGAAAAGTCAACTTTAAACTTACCATAGTTAATTTCATTTGAAATAGTATCATGAAAAGTAATATTTTCTAATTCTTTTGAGAATAATATGGAAGTGTTTTTTTCAATTTGACTTAATCTTAGTTTTGTTAAAGGAAGAGTATCTTTAGGCAAATTAATATTAGATGGGTTTTTAAGCAAAAAGATGTCGAAGCCTCCTTCGGTTAAAGCTGAAAAAGCTAAATTCTCAGAAATTTTTGCATGGGAAATTTGAGTGATGTTCGACAAAGAATTTGTTATAGGTTTAATGCCATTGGTTGCAATTTCCATTCGGTAAATGTTTCCAATCCCATTTGCATCAGAGACAAAGTACAAAAATTTCCCGTCTCCACTTATTGCAAGACTTGTTTTGTTGAAATTTGGTGTGTCCGTAATCCTGATAATTTTCTTGGTAGGTATATGTATTTTATAGATATCTCTTTTTACATTGTCTATTGTCCAAGGTTTAATTTCTGTAGATGAATCTTCAGCATCCACGAAGTCATCTCTACTCGAAATAAAGTAGATATTTTCTCCATCAATAGACCAAGTTGGATGGTCGTCGTAAAAGAAATCATTGGTTAACCTATTAATAGTTTTGGAATCTAAACCATAAAGATATATATCTTTCCGGTCTAAATCTGACGCCGAAAATGCAATAACATCGCCCTTTGGTGACCAAGAAACAGAAGAAATTTGCTTTAACCCCAACCTAATTCTGTCGAAGTTTTTTGTTGCAACGTCAACAAGATAGATGACGTCTTCGCCTTTGTATTTTGCAGATACACACAATTTAGTACCTCCCGGATTCCAAGAAATTCCTGGAGTTAATACATTTAATTCTTCAAAGTCTTGCTGGCGGAAACTAGATACAATTTGGACCTCTTGATTTTTATCTATATCTATTATGAACAAAGAAAATAGTCCATCCTTATCAGCAATAAATGCAATTTTGTCCCCTTGCGGAGAAATTGCTGGTGATGTATTGTAAAAATTCCTTTTCTTTTTATGTTCAGTTATTTTGATGGCAAAATCTGAAGGATAACTAAATTTATCAATGTCCGGAAAATAATGCTTTTTTAGGTACTTCTTCCATTCATTAGAAAAGTCCTCAAGTTTCATATTAAAAGTAGATTTTAGAGCATTTTCAACGCTGGCAGTCGACTTTAATTTATTAAGCAATTCGGGTATTTTGTGTTTTCCATATCTCTCGCTAACATACCACCAAAATGTTTGGCCCCCACGGTAAGCATTGTAACCATCTAAGTTTGCAAGGTCGGGAAGATTTTCACTCAAAGTTAAATCTCTTATATACACATCTGTAGCAATGTCCATACCCCCAATACTTTCCCATTCACACAACCCTTCGTGCATCCAAAGGGGGAGTTCCACAACATTCCCTCGTGAAATTGCCGATTGAAAAGTTCCACCATAAAACCAATCATTTATTACTGCGTGAACAAGTTCATGATGAATAACATGACGAAATTGCTCATAATCACCATCGAATGGTATAACAACTCGATTTTTGAAAAGTTCAGTAACACCTCCAACACCTTCCGGTAAATACATATCGATAACATTGGTTTGTTGAAATTGATTGTGGCTATTATATACAATAATTGGAATTCTTTGAGAAATTTTATACTTAAGAGTTTTCTGAATTGAAGCTAGAGCAGATTCTGCTACAATTCCAGTGAACACTGCAAGAGTTTTGTTATTGTTGTGAAAAAAAACATCAAAATGCTTGGTTTGAATATATCTCCAATTAAACTTTTCATATTGTACTTTGTTTTTCCCAAATTGACCTAAAATTGGAATTGAAGTAAGAACAAAAACTGAAAAGAGGAAAAGTACTTGTTTCATAATTTATACCTCCATAATATATCTTTGACGAAAAATCATCCTTAAAGTTTTAAAATAAAAAACCCAGAGATTATACTCTGGGTTTATAAGTTTATGGAGCAGAAAATCAAGCGGGTACGATGCAATCATCAATTGGGCAAACAGATTGGCACTGGGGGGTATCGTAATAACCTTTGCATTCAACACACTTATCGGGTTCAATAACATAAATTTCAGGACCTTGTGAAATAGCATTAGTAGGACACTCAGGTTCGCAAGCCCCACAGTTGATGCACTCTTCAGTGATTTTTAATGCCATTTTAAACTCCTATAAAAAAACAAAAAATTTTGCCCAAGGGCAATCAAAATTAATAAAAATATCTGAATAATTAATAAATTTTCTATTTATAGTTTAATTAATTGATCTCGACTTCTTTAAATTTATTTGTGAATTCTTTTGAAAGCAATTTTGTTAAGTATACTTGATCTGAATTTGAACTTTTAGTAAAAATTTTTCTTATGCGTAACATTAAAGAAATTTCTTGGTAATAAAGTGCTTGAAGTAGAAGGTAAAATTTTGTTTCGATTTTCGATAAATGTTTTTTGCAATAAGTGAATCTTGAATTCACAAAAACATTAACAGAATTCTCGGAAAGACCAATTCTATTTGTTTTTCCTTGTCCTCTATAATGTATAACTTGGTTCATGGGATCAAAGAAATTTGTAAATCCACTCTCCTTCATTCGTTTACATAAGTCAACTTCTTCGGAATAGAAAAAGAAATCTTTATCGAAACCGCCAACTTCCTCAAATGCTTTCCTGTTGATACACATTACAGCACCATCGATATAATCTACTTCTCTAAGTTTCTTGCAAATTCTTAATTTCATTAAAAGTTTCTTAACTCGTACTTCAAATAATGAGAAAAGGGAAATATCTAGAAAAGCACTAAATAAAGTATGAAATCTACCATAAGAGTTTTGAAAACTTCCATCAGGATAAATCTGTTGAAAGCCCAAAACACCAAAGTTTTCCCCTACTTTCTGTACTACCTCTAAAACTCTTTTAAAAAAATATCTTGGAAAAATCACATCATTGTTCGAAACAACAACATAGGGCGAAACTACCCTCTTGAAACCTTCATTAACAGCATTCCCATAACCAACATTTTGATCAAGGGTGATGCATTCAACAAATTTGAAATTTTCTTTAATAAATTCTGCAGAACCGTCCATTGAATAGTTATCAACCACAATAATTTTTGCGGGAATCAGACTGTTCGAAATTGCACTTTCGATGGCCTGTTTGGTAAGCTCTTTTCCATTGTAAGAAACAATAAGCAAATCAATCATTTTTACTAAAACTAATTTTTGCTAAATTAATTTTTCTCAAAATTACATTTTGATTTAACATGATATTTAGCAGACGAAATTTAATGAAAACATTTGCATCTTTGGGTGTTTTTTTACCCTTTTCAAATTTATTTGGGAAATCGACAGAAGTAGATTTGCTTAAGCAAATTGAAAAACATTCCAACGATCCTTCTAGTCAATCGGACTTTTGGTATTGGGTAAAACAGTCTTTCACTGTTTCCCCAAATATTTTAAATCTGAACAATGGCGGAGTTAGCCCACAGCCCAAATCAGTCCAAGATGCCTTCATTAGATACTACCAGCTTTCAAACGAAGGACCTGCATACTTTATGTGGAGAATTCTAGACCAAGGAAGAGAACCACTTCGAAAGAAACTTGCTGAGATAGCTGGCTGTTCCAACGATGAAATAGCCATAAACAGAAATACGACAGAAGGTATAGATACAATTATTTTTGGGTTAAAACTTAGCTCTGGAGATGAAGTTGTATTGGCTAAACAAGATTATCCAAATGTAATAAATGCTTGGAAGTACCGCGAAAAAAGAGACAACATAAAGTTGAATTGGGTGGATTTGGTCCTCCCATCCGAAAATTTGGACTATTTAATAAATGCCTTCGTTTCCAAATTCACACCAAGGACTAAAGTTGTTAATTTAACACATATGATCAATTGGAATGGGCAAATATTACCAGTTAAGGAAATTGCAAATGAGGCAAAAAAGCGAGGTATCTTCGTTCTTGTTGATGGAGCACATACTTTCGCTCACATTAATTTTAAAATACCTGATTTAAATTGCGACTTCTTTGCAACCAGTTTGCACAAGTGGCTTTGTGCCCCATTTGGAACTGGAATGTTGTATATTCGTAAGGAATTGATTAGGGAAATTCCACCCCTTTTTCCAAATGACCAACCCAATAGCGAAGACATTCGGAAATTTGAATCTCTTGGCACCCGCTCATTCCCTGCAGAAATGGCCATTGCAGATGCAATTAATTTCCACCTACTCATTGGTTCTTTAAGAAAAGAAGAAAGGTTAAGGTATTTGAAAAATTACTGGGTCAATAACATCAAAAATTGGGAAAATATCGAAATTTTAACTCCAATGTCTAAAGATTTCTCCTGTGGATTGGGTATCTTTTCTGTAAAAGGTAAAAAGCCCGAGGAAATATCAGATTACCTTTTTAACAAGCACAAAGTGTTTACAGTTGCTATAAATTGGGAAAATATTCATGGAGTTAGAGTCACCCCTCACCTTTATACAACGGAAGATGACTTAGATAGATTTATTTATTCAATTCGAGACTTCATAAAAAATAATTAACAAAATGTTCAAAGAAATTTCACATACTGCAGATATGGGGCTATATGTCGAATCCACAACTTACCAAGGTCTTTTCTATGATGCTAGTTTAGGATTAATGGTAATTTCCGGTATTGAAACTTTAGATGATAATAAAATTTATATTGAAAAATATGAAGATAAATCTATCGATAAAGAAACTTTATTAATAAATTGGCTTAATTTCTTAATTTTTAAACTAGAAAAAAATTACTATCTTATAAATTGTATTATTAAGATATATTTAAATTCAATTAAATCAACTTGTTATTTGAAAAAACTTGCAAAAAGAAATAAATATATTAAATCGGCTACCTTTCACAATTTACAAATAATTAAATCTAATAATATAATAAAGACAACTGTAATATTTGATGTTTAATTATTAAATTAAATACCATGGAAATAAAACAAATAGATGAATTCATTTATGAAATTCCCAAAGATACAAATAATTTAATGAAAGTTCCTGCTCGTTTTTTTGCAGATGAAAAACAATTACAACTTCTGAAACAAGATAATAGCTTAACTCAATTAATAAATGTTGCTACACTTCCTGGAATTGTGGAATATTCACTAGCGATGCCAGACATTCATCAAGGCTATGGTTTTCCAATAGGTGGTGTTGCTGCTTTTGATGTGAACGAAGGAATAATTTCTCCGGGGGGAGTGGGTTATGATATAAATTGTGGTATTCGTTTAAACATAACTAATTGGGATAAAAATCAAATATCCAAAGCTTTGCAAAACATTGCTCACGAGATCTATTCTTCAATACCATTAGGAACTGGAAAAGGGTCGTTAATTAAAATCGAAAAAAAGGAATTTGAAAAACTTGTCGTAGAAGGAATCGATTGGGCTTTAAAAAATGGCTTTGCAACTGAAGAAGATAAAGAATGCATCGAAGACATGGGTAAGTTGCCAGTTTCAAATTTATCCGGCGTTTCTACTAAGTCTATGGAAAGAGGTTGGAGTGAAATTGGTAGTCTGGGGTCGGGGAATCACTTTATCGAAATTGGTTTTATTTCAGATATTTTTGACAAGGATATTGCAGAAAATTTCGGCCTATTTAAAGACCAAGTTGTGGTTTGGATTCATACTGGTTCTCGTGGTTATGGCCATCAGATTTGTACAGATTTCGCAAGAGATTACCAAACAGTCTCAAAAAAATATGGTATTCATCTTTTGGATCGTGGGCTTGCTTGTGCCCCATTTTCTTCTAAAGAAGGTCAAGATTATTTTAATTCAATGAATTCAGCAGCCAATTTTGCATTTGTAAACAGGCAATTAATATCTTTCAAAATAAAAGAAGTTTTCCTTAAAAATTCAAAAAAAATTGGATTTTTAAGGTTCGACTTGCTTTACGACCTTGCTCACAATATTGCAAAAGTTGAAAATCACATAATAAATGGCAAAAAGAAAAGGCTAGTTGTACACCGTAAAGGAGCCACTCGCTCCCTCCCCTCAAATAAACTAAGTGGAAAATATTCTTTAATTGGACAACCCGTATTAGTTCCTGGTTCAATGGGAACCACTTCTTACATCTTGGTTGGAAAAGATAAATCACTTGATATTTCTTTTGGAAGTTCTTGCCACGGAGCAGGTAGATTAATGAGCCGTACTCAGGCTAAAAACGAAATAAATCCAATTTCTTTAAAAGAACAATTAGAGAAAAAAGGCATAGTAATTAAAACACCAAGTTTAGGTTCCATTGCTGAAGAAGCTCCAAATGCCTACAAAGATGTAGATATGGTTGTTAATATTGTTAAGAATTTAAATGTAGCCACACCAGTGGCAAAATCAAAACCACTTGTGGTAATTAAAGGCTGAAAATTTAGAGAGTGCTTGTGCTTGAAGTTTGCGGAGAGGGCGAGATTCGAACTCGCGGTAGAGTTTTACCCCTACGACGGTTTAGCAAACCGTTGCCTTCAGCCGCTCGGCCACCTCTCCATAATTCAAGTGCAAAATTATAAAATAAATTTCGAAAAACCAAATGTTAAATAACCCAAAACCTTTCTGGTTTTGCAATTAGCTGAAAATTTTGTAATTTTGTTTTTTTAAGGAGTAAATTATGTCGCGAAAATGTAAAATAACTGCTAAGAAACCTTTAATTGGAAATAATGTTTCTCATGCCAATAACCGGACAAAACGGAGGTTTTTGCCAAATCTTCAATGGAAAAAATTTTGGATACCCGAGCAAAAGAGATGGATTAGACTTCGATTATCCACTCAAGCTATTAAAACAATTGACAAAAGAGGAATAACTTCAGTTTTGAAAGAAGCTGGGCTTATTTAAAATAACCTTTAAATCCATTTTCATTTTAAACCTGCCAGAAATTTGGTAGGTTTTTTATTTAAAAAAAGTTTTCATAATTTTATATTACACATACTTGAAATTTTCTATGAGAAATTTTGCAGCAATATTTTTACTTTGTTTTCTTGGGTTAATTTGTTTTAATGGTTGCACCACCGAGAAAAACATCATCGATAGTTCTACATTTTATTCAAATGTGTTTGAACTTTATTGTAATGCAAACAAGCTGGATTCAAATACAATTAGATACATAAAAAAAGACTATCTTATTGACCTAATAGTAAACGCTTCGAAAAATGAGCAATTGGGCTTGTATCATCACGCAATAGTTGATTTACTAGATGCACTTCGATTCGACACTTCTAAGGTTATTCTTTTTGCTCTTGCAAGAAATTTTTATTGGATTGAAAAGTATACCTTGGCATTCGACTATGCATTCAAATCATTTTTGCTCGATACCAATTTCATCCCATGTATTGAACTACTTGCCTGGACCCTTTTAACTAGGGAACAATACAAAGAAGCTAGTTACTTTTCCAATAAAATCATAAAAATTAAGCAGAAAAACATAACTCAAAATGACATTAAACTTCATTTGGAAATTCTTGACAAAATTGATACAACTTTTTTATCATCAATTAATTTTCTGAAAAAGATCGATAGCCCTTCCAACCTAGATTTTATTAATTCCCAATTGTTTTACTACTATTTTCTTAAAGCAGACACTGAAAATCAGATTGTTTTATTAGAAAAAATATTTAGTAAATCTGATAATTTTAAGGGCTTAGACCCATTTTATTTAAAAATATATTTTACGATTCTTTTAGAACGAAAGGAATTCGAAAAAGCAATTTCCAAATTTATAGAATTCTCAAAGAAATCCTCCATTGACAACATTTTATCTTATGTCGAAATTTTCCAACCAAAAATCAAAAGTATCGACTCAACAAACCAAGAACTTTCAAAAACATTTTGTGATTATCTCATAAAAAATTTCCCCGATGATTATCGTTTCGATTTTAAACTCCTTCAAATTTACTTTGCATTGGAGGATACAACTAATTCATACTTCTTTTGCAAAAAAATCTTAAACAATGAAAATACCAATTTGGAGTTACTCATTCAAGCTTCATACTTTTTGTACTATAATCTGAAAAAGAAAAAAGAAGCAATTATTAAATTTCAAAGTTTTAAATATAAATTTTTCGATGTTCCAAATTACTATAACGTTCTTGGTGAGTTCTATGCTAATAATAATCAATACGAACTTGCTGAAGAAATGTTCAAAAAATCCATATCTTTAGATTCGAATGATTATCAACCTTACCTAAATTTGGGTTGGATTTATTCAGAAATGGAAGACTGGAAAAAGTCCGATTCTTGCTACTTCAAAAGTTTAGAATTATTCCCTATTAACCCCATTATTATGAACAATTTTGCCTATTCCTTAATAGTTAGAGACACAAATTTGGCATATGCTAAAATGTTAATCGAGGATGCAATAAAAATCCGACCAAACGACCCAAATTTTTTGGATACTTACGGATGGTATTTTTATAAAATTGGTGATTATACTAAAGCAAAGGAATATATTGAAAAATCAATTGAAATCGACAATTCGCGTCCCGAACCGTTTCTCCATTTAAGTTTGATATACGAGGCATTAAACGACCTAGAAAAAGCTAAATTCTATTTTGAGAAGGCAGTTTCTATTGACCCTAGTAACAAAGAGATTATCAAAGAAATAAATAAGAAAACTAAATAAAGGTGTAAGATGTTTGTTATCATTGGGGTAGTGATTGTATTTGTTTCCATTATTGGTGGATTAATTGTTGCTGGCGGTAACCCCTTGGCTTTGATAGTTCCGGCAGAGTACATTATAATCGGAGGTTCTGCGCTCGGTTCGCTTTTGATTGCTAATCCCCTCCCGGTATTAAAGAGAATTATCTCTGGAACTTTGGGAACTATCAAAGGGGCGAAAGTGAATAAAACTGCATACATCGAATTATTGCAATTGTTGTATGAATTGTTCCAATTTGCCAAAAGGGAGGGATTAATCGCAATTGAGTCTCACATCGAAAACCCGGAACAAAGTTCAATCTTTTCGAAATACCCTACATTTATTGCAAACAAACCAGCAGTAGAATTTCTTACAGACACATTAAAAGTTGTGTTAAGTGGAGGTGTCCCAGCCCACGACTTAGAAGAATTAATGGACATTGATATTGAAAATATATTTGAAGAAGAGCAAGTACCAGCACAATCATTACAAACCCTTGCCGAAGCTTTCCCTGGTTTAGGAATTGTTGCTGCTGTTATGGGTATCATCGTTACGATGGCTTCCGTTAATGAAGGAGCAGAAGCTGTGGGTCACCATGTTGCTGCTGCCCTGGTTGGAACTTTTTTAGGAGTTTTAATGTGCTATGGAGTAATTGGACCAACTGCATCGATTATGAGCAAAATAGTGCAAAAAGAGTTAAAATACTTTCAAGCTATCAAAGCTGCGTTGCTAGCATTTGCCAAAGGAGCACCTGCCTCTGTCGCAGTAGAATATGGCCGACGCTCTATCGACCCTGAAAATCGACCAAGTTTCCAGGAGACCGAGCAAGCAATTAAACAAGCAAGGTAAAAGTGGGAGAAAATATGTCTGAAGAAGAAAAAAAGCATAAAGAAGAACCGATAATAATAAAAAAGATAAAGGGGCATCATGCTCATGCCCCCCATGGTGGCTCTTGGAAAGTTGCTTATGCCGATTTTGTAACAGCTATGATGGCTTTCTTCATTGTTTTGTGGATTTTAGGGCAAAGTGAACAAATCAGACAAATGGTTTCTTCTTATTTTCAAGACCCTGGGGCTTTTAATTTTATCACTGGTAAAAGAACTGTTCCCGTTAAAATTGATATTCTTGAAAATCCAGAAACTGGTAAAGGCGAAGGAAAAGAGAAAAATCAATTCGTTTTCTTTTTACCACCTGAACAACAAGATACTCTTGCAGAAAAAGTATCAGAAAAGTTAAGAAAAAGGTCTATTCAAGATAGCATAAAAGCTGTTGAAAGAGTTAAAGCAATAGCCGAAGAAATTAAACAAATTTTTCAGCAAAGTGCTGCAAAAAATTCCAAGTTAAATGAACTTATTTCATCTATACATTTCGAGCTCACCAAGGAAGGCTTGAGAATAGAACTAATTGAAACAAAAGAATCTGTATTCTTCGAAGTCGGAAGTGCCAGGTTAAAACCTGAAGCAAAAGAAATTCTGGCTACCTTAGCAATGGAGATTGGTAAGTTGCCTAATTATGTCGAAGTGGAGGGCCACACAGATAGCCGCCAATATTCCAAAGCATCTGCATACACAAATTGGGAATTGTCTTCCGATAGGGCTAACGCGGCACGCAAGGTGCTCGAAGAAAATGGACTATGGGAAGGGCAAATAATCAGAGTTACTGGTTTTGCAGACAAAAAATTGAAAAATATTGAAAATCCTTTCGATTTTACAAATAGAAGAACTACTATACTAATTAAAAATATTAGTTCTGAGGAAATTCTGAAAAATTATACTAAAGAATGAGTGTGGAGATGGAAAATCTAACATTTCTTGTCGTAGATGATGATAAAGCTACCATTTCAAACATTAGGGCTATTCTTTCTAAAAGCTTTCCTAATGCTGGATTTCTTATCGCATTTAAAGGAAACGAAGCTTGGGAATTAATTCAAAAGAATAATATTGATATTATTATTTCAGATTATGATATACCAGAAATTAATGGCTTGGAATTGTGTAGAAAAGTCCGGAATTACCCGAAATTGAAAAACATTTATTTTATTCTAATTACTGGTTATGTCGATAAGCAATTAAAAATAAAAGCTTTGGAGGAATGTGTTGACGATTTTATTAATAAGCCAATTGAATATGATGAGTTTATAGCCAGACTTAGAGCAGGTATTAGAGTTTTACGACTTAAGCGAAAAGTGGAGGAAGAGAATAAATTACTTAAAGAATTAGCTTCTGCCCTCGAAAAACAAATTAACGATACAAAACAACTAACAATACGCTTTATTAAGCTAAAAATGCCCTTCGTAGCAGAAATTTTGAAAAGAGTTGCTAAATCATCTGTTTGGATTGCTAAATTAACAGGTAATTTTAGCGAGGAAGAGTTACAAGACATTGAGTTTGCTTCTTATTTAGTTTATTTGGGAAAATTATCTTTGCCTGATGAATATCTTGAGAAACCTGTACTTACGGATGGAGCCCCAACAAATCCTTTGATGTGTCAAGTTCCTATGAAAACAAAAGAACTTCTTGAAAATATAGGTACTTTCGAAAATGTTGCAAAATTCATTTTTCATATTTGGGAAAATTTTGATGGTAGCGGCATACCTTTGAAATTGCAATCTTGGCAAATCCCTGCTGCTTCACGAATTATAAGGGTTGCATTAGATTTTGAAGAGCTACGTTTTTTCAAAAGACTTTCTGCAGACGACGCCCTTGAAGCACTAAAACAAGCCTCTCGGAGATTATACGACCCCAAAGTTGTTCTTTTCTTTGAACAATTCCTACTAGAATATAGGGAACTTGAAGGAAGTCTGCTCGAGAAACCCATTACTTTAAAAGAACTTAAAGAGGGACTCGTTGTTTCAAGAGATGTTTACACATATTCAGGTTTAAAACTTGTTCCCGCAGGTATTACATTAACCTCAAAAACAATTCAAGCACTACTCTCACACAACACTACAGACCCAATCCTTGGGAATGTCTGGGTAAAAATGTAGTTTTGGTATTTTCCAAGCTCAAAAGTGATTGAAGTTTGATAGCGTTCGGAATAGAATGTCCAAGTATTCCATTGTTAAATATTACAAAAGCAGTTTTTATTCTATCTTCCAAAGAAATAATAGTTTCAGCAATTTCTTTGAGTTCAGTTTCTTCGTAGGAAGATTTATGTAAAGAAATTCTCCCATGAAGCCTAAGGTACAAAGTTTTATTTGTTAAAATAATTGATAAGGGTTGCTTTGGCGAATCTGGGTTAGCAAAGGAAATATTATTTTCAATTAACATGTTTAAAACCACTTCGGATTTGGAATAATAATTTCGAAATTCAACCCCAACTGGATATTTTGAACGAATTAAAGCAATTATTTCAGTCAAAATTTCAATCGGTGTATTGAAATTTGGTGGCAATTGCAAGAGTAACAGTCCAATTTTCGGTTTTAAAATTTCAATGTTATCAAAAAAAATATCTAAATCTTTTTGCGAATTTATTAGCTTTTTCTTGTGAGAAATTTCTTGAGGGATTTTCAAAATGAACTTAAAATTCTCCCCTACCGATTGCATCCAATTTCGATAAGTATCAGATTTAAAAAGACGATAGAAAGTAGAGTTGACTTCTACGCAATTAAATACCTGAGAGTAATAGTTTAACCATTTCTTTTGAGGTAGTCCTTCAGGATATAAAATTCCAACCCAATTTGGAAAAGCCCAACCCGATGTACCAATAAATATTTCCATCAGATTCATTTTATGATTGGAACAAAGATAATTTTACGCAACCACCCGTTTGTCAAATGAACAAAAATATCTGCATTTGCTACTCTCCTATTAGAAATTTCGCAAAAGTCAATTACATTAACTCCTTTATTAACACTTGTTTCACTTTTAATAATTAAATTTCCAACAACATCATAAAAAGATACCTCGATTTCTTGTGCTTCATTTGATTCCAATATTATCTTGGTCTCACCATTCTCCAACGAAAAGCCAAGTAATTCAAAGGAAGGAAAGATCTCTAACCGAAGCGAACCAATAGGTTGACATACAGGAAAAACCTTCAAGAGCCCATCGATAAAGTTAACGTTAATTTCCTTTAATGGAGAAAAAGAAAGTAAGCCAAATTTTAAGGATGTGGAATCTGGAAAAGAGTACAATGTCTTTCCCAAAATGGAAATAGGTTTTCCATAATTTAAAAATTGAATCAAGGGAAAATCTTTTAGCTTAATTTTAATAATACCCAGGGATAACTCAGATTCAACATCTAATCCTTCAATTTTGCATAATTGAGGATAAAAAAGCCATTTGTCAAAAGTAACAATTAAATCCATAGAGGTTATTTTCAAATATTC